>NZ_JAYSFM010000004.1:104552-160331 GCF_041913365.1 Nocardioides sp.
TGCGCCGAATCCTCCTCGACCACCGCTCGTCGGGGGCGTACGGGCGTGTCGTGCCGCCAGCGGTGGCGGAGGGGGATTGCGGGTGCGCCGAATCCTCCTCGACCACCGCTCGTCGGGGGCGTACGGGCGTGTCGTGCCACCAGCGGTGGCGGAGGGGGATTGCGGGTGCGCCGAATCCTCCTCGACCACCGCTGGCGCGGGCCGAGCGGTGGTCCACCTACATTCCGCCGGCGGGAAATGTCGGTGGACCACCGCCCGGCCGGGCTCAGTCGGCGGACTCGGTGCCCATCGCCTCGTCGAGGCGCTTGCGGGCGCCGTCGAGCCAGTCCTGGCAGACCTTGGCGAGCGCCTCGCCGCGTTCCCAGAGCGCGAGCGACTCCTCGAGGGTGGTGCCGCCCGCCTCGAGGGTGCGGACCACTTCGATGAGCTCCTCGCGCGCCTCTTCGTAGCTGGGCTGCTGAGGGGTGGCTTCAGTCATCGGGATCCTCCACAAGGCTGGCTTCTTCGATGCGGTCGGTGGTGGCGTGGACCCGGCCGTCGGCCACGCGCACCGAGACGGCGGCGCCGGCGGTGGCTTGGCAGACGGAGGTGATCACGTGGCCGTCGGCGTCCTGGAGCACGGCGTAGCCGCGCTGGAGGGTGGCGAGCGGCGAGAGCGCCTGCGCCCGCGCGCGCTGGTGGCCGATGTCGTCGGCGGCGCGGTCGAGGCGGTGCGAGAGAGTACGCCGGGCGCGCGCCAGGAGGTCGTCGAGCTCGTCGGAGCGGGCGGAGAGCAGGTTGCGCGGGTCGGCCATCGCGGGCCGTGACCGCACCTGTGCCAGCCACTCCTGCTCGCGCGCGATCCGCTGGGTGATCACCTGCCGCAGCCGGTCGCGCGCCCACGTCACGCCGTTGGCCTCCTCGGCCATGTCTGGGACGACCAGCTTGGCCGCGTCGGTGGGCGTCGAGGCGCGTACGTCGGCGACGAGGTCGAGCAGCGGCTGGTCGGGCTCGTGGCCGATCGCCGAGACCACCGGGGTGCGCATGCCGTGGACGGCCCGGACCAGCGCCTCGTCGGAGAAGGGGAGCAGGTCCTCGATCGAGCCGCCGCCGCGGGCGACGACGATGACGTCGACCTCCGCGTTGCGCTCGAGCCTGTCGAGCGCCTCCATCACCTCGGCCGCGGAGCGCGTGCCCTGCATCGCGGCGTAGGCCACCTCGAACTGCACGGCCGGCCACCGCCGGCGCGCGTTCTCCAGGACGTCGCGCTCGGCCGCGCTGTTGGGTGCGGTCACCAGCCCGACGCGACCGGGCAGGAAGGGCAGGTCGCGCTTGAGCTCCGGTGCGAACAGTCCCTCGGCGGCGAGCAGCTGGCGGCGGCGCTCGAGGCGGGCGAGCAGCTCGCCGAGGCCGACCATCCGGATCTCGCGCGCCGCCAGCGAGAAGGAGCCGCGGTTGGCGTAGAAGCTGGGCCGGGCGTGCACGACGACGCTGGCACCCTCGACGAGGGGCGGGTTCATCGAGTCGAAGAGCGAGCGCGCGCAGGTCAGCGTGACGGAGATGTCGGCGACGGTGTCGCGCAACGTCATGAAGACCGTGTTGACGCCGGGGCGCCGGTTGACCTGGGCGATCTGGCCCTCGACCCACACCCCGCCGAGCTTGTCGATCCACTGCGCGACGGCGTTGGCCACGGCCCGCACGGGGGCCGGGGACTCGGCCGTGGCGTCGCGGAGGGAGGGCACGTGCGCGACTCTAGGGGAGAGGCACGACAGCACACGGGCGCGACCGGGAGATGCCGGCGTACGCCCCCACGATCCGGCCGGGACCCGACGGAGGAAATCCGATCCGGCACCCCACGACGACAGGGTGGGCATGGACGGGCACGAGCGCAGCGACGCAGAGCTGCTCGCGGCCGTCTCCGAAGGGGACGAGGCGGCGCTGCGGGCACTGTTCGACCGGCACTCCCCGTGGCTGCTGGCCCGCCTGCGGCGCCGCTCGTCGGACCCCGACCTGGCTGCCGAGGCGTTGCAGGACACGTTCCTGGCGGTGTGGCGGCACCCGGGCGGATTCCGCGGCGACGGCGAGGTCGGCGCGTGGCTGTGGGGGATCGCGATCCGGCAGCTGGTGACCCGGCTGCGCAAGCGCGCGGCGCCCCTGCCCGTCGCCGAGCAGCTCCTGTCCGCGCTCTCGCCGACGGTGCGCAGCGCCGAGGACGAGCTGCTCCTGGCCGCCGAGCACGGCGACCTCGGCAGCGCGCTCGGCAGGCTGTCGCCCGAGCTGCGCGACGTGCTGCGAGCGACTGCGCTCGACGGCCTCAGCACCCGGGAGGCCGCCCGGCTGCTGGGGCTCCCGCAAGGAACGGTCAAGACGCGGCTGCGCGCCGCGAGGCGTCAGCTGCGCGAGCAGCTCGTGGTGAGGGAGGGGTGGTGAGCGGCATGTCCGAGCGTTCCGAGTGGCACGTGGACGAACCGCTGTGGGAGGCGTACGAAGCCGGTCGTCTCGCGGTCGACCTCGCGGACTCCGTCGAGGCGCACGTGATGCGTTGCGAGCGGTGCCAGGAGA
This sequence comes from Nocardioides sp., assembly GCF_041913365.1. Lineage (GTDB taxonomy): Bacteria > Actinomycetota > Actinomycetes > Propionibacteriales > Nocardioidaceae > Nocardioides. Next base: position 107,094 of record NZ_JAYSFM010000004.1, read on the forward strand.
CGGCGGCGGCGGCCGTGCCGGCCGACGCCCTCGCGAAGGTGTGGGCCGGCATCGCGCGCGAGGTCGCCCTACCGGTCCCGTCGGCACCGCTGCGCTGGATGCGCCGGGCGGGCTTGGGGGAGCGCGACGCCGTGCTGCTCTCGGCCTCGGACGGGCTCTACCTGCCATGGACCGTCGCCGTCGCTGGTGCCTTGGTGTGCGCCTTCGTCTCCGGCATGCTCACCGGCTACCGGGACCTCGCGTTCCTGCTCCTCGCTCCGCTGGTGCCGGTGCTCGCGGTAGTCGCGGCGTACGACGCCACCGACCCCCTGCGCGAGGTCCAGGCGGGCACTCCGTACAGCAGGCTCCGACTTGCCCTCCTCCGGGCCACCGCCGCGCTGGTCGTCGCGCTGCCGCTCACCACGGCCGTCGGGACCCTCGTCCCCGGACTGCAGCCGCTGGCCTTCGCGTGGCTGCTGCCGGGCCTGGGGCTGACCAGCGCCACGCTGGCCCTGTTGACCTGGCTCGACGCCTGGTCCGCCGCCACGGGGGTCGCCGTGGGGTGGGCGACCCTCATGGCGCTGGTCGGCAGGCAGCACGCTGCCGACGCCCTCGTCGCACCCGCCGCACAGCTTGCGTGCCTCGCCCTCGCCGTCGCCATGGCGGTGCTGCTCGTCGTCCGGTCCACCACGCTCACGGCCACAGGAGCCCGCTCATGACGATCAACGACCACGTCACCGCCCGATTCGAGGGCGTGTCGAAGGACTACGGCCACCGCAGCGCGCTGGGGGTGACCGACCTCGTGCTCCGGCCGGGCATCGTCGGGCTCCTGGGGCCCAACGGCGCCGGCAAGACCACGATGCTGCGGTTGCTCGCCAGCACGCTGCCGCCGACGACGGGCCGGATCACGGTCGCTGGCCACGAGGTGACCGGCACCCACGCCGAGCGCACCGCTGCCCGGCGTGCCATCGGATACCTGCCGCAGGAGGTCACCTTCCCGCGCGGGATGACCGCCTTCGGGTTCCTCGACTACGTCGCGGTCCTCAAGGAGTGGAACGCCACCGACACCCGGCACCGGGAGGTGCAGCGCGTCCTCGGGCTCGTGCACCTCGCGGAGCGGGCCACGACCAAGGTCGCCCGGCTGTCCGGCGGCCAGCGCCGCCGCCTCGCGGTGGCGCAGGCCTTGATGGGCGACCCCCGGCTGGTCATCCTCGACGAGCCGACCACGGGCCTCGACCCCGAGCAGCGGGCCTCGCTGCGCGGCATCCTGTCGGGCCTGCTGGGCACCGTCCTGCTCGCCACGCACCAGACCGAGGACGTCTCGGCGCTCTGCGACCGGGTCCTGGTCATCGACGCGGGCGTGCTGCGCTTCGACGGGACCGTCGTCGAGCTCGTCGAGACCGCCGTCGGCCGGGTGCACGTCGCGCCCGCAGCGCTGCCCGGTGCGCTCACCTCGTGGCGTACCGGCACCGGGTCGATCCGCTCCGTCGGCGGCCGCCCGGGCGCCGACGCCACCCCCGTCGAACCGTCCGTCGAGGACGCCTACCTCCTCCTGCGCGGGGAGCCGACCACCCAAGGAGTCGTGTCATGACCAGCTCGCTGACGTTCCGCGACGCCACCCTCACCAGCCTCGCCCGGCAGGAGGTCTCGGCCTACCTGCACCACAAGCTCTACTGGGTGGGCGCCGGGCTCCTCCTCGCCGTCACCGTGATCGGGCTCCTGTCACCCGACGCCTCCTGGTCGGTGACGGGGGACGGCATCGCCCCCGCGGCCCTGCTCGGCGTCCTCGGCATCAGCGTGATGGCCGGGCTGGTGCGCAACTCCGACCGCGCGGCCGAGGCTGCCGGCGCGGTGAGCGTCGACCAGGGCACCCGCACGCTGGCGCTCGCCTGCGCGGTGGTCGTCCCGCTCGCCACCGCACTGGTCTGGTACGTCCTGGCCGTGGTCGCCTACCAGCTCCACCCGCCGGAGCCGCAGACGGTGCCCTTCGGCACGATGTCGGACACCTTCGTGCTGGCCAGCATGTTCGCGGAGGGCGTTCCCGCCGCGGCCGGAGGACCCGTGCTCGGCCTGGTCATCGGCCGGTGGTGGCCGCGCCGCTGGGTGGCCCCCGTCCTGAGCGTGGTCGTCGTCCTGACCACGATGGTGATGCAGCCGCTCTTCGACTGGGCCGCCTCGTGGCGGCACGTCTGGGTCTGGATCCACTTCTACGGCGCCGGTGGCACCGAGAGCGACCCCGACGCCGCGCTGCGCTACTCCGGCTCGCCCTACGCCTACATCGGCTACCTCGCGACCCTCTGCGTCCTCGGCGTGCTGGTCGCCCTCTACCGCGACCCCGAGGCCGACCGGGCCGCCCTGCGCACCCGCATCGCCGTGGTTGCCCTGGTCGCCGCCGCGCTGTGCCTCACCGCGATGCTGGTCGGCCCCGACACGACGCTGGTCAACCCGCTCCCCTCGAGCGGCGCGACACCGTGATGCCGTACGCGGCCCGAGCCGTCCCGTGGCTGCGGATCGCGGCCCACGGGGTGCTCGTGGTGGCGTCGATGGAGGTCGTCCAGCGGTGGCCGTGGCAGACCTGGCCGCTGCAGGGCTGCGCGGTCGCGCTGCTCGCCGCGGGCGCTGCGTCCTGCTTCGACGAGCCGGCCGCGGTCCTCGTCGACGCGCTCCCGCGCCCGCTCTGGTGGCGTACGACGGCCCGCGCCGCTGGCGTGCTGCTCCTGCTGGGCGCCTGGTCCGTGGCCGTGCTGAGGTCCTGGGACGACCTGTTCGCCCACCCGTGGCACGTCGCGTGGCAGGGGGTCGCGGCGTGCCTCGCAGGTGCCGCATGGGCGGCGTGGCGTCGCTCGGGCGGCGACCCCGACCCGGGCGTCCGGCTGGGGCTCGTCGTCGTCCCGCTGGTGACGGCGTGGGCTCTGGTCCGTCCCTTCTCCGAGCAGCTCCCGGTCTTCCCCTACGCCGACGGCAGCGGCGACTTCGGCGACTGGGGCGCCAGCCTGGCCGGGTGGGTGGCGCTCGGCGGCGTGGCCGTCGTGGCGCTCGTGGCCGCCCTCGGAGACGCGCGCTGGTGGTGGCCGCGCACGACGGGGCGTACGAGCGGTCGCGGGGTGGCCCTCACGATGGGGCGCCACCGGGTGCGGTCCGTAGACTGAGCCGTATGACGACCGACCTCGGCCTGCCCCCGGTCCTGGACCCCGAGACCGCCAAGAACGTCCTGCTGGCGGCCCCGCGCGGCTACTGCGCGGGCGTGGACCGGGCCGTGATCACCGTCGAGAAGGCGCTGGACCTCTACGGCTCGCCGGTCTACGTCCGCAAGCAGATCGTGCACAACAAGCACGTCGTGGCCAACCTCGAGTCGCGCGGCGCGATCTTCGTCGAGGAGCTCGACGAGGTGCCCGAGGGCCAGACCGTGGTGTTCTCCGCGCACGGCGTGTCCCCGGCCGTGCACGCCCAGGCGGCCGACCGCGGCCTGAAGACCATCGACGCGACCTGCCCGCTGGTGACCAAGGTCCACCACGAGGCGAAGCGCTTCGCGGGCGACGACTACGACATCCTCCTGATCGGCCACGAGGGGCACGAGGAGGTCGAGGGCACCGCCGGTGAGGCGCCCGACCACATCCAGCTCGTGCAGAGCCCCGAGGACGTGGCCCACATCGAGGTGCGCGACCCGGCGAAGGTCGCCTGGCTCTCCCAGACCACCCTCAGCGTCGACGAGACGCTCGAGACGGTGGCCGCGATCCGCGAGAAGTTCCCGCTGCTGCTCGACCCGCCGAGCGACGACATCTGCTACGCCACCCAGAACCGCCAGCTCGCGATCAAGGAGATCTCCGCCGAGGCCGACCTGGTCATCGTGGTGGGCTCGCGCAACTCGTCGAACTCCGTCCGCCTCGTCGAGGTGGCCCTCGAGGCCGGCGCCAGGGCGTCGTACCTCGTCGACGACCACACCGAGATCGACGAGGCCTGGCTCGACGGCGTCGAGACCGTCTCGGTCACCTCGGGCGCGTCGGTGCCGGAGGACCTGGTCGAGGGCGTGCTGGCGTTCCTCTCCGAGCGGGGCTACCCCGATGCCCGCGCGGTCCACTCGGCCGAGGAGTCGCTGATCTTCGCGCTGCCGCCGGAGCTGCGCCGCGACCTGCGCGCCGCGCAGAAGGCCTGAGACGTGGCCCGCTTCCTCGACATCCACCCGGACAACCCCCAGCCGCGGTTGGTCACCCAGGTCGTCGAGGCGCTGCGCGACGACCAGCTGATCGCCTACCCGACCGACTCGGGCTACGCCCTCGGCGCGCAGCTCGGCAACCGGGAGGGCCGCGACCGGATCCTGAGGATCCGCGAGCTCGACGACCGCCACCACTTCACGCTGATGTGCAAGGACTTTTCCCAGCTCGGGCAGTTCGTGCACGTGGACAACCACGCGTTCCGGGCGATCAAGGCGGCGACCCCGGGTCCCTACACGTTCATCCTGCCCGCGACAGGTGAGGTGCCGAAGCGGCTGATGCACCCCAAGAAGCGCACGGTCGGGGTCCGGATCCCCGACCACCGGCTCGTCTGCGCCCTGCTCGAGGAGCTCGGCGAGCCGATCCTCACCAGCACCCTGATCCTCCCCGGCGAGACCGAGGCCCGCACGATGGGCTGGGAGATCAAGGAGGACCTCGACCACGTCGTCGACATCGTGATCGAGTCCGGCGAGGTCACCGCCGAGCCCACCTCGGTGATCGACTGGTCGGACGCCGAGCCCGTCGTCGTACGCCACGGGGCGGGCGACGTGTCGCGCTTCGAGGCCTGACCGGGCACTTCGTCCCCGTCCCGACGGGTGACCGGGCACTTCATTCCTCCCTGACGGGGAGGAACTGCCCGGTGGGTGAGCCGGACGGGGAGGAACTGCCCGGTGGGTGAGCCGGACGGGGAGGAACTGCCCGGTCAGCCGGCGCGCTGGCCCAGCTCGCGACTGAGCTCGTCGGCGATGTGGCCGTCGCTCTCGCGGTGGAGCCGCCAGGCGAGCCAGCCGAGGCAGAGGGCGTAGCCGACGCCCAGCGCGACGCCGTGGGTGGCGACCCCGGAGACGATCGCCTGGAGGACGCTGTCGCGCTCGTCGGCGATCGCGTCGCGGGCCACCAGCGCCACGAACCCGAAGACCACGGGCATCAGGACCGGCGGCAGGAGGGCGACGAGGAAGAAGTCCCGGCGCCGCACCAGCGCGGCGAGGCCGAGGCAGAGCACCATGAAGCACAGGTCGAAGAAGAACGTCAGGCGCCCGACGAGGAGCACGTCGATGCTGACCGCGGTGAGCGTGACGGCGACACCGAGCGCCACCACCTGGCGGCCCGGCTCACGCCCGACCTCCCAGAACACGTCGGCCTGGTTCACGGCCACAACCTAGGACCGTGGTCAGGCGCCCTCGGCGCGACGCGCCGGAGGAGCCGTCGGGGTGTGGTCGAGCAGGTCGTCGAGCGTGGGCTCGTCGGAGGCGCTGCCCAGGCCCTCGAGGGCGGCCAGCTCGGGCGCCGCGAGCGTGCGCGGCCGCGACTCCACCTGGCGCGGCTCCTCGAGCACGTCGGAGGTGACCCCGAGGTCGACGAAGCGCCGCGCGGAGACCAGGACGCGCCCCTCGAGCGAGCCCATCGCCTGGTTGTACGCCACCACGCTGGCGTTGAGCGAGCGGCCGACGCGGTCGAGGTGGCCGGCCATCGAGCCGAGGCGCGCGTGCAGCTCCTGGCCGAGCCGCTGCACCTGCTCGGCCTGCTCGTTGAGCACCTCGTGCTGCCAGCCCTGCGCGACCGTGCGGAGCAGGGCGATCAGCGTGGACGGCGTGGCCACCACGACGTTCTTCGCCGCTGCCTGCTCGACCAGGTCAGGCGCCGCCTGGAGTGCGGCCTGCAGGATCGCCTCGCCGGGCAGGAACAGCACGACGAACTCGGGCGTGCGGGCCTGCGCCTCCCAGTAGCGGCGGGAGCCGAGGTCGCCGACGTGCTTGCGGACGTGCTCGCCCAGCCGGGAGAGCGCCCGGTCGTGCTCCGCGGGGTCGTCGCTGCCCGTGAGGTCGAGGAACGCCGCGAGCGGCGCCTTCGCATCGACGGCGATCGTGCGACCGCCGGCCAGCGAGACGACCAGGTCGGGCCGCAGCCGCCCGTCGTCGTAGGTCACCTGCTCCGCGAAATCACAGTGGTCGACGAGCCCGGCGAGCTCGACGGTGCGCCGCAGGTGCAGCTCGCCCCACTGCCCGCGCACCTGCGGCTTGCGCAGCGCGGAGGCGAGGGTCGTGGTCTCCCGGCGCAGGGTGTCGGTCGAGTGGCGCATCTCCGCGACCTGCTGGTTGAGCTGGGCCTGCCACGCCACCCGGTCGTGGGCCAGGTCGCTCAGCTGGTCCTGGAGGCGGTCGAGGCCGTCCTGCACCACGGCGTGGTCGGCCACGCGCTGCTCGAGCGCGGCCACGGCGGCGTCGTCGGCCGGCCGGCTGCGCGACCACAGCACACCGATGACGGCGCCCAGCGCGAGTCCGACGGCGAGGACCAGCGCCAGGGTCAGCAGGAGGGGGAAGGTGTCCATGAGCCCAGCATGGGGCCGACCACCGACAGTCCGTGGGAGGCGACCCCCGACCGCCCGCCGGGGTAGTCCAGTGGCAGATGGTCGTGCCGGGCCGCGGATCGCAGCCATCTGCCACTGGACTACCCCGGGACGACAGCCATCTGCCACTGGACTACCGCGCGGGGCGAGGGCGGGCGGACGGCCGGCGAGGCGCCCCGGGCAGCCGGTCAGGCGCCGCGGAACGTACGCCGGTACGCCGAGGGCGAGACGCCGACGCTGGCCCGAAGGTGCTGGCGCAGCGACGCGGCCGTGCCCATCCCGGCGCGGGTGGCGACCTGGTCGACCGGCAGGTCGGTGGCCTCGAGGAGGTGCTGGGCGTGCCGGATCCGCTGCTGGGTGACCCAGGCGCCGGGGGACTGGCCCGTCTCCTCGCGGAAGCGCCGGGTGAAGGTCCGCACGCTCATCGAGGCCTGCCGGGCCAGGGTCGCCACGTCGAGCGGGTGGTGCAGGTGCGCCTGCGCCCACGCGCGTACGTCACTCGTCGTCTCGTCGCCGCTGCGTGGGACGTGGCGCTCGATGAACTGCGCCTGCCCGCCGTCGCGCCACGGCGGCACCACCATGTGGCGGGCCACTGCGTTGGCGACCGCGGTGCCGTGGTCGGAGCGGACGAGGTGGAGGCAGAGGTCGATGCCGGCGCTGAGCCCGGCGGAGGTGAGCACCCGCCCGTCGTCGGTGAACAGCACGTCCTCGTCGAGCGCGACGGAGGGGTGGAGGCGACGGAGGTCGTCGGCGTATTTCCAGTGCGTGGTGGCGCGGTGGCCGTCGAGGATGCCGGCCGCGGCGAGCACGAAGGCGCCGGTGCAGATCGACACCCAGCGGGCATCGGGCGGCACGGTGGCGAGGGCGGCGCGCAGGTCGTCGGGCAGCGTGCCCTCGCGCCGCGGGCCGGCGATCTGGGTGCCGGGGACGATCACGGTCTGGGCTGTCGCCAGGGCGGTCACTGGGGCCGAGGGGGCGATCGCGTAGCCCTTGCTGGCCGCGACGGGCCGGTCGTCGACCGACACCACCTGGACGTCGTAGAGCGGCTGCCTGTCGTGGTCGACCGCCTCCCCGAGGACCTGGGGCGGGATGGTCAGGTCGTAGCCGATGACGGGCGGGATGGCGAGGACCACGACGCGGTGCGGTGACGTCATGGCCGGATTCTTCCACATGTTGGCATTCCTGCCACTTCTCGTCCGGCGCCGGCCTCGGGGATGCTGGGCCGGTGACGACCACGACGCCTGCCTCAGCGCCCCCGACCGAGCCCGGGACCCGCCTGCACTGGGCGTGGGTGGTCGCGGCGGTCACCTTCGTGACGCTGGTCGGTGCGGCGGCCTTCCGGTCGGTGCCGGGCGTTCTGATCGAGCCGCTGCACGACGAGTTCGGCTGGTCCCACGGGCTGATCGGCTCGGCCGTGTCGCTCAACCTGATGCTCTTCGGCCTGATCTCGCCGTTCGCGGCGGCGCTGATGGACCGCTTCGGCGTGCGGCCGGTGGTGACCTTCGCGCTCGTCATGGTCTCCGTCGGCAGCGGGCTCACCGTCTTCATGACCGAGGCGTGGCAGCTCGTCCTCTGCTGGGGCCTGCTGGTCGGCATCGGCACCGGCTCGATGTCGATGGCCTTCGTCGCCACCATCACCAGCCGCTGGTTCGTCGCCCGCCGCGGGCTGGTCAGCGGCATCCTCACCGCCGGCAACGCGACCGGCCAGCTGGTCTTCCTCCCCGTCGTCGCGTGGTTCGCCACGAACCATGGGTGGCGTACGGCGGCCGTGCTCGCGTCGGTGGCCGCGCTCGCCGTCGTGCCGCCCGTGCTCCTCTTCCTCCGCAACCACCCGGCCGACCTCGGGCTGCGGGCCTTCGGCGCCACCGACGCCGACCCCGGCCTGCCGCCGCACCAGCACGTCGGGTCGAGCGCCGGCCGGGCGATCTCGGTGCTGGTCGACGCGGCGCGCAGCCGGACGTTCTGGCTGCTCGCCGGCGGCTTCGCGATCTGCGGCATGACCACCAACGGGCTGATCGCCACCCACTTCGTGCCCGCCGCCCACGACCACGGCATGCCCGCGACCACCGCCGCCTCGCTCCTCGCGGTCGTCGGCATCTTCGACGTCGTGGGCACCATCGCCTCTGGCTGGCTCACCGATCGCTGGGACCCGCGCTACCTCCTGGTCGGCTACTACGCGCTCCGCGGCGTCGGCCTGATGACCCTCCCCGCCCTGCTGTCGCCCCACGTCGCGCCGAGCATGTGGGTCTTCATCATCGTCTACGGCCTGGACTGGGTGGCGACCGTGCCGCCGACGGTCGCCTTGTGCCGCGACCGCTTCGGCGCGGCCACCGGCCCGATCGTCTTCGGCTGGGTGTTCGCCAGCCACCAGGTCGGCGCCGCGCTCGCCGCGACGGGCGCGGGCGTCGTGCGCGACGTGACGGGCGGCTACGACCCCGCCTTCTACGCCGCGGCCGGCCTCTGTGCGGTCGCCGCCCTGATGTCGTACGCCATCCGCAGCACGCGGCAGCCGGTCCTGGTCAGCTGAGGTCGACGACCACCGGTGCGTGGTCGGACGGCGAGCCGGTGCCCTGCGCCGGGTCGCGCTCGTCGCGGTCGATGAACGCACCGGTGACGCGGGAGGCCAGCGTCGGCGAGGCGAGCACGAAGTCGATCTTGAGGCCGCGGTCGCGCTCGAAGCGCTGGCGGTAGTAGTCCCAGTAGGTGTAGCCCGGGGCGTGCGCGCGGGTGACCTCGGCGTAGCCGTCGTCGAGGAAGGCCTGGAACGCCGCGCGCTCGGGCGGGGTGACGTGGGTGGACTTGGTGAACTGCGCCGGGTCGAAGACGTCGTCGTCGGTCGGGCAGATGTTCCAGTCGCCGACGAGGGCGGTCTGGCCCTCGAGCCAGCCGCCGGCGGTGGCGCGCAGCCGGGCCAGCCAGTCGAGCTTGTAGACGTAGTGCGGGTCGTCGGGCTTGCGTCCGTTGGGGACGTAGAGCGACCAGATCCGGACGCCGCCGCAGGTGGCGCCGATCGCACGCGACTCCGCCGAGGCCGGATCGCCGAAGTGCGGCATGTCGGCGAACCCGACCTCGACGTCCTCCAGCCCGACCCGCGACAGCAGGGCGACGCCGTTCCACTGGTTGAGGCCGGCGACGGCGATGTCGTAGCCGAGCGCCTGCAGCCCCATCAGGGGCAGCTGGTCCTCGCGCGCCTTGGTCTCCTGGAGGGCCAGGACGTCGATGTCGTGGCGCTGCACGAAGGCCTCGACGCGGTCGATGCGGGAGCGGAGGGAGTTGACGTTCCAGGTCGCGATGCGCACCCGCCCACCCTAGGAGCCCGCACGTCCACCCCCGAAAGGACCCTTGCCAGACGGTCCGGGCCGGGAGAAGGTACGCAGCACGCACCGACTCGGGCAGGACTGCGTGACCCGCAGGACCCCGGGACAGGTGTGCCCCCACTACACATCTCGGAGGTTCCATCACATGAAGCGCACTCGCCTCGGGGCGATCGCACTCGGGTCCGTCGCCGCCCTCGGCCTCGGCCTCGCCGCACCCTCGATCGCTGCTCCGGAGGCCGGCACCACCGTGCCGACCTACCAGGAGTTCAAGGCATCGACCCTGCTGGACACCGACAAGCAGTACATCGTCAACGGTGACGAGCCGGCCGGCACCAACGCCGACCTGCGCGAGTTCTACGACCGGATGGTCGGCAGCGACACCCCGACCAACGGGCTCATCGTGAACACGGTCGGTGGCGCCGACGACAAGTGGTCCGCCACCCAGGCGCTGAACCTGACCTACTGCGTCAGCAACAAGTTCGGCACCGCCAAGACCAACGTGGTCAACGCGATGAGCCAGGGCGTCGCGCTCTGGGAGGGCGCCACGTCGAAGGTGAACTTCACCTACGTGCCCGCGCAGGACGCCAGCTGCACGACCCGCAACAACGCGGTCCTGTTCTCCGTGGAGCCGACCAACACCACGCAGTACATCGCCCGGGCGTTCTTCCCCAGCACCGCCAAGCGCAGCCGCAACGTGCTGGTCAACGCGACCTCGCTGATGAGCTCGGGGTCCTGGACGCCCGGCAACATCATGGGCCACGAGCTCGGCCACACGCTGGGCTTCCGGCACGAGCACACCCGTCCCGAGGCCGGCACCTGCTTCGAGGACAACAACTGGCGTCCGCTGACGGCGTACGACAAGGCGTCGATCATGCACTACCCGCAGTGCAACGGCTCGTCCGCCGACCTGTCGATGACCGACACGGACCGCGCCGGGGCGCGAGCCCTGTACGGCTCCTGATCCACCGGGTCCTCGGGTCCGGCCCGTAGAGTCGGCCCCAGGTGGCGGTCGCCCCTTCCGTCCCGAGCGGAGGGGGCGATCGTCATGTCCGGCCCGGTGCCCGGTCGGTGGCGCCCGGTAGCGTCGGCCCGTGCCCACCCCCGCCCAGCCCTCCACGATCCTCTCCCCGCGCGACCTGGAGTTCCTGCTCTTCGAGTGGCTGGACGTGGAGCGGCTCAGCGACCGGCCCCGCTTCGCCGACCACGACCGCGGCTCGTACGAAGCGCTCCTCGCGCTGTGTGAGCAGCTCGCCACGGACCGGTTCGCGCCGCACTACCGGCGCAGCGACACCGAGGAGCCGGCCTTCGACGGGGAGAAGGTGCACCTCATCCCGGAGATCGCCGCTGCGCTCGAGGCGTTCGCGAAGGCCGACCTCCTCACGCTGACCCTCGACGAGGACATGGGCGGCCACCAGGTCCCGCACGTCGTCGCCGCGGCCTGCATGGCGTGGTTCACCGCGGCCAACATCGGCACCGCGGCGTACTCGTTCCTCACCATGGCCAACGCCGCGCTGCTGCTCGAGCACGGCACGCCCGACCAGGTCGACCGCTATGCGCGACCGATGCTGGAGGGTCGCTTCTTCGGCACGATGACGCTCTCCGAGCCGCACGCCGGCTCCAGCCTCGGCGACGTGACGACCCGCGCGGTGCCGGCCGACGACGGCACCTACCGGATCTTCGGCAGCAAGATGTGGATCTCCGGCGGCGACCACGAGATGGGCGACAACATCGTCCACCTGGTGCTCGCCAAGCTGCCCGACGCGCCGCCCGGGTCGCGCGGCATCTCGCTCTTCATCGTGCCCAAGCACCTCGTCGCCGAGGACGGCTCGATCGGCGAGCGCAACGACGTGGCGCTGGCCGGCATCAACCACAAGCTCGGCAGCCGCGGCACCGTCAACACGGCCCCGGTCTTCGGCGGCGGCGCGTTCACCCCGGGCGGTGCCCCGGGCGCGGTCGGCTACCTGGTGGGGGAGCCGCACCGCGGCCTGACCTACATGTTCCACATGATGAACGCCGCCCGGCTCGGGGTCGGCATGTCCGCCACCACCACGGCCTACACGGCGTACCTCAAGTCGCTGGCGTACGCCAAGGAGCGTCCGCAGGGCCGCCGGCTCACCGCCGCCGACCCCACCGCGCCGCAGGTGCCGATCATCGAGCACGCCGACGTCCGGCGGATGCTGCTGGCGCAGAAGTCCTACGTGGAGGGGGCGCTGGCGCTGAACCTCTACTGCTCGCGCCTGCTCGACCTGCAGGCCAGCGCGCAGGACGACGACGAGCGCACCGAGACCGGCCGGCTCCTCGACCTCCTCACGCCTATCGCCAAGTCCTGGCCGTCCCAGTGGGGCCAGGAGAGCAACAGCCTGGCCATCCAGGTGCTCGGCGGGTCCGGCTACACCCGTGACTACGACGTCGAGGCGCACTGGCGCGACCAGCGGCTCAACCCGATCCACGAGGGCACCCACGGCATCCAGGCGCTCGACCTGCTCGGTCGCAAGGTGCTCGGCAGCGGCGGCGCCTCGCTGCTCGCGCTCGCGGCGCGGATCGAGCAGACCGTGGCGCAGGCGACCGCCCTCGGCGGGGAGCCCGCCGCGCACGCTGCCGCCCTGAAGGCGATGGTCGACCGGCTGGGCGAGGTCACGATGGCGCTGGCCGGGCTCGGCGACCCCGAGCGCACGATGGCCAACGCGACCGTCTACCTCGAGGCCGCCGGGCACGTCGTCGTCGCCTGGATGTGGCTCGAGCAGCTCGTCGCGGTGGGGGAGCAGGAGGGCGACTTCTACGACGGCAAGCGCGCCGCCGCCCGCTACTTCTTCCGCTGGGAGCTGCCCAAGGTGGGGCCGATGCTCGACCTGCTCGCCTCCGGTGACACCACGACGCTGGACATGCACGCGAGCTGGTTCTAGGCGGGCACCTCGACGAACGGCGTCAGCAGCCCCGGCGTCGCCTGGTCGGCGAGCGCCACGGCGACGTCGAGGCGTACGTCCTTGACGAGCACCCGCTCGTGGCCGGCCGCCGTCGTGGCGGTCAGGTCGGCCAGGCCGATCCGCCGCTGCCACCACGACTGGGCGAAGACCCAGCCGATGATGCCGTCGGTCTCGAGCACGGTGCGGATCCGCGCCAGGTCACCGCTGCCGGCGACCAGGTGCCGGCCGGTGAGCGCGTGCCCGAGATGGCGGTACGCCGCCTCGCCCACGAGGACGGCGCCCACCAGCGCCGCGACCGCGAAGGCGGCGACCCACGCCCACGACACGTCGAGCCACCAGGCGGCCCCCGCGGCGAGGACGACCACGACGAGGGCCGCGCGCAGCTGGCGGAACCACGCGCGGCGACGCGCCGTCGCGCCGTGCGCGACGAGGGGACCCGTGAGGGGCCCGGCACTCTCGAGCACGGCCCCGCCCACGCCGACAGCGACGTCGCGCGGGCACGGAGGAAGGACCTGCGTGACGCCGTCCTCGACGCCGGTGGCGAGCGTGGCCAGCTCGGCGCCGCCCACGAGGCGCAGCAAGGCGGGCTCGGTGAGCTCGACGCCGCGGACCTTGGCCTCCTCGACCGTGATCGAGCGGGTCGTGAACAGCCCGTGCGTCAGGTGCAGGGAGCCGTGCTCGCGCACCAGCAGGAAGCTCCACCACTGCACGACGTAGCCGCCGACCGCCACGAGGACCCACCCCGCCAGGCTGCCGAGGACCAGCACGAGGACTACGGCGACGATCGCGAACTGGGTGATCCAGTGCCACACCGACGTCGCGGTCTCCTCGTTCCAGATGGGGAGCTCGTCGGCGAACTGGGAGAAGACGCCGAGCGCGCCGGCGAGGATCACCAGCCGGCTCAGGCTGAACGGCGCGAAGCGCAGCCACGACCAGTCGATCCGGGCGAGCAGGGTGGGCGCCGGCTGGTGGACCGGCGGGAGGTCGGGGCCTGCCTCGGCGCGGTCCGCCTCGAGCCCGGGGTCGCCGGCCGGCTGGACCGCGCGGCGGCGCAGGAGTGTCGTACGCAGTGCGGCGGCGTCGGCGGCCGCCAACGCGTCGAGGGTGATCCGGTCGTCGTCGACACCCGTGCCGACCTGGACCTTCTGGAGCCCGAGGACCCGGTGGAGCAGCGAGGCCTCGAGGTCCACGCTCCGCACCCGCTCGAGCGGCGCGGTGGACGTCTTCTTGTTGAGCAGCCCGCTGCGGACCTGGATCTGCGCCTCGGTGAGCCGGTAGTGGGTGGTCAGCCACGGGATCGCGCCGAGGGCGAGCGGCGCGAGGATCGCGAGCGGCAGGAAGATCGGCCACCAGCGCATGTCGCTCTGGCTCACGCCGACGAGGGCGACCACGACCGGCACGATGGCCTGGCCCACTGCCTTGACCGGGTCGAGCAGGAGCTTGCGGGGGCTGAGCCGGACCCAGCCGTCGCCGGGGGAGGGGATCACGTCGCGTCGCCCTCGGCGGCGGCGGTGATCGCGGTCAGCCGGGCGACGACCTCCTTGGCGACGTGGTCGTCGAGGCAGTCGATGGTGATCGGGCCGGCGGCCGAGGCGGTGGTGACGGTGATCGAGGCCAGGCCGAACACCCGCATCAGGGCTCCCTGGCGCGAGTCGACGGTCTGCACGCGGCTGATCGGCGCGATCCGGCTCTGTCGTCCGATCCAGCCGGCGCGGGTGTGGACGGCGGTGTCGGAGACCTCCCAGCGGTGCACCTGGAAGCGGATGCGAGGCATCACCAGCACGTGCGCGACCGCGAGCAGGGCGAGCAGCAGCACGAGCAGCCCGACCCAGCCCGGGACGTCGGGGACGAGCACGTAGGCGACGGTCGCGGCGATCACGAGCAGCGCGTCGCCGACGAGGGCCGAGACCGTCCAGTACGGGATCGCCCGCGGCGAGACCTGGTGGCTCGGCGCGCGCAGCACCGGCGTACCCCCGCTGTCACTCATGGGGCGAGTCTTGCAGGTGGGGCCAGTGCTCCGGGTGACGCCTCCTCAGGCAGAAATATGCAGTTGAGTCCCCACGGCCGAGTGACGCCGACGTTCTGCAACTTCGTGCAATGCACATTCCTGACCGGACGTTCACCTTCCGATCGTGGTCTAGACCGGGTTTGTTGGAAGGGCCAACCGAATCCAACCGGAAGAAGTGAAGCAATGTCGAAGAGCTCAATCAGTCGGATCGCGACCGCCACGCTCGGGGCCACCGCCCTGGCGTTCTCGGTGGCGCCGGGCGCCAACGCCGCCCGCGCGCAGGAGGACGTGCCGACCTTCCAGGAGTTCAAGGCGGCGACGTTCCAGGACGTCGGGGGTCAGTACGTCGTGAACGGCGACGAGACCATCGCCACCTCCCACGAGCTGCGTGACTACTACGAGCAGATGGTCAACTCGCGTGACACCGACTCGCAGTCGCTCGTGGTCAACACCGTCGGCGGGGCCGACGACGTGTGGTCCGCGAGCCAGGCGGCGAACCTCACCTACTGCGTGAGCGACGACTTCGGGGCCGACAAGTCGGCCATGGTGTCGGCGATGCAGTCCGGCGCCGGTCAGTGGGAGGCCGCGTCGAGCGGGGTGAACTTCACCTACGTCCCGTCCGCGGACGCCAGCTGCACCGTGTCCAACAGCGCCGTGCTCTTCTCGGTCGAGCCGATCGAGACGTCGCAGTACATCGCGCGTGCGTTCTTCCCGAGCAGCCCGGCATCGCAGCAGAACGTGCTGGTGGACGACTCGATCTGGACCTCCGGCTCCTGGACGCCGTCGAACATCCTGGCCCACGAGCTGGGCCACGTCCTCGGCTTCCGCCACGAGCACACGCGGCCCGAGTCCGGCACGTGCTTCGAGGACAACAACTGGCGTCCGCTGACGCCGTACGACTCGGCGTCGATCATGCACTACCCGCAGTGCAACGGCTCGTCGAGCGACCTGTCGATGACCAGCACCGACCGCCAGGGCGTGGCCTCCGTCTACGGCTCGTGACGTAGGGGCCTCCATCGGGGGGAGGGCCCGGCCCATCTGGGCCGGGCCCTGTCGCGTTTCGTCCGGCGGTCGAGGCCCGCCGTAGACTCCCCGCCCGTGGCTCTCACCATCGGCATCGTCGGACTCCCCAACGCGGGCAAGTCCACGCTCTTCAACGCCCTGACCAAGAACGACGTGCTCGCGGCGAACTATCCGTTCGCGACGATCGAGCCCAACGTGGGCGTCGTGGGTGTCCCCGACGAGCGGCTGCCGCAGCTCGCGGAGCTCTTCGGCTCGGCCAAGGTGCTGCCCGCCACGGTCGAGTTCGTCGACATCGCCGGCATCGTCGCCGGCGCCTCGCAGGGTGAGGGCCTGGGCAACAAGTTCCTCTCCCACATCCGCGAGTCCGCCGCGATCTGCCAGGTGACCCGCGTCTTCCGCGACGAGGACGTCACCCACGTCGACGGCAAGGTCGACCCGGCCTCCGACATCTCCACGATCTCGACCGAGCTGATCCTCGCCGACATCCAGACCGTCGAGAAGGCGATCCCCCGGCTGGAGAAGGAGGCGCGCGGCAACAAGTCGCTGGCCGCCACCGTCGACGCCGCCAAGGAGGCCCTGTCGGTCCTCGAGTCCGGCACCCGGGTCATCGACGCCAAGGTCGACGTCGAACTCCTGCGTGAGTTGTCGCTGCTGACCGCCAAGCCCTTCATCTTCGTCTTCAACTGCGACGCCGACGAGCTCGCAGACGAGTCGCTCAAGGCCAAGATGCGCGAGATCGTCGCGCCCGCCGAGGCGATCTTCCTCGACGCCAAGTTCGAGGCCGAGCTGGCCGAGATGGACGACGACGAGATGGCCCACGAGATGCTCGCCGAGATGGGCATCACCGAGTCCGGCCTCGACCAGCTCGCCCGCGTCGGCTTCGACACCCTCGGCCTCCAGACCTACCTGACCGCCGGCCCCAAGGAGACCCGGGCCTGGACGATCCGCAAGGGCGCCACCGCCCCCGAGGCCGCCGGTGTCATCCACACCGACTTCCAGAAGGGCTTCATCAAGGCCGAGATCGTCTCCTTCGACGACCTCCTCGCCGCCGGCTCGATGCTCAAGGCGCGCGAGGTCGGCAAGGTCCGCATGGAGGGCAAGGACTACGTGATGGCCGACGGCGACGTGGTGGAGTTCCGCTTCAACGTCTGACGCCCGACGTCTTCGCGGCTCAGGAGCTCATGCTGCCGACGTGGTGCTGGTTGCGCCCACCGCGCTTGGCGACGTACATCGCCTCGTCCGCGCAGACGACGACCGCGTGGATGTTGCGTGCGGGGCCGGCCGCTCCGCCGATGCTGACGGTCGGAAGCTGTTGCGGGGCGTCGCGCACCGCAGCGAGGATCCGCCCCGCGGCCAGGTCGGTGTCCTCGGTCCCTGCGCCGGGCAGCAGCACCGCGAACTCGTCACCGCCGATGCGGGCGACGAGGTCGTGCTCGCGCGAGTTCGCGTCGATCGCCTGAGCCACACCCTGCAACATGGCGTCTCCCACGGCGTGTCCCTGGGTGTCGTTGACACCCTTGAACTCGTCGAGGTCGATGAAGAGCACGCCGACCGGCCGCTCCTCCTCGGTGTGCGCGAGGGCGTGGAGGCGCCGGTCGAAGGCACGACGGTTGGCGACCCCGGTGAGGGAATCGGTGTCCGCGTCGCGGGTCACCTGGTCGTGCTCGGCTTGCAGCTGCGCGAAGGCGCGCATCGTCTGTGCCGCGGCCAGGGTGCGCTGACGCTGGCGCCACGAGTCGGCGGCCAGCGTGTTGCCGTACTCCAGTGCCGCCTCCGCTGACTTCGACCGGCGCGCGAGGAGCATGCTGTAGGTGTGTGCGAGCGAGAGGTAGGTCGGTGACGCGCGCTCCGCGGTGGGGGCCAGGGCCAGCGCCTGCTCGATGACGCTGAGGGACTCCTTGTGCCTCCCCTCACGCATCAGCGCAACTGCCAGGAACGGGACGGCCAGCACGTGGTCGTGCGCGTTGCCGAGCTCGCGCACCGCCGGGAGCAGCCGCTGGATGTCGTCGACCGCGCCGCTGGGATCCGGACCGTCGGAGCGCGCCACGGCTTCGATCAGCAGGCAGGGCTCCCTCCAGGGCGTGACCTCCGGGGACAGGGCCGCCCCGGCGAGCCTCTCCGCGGCGGCAGCGGCATGTGCGTGAGCGCGCGCGCTGTGCTCCTCCGCCTCTGATCCGAGACCGACGCGGTAGAGCTCGAGACACCACCGCAGGTGGAGGTTGGCCAGGTTGATCAACCACATGCTCGGAGCAGCGTCCGTCGAGCTCGAGTGCGCCAGGCTGATCTCGTACGCCGCCTCCTGGTGCGGCAACGCGAGCTCGTAGAGCCGCAGGGGCACGTAGCTGTTGGCGATCGCCACGTGGGCGGTGCTGGCGACGTAGCCGACGGCCCCGCTGAGCTCGAGGGCGGCCTCTGCTGCCGCCAGGTCGACGAGCACGGCATCAGCGTCGTACCGGGCGGGGTCCACGTCACCCAGCAGGAGCTTGGCCTCGGCCCGGAGCGCCAGGGCGCACGCACGCCACCCCTGCTCGTCGTCCCGCTCCGCCGCGGCCAGCATGTCCTCGGTCGCGTCCAGTCCCGCGGCAGCGTCGTCGTCGATCAGTGCCACCACGCGCGGGAAGTGCATCGCCGGGGGGCCGCCCTCGACCGTCCCGTCACCGAGCTCTCTCAACCGCGTCTCCGCAGTGCCCAAGACCTCGGACGCATGCCCCACCTGGGCGCGCTGAACGAGGTGCTTGACCTCCTGCAGGAGTGGGCAGTCGTCGGCGACCATGGCTGATTCTCACTCGCACGCGAGCTGGCCGGAGGACTTCGGAGTAGTCAGTTGGGGTCATATTCCGCAGGGGCTCGCGGCCCGCGGGCGGGGCTGCGGCGGTCCCGCCCGACCAGGGTCGAACGGCCTTCTCGGTGCGCGCCGAGCCGGGTTACCGTGGGGTAACCGGATCACCCCGTCGCAAGGATGACGACATGTCCCAGCTGGCTCCGCACCGCGTGGTGCTGCACGGACACGAGCTGACGTACGTCGACAGCGGCTCGGGCCCGGTCGTGCTCTTCATCCACGGGATCCTCGGTTCCAGGGGACAGTGGCGGCACCTCGTCGACCTGATCGACGACGACCACCGCGTGGTGGTCCCCGACCTCTTCGGGCACAGGGACTCCGCGAAGCCGACGGGTGACTACTCGCTCAGCTCGCACGCCGCCACGCTGCGCGACCTGCTCGACCACCTCGGCGTCGAGCGGGTCACCCTCGTCGGGCACTCGCTCGGCGGGGGGATCGCGATGCAGTTCTACTACCTCTTCCCCGACCGGGTGGACAGGCTGGTCCTGGTGGCGAGCGGCGGTCTCGGTCGTGAGGTCAACCTGGTGCTGCGGTCGGCGACGCTGCCCGGGGCGGAGCAGGTGCTCGGCGTGGTCGCGTCCGCCCCCGTGCTGCAGCGGGTGGAGGCCTTGGGACGCGGCGCGCGGAAGGTGGGCTGGAAGCCGGGTGCCGACATCGGAGCGATCTGGCGTGGCTTCACCTCGTTGGGCGACCGCGACAGCCGCCGGGCGTTCCTCGCCACCACGCGGGCGGTCATCGACATCGGGGGCCAGAGCATCAGCGCGCACGACCACCTGGAGGCCCTGGTGCCCCCGCCGACCCTCATCGTGTGGGGGTCCCGCGACCGGATGATCCCCGCCTGGCACGCGCTCAGCGCCCAGCGCGCGGTGCCTGATTGCCGAGTTGAGCTCTTCGAGGGCGCCGGCCACTTCCCGCACCTCGACGACCCCGACCGCTTCGCCCGGGTGCTCCGGGAGTTCATGGCCGTCCCGGTCACCGCGCCTACGCGGGGGCGTAGGTGAGGCAGTCGGCGGGGTCGGCGCCGGCCCCGACCTCGACACCGGGGGCGGTGCACTCGAGGTGGTCGTTGTGGGTGCAGTCCGAACGGTGGCACGCACCCACGTGGCCGCTGGCGTCGATGCCGCCCTTGTCGTCGGTGTGCACGAACGTGCCGCACGCGGCGTCGCCCGAGCCGGTGACCGTGATCGCCCCGGCGTGGCAGTCGTGGTCGTGGTTGTAGGAGCAGCCGTCGACGCTGCACGAGCTGATGACGGGCAGGTTCATGGTGGTCATGCTTCGACCATGCGCCTGGACCCCCGGCCACGTCCAGACAGGGCAGGCTTCCTGTGCGTGGTCGGGGAGCGCGGCCGGGCCCTGGCTCGTGCGGATGCCCCTCGACAAGGTCGGACAGCATGCGAGCCGTTCGACAGGATTCGGTGGGTAGGCTCCCGGCTGTGCACGTCCCTTGCCGTGTCGCCCGGATGTCCGGGGTGCTCCTCGTGAGCGGTCTGCTGCAGACCGCTGTCCCGAGCCCCGCCCTCGCGCCCGCGACGTCGCGGCTCGCGGCCGTCACCTGCACCGCCCAGGGCGGCGGTGGCGCGGTGGCGAAGCCGAGGCGGGTCCGGAACATCCCGACGGGGGAGACCGGCTGGTTCTCCTCCCCGAGCCTGGTCGACCTCGACGGCGACGGGCAGCTGGAGATCGTCGCGCCGTTCTACTCGACGTTCGTCTTCGACGCGCAGGGACGACTCCTGGGCAAGGGGCGGTCGAGCAAGGGGCGGGTCTACGCGCCGGGCGTCGTGACCGACCTCGAGGGCGACGGCGTCACCGACATCGTGGTCGGCGGCAACGAGGGCACCGTGGCGGCGTACGAGTTCGCAAGCGGCAAGCTGCGCCGCAAGCAGGGGTGGCCGGCGTCGACGAACAGCGGCGGGCAGTCACCCGAGGTCCGCGGGCTCGCTGCCGCGGACCTCGACGGCGACGGCCGGGTCGAGGTCGTCGCGACCACGACCAACACCTCGTCCAGGGGCGCGCAGGTCTTCGTCCTCGGGGCGGACGGACGCCTGTTCCAGCCGGGCGGCAACACCCGCGCCTGGCCCCGCAACCGCGGCTACGGGGCGTACGGCGAGAACGTCGGCATCGGCAACATCGACGACGACCCCGAGCTGGAGATCATCACCACCTTCGACAACCACCAGATCCACGCGTTCAACCTCGACGGCACGTCGGTGCTCGCCTCACCCTGGTTCACCAGCCGCGAGTCCGGCTCCGAGGGGGAGCGGATGGCGTGGGGTGACTTCATCCGGTGGGCCAGCCCGAAGGTCGAGCGTCGGCACTACCACCTGCACCGGGGTGCGTGGCCGAGCCCGGCGCGCCAGCCCTGGCTCCAGTGGACCGCCTCGCCGCCGTCGGTGGCCGACCTCGACGGCGACGGCCGCAACGAGGTCATCGGCCTCCCGAACGTCGAGAAGCACATCCCCTACCGCACCCAGGGCTACGCGTTCCTGGTGCTCGACGGCGCCCACGGCGACGGCAGCCGCTCGGCGATGCGGCACCCGGGCTTCGAGAAGCTGATCGTCTCCAACCGCCCGGTCCACCGTCCCGACGGCGACTGGTACCCGCCCAGCGGCATCCCCGCCCCGACCGTCGTCGACCTGACCGGCGACGGGCGCCCGGAGATCGTCGCCGCGCTCCCCGGTGGCCGGGTGTACGCCGTCGGCCCCGACGGCCGGCGGCTCTGGACCCGCGCGTACGCCCCGAGGCGGGCGAAGACGTTCGCCTCCGAGGTCGTCGCCGCCGACCTCAACAGGGACGGCACCCCCGAGCTGGTGTTCGGTACCTACTCCCTGCGCCGCGACGCCGGCCGCCTGGTCGTCCTGTCGGCCCAGGGCAAGGAGCTGTCGGTCACCCGGCTGAAGCGCCAGGGTCGCGACGGCAACGGCATCGGCGTACCCGCTGCGCCGTCGATCGCGGACCTCACCGGCGACGGCACCTTGGAGATCGTGCTCACGACGTTCGACCACGGGATCGACGTCTACACGGTGCCCGGCTCGGGCACCGGCTGCCTGCCCTGGCCGACCGGCCGCGGCAGCACCCTCCGCAACGGCGCGGGCCCGGCGACGGCTCCCTAGGTCGCGGGCTGTGGGACGGATGCCCGCCACTCGTCGGCCAGGAGGGCGAAGACGAGCTGGGTCACCCATGCGCCCTTGAAGAAGACGCCGTCCACGAAGCGCGCCTCCCGGCGGAAGCCGAGGCGGCCGAGCAGGCGGGCGGAGGGGTCGTTGCCCTCGACGACGACCGCCGTGACCCGGCGGAACCCGAGGTCGTCGAAGGCGAGGCGGAGCATCGCGGTGGCGGCCTCGGCGGCGTACCCCTGTCCTTGGGCATCACGCGCGAAGGCGAAGCCGACCTCGCCCTGCTCGTCGGAGGCCCACTTGAGCAGGACCTCGCCGATGACCCGGCCGGTCGCCTTCACCTCGACGGCGAGCACCAGCCACTGGCCGTGCGCGACGAGCTCGGTCTGGGTGAGCTTGACCCGCAGCGTCTCCTCGGTGGCGGCGCGGTCGCGGACGGGCCACGGGACGTAGCGCACCACGTCGGGGTCGCCGTGGAAGCGCGCGAGGTCGTCGAGGTCGTCCATCCGGTGCGGCCGGAGGACGAGCCGCTCGGTCTCGAGCGGGAGGTCGAGCGCCAGGCCGGTCACAGCGAGAAGTGCCCGGGCGCGAGGCTGCGCAGCACGCAGAACTCGTTGCCCTCGGGGTCGGCGAGCACCGTCCAGGACTCCTCGCCCGTCTGGCCGATGTCGGCGCGGGTCGCGCCGAGGGCCAGGATCCGCTCGACCTCGTCCTCCTGCGACACGTCGACGGGGGAGACGTCGAAGTGGATGCGGTTCTTCGCGACCTTGTCCTCGGGGACCTGCGCGAAGAACATCGTGGGCACGACGGGACCCGACCGGACCGCCTCGAGCAGCGCGGCGTCGTCCGGCGGTGCCGACGCGATCTCGACGAGGCCGGGCTCGTGGTGGACGACGACCCAGCCGAGGACGGCGCACCAGAAGGCGGCGAGCCGGTCGGCGTCGTGGCAGTCGACGGAGATCTCGGTCATGCGTGAGGCCATGCCAGCGATCCAAGCACGTCGCCGCGGGCCGTTCTGGCACGATTTCCTCGTGCGCCTGCTCCTCAACGTCATCTGGCTGGTGTTCGGCGGTTTCTGGCTGTTCCTCGCCTACCTGCTCGCCGGCGTCCTGCTGTGCATCCCGATCATCACCATCCCGTGGGCCATCGCGTCGTTCCGGATCGCGTCCTTCGCGCTGTGGCCCTTCGGCCGCACGATCGTCGCGAAGCCGTCGGCGGGCGTCGGCTCGTTCCTCGGCAACGTCATCTGGTTCGTGCTCGCCGGGTGGTGGCTCGCCATCGCGCACATCGTCTCGGCCGTGGCCCTGGCCATCACCATCATCGGCATCCCCCTGGCCCTCGCCGACCTCAAGCTGATCCCGATCTCCCTCGCCCCGCTCGGCAAGGACATCGTGCCCACGCAGAGGGGCGAGTTCGACCGCTACGCCTGACCCGCGGCGTGCTCCCGCGCGATCGCCGCGCCGAGCCGCGCGTTGTGCTCCACCAGGGCGATGTTGGCCTTCAGCGACTCGCCGTCGGTGATCTCCACGATCCGCCCCAGGAGGTACGGCGTCGCGTCCTTGCCGCTGATCCCGAGCCGGTCCATGTCGGCGAGCGCCCGGTCGATGATCGCGCCGATCTCGTCGGCGGGGATCTCCGCGTCCGCGGGGATCGGGTTGGCCACGACGACGCCGCCGTCGAGGCCGAGGTCCCACTTCGCCCGCATCAACGACGCGACCTCGGCGGGGTTGTCGAGGCGCATCGGGGCGGCGAACCCCGACGAGCGGGAGAAGAACGACGGGAACTCGTCGGTGCCGTAGCCGAGCACAGGCACGCCGAGCGTCTCGAGCTTCTCCAGGGTCAGACCGATGTCGAGGATGCTCTTCACGCCCGCGCAGACCACGGCCACGGACGTGGTCGAGAGCTCCGTGAGGTCGGCCGAGACGTCGTACGACGTCTCCGCCCCGCGGTGCACGCCGCCCAGTCCACCCGTGACGAACACGCGGATCCCGGCGAGGGCCGCGAGCCGCATCGTCGAGGCGACGGTGGTCGCGCCGTGCAGCCCACGCGAGACGACGTACGGCAGGTCGCGGATGGAGACCTTGATGACCGACTCGTCGGAGGCGAGCAGCTCGAGGTCGTCGGCGGACAGGCCGATCGTCGGCCGACCATGCAGCACCGCGATCGTGGCCGGGACGGCGCCGCCCTCGCGGACGATGTCCTCGACCGTGCGGGCCATCTCGACGTTCTGCGGGTAGGGCATGCCGTGGCTGATGATCGTGCTCTCCAGCGCCACGACCGGCTGCCCGGACGACAGTGCGTCGCGGACCTCGTCGGTGACGGTCAGCATCAGTGGTACTCCCTCAGGGCGTCGGCGAGATCTGGTCGGACGGTGTGGCTGCTCGCGATCGTGACGGCGGCCGCGCGGTGGCCCTCGCGAGCGGCCTCGACCGGGTCGGCGCCGCGCAGCCACGCGGCGACCCAGGCGGCCAGCATCGCGTCGCCGGCGCCCGTGACGTCGACGACGGTGGCCGGGACAGCAGGCAGGTGCACCGGGTCCTGCTCGCGGGAGCAGACCCAGGACCCGTCGGCTCCACAGCGCAGCCAGACGTGCTCGACGCCCCGGCCGTGGAGGTCCGCGACGGACTCCCGCCACTCCGAGGTCGGGCGCCCGGTGAGGGCGGCGAGCTCGTCCGCGTTGGGGGTCACCAGGAACAGGTCGTGCACCAGCTCGGCCGAGCGCGCCGCCTTGGCGACGGAGACCGGCTCGAAGGCGACGGGCACGCCGGCCGCGGTCGCGGCGGCGAACGCCCGTGCCACCTGGGCGGCCGCGAGGTTGCCGTCGACGACCACGAGCGCGGCGTCGTCGAGGTGCAGGGTGTCGAGCTCCAGCGCGTCGACGGTGGCCATGTCGGACACGGCGGCCACCAGCTCGCCGCGGTCGTCGAGGACGGCGGTGTAGGTGCCGGTGGCGCCCGGCACGCGGCGTACGGCACCGACGTCGGCGCCGCACGCGGCGGTCACCCGCAGCACCTCGTCGCCGAAGGCGTCGTCACCGACCGCCGAGACGAGCCGGACCGGGGCACCGAAAAGGCCGAGGCAGGCGGCGATGTTGCGGCCGACGCCACCGGGCGAGATGCGGGTGCGGCCAGGGTTGCTGGTCGCGGGCACGAGCGGCGCGGCCGTGCGCGCGACGACGTCCATGTTCGTGCCGCCGACGACGACCACCCACTGGTTCACGCGCAGATCCTGACAGACGCTCAGATCTCGTCGTCGACGTACGACGGTCGCGCGACGCGCAGCCCCGCCAGGGTCAGCGGCACCGACGTGAGGGCGAGCAGCACGATGACCAGCGACCAACCGCCGGTGGCGTCGTGGATGAGGCCCACGACGAAGGGCCCGATCGCGGCGAGCGCGTAGCCGATCGGCTGCACGAAGCCGGAGAGCTGGGCCGTCACGGACGGGTGGCGGGTGCGCGCGGTGATCAGCGCGATCGCGGTGGGGAAGGCGAGGCCGGACAGGCCGAGCAGCAAGGCCCACAGCCACGGCACGGTGGCCGGCGCGACCAGCAGGCCGAGGTAGCCGAGGGCGAGCGACACCCCGAACGACACCATCCAGACGTGCAGCCCCTGGCTCCGCGCGATGACGGTCGGCATGGCCAGCGCACCGAGGATGCCGACTCCGGAGAGCAGCGCCTGCAGGGCGCCCGCCGAGGAGGCGGACAGGCCGGCGTCGCGGTAGATCTGCGGCACCCAGCCGAACTGCACGTAGGCGTGCATCGACTGGATGCCGAACAGGACCGTCAGCGCGACCGCGGTCGGCGAGTGCGCGATGCGCCCGCTGGGCGGCGCGTCGCCGGCGACCGTGTGCTCGGCGGGCGAGCGCCGCTCGTGCAGCGCCAGCCAGGCCCACAGCGGGAGGGCGACGAGGAGGAGCACACCCCACATGCCGAGGCCGCTCCGCCACGAGTCGGTCGACTCGGTCACCGGGGCGGTCGCGAGCGCGCCGATGGTGCCGCCGACCACCAGGCCGGTGCCGTAGACCGTCATCAGCACGACGGCGTGCCCGTGGGCCTTGATCCACGCCGGGACCAGCACGTTGCCCACGGCCATGCCAGCCAGGGCGAGGACGGAGAGGACCAGGAACAGCGGCACGCTCTCGGTGGTCACGCGGAGCAGCAGCCCGGTCGCGGCGGCGAGCAGGCCCAGCGCGATGCCGGTCGTCATGCCGACCTTCCGTGCGAACCCGACCGCGAGCGCACCGACGAGACCGAAGCAGAGGCCCGGCAGCCCGGTCATCGCGCCGGCGACCCCGGCGCTCATGCCGAGCCCGTGGCGTACCTCCTCCAGGACCGGGCCGGGCGAGGACGCACCGGGGCGCAGGTTGACCGAGACGAGGACGACGGCGGCGAGCAGGATGCCGAACGACAGGGTGCCGAAATGAGTGCGGGGGCGGGCATCAGCGTCGGACACGTGCAACGACTCTAGGCAGCAGGAGCAGCAGCCCGAGCACGAGGGTGGCGACGACGACGAACGCGGTGGCGGTGCCCTGGCCGCTGGCCTGGCGCAGCACCATGCCGCCGACGAGCGCGCCGAGCCAGACCACGACGCCCGAGCCGATCGCTGCGGGTGGCCGGCGGGTCACCGCGAGCGCCGCCCAGGCGAGCAGGGCGCCGGTCAGGAAGGGCCAGGCCGTGGTCCACCAGCCGCCGACGGTCAACGTGCCGTAATGGCTGAAGCGCCCGATCACCGCGAAGAGTCCGACGAGCAGGAGGTCGACCGCGAGCCACATGCGCCCGAGCCTAGGCGGACTACTCTCGGCTCCATGACCACCGTCGTCATGCCCTCGGTGCCACCGTCCGTCCGGTCGAGCGTGCACTGGGGCGTGGCCCACGGGCTGCCCACGCTGCTGCTCCGGCGGGCCGCCGAGCGCGGCGACCTGCAGGCCCGGCTGATCCAGGTCGGCGCCCGCGGCACCGACGACGTCTTCGACCTGATCGAGGAGATCCGCTCGCGCGGCCCGCTCTACCGCTCGCGCATCGGCTACGTCGCCACCAGCCACGCCGCCGTACGCCAGCTGCTGACCAGCGACGACTTCCGCTCCGGCTTCCCGACCAACGAGGGACCGCTCGGCAAGGTCGCCCGGTGGGCGGCGCCGCGGACGCTCCACCCGGTGGAGCCGCCGTCGCTGCTGGTCACCGAGCCGCCCGACCACACGCGCTACCGCAAGCTCGTGACGCGGGTGTTCACCATGCGCGCGGTGGAGAAGCTGCGCGCGCGGACCGAGGAGATCGCCGCGGAGCTGCTCGACGCCCTCGAGCCGCGGTCCTCGGGTCCGGTCGACCTCGTCGAGTCCTACTGCGCGCTGCTCCCGGTGACCGTCATCGCGGAGATCCTCGGCGTCCCCGAGGACGAGCGGGCGCGGGTGCTGGACTTCGGCTCCGCCGCTGCACCGAGCCTCGACCTCGGCCTGGGCTATCGCCGCTACCGGTCCGTCTCCAGGGCGCTCGAGCAGTTCGACTCCTGGCTCAGCCGGCACCTCGACAACCTCCGCCGTGAGCCCGGCGACAACCTGCTCAGCGAGCTGGTCGCCGTGCGCGACGGGGGCGAGGGCCTCGACGAGTCGGAGCTGAAGGCGACCGCCGGACTCGTGCTCGCCGCCGGCTTCGAGACCACGGTGAACCTGCTCGGCAACGGCATCGCGCTGCTCCACGACCACCCCGACGAGCGCGCCCGCGTCGAGGCCGACCCGTCGCTGTGGCCCAACGTCGTCGAGGAGGTGCTCCGGCTCGACCCGCCGGTGCTGCTCACCGGGCGGATGGCCGCCCGCGACACCGAGCTGGTGGGCCAGCCCGTGCGGGCCGGGTCGATGGTCACGGCGATCCTCGGCGGTGCCAACCGCGACCCCGAGGTCTTCGCCGACCCGCTGCGCTTCGACGTCGGGCGGCCCAACGCGCGCGACCACATCGCCTTCTCGTCCGGACGGCACCACTGCCTCGGCGCCCAGCTGGCCCGGATGGAGGGGGACGTCGGGCTGCGGGCGGTCTGGGAGCGTTTCCCCGGGCTGCGCCTCGAGCCCGGTGCCCGTCGGCGCGAGACCCGCATCCTGCGTGGGTTCGAGACGCTCCCCGCCACGTTGCGCCCCTGAGCGGGACTTTCTCGGGTAGGTTCCCCCGGTGCCGAACCGGGGAGCAGCGCGCCTGCTCGTGCTGCTGCTCGCGACCGTCCTGCTGGCCCTCGCCGGCCCCGCGACGGCGGCCGACGACGTGCCGCGGCCGGTGCTCAACGTCGACTTCCCCGACCCGGCCGTCGTCGCGGCGCCCGGCGGCCTGGTGGCGTACTCGACCGGTGACCGCGTCCCGCACGCCTGGGCGCGCCGCGCGGACGGCAGCTGGCAGCGGGGTCGCGGCGTGCTCACCCACCGGCCCTCCTGGTCGCGGGAGGGCGGCGTCTGGGCCGTCGACGTGGTGCGGGTGCGCAACCAGTGGCTGCTCTACTACGCCACCCCGGTGCAGGGGATGGGGGAGCACGGCCGGTGCATCGGCGTGGCCCGGTCGGCGTCGGCCCGCGGCCCGTTCCGCCCCGTGGGCAGCCGGCCGCTGGTGTGCCCGTCGTACGCCGGCACGCCCCTCGCCCAGGACCCGCTGCTGCCGCGCGACCCGACACTGCCGCGTGCCGGGGTGATCGACCCGTCCTACTTCCGCGACCACGACGGGACGTCGTACCTCGTCTACAAGACCGACCGCACGCCCTCCACGATCCGGCTCGTCCAGCTGACCGACGACGGCCAGGCCGTCGCCGAGGGAGCCACCAGCGTGGAGCTGGTCAGGTCGGCCGGGGTGATCGAGAACCCGTCGATGGTGTGGCGCGAGGGCGGCTACGTCCTGCTGCTGTCCGAGGGCGACTGGACCCGCTGCGGCTACCGCACCCGATGGCTGCGCTCGGCCTCCCTCGTCGACTGGACGGCTGCCGCGACCGGCATGCTCCTCGACACCGCCCTGACCGGCCTCTGCGGCCCCGGCGGCGCGGACCTGGTCGACGGTGGCGCGACGCGCCTGTTCCTCCACGGCTGGACGTGCCGGGGCACGCTGCTGCCCTGCGAGGGCCGGGGCAAGTGGGACCACAAGCCGCGCCAGCGCGGGATCCGGTCGATGTACGCCGCCACGCTCCACTGGCCGGGTGGTGTGCCCGAGGTCACCGGCTGGCTCGGGCCGCGCTGACGCGTCGCGCGCCTAGGCTCGGCGCATGGCTTCCGAGTGGGACACGCACACCACGCTGACCGCATCCCGTGAGGGCGCCTTCGACGCCGAGCTCGACCCGGGATGGGTCGTCGGCGGGGGCGTCAACGGCGGCTACCTGCTCGGCATCATGGGCAAGGCGATCGCCTCGACCGTGCCGGCCAAGCCCCATCCGCTGTCGGTCAGCGCCTACTACCTCTCCGCCTCGCGCCCCGGCCCGGCCCACGTCTCGACCCGGGTGCTGCGCGAGGGCGGGAGCGTTGCGACGGTGGCGGCCGACCTCGGCCAGGAGGGCACGACGCGCATCACCGCGCTCGCGACGTACGGCGACCTGCGCGCGATGCCGTCCGACGTCGCGACCACGGCCGTCGAGCCGGAGCTCCCGCCCCTCGAGGAGTGCGTCCCCGGCTCGCTCGCACCGGAGGAGACGCGACGGATCGCACCGATCATGGACCGCTTCGACATGCGCTTCGACCCGGCGTGCGTGGGCTGGGCGATGGGCGCTCCGAGCGGGCGCGGGCACATCCAGGCGTGGTTCCGAATGGTCGACGGCCACGACGTCGACCCGGTCGGCCTGCTGATGGTGTGCGACGCGCTGCCGCCGGTCACGTTCGACCTCGGCCGCCCCGGTTGGGCGCCGACCCTCGAGCTCACCGTCCACGTCCGCGCCGTCCCCGCGCCCGGCTGGCTCAAGGTCTCCCACCGGACCCGCAACGTCGCCGGCGGCATGTTCGAGGAGGACTGCGAGGTCTGGGACTCGGCCGGCCGTCTGGTCGCCCAGAGCCGCCAGCTCGCCCTGCAGCCCCGCGCCTGATTCGCCGCCCCTGGCCCTTGAGTCGCTCAGAGACTCAACGTGCATCCCGGGCGTGTCGGGGCTCCGCTGGGCCTTGAGTCGCCCACAGACTCAACGGCCAGTCCCGGGCGTGTCGGGGCTTCGTCAGTCGAACCACTTCCGGTCCATGGCCACGATCCAGCGGCGGCGGGGGTGCTCGGTGAGCGACCAGATCCGGTCGGTCGAGGGCCAGTAGCTGAGGTCCTCGGGGCCCATCGGCAGGGCCCACCGTCGTACGCTCATCGAGCCGGGTTGACCGGCGCACACCGTGCCCGGCATCCACGGGCCGTGCGAGACCGTCACGTGGTAGCGGCCGCCGGCGATGACCGCGCCCTGCATCTGCCGCACCCCGCCCTCGTCGATGGCCAGCGGCCGGGAGAAGCCGTCGTCGCCGACCGCGAGCTGCCAGGTCGCGGGGTCGAGCGGGTAGCGGGCGAGGCGGGTCGTCGCGTCCGGGACGGCGGCGTACTCACCCGCGACGATCGCGGGCGGGTCGGAGCGGCGGTCCAGGGACAGGAACGAGTAGCGCAGCTTCTCGTGGCCCTCGTCGGTGAAGGCCTGGTAGGTGAAGCGGACCGGCAGCACGTAGCGGTGGCCGAAGGAGTGGAACCGGGTCCCCTCGAGGCCGAACTTCTCCGGGTGGTCGTCGTCGCCCGTGACCCGCATGATGTCGTCGACGCGGGCGGTGACGAAGCCGCGGTTGGTGGCCGCGATGTGGAGGTAGGGCCCGGCCCACACGATGCCGCCGGCGTGGATGTTCATCGGCTTGAGCACGAGGGTGCCGGCTTCGTCGAAGACCGGCACGACGAGGAGGACGTGGCGGTACCTCCCCGAGTCGAGGTCGACGAAGGTCACCCGCGAGCCGCGCTTGATGCCGTCCTTGCCGGTCGAGTACCACGTCGTCACCACGACCTTGCGGCCTCCGATGTCTTCGGTGTCGGAGGAGTCCGCGCTGGTCGAGATGCCCTGGGGGTACCAGAGCTCGTCGCGCTCGTCGTAGAAGTCCCAGCGGTACGCCTCGCGGACCGCGCGGCCGAGGACCCGGGGCACGACCCGGGCGGGACGCACGGCGTACTTCAGGTCGGCGAGCAGGCCGTCGAGCCCGGTCGGCTCACCGAGCACCGCGGCGAGCGCCGCGATCTCGCGCACGTTCTCGTCCGTGCGCTGCAGGTGCACCCCCTGGACGTACGGCGACTCCGAGGCGGTCGGCCGCATCTCGTCGGCCGCCGTCTCGGCGGGGGGCTGGGGCGTGGGCTCGGGTCCGCCGGATGGGCGCATCCGCCCACCCTATGCGCGCCTCCGAACGGCCACGCGAGCGCGGATCGCCGTGGTCCGTCCCCTGTACGAGGGACGTTCCCGCCGTGGGAGCTGATCGGTGCCTGCGCGGCGGTGTGATGGGGGGTAGCCATCTCACTGGGGGAGCGGACGGGACACGCGAGGAGAAGGTGACGGCGCATGAACGCAATCGAGGCAGTGTCGATCGTGGGGGCGGCTGGCGGTGTGGGCGGGTTGGCGGCCTACCTCGCGTCCGGGGGCCTCCGGAAGAAGCTCAAGCTGGAGGAGGGACCGTCTGAGACCGGATTTGTGGGAACGACGTTCTTGGGGGCGCTCGCCGGCGTTCTCGCATGGGTGGTCCAAGGGCCACAGGAGTCCCTCGCCGTCACGTCGGCGCTGGCTGACGCGCACGTGCCGACCCTGGGTGACGTCGTCGCCGCAGTGGGTGTCGGCCTGGCGGGCTCGAAGTGGCTCGCCCAGAGCTACCAGACCAAGCTGTTCCGGTTCGTCGGGTCCCAAGCGGCGCTCAAGGATCCTGATGCTGAGGTTGCTGCTGCGATCTCAGGTGGGGACGTGCGCCGTGCCGCCACCGCGGTGGGGGCATCGTGAACGGGCAACCGGAGACGGCATCGCGACGCGAGGTGCGTCTGGCGCTGGTGATGAACGGCGGCGTGAGCCTCGCCGTGTGGATGAGCGGGGTGACCCGCGAGATCGACGCACTGCAACATGCCCACGAGGCTGTTCCGGCCGAGGCGACATCCGCGCAGGAGACCTACCTAACCGTCTGGCAGGACGTGCTGAGTGCCGCCAGGCGCTCGCGGGTGAGGGTGGACCTCGTTGCGGGAACCAGCGCCGGCGGGCTCAATGGCGCACTCCTGGCATCCGCCATCGCCCGTGGCGAGCGCCTCGACTCCGAGCTGCGCGACCTCTGGGTCGAGGCGGGGAGCCTCATGGTCGGCAAGCTCATCCAGCGCAAGGACTCCGAGGAGAACTCCCTCCTCGGTGGAGCCTATTTCGAGCAGCAGATCGCCACGGCACTGGGCCTAGTCAAGGACGCATTCGGAGCGTTCACGATGGCAGGGAAGGCCGTCGGGCAGCAGAACTGCACCTTGCTCACCACGGCGACCGCGTTGCGGACCCCGGGAGCGGATGACATCGGGCCGGACAGCCGCCGGGTCTACCGGTTCACGCACCGCGTCGACCCGGAGGGCGTCGCGGCGACACCGGGGTGGGCGCAGAGCGACTTCGCGACCCACGCGGCGGCGCTGGCGCGAGCTGCGCGTGCGTCGGCGTCGTTCCCGGCGGCCTTCAACCCCGTCTTCGAGTCTCCCGACCTGGTGTCGCGACGACACGAGCGGATCGACGACGACGCGTCCTACCTGGTGGACGGAGGCGTCCTGGACAACGCGCCCTTCGGCCCGTTGCTCGACGAGTTGCGCAAGAGGCCCATCGATGCGCCCTTCGACCGCATCCTGCTCTACATCAAGCCATCAGCGGGTGGTGACGGGACGCCCACCCCACTGACGAACAACCCGTCCCCGCTCACCGTGCTTGGCCGCGTCTTCACCGCTTCCCGCGAGCCCGACGACCGTCAGGACGTCGAGGACCTCGTCGGTCTCCGCGACGAGATGCTCTACACCGGCACGATGCCTCACCTCCTCCTGTCGAGGAGCTTCGAGCCGGGCTCGTCCATGTCGGGCGATGCGTTGACGGCCGCGGCGACACCGTTGCTCGCCCACTACCGACGGGGCCGACGGCAGGCCTTCGAGGTGCAGGCCGATCTCGAGCCCACGGTCCGGTTCGACGTCCCGGACATCACGCCACTTCCCGAGGAGGGCGACCTCTTCGGAGCCATGATGCTCGACTTGGCGCGCGGCTCCTGGACATGGGGCCTATCCGCGGCAGACCGGATCCTTCGGTGGTGGGGCCGCATCCTCAACGGCTCGACCGAGGCGCAGGGGCCGACCTGCGACGCCGCATTCGCCACGGTGTCCGCCGGCCAGCGACTGACCACGGTCCTCTACGAGTCCGACGACGAGAGCTGGCCCGCTGACACCACGATCGCCACGCTGGCCGAGCTCATGTGGACCGCTGCCGACGCCATGGCGACGTGGATCTCGGGCACCGGCCGCTCAGTGTCGGGTGAGGAGGTCATGACGTCGTCGCTCTGCGTCGAGGTGCTCACCATGTCCTTCGCGTGGGGCCACCTGGACTCCAGCAACGTGCCGCGGTTCTCGTACCGGCAGATCACGCCGGGCGTGTCACCTCTGGTGAACCTGGAAGGCGACGGCGAGTCGCCCTACTGGGAGCGCGCCCACCTGTACGGCTCTCGCTGGGGTCACTTCGGAGCATTCGGGGCTGACGACTGGCGGGCGAGCGACTGGTTGTGGGGGAGGCTCGACGGGGCCCGTCAGCTCATTGAGCTGCTGGTCGATCCGGGGGACGAGCGCGAGGACCTCCTGCAGAGGATGGGTGCTGCGATCCTCGACGAGGAGAAGACGACACTCACTGCGGTCCAGGCCTCGGCGAGCTCGGTCCGCAACGCCACCGCGGCGAGCCTGTGGAAGGAGTTCGTCACGGAGCTCGGGTCCCCCACGCGCCAGGCGATCTTCGCCAAGCTCGAGAGACTCCCGAGCCAGAACCTCCCGCCGGACGTGGCGGTCATGGTCCTCGCAGCCGTCGGCCGTGAGCGACCGGAATCGACGAAGGCGACGTGGCTGGCCAGGCGCAAGGAGAACGCCAGGCTCCGGATCATCCGGGCCGCGTTCGCCGTGCCTCGGGTCTACCTGCGCCACCGGGTCAGGAAGGCGCTGTCCAGCTCGTGATCGCCCTTCCGGGCAGTCGGGCTGCCACACTGCGCGTGTGAGGGCGATCTTCTTCGACGAGGACGACGCGCGGGCGGTCGTGGCCCGGCTGCGTGCCGACGGCTTCGAGGCCCGCGTCGAGCGCGAGCGGCTGGCCGGTGAGGACGACGACGAGGACCACCCGTGGGCGGTCGTGAGCGACGCCCCCGCCTTCATGCTCGAGGTCCTCGTCGACACCCACGACGGCTGGCTGGACGCCGAGGACGACGCGGCTGAGGAACAGAGCGGCCCGTCCGAGCCGTTGCACCTACCGACGGCGCCCAAGCGGATCAAGCGCCCCGACCTGGATTGAGAGTCATGACCCCCGACCGCCGCATGCTGCTCGTGCACGCCCACCCCGACGACGAGTCGATCAACAACGGCGCCACCATGGCGCGCTACGTCGACGAGGGCGTGGGAGTCACCCTCGTGACCTGCACGGCCGGCGAGATGGGGGAGGTGCTCGTGCCCGACCTCGCCCACCTCGCCTACGAGGAGAAGGGCGGGCTGGGGGAGCACCGCCGCGAGGAGCTCGTCGAGGCGATGAAGGTCCTCGGTGTCACCGACCACCGCTTCCTCGGCGGCTTCGGGCGCTTCCACGACTCAGGCATGGCCTGGCACGAGGAGGGCCACGCCATCCCGGCCGAGACGATCCCCGACAACGCCTTCTGGAACGCCGACCTCAACGAGGCCGCCGACGAGCTGGTGAAGGTGATCCGCGAGGTCCGGCCGCAGGTGCTCGTCACCTACGACCAGTTCGGCGGCTACGGCCACCCCGACCACATCCAGGCCCACCGCGTCGCGATGTACGGCGCCCAGCTCGCCGCCGCGCCGTCATACAAGCGTGAGCTCGGGGTCCCACACGACGTCGCGAAGATCTACTGGACCGCGATGAGCGAGTCGCGGATGCGCGAGAGCCTGCGCCAGCTGCGCGAGTCCGGCGACACCGAGACCTTCAAGGGCATGGAGCCCGACGGCAAGCTGCCGCCCTTCGTGACCCCCGACGAGCTGATCAGCGCGCGTGTCGACGGCGCGGCCACCGTGCAGCGCAAGATGGACGCGCTCGCCAAGCACGCGACGCAGGTCGAGCAGGACGGCCACTTCTTCGCCGGCGCTGAGAGCGGACACTCGTGGTGGTCGGAGGAGTTCTACCGCCTGGTCAAGGGCACCGAGGGCCCGAAGGACGCCGAGGGCTTCGAGCCGGACCTCTTCGCCGGTCTGTGAGGGTGCTCGCGGCCGTCGTCGTCGGGGTGCTGTCCGGGGCGGCCGGCACCGTGCTCCACCAGACGTGGTGGGGGCTGGCCCTCGCCCTGGCCACGGGCCTGGTGGTGCTGGCCTGGCTGCCCCCGGGCGGCGTACGCCTCGCCTTCGCGATCGGGTGGTGCGTGCCGGTGCTGCGGGGCGCGCTGGCCAAGCCGGCCGGCGGCTTCCTGGTGGGCGCGGACGCGATGGGGTGGTCGTTCGTGGCCGGGTCGCTGGTGCTGCTGGTGGCCGCCCTGGCGACGGTCGCCTCGGGTCGACGGCCTGTCCCGGGGAGCGGCGGGGATCCGGGAGAACGAGGGTCGCCCACCTAAACTCGCGGCGTGCCGAAGAACCAGCGCAGTGACGGGCAGCCCCGCGAGAAGGCCGGAGCCAGGGTCGTCGTGTGGCTGCTGCTCGGCCTCGTGGTGCTCTTCGGCGGGGCGTACGTCGCCGCGCACTACGTCGCCGGCGACAAGGTCCCGCGCGGCACGACCGTCTCCGGCGTCCGCATCGGTGGCCACTCCCAGGGCAAGGCGGCCGAGGTGCTGCGCGCCGGGCTGGCTGACAAGGTCGCACGCGACATCGCGACGACCGTCGAGGGCCAGGCGGTGGCGATCGACCCCGCCGAGGCCGGGCTCGGCGTCGACTACGACGCCTCGGTGGCCGAGGCCGGCGGCGCGGAGAGCTGGGACCCGGTCCGCCTCTGGAACTACTTCACCGGCGGTGACGACACCGAGGCCGAGGTGACCGTCGACGACGCGACCTACAACGCCTACCTCGCCCAGCTCGACGAGCAGCACGGCGCCGCCGCGCGGGACGGCGCGATCGCCTTCGAGGGCGAGCGCATCGTGACCACCGACGCCCGGACCGGCGCCGCCCTCGACCCGGCCGACACCCTGGCCGCGCTGGAGTCGGCGTTCCTCGCCGAGACGCCCGACGAGGTGGCCCTCGAGATGGCCACGGTGCAGCCCGACATCGACGGCTCCGACGTCGAGGAGGCGCTCGACGGCTTCGCCTCGCCGGCCGTCGCGGCCCCGGTGACGCTGAACTTCGAGGGGTCGTCGGTCAAGGTCTTCCCGGCCGACTACACGGCCGCCCTCAGCCTGGTGCCGACCGACGGTGAGCTGGTGCCGACCCTCGACCCCGGCAAGCTGACCGAGGTGGTGGGCTCGAAGGTGACGGCCGGGGCGCCGCAGGACGCCACCGTCACGCTCGTCGGCGGCAAGCCGCAGGTCGTGCCGGCCAAGCCCGGCGTGACCTTCGACCCGCAGCAGCTCGAGGCGGGCTTCCTCGAGGCCGTCGCCA
This sequence comes from Nocardioides sp., assembly GCF_041913365.1. Classification (GTDB taxonomy): domain Bacteria; phylum Actinomycetota; class Actinomycetes; order Propionibacteriales; family Nocardioidaceae; genus Nocardioides. Next base: position 143,568 of record NZ_JAYSFM010000004.1, read on the forward strand.
AGCCGCAGGGCGAGCGCACGATCACCCTGGACGCCAAGGTCGCCAAGCCCGACTTCACCACCAAGGACGCCCGGGCACTGAAGGTCACCGAGCGGGTCTCCACCTTCACGACGTACTTCCCCTACGCGGAGTACCGCAACGTCAACATCGGCCGCGCCGCCGAGATCATCGACGGCACGCTGCTCAAGCCCGGCGAGACGTTCTCCCTCAACGACACGGTGGGGGAGCGGACCGTGGCGAACGGCTTCACCAAGGGCTACGTCATCAGCGACGGCATCCTCATCCAGGACCTCGGCGGCGGCGTCTCGCAGATGGCGACGACGCTCTTCAACGCGATGTTCTTCGCCGGTCTCGAGGACGTCGAGCACAAGCCGCACTCCTTCTACATCGACCGCTACCCGATCGGCCGCGAGGCGACGGTCGCCTGGGGTGCCGTCGACCTCCGCTTCACCAACGACACCCCCTACGGCGTCCTCATCCAGACCAGCGTGACCCCGTCGACGCCGACGTCGTCGGGCGTGGTGACCGCATCGATGTACTCCACGAAGTACTGGGACATCACCACGACCACCGGTGAGCGCTACAACCTGACCAAGCACAAGACCCGCCGGATCGACTCGCTGACCTGCCACCCCAACGAGGGCTTCGGCGGCTTCGACATCGACGTCACGCGCTACTTCGAGCCGGTCAACGGCAACACCGAGACCCGCGACGACGAGGTCTTCCACACGACGTACACGCCGAGCGACACGGTCATCTGCACCAACCCCGACGCCGTGGATGAATGATCACGGCGAGAGGCGGTGCAGGTCGCGCGGGAAGAGCGTGACCTCGCGGACGTTGGCCGCCTCGACCAGCCGGCCGACCCACCGCTCGAGCCCGATCGCGAACCCGCCGTGCGGCGGCATCCCGTGTCGGAAGGCCTGGAGGTACGCCAGGTAGTCCGCCGGGTCCTCGCCCCGCGCGCGGAGCGCCTCCTCGTACGTCGACGCGACGTGCAGGCGCTGCCCACCGGTGACCAGCTCCAGCCCCCGGAACAGCAGGTCGAACGACCGCGAGTGGACGGGGTCCTCCGGCTGTGGGTGCGTGTAGAACGGTCGCTTGGCCATCGGGTAGCCCTCGACGGCGAGGAAGTCGCTGCCGTGCTCGGCCAGCGCCCAGGCGCCGAGCGCGCGCTCGTGCTCGGGGGCGAGGTCGGGCTCGTCGGCGGGGGCGCCGACCAGGGCGAGGGCGTCGGCGAAGTGGATCACCGGGATCTCCGCGGGCACGACCGGCAGCCGGGCCCCGGTGCGTGCGACGGCCTCCTCGCAGTCGGCGACCGAGGCCACCATGCCGGCCAGCACCTCGCGCAGCACGGCCAGCACGTCGCGGTGGTCGCGGATGAAGCCGAGCTCGACGTCGAGCGAGCGGTACTCCGCGAGGTGGCGGACCGTGTCGTGCGGCTCGGCGCGGAAGACCGGCCCCACCTCGTAGACCCGCTCGAAGACGCCGACGAGCTGCTGCTTGTAGAACTGCGGGCTCTGGGCGAGGTACGCCGGTCGCCCGAAGTAGTCGACCGGGAAGACGTTCGCCCCCGACTCGGTGGCCGACTCGACGAGCTTCGGCGTCGCGACCTCCGTGAAGCCGAGCCCGTCGAGCGTGGTCCGGAAGCCCTTCAGGGAGGCTGCCGCCAGCTCCCACAGTGCCCGCTGCGCCGGGTGCCGCCACAGCACCGGCGCGTGGTCGAGCAGCGTCGGCAGCGACGCGTCCAGGGTCGGCCGCCACAGCTCGACCGGCGGCGTCGCGGCAGGCTCGGTGAGGGGCTCGACCGCCGCCTCGGTGACCTCGACGCCGCCCGGCGCCTGGGCGTTGGCCGTGGCGGTCCCGGTGACCCGGACGACGGTCTCCTCGGGTGGCACCTCGGTCCCGGCTGGCAGCACGACCTGGGCCAGGCCGCTGCGGTCGCGCAGCACGACGAAGGTGACGCGGGCGAGCTCGCGGCGCCGGTGCACCCAGCCCTCGAGCGTGACGGCCGAGCCGGGCTCGGCGGTGGCGAGCGACGTACAGAGCGTTCTCATGTGTTCCTCCAGGTGGATGAGGCCCTGGAGGTGTGGGCGGGGGCTAGGTCGCGGTGCCACCACACCTTCGCCGGACGGAGATGGTCCGGCCTCTCGTCGGTGACGTCGTACGCACGGACGCCGCTGCGCTGCCGGGTTGCAGGGGGTGTGTCAGGCCCCGCGGTCGTCGAGGGAATGGTGCGTCGGCCCCCGCGCGACCGGCAACCCATTTGCGGACGAGGTCAGCTGCCCACGAGGTAGCGGTTGGTGTGGTGGGTGACGAAGCCGTGCCGCTCGTAGAGCGCGATCGCTGCGTCGTTGACGGTCTCGACGTGCAGCATCGCCGTGGTCGCGCCGCGCGAGGCACCCCAGTCGAGCACCTCCGCGAGCAGCGCCGTACCCAGCCCGCGACGCCGCTCACCGGGGTCGACGAGGAGGCTCTCGACGAGCAGCCAGTCGCCGGACAGGACACCGCGACCGCTGGCGGCGCCGGCGTCGAGGCTCACCACGACCGCGCTCGCCGAATCGTCGATCTCGGCGGGCACGTCGGGTGCGACCTGTCGTACGGACCGGAGGGCGCGCGCCACCGACGCCAGCTGCGCGTGCGCGTCGCCGTCGCCGAGCGAGGAGAACCCCAGCGGTGCGAGGGTCTGCTCGACCTGCGACCCCCCCTGGACCTGGATGTACGCCGCCTGCTCGCGCGCGGCGTAGAACTCCCGCACGCGGAACGCCGCGTCCGCCCAGCCGATGCCGGGCTCGTCCATCGCCAGTGCCGAGTTGCCCCGGCGGCGCAGCCGACCCCCGTGCGGAGGGGAGGCGCGCAGCAGCCAGTCGCCCAGCGGCTCGGTCTCGATCGAGGACCAGAGCGCTCCGATGTGCAGCTCCACCTCGCGCGGCGAGACCCGCGCCCGCACGGAGGCGCGGGGCGGCACCGGCTTGCCGGTCACCAGGTCGGCGAGGCGGACGACGACCGGACCGTGCCCGTCGCGGTCGATGGTGATCGTGTCCGCGCCCCAGGCCGTACAGGTGCCGAGGACGTCGGTCGCGCGACCGTCGGGGAGCAGGTGGCGCACCACGATCCGCTGCCCGACGACGTGCGGGCCGAGCGTGTGGTGGCCCACTCCGGTCTCGCCGGTGTGGGGTTCTGACGGATCGGGCACTCCCGGATACTAGAGTGGAGCGACACGTTCCCCATCCGTGCCCGATCCGTGTTCAGGAGGACCTGGTGACCTACGTCATCGCCCAGCCGTGCGTCGACCTCAAGGACCGCGCGTGCGTCGACGAGTGCCCCGTCGACTGCATCTACGAGGGCAAGCGGATGCTCTACATCCACCCCGACGAGTGCGTCGACTGCGGCGCCTGCGAGCCGGTCTGCCCGGTCGAGGCGATCTTCTACGAGGACGACACCCCGGAGGAGTGGAAGGGCTACTACGACGCCAACGTCCACTTCTTCGACGACCTCGGCTCGCCCGGTGGCGCCGCGAAGATGGGCGTCATCGACAAGGACCACGAGCTCGTCGCCGCGCTGCCCCCGCAGGAGCACGACGAGTGACGTCCCTGCCGGTCTCCGGCCGGCTCCCGGACTTCCCCTGGGACAAGCTCACGACGTACGCCGCGACGGCGCGCGCCCACGCCGACGGGGTCTGTGACCTCTCGGTCGGCACCCCCGTCGACCCGACGCCCGCGGTCGTCCAGGACGCGCTGCGGGCGGCCGCGGACTCGCCGGGCTACCCGACCACGATCGGCCTCGAGGCGACCCGGCAGGCGGCCATCGACTGGCTGGCCCGGCGCCACGGCGTCACCGGGCTCGGCCTCGACGGCGTCCTCCCGGTGATCGGCTCCAAGGAGCTGATCGGCTCGATGGCCGTGCACCTCGGCATCGGCGCCGGCGACCTCATCGGCTACCCCGCGCTGGCCTACCCGACGTACGAGGTCGGTGCCGCGCTGGCGGGCGCGGAGAGCCTGGCGACCGACTCGCTCACGGCGTTCGGCCCGCGCACGCCGAGGCTGCTGTGGCTCAACAGCCCGGCCAACCCGAGCGGACGCGTGCTGCCGCTCGACCACCTGCGCAAGGTCGTCGACTGGTGCCGCGAGCGCGGCACGATCCTGGTCTCCGACGAGTGCTACGTCGAGTGTGCGTGGGAGGGGGAGCAGCCCCTCTCGATCCTCGACCCGCAGGTCAACGGCGGCTCGCTCGACGGCATCCTCGCCGTCCACTCGCTGTCCAAGCGCTCCAACCTCGCGGGCTACCGCTGCGCCTTCGTCGCCGGCGACCCCGCCCTGGTCGGCGAGCTGCTCGCCGTCCGCAAGAACCTCGGCCTCCAGATGCCCGGCCCCCAGCAGCGCGCGATGATCGCCGCCCTCGACGACGACGCGCACGCCGTCGAGCAGCACGCCCGCTACGCCGCCCGCCGGGCGAAGCTGAAGGAGGCCCTCCAGCGGGCCGGCTTCCGCATCGACCACTCCGAGGCCTCGCTCTACCTCTGGAGCACCCGCGGCGAGGACTGCTGGAAGACCGTGGCCGACCTCGCCGGGCTGGGCATCCTGGTCGCGCCGGGCGAGTTCTACGGCCGCGCCGGCCGTGAGCACGTCCGGGTCGCCTTCACCGCCACCGACGAGCGCATCGACGCCGCGGTCGCCCGCCTCTCCGCCTGACGTACGCCCGTCGCACGAGCGGTGGCCCACCCACATTTCCGGCCGGCCGAATGTAGGTGGACCACCGCCCGTGGGCGTGGCGTCCAGGACACGACGTGCGGCGGTGGTCGACCCACATTCCGAGCGTCCCGAATGTAGGTGGGCCACCGCTCCGTCGGGGGAGGGGTTGACAGAACCCTGTGACCAGGGTCACCGTGTAACCGGTTTCAGTAACCGGTTTCACCGATCAGAGGGAGTGGCATGGCGTCGACGATCCGCGACGTGGCCCGGCGGGCCGGCGTCTCCATCGCCACCGTCTCGCGGGCGATGCGGGATCCCTCGGTCGTCAGCCAGCAGACCCTCCACCGGGTGCAGACCGCGGCCAGCGAGCTCGACTACACGCCCTCGCACCTCGGCCGCCAGCTGGCCGAGCGCCGGCACGCCGCCAACGGCATCGTCTTCCCCGACCTGTCCGGCCCCTACTACGCAGAGGTCGTCCTCGGCTACGAGGACGTCGCCGCCGAACTGGGCCGCGCGGTCCTGATCCTCGCCACGCACGGCCGGCCGGCCGCGGCCGAGATGATCACCCGGCTCGCCGGCCGCTGCGACGGCCTCGTGGTGCTGGCCGGCCACACCGTCTCCGACGAGGTCCTGGTCGGCCTGGCGGAGCGCGGCGTACCCCTGGTGACCGCGGCCCGTCCCGCGCTCCCGGGCGTCGACTCCGTCCGGGCCGAGAACCGGTCCACCGCCGAGGCCCTCGCCACCCACCTCGTCGAGTCGGGTGCCCGGTCGATCACCTTCCTCGGTGACCCCGAGGGCGCGCCCGACGTCGCCGAGCGCCTCGCCGGGATCAGCGCCGGCGCCGACGCGGCGGGCGTCGAGGTCCGGGTGCTCCCGGTCGCGAACATGGACGAGCAGGGCGGCGCGCGAGCGGGGGAGGACCTCTGCCAGCAGCCCGGCGACCTCCCCGACGCGATCGCGTGCGCCAACGACGAGCTCGCCCTCGGGCTGATGACCACGCTGCGGACCCGCGGCGTCGTCGCCCCGCGCGACGTCCTCGTCACCGGCTGGGACGACATCATGGCCGCCCGCTACGCCGAGCTGACCACCGTCCGGCAGCCCCTCCACGACCTGGGCGCCACGGCGGCGCGCTTCCTCGACGACCTCATCGAGGGTCGCCGGGCCGAGCCGCGCCACCAGGTGCTCCCCACCGAGCTCATCGTTCGATCCAGCAGTTCCCCCCGCGAAAGGTAAGAACATGACCGCCACCACCATCCGACGCACCGCACGCGCGGGCGCCGTCCTCGGGCTCGCCTCGCTGGCGCTCGTGGCCTGCGGCCGCGACTCCGGCAGCGACGGCCCCGCCGAGCAGGGCGAGGCCATCGACGAGGGCAAGGCCACCGGCACCATCGAGGTGTGGGCGATGGGCACCGAGGGCGAGGTCCTCGGCGACTTCGCCAAGGCCTTCACCGAGGACAACCCCGACGCGAAGGTCGAGGTGACCGCGGTCCCGTGGGAGAGCGCCCACGAGAAGATCGCCAACGCCATCGCCGCGGGCGAGACGCCCGACGTGACGCTGGTCGGCACGACGTGGATGGGCGAGTTCGCGGAGGCCGGCGGCCTCGACCCGCTCCCCGAGGACCTGGTCTCGTCCTCCGACTTCTTCGAGGGAGCGTGGGGCAGCACCGAGGTGGGCGGCACGTCGTACGGCGTCCCCTGGTACGTCGAGACGCGCGTCCTCTACTACCGCAAGGACCTCGCCCAGAAGGCCGGCTGGGACAAGCCGCCGGCCACGTGGGAGGAGCTCAAGCAGTTCACCACCGACCTGCAGGACAAGGGCAGCGCCGAGTACGGCATCCAGCTCCCGGCCGGCGGCACCGGCTCGTGGCAGACGATGCTGCCCTTCGCCTGGTCCAACGGCGCCGGTGTCACCAACGAGGACGGCACCGAGTACACCCTCGACAGCGCCGAGATGACCGAGGCGCTGGAGTACTACAAGGGCTACTTCGACGAGGGCATCTCCCCGACCCGCCTGCTCGACGCCGGTGAGCTCGAGAGCGGCTTCGCCGACGGCACCTACGGCTCGTTCATCTCCGGCCCGTGGCACACCGGCCTGGTCGAGGACCAGGGCGTGACCGAGGACCAGTACGCCGTCGCGCCGCTGCCCGGCAAGGACAGCGGCCCGGGCACGTCGTTCGTCGGTGGGGGTGACCTCGCGGTCTTCGCCGACTCCGACAACAAGGAGAGCGCCTGGAAGCTCGTGCAGTGGCTCGCCGACCCCGGCACCCAGCAGGACTTCTACGAGGAGATGGGCGACCTGCCGGCCGTCTCCGCCGCCTGGGACTCCGGCGAGCTCGCCGAGGACCCGCAGCTGAGCGTCTTCGGCGACCAGCTCGACCACGCCCTCGCCCCGCCGGCGGTGCCGACGTGGGAGGAGGTCGCCACGGTGATCGACGGCGAGGTCGAGAAGGCGACCAAGGGCGACACGTCCGTCGAGGACGCGGTGGCCGAGATGCAGCGCCAGGCCGCCCAGATCGGCACCGGTCTGTGACATGAGCGCCTCCACCAGCGCCCCTCCGGCGTCCGGGAAGACCCGGGCGCCGGAGCGGGGCACGCCCTCTCGCCACGTCGACCCGACGCGGCAGCAGCAGGCGGTCGCCGCGTGGGTGCTCGCCCTGCCGTTCGTCCTGCTGTTCGTGGTGTTCAGCCTCGGCCCCGTGCTCGCCAGCCTGGGGATGAGCTTCACCGACATGCGGCGCACCGACATCCGCGACCCGTTCGCGGTGGAGCCCGTCGGCCTGGAGAACTACGCGAACCTCGTGCAGGACCCGCTGTTCCGCAAGGTCACCCTGAACACGCTGCTCTACCTGCTGCTCGGGGTCCCGCTGACGATGGCGGTGGCGCTGGCCGTCGCGGTCGGCATCAACCGCATCGAGCGGTTCCGCGGCTTCTTCCGCGTGGGCTACTACCTGCCCGTCGTCACCAGCATCGTCGCCGTGTCGGTGGTCTGGAAGTACCTCTACCGGGACAACGGCGGGCTGTTCAACACCGTCCTCGGCTGGGTCGGGATCGACGGCCCCGGCTGGCTGGACAGCACGACGTTGTCGCTGCCCTCGCTGGTCCTGATGGCCGTCTGGCGCAACTTCGGCACCCTGATGGTGATCTTCCTGGCCGGCCTGCAGACGATCCCGGCCGAGGTCAACGAGGCGGCGGAGGTCGACGGCGCCAGCGGCTGGTCCCGCTTCCGCCACGTGACGCTCCCGATGCTCCGGCCCACCCTGCTCTTCGGCGCGGTGATCACCGGCCTGGGCTACCTCCAGTTCTTCGAGGAGGCCTTCGTGATGACCAAGGGCGGCCCGCTCGACTCGACCCGCTCGATCACCTACTTCACCTACGACCAGTTCGGCTTCGGCAACTACGGCTACGCCGCCGCGGCCAGCTACCTGCTGTTCCTCGCGGTCGTGCTGCTCACCTGGGCGCAGTTCCGCTGGCTCGGCGAGAGGGAGGCCAAGCGATGACCGTCGTCGACGAGCGCGTGGGAAACACCACGCAGCCGCCCGCGTCCCGCGAGGGCGGGGCCTGGCGTCGTACGCCGAGGTGGCTGTACGCCGTCCTCGGCGGAGGACTGGTGTTGGTCGTGCTGCCGTTCCTCTGGATGGTCCTCTCGAGCATCAAGCCCGAGGCCGAGGCACGCGCCGTGCCGCCGACATGGTGGCCGGAGACGATGACCCTCGAGAACTACGACACCCTCTTCACCAAGCTCGACTTCCCGACGTACTTCATGAACTCGGCGATCGTCGCGCTGGCCGTGACGGCCGGCAACATGGTGTTCTGCTCGATGCTCGGCTACGCGCTGGCCAAGCTCGACTTCCCGGGCAAGCGAGCGCTCTTCGGGATCGTGCTCGGCACGATGATGATCCCCGGCGTCGTGACGTTCGTGCCGCTCTTCGTGCTGACCACGAACCTCGGGCTGTCCAACACCCTGCTCGGGATGATCCTGCCGTTCCTCGCCGGACCGTTCGGCGTCTTCCTGATGCGGCAGTACATCCAGTCGCTGCCCGACGAGCTGATCCAGGCCGCCCGCATCGACGGCGCCGGCGAGCTGCGGATCTTCTTCTCGGTGATCCTGCCGCTGTGCGGGCCGGCGCTGGCGACGCTCGGGATCCTGACGTTCCTCACCTCGTGGAACAACTTCCTCTGGCCGCTCGTGGTCGCGCAGACGGAGGAGAAGTACACGCTGCCCGTGGCGCTCGCGCTCTACGCCGTCGGCCAGAACGCCACCCAGTACGGGCTCCTGCTCGCCGGCTCCGTCGTCGTCGTGCTGCCCGTTCTCGCCATCTTCCTGGTCCTGCAGCGCCACATCATGCAGGGCATCGCCATGACCGGAATCAAGTAACCCACCGCCCCCCACTCGGGACTGGAGGCACCACCCCCATGAGAACGCTGAAGCTCCGCTCACCCCTGACCGCCGCGGTCGTCGGCGCCGCCACGGCCACCCTGCTGGCCGTGTCGTCCACCCCTGCGGCGACGGCCGGCGACCGCGGCCCCACCCCGGACCAGTCCGCCGACCCCTCCGCAGGCAACGGCTCCACCCGGGCCGTCCTCGAGGGCTACCTCGCCGACAGCTGGGACTCCATGGCTGCGATGACCGACGAGTCCACGGGCCTGCCCGCCGACAACATCGGCGGCGGCCTCGACGAGGCGTCGCGCAGCACGTACACCTCCCCGACGAACATCGGCGCCTACCTCTGGAGCACCGTCGTCGCGCGCGACACCCGCCTGATCTCCCGCCGCGAGGCCACGGAGCGCGTCCGTACGACGCTGCGCACGGTCGCCGGGCTGGAGAAGCACGAGCCGTCGGGCATGTTCTACAACTGGTACGACCCGGCGACCGGCGCGAAGCTCACGACCTGGCCGGAGAACGGCGACCCGGTCCACCCCTTCGCCTCCAGCGTCGACAACGCGTGGCTGGCCACCGGCCTTCTCGTCACCGAGCGCGCCATCCCGCAGCTCGCCCGCCAGGCACGCGCCATCCGGGCGCAGATGGACTTCGGCTACTACTACAACGGGGCCGAGGGGGTCCGCAAGGACCCGGCCGACCCGACCGCGCAGGTCGGCGGCCAGATCCGCGGCGGCTTCTGGGTCGACCCGCCCCCGGGCTGCTCGGTCGCCGGCAACTACCGCGGTGACGAGGACGTCTACTTCACCTGCCACCACTACGGCGCCTTCAACACCGAGCCGCGGATGGCGTCCTACCTCGGCATCGCCGCCGGCCAGATCCCGCAGCGCCACTACTTCGGCACCATGCGCACCTTCCCGCCGACCTGCGACTGGTCGTGGACCGAGACGAAGCCGACGGGCGAGTGGCGTCGCTACGAGGGCGTCGACGTCTTCGAGGGCACGCTGCCCTACCGCGGCACCAAGGTCGTCCCCACCTGGGGTGGCAGCATGTTCGAGGCGCTGATGGTGCCGCTGTTCGTGCCCGAGGAGCGCTGGGGGCCCCGCTCGTGGGGCGTGAACCACCCGCTCTACGTCCAGGGCCAGATCGAGCACGGCATGGACGAGGCCGGCTACGGCTACTGGGGCTTCTCGCCCTCCAACGACCCGGCCGGCGGCTACCGCGAGTACGGCGTGGACGCGCTCGGCATGGACGGTCCCGGCTACACCTCCGACCAGGAGCGCACCGACTGGGACCAGCCCTACGAGGGCTGCCCCGACCGGGCCGGCGAGCCCGCGCCGACGACGTACGGCGACGGGGTGGTGACGCCGCACGCGTCCTTCCTCGCCCTGCGCTACGCACCCCGCGAGGCGCTGGCCAACCTGGCCAACCTGCGTGAGGACTTCGACGCCTACGGTCCCGGCGGCTTCTACGACGCCATCGGCACCCGTAGCGGGCAGGTGTCCCACGAGTACCTCGCCCTCGACCAGGGCATGGTCGTCGCCGCCCTCGGCAACGCCCTGACCCGCGACGCCCTACGCGACTACGTCAGCCGCGGCGCGATGGAGTCGAAGCTGCGCCCGCTCATGCACGAAGAGGTCTTCTCCTCGGAAGGACGATGACGTGACCCAGACCAGCCCCTCCTCCACCGATGCCCGCACCGACTGGGAGAACCGGATCGGGCAGCGCACCGACCCGACCTTCGGCGGTGACGCGCCCCGGCTCGACCCGCCGGCCCGGATCCGGGCCGAGGCGGGCGGCCACCAGGTGACCCTGACGTGGGACGAGGTGCCCGGCGCCGTCGGCTACCAGGTCTACGCCGCCGACGAGCCCTACGGGGACTACCAGCCGCTCGACCACGCCGGCCGCGACGTGCTGGCGGTGCCGCACCCGCCGTACGCCGACACGACCGGCACGCCGGAGCGCGAGCGGTGGTACCGCGTCGCGACGCTCACCGACGTCCACGTCGAGGGCGAGCTCTCCGGGCCGGTGTCGGCGGCGTCGCTGCCGTCGACGTCGACCCCGGTCGTGGTCTCCGTCGACGCGGCGCGGCCCACCGGCGAGCTGCACCGGCCGTGGCGACCGATGATCGGCAGCGAGCACCTGTCGTACGCGCTCTCCACGGACACGGTGGGCGGGCGCGTGATCGGCGAGGAGCTCACCTCCGCGCTGTCCGCGGCGCGGCGGGAGCTCGGCGTCACCCACGTCCGGGCGCACGCGATCCTCAACGACGACAACGCCGTCTACCGCGAGGTCGACGGCGAGCCGGTGCACGACTTCGCCGGCGTCGACAAGGTCTACGACCACCTGCGCAGCCTCGACCTCTACCCGGTCGTCGAGCTGTCGTTCATGCCGCACGACCTGGCCTCCGACCCGTCGAAGACGGTCTTCGAGTACGCCGCGATCGTCTCGCCGCCCAAGGACTGGCAGCGCTGGCACGACCTCGTCCGCGACCTCACCCAGCACCTCGCCGACCGCTACGGCCTCGAGGACCTCGTCGAGCACTGGTCCTTCGAGGTGTGGAACGAGGCGAACCTCGAGGTCTTCTGGTCCGGCACCCCGGCGGAGTACCTCAAGCTGTACGACGTCACCGCCGCGGCCGTGAAGTCGGTCGACCCACGGCTCCGGGTCGGCGGGCCGTCGTCCGCCGCGTCGGGCTGGGTCGAGGAGCTGCTGACCCACGCCGACGAATCCGGCGCCCCGGTCGACTTCGTCACCACGCACACCTACGGCTCGCCGCCGCTGGACTTCCGCCCGGCGCTGGAGCGCCACGGGCGGGAGGGCGTGCCGATCTGGTGGACCGAGTGGGGCGTCACCCCGACCCACTTCTACGAGATCAGCGACGCCGTCTTCGCCGGCACCTTCCTGCTCCGCGGGATGGCCTCGGCGATGCGCGACCGCCGGATCGAGGCGCTGTCCTACTGGGTCGTCTCCGACCACTTCGAGGAGCTCGGGCGTCCGCCGGAGCTGCTCCACGGCGGCTTCGGCCTCCGCACGGTCGGCGAGCTCCGCAAGCCCCGCTGGTGGGCGCTGGCCCTGCTCGAGCGGCTCGGCGAGCAGCAGCTGCCCGTCTCGTCCTCCGGCGACGGCGCGGACTCCCTGGTGGAGTCCCTCGCCGCTCGTGGGGAGGCCGGCGAGGTGACCGTCCTGACGTGGAACCTCACCCTCGACCAGACCAAGGCGTCCGGCTCCCCGGGGCTGGCCCGCCACGTGCGGGTCGAGGTGCGCGGCCTCGCGCCGGCGACGACGTACACGCTCCGGCACGAGCGGGTAGACGACGAGCACTCCGACATCGCGGCCGTCTGGGGGCGGATCCGGGAGGCCGACCAGGCCTGGCCGACCGACGAGCAGTGGGCACAGCTGCGCGAGGCCGACCGCCTCGACGTGCTGGCGCCCGACTCCGAGGTCACCGCCGACGCGTCCGGCAACCTGGTGCTCGAGTACGACCTGCCGATGCCGGCGATGTCGCTGCTGACCCTCAGCCCTGGTCCTGCGCGAGCCGGAGAGCCTTCTCGGTGAAGTAGTTGACCTCGCCCTCGGCGTCCTCGACGCCGAAGACGAACGTGCCGGAGGGCGTGGCGCGGACGTCGACGACCTTGCCACGTCCGCGGGTGGTGAGGACGTCGGTGCCCGGCTGGAAGATGGATTGACCCATGCTGGGATTGTGCGGGCCGCGCGCGGCGTCCGCCTCCCCCGCGAGACGGATCTTCCGTCAGTCGATCACGTCGACGTGGACGTGGTCGCGGTGCTCGAGGATCCGGCGGTCGCCGCGCGAGGACGACGGCACGCGGTAGTCGGTCCACCCGTCGTCGGAGCGCGAGCCGGCGTGCCAGATCCGGTCGTCGAAGATGATCGTGTTGACGTCGAGGCGGTCGGCGTTGGCCACCAGCCAGGTGGCCATCGCCCAGCCGCGCTGCTTGTTCTCGGCGTTGATCGGGCGGACGAAGACGTCGATCGCGCGACCCTCGTAGTGGGCGGAGCCCTCCATGTGGCCCGTCGAGATCCCGCCGGGCTCGAACCCGCCCAGGGACAGGGTGCCGAAGACCGTCTGCAGCTCCTCGCGCACGACGGTCGCACGGGGCACCAGCCCGCTCTCGTCGAGCTCGTCGGTCGCCTCCTCGGCGTCGCCCGGCACGTCGCACCACAGGGCGCGCGGCGAGTTGCCGGTGAGCGCCGAGGCCAGGGCGCGGCCGTCCTCCTCGTGGTCGGCGTACGCGTCCGGGTAGGCCGAGCGCTGCACCGCCTGCGCGGCCTCGGTGATCTCCATCTCGCGGTAGCCGTCGACCTTGGCGAGCGCGTCGTAGAAGGCGTTGGTCGCGTAGACCGGGTCCATCAGCTGCTGGACCGAGCCCCAGCCCTGCGACGGGCGCTGCTGGAAGAGCCCGACGGAGTCGCGGTCGCCGTAGTCGATGTTGTAGAGCTTCGACTCCTGGAACGCCGTTGCGAGCGCGATGCTCGCGGCCCGCGCCGGCATCCCGCGCTCGATCGAGATGGCGGTGATCAGGGCGGCGTTCTCCGCCTGCTCGAGGTCGACCTCGACGGTGTGGCCGTCGACCTCGGCGGTGCAACCGCTCGTGTCGAGCAGGCTCGGCACGCCGCCGCGGTCCACGAGCACGAACGCGGCCGCCACCGCCCCGAGGGCCACCACCGCGCCGACGGCGGCCGTACGCATCGACGGCACGGGTCGCTCCGGGCTAGTTGGCGTGCAGCGCGGCGTTGAGGGCGATGCCGTCGCCCTTCCACGCCACTGCCTCGACGGCACCGCTGACCGAGTTGCGGCGGAACAGCACGTTGCTCGCACCTGACAGGGTCGCCGCCTTGACCACTTGCGGCTTGCCGTCCATGTCCTTGATGGTCACCTTCGTGCCCGCGGTGACGTAGCAGCCGGCCTCGACGACGCAGTCGTCGCCGAGGGAGATGCCGATGCCGGCGTTGGCGCCGATCAGGCAGCGCTGGCCGACCGAGACGACCTCCTTGCCGCCTCCCGAGAGGGTGCCCATGATCGAGGAGCCGCCGCCCACGTCGGAGCCGTCGCCCACGACGACGCCGGCCGAGATGCGGCCCTCGACCATGGAGGAGCCGAGCGTGCCGGCGTTGAAGTTCACGAAACCCTCGTGCATGACGGTCGTGCCCTCGGCCAGGTGGGCGCCGAGGCGCACCCGGTCGGCGTCGGCGATGCGGACGCCGGTGGGGAGGACGTAGTCGGTCATCCGCGGGAACTTGTCGACCCCGAAGACCTGAACCACGTGACCGGGCACGACGGTGCGCAGCTTGGCGCGCACCTGCTCGAAGCCCTCGACCGCGCACGGGCCGGCGGAGGTCCACACCACGTTGGCGAGGAGGCCGAAGATGCCGTCGAGGTTGACGCCGTGGGGCTTCACGAGGCGGTGGCTGAGCAGGTGGAGCCGCAGCCAGACGTCCTCGGTGCTCGTCGGGGCGGAGCCCAGGTCGTCGATCTCCACCAGGCGTACGACGCGGGTGACGCCGCGCAGCTCGTCCTCACCGCCGTCGAGGTAGGCGAGCTCCTCCGAGGGGTCGCCCTCGGTCGTCCCGAGGACGGGGGAGGGGAACCACGCGTCGAGGACGGTGTCGCCGTGCAGGGTCAGCAGGCCGTAGCCGGAGGCAGCAGTCACCCGACAAGCCTACGGAAGCCACCCCATCGGGTGGCTACTGGCCGGTGCGACCGTCGATGCACTCGCGGACCAGGTCGGCGTGCCCGCAGTGCCGGGCGTACTCCTCGACCATGTGCACGACGATGTCGCGGACCTCGGTCGGGTCGCCGTGCACGTCGACGACCGTGTCGAGGTCGGTGCGGTCGAGGACCTCGCGGGCGTAGGCGATCTCGGCCTGCCACAGCGCGTGCGACTCGCGGACCAGGTCGTCGTCGACCTCGGGGAAGTCGAAGCCGGCGTCCTCGCCCTCCGCCTGGAAGAGCCGCGGGATGTCCATCCGCTCCTCGATCACCCGGCGGAACCAGCTCTGCTCGACCCGCGCCATGTGGCGTACGAGCCCGAGCAGGGAGATGTTCGACGGCGGCACCGACTTCGTCGCCAGCTGCTGCGCGTCGAGCCCGTCGCACTTCAGCGCCAGCGTCTGGCGGTAGTGCTCGAGGTAGCCCACCAGGCACGCTTTCTCGCCGAGCGTCGGCTGCTCCTGCATCCGGGGGTCCTGGTCCTGGGGCAGCCACATGCCGTCGAAGTTCATGGTCGCCACCCAACCCTCCACCCGCGAGGTCGTGCAACGTGGTTTGGTGCCACCGCTCACTCCCGCGGCGTGAACACCTCGTCCACGCGGACCTCGAAGAGGGCGGCGATGCGGAACGCGAGCGAGAGGCGCGGGTCGAAGTGGCCCTTCTCGATGGAGATGACCGTCTGGCGGCTCACTCCCAGGGCGTCGGCACAGTCCGCCTGGGACATGGCAGCACTTTCGCGGAGCGACTTCAGGGTGTTGTGCATCAGCCTTCCCGGCGCTGCAGGATTGCGTAGCGCGCCGCGGCGTCGGCCATCGCGATGACGACGAAGGCCACGGTGGGCACCGCGTCGGTGCCGAGCACGGCCGTCGCCGTCGTCGCGATGCCCAGCACGAGCAGCAGGTCGAGGAAGGCGCCGCTCGTCGCCTGGGTGATCCACTGCATCTCGACCGACTCCTCGTCGTGCGCCGGCCGGTCGTCGTTCGCGCGCAGCAGTGACACGAGCCCGATCCAGCACGGGAGGGACATGACGCCGAAGGTCACCAGGCGGAGCTGGTCCATGCCGCCGGTCTGGGCATAGGCGGCGACGGTGCCGGTGAGTGCCGCCAGGACGATGCCCACGGCTCCCGCCAGGAGCCAGCTGGTGCGGATCTCGGTCATGTGCCCCCCTGGGGTGATGTAAGACTTCTTTGACACGATGGTGGCTGGCCCCGAAGGCGATGTCAAGTTTCCTTGACATTCACTGCGGGTGGGTCGGGCCCACCTACCCTGTGCGACATGCCCGGCGGTGAGCTCCTCGTCCTCTTCGGCCCGCCCGCCGTCGGCAAGATGACCGTCGGCCGGGCGGTGTGCGCCGCCTCCGACTTCCGGCTGTTCCACAACCACCACACCATCGAGCCGCTGCACGAGGTCTTCGGCCAGCAGAGCCCCGCCTTCCGCACCCTCAACGCCGAGTTCCGCCGGCGGGTGATCGAGGAGGCGGCGGTCCACGACGTACGCCTGGTCTTCACCACCGTCTGGAACCTCGCCGGAGACGGGGACGCCGCCTACTTCCGGAGCCTCGTCGCGCCCTACGCCGACCGCGGGCTCCCGGTGCGCTTCGTCGAGCTGTACGCCGACCTCGACACGCGGTTGGCCCGCAACGACGGCCACGACCGGCTGGCCGCCAAGCCCTCGAAGCGTGACCTCGCCGCGTCCGAGGCGCACGTGCGCGCGCGCGAGGCGGCGTTCACGATGAACACCTCCCCGGAGGTGACGCTCCCCGGTGACCAAGTGCTGGCGGACTTCCCCCACCTCCGCCTCGACACCACCGACCTCTCCCCGGCCGACGCCGCCGCCCACATCCTCGCGACGTAGTCCAGTGGCGGATGGTCGTCAGCCCGCGGTAGTCCAGTGGCAGATGGCGGTGGATCGGCCCGCTGGGGGGCCCACAGCCCCAGGGCGAGCCCCCCACCTCGCGCCCGGAC
>NZ_JAYSFM010000004.1:160341-225899 GCF_041913365.1 Nocardioides sp.
CGTGGGGGGTTGGGTCGCCCCCCCGCGTTTGCCCTGGGGCTGTGGGCGGGGGTGCGCCCCCCGGGCCACCAACCCCCCACTGGACTACCCCACCAGCTCGCGACGGAACTGCCCTGTGGAGAACGGCCCGAGGGGCGCGTACGGGGGAAGGCTCTCCCCATGTTCTCCCCGCAGCCCTTCCACCCCGAGCGCTCCGGACTGGTGGCACCTGTCCGCGTCGACCCGACCGGGGTGGCCGGTCCGACGCGCGGTCAGGCGCGCGGCCCGCGCTGGAGGTCCACCAGCTACGGGCTCGTCGTGCCGGCCGAGGTGCCGACCGTGCCGACCCAGCGCGTCGTCGAGGCGGCCGCGGTGCTCCAGGAGGACGAGGCGGTCACCGGGTGGGCCGCCCTCCACTGGGCGGGCGATCCGTGGTTCGACGGCACCGCGGACGGTGTGTCGCCGCGCGACGTGACGGTCGTGGCGCGTCGTCACCTGACGGCCCAGCCGGGGTTCGCCGTCAGCCAGGAGTTCCTGCACCCCGACGAGATCGTGGTCGTCGACGGGGTGCCCATCACCAGCCACGTGCGTTCGGTGACCTTCGAGATGCGGTACGCCGACGGGCTCGGGCCAGCGGTCGAGGCCGTCGACATGGCCTGCTACTCGGACCTGGTGTCGGTCGCCGAGGTGGCGGCGTACGTCGCGCAGCTGGGGCCGGTCACCGGCATCCAGCAGGCACGTGACGCCGTTGCCGAGGCAGAGGAGAACTCGTGGTCGCCGCGCGAGACCCGGATGCGCGGGGTGTGGATGCGTCGCGCCGGGCTCCCGCGGCCGCGGTGCAACGTCCCGGTCTTCACCCTGGACGGACAGCACGTCGGGACCCCCGACCTCATCCACCCGGCCAGCGGGCTCGTCGGGCTCTACCACGGTGAGTCCCACATCAGCCTCGTCGGCGCAGCCAAGGACAACAAGCAGGAGGCCGACTTCCGGGACCTCGGGCTCGAGCCGGTGAGCATGCTCGCCACCGACTGGAACGACCTCGACGACTTCGTGCGGAGGTTGCAGGCGGCCGCTCGTCGCGCTCGCGACCGGCACACCCCGAGGGGCTGGACGATCGAGCCACCGCCGTGGTGGACGGCGACCGAGACCGTCGAAAGGCGTCGGGCGCTCGCGGAGTGGGAGAAGGCCCGCTACCTGCGCTACCGCCTCGCTGCCTGACCGCTCGCCCGCTGCAAGTTGGCGCGGGCCGGCCCGGCCGGCCGGGGATGGCGCGGGATGGCCGTCCCCGCTCGCCGGGGTAGTCCAGTGGCAGATGGTTGTCGATCGGCACTCCGGACAGCCATCTGCCACTGGACTACCCAGACGCATGAGCCATCTGCCACTGGACTACACCCCCGGGCGGCACCAAACGATTGGCGCCCCCGCGCGCGAGCGCCGTACGATCGGGGGAGGCGTTCGAGCCGTCATCAGCGGCGAGCCTCGGGAAGAACAGGTGCGGCGACCCGGCCGCGGCCCCAGTAGAACCTGACGGGTACGGCCCGACACAGCCGCAAACGAAGCGGGGACCTCCGGGTCCCAAGCGAGGTGGTACCGCGGTCAGCAGATCGTCCTCGTGGTGACAAGCCCGAGACGTACGACGCACCGCGAGGAGCACTCCAGATGGCCTATCCCAAGGTCTCGCACACCGGCGCCACGACCGTGGCCAGCAGCCCGCGCTTCCCCGAGGTCGAGGAGGCGGTGCTGGCGTACTGGGAGGAGGACGACACCTTCCGCGCGAGCGTCGAGCAGCGCGACGCCGGGGAGAACGGCACCAACGAGTTCGTCTTCTACGACGGCCCGCCCTTCGCCAACGGCCTGCCGCACTACGGCCACCTGCTCACCGGCTACGTCAAGGACCTGATCCCGCGCTACCAGACGATGCGCGGCCGCAAGGTCGAGCGCCGCTTCGGCTGGGACACCCACGGGCTGCCCGCCGAGCTCGAGGCGATGCGCCTCAACGGCATCAAGACCACCGACGAGATCGTTGAGCTGGGCATCGAGAAGTTCAACGAGGCCTGCCGCCAGTCGGTGCTGAAGTACACCGGCGAGTGGCGCGACTACGTCACCCGCCAGGCGCGCTGGGTCGACTTCGACAACGACTACCGCACCATGAACCCGGAGTTCATGGAGTCGGTCATCTGGGCCTTCAAGCAACTGCACGAGAAGGGCCTGGTCTACGAGGGCTTCCGCGTGCTGCCCTACTGCTGGCAGGACGAGACGCCGCTGTCCAACCACGAGCTGCGGATGGACGACGACGTCTACCAGGTGCGGCAGGACCCGGCGGTCACCGTCGGCTACGACGTCACCACCGACGGCCCGCTGAAGGGGGTCAAGGTCCTCGTCTGGACGACGACCCCGTGGACGCTGCCGTCCAACCTCGCCGTCATGGTCGGCGAGGACATCGACTACGTCGTCGTCGACGTGGACGGAGTGCGCTACCTCCTCGCCGAGGCCCGCGTGGCGTCGTACTCCCGCGAGCTGGGCGACGACCCGCAGGTCACCTGGCGCGGGAAGGGCGCCGACCTCGTCGGCCTGGAGTACGCCCCGCCGTTCTCCTACTACGCCGGCCACGCGAAGGCGTTCCGGCTCGTGCCGGCCGAGTTCGTGACGACCACCGACGGCACGGGCCTGGTGCACACCGCCGGCGCCTTCGGTGAGGACGACAAGGTCGTCACCGACCGCGAGGGCATCGAGGCCGTGATGCCGGTCGGCAAGGACGGGCGCTTCACGTTCCCCGTCACCGACTACGAGGGCATGCAGGTCTTCGACGCCAACCTCCAGATCATCGACCACCTCAAGGCTGCGACGAGCGGAGACGGCGAGACGGGGAGCGTCACGCCCGGCACGGTGCTGCTGCGCCGCGAGACCTACGACCACTCCTACCCGCACTGCTGGCGCTGCCGGCAGCCGCTGATCTACAAGGGCGTCTCGTCGTGGTTCGTCGAGGTGACCAAGGTCAAGGAGCGCCTGATGGCGCTCAACCAGGAGATCCGCTGGGTCCCCGAGCACATCAAGGACGGCCAGTTCGGCAAGTGGCTGGAGAACGCCCGCGACT
This sequence comes from Nocardioides sp., assembly GCF_041913365.1. Lineage (GTDB taxonomy): Bacteria > Actinomycetota > Actinomycetes > Propionibacteriales > Nocardioidaceae > Nocardioides. The sequence goes on from NZ_JAYSFM010000004.1 coordinate 163,415, forward strand.
GGTCGATCACCCGCAACCGCTTCTGGGGCTCCCCGGTGCCGGTGTGGAAGTCCGACGACGAGCACTACCCGCGCATCGACGTCTACGGCTCCTTCGAGGAGATCGAGCGCGACTTCGGGCGGCTGCCGCGTGACAAGGACGGCAACCCCGACCTGCACCGGCCCTTCGTCGACGAGCTCACCCGCCCCAACCCCGACGACCCGACCGGGAAGTCGACGATGCGCCGCGTCACCGACGTCCTCGACGTGTGGTTCGACTCGGGCTCGATGTCGTTCGCGCAGGTGCACTACCCGTTCGAGAACAAGGACTGGTTCGAGCACCACTTCCCGGGCGACTTCATCGTCGAGTACATCGGCCAGACCCGCGGCTGGTTCTACACGATGCACGTGCTGGCCGGCGCGATTTTCGACCGCCCGTCGTTCTCGACGTGCCTGAGCCACGGCATCGTGCTCGGCAACGACGGCCAGAAGATGTCGAAGTCGCTGCGCAACTACCCCGACGTGCGCGAGGTCTTCGACCGCGACGGCGCCGACGCGATGCGCTGGTTCCTCATGTCGAGCCCGATCCTGCGCGGCGGCAACCTCGTCGTCACCGAGCAGGGCATCCGCGACTCGGTGCGGCAGGTGCTGATCCCGCTGTGGAACAGCTGGTCCTTCTTCAGCCTGTACGCCAACGCGGCGGGCGACAGCGCGGGCCACGACGCCGTGTGGCGCACCGACAGCGCGCACCCGATGGACCGCTACATCCTGGCCAAGCTGCGCGACTACGTCGCCGCGATGACCGACCAGCTCGACAACTACGAGGTGGCGGCAGCGTGCGACTCCACGCGCGGCTTCCTCGACGTGCTCACCAACTGGTACATCCGCCGCTCGCGCGACCGCTTCTGGGACGAGGACGCCCAAGCCTTCGACACCCTCTACACGGTGCTCGAGGTGGTCTGCCGGCTCACCGCGCCGCTGATGCCGCTGACGACCGAGGAGGTGTGGCGCGGCCTGACCGGCGAGCGCTCGGTCCACCTCACCGACTGGCCGTCCGTCGACGACCTGCCGGCCGACGACGCCCTCGCGGCGTCGATGGACACGGTGCGTGACGTCTGCTCGGCCGGCTCGGCGCTGCGCAAGGCCGCCAACCTCCGCAACCGCCTGCCCCTGCAGTCGCTGACGGTCGTGGTGCCCGACGCCTCGTCCCTCACCGGCTTCGAGCAGCTGGTCGCCGACGAGCTGAACCTCAAGCAGGTCGGCCTCCTCGACCTCGACACCCCGGAGGCGGCGTCGTACGGCGTCGAGCAGCGGCTCACCGTCAACGCCCGCGCCGCCGGACCGCGGCTCGGCAAGGACGTGCAGCTCGCGATCAAGGGCTCGAAGACGGGCGACTGGTCGGTGGCCGAGGACGGCACCGTCACCGCGGGCGGCCTGGCCCTGGTGGAGGGGGAGTACGCCCTCGACACCGTCGCCGGCGACGCGTCCGGCGGCACCGCGACCGGCGTGCTGCCGCGCGGCGGCTTCGTGGTCCTCGACACCGAGGTGACCCCGGAGCTCGAGGCCGAGGGCACCGCCCGCGACCTGGTGCGTGCGGTCCAGCAGGCCCGCAAGGACGCCGGGCTGGCCGTGTCCGACCGGATCGCGCTGACGCTCTCCGGCCCGGCAGCGACGCTCGACGCGGCGCGCACCCACGAGGCGCTGCTCGCCGAGGAGACCCTCGCGACGAGCGTGTCGTACGTCGACGCGGACGACCTCGCGGTCGAGGTCGCCCGCGCCTGACGGCGGCTCAGACGGACAAGCTCCGGTAGGCACGCGCCGACAGCGGCACGAAGACGGCGGCGATCGCCAGCGGCCAGAGCGCGGCGACCAGCACCGCATGGTCGGCGAGCACGCCGTCGGTGAGGCCCGAGGGGTTGCCGAACAGCTCACGGCACGCGGCCGCCGTCGCGGAGACCGGGTTCCACTCCGCGAGGAAGCCCAGCCAGCCGGGCATGTCCTCGGGTGAGACGAACACGCTGGAGAGGAAGCCGATCGGCCACACCAGGATCTGCACCGCCATCACGCCGCCCTCGCCCCGCAGGACGAGGCCGAGGAAGATGCCGAGCCAGAGGAAGGCGAAGCGCAGCCAGAGCAGGAGCGCGACGGCGAGCAGGGTCTGGGCCCACGTGCCGTCCGCGCGCCACCCGATGAGCAGGCCGCCGACCACCAGCACGGCCAGCTCGACCGCGGTGTTGACCATGTCGGCACCGGCGCGCCCCAGGGGCACTGCCACGCTGCTGATCGGCAGCGAGCGGAAGCGGTTCGTCACGCCCTTCTTCGAGTCGTTCGCGATGGCCGACATCGTGCCCTCGAGGCCGAACATCATCGCGAGCGCGAACATCCCCGGCAGCAGGTAGGGCAGGTAGTCACCGCCTCCGGGGAGCGCGATGGAGCCGCCGAAGAGGTAGCCGAAGACGAGCACCAGCATGATCGTGAAGGCGATGCCGAAGAGCGGGGCCCACGGCTCGCGCTTCCAGTGGGTGAGGTCGCGCTGGACGATGATCCAGCTCTGTCGCAGTGCCCGGGCCGTGCTCATCGGCGGCTCCCGTCCGTGGTGGTGGTGTGGTCGGTCAGGTGCAGGAACACCTCGTCGAGGGTGGGCTCGCGGAGCTGCACGTGGCTGGGCCGTACGGCGGCCGCGTCGAGCGCCCGGACCGTGGACAGCAGCGCGGCGGTGCCACCGGCGGTGCCCGCCTCGACGACCAGCCCGGACTCGTCCGCGAGGAGCTGCACCCCGTGCCCCGTTGTGTCCGCGACCAGGCGGACCACGGCTCCCGCGTCGGTGCCGGGCGGGAGCCCGACAAGCACCCGGTCGCCCCCGAGGCGCGCTTTGAGCTCGCCCGGAGTGCCCTCGGCGACGACCCGGCCGGCGTTCATCACGGTGATCCGGTCGGCGAGCTGGTCGGCCTCGTCGAGGTACTGCGTGGTCAGCAGCACGGTCGTGCCGAGGGCGACCGCGCGGCGTACGGCGTCCCACACGTCGGCGCGGCCGCGCGGGTCGAGGCCGGTCGTTGGCTCGTCGAGGAACAGCACCGCCGGCCGGGTGATGAGCCCCGTCGCGATGTCGAGGCGGCGCCGCATCCCCCCGGAGTACGTCGACACCTTGCGGTCCGCGGCCTCGGCGAGGTCGAAGGCGGTCAGCAGGTCGTCGGCGCGGGAGCCGGCCGCCACCTTCGACAGTCCGTGGAGCCGGCCGAACATCACGAGGTTCTCCCGGCCGTGCAGGATCTCGTCGAGGGCGGCGGCCTGGCCGATCAGCCCGATGGCGGAGCGGACCCGCCGCGGCTGGGTGCGGACGTCGAAGCCGGCGACGCTGGCCGTGCCCTCCTCGATCCGGGTGAGGGTGGCGAGGGTGTTCACGGCGGTGCTCTTGCCGGCGCCGTTGGGGCCCAGGAGGGCGTGGACCGACCCGGGTGCGACGGTCAGGTCGAAGCCGTCGAGCGCGGCCGTGGCGCCGTACCGCTTGCGTAGTCCCCGGGCGGTGAGCGGTGGGGGAGACGTGGTCATGGAACTCCTTTTCGTACGGTGTACGGAGATAAGCGCACCACTGTAGCATTTATTCCGTACGTCGTACGAAGAAGTTAGGGTGGGCGCGTGCCCGACCCCGATCCCGTGCTCGCGCTGCTGTGGCGCCACGCCGCGCCCGCGGCTGAGGCCCCGACGCCCCGCCGGGGTCCCCGGCAGCGGCTGAGCGTGGACGACGTGGTGGACGCGGCGATCGAGCTCGCCGACCGCGACTCGCTGCCGGCACTCTCCATGCGCGTGCTCGCCACTCACCTGGGCATCGGCGCCATGACGCTCTACACCTACGTCCCGAACCGGACCGACCTGATCGTGCTGATGGTCGACCAGGTGTTCGGCCGCAGGTCCTTGCCGCCGCACGGCGACGACCTGCGGGCGCGGCTCGAGGCCGTCGCCCGGATCCAGCACCAGGACTGCCGCGAGCACCCCTGGCTGCTCGAGGTGGCGGGCATCCGCGCGTGGCTGGGTCCCCACGTGGCCGACCGCTACGAGTGGCAGCTCGCCGCGGTGGAGGGCATCGGCCTGGACGACGTGGAGATGGACCAGACGATCACCCTGCTCGCGTCCTTCGGGACCAGCATCGCCCGGGCAGAGCACGCGGTGCGGCAGGCCGAGCGCGAGTCGGGGATGACCGACGCCCAGTGGTGGGAGGCCAACGCCGGCCCGCTCGGCGAGGTGATGGCCGGCCGGGACTACCCGCTCGCCGGCAGGGTCGGCTCGGCCGCGGGCGAGGCGTACCAAGCGGCCAGCGACCCGGGGCGCGAGCTCGACTTCGGACTGGCACGCATCATCGACGGTGTGCTCGCACTCCTCGCCGAGCGACGAGGTGCGGCTGGTTGAATCAGGGCATGCCCCACCTCGACCTCTCCGCCGACGTCGTCACCCTGACCGAGCAGCTCGTCAACACCTTCTCGGTCAGCCACCACGAGCAGGAGATCGCCGACGCGGTGGAGGAGGCGCTGCGCGCGCTGCCGCACCTCACGGTCACCCGGCGCGGGCACACAGTGGTCGCGCGCACCGACCTCGGCCGGCCCGAGCGGGTCGTCATCGCCGGCCACCTCGACACGGTGCCGCTCAACGACAACCTGCCGGCGCGTCGCGAGGACGGGATCCTGCACGGCCTCGGCACCTGCGACATGAAGGGCGGCGACGCGGTGATGCTCAAGCTCGCCGCCGACCTCCCCGCGCCCAACCGCGACCTCACCTTCATCTTCTACGAGGCCGAGGAGGTCGACTCGGTCCACAACGGGCTGCGCAAGCTCACCGAGAGCGACCCCGACCTGCTCGAGGCCGACTTCGCGATCCTGATGGAGCCGAGCAACGCCTCGATCGAGGCGGGCTGCCAGGGCACCATGCGCGTCGACGTACGCACCACCGGCGAGCGCTCCCACAGCGCCCGGAGCTGGAAGGGCGTCAACGCCATCCACCTCGCAGGGCCCGTGCTCGCCCGGCTCAACGACTACGTCGCCCGGCAGCCCGAGATCGACGGCCTGACCTACCACGAGGGCCTCAACGCCACCGGCATCCGCGGCGGCGTCGCCGGCAACGTCATCCCGGACGAGTGCGTGGTGGAGGTCAACTTCCGCTTCGCCCCCGACCGCAGCGAGGCCGACGCCGAGGCGTTCGTCCGCGACTTCTTCGAGGGCTACGACGTCACGGTGACCGACATGGCCGCCGGCGCCCTGCCCGGGCTGGACCGACCGGCGGCCAAGGCGTTCGTCGACGCGGTCGGCGGCGAGCCGGCTCCCAAGTTCGGCTGGACCGACGTCGCGCAGTTCACCAAGCTGGGCGTGCCGGCGGTGAACTACGGACCCGGCGACCCGATGTTCGCCCACAAGCAGGACGAGCACGTCCCGATGGAGCACGTCGAGCGCTGCGAGCGCACCCTGAAGGAGTGGCTGGCATGAATACACCACGTTCTTCTCCTCCGCTTCGCTCCCCCGAACAACGCCGAGGGGACCCCACATGAGCGACCGCACGCACGACCGGATGAAGGGCCCGGTCATCGAGCGCCGCGGGCAGGTCCGCGAGGGCAGCACGACCGACCAGCGGCTGCTCGACTCCCGCGGTCCGACCGACTGGGTGCACACCGACCCGTGGCGTGTCCTGCGGATCCAGGCCGAGTTCGTCGAGGGGTTCGGTGCGCTGGCCGAGCTCGGACCGGCGATCGGGGTCTTCGGGTCGGCCCGCACCCCGACCGACCACCCGCACTACGCGATGGCCGAGGAGGTCGGCCGCCGCCTCGCGGAGGCGCACTTCGCGGTGATCACCGGGGGTGGGCCCGGTGCGATGGAGGCGGCCAACAAGGGCGCCTGCGAGGCCGGCGGCGTCAGTGTCGGCCTGGGCATCGAGCTGCCCTTCGAGGCGGGGCTCAACCAGTGGGTCGACAAGGGCATCAACTTCCGCTACTTCTTCGCCCGCAAGACCATGTTCGTCAAGTACGCCCAGGGCTTCGTCGTGCTGCCGGGCGGCCTCGGCACCTTCGACGAGCTCTTCGAGGCGCTCACCCTCGTCCAGACCCAGAAGGTGACCTCGTTCCCCATCGTGCTGCTGGGGACGGCGTACTGGCAGGGGCTGATGGACTGGATGCGCGACACCGTGCTCGCCGAGGGCAAGATCAATCCGCAGGACCTCGACATGATGGTCGTGACCGACGACGTCGACGAGGCCGTGGCGCTGATGGTCGCGGCCCGCGAGGACCGCTGGCCCACCCCGTCGCCGAAGCGGCCCGAGTGAGCGGGGTCGGCCGATGATGTGGCTCTTCGCCGTGCTGGTCGTGGTCGTGATGGGCGGGGTCGCCATGGTGGCCTCCGGCCGCGGCGGCTCGATGGCGCCGGCCTACGACGACCGTCCCGACCTCGCGCTGCCCGACGACCGGCCCATCGAGGCCGAGGACCTGCGCACGGTGCGCTTCCCGCTCGCGCTGCGCGGCTACCGGATGTCCGACGTCGACGCGTTGCTGGCGCGTCTGGCCACCCAGCTCGAGGACGCGGAGCGGGAGGGGTCTGGACCTGACGGGGACGCGTCTGGCGACCCCGGACCCTCCTAGGGCAGGATTCCTCGAATGTCGTTCCCGATTGTCGTGTGGATCCTCACGGCGCTGGCCGCCGTGGCGATCGTGCTGACCCGTCTGCGCCTCAGCGGCGAGGAGGCGGCCGGCCAGTTCTCGATCAGCCGGCGGATCTCCCTCGTGCACTTCGGCGCGGGCATGGTGGCGCTGGTGCTGTGGCTCGGTGTGCTGGTGGCGCCGGAGGACTCGCTCATCGGGGGCGCGGTCGTGGGGATCGTCGCGATCGCCGCGTGGTGGGTCACCGCCGTGTGCGGGCTGCTGATCCTGGCGCGGTGGCTGCCCGCGAAGGGGCGACACGTCCCGGAGGCGTCCGGCGACGGCTGGAGCGACGGCCCCGGTCTCTCGCTGCTCGCCCACCTCGGCATGGTGGTCGGCGTGCTGGTCTTCACCTACGCCTACCTCGCCGCGGCCGTCTGATGCGGGCCGTCCTCGCCGCCCTCCTGACGACGGGCCTCCTGACCGGCGGGCTGGTGGGCGGGCCGGGGTCCACCGCGAGCACAGCGGCCGTCGAGGCGCGCTCGCCCAACCGACCCGCGGTCGTCGAGGTGCGCACCATCGGCCACTCGGTGCGCGGCCGGCCGATCCGGGCCTGGCGACTGGGTGAGCCGGGCAAGCGGCCCATGGTGCTGATCTCGACGATGCACGGCAACGAGCCGCACACCCGCAGGATCCTGGAGACGCTGCGCGACGGCCGCGCGATCCGCGGGGTGGACCTGTGGGTCATCCCGACGTACAACCCCGACGGGCTGGCGCGCCACAGCCGCCGCAACGCGCGCGGGGTCGACCTCAACCGCAACTTTCCCTTCAAGTGGGCCGACCTCGACGGCAACTACGAGTCCGGCCCGCGGCCGGCGAGCGAGCCGGAGACGCGCGCGGTGATGGCGTTCCTGCGCGAGGTCGACCCGCGCCGGGTGCTGAGCTTCCACCAGCCGCTCGTCGGCGTCGACACCGACACCAAGGACGCCGGCTTCGCGCGCCGCGTGGCGCGCGCCCTGCGGCTGCCGCGCAAGACGCTGGACTGCGGTGGGTTGTGCCACGGCACCATGACGATGTGGTTCAACCGCCACTTCGCCGGGTCCGCGCTGACCGTGGAGTATGGCGCGCGCCCGCCGCGCCACCGCATGGTCGTCCAGGCGCCGCGCCAGGTCCTCGGCGTGATCGGGGCGCACCGCACCCGGCGCGGCTGACCGACAGGGTCGAGTGCCCCCGCGGCACCAGTCACCGCGGGGCCGCGCACTCGACCCAGCGGCCCGCCGTCAGCGGCCCCGGAAGGCCGGCTTCTCCTTCGCCACGAAGGCGTCGACCGCGGCGAGGTGGTCCTCGGTCCCGCCCGTGAGCGCCATCTTCTCCGCCTCGAAGGCCAGCGACTCCTCGAGCGGGTGGGCCGCGGAGTACGCCACCGCCTGCCGGATCGAGCCGAACGCGACGGTCGGGCCCGCCGCCAGACGGGTGGCGAGCTCGCCGACGGCGGCGCGGAAGCCGTCCTCGGGCACCACCTGCGTCGCCAGGCCGAGGTCGAGCGCCTCCTGCGCCGAGACGGTGCGTGGGAAGTAGAGCAGCTCCATCGCCTTCGCGCGGCCGACGAGCCGGGGCAGGGTCCAGCTCGACCCGGTGTCGCACGAGAGCGCGACGCCGGCGAAGGAGGTGTTGTAGCCGGCGGTGTCGACCAGGATCCGGAAGTCGGCGGCGAACGCCAGGCTCGCGCCCGCACCCGCGGCGACGCCGTTTACGGCTGCGACGACGGGCTTGGGCATGGTCGCCAGGGCAAGCAGGATCGGGTTGTAGTGCTTCTCGACGGTGTCCGAGAGCGGGACGTCGGCGTCGCCCTTCAGCCCGGCCAGGTGCTCCTTGAGGTCCTGCCCGACGCAGAAGGCCCGGCCGCTCCCGGTGAGCACCACGCAGCGCACCTCCGGGTCCTCGGCCACCTGCTGCACGGTCTCCAGCAGGAGGTCCTTGGTGGCCACGTCGAGACCGTTCATCGCGTCGGGCCGGTTGAGGGTGATCGTGGCGACGGAGTCGACGACGGTGAGCAGGACGGGGGAGGCCTCGTCGGTGGTCTGGGGAGCAGTCATGGGGGGCAGTCTGCCGGACGTCCGCTCCCCGTCCGTGCGCCCTGTGGTGCCGATCACGTGCGTCATGAGGGATACTGGGACCGTACGACGCCGATCGGGGTGGCCAGGAACGACTCAGCCGCCTCGATTCGCATGTGAAGAGCCACCATCGTCACGAGATGGCTGAACAGGAAGAGGTGCGCCGATGGCCGCCATGAAGCCCCGCACGGGCGACGGACCCCTCGAGGTCACCAAGGAGGGACGCGGCATCGTCATGCGCGTCCCGCTCGAGGGTGGTGGGCGGCTTGTGGTCGAGCTGAACGCCGAGGAGGCAACATCTCTCGGCGACGCCCTCAAGGACGTCGTCGGCTGATCGTGGCCACCACTGCGCAGCTGCCCACGCAGGTATCTCCACCCGAGTTCGCACTCAGCCCGGCCCTGCCGCACCAGATCGGCGGGGCCGAGGTCTGGGCCTTCCCGGTCCTCCCGGACCCGGACGGACTCCTTCTCGGACCCGGTGCCGACGAGGCCTCCGAGGCCCTCGGCACCGACCTCCTCGCGGCCCTCGAGGCCGCGAGGGCCACCGGTCGCACCGGTGAGATCACCACCGTCCCGGTGGCGGCCGGCCCCGCCGACGCGGTGAGCCTCGTGCTCCTCGTCGGTGTCGGCGACGGCTCGGTCACCGACTTCCGGCGCGCCGGCGCCGCCCTGGCGCGCGCCACCAAGGACCGCGCCAGCGTCGTCACCACGCTCGCCGCGATCGCCCCCGACGACGGCCTCGGCGCCCTGGTCGTCGGTGCGATGCTCGGCTCGTTCTCCTTCCACTGGCGCTCGACCGGCCCGAAGGAGCGTCCCGTCGCGCGCATCGTGCTCGCCGACGTCAGCGACGACGGCGCTGACGACGAGCTCGCCCGGGCCATCGCCCTGGGCGGTGCCGGCTGGCGCTCCCGTGCCCTGGCCACCGTCCCGGCCAACCTCAAGACGCCCGCCTGGCTCGCCGAGCAGGCCGTCGAGGTCGGCGAGGCGGCCGGCCTGGCCGTCACGGTGTGGGACGAGGAGCAGCTGCGTGCCGAGGGCTTCGGCGGCCTGCTCGCCGTCGGTGGCGCGTCGGCCAACCCGCCCCGCCTCGTCCGCATGGACTACACCCCGCGCGGCGCCACGAAGAAGATGCCCACCATCGTGCTCGTCGGCAAGGGCATCACCTTCGACACCGGCGGCCTCGACATCAAGCCCAGCGAGTCGATGCTCACCATGAAGCGCGACATGAGCGGCGGTGCTGCGGTGATCGCTGCGATGGCCGCCCTGCGCGACGTCGACTGCCCGGTCCGCGTGGTCGGGCTGGTGCCGGCCGCGGAGAACTCCATCGGCGGCTCCGCCATGCGCCCCGGCGACGTGATCACCCACTACGGCGGTCGCACGTCCGAGGTCAACAACACCGACGCCGAGGGCCGGCTCGTGCTCGCCGACGCGATGGCGTACGCCGTCTCGGAGGTGGAGCCGGCCGTGCTGGTCGACATCGCCACCCTCACCGGCGCGATGAAGGTCTCGCTCGGCCAGTGGACCGGCGGCTACTTCGCCAACCACGAGGGCCTGGCCGCCCACGTCGAGGCGGCGGCGCTGGAGTCCGGCGAGAACGTCTGGCGGATGCCGCTGGTCAAGGACTACGAGGACAAGGTGACCTCCAAGATCGCCGACGGCGACAACGCCGCCGGCGGTGCGGGTGCGATCACGGCCGCGCTGTTCCTCCAGTACTTCGCCGGGGACGTGCCCTGGGCCCACATCGACTTCGCGTCGGCTGCGGAGTCCCCGACCGATCGGCACGAGTGGACCGCGGGCCCCAGCGGCTACGGCCCCCGACTGCTGCTGAGCTGGCTCGGCTCCGAGGATCCGCTCGACGGGATCGCCTGATGCTCGGCCTGACCGTCCGCTGGTCCCTCGCCGACGCTGCCGACGGTGTCGAGGACCGCTTGGCGACCTACGTCGCCGAGACCTCCCACGCCCGCTTCACCGGCATGACCGGCCTGCGCTTCAAGACCTGGCGGATGGTCCGCGGCGAGTGGTTCGAGGGCTGCTACGTCTTCGCCACCGACGAGGCGCGCGCGGAGTTCCAGCGCACCTTCACCGAGGGCGCCGCCGACTCACCCGGCTCGCAGATCATCGGCTCACCGCCGATCCTCGTCGAGGCCTGCGACATCGTCGCCATCGCCGAGGGCTGGGAAGGCTTCACGGCCTCGCCGAGGTGTTGATGGCGCTCGCGGGCCAGACCGGCACACGTGTCCGCGAAACCGCCCTCGCTGGTCCCTCCTGAGGGCGACATCCCGGACACGTGTGCGTCAGCCAGCGTCCCGGATCGCCCCGGCCTCCTCAGCCCCCGCGCTCGGCGCCCGACGTCGTCTGGACTGAGGAGCGAGCGAGTGCGACGAGCGCAGCGAGGCAGCTCGGGAGCGACGAGGGAAGACGACGTCTTGAAGGGCGCCGAGCACGCGCGAGCGGAGCGAGCGCCATTCAGCCAGCCTCGGGGGCCCATTCCTTCTTGGCCGCCAGGAGCCCGTCGCCGACGGGGAGCAGCACGGGGACGAGGGCGTCGTGCTCGAGGATGGTGCGGCCGAGGTCGCGGATGGTGACGGTCTCCTCGTCGCGCTGGGCCGGGTCGGCGACGCGGTCGTGCCAGAGCGCGTTGTCGAAGGCCACGATGCCGCCGGGGCGCAGCAGGCGCAGCGCCTCCTTGAGGTACGCGGCGTACTCGCGCTTGTCGCCGTCGCAGAACACCAGGTCGTAGTGGCCGTCGGTGAGGCGGGGGAGCACGTCGAGCCCGGCGCCGGCGATGGTGCGGGCGCGGTTGCCCGGGATCCCGGCCTCGGTGAACGTCTCCTTGGCCAGCCGCTGGTGCTCGGCCTCGATGTCGACGGTGGTGAGCACGCCGTCGGCGCGCATGCCGCGCAGCAGCCAGAGCCCCGAGACGCCGGTGCCGGTGCCGATCTCGACCACCGCGCGGGCGTCGAGGACCGAGGCGAGGAAGCGCAGGGCCGCGCCGGTGCCGGACCCGATCGGGGCGACGCCGACCTCCTCGGCGCGGCTGCGGGCCGCGGCCAGGATCTCGTCCTCGGCCACGAAGTCCTCGGCGTAGGTCCAGCTCGCGGTCTTGATCGGCGCAGTGTGGGGCACGAGCGGACTCTATCGCGCAGCGACGGCGCGACGTGGCCGGGAACACACGGGGCACCTGGGTCGTTGGAGGGGTCGTTGGACGCCGAGAAGTTCTTGGGCGTCGCGCATGGGGTTCACAGGGAACTCTCAGGCGCGGTCCCTAGCGTCAGGAAGGACAGCGAACCGTTGCAGCTGCGGTCGAGGAAGACGACGAGCCAGGGGGCACCCGTGGGTGACCAGGTCGAGACCACCCCGGAGTCCAGCCAGGACCAGGGAGCGGTCGCCGGCGCCGTGCCGAGCTGGGACGAGGTCGTCGAGCAGCACTCCGACCGGGTCTTCCGCCTGGCCTACCGGCTCACCGGCAACCGGCCCGACGCCGAGGACCTCACCCAGGAGGTCTTCGTCCGGGTCTTCCGCTCGCTCGACACCTACACGCCCGGCACGTTCGAGGGCTGGCTGCACCGCATCACCACGAACCTGTTCCTCGACGGCGCCCGCCGCAAGCAGCGGATCCGCTTCGACCCGCTCTCCGACGAGCGGGCCGCCCGGCTGACCAGCCCGGTCGCCGGGCCCGAGCTCGCCGTGGCCGACCAGACCTTCGACGACGACATCGAGACCGCCCTGGCCACGCTGCCGCCGGACTTCCGCGCCGCCGTGGTGCTGTGCGACGTCGAGGGGCTCAGCTACGAGGAGATCGCGGAGATCATGGACGCGAAGCTCGGCACCGTGCGCTCGCGCATCCATCGCGGCCGCACCATGCTCCGCAAGGCCCTGGCGCACCGCGAGCCCGCCGCGGGTCGCCAGCGCTACTCCGGCCCCACCGCCACCCAGCCGCGTGGAGCGGTGTCGTGATGACGCACCTCGGCTCGCGCGTCAGCGCCCTCCTCGACGGCCGGCTGGCCCCCGAGGAGGAGGAGCGCTGCTGGGCGCACGTGCACTCCTGCCACGCCTGCCGCGACCTCGTCGAGCAGGAGGGCCGGGTCAAGACCCAGCTGGCGCGCCTGTCGATGGGTCCCTCGACCTGCTCGCGCGACCTCAAGTCCTCGCTGCTCGGCAGCTGCTCGAGCCTCGCCCCGGAGCCGTTCCCGACCTCGCAGCACCGGTCCCGCCGCGGCCTGGTGGCCATCGGGGGCGGCGCGGCGAGCGCCTGCGTCGTGGGCGTCCTCGCCCTCGGCGTGGCCGGTGCCCCGCGGATCGACCCGCGCCCGCCGGCCACCGACCTGAGCCGCCCCGCCGGCCCGGCCGCACCCCAGACCACCACGGACGACCGCTCCGTCCGCACCCCGGTCTCACCCTCCCGGACGCCCCTGGCCGAGCGCTTGGTTGCGATCCGGGAGAAGATTGCTCCGTGAGCGACGAGGACAGGCCGGAAGCGCAGTCATCCGACGAGCCGACGCAGCCCCTCGCGGGTTGGCGTCCGGAGGAGCCGCGCCCCGCGCACCCGCAGGGTCGGGCGTACGGCGACGCGGCCGGTGCGTCCCCCGAGCCGACCCCCGAGCGTGCTCCCGAGCCGTCGGCCGACGAGCACCTGGTCGCCGGACCGCCGCCGACCGCAGCCCAGCCGGCGCCTCCGGCTCCTCAGCAGGCCCCTCAGCAGGCGCCGCCGACCGCGCCGCAGACCGTGCCGATGGCGCCCCAGTTCGGCCCGCCCGTCGCGGGACCGGCGTACTTCGGTCCCGGTCCCTACCCGCGCCCGGACTACGCCCGGCCCACGCCGGCGCGCAAGCTCCCGCTGTGGTCCTGGGTCGCCGTGGCCGCGGTCGCGCTGGTCGTCGGAGTCCTCGGCGGCCTGGCCGGCGCGGCGCTGCAGGACGAGCTGTCCTCGCAGGGCGGCACGGTCGACAACGGCCTCGACGGCGTACGCACCCAGAGCGCGGCGCCGCTCGACGCGGACAACGGGTCGGTCCCGGCGGTGGCCCAGGCGCTGCTGCCCAGCACGGTCCAGATCGTCGCCGAGTACGACGGTGAGTCGGGCGGCGCGACCGGGTCGGGCTTCGTGCTCGACCGGGAGGGCCACGTCGTCACCAACAACCACGTGGTCGCCTCGGCGGCCGAGGACGAGGGCCCGATCGTGGTCATCGACCACGCCGGCAAGCGGCACGACGCGACCATCGTGGGCCGGAGCTCGGTCTACGACCTCGCCGTGCTCCAGGTCGAGGCCGCCGACGGCCTCGAGCCGGCGGCCCTGGGCGCCTCCCAGGTGCTCCACGTCGGTGACCCGGTCGTGGCGTTCGGCGCCCCGCTCGGGCTGAGCCAGACCGTGACGTCCGGCATCGTCAGCGCCCTCAACCGTCCGGTCACCACCGGGGACTCCGCCGACGACTCCTCCTACATCAACGCCGTGCAGACCGACGCCGCGATCAACCCGGGCAACTCGGGCGGCCCGCTGGTCAACCTGGCCGGCGAGGTGGTCGGGGTGAACTCCGCCATCGCCACCACCGGCGGCGCGACGACCGAGTCGGGCAACATCGGCGTCGGGTTCGCGATCCCGATCGAGCAGGTGCGCACGACCGTCGACCAGATCCTCCGCACCGGCAAGGCGGAGTACCCGGTGATCGGCGCCCAGGTGCGCACCGGCGGCGAGCAGGACTCGGAGGGCGCCACGATCACCGAGGTCATGCCCGACACCCCGGCCGAGCGTGCCGGGCTGCAGAAGGACGACGTGATCACCCGGGTCGGCGACCAGCCCGTCAACGATGGCATCGCCCTCATCGTGGCGATCCGGACCCACCGACCGGGGGAGACCGTCGAGATGTCGGTCGTGCGGGGCGGCGAGGAGCAGGTCGTCGAGATCGAGCTCGACGGCAAGGTCGGTTAGTCAGCCCGGCGCCGGCGTCCGGCTACAGGTCCGAGGACTCGCTGTCCGCGGGCGCTGCCTCGGCATCCACGAACGGGTGCTCCTCGACGAACGACCTGGTCTCGGCGTACATCCGCTGGATGAACTCCTCGAGCTGGGACCGCTCGACGCGCCACTGGCCGCGACCGCCGATCTTGATCGCGGGCAGCTCGCCGCGGCGCACGAGGGCGTAGACCTGCGCGCTGGAGGTGTTGAGCACCTCGGCCACGTCGGCGAGCGTCAGGAATCGGGCGTCCTCGGGCATGGGGTCATCGTGCCACCCGCGCGGCTGCTCCCGGCGCCGACCGGCGGGAGCCTGTGGACAGACAGGTGTGAAGTCGGCCCGGTGCGGCAATGATGCTCGCGTGTCTCGGAAACCCTCTCGGACCCCGTCGCGCGACGACCGCCTCCTCGACGTCCCCGCGGCCACCCGCACCCGCTCGGCCGGCTGGCGCGACCCGCGGCTGTGGATCGGCGTCGCCCTCGTGACCGGTTCGGTGGTGGCGGGCGCGCGGATCATGGCCGGGGCCGACGACATGACGTCGGTCTGGGCCGCCTCCGGTGACCTCACCGCGGGCCAGACGCTGCAGGCCGACGACCTCGCGGCCACCCGGGTGCGCTTCGACGACGCCGCCGACGCGCGGCGCTACCTCGCCGTCGACGACGAGCTCCCGTCCGCGCTCACCCTGACCCGCCCGCTCGCGGAGGGCGAGCTGGTGCCGGCCGCTGCCCTGGGCGAGTCGACCGGCGACGACACCGTCTCGGTCTCGATCGCGGTGCCGGCCGAGCACGTGCCCACCGACCTGACCCGGGGCTCTCGCGTCGACGTGTGGGTGATCGGGGACGACCCCCGCTCGCGGGCGGCCGCGGAGCTGGTGCTGGGCGACGTGGTGATCCTGGACGCACCGGTCGTCACCGACTCGTTCGCCTCCGCGACCAGCCGGCAGCTGGTGCTCGCCGTGCCGCAGGCCGAGGAGGAGTCGCTCGCCGCGGTGCTCGCGGCCAGCGGTGACGACCGCGTCCGCGTCGTCGGCCGGGGCTGACGGCCGTGATCTGCGTCCTGCTGCTCGCCGCGGGGGAGGGGTGGGAGTCTCCCGTGCTGGCCGACCTCGAGGCGCACCCCGGCGTCGTGGTGCTCAAGCGCTGCGTCGACGTCGACGACCTGCTCGCCTCGGTGACCAGCGGCCAGGCCGACGTCGCCGTGATCTCCCTGGACGCGCCCGGCCTCGACCCCTCGAGCATCGCCCACCTGCGTCGCCACGCGGTCCGCCCGGTCGCGGTCACCACGGCCGTGCCCGAGGACCTCGACGTGCGCGAGCACGCGCAGCGGCTCGGCATCTCGGCGGTCGTCGGCGCGGGACAGCTGGCCACCCTGCCGGAGGTGGTGACCACGGTCGAGGACGTCGCCGACACCCGGGTGCGCGACGCCGAGCCGTTGCCTGCGCCGGTCCTGCAGTCCGACGGCGGCCGCGTGGTCGTGGTCTGGGGACCGGCCGGAGCACCGGGACGTACGACGGTCGCGACCAACCTCGCGTGCGAGGTCGCCGCACGGGGGACCGGCGTCGTCCTCCTCGACCTCGACCCCTACGGCGGGGCGGTGGCGCAGCAGCTGGGTGTGCTCGACGAGGTGTCGGGACTGCTGTCGGCCGCCCGGCTGGCCGGCTCGGGGCAGCTCGAGGAACGCTTCGCCTCGGTCTGCCGCGCGGTGGGCGAGCACCTCGCCGTCGTCACCGGGCTCCCGCGGCCCGACCGGTGGCGGGAGGTGCGCGCGGCCCACGCCGAGCAGGTGCTGGAGCACGCGCGCGGTCTCGGCGACGTCGTGGTGGACACCGGCTTCAGCCTCGAGGACGAAGCCGGCCCCGACTTCGGCGGCCGCCCCGGTCGCAACGCGCTCACCCTGGCGGCCCTCGAGCAGGCGGACGAGGTCGTCGTGGTCGGTGCGGCCGATCCCGTCGGGCTGACCCGCCTGGCCCGCGGTCTCGTCGACCTCCGCGAGCGCACCGGCGGCGTGCCGGTCCGCGTCGTGGTCAACCGCATGCGCGGCTCCATCGGCTGGTCGGAGAAGGACATCGCCGGGATGGTGGAGGGCTTCAGCCGGGTCGCCGGGCTGCACTTCCTGCCCGACGACCGCGCCGCGACGGACCGGGCGCTGGTGACCGGACGGTCCCTCGCCGAGGGCGGCGACTCCGCCCTCGTGCGCGGCCTCGCCGCGCTCACCGACGCCCTGTTCCCGGCCACGGTCAGGCCCCAGGTGGGGCGCGGCCGACGTCGGCGTCGCCGGTGAAATTCTGGATTCCGTCAAGATTTCGTTAACTTGGAGTCTGATTCCAAGGAGACTCCGATGGTTGACACCATGCGTACGACCGGCCTCGCGCTCGTCGCCCTGTCCCTGACCCTCACCGCGGCGCCCGCTCTCGCGAAGGCCCAGGGCACGACCGGCAACGACGTCATCAAGGGCAATGCCCGCTCCAACCACATCATGGCGCTGGGCGGCCGGGACCGCGTCACGGCCAACGGTGGCAACGACACCGTCTACGCCGGCAAGGGCAGCGACGTGGTCACCGGTGACGACGGCGACGACTGGATCACCGCCCAGCCGGGCAACGACTGGGTCGCGGGCGGCCTCGGCAACGACAAGGTCGACGGCGGCTCCGGCGACGACACCCTCTACGGCGGCGATGGCAACGACGTGCTGATGTCCAACGTCGGCAACGACGTCGTCCACGGCGAGACGGGCGACGACACCCTCGGCGGCGGTGACGGCAACGACCGGCTCGTCGGCGGGGAGGGCACCGACAAGCACATCGGCGGTCCCGGGGACGACTGGATCGACGGCGGTCCCGGTGACGACGGCGCCATCCAGGGCGGCCCCGGCAACGACGTCCTGATCGACGGCGACGGCAACGACTGGCTGGTCAAGGGTGACGAGGGCGACGACACCGTCTTCCTCGGCCCCGGCGCGGACAAGGTCTTCACCGAGCAGGGCAACGACACCATCTACGTGCTGCCCGACGGCATGGTCGACAAGATCCGCT
Source organism: Nocardioides sp. (assembly GCF_041913365.1). Lineage (GTDB taxonomy): Bacteria > Actinomycetota > Actinomycetes > Propionibacteriales > Nocardioidaceae > Nocardioides. The sequence goes on from NZ_JAYSFM010000004.1 coordinate 181,093, forward strand.
GTGACGACGACGGCCAGGCCAACGGCGACAACGACCGCGTGATCTTCGTGGGCCGGCGCGACCCGCTCGACCAGGTCGACCCCTACGGCGGTCGCTGCGAGGTCGTCATGGTGACCCAGGAGCTGCCGGCCGGCTGGCCCTACGGCCCGGTCACGCAGCGAACAGCAGGTACAGACCTCCCGCGGTGAACCCCACCATCGCCACCAGCAGCGGCAGCTGACCGGTGAGGTGGTGCCGCGGCGGCAGCAGCTTGATCGCCCGGTCGTGCGCGGCGACGACGCCGACCACGTGCCCGAGCACGACCGCGAGCACCTTGGTCACCGCGAGGAACGTGGGGTGGAGCGAGAGCCAGTAGTTGACCTGCAGGTCCGCGGTGCCGAGGTAGTCGTCCCCGCGGGTGAACGGGTCGCTGAGCTGGATGAGCGTCTGCTGGCCGTACTCGACGAAGAAGGTCAGGTAGTGGGCCACGATGTAGCCCACGATGATCGGCACCACCGAGTGCGCGAAGAGGTCGGGCAGGGCCCGCCTCGGGGTGTCGCTGGTGACGCCCGTGGCCATCGTGGCGACGGTGAGGACCAGCGCGACGCCCCCGGAGAACGCGACCAGCGCGAGGGTGTCGGGCACGATGCGCGACATCGACATCGACTGCACGAGGCCGAGCCACTCGCTCGACTCGCGGAACGAGTCGAACGCGGTGCTGCCGAAGAGCACCCCGACGACGCCGACCAGGCCGGGCCGCGCGGCGATGGTGTCGAGGTTGGCCAGCGGGCTGCGCACGACGAGCGCGCCGTCGCGACGCCCCCAGACCGACAGCTTGGCGACCAGCGACGAGTAGACCTCGAAGGGATCGGCGCGGGCCAGGAAGGTCGTGCCCCACACGGCCGACCCGATGAGCATGATGCCGAGGTAGGCGGCGCACCACAGGCGTACCGGACCGAGGTCGGTGGAGTGCGGGTAGACCAGCTCGAGCCAGACGAAGGAGAACAGGCCGAGTGCGGCCGGCCAGTAGCCCAGGCGCGCGGGGTAGGCGTACAGCCCCTGGCCCTCGGGCACGCCGGAGACCTTGGCGAAGAGCATGCTGATGGTGCGGGCCGGGCTGACGGCCTTGAAGAAGGGGCCGAAGAGCAGCGACGCCGGCACCAGGCCGACCCAGAGGATGACGTAGAAGGTCCCGAGGAACGGGTTGATCAGGGTGTCCTTGCCGAGCACCGCGGCGGCGGCGACGTAGAGGAAGAACGCCATGCCGAGCACCCGCAGCGCGACCGCGAGGCCGCGCGAGGAGGCGAGGCGGTCCAGCCACGCAGGCGCTGGCCGGCCGCTCGTCGCGGCGTCGTAGCGGGGCTCGCGCCACGCCACCGCCAGCACGGTGAAGGAGACGACCAGTGCCGCCACGGCGCCGGCGATCGCCAGCTCCGAGGGGATCGGCAGGTCCTTGGCGCCGCCGAGCCCGTGGGCGGAGATCCTGCCCACGTCGACCTGGCCCACGCTCAGCGGACTTCGAGCTGGAGGACGATCGAGTCGGGCTCGTGGCTCTCCACCTCGACCACGCCGGGTCGGTCGATGGTGATCTGGTGCTCGCTGGTGCCCTCGTCGTACTCGATCTCCTGCTCCGGCGTGCTGTGCACGTGGAGCTCGCCGGCGGCGTCGGCGGTGATGGTGAGGTCGAGGGTCTGGCCGACCTCCATCTCGACCCGCTCGCCGTTGGGCGTGAACGTGTCGCCCTCCCGCGTCACGGTGACTGCGACGGAGTCGCCGTCCTCGGCGGCCGGGCTGCTGGAGGAGTCGCTGGGGGAGCCGCTCGGCGTGGTCGCCTGCTCGTCGTCACCTCCGTCGCCGCACGCGGTGAGCGCGAGGGCCAGCACGAGGGTGAGGGGGGCGAGGCGCGACAGCACGCGACGGGACACGACTTCTCCTTCAGGACCGAACAGCACGGCGACGGTGGCCACGCACGCGGCGGGCCACCGGCTCTGCCAGAATCCCATGCGGGACAAGCGTCACCGACGAGAGGGCACCAGATGAGCGAGCGGCTACGGCCGCGGGACCTGGCCATCCTGGCCGCCGAGTCCCCCACGACGCCCATGCACAACGCCACGGTCGAGGTGTTCGAGCCGGGCGACTCCGGATTCGACCACGACCGGCTGGTCGAGCTGATCGCCGACCGCATCGCGTTCGTCCCGCGCTACCGCCAGCGCCTGCAGCTGGTGCCCGGCCGGCTGGCCAACCCCGCCTGGGTCGACGACGAGAACTTCGACCTCGGCTTCCACGTACGCCGCTCGGCGCTGCCGCGGCCCGGCAACATGGACCAGCTGCGCGAGCTGGTCGCCCGCATCGCCTCCCGGCCGCTGGACCGCAGCCGCCCGCTGTGGGAGTGCTACTTCGTGGAGGGTCTCGAGGGCGGCCGGGTCGCGCTGCTGACCAAGAGCCACCAGATCCTCGTCGACGGCCGCGAGACCGTCGACATCGGCCAGGTGCTCCTCGACACCTCCCCGGACCGCTCGACGCTGGGGCACGACGACGACTGGCGCCCGCGCCGCACGGCCGGCCCGGTCGCGGCCGCGCTCAACGCGGTGACCGACAGCCTGGAGAACCCGCGCACGCTCTGGTCGACGACACGGGCCAACGCCGAGTCGCTGGGCCGCCAGGCGTCGGCGACGGGTGCCCGGTTCGCCGAGGTCGCCAACGCGCTCGCCGGACGCGGGCCGGTCCACTCCACGCCGGTGCACCGCCGGCTCTCCCAGCAGCGCCGCTTCCTCGCGCTACGCACCTCGCTCTCCGACTACCGCGCGATCCGCGAGGTCCACGGCGGCACGGTCAACGACGTCGTCCTCGCCACCCTCGCCGGCGGCCTGCGCGGCTGGCTGATGACCCGCGCGGAGTCGATGGGCGGGCTCAAGACGGTCAAGGCGATCGTGCCGATGTCGGTCATCGACGACGAGCTCGAGGCGACCTCGCTCGGCAGCCAGGTCAAGGGCCACCTGGTGCACCTGCCGATCGGCGAGCCCAGCCCGGTGGTCCGGCTGCACCAGGTGAGCTACGACCTCAAGGCCCACCGCGACGCCGGCAAGGCGGTCTCCGCGCGCCGCCTGTCGGGCATCTCCGGCTTCGCGCCGACGACGTTCCACGCGCTGGGCTCCCGCGTCGCCGCGGCCGAGCTGCGGCACGGCTTCCACGTCTCCATCACCAACGTGCCCGGACCGCAGTTCCCGCTGTACGCCGACGGCGCCCGGATGCTGGAGTCCTACCCGGTCCACCCGCTGCTGCCCGATCACCCGCTGGCGATCGGCGTGACGTCCTACGACGGCGGCGTGTTCTACGGCATCACGGCCGACCGCGACGCCGTACCCGACGCGGACACGCTCGGGCAGTGCATCCTCGAGGCGCTCGAGGAGCTCAAGGACTCCGCCAGCGACACCCGGCCGCGCGCGCCGCGTGGGCGGTCGCGGTCGGGCAAGAAGGCCCGCACGTGACCCGCCGCTACCTGCCGACCACGCTGCCGCGCCTCGCCGCCTCTCGGGACGCCGATGGTCCCGAGGTCCTCGACTCCGTGGTCGCCGAGGACGACGCCGAGGAGAGCGAGTACGCCGCACTGATGACCGCGGCCGACGCCTCGGCCGAGCTCCTGGGCGGGCTGCCCGACGGCCAGCGCCGCCGGGTGGTGGTGGTCGCCGAGACCGCCGCCGAGGGTGCGCCCGTGACGTGGCGTGACGTCGTCGCGGTGCACGCCGACGACCGCGACGACGCCGACCCCGACGACGACCTGGCGTGGTGGGCCACGCAGGAGATCGACGACCTGCTGGCCGGGTCCTGACGCAGCCCTTTTGAGGCGCGCGTCCGCGTCTGACACGATCAGCCGCATGGACGCGATCACCTTTCCTCCGGCTCCCACCAACGAGCCGAACCTGACGTATGCGCCCGGCAGCCCGGAGCGGGAGACCCTCGTCACCGAGCTGGCCCGGCTGGAGAAGAAGCAGCACTCCCTGCGCGCCGTGATCGGCGGCAAGCGCCGCAACGGCGGCGGCGCGGAGATGAAGGTGGTCCAGCCGCACGACCACGCCCACGTGCTCGGCACGTTCAAGAACTCCACGACCAAGGACGCCGAGGCCGCGATCAAGGCCGCCGGCGACGCGGCGCCGGGCTGGGCCGCGATGCCGTTCGACGAGCGGTGCGCGATCATCCTCAAGGCCGCCGACCTGCTGGCCGGTCCGTGGCGCCAGACGCTGAACGCCGCGACCATGCTGGGCCAGTCGAAGACGGCGTTCCAGGCCGAGATCGACGCGGCGTGCGAGCTGATCGACTTCTGGCGGTTCAACGTCCACTACGCCAAGCAGATCCTCACCGACCAGCCGATCGCCAACAGCCCCGGCATCTGGAACCGCACCGACCACCGCCCGCTCGAGGGCTTCGTCTACGCGATCACGCCGTTCAACTTCACCGCGATCGCCGGCAACCTGCCGACCGCCCCGGCGCTGATGGGCAACACGGTCATCTGGAAGCCCTCGCCCACCCAGCAGCTCGCCGCGTCGCTGACGATGGAGCTGCTGGAGGAGGCCGGCATGCCGCCGGGCGTCATCAACATGCTGCCCGGTGACGGCCTCGACGTGTCGAAGGTGGCGCTGGCACACCGCGACCTGGCCGGCATCCACTTCACCGGCTCCACCCCGACCTTCCAGCACCTGTGGCGCACGGTGGGCGAGAACATCTCCGGCTATCGCTCCTACCCCCGCATCGTGGGCGAGACCGGCGGCAAGGACTTCATCGTCGCCCACCCGTCCGCCGACCCCGACGTGCTGCGCGTCGCGATGATCCGCGGTGCCTTCGAGTTCCAGGGCCAGAAGTGCTCGGCCGCCTCGCGCGCCTACGTGCCGCGGTCGGTGTGGAACAAGATCAAGGACCAGCTCGTCGCCGACACCGAGGCGCTCACGATGGGCGACGTCACCGACCTCACCAACTTCATGGGCGCGGTGATCGACGACCGGGCGTTCGCCAAGCACAAGGCCGCGATCGCCCGGGCCAAGCGGCAGAAGCACCTCACGGTGCTCGCCGGCGGCCAGGCGGACGACTCCGTCGGCTACTTCGTGCGCCCGACGATCATCGAGTCGACCGACCCCACGGACCAGATGTTCTCCGACGAGTACTTCGGCCCCATCCTCGCCGTCCACGTCTACGACGACGACCGGTTCGAGAAGGTCGTGGCCCAGATGGAGTCCTTCGCACCGTACGCCCTGACCGGCGCGATCATCGCCCAGGACCGTGCGGCCATCGCGTGGGCCCGCAAGGCGCTGCGGTTCGCGGCCGGCAACTTCTACATCAACGACAAGCCCACCGGTGCGGTCGTCGGCCAGCAGCCGTTCGGCGGCGCCCGCGCCTCGGGCACCAACGACAAGGCCGGCGCGGCGGTGAACCTGCTGCGCTGGACCTCGCCGCGCTCCATCAAGGAGAACTTCGTTCCCCCGAAGGAGCACCTCTACCCCCACCAGGGCTGACGTACGCCGCCATGACCACGCTCCCGTTCCCGACCCCGGTCCCGATGCACATGGGTGCCCTGCACCCGGTCGAGCAGTGGCTCACGCTCCTGCTCGCCTTCGGTCCCTTCGTCGTGCTCGGGGTCGTGGTCTGGCTGCGCACCCGCGAGCACGCGGTGGCCGAGGAGGATTCCGCGTCCCGGGAATCCCCCTCGAGCACCGCTCGGGACGCCTAACGGCTGAGCCACTCCACGCCGACGCGGTGCTCGATGTCGAGCGCCTCCTTGAACAGCCCGGAGATCAGGCCCTCGATCTTGCCGCCGACGAGCGGGATCCGGACGGTGAGCACGAGGTCGACCTGCTCGGTGGTGGTGCCGCCGGACTCGACGAGCTGCATCGTGCCGACCGCTTCGCCGGGCTTGCCCGGGATGGACAGGTGCACGTCGCACCCCGTCGGGGACGTCCAGGTCTCCTCCTGGACGATGACGATCTCGTCGCCGACCAGCTTGGCGGCGAAGGACGGCAGGTCCTTGGCGGAGCGGACCTGCTCGATCCGCACGTGGTCGCCGTCGACCTTCGCCGACCCGCGCACGACCTTCTGCCGACGCAGCACCTCCTCGCGGAACGCCTGGTCGTCGAGCATCGCGGCCACCGCCTCCGCCGGGGCGTCGTAGGTGAACTGCTTGGCGAGCCTGGTGCTCATCGAACCACCTGCATCCTGTGTCGTCGTCGTGTCGTCGTCGTGTCGTCGTCGTGCCGTCGTCGTGCCGTCGTGAGGGTCGGACTGCCCGCCCATCATGGCCGAGACGGGGACGTGACGCGCGGGTAGGACCCTGTGTTGTGAGGGTCACACGACGGGTTCTAGGGTCGGAGCGTGGCGACGCCGGAGGAGATCAAGGACCAGCAGCTCGACGCAGCGACGCAGGGGCGCCCGGAGTGGGCGGAGCTGCTCCGTGCCTACTACCGGCACGTGGCTCCCGAGGAGGTCGCGGAGCGCTCGCCGGAGGACCTGTTCGGTGCCCTCGCCTCGCACCGCGAGCTCGCCTCGTCGCGCCCGCAGGGCACCGCCGCCGTCCGCGTCGTGACGCCCACGATGGCCGATGCCGGCTGGTCGGCGTCCGGCCGCTCGGTGGTCGAGGTCGTCACCGACGACATGCCCTTCCTCGTCGACTCGGTGGGCATGGAGCTCAACCGCCTCGGCCACAACGTGCACTCGGTGATCCACCCGCAGTTCAACGTCGAGCGCGACATCACCGGCGAGCTCCAGCACGTCCACGCCCACGAGCCGCAGGCCGACGACCAGGCCGGCAGCGAGTCGTGGATGCACGTCGAGATCGACCGCACCGACGAGCAGGAGGCGGCGGAGATCACCGCCGGGCTCCAGCGGGTGCTGCGCGACGTACGCGAGTCCGTCGAGGACTGGGACAAGATGCACGCCCAGGCGCTGGCCGTCGTCGCCGAGCTCGACCAGGACCCGCCGCCGCTGCCCGCCGACGAGGTCCGTCAGGGCCGCGACTTCCTGCGCTGGCTCGCCGACGACCACTTCACCTTCCTGGGCTACCGCGAGTACCACCTCGAGTCCGAGGAGGGGCACCCCGACGAGTGCGGGCTGCGGGCGGTGCCCGCCTCCGGGCTCGGCATCCTCCGCCACGACCAGGACCTGTCCAGCGCGTTCGCCAAGCTGCCCCCGGTGGCCAAGGCGAAGGCGCGCGAGAAGACGCTGCTCGTGCTCGCGAAGGCCAACTCGCGCGCCACCGTCCACCGCCCGGCGTACCTCGACTACGTCGGCGTGAAGACGTTCGGGCCCGACGGCGAGGTCGTCGGCGAGCGCCGCTTCCTCGGGCTCTTCTCCAGCGCGGCCTACACCGAGTCGGTCACCCGGATCCCGGTGCTGCGCGAGAAGGTGGCCGAGGTGATGCGCCGCGCCGAGTTCGACCCGCGCAGCCACGCCGGCAAGGCGCTCATGGACACGCTGGAGAACTACCCGCGCGACGAGCTGTTCCACACCTCGCCGGCCGACCTGGCGCCGGTCGTGCAGGACGTGATGTTCGCCCGCGAGCGCCGCCAGCTGCGCGCGTTCGTGCGCCGCGACACCTACGGCCGCTACGTCTCGGTCCTCGTCTACCTCCCGCGCGACCGCTACAGCACCGCGGTCCGCGAGCGGTTCTCCGAGATCCTGCGCGACGACCTCAACGGGGAGCACGTCGAGTTCACCGCGCGGGTCAACGAGTCGACGACCGCGCGCGTGCACTTCGTGGTCCACCCGCCCAAGGGCGGCCAGATCCCCGAGGTCGACGTCGCCGAGCTCGAGCGCCGCCTCACCGAAGCGTCCCGGTCGTGGCGCGACGACTTCATGGCGGCCGTGGTCAGCGAGCACGGCGAGGACCGCGGCTCGCGGCTCGCCCGGGCCTGGGCCGACGCGTTCCCCGAGGCCTACAAGGAGGACTACGGACCGCAGCGCGGCTCCGCCGACCTCGGCCGGATCGAGGCGATCGAGGGCGACGACGGCATCGACCTCGCGCTCTTCGACCAGGACGAGAAGGCCGGCACCTACCGTCGCGGCGAGTCACGGCTCAAGGTGTTCCGCGTCGGCGAGCCGCTGTCGCTGAGCCGCATGCTGCCGATGCTCACCTCGATGGGCGTCGAGGTCGTCGACGAGCGCCCCTACGAGCTCAGCGGCCTGGCGCGGCCGTCGTACATCTACGAGTTCGGCCTGCGCCACGGCCGGGTGCTGCCGCCCCACGAGCGCACCCTGTTCGCCCAGGCGCTGCGCGCGGTGTGGGACGGCTTCAACGAGATCGACGGCTTCAACCAGCTGGTGCTGGCGGCCGGGCTGACGTGGCGACAGGCCACGGTGCTGCGGGCGTACGCCAAGTACCTCAAGCAGGGCAACTCGCCCTTCGCCCTCGACTACATCGAGGAGGCGCTGCGCAGCAACGTCGACATCACCCGCCTGCTGGTCGAGCTGTTCGAGTCGCGCTTCGACCCGGGTCGAGGCGACCGCGCGCTCGAGGCCGACGCCGAGGCGCGCGTCGCGAAGGTCGAGGCGATCGAGGAGCGGCTGGCCAAGGCGCTGGACGACGTGGTCAGCCTCGACCACGACCGCATCCTGCGCTCCTACCGCACGCTGATCCGGGCGACCCTGCGCACCAACTTCTTCCAGCGCACCGCCGAGGGGGAAATGCACCCCTACATCTCCTTCAAGCTCGAGCCGTCGGCGATCCCCGACCTGCCCGAGCCGCGGCCGCGCTACGAGATCTTCGTCTACAGCCCGCGCGTGGAGGGCTCCCACCTGCGCTTCGGCGCGGTCGCCCGTGGCGGCCTGCGCTGGTCGGACCGACGCGACGACTTCCGCACCGAGGTGCTCGGCCTGGTCAAGGCGCAGATGGTCAAGAACACCGTCATCGTCCCGGTCGGCGCGAAGGGCGCCTTCTTCTGCAAGCAGCTGCCCGACCCGTCCGATCGCGACGCGTGGCTGGCCGAGGGCGTGGCCTGCTACAAGACGTTCATCTCCGGCCTGCTCGACATCACCGACAACCTGGTCGACGGCGACAACGTGCCGCCGCGCGACGTGGTCCGCCACGACGGCGACGACTCCTACCTCGTGGTGGCGGCCGACAAGGGCACGGCGACCTTCTCCGACATCGCCAACGGGGTGGCCAAGGACTACGGCTTCTGGCTCGGCGACGCCTTCGCCTCCGGTGGCTCGGTGGGCTACGACCACAAGGCGATGGGCATCACCGCCAAGGGCGCGTGGGTCTCGGTGCAGCGCCACTTCCGCGAGATGGGCGTGGACTGCCAGGCCGAGGACTTCACCGCCGTCGGCATCGGCGACATGTCCGGCGACGTGTTCGGCAACGGCCTGCTGTGCTCCGAGCACACCCGCCTGGTGGCCGCGTTCGACCACCGCGACATCTTCCTCGACCCCGACCCGGATGCGGCGTCGTCGTACGCCGAGCGGCGCCGGCTGTTCGACCTGCCGCGCTCGAGCTGGAAGGACTACGACTCCTCGCTGATCTCCGAGGGCGGCGGCGTCTGGCCGCGCTCGGCCAAGTCGATCCCGGTCTCGGCGCAGGTCCGCACCGCGCTGGGCCTGGGGGCCGACGTCACCGCGATGACGCCTGCCGAGCTGATGAAGGCGATCCTGCTCGCGCCCGTCGACCTGCTCTGGAACGGCGGCATCGGCACCTACGTGAAGTCCTCGGAGGAGACCAACGCCGACGCCGGCGACAAGGCCAACGACGCGATCCGGGTCAACGGCGAGGACCTCCGCGCCAAGTGCATCGGCGAGGGCGGCAACCTCGGCTTCACCCAGCTCGGCCGCGTGGAGTACGCCAGGTTCGGCGTGGGCGGCGAGGGCGGCCGGATGAACACCGACTTCATCGACAACTCCGCCGGTGTGGACACCTCCGACCACGAGGTGAACATCAAGATCCTGCTCGACAAGGTCGTCCGCTCGGGCGCGATGGACGAGCCGGCCCGCAACGAGCTGCTCGCCGAGATGACCGACGAGGTCGGCGCGCTCGTGCTGCGCGACAACTACGAGCAGAACCTCGCGCTGGCCAATGCCGAGGCGCACGCCCCCTCGCTGCTGCACGTGCACGAGGACTGGATGCGCGCGCTCGAGCGGCGGGGTGTCCTCAACCGCGACCTCGAGGGCCTGCCCTCCACGCGGCAGGTACGCCGTCGGCTCGACCGCAAGCAGGCGCTGTCGGCGCCCGAGCTGTCGGTCCTGCTGGCGTGGACCAAGATCGTGCTCGCCGACGAGCTGATCGAGTCCGACCTGCCCGACGACCCCTACCTGCGCGAGGACCTGCTGGCCTACTTCCCGAGCCGGATGAAGCCCGAGCTCGAGGCGGCCATGGAGGAGCACCCGCTGCGCCGGGAGATCATCGTGACCCAGGTCGTCAACGACCTGGTCAACGGCGCCGGCATGACCTTCTGGCCGCGGCTGGCGGGGGAGACCGGGGCGAGCCCGGCCGACCTGACCCGCGCCAACTTCGTGGCCCGCGAGATCTTCGGGTCGCTGCAGCTGCGCCAGGAGATCGCCGCGCTCGACAACCAGGTGCCCGCCGAGCGCCAGACCCGGATGCGGATCGAGATGCGCACCCTGGTCGAGCGCGCCTCCCGCTGGCTGGTCACCAACCGGCGCCCCCCGCTCGACTCGAGCGCGACGGTCGAGTTCTTCCGCGAGCGGGTGCAGGCCGTGATGGCCGAGCTGCCGAGCATCATGAGCGGCCACGAGCTCGACGACTACGTCGCCCGCGCGAAGCGGCTCACCCACCAGGGCGTCTCCGACGACCTCGCCTCCCGCGTCGCGGTGCTGGCCCCGGCCTACGCGCTGCTCGGCATCGTCGAGACCGCCGACCGGCTCGGCCTCGACCCGGTCGAGGTCGCCCGCGTCCACTTCGCGCTGGGGGAGCGACTCGGGCTGCCCGCCCTGGTCGAGCGGATCTTCGCCCTGCCGCGCGACGACCGCTGGCAGACGATGGCCCGCGCCGCCGTGCGCGACGACCTCTACGGCGTGCACCAGCAGCTCACCGCGCAGGTCCTGGAAAGCACCAGCGCCGACGACCCGGCCCCGGCTCGCGTCGCCGCGTGGGAGGACTCCGACGAGGAGCTGATCGGCCGCTCGGCCGCCACTCTCGAGGAGATCTGCCGCGAGGAGACCGCCGAGCTGGCCCGCCTGTCGGTCGGCCTGCGCGTGGTCCGCGGCCTGCTGTCCTGATGGGGTCCTGATGGGGCTGCTGTGGGTCACGCCCCGGGCCCGGCTGCGCAGGCTGGCCGGGCGGGGCGGGCTCAGCCCGCTGGCCGGGCGGACGGTGCTGGTCACCGGCGCCAGCTCCGGCATCGGCGAGGCCACCGCGCTCGGCGCGGCCGCGCGCGGCGCCCACGTCGTGCTGGTGGCCCGGCGGGTCGACGAGCTCGAGCGGGTCCGCGCCTCGATCGAGGCCGCCGGCGGACGCGCGTCGACGTACGTCGCGGACCTGACCGACCTCGACGCGATCGACGCGCTGGTGGCGCGGGTGCTCGCCGAGGTCGGGACCGTCGACTACCTCGTCAACAACGCCGGCCGCTCGATCCGCCGCTCGCTCGACCTGTCCCACGACCGGTTCCACGACTTCGAGCGCACGATGGCGATCAACTACTTCGCTCCGGTGCGGCTGACGATGGGGCTGCTGCCGGCGATGCGCGCGCAGGGGTTCGGCCACGTCGTCAACATCGTCACGTGGGGGGTGCAGATGAAGGCGCCGAAGTTCGCCGCCTACATCGCCTCCAAGACCGCGCTCGACACCTGGTCGCGCATCGCCGGGCGCGAGACGTACGCCGACGGGGTGACGTTCAGCAACATGAGGTTCTCCCTGGTCGCCACCGCGATGGTCGTGCCGACCGACGCCTACGACAACCGGGCGAGCATGAGCGCCGAGCAGGCCGCCGCGAAGGTGGTGCGGGCGCTGGAGGACCGGCCGGTCACGTGGGACACGGTGCCCGGCCGCGTCGGCGCGGTCGTCAACGTCGTCGCGCCGCGGCTGAGCGACGCCCTGATGTCGCGCTTCCACCGGTCCGTGCCGGACTCGGCGGTCGCGCGCGGCGTGTCAGAACAGCAGTAGCGCCGCCACGACACCGGCCGCGACCACGGCCCAGCGGAAGGCGGCGTCGGGGAGCTTGCGGCCGACGCGGGCGCCGACGTAGCCACCGATGAGGGAGCCGGCCGCCAGCAGCACCACCACGTCCCAGCGCGGGTCGGCCACGAAGACGAAGATCAGCCCCGCGACGACGTTGCTGACCATCAGCGAGAGCGTCTTGAGGCCGTTGACGACCCGCAGCTCCAGGTCGGTGCCGATGCCGAGGACGGCGACCATCATCACGCCGGCACCCGCGCCGAAGTAGCCGCCGTAGACACCGGTGATCGTCGCGAAGACCGTGGTGGCGGGGGACATGTGCCGCCGCTCGGCGAGCTGCTCGCCGTGCAGCTGCTCGTGGCGCGTGCGCAGCCACCGCGCGATGCGCGGCTGGATCCCGACGAGCAGGCAGGTGAACAGGATGAGGAACGGGACGATGGCCTCGAAGACGCCCGGCGGCAGGCCCAGCAGGAGCGCGGCGCCGATCACGGCGCCGAGGGCGCACACGATGACGATGGCCTTCGCGATCGGGCCCGCCTCGCGCACCTCGGCGCGGTAGCCGAGGACACCGCCGAGCCCGCCGGGGATCAGCCCGAGGGTGTTGGACACGTTGGCCACCACGGGCGGCAGGCCGAGACCGACCAGGATGGGGAAGCTCAGCAGCGAGGCGACGCCGACGGTCGAGGAGAGCACGCCCGCGCCCAGCCCGGCCGCCAGGACCAGGAGCACCTCAGCAGCGGTCACGGCTGCTCGCGGAGGAGGGCGACGTCGCTGACCATCGCGACGTGGGCGTGCATGGCCTCGGAGGCGGCCTCGGGGTCACCGGCGCGGATCGCCTCGGCGATGGCGCGGTGGCCGGCAAGTGAGTCCTGGGGACGTCCGGGCTGGCCGAGCGACTCGATGCGCGTCTCCTTGATGAGGTCGCCGATCTCGTCCATCAGGCGGGCGAGCAGCAGGGAGTGAGCGGCCGCGGTGACGGCACCGTGGAAGCGCTCGTCGCCCTCGACGCCGCGCCCGCCGGCCTCGATGTCGGCCTCCATCGCGGCCAGCGCGTCGTCGATGCGGGCCAGGTCGTCGTCGGTGCGGCGGCTCGCCGCGAGCGCCGCGATCTTCGTCTCCAGCGCGTCGCGGGTCTCGATGACCTCCGGCAGCCGGTCGGCGTGGCTGCGGATCGCCTCGACGATGCGGGTCGCCTGCTGCTGGCGCGCGGTGACGACGGTGCCGTCCCCGTGGCGTACCTCCACGACCCCGACCACCTCGAGCGCGACGAGCGCCTGGCTGAGCGTGGCGCGGCTGACCCCGAGCCGCTGCGCGAGCTCGCGCTCGGGCGGCAGCTTGTCGCCCGCGGCGAGGCCGTTGTCGGCAATCCACGACGAGATCTGGCCGGCCACCTGCTCGTAGAGCCGGGTCCGCATCAGTCGCGGGGGGAAGGAGTCGGACATGGGGACAGCCTATTGACTGGTGGCTCATTGTGCTATTGGCTAGGCCACTGAGCCAGATACGTGATGGGCGTCACCCCCGCCGTCCGCCGTGCTGGCCCCGACTCTGGACATGACTCGGAGGTGGACCATGGGTCCGGAATGGATTGCGATCCTCGCGCTGGTCGCCCTGTTCGTGGTGGGCACGGTGCTGCCCATCAACATGGGTGCGCTGGCCTACGTCGCAGCATGGCTGGTGGGCATGTACTCACTGGGGCTGGACGAGAAGGAGATCCTCGCCGGCATCAGCGCCGACCTGGTCCTCACCCTGATCGGCGTCACCTACCTGTTCGCCATCGCGCGGCAGAACGGGACGGTCGACCTCATCGTGCGCACCGCCGTGGCCTCGGTCGGCGGGCGCGTCGCACTGATCCCGTGGGTGATGTTCGCCGTCACCGCGGTGATCACCGCGATCGGAGCGGCCAGCCCGGCCGCCTGCGCGATCATCGGCCCCATCGCGCTGGGCTTCGCCGGCCGCTACGGCATCAGCCCGCTGATGATGGGCATGTTCGTCGTGCACGGCGCCCAGGCCGGCGGCTTCTCGCCGATCTCGATCTACGGCACGATCACCAACTCGGTGATGGAGGACGCCGGGCTCGGCGCCTCGCACCTCACCATCTTCTTCTCCAGCCTCGCGGTGAACACCGTGATGGCCGCGATCCTCTTCGTCGTGCTCGGCGGCCGCAAACTGATGAGGCTGCGCATGGACGCGGACGGCGAGCTCGTCGAGGCCGGCGCCGCGACCGGGTCCGCGACCGCTGCAGGCGGGAGCGAGACCCGGGTGCACCCGGACCGCTCGGACGCCCGCTCCGCCACCGGCGCCACCCCCACCACCGGCACCCCGAACCCCGGCGACGCCGGCACGCGCCTCGAGCACACGTTGACGCTGCTCGCCTTCCTCGCCGTCGCCGTCGTCGCGCTGGTCTTCGAGAAGAACATCGGCTTCGCCGCGATCACGGCAGCCGTCGTGCTCTCGATCCTCACGCCGAAGGCGTACAAGGACACCGTCAAGCAGATCGCCTGGCCGACCGTGCTCCTCGTCGCCGGCGTCAGCACGTACGCCACGATCCTCACGACCGCGGGCTCCCCGGAGTTCGTCGGCAACTGGGCCGCCGGGCTCGGTGCGGCCGCCATCGGCGCGCTGATCCTCTGCTACGTCGGCGGCGTCGTCTCGGCGTTCGCGTCCTCGACCGCGCTGCTGCCGGTGATCATCCCGATCGCGATCCCGCTCGTCGCCGAGGGCGGCCTCTCGGCCGGCTTCTTCGTCGCTGCGCTCGCGGTCAGCTCGACCATCGTCGACGTCAGCCCGTTCTCCACCAACGGTGCCCTGATGCTGGCCAACAAGCCGGACACGATCGACGAGAACACCTACTACAAGCAGATCCTGGGCTACGCCACGATCGTCACCCTCGTCGGCCCGCTCCTCGTGTGGGTCGCCCTCGTCCTCCCTGGATGGTGAACCTCATGACCGGACCTCTCTCCGACCTCCTCGTCGTCGACCTCACCCGCGCCCTCGCCGGGCCGCACGCGACCCAGATGCTGGGCGACCTCGGCGCCCGCGTGATCAAGGTGGAGGCGCCCGGCAGCGGTGACGACACCCGCGGTTGGGGGCCGCCGTTCGTCGGGGAGCCCGACGCCCGCCAGTCGACGTACTTCCTGTGCACCAACCGCAACAAGGAGTCGATCGCGCTCGACCTCAAGGACGCGACCGACAAGGACGTCCTGCTCGGCCTCGTCGACCGCGCCGACGTGCTGGTCGAGAACTTCCGCACCGGCGTCCTCGAGCGGCTCGGCCTCGGCATCGAGGAGCTGATGCGCCGCAACCCGCGGCTCGTGGTCCTCTCGATCACCGGCTTCGGCCACGACGGGCCCGAGGGCGGGCGCGCGGGCTACGACCAGATCGCCCAGGGCGAGGCCGGCCTGATGTCGCTGACCGGCTCGGGGCCCGACGACCCGCAGCGCGTCGGCGTGCCGATCGCCGACCTGCTGTCGGGGATGTACGGCGCCCACGGCATCCTCGCCGCGCTCCACGAGCGCTCCGCGACGGGCCGCGGCCAGGTCGTGCGCACCTCGCTGCTCGCGTCCGTGGTGGGTGTGCACGCCTTCCAGGGCACGCGTTGGACGGTGGCCGGCGAGGTCGGCCGGGCGCAGGGCAACCACCACCCCTCGATCGCGCCCTACGGGCTGTTCCACTGCCGCGACGGTGCCGTGCAGATCGCCCTCGGGAGCGAGGGACTGTGGAAGAAGTTCTGCGCGGGATTCGGGCTCGACCCGGACGCCGAGGGGCTGGCCACCAACGGTGAGCGGGTCGCCGCGCGCGACCGCGTGATCGCGGTGGTGGAGGAGGTCTTCGCCGACTGGGACGCCGAGCCGCTGCTCGCCCGGCTCGCCGAGGTCGGCGTGCCCGCGGGCAAGGTGCGCACCCTCGACGAGGTCTACGAGTGGGACCAGGTCGCCAGCCAGGGACTGCTCCTCGACGTCGCGCACCCCACGCTGGGCGACATCACGCTCCCGGGCCCGCCGCTGCGCTTCTTCGACGCCGCCGGCGAGGAGGTCACCCGACGCGACCACGTCGCGCCACCGCTGCTCGACCAGCACGCCGACGAGATCCGCTCCTGGGTCCGCGGGGGTGGCGCATGAGGACACCCCACGCGACGAGGCGCTGGACCGCGCACGAGCTGCTCGACCTGGTGCTCGACGAGGGCACCTTCACCTCGTGGGACGAGCCCGTCGACACCTCGTACGCCGACCCCGACTACCGCGCCGCGCTGGAGGCCGCGGCCGCGAAGGCGGGCACCGACGAGTCGGTCCTGACCGGTCGCGGTGAGGTCCGCGGCCGCCCGGTGGCCGTCGTGGTCAACGAGTTCCGCTTCCTCGCCGGCTCCATCGGCCGGGTCGCGGCCGACCGGATCACCGCCGCCGTGCGCCGCGCGACCGCCGAGGGGCTGCCGCTGCTCGCCAGCACCGCGTCGGGCGGCACCCGGATGCAGGAGGGCACGCCCGCCTTCGTCCGGATGGCCGAGATCTCCCGCGCGCTGATGGACCACCGGGCCGCCGGCCTGCCCTACCTCGTCCACCTGCGCCACCCGACCACCGGCGGCGTCTACGCCTCCTGGGGATCGCTGGGCCACGTGACCGTCGCCGAGCCCGGTGCGCTGGTCGGCTTCCTCGGGCCGAAGGTCTACGAGGGGCTCAACGGCCGGCCGTTCCGCCCGGGAGTCCAGGTCGCGGAGAACCTCGCCGCCGCGGGGGTCATCGACGGCGTTGTCGCCGCGGAGCACCTGCCGGAGATGGTCGACCAGGCGCTCGCCGTCCTCGTCGACGCGCCCGGCCCGGGCCGGCTGCCCGTCCGGGCGACGCGCCCGATCGGCGACGGGTCGGCGTGGGCCAGCATCGAACGCACCCGGCGTACGGACCGGGTGGGCGTGCGCGACCTGCTCGCGCACGGCGCCACCGGCACCCTCCAGCTGCGCGGCACCGACGAGGGCGAGCGCGACTCCAGCGTCCTGGTCGCGCTCACCCGCCTCGACGACCAGCCGTGCGTGGTGATCGGGCAGGATCGCTCGCGCCAGGTGCCCGGCCACGCGATGGGTCCCGGCGCGCTGCGGGAGGCCCGTCGCGGGATGCGGTTGGCCGAGGAGCTCGGGCTGCCGCTGGTGAGCATCATCGACACCCCCGGCGCCGAGCTCTCGCCCGAGGCCGAGGAGCGTGCCATCGCCGGCGAGATCGCCCGGTGCATCGCCACCCTGACCACGATGACGGTGCCCACGGTCTCGGTGATCCTCGGCCAGGGTTGCGGGGGAGGGGCGCTCGCGTTCCTGCCCGCCCGGACCGTCGTCGCGACCGAGCACGCATGGCTCTCGCCCCTGCCACCCGAGGGCGCCAGCCTGATCGTGCACGGAGACGTCGACCACGCCGCCGAGATGGCCACCCGCCAGCGGGTCCGGGCCGCCGACCTGCTCGCCGACGGCGTGGTCCAGCACGTGGTGCCGGAGGTCGAGGGGGAGTCGCCCCGCGACCTCGCCGTCGCGGTTGCCGCCGAGGTCGGCACCCGGCTGCGCGAGCTCGCTGGGCGCGCACCGGTGGCCCACGCCTCGTAGGCGGGTGCGCGTTCGCCGACTCCCTTGCGCGCCTGGCGCACGCCGACGCGTCTCCGGGCGGTGATGGAGGGGGATTCTGGGACCGTCGAATCCTCCTCGGCCACCGCTCGCCCGCGTGTCGTACGCCGGCGCGTCGCCGGGCGGTGATGGAGGGGGGTTCTGCGGCTCGGAAATCCCCCTCGGCCACCGCTGACCGCTCCAGCGGTGGCCCACCTACATTTCGCGCGCCGGGAATGTAGGTGGACCACCGCCGGCCGGCGTGTCGGCGCGAGTCCGTGAGTGAGCGGTGACCCACCTACATTTCGTACGCCGGAAATGTGGGTGGACCACCGCCCGAGGAGCGCGACCGACGGTCAGCTGGCCTTCTTGGCCGCGGTCTTCTTCGCGGCGGCCTTCTTGGCGGCCGACTTCTTGGCCGCCGTCTTCTTCGTGGCGGCCTTCTTGGCAGGGGTCTTCTTCGCCGCGGACTTCTTGGCGGCCGTCTTCCTCGCGGGCTTCTCGTCGTCCTCGTCGACCTCCTCGCCGCGGGCGGTCTTGGCCGCGGCCACGGACTTCTGGAGGGCGGCGAGCAGGTCGACGACCTCGCCGGAGGTCTTGGTCGAGGTCTCGGTGCGCTTGATCTCGCCGCCCTCGATCTTGGACTTCACCAGCGCCTCGACGGCGCCGGCGTAATCGTCCTCGAACTCGGTGGCGTCGAAGTCGCCGGCCAGCGTCTCGACGAGCATGTGGGCCATCTTCACCTCGGCGGGCTTGGCGTCGTCGACCTCGACCTTGAAGTCGGGGACGCGCACCTCGTCGGGCCACATCATCGTCTGGAGGACGATGACCTCGCCGGCCTCGGTCTCGCGGACGCGCAGCACGGCGATGGTGGTGCGCTGGCGCAGCGCGACCGTCACGACCGCCATCCGGTCGGCGTCCTTGAGGGCCTGGCGCAGCAGGGCGTAGGGCTTGGCGCCGGCGCCCTCGGGCTCGAGGTAGTAGGACTTCTCGAAGAGCAGCGGGTCGATCTGCTCGCGGGGCACGAACTTCTCGACGGCGATCTCGCGCGACGACGTCGACGGCAGCTCGGCCATGTCGTCGTCGGTGAGGATGACCATCTCGCCGTCCTCGGTCTCGTAGCCCTTGGCGATGTCGGCGTAGGCCACCTCCTCGCCGTCGAGCGAGCAGACGCGCTGGTACTTGATGCGGCCGCCGTCCTTGGCGTGCACCTGCCGGAAGGAGATGTCGTGGCTCTCGGTCGCGGCATAGAGCTTGACGGGGACGCTGACCAGGCCGAAGGAGACGGCACCCTTCCAGATCGCTCGCATGCGACGACGATAGCCGTCACATCAGACACACGTCTCCCTCCAGATGGGGGACCCGGGGATGCCAGACTGGCCCGCGTGCGCCCCATGCTCGCCAGCAAGACCGACCGCGTGCCCACCGGTGCGCAGTGGCTGCACGAGGTGAAGTGGGACGGCGTGCGGGTGCTGGTCGACGTGCGCGACGGCGTCGTGCGGATGACCAGCCGCAACGACAACAACGTCACCGCCGCCTGGCCCGACCTGAGCGACCCGCCCCTCGGCGAGCGCGACCTGATGGTCGACGGCGAGGTCATCGCGCTCAACGAGCGCGGCGTGCCGGACTTCCGCGTCCTGCAGCACCGCATGCACCTGCGCAACGCCAAGGAGGTCGCGCGGCTGGTCAAGACCGTGCCGGCGACGCTCATGGTCTTCGACCTGCTCCGGCTCGACGGGGAGGACCTCACCGGCCGTCCGCTGGAGGAGCGGCGCGCGCTGCTCGAGGGCCTGCCGCTCGCCGAGTCGCGCTGGCAGGTCCCGGCGGCGTACGACGACGGCGACATGCTCTTCGACGCCACCCTCCAGCAGGGTCTGGAGGGCGTGGTCAGCAAGCGGCGCACGTCCCGCTACCGCTTCGACCAGCGCAGCGAGGACTGGCGCAAGCTCGCGCACCGGCACCGCGGGTCGTTCGTCGTCGGCGGCTGGCGCCCCCAGGTGGGTACGACGAACCGGCTGGCCGCGCTGCTCGTCGGCGAGCAGACCCCCGACGGGCTGCTCTACCGCGGCCGGGTCGGCAGCGGCATCGCCGGCGCCGCCAGCACCCGTCTGGCCGGCCTCCTCGCGCCGCTGACGAGCGACACCAACCCCTTCGTCGACGAGGTGCCGCGCGTGGACGCCGAGGGCACGTTCTGGGTCGAGCCGCGGGTGGTCGTCGACATCGACACGCACGGTCTGGGGTACGAGCGGCTCCGCCAGCCGTCCTTCCAGGGCGTGCGCACCGACCTGACCCCTGAGGACCTGGCATGAGGACGCTCCTCGCCACACTGGCAGCCGCGCTGGTGGTGGTCGTCGCCCCGGCGACGGCGCACGCCGAGCGTGTCGAGCTCGGCGGCGTGCGCGTGGACCTGCGGCCCGGGACGTCCCAGGTCGTGACCGTCGACCACACCCGCGGTGTACGCGCCACGGTGTCGCTGTGGCGGCTGACCACCTCCGGCTGGAAGCGCCAGCTCACCACCCGCGACGGCCGCACCGGCTACGGCGGGCTGGTGCGCGGTGACCGGCGCGTGCAGGGCACGGGCACGACGCCGCTGGGCACCTACGGCCTCACCTCGACCTTCGGCACGCACGGCACCGACCCGGGCGCGGCGCTGCCGCACCACCGCATCCGCCGCGGCGACTTCTGGGTGCAGGACAACCGGTCGGACTTCTACAACCGGCTGCGCAACCAGCGCGACGGCGGCTTCCGCTGGTGGCTGCCGTCGTCGCACCCCGACTCCTCGGAGCGGCTGACCGACTACCCGCGCCAGTACGAGTGGTCGATCGTCACCGACTTCAACGTCGAGCAGGTACGCCACCGCGGCTCGGGCATCTTCCTCCACGTCAACGGCCGCGGGGCGACCGCCGGCTGCGTGAGCGCACCCCGGCGCACCATCCGCGCGCTGGTGCGGCTGCTCGACCCCGCGCGCGTCCCGGTGATCGGCATCGGCCGATGAGCCCGGCCACGCAGGAGGTGCAGGTCGACGTCGAGGGCCGGACGCTGACGATCAGCAACCTCGGCAAGGTGCTCTACCCGCGCACCGGCACGACCAAGGGCGAGGTGCTCAACTACTACGCGCAGGTCTCGCCGGTGCTGCTGCCGCACCTGAAGGACCGGGCGGTGACGCGGATCCGGTGGCCGCACGGCGTGGAGAAGGCGAGCTTCTTCGAGAAGAACGCACCGGCCGGCACGCCGTCGTGGGTGCGTACGGCCGAGGTGCCCACCACGGGCTCCCGGTCGGGCAAGGGCGACGGCACCATCCGCTTCCCGATCTGCGACGACCTGGCCACCCTGACCTGGCTGGCCAACCTCGCGGCCCTCGAGCTGCACGTCCACCAGTGGACCGTCGAGGCGGACGGCACGCCCCGCAACCCCGACCGCCTGGTGATCGACCTCGACCCCGGCGAGCCGGCCGGGCTCCACGAGTGCGCCCAAGTGGCGCTGATGGTGCGCGACGCGCTGGCCGAGCGCGACCTCACCTGCACGCCGGTCACGAGCGGCAGCAAGGGCCTCCACCTCTACGCCCCGATGGACGGCACGCTCGACAGCGACGGCACCACCGCGCTGGCCAAGGAGGTGGCCGAGGCCCTCCAGCAGGAGCACCCGGCGCTGGTGACCAGCGTGATGACCAAGGCCAAGCGGCCGGGCAAGGTGTTCCTCGACTGGTCGCAGAACTCCGGCTCCAAGACCACGGTGTCGCCGTACTCGCTGCGCGGTAGGGAGCGACCAACCGCCGCCACTCCGCTCACGTGGGACGAGGTCGAGGAGGGCGCCGAGGACGAGCTCGCGCTGGACCAGTTCTCGATGGATCAGGTGCTCGAGCGGGTGACCGAGCTGGGTGACGTCTTCGAGGCCTGAGGCCCGAAACTGTGGGAAAGTGCCCGGATACTTTTACCTCTGGGTAACTGGTCCGAGGGCGGGCTGTGGATCGCGAAACAGGATTGTTGACACATGTCCCGCATCGCGCTGATCCCCGTCGCAGTCATCCTGGCTGCCGGCTCCGTGGTGGTCGGTTCTGGCCAGGCAGGGTCGGCCGAGCCGGCCCACACCTCGGTCTCCCAGCAGGTCGACACGGAGATTCCCTCCACCACCCGCTGATCCCCCCTCTATGCTCCTACGCATGGTGCACGACGTGCTGGTGGTAGAGGACGAGGAGGACATCGCCGTCCCGTTGATGCGCACCCTGGAGCGTGAGGGCTACGACGTCAGCCGGGTCTCGGGTGGTGCGGACGCGTTGACCTTCGTCGTCGAGCAGGAGCCCGCCGTGGTGATCCTCGACCTCGGGCTGCCCGACATGGACGGCATCGACGTGTGCCGCAAGATGAGATCGGGTGGCTACCTCGGCGGCATCATCATGGTGACCGCCCGCGCCGGTGAGCTCGACCGCGTGGTCGGCCTCGACGTCGGTGCCGACGACTACCTCGCCAAACCCTTCGGCCTGGCCGAGCTGCTCGCGCGGGTGCGTGCCCTGCTCAGGCGCAGTGCCCACGTCGCGCCGGACGACACGACCGTCGTCACCTCCTCGGGCCTCAAGATCGACGCCGCCTCGCGCCGCGTCCACCTGGGCGACAAGGAGATCGCGCTCACCGCGAAGGAGTTCGACGTCCTCGCGGTCCTCGCCTCCCACCACGACAAGGTGGTGCCGCGCGAGACGCTGATGAACCAGGTCTGGGACCAGAACTGGTACGGCTCCACCAAGACCCTGGATGTCACCATCGGCCGTCTGCGCAGCAAGCTGGAGGCCGCCGACGCCGGTGAGCGCGTCGTCGCCATCCGTGGTGTCGGCTTCCGCCTGGAGACCGGCAGCTAGGGGTGCGCGAGAGGCTCACCCTCGCCTTCGTCGGGCTGACCCTCGTCCTGCTGGTCCTGGTGGGCATCGTGCGGGGCCTCTGGCTCTCGCACGAGGTCCGCGAGGACGAGCTGGACACGCTGGGCGAGCACGCGACCCAGGTCGCGGTCGTCTTCGACCGCCGCTTCGAGGGCGGCCTCCCGGTCTCCTCGCTGCAGCTGCAGGACCTCACCAGCACCGACACGCGGCTGACGGTCATCCACCCCGACTCCCCGGACCTGACGGCGACCGGCGACCGGTTCCGCGCGGAGGCGCCGGGCGAGCCGCTGCAGGTCACCCGCAAGGTGGGGGAGACCACCGTCGTCGCCGTGCAGAGCGACGCCCACGTCCGGGCGAGCACGCAGGACCTGGTCACCTCGCTGCTCGCCATCATGCTGGTCGCGGTGCTGCTCGCGATCATGGTCGGCCTGGTGATCGCCCGACGGCTCGCCGAGCCCTTCGCCTCGCTGGCGCGCAGCGCGGAGGCGCTGGGTCGCGGCCGCTTCGACATCGACCTGCCGGACTCGCGGATCCCGGAGGTGGTCGCGCTGGGGGCGGCGCTGAAGACCAGCGCGCAGAACCTCGAGCACGAGTTCCAGCGCAACCGCGAGTACGCCCAGCAGGCCTCCCACGCGCTGCGCACCCCGATCACCGCCCTGCGGCTCGAGCTCGACGAGCTGCTGATGGCCGACGACCTCGACCAGGAGACCCGGGAGGCACTGGTCCGCTGCCAGTCCGGCGTCGAGCGCCTGCAGGACACCATCGGCGACCTGGTCGAGGCGGGGCGCAGCCGCGGCCTCCTGGGACGTACGACGATCCCGCTGCGCGAGCTCGCCGACGACGTCTCCCGGCGGTGGCGCCGGCAGCTGCCGGAGGACTGCGAGGTGCGGATGCGGGTGGAGGGCGGCGGTGAGCTCACGGTCACCCCAGGTCCGGTCGAGCAGGTGCTGGACAGCGTGCTGGCCGACGTCTGCGGCCACGGCGCCGGCCCGGTGACCGTGCGCATGGAGGCCGAGGAGGGCCACCTGCGCATCCACGTGACCGGACGGACCCAGGTCGACCCTCCGACCGAGCGCCCGGACGCGGCCGCCGGCGCCGCCATCACCCGGGTCCTCGGCGGGCGATGGGACGGCGACGCGCTCGCAGGTGGTCTGGACATCCTGCTGCCCCGACGCTGACCCTCCTTTACCAACAGCCCCAGCAGGGCCACCATGCCCCTATGGGCACCCTGGCCCCAGGGAGCAGGAGTCAGGACCTCGGGAATGCCGTCGCGCCGGTCGACCCGGGGCTGGAGCCGCGCGCCGCGCTGGAGCTGAGGGTCCACGGCGTGCACGGCACGTCCCCGGCCTCGATGCTCGGGGTCAAGGACCCGCGCCAGGTCGCCGGCGACGGGATCACCGGCGTCTTCCGCGCCGACACCCTGCCGCGCCGCACGCTCCGCCCGGGGCACGCGGTGGAGGCGTACTCGTGGGGCGCACTCACCTCGGCCGTGCGCGGCGCCCTCGGGTGGGTGCAGCGCGTGCTCTGGCTGGTGCTGCTGCCCTTCGCCCTGGTCAACCTGGCGTACTGGGCGCGCCTCCACGTCGGCACCGACACCCAGACGGCCCGCGGCGGCGCCGGCGCCGTCCGGTGGGCCGCGCTGCTGCTGACGATGCTGATCGTCCTGACGACCTGCCTGATCTCCCTCGACCTGGTGGCGTGGCAGTGCTACCGCGGTGGCACCAAGTCGTGCGACGTGCTGCCCGGCCTGCTGGACTTCATGATGTTCCTGTCCCCGAGCGAGCGCCTGGCGGTCGCGTCGCTCGTGCCCCTCGGCGTGATCGCGCTGATGTGGTTCCTGTCCCGCCGGACCCTGGCCCGCTACGAGGCCTGCACGGACAGCACCGACCTCGGCGGCGGCCCGCACCTGCTGCAGAAGACCCGGTTCTGGTCCTCGACCCGCCGCACGGTCCGGCTCCAGCGGATCCACATCGCCGCCGCCGTCGCCACCTTGATGGCGTACGTCGGGATCCAGGTGGGGCAGCTGACCGGCGACCCCAACGTGTGGACCTTCGTGGCGGTCGCGATCCTGGTGGTCTGCTTCGTCGCCACGGCCCGGCTGCACCCGCAGGACCTCGAGTACACCAAGCAGCAGATCGACAGCAAGGGCCCCTACGACAAGTGGGCCCCGTGGCTGATGCGCCTGTCCGTGCTGCTCGTGCTGACGCAGCTGGGCTGGCTGGCGTGGCCCTCGGTCGCCGACAGGTCGCGCACGTGGGACTCCACCATCGGCTGGTGGGGCCACAACCTGTGGTTCATCGGGTTGTTCGTCGCGCTGTCCGCGGTCAACATCGCCGTCTTCGCAGCGGGCCGGATGCACCGGGTGCCGGCCACCATGACGATCGTCGTGTTCGCCACGGGCGTCGGCATCGCGGCGTGGCGGAGCCTGCAGGGCGAGGACATCAAGGACGACCGGGACCTCGCGGTGATCCTGGGGCTGTCGTTCGGCTTCGCCTTCGCCTTCTTCGGCGTGATGCTCTTCTGGCAGCTGTCCCAGAAGCGGGTGCCCGCGCTGGCCGACAAGGCGTGGTACGGCGGCGCGCCTGCCGTGATGATCGGGGCCGCCGGCTGGATCGCCCTGCTCTTCACCACCGCAGCGGTGACGGCGGCCGCGGAGTACCTCAACGGTCCGGACCAGACGGTCTCCGACCTGACGTCGGTGTCCACGGCAGTGGAGGAGGCGACCGCGCCGGACGAGGTGACCAACGACGACACCGACCGCGTCGTCGTCGACCTCTCGAAGGAGGCGGTGGTGCGCGACGGCATCGTGGTGCTGGGAGCCGGCGGCGCCCCGCCGATGTTGGTGCGCGGCACCCTCGAGGTCGACACCGCGGAGTACCTCGACACTAAGAAGCGCGAGATCCGGCGGCTGGCCGACACGGTCATCTTCAAGGGTCTGCTGCGGATGGAGGACCCGACCCTGCTGCTCGTCGACACCTGCAAGGTCGAGGTGGGCGACGTGCAGCCGCCGGCATGCCACCCCGAGGATCCGACGTTCGTGTCGGCGGTGGAGGAGACGGTCGACGGGCAGCTGCTCGTGGTGAACGACGAGGGGCGGGTCCGGCTCTCCGTCGCGGAGCCGCCGGCGACGCCGCTGGTGGTGCCGCAGGTGCTGATCTGGGCGCCGATCGTGCAGGTGCTGTGGGCACTCCTGGCCGGGCTGATCGCCCTCGGGTGCTACGTGCAGCTCAAGGCCCGGACCTACCCCCGCATCAAGCGACTGATGGACAAGGAGGGGGTGGCCACCGAGTCGCGCAACGACATCCGCAGCAAGCGGCTGCGAGCGGCGTACGCCCACCGCGCCGAGCGGCTCATCGAGCTGCTGGGCGGGGTGACCGTGGTGTGCGTGCTGCTCCTGCTCTGCCTGTCCGCGACCGGGCTGCCGCCCAACACCCTCGTCAGCAAGCTCTTCCCCGACCTGCGCAGCGACCTGCCGCACCTGCTGGCGAGCCTGTCGCTCTACGTCGTGCTCGCGCTCAGCGCCGGCTTCGTGCTGCTGAGCAGCTACGTGCGCCGCTCGGAGGCGACCCGCAAGGCCGTGGGCATCCTCTGGGACCTCACCACCTTCTGGCCGCGCGCGGCCCACCCGCTGAGCCCGCCCTGCTACGCCGAGCGCGTCGTGCCCGAGCTGACCACGCGGATCCGGTGGGCGCTCGAGCGGCACGGCACCGTCGTCGTCTCCGGCCACAGCCAGGGCTCGCTGATCGCGGCGGCGACGCTGATCCGGCTCGAGGAGGAGGAGCTGGAGCGGGTCACGCTGGTGACGTACGGCAGCCAGTTGCGCGCGCTCTACGGCCGGATCTTCCCGCGCGTGCTCGGCCCGGCGGTGCTGGGCAACCAGCCGACCGACGGGTCGCCGACGTTCAAGGACCCGATGCCCGACGCGCCGCGGGTGCTCGCCACGGCCGAGGTCGCGCCGCCCGGCCACGACCCGAAGACGCTGTGGGACTGCCTGGGCAAGGACGGCTGGTTCAACCTCTTCCGCCGCGGGGACCCGCTCGGCTGGCGGGTCTTCTCCGACGAGGACTCCGACCACGACGTGCCCACCCCCGAGGTGCCGCCGCGGGAGGCCGGCGACCCGGGCCCGACCGTCTCGACGCACAGCGGCTACCAGCACACCATCGAGTACCGCCGCGGCGTCTGCGCCTGGCTCGGCGAGGCGCTCGTCGAGGACAGCGACTGGGACATCGGGGAGGTCCAGCCGCTCCCGGAGCCGTGAGCGTCGTAGCGACCGGGCGTCCTTCACGGGGCCGACAAGACGGGCCGGTGTGCCCACCCGACCGGTGACGTTCGCTCCTGCCGCATGGCCGGTCCCGTTGCGAGGCTGGAGGCACACCCGGAAGTGAGGAGCACGACCATGGAACTCCCACGCCTGCTGGCCCGGCCGGGCCGCAGCCTCGCCGCCGTCGTCGCTGGAGCGGCACTCGCCCTCAGCGGCCTGGCACCCGTCCCCGCCGCCTCCGCCCTGGCCTCCGGCGGCATCGCCGGCGTCGTCACGGACGAGGAAGCCGCGCCCCTCGCGGGCATCGAGGTGACCGTCTGGGACAACCTCGGCTACGCCGAGGTGGTCGTCGGGCAGGACGTCACGGGCGCCGACGGGTCCTACCAGGTCGACGGGATCACCCCCGACCCCTTCTACAAGGTCCGCTTCCGCGACCCCAGCGCGACGTACGCCACCGAGTGGCACCTCGACACGGTCGCGGGATCGTTCGCCACGTTCGTCGCCGTGCCCGACGGCGGGGTCACCACGCTCCCCGACACGGAGCTCGAGCCGGCTGGCAGCATCTCCGGGACGCTCACCGTCGGTGCCGGCACGCCGGTCGACAACGGCACGGTCAGCGTGTGGTGGCGCTACACCGCTGGGGGCTACTCCTGGGTCGACGACTACGCGACGGAAGCAGACGGGAGCTACCTGGTCCCCGGCCTGAAGTCCGCCACCTACGCCCTCGTCTTCCGCGACCTCGAGTCCGGAGCCGCCGAGGCGTGGGACGACCGGCCGGACATCACGAGCGCGACCTCGTTGTTCGTCGGCAGCGGGGACGCGGTCGAGGGGATCGACGCGCTGCTCGCCGGCGTGGTCACCAACACCGCCGCTCCGACGATCACGGGCACACCCCAGGTGGGCCAGACGCTCACCGCCAGCTCCGTCTGGACCCCTGCGGGCACGACGGTGACCTATCGCTGGGTGGTCGGCGACGACACCACGCCGGGCGACGACCCGACCGGCCCGACGTACGTCCCGGGAGCCGGTGACGTCGGCAAGACCATCCGGGTGCACGCCACCGCCGTTCGCGGTGGCGGCTGGGTCGGCGCGACCGCGTGGTCCGCGGCGACGTCGCCCGTCACCGCCGTGCCGGTGCCCCCGGTCGTGGTCCTGGCCGTCGCCAACGACCGCCTGCCCGTCGTCAAGGGCACGCTGCGCGTCGGCAAGGTCATCCGGGTGACCAAGGGCGCCTGGACGCCGTACCCCGAGGACCTCGACTACGCGTGGTACGCCAACGGCAAGCGGATCAGGGGCGCCCACCGCCAGTGGTTCAAGCTGACGAACAAGCAGCTGGGCAAGCGGATCGTCGTGCAGGTCACGGCCTCCGTGCCGGCGTACCAGCCCTTCACGGTGCGCACCCGGCGCACGGCTCGGGTCACGCGCTGATCCGGCGTGGTGGTGGAGCCGTCCGGGGTCAGGACACCCGGACGGCGACCCACCGGCTGTACGGGGACAGGCCCGCGGCGTTTCGCGCCGCGACCCGGATCCGGTAGCGCCCAGGGGAGAGGTGCCGGACCTTCACCCGTCGCCCCGTGGTGGTGACGGTCCGGGTCCGGCCCTTGCTGATGTCGACGAGGTAGCCCGTGACGGGGCTGCTGCTGGTCGGGGCCTTCCACCTCACGACGACGGCTCGGCGCCGCGCCGTGCACCTCGGCGCGCCCATCCGACTCGGAGCGGTCGCGGACGACGTGGTCGTCGGGGTCAGAGTCGGCGTCGGAGTGGGTGCTGGCGTGGCACCGAGCACCTG
This sequence comes from Nocardioides sp., assembly GCF_041913365.1. Taxonomy (GTDB): domain Bacteria; phylum Actinomycetota; class Actinomycetes; order Propionibacteriales; family Nocardioidaceae; genus Nocardioides. Next base: position 209,670 of record NZ_JAYSFM010000004.1, read on the forward strand.
GAAGGTGTCGGTCCAGCTCTGGACGGCGGCTGCGGCGGCTCGTGGCCGGGTCGTCGCGCTGGTCGTCGTCGTGGTGGTCACCTCGCCGGCGATCGTGTAGGTCCCCGGCTCCGACGCGGCGCAGTAGACCATCTCGTACGTCGCGTCCTGGCCCGTCCCGGTCTCCTCGACGAGGTCCAACGAGTGCACCAGCGTCCCGTCTGGGTCCGTCACGGTGATCCGGGCGTCCCAGGTCACGACCTCGTCGAAGGCGATCACCGTGCGGACGTGCTGGAAGACGCACCCGGTCTCGGTCAGCTGCACGTCCTCGGCCTCGAAGGACGTCACGGTCTGGGCGTTCGCGGGCGTCGAGGTCGCGGTCAGGGCGAGCCCGGCACACGCTGCGGCCAGCAACCGCAGGTAGCGATCCATCGAGCTCTTTCCTCCACGCGAACGGCGACGAGGGGTCCCGGAACAGCCGTCCCCCGTAGGACAGTGTCGTCCAACCCCGCCCGGCCTCGCTGGCTTTCGGCCGATTCGCACTCCGCGCTGGTTGTCCACAACCTTTACTCAGGCTCTGTTTGTGCGGTCGCAGGCTGGGTAGCGTCACCGGTGCACGTTCTCGGGAAGCAGGGGCACCGCCATGGCCACAGATCGGCTGGATCGAGCGACCACGCTCGCCCGACCTGACGCCCACGACGACCTGGTGCGCCAGCTCGACGGCCAGGTGCGCGAGCGGGTGCGACGCGAGGGGGTCGACCCGCAGCGCGAGTCGGTCGTCGTACGCCGCATCGCCGAGGACGTGGTCCGCGACCACGACCAGCTCAGCCTCACCGGTGTGGTCGCGCCGGTCGCCGACGACGGGGCGATGGTCGGCGAGCTGGTGGCGCGGGTGGCCGGCTTCGGGCCGCTGCAGCCGTTCCTCGACGACCCCGAGGTCGAGGAGATCTGGATCAACGACCCCAGCCGCGTCTTCATCGCCCGGCGCGGGCGGCACGAGCTGACCAACCTCCGGCTCGACGCCGCCCAGGTGAACGAGCTCGTCGAGCGGATGCTCAAGTCGAGCGGCCGCCGCCTCGACATCAGCACGCCCTTCGTCGACGCGATGCTGCCCGAGGGTCACCGGCTCCACGTCGTGCTGGAGGGGATCACCCGCGGCTTCACTGCGGTCAACATCCGCAAGTTCCTGCTCCGGGCCCATCGGCTCGCCGACCTCGTCGCGCTCGGGAGCCTGACCCCGCAGGCGGCGCGGTTCCTCGAGGCCTCCGTGCGGGCGGGTCTCAACATCCTCGTCGCCGGGGGCACCCAGGCCGGCAAGACCACGATGCTGAACTGCCTGGCCGCCGCGGTGCCCGGTGGCGAGCGGGTGGTGAGCGCCGAGGAAGTCTTCGAACTGCGCTTCAGTCACCCCGACTGGGTGGCGATGCAGACCCGTCAGGCGGGCCTCGAGCAGACCGGCGAGATCGTGCTGCGCGACCTCGTCAAGGAGGCCCTCCGCATGCGGCCGAGCCGCATCCTCGTCGGCGAGGTGCGTGCCGCCGAGTGCCTCGACCTCCTGCTGGCGCTGAACTCCGGCCTCCCGGGAATGTGCACCCTCCATGCGAACAGCGCGCGGGAGGCGCTGGTGAAGATGTGCACCCTGCCGTTGCTGGCCGGCGACAACATCTCGGCCCGCTTCGTCGTGCCGACGGTCGCGACGTCCGTCGACCTGGTGGTCCACCTCGGCGTCGACGCCGACGGCACCCGGCGGGTCAACGAGATCGTGTCCGTGCCCGGGCGGGTCGAGGCCGACGTGATCGAGGTCGAGCCGATCTTCGTGCGCGACGCCACGGGGCTACGGCGCACCGGCGGAGTGCCGGCGCGCACCGACAGCTACGAACGGGTCGGCATCGACGTCCACCAGGTGCTGGCCACCGCCGACCACGGCACCGGGGAGGCCTGATGGGTGCGCTCGTCGGGCTCGGCGTCGGCATCGGGCTCATGCTGGTCTGGGCCGCGTTCGCCCTGCCGCGAGCCCCGCGGTCCGGTGCCCCGACGCCGTCCGCGCTCGCCCGCCTCCTCGGCCGCGCCGGCCTGGGCGACGTGACACCGGCCGGCGTGGTGACGCTGTGCGCCGTGCTCTTCGCGGTGGTCTTCGCGCTCGTGCAGGCCGTGTCCCGGACCGCGCCGATCTCGTTCGTCTTCGCCGCGATGGCGGCGTACGCCCCGATCCTGCTGCTGCGGCAGCGGGCCGCCCGGCGGCTGAGGGACTTCGCCGAGGTGTGGCCCGAGGCCGTCGACAACCTCGCGAGTGCCGTACGCGCCGGGATGTCGCTGCCCGACGCGGTGTCCGCGCTGGGCACGACCGGTCCCGAGGCGCTGCGCGGCGACTTCGCCCGGTTCGCCCTCGACTACCAGGTCACCGGACGCTTCGGTGAGTGCCTCGACCGGCTCAAGGACCGGCTCGCCGACCCCGTCGGTGATCGTGTCGTCGAGGGCCTGCGGCTGGCCCGCGAGGTCGGCGGCGGCGACCTCGGCCGCCTGCTGCGCAACCTCTCGGGCTTCCTGCGCGACGACGCGCGGACCCGCTCCGAGCTGGAGTCACGCCAGGCCTGGACGGTCAACGGCGCTCGGCTCGCGGTGGCGGCGCCGTGGATCGTGCTGCTGCTGATGTCGTTCCAGACGAGTGCGATCCGCCACTACGCCTCGGCCGGCGGAGTGATCGTCCTCGGCGTCGGCTTCGCCGTCTGCGTCGTGGCCTACTGGGCGATGATGCGAATCGGCCGGCTGCCCGTCGAGAAGCGGATCCTGTCGTGAGCACCCTCCTCTGGGGTGCCGCGCTCGGCGCGCTCGGCGGTGCCGGCGTCGTCCTGGTCCTCCTGCGCATCAGCGTGCTGCGCCGACCCCAGCTCTCCGACCGCGTGCTGCCCTACCTGCGGGACGTCCCGCTGCGCGACCAGACGCCGGCCCTGCGGACGACCTCCTCGTCGCCGACCTCCGCCGCGGCCGGCATCTTCGGTCCGGTGCTCCGCTCGGCCGCGGACCTCGTGGAGCGGGTGCTGGGCGGCAGCTCGTCCGTACGCCGCCGGCTGCAGCGCGCCGGCCTCGTCCGGTCCGTGCAGGAGTTCCGCATCGAGCAGGTCCTGTGGGGCCTCGTCGGGTTCGGCGCGGCGGCGGGGCTCACCCTGGTCCGCACCCTCGGCGGCGTGGGCAGCCCGGGCTCCGCCCTGGTCCTGTGCGTGCTCGGCTTCGTCCTCGGCGTCTTCGCCCGCGACAACCGGCTGAGCACCCAGGTCAAGGCGCGTGAGCGTCAGGTCCTCACCGAGTTCCCCACCATCGCCGAGCTGCTGGCGCTGTCGGTGGCGGCCGGCGAGAGCCCAGTGTCCGCCCTCGACCGGGTGGTGCGACGCAGCCACGGGGCCCTCTCCCAGGACCTCGCCGCCGTTCTCGGCCGCGTGCGCACCGGCGAGCCGGTCGGGCAGGCCTTCGAGTCGCTGGCCAGGTCGACCGGACTGCCGATCGTGGCGCGCTTCGCCACGGGCATCACCGTCGCCATGGAGCGCGGCACCCCGCTCGCCGACGTGCTCCACGCCCAGGCGGCCGATGTGCGCGAGGCCGGTCGCCGGCTCCTGATCGAGACGGCCGCCCGCAAGGAGATCGCGATGATGGCGCCCGTCGTGTTCTTCGTGCTCCCCGTGACGATCCTCTTCGCCTTCTACCCCGGCGTGCTCGGCCTCCGGCTCACCACGCCCTGACTCGTCTCCACGAAAGGACACACCCATGCACCCGTTCCTCCTCATGCTCGTCCCGGCCCGCGACCGCGAGCGCGACGAGCGCGGCGACGTGCCCGGTTGGGTGATGGTCACGCTGATGACCGCCATCGTGGTCGCGGCGCTGACCCCCTTCGTCGGCGACGAGCTGCGCGGCCTGCTCGAGCGGGCGTTCTCGATGGTCAGCGGCTGAGGCGAGGCGGTGACGCGTCAGGGTGAGCGCGGAGCAGCCGTCGTGGACTTCGTGCTGATCCTGCTGGTGCTGCTCCCGCTGGTGGTCGGGATCCTCCAGCTCGCACTGGTGCTCCACGTGCGCAACACGCTGGCCTCGGCCGCCGCCGAGGGCGCGCGCCACGCTGCCGTCGCCGGGTCGTCGGCGCCCGCAGGTCGGGCGAAGGTGCAGGAGCTCGTCGACGGCGCGCTCTCGGAGGACTTCGTCCGGTCCGTGACGGTGCGCCCGACGGTGGTCGGCGGCGCACCCGGTTACGAGGTGGTCATCGAGGCCGACGTCGGCGTGCTGGGGCTGGGTGGCGGGGCCGGCATCCACGTCCAGGTCGCCGGCCACGCGGTCGCCGAGGCGAGCGAGGTCGCCCCGTGAGGCGGCGCGACGAGTCGGGCTCCGCGCTCGTCGAGCTCAGCTGGCTGGCGATCATTCTGCTGGTCCCGCTGATCTGGTTGGTGATGTCGGTGTTCGAGGTGCAGCGGGGTGCCTTCGCCACCAGTGCCGCGGCCCGCGCCGCGGGGCGGGCGTACGCCCTCGCACCCGACGACGCCACTGGCGAGGCCCGCGCCCGGGCGGCCGCCGAGCAGGTGCTGGCCGACCAGGGCACCCGTGGCCAGCGGGCGCAGGTCGAGATCTCCTGCGACGCGCCGGGCGGCAACTGCCACGTCGGCACCTCTGTCATCACGGTGCGGGTCGACTCGGGCGTCGACCTGCCGTTCTTCCCCGCGATCCTGGGCAAGGGGTCGGCGACCTTCTCGCTCGACGCCAGTCACACGGTCCCCATCGGGCAGTACGTCGAGAGCGCGCCCGAGGATCCCGAGTGAGGCGCCGACACGACGACCACGGCCAGGTCACGCTGCTGATCATCGGCTTCGCCGGCATCCTGCTGATGGCGATCGTCGCCGTGATCGATGCGTCGTCGGCGTACCTCCAGCGTCAGGGGCTCGACAACCTCGCCGACGGCGCCGCCCTCTACGGCGCCGACCTCGGCTCGTCCGGGATCTACGAGGAGGGGCTGGGGGATGGTCGGTTGTCCCAGCAGGAGGCGGCCGTGCGCACGGCGGTGCACGACTACCTCGCGCGGGCGGGTGCTGCGCGGAAGTACCCCGGCGTCGACGTCGTCGTGCACGTCGACCCGGCCGGGCGGTCCGTGACGGTCCGGCTCGTGGCGCCGCTCGACCTCCCGCTGACCATCCCCGGCTCACCGAGCAGCCCGCGGGTCGCCGCCAGCAGCACGGCCGCCGTCACCGTCGTAGGAACCGGGTGAGCTGCCCCGCGGATCTCAGGGGAGCACCACGTGACGGACCGGTTCGACGGGGGCGTCCGGAGCGAGGCGGTGATTCGTACCGCGCGTGAAGAAGCTCGGCTCCCCGGTGCACGCCCCGGCGTCGGCGCTGAGCTTGCCCAAGCCGGTCAGGTCGCCCTTGGCGTAGGCGAGGTTCTTGCCGGTCGCCCCCGAGACCATGACCTGCTTCCGGTCGCGGACGTGGCCGAGGCCCATCGCGTGACCGACCTCGTGGAGCACGACCTCGCGCCACTTCGCCTTCGTGGTCTTCTGCGCCACGTCGAGCGTCACGCCGCCGTCGAAGACGACGCTGCCGGTGTAGGCGGCGCCGCCGAGGCCGATGGTGGAGCCGGCCAGGTCGGGCACGGTCCTGGGGGTGGAGAAGGCGAAGACCAGGTCGACGTTGTCGGGGTAGGGGGTCTCCTTGCGAGCGAACGGGACGTGATTGGTCGTCCCCGCCGCGGCGAACCGCAGGCCGGTCGCTGCCGACGCCTCGCGCAGCGCGTAGCGGATCTCCTTCGGGGCCCACGCGGGCATCTTCGAGGTGTTGACCGCGTAGCGAATCGGCGCGCAGGCGTTCCAGCGGGCGGTCGGGCCGAACATCAGGCGGTGGGCCGTCGAGCCCTTCGGCTTGTAGGTCCGCTTGACGGTGACGTCGCTCGTCTTCGTGCCCTCGACGGGTCCGTAGCTGCCGAAGGCTGGGGCGACGGCGCGGTAGGTGTGCCTGCCGACCCAGAACGTCGGAACGGCGAGGACGTAGGAGCCGCTGCCGGTCGACGTGGTGGATGCGACGGTGACCCAGGCGCCGTCCTTGGCACGCACCTGGAGGTCGACGGGCCGGGCTCCGCCGGTCACGGTGCCGGTGACCGGCTGGGACTTCGCGCCGACCTTCACGACACGCCCCGAGGGCAGGTCGGAGGTGAGGGAGGACGGTAGCGCCGTCACGACGGCCTGGAAGTGGTCGTAGACGTAGAGCCCCGCGTCGTCGTAGTCGTCGACCTGGACGGAGAAGTCGTTCTCGCCCGGGACCTCGAGGGTGACCGAGGTGGAGGCCGTCATGGCGCCGGGCCCGACGGTGAGGGACCCGACGGTCGTGTAGTCGTCGGAGCCGGTCGATCGGGTGATGGGGAGGGTGACGGGACGAAGCAGGTCTTCCCCGTGCGCGGTCACGGTCATCGCCGACCCGACCTGGAAGGGCCCGGTGGGCCAGGTGATCTCGACGTCGGGATGCAGCCAGCCGCCGCCGTCGGTGTCGAAGGCCAGGCAGGCAGGCGAGCTGTCGTCGAGGTGGATGTCGCAGCCGTTGATCACCAGCGCCTCCGCAGGCGCGGCGGTGGCCATCGGCACGAGGAGGGCGACAAGGGCGGTGCCGAGGATCGTCCTGACGGCAGGGAGGGTCGTGTGCACGAGCTCCTCATCGGCTGCGGTCGTCACGTGTTGAGCACTTTGTGCGGAGCGGGAACAGCAACGACGTACGGCGTTTCGTCCGTGCCGTGGCGGCGGGTGCCCTAGTCTCCGGCCATGAAAACGGGGAACCCCTTCATCAGTCATGTCCTAACGAGCCTGCGGCGCGGCCGCGGGCCCGCCCTCGCGGCGGGAGCCGCCCTCGCCCTGAGCGCCCTCGCGCCCGTCCCGGCCGCCTCGGCCGCCGACCCGGGAAGCATCAGCGGTGTCGTGACCGACGCCGGCCTCACCCCGCTGGCGGGCATCGAGGTCACGGTGATCGACCAGAACCTCTACACCGGGGACGTCGTCGTCGGCACCGACGTCACCGACGCGAGCGGCGACTGGCAGATCGACGGCCTCGAGGCCGACCCCTACTACCGCGTCGGCTTCACCGACCCCGACGGCGACTGGGCGACCGAGTACTACGACGACAGCCCGGTGCCCGGTGGCGGTGGCGGACAGTTCGCGGACTGGGTCCCGGTTGTCGCGGGCGACGTGACCGAGAACGTCAACGCGGTCCTCGAGCCGGGCAGCGCGGTCAGCGGTCGCGTGACCGTCGGTGCCGGTGGCGCCGTCAACAACGGCGCGGTGACCGTCTGGTGGCTCTACGCCCCGCAGGCCTGGGCACGAGTCGGCAGCTGGACCACCGACGCGGACGGCCGCTACGAGGTCCCCGGCCTCCGGGGTGCGTCGTACCGCCTCGACTTCAGCGACTCCCAGACCGGCGCCTCGCGCTCGGTCTCGCTCGACGTGGCGAGCGGCGTCGACCGCACGGGCACCGACGTGCTCCTCGGCGGCGTCGTCAAGAACACCGTCGCCCCGACGATCTCCGGCACCCCGCAGGTCGGCAAGACCCTCACCGCGGCCTCGACCTGGACGCCGGCGGCCACGACGGTCACCTACCGCTGGGTCGTCGGCGACGACACCTCGCCGGCGGACGACCCGACCGGCACGACGTACGTCCCGAAGGCGGCCGACATCGGCAAGTCCATCCGGGTGCAGGCCACCGGCACGCGTGGCGCCGGCTGGGTCCCCGCCACCGCGTGGTCGGCCTCGACCGCTGCGGTCACCGCGGCACCGGTGGCGCCGCTGCCGGCCGTCGCCAACGTCAAGGCCCCGGTCGTCAAGGGCAAGCTGCGCGTCGGCAAGGTCATCCGGGTCACCAAGGGCGCGTGGACGCCGTACCCGCAGGACCTCGACTACGCGTGGTACGCCAACGGCAAGCTCATCAAGGGCGCCCGCCGCCAGTGGTTCAAGCTGACCAAGAAGCAGCTGGGCAAGCGGATCGTCGTCCAGGTCACGGCCACCGCGCCGTCCCACCAGCCGACGACCGTGCGCACTGCGCGGACTGCGAAGGTCACCAAGGCCCGCCGCTGACGTGGTCCGGCGGGGTGAAGGTCGTCACCGATCCCACCCCGCCGGATGGGCACACCCGACGCCTACCCGCGAGTCGCCGGTAGCGTCGCAGCATGACCGAGACCTGGCCCGGCGCGGCGTACCCGCTGGGCGCGACCTATGACGGCAGCGGCACCAACTTCGCGATCTTCAGCGAGGTCGCCGAGCGTGTCGAGCTCTGCCTGATCGACGACCACCCGCGCAGCAAGCGCAAGCGCAAGGAGACCCGCGTCGAGCTGACCGAGGTCGACGCGTTCGTGTGGCACGCCTACCTGCCCGGCGTCCAGCCAGGCCAGCGCTACGGCTACCGCGTGCACGGGCCGTGGGACCCCGACAACGGCCAGCGCTGCAACCCCAGCAAGCTGCTCCTCGACCCCTACGCCAAGGCGACGGTCGGGGAGTACGACTGGGACCCGTCCGTCTTCTCCTACCGGTTCGACGACCCCGAGACGACGAACGACGACGACTCGCTCGACCACGTGATGCTCGGCGTGGTGATCAACCCGTTCTTCGACTGGGAGGGCGAGGCCCGCCCGCGCACGCCGTACCACGAGACGCTGATCTACGAGGCGCACGTCAAGGGGCTCACCCAGCTCCACCCCGAGGTGCCCGAGGAGCTCCGCGGGACGTACGCCGGCATCGCCCACCCCGCCGTCGTGGAGCACCTGACCCGGCTCGGCGTCACCGCGATCGAGCTGATGCCGGTCCACCAGTTCGTGCAGGACGACGCGCTCGTGCAGAAGGACCTGCGCAACTACTGGGGCTACAACACGATCGGCTTCTTCGCCCCGCAGGAGTCCTACGCCTCCACCGACGGCCTCGGCCAGCAGGTGCAGGAGTTCAAGGCGATGGTCAAGGCGCTGCACGCGGCCGGCATCGAGGTCATCCTCGACGTGGTCTACAACCACACCGCCGAGGGCAACCACCTCGGCCCGACGCTGAGCATGAAGGGCATCGACAACGCGGCCTACTACCGCCTCGTCGAGGACGACCAGCAGTACTACATGGACTACACCGGCACCGGGAACTCCCTCAACGTCCGCCACCCCCACTCGCTGCAGCTGATCATGGACTCGCTGCGCTACTGGGTGACCGAGATGCACGTCGACGGCTTCCGCTTCGACCTCGCCGCGACGCTCGCGCGCGAGTTCTACGACGTCGACAAGCTGTCCACCTTCTTCGAGCTCGTGCAGCAGGACCCGGTGGTCAGCCAGGTCAAGCTGATCGCCGAGCCGTGGGACATCGGCCCCGGCGGCTACCAGGTCGGCGGCTTCCCGCCGCAGTGGACCGAGTGGAACGGCGCCTACCGCGACACCGTCCGCGACTTCTGGCGCGGCGAGCCCGCGCTGGGCGAGTTCGCCTCCCGGGTCGCCGGGTCCTCCGACCTCTACGAGAACTCCGGGCGCCGCCCGTTCGCGAGCATCAACTTCGTCACCGCCCACGACGGCTTCACGCTGCGCGACCTGGTGTCGTACGACGAGAAGCACAACGAGGCCAACGGCGAGGACAACAACGACGGCGAGAGCCACAACCGCTCGTGGAACCACGGTGTCGAGGGCCCGACCGACGACGAGCACGTCAACGCGCTGCGCTCGCGCGAGCAGCGCAACTTCATCACCACGCTGCTGCTCAGCCAGGGCGTGCCGATGCTGCTGCACGGCGACGAGCTCGGCCGCACCCAGCAGGGCAACAACAACGGCTACGCCCAGGACAACGAGCTGACCTGGGTGCACTGGGACGAGGCCGACCACGGGCTCGTCGAGTTCACCGCCGCGGTCTCCCGACTGCGTCGCGAGCACCGCACCTTCCGCCGCCGGCAGTTCTTCACCGGCCAGGCCGACGAGAACGGCCTCGACGACATCGTCTGGCTGCACCCCGACGGGCGCGCGATGGAGGACGGCGACTGGGACGCGGGCCAGAAGTCGCTCGGGATGTACCTCAACGGCGACGCCATCAACACCCGCGACTCCCGCGGCAAGCCGATCACCGACGACCACTTCCTGCTGTTCTTCAACGCCGACGGGCCGTGCGAGGTGACCCTGCCCCCGGCGGAGTACGCCGAGTCGTGGGACGTGCTGATCGACACCGGCGGGGTCGCCGACGAGCGCGGCACGTGCGCCGCCGGGACCACCCTGCCGATGGGGGAGCGATCCACGCTCGTGCTGCGGGAGCACGTCGAGCCCGAGCCCGAGGAGACCGACCGCTCGGTGTCCGCATCGCTGAGCGCGACCGGGGGAACGGAGGCGCCGTGACCTCCCACGCGGAGCGGCGGACGCCGCACAGCACCTACCGGCTCCAGGTGAGCCCCGACTTCACCCTGTACGACGCCGCGCGGGTGCTGCCGTACCTCCACGACCTCGGCGTGGACTGGGCCTACCTCTCGCCGCTGCTGGCCTCCGAGCCCGGCAGCACCCACGGCTACGACGTGGTCGCCTTCGACCACGTCGACCCCGAGCGCGGCGGCGCCGAGGGCCTCGACGCCTTCTCCGCCGAGGCGCGGCGGCTCGGCATGGGCGTGCTGGTCGACATCGTCCCCAACCACGTCGGCGTCGCCACCCCGGCGGAGGACCCGTGGTGGTGGGACGTGCTGCGGCTGGGCCGCGAGTCCGAGCACGCGACGGCGTTCGACGTGGACTGGGCGGCCGGTGACGGGCGCATCCTGATCCCGGTGGTCGGCGACGACGACGAGGGCGCGATCCGCATCGACGGCGATGTCGTCCGCTACCACGACCAGCGCTTCCCGATGGCTCCCGATACGACGACGCTCGAGGAGCAGCACTACGAGCTGGTGAGCTGGCGGGCGGCCGACGAGGAGCTCAACTACCGCCGCTTCTTCGCGGTCAACACGCTCGCCGCGGTGCGGGTGGAGGACCCCGAGGTCTTCGCCGAGACGCACGTGGAGATCAAGCGGTGGTTCGACGAGGGCCTCGTCGACGGGCTCCGCGTCGACCACCCTGACGGGCTGCGCGACCCCAAGCGCTACCTCGACGACCTCGCCGCCCTGACCGGTGACGCCTACGTCCTGGTCGAGAAGATCCTCGAGCCCGGCGAGGAGCTGCCCCGCGACTGGGCGACCTCGGGGACGACGGGCTACGACGCGCTGGCGCTGGTCGACCGGGTGCTCACCGACCCCGCCGGCGAGGCGCCGCTGACCGCGCTCGAGGACCGGCTCCGCGGCGCCCCGGTCGACTGGGAGCGCATGGTCCACGACAACAAGCGCGCCGTCGCCGACGGCATCCTCCACTCCGAGGTCCTCCGGATCACCCGCGAGGTCGAGCGCGTGCTCGAGCACCGGATCGAGTCGGCCGACGACGACGCCGTGGCCGACGCGGTCGGCGAGCTGCTGGCCTGCTTCCCGGTCTATCGCTCCTACCTCCCCGAGGGCCGCGACCACCTCGCCCAGGCGTTCGCCCGGGCACGCGAGGAGCGCCCCGACCTCGCGGCGACGTACGACGTGCTCGAGCCGGTGCTGCACGACGAGTGGAGCCAGCCGGCACGGCGCTTCCAGCAGACCTCCGGCATGGTCATGGCCAAGGGCGTCGAGGACTGTTCCTTCTACCGCTGGTCCCGGCTGACCTCGCTCAACGAGGTCGGTGGCGACCCGTCGATCTTCGCGATCCGTGTCGACGACTTCCACGAGGCGATGGCCGCCCGCCAGCGCGACTGGCCCGACGCGATGGTCACGCTCTCCACCCACGACACCAAGCGCGGCGAGGACGTCCGCGCCCGCATCACCGTGCTGGCCGAGGAGCCCGGCCACTGGGAGCGTGCCCTCGACGAGCTGCTCCGGCTCGCGCCCGTCCCGGACCCGGGCTTCGGCTCGCTGCTCTGGCAGGCCGTGCTCGGCGCCTGGACGCCCGAGCACCTGCCCGACCTGCGCGACCGGCTCCACGGCTACGCCGAGAAGGCGATGCGGGAGGCGGGCGACCGCACGACCTGGACCGAGCCCGACGAGGCGTACGAGTCCGCCGTGCACGCGGCGGTCGACGCGCTCTTCGACTCCGACGAGGTGCGGGCCGTGCTGGCCGACCTCGCCGCCCGCATCGAGGAGCCCGGCCGCTCCAACGCGTTGGCCGCCAAGCTCGTCGCGATCACCATGCCGGGCGTGCCGGACGTCTACCAGGGCAGCGAGCTCTGGGAGACCTCGCTCGTCGACCCCGACAACCGCCGTCCCGTCGACTTCGACCACCGCGCCGCGGTGCTGGCGGGCGAGGCGACCGACGACGCCGTCGACAAGCTGCACGTCACCTGCACCGCGCTCACTCTGCGACGCGAGCGGCCGGAGCTCTTCACCGGCTACGCCCCGGTCACCGCCACCGGCGCGGCCGCCGGCCACGTCGTCGCCTTCGACCGCGGCGGTGCCATCACCGTCGCGACCCGCCTCCCGGTCGGCCTCGCGGCCGCCGGCGGGTGGCGCGACACCCGGCTCGACCTGCCGCCGGGGCGCTGGCACGACGTGCTGACCGGCGTGGACACCGACGGCCACCTGGCCGACCTGCTCGCCACGCATCCGGTGGCCCTGCTCGTGCGGGAGGACTGATGAGGGGCACGTACGACGTCTGGGCGCCGCGGCCGCAGCGGGTGCGGCTCGCCCTGGCCGGCGAGGTCGTCGAGATGACGCGGACCGGCGACGGGTGGTGGACGCCCAGCGAGCCCGTGCCCGACACCGACACTGCCGTCGACTACGGCTACCTCCTCGACGACGCCCCGGACCCGCGGCCCGACCCGCGCTCGCGGCGGCAGCCCGACGGCGTGCACGGGCTCTCGTGCCACGAGCCGACGGCGTACGCGTGGGGTGACGTCGGCTGGACGGGCCGCCAGCTCGCCGGCTCGGTGCTCTACGAGCTGCACGTCGGCACCTTCACGCCCGGGGGCACGCTCGACTCCGCGACCGAGCGGCTCGACCACCTCGTCGACCTCGGCGTCGACCTCGTCGAGCTGATGCCGGTCAACGCCTTCAACGGCACCCACAACTGGGGCTACGACGGCGTCGGCTGGTACGCCGTCCACGAGGGCTACGGCGGTCCTGACGCCTACCGGCGGTTCGTCGACGCCTGCCACGCCGCCGGGCTGGGCGTCGTCCAGGACGTGGTCCACAACCACCTCGGCCCTTCGGGCAACTACCTGCCGCTGTTCGGGCCTTACCTCAAGGAGGGCCGCAACACCTGGGGCGACCTGGTCAACCTCGACGGCGAGGGCTCGGCCGAGGTGCGTCGCTACATCCTCGACAACGTGCGGATGTGGTTCGAGGACTACCACGTCGACGCGCTGCGGCTCGATGCCGTGCACGCGCTCAGCGACACCTCCGAGGTGCACCTGCTGGAGCAGATGGCGATCGAGACCGCCACGCTGTCGGCGCAGCTGCGGCGCCCGCTGACCCTCATCGCCGAGTCCGACCTCAACGACACCCTGCTCGTGAAGCCGCGCGAGGCCGGTGGCTACGGGCTGGACGCGCAGTGGAGCGACGACTTCCACCACGCCGTGCACGTCGCGCTCAGCGGTGAGACCGCCGGCTACTACGCCGACTTCGAGCCGCTCGAGGCACTGGCCAAGGTGTGCGAGCAGGGCTTCTTCCACGACGGCACGTTCTCGTCGTTCCGCGAGCGCGACCACGGGAGCCCGGTCGACACCGCGAGGATGCCCGCCTGGCGTCTCGTCGTGGCGGACCAGAACCACGACCAGATCGGCAACCGGGCCCGCGGGGACCGGCTCGCCGAGCACCTGGACGACGACCAGCTCGCCTGCGCCGCCCTGCTGCTGATGACCGCGCCGTTCACGCCGATGCTGTTCATGGGGGAGGAGTGGGCGGCCTCGACGCCGTTCCAGTTCTTCACCTCCCACCCCGAGCCGGAGCTCGGGAGGGCGACCGCCGAGGGGCGGATCGCGGAGTTCGAGAGGATGGGCTGGGACCCCGCCGAGGTGCCCGACCCGCAGGACCCGGCCACCTTCGAGCGGTCGAAGCTGGACTGGGACGAGCTCTCGACAGGCCGCCACGCGGTCGTGCTCGACTGCTACCGCCTGCTCGTCTCGCTGCGACGCGAGCTGCCGCAGCTCACCGACCCGTCCTTCGGCTCCGTGTCCTGCTCGGTCGAGGGCCGGCTGTTCACGATGCGCCGCGACGACCTGCTGGTCGTGGTCAACGCCGGCGAGGTGCCCGCGACGCTCGACGTCGATGCGGGGGAGATCCTGTTCCACACGCCGACGGGCGTCGCCCTCGACGGCGGCACCGTCGAGGTCCCGCCGCACGCCGGCGCGTTGTTGCGTTGAACTGTGAGGCGCTCCGCTGCTAGACCACCTGCGGTGAGGGCTCGAGGCGTTCGCCCGTCACTGCTTTGAGCAGGTCACGGGCGATGCGTCCGAGTTGCCGGCGTGTGCTCGGCGAGTCGACGAGCTGTTCTGCCACGACCATCAGGCCGGTCCGATAGGCCCGGAAGCTGGCCGGAACTTCAACCCCCTCCTTGGCGGCCCTCACTTCGAGAAACTGCAGCCAGGCCTCAGCGACGAACACCTGGATCCCAGCGAACTGTTGTTGGGTCGGTGCAAGTCCCTGGGTCAGCGCCTCGAGACTGGCCGTCGGGCGCATTTCGATCAGACTGGAGACGTCGGCGACGGTCTCGTTCCACGAACGCTGCGGATCCTGGATGACCGTCCGCATGAGCAGGAACGGGTGCCAGAGCCCGGCCACGTCGTCGATCGGCCCGTTCTGCCGCAGTTCCTCCTCGGCGCCGGCAAAGTCGCCTCTGTCCAGCAAGAGCGACGCCTTGGTCAGTGGATAGGTCGCTGGAAGCGCATCGAGCTGCGGCTCGAGGATGTCGGTCGTGCCAGTCGGGTCGGCGCCCGCCAGCATCGCCCGGTTCTGCACTGCCTCGGCCACCACGTAGTCGGGCATCCCCTTGTCGATCGCGAAAAGGACGAACCTGCTCACTACCTCGAGGTCGACGGACGTGTAGATCCACCAGCGAGCTAGGGCGACAACGGCGGCTTCGTCGCTCTCGTCGTCGCCAGCCATCGCTGACGCCTTCTTCGCACTCTGGACGGCGACCTCAAACTTTCCACGCGCCGCCTGGATCCTGGCCTTTTCCCTCAGGCTGGACACGTTGACGTTGGCCACACGGACCAAGTGCTGTTCAGCCCTGTCGATGTCCCCGACGTTGGTCAGCAGGTTGGCCAGAGCCAGTCGGTCCTCATCCGTCCGTTGGAACTGGCTCGGCTGGAGCAAGGATCGTGCCAAGGCCGTCGAGTAGACGACCCCAACCGCCGCCATTGCGAGTGCGGCTGGTCCCAGTGACGTGAGTTCGACGAGATTGGAGGGGACGTTGAAGATGGCCCCCGCTGTGTTCGCCAGACCGTCTTTCGACAGTTCTGCATCGGTCATGCCGAACCGCGATCTCATGCACGCAGCCAAGAGGACAAGTGCCGCCGCGTCGAACAACGCGATCGCCGCGAACACGGCAAAGGGACTGTAGAGCGAGCGGCGCAGCGAAACGTGGAGTCCGCTGATCGCGAAGTTCAGATGTTTGGCGACGAGTGCCGCCAGCAGGAAGACGGTGAGCACGATCAAAGCCGGTCGCCACACCAACGAGTCATGGCCCGTCAGGAGTGCGCAGGCTACGGCGAGAGCGAATCCGCATGCCGACTGGATCAGGACAAGCGGGCGAAGCGACAGTGCGGAGCTGAAGTGAAAGTCTGAGAGTCGGCTCTCGAACGCTCTGGCTTGCGCACGACGTGCCACGGCGGCGGGCCACGCAGCAGCTTCGGCTGGAAGGGCGAGCGCGGCAATCGCGAGGCGTTTGGTTCGGCCGCTCTGCTGCATCCCGCGGTTCGCGATGTCGATCACACTCATCCTGCTCGGCGCCAGTTGAGGGTTCTTCAGCAAAGCCACCTGGAACGCCATCACGAAGACGACGGCGGCCAAGTACACGCCGACCAGTCCGGTCACCACCACACGTAGCACGTCGATGAACATCGAGACTCCCCGAGCGCCGCCGAGCATCCTTGAGGAAGCAATCAGACTACTTTCCGGCAAGCAGGTGTGCCATCGCAATTGGCCGGACGACAGGTGCCGTCGCGGGGGGGGGGGGGCCCCCCCCCGCCCCCCCCCCCCCCCCCCAACCCCACCCCCCCCCGGACTGGGCGGGGGGGCGGCCGCCCGC
>NZ_JAYSFM010000004.1:225909-416392 GCF_041913365.1 Nocardioides sp.
ATATATAGCGCCCCCAGGCTGGGGTCCATCCCATTGGGCCGGTACCCCTGGGGCGGGCGGGTTCTGGCCCCGCGGCCCCCTCCCCGCGACGTCGCCTCAGACGCCTTCCTGCACCTGGAAGATGCGGTCGGCGACCAGGCCGTGCGCCTCGCGGTGCACGGTGTTGGCGGCCTCGGCGTCCGGGGCCTCGACGAGGCAGAAGATCTGACCCTTCTCCTCGTCGACCCAGTAGCGCTGGTAGCTGACGTTATGGGGGCCCTGGGTGGCCAGGTCGGCCTGGTGGGCCTTGGCGACGTCGTCCATCGTGACGCCGTCGCCGAGCGAGTGGACGTCCATGAAGAGAGGCATGGCGGTTTCCTTTTCGTCGGGTCTCTGCTGACCTCCCAAGTGGACTCCGCGCCACCCCTGCGGCTCATCGGTAGCGGCTACCCAGAAGAGCCCTCGGCACTACCTGTCTCGAGCTCGCGGCGACTACGTACGCCGACCTTGCCGAGGATCGCGGCCACGTGGTGCTCGGCGGTGCGGCGCGAGATCACCAGCGTCTCGGCGATCGCGGCGTCGCTCAGCCCGCGCGCGACGAGCTGGAGGACCTCCTGCTCCCGGGGGGTCAGGCCGTGCGGGTGGCTGCTGGCCCGGGTCGCACGCGGCACCGGCGCGCCGAGCGCCTGCAACGACGTACGGGCCCGGGCTGCGGCGGCTGCGGCACCCAGCCGGTCGAAGATCCGCACCGCCTCGGTCAGCAGCGCCGGGTCGCCACTGCGGGACAGCGCCAGCGCCTGCTCGAATGGCGACTCCAGCGACTCCCACAGCGCCGCGGCCTCCGCCCAGCGCCTCTCACGCTCCAGGGCGTACGGCGGTGCCAGCGGCTGACCGGCGTCGACGTCGGCGGGCAGCCACGTCGCGACCTCGCCGCGGTGCCACGGGCAGTCCACGCTGGCGACGTGGGGCCACGCCGCCGACGCGATCCTGGTGATGGCCTCGTCGTCGCCGGCGATCCAGGCCGCCTCGCACCGGGCCGAGGAGGTGGGCCCGATCCGCTGCGCCTCCGCCATCGCCTCGGACATCTCGACGGCCTGCGCGAAGGCCTCGTCGGGGGAGCCGGTGCCGGCACGGACGTCGAGCTGAGCGAGCACGAGCAGGGGCTCGAGCGAGCCGACCGCGCTGGACCCGCTGCGCATCACTGCGGTGGCGTCGGCCCGGGCCTCGGCCTCCTCGCCCCGGTCGAGGTGCAGCCGCGAGCGCCAGCCGCGCAGGTAGCCCGTCCAGGAGTCGAGGTCGCGGTCGACGCAGTAGGTGAGGCCCTCGTCGAGCCAGCGGAACGCCTCGGCGTGACGGCGCTGGGCCACGGCGGTGGAGGAGAGGTTGCAGTAGGCACGCGCGGCGTGCTCCTGCAGGTTGGCGGTCCGAGCGCCGTCGAGCGACTGCTCGAGCATCTGCCTGCCGTGCTCGAGGTCTCCCGCGGTGATCTCGATGGTGCCGAGGTTGTTGAGCGCGTGGACGCGGACCTCCTGCCCGGCGTCGTCCGGGAGCCTGTCGAGCACGGCGAGGGTGCGCTCGCCCCAGTCGCGGGTCGGGGCGAGCTGGGTCTTCAGCATGGACAGCCCGGCCCGGTGGCTGAGCGCCATCGCCTGCTCCACCGAGTCGGACCCCTCGAGCAGCTCGACCGCGCGGTCGGCGCACGCGCGGGCCTCGTCGTTCTGCCCGGCGAACCACTGCAGCCGCGACTGGCAGCGCCAGGCGTCGCCGACCCGCAGCGTCTCGCCGAGCAAGTCCCACAGGTCGCGCGCCCGGCCGACGGTTTCGATCGACTCCGCGATCCGGTTGGTCAGGTAGTACTCGTAGCCCAGGTCCCAGAGCAGCTGCGCGCGCTCGCCCGTCGGCAGGTCGTCGCCGTGGCGCAGTGCGCGCTCGTACTGCCGCGACGCCTCGCGGTGCGCCCCCAGCTCGGCGGCGCTCGCCGCGGCGGCCCGGGCGTGCTGGAGGACCGACGCGCCGTCGCGGGCGGCCTCCGCGTGGTGGGCGAGGCGGGCAGGGTCGGCGCCACGCTCGGCCAGGGCCGTGTGGAGCCGGCGGTGCAGGTGCACGGCGCGACCGGCCGGGACCTCCCCGAGCACGGCCAGCCGGGCGAGCTCGTGCCGGAAGAGCACGTCGTCGCCCGACCGTCGCAGCAGGCCGCGCGCCAGCGGCTCGTCGAGGGCGGTGAGGCCGTCGTGGAGCAACGCTCCGACCAGGTCGGACTCGGCCCGCGACCCCGCCAGCGCGACCAGCTCCAAGGCCCGCTGGCTCGGCTCGTCGAGCCTCGCCACCCGGGCCAGCACGGCGTCGCGGACGGTCTGCGGCAGCTCGCCGCGCGACGCCAGCGCCTCGGTCACGAAGAACGGGTTGCCGCCGGTCACGGCGTACAGCTCGGACGCCGTGCGGGCGTCGGTCGCGCCGTGCTCCGCGGCGAGCTTGGCGACGCCGTCGACGGTGAGCGGCGACAGGTCGATGCGCCGCGTGCCGGTGGCCGACGCGGTGTCGCCGAGCAGCACCCGCAGCCCGTCGCCGACGCTCGTGTCCTCGGGCCGGTAGGTCACCATCACCAGCGCGCGGCACGCGTGGATGCGTCGCGCGAGGTGGCGCACCAGGTCGAGCGTCGCCTCGTCGGCCCAGTGCGCGTCCTCGACGACCAGCAGGTACGGCGTACCGCCGGGCGGGTCGCGCAGCGCGGCCAGCACGTTGGCGAAGAGCTGCGACCGGGAGATCTCGTCCGGCCAGACCCCGTCCGGGAGATCGGGCAGCATGTCGACCAGCGGCCCCAGCGGTGGCGGGGTCGCCGAGCCGTCGCACCACCCGACCGCCACGTGCGCGTCGGCCTGGGCGGACACGCCCTCGAGAAACGTCGTCTTGCCGACGCCCGCCTCGCCGCCGACGTAGACGAGTCGCCCGTGCCCGGCTGCCGCGTCGGCGAGGTAGCCCGCGGCGGCCTGCAGGTGCTCGTCACGCTCCAGCAGCGTCATGGCCACGATGCTAGATCGGTCGCAACTTTTCCGGGAGCCTGAGAGTCTCCACCACGAAAGGGCCCTCCGGGGCCGCAGCACTCATGACGGGGAACCACCATGAACCGCATCATCGCCCTCACCGCCGCCGCCGCCCTGGCCGTCGCGCCGCTCGCGCTGGCCGCGCCCTCGACCGCCGCTCCGGCCAAGGCCGGATACAAGGTGACCGCCAAGGTCAACAAGACCGTCGCCATCGGCGAGGAGACCACCATCAAGGTGAAGGGCAAGGTCACGCCGAAGGCCGCCGGCCAGAAGGTGATCCTGCAGCAGCGCGTCGGCAACAAGAAGTCGTGGAAGGCCACCGGCGACGCGAAGATCAAGCGCAACGGCACCTACGTCCTCAAGGACGACCCGTCGACCCCGGGCAAGCGCCAGTACCGCGTCCTCAAGCCCGCCTCCAACGGCCTCGCCAAGGGCTTCAGCCCCGCGCTGGACGTCGAGGTCTACAGCTGGGGCCGCCTGACCGCCCGCCCGGCCGGCCCGCTGCAGAACATCGAGTTCAACGGCGCCCTCATCGCCACCGACTACTACGCCGCCAGCCTGGTCACCGCCACGCCCGCCACGGCCTCGTCCATCGAGTACACGCTGGGCCGCAAGTGCCTCCAGCTGCGGGCGACGTACGCCCTCACCGACCAGTCGGCGAGCGGATCCACCGGTGGGGTCACGGTCACCGCCGACGGCGCGGTCCGCGCCAACCACCAGCTCGGCGTGGGCACGGTCGTCGCCGACGAGGTGATCGACATCAAGGACGCTTTCCGGATCAAGTTCGACCTCACCACGAGCGCGTCGGCCTACGCCGCCGTCGCCACGCCCGAGGTGCTCTGCACCCGCTGACGTCGGTCGGCACCAGTCCGCAGCGGCGGGCACGCCCGGGGATACAGGCTCCCCGGGGGTGCCCGCCGTTGCTCTGTGCGGGCGGTGCCGATCGGGCCCCGGCTGGCGTTTGGCCGTAGGGTTGGCTCTCGTGGCAGGCATCGACTTCGACCAAGAGATCAAGCAGCTCCAGGCGACCATGAAGACCATCGGCCAGGTCCTCGACCTGGACCGGATGCGTGCCGAGATCGCCGACCTGGGCGAGCAGGTCGCCGCGCCCGACCTCTGGGACGACCAGGCCAACGCCACCCGCGTCACCGGACGCCTCTCCGCGCTGCAGGGCGAGCTCGACCGCTTCACCGGGCTCGAGACCCGCATCGAGGACCTCGCCCTGATGGTCGAGATGGCCCAGGAGGAGGACGACGCCGACACCCTCGCCGACTCCGAGGCCGAGCTCGGCCGGGTCAAGAAGGCCGTCGAGTCGCTGGAGATCCGCACCCTGCTCTCCGGTGAGTACGACGAGCGCGAGGCGATCGTGACGATCCGCTCCGGCGCCGGTGGCGTCGACGCCGCCGACTTCGCCGAGATGCTGATGCGGATGTACACGCGCTGGGCCGAGCAGCACAAGTACGGCGTCGAGGTCTACGACGTGTCCTACGCGGAGGAGGCGGGCATCAAGTCCGCCGAGTTCGCCATCCACGCCCCCTACGCCTACGGCACCCTCTCGGTCGAGGCCGGCACCCACCGCCTGGTGCGGATCAGCCCCTTCGACAACCAGGGCCGCCGCCAGACCTCCTTCGCCGCCGTCGAGGTCGTGCCCGTCCTCGAGCAGACCGACGAGATCGAGGTCGACGAGAACGACATCCGCGTCGACGTCTTCCGCTCCGGCGGCCCCGGCGGCCAGTCGGTCAACACCACCGACTCCGCCGTCCGCCTCACGCACATCCCCACCGGCATCGTCGTGTCCTGCCAGAACGAGAAGTCGCAGCTGCAGAACAAGGCGTCCGCGATGGTGGTCCTGAAGGCCAAGCTGCTCGCGCAGAAGAAGGCCGAGGAGGCCGCGCTCAAGAAGGACCTCAAGGGCGACGTCGCCGCGAGCTGGGGCGACCAGATGCGCAACTACGTGCTCAACCCCTACCAGATCGTCAAGGACCTGCGGACCGGCCACGAGTCCGGCAACCCCAGCGCCGTCTTCGACGGTGACCTCGACGACTTCATGGAGGCTGGCATCCGCTGGCGCCGGGGTGCGGAGAAGGTCGACGCCTGAGCTGACCTCATGAGGATCCCGGTCCGCACCGAGGTTGCTCATGACGCAGGGCCGGCGCGGGTTTTCGGGGATGCGCACACCCCTCACGTAGCCTCGACGCCGTGATTCGCTTCGAGAAGGTCACCAAGACCTATCCCGGCCACCCCCATCCCGCGCTCGACAACATCTCCGTCGACGTCGAGAAGGGGGAGTTCGTCTTCCTCGTGGGATCCTCGGGCTCCGGCAAGTCGACCTTCCTCCGCCTCGTCCTGCGCGAGTACCGCCCCACCACCGGGCGCGTCTACGTCGCCGGCAAGGAGATCAACCGCCTCGCGAGCTGGAAGGTGCCCCGGCTGCGCCGTGACATCGGCACCGTCTTCCAGGACTTCCGCCTGCTGCCCAACAAGACCGTCACCGAGAACGTCGCCTTCGCGCTCCAGGTGATCGGCAAGTCGCGCAAGGAGATCAAGGACGTCGTCCCCGAGACGCTGGAGCTGGTCGGCCTCAGCGGCAAGGGCGACCGGATGCCCGACGAGCTCTCCGGCGGCGAGCAGCAGCGCGTCGCGGTGGCGCGCGCCTTCGTCAACCGGCCGATGATCCTGATCGCCGACGAGCCGACCGGAAACCTCGACCCCACGACATCGGTCGGCATCATGAAGCTGCTCGACCGCATCAACCGCACGGGCACGACGGTCGTGATGGCCACGCACGACGCCGGGATCGTCGACCAGATGCGCAAGCGCGTCATCGAGCTCGAGAACGGCCACGTCGTGCGCGACCAGGCGCAGGGCGTCTACGGCCACCAGAACTGACCTTCCCCGCAACGGATCGAGAGCCCCCACTCCATGCAGCTTCGCTACGTCTACTCCGAGCTCGGCCAGGGCCTGCGCCGCAACCTGTCCATGCACCTCGCAGTGGTGCTGACCCTGTTCGTCTCGCTGACCCTCGTCGGCATCGGCGTGCTGTTCAACCAGCAGGCCGCCAAGGCCGCCGAGCACTGGGGCAACCAGCTCCAGATCACCGTCTACCTGTGCCGGGCCAACGACAGCGCCGCCGTCTGCCCCAACGCGGTGACCGACGCGCAGAAGACCGAGATCTCGCAGGTCGTGGAGGACAACCCGGAGGTCGACGACTTCCACTTCGAGTCCAGCGAGCAGGCGCTCGACAAGGCCCGCGAGCTCTACGGCGACGAGCTGTTCTCCGGCGACAACCCGGCGATCACCGCCGAGGACATGCCCCAGACGATCTGGATCACGCTGCACGACCCGGAGCAGTACGAAGGCATCACCAGCGCCGTCCAGGGGCTCGACGGCGTCTCCAAGGTCCGCGACATGCGTGAGCAGGTCGCGCCCATCCTCGAGTCGATCAACATGCTCCAGTGGGTGGCGCTCGGCACGGCGGCGTTCCTGGTCTTCGCGGCCCTGCTCCTGGTCGCCAACACCATCCGCCTCGCGGCGTTCGCGCGCCGCAAGGAGATCGGCATCATGCGGCTGGTCGGTGCCTCCACCCTCTACATCGCCCTGCCGTTCCTCCTCGAGGCGCTGGTCACCGCACTGATCGGTGTCGCACTCGCCGGGGCCGCGCTGTGGGGCTTCATGTACTTCGGCATCGACGAGCTCTCGCAGAACCGCCTGAAGTTCGTGCCGTGGATCGGCTGGGACGAGTTCTGGCTCGCAGCCGGGTCGGTGGCGATCCTCGGTCCGCTGCTGACCTTGCTCCCGACACTCGTGTTGACGCGGAAATACCTCAAAGTCTGATTCGCGGAGGTTAGCGTCTAGGCGTCGTCCCGGCCTCGGCCCGGGACGGCGACCTTCCCCGCTTCCCCAACGCAAAGGCTTCCCCCGGTGCGTCACTTCCCCCGTACCGCTCATCGCCGCATGGCCGCGCTCGTCGTGGTCATGGCCCTGGGCGTCTCCACGGTCCCCTCTGCGCAGGCCGACGACCTCAAGGACAAGAAGCACAAGGTCGAGCGCCAGCTCAAGCGCGCGCACCAGGACCTCGACGAGTCGAGCGCGAAGCTGCGCAAGGCCAGCGCGCGCCTGGAGGCTGCCCACGAGCAGCTCGTCGGCGCCAAGACCCGGCTCGCCACCGCGCGGGGCAAGGTGGAGGTCGCCCGCGAGAAGGACGCCCAGATGCAGGCCGAGCTCGCCCAGGCCGAGGTCGACCTCGCCGCCGCCGAGGCCGCGCTCGCCCAGGGGCAGGTCGACCGTGAGAAGCAGCGCCAGCGGGTGGCCTCGACCGTGGCCGACATGTACGCCGAGGGCGACCCCGAGCTGATCGCCTTCTCCTCCCTCCTCGACGCCGAGACGACCGAGGAGCTCACCCGCCGCGACGGGGTGCGGGACGTCGTCGTCGGCCAGGAGGCCAGGGCGTACGACGAGCTGAAGGCCGCCGAGGTCCTGCTCGAGGTCCAGGAGCAGCAGGTCTCCGACGCCCGCGACGACGTGGCGGCCAAGCGGGAGGCCGCCGCCGAGCACCTCACGCTGATGACGGAGCTCGAGACCGAGCAGCAGGCCGCGAAGGACTCCGTCGTCTCCCTCGTCATCGAGCGCCGCGACGCCCGGGGCGACGCGCGCAAGGCGCGGGCGCAGGACCTCGCCAAGCTCCGCAAGCACCAGGCCCAGCAGAAGAAGATCGAGGAGATGCTCCGCAAGCGGGCGCTCGCCGCCCTGCGCCGCCAGCGCGCCAACGCGCGTGGTGCCGCCAGCGGTCCGTCCAGCGGCTTGCTCGCCCACCCGGTCGACGGCTACGTCACCTCGCCCTTCGGCTACCGCGAGCACCCGATCTACCACTACTGGGGCCTGCACGACGGCGTCGACTTCGGTGGCGGCTGTGGCACCCCGCTCAAGGCCGCGGCACCCGGCCGCGTCGTGGCGTCGTACTGGAGCGACGTCTACGGCCACCGCCTCGTCATCGACCACGGCGTCATCGCCGGGCGCGGCATCGCCACCATCTACAACCACGCCAGCAGCTACAACGTCGGCGTTGGCGCGCAGGTCTCCGAGGGCCAGGTCATCGGCTACGAGGGCTCGACCGGCTGGTCCACCGGCTGCCACCTCCACTTCACCGTGATGGCCAACGGCCAGGCCGTCGACCCGATGAATTGGTTTTAGCCTGGCTGGTCCCGCCTGAGAGGATGGACCCATGGCGAAGGAGCAGGGCCAGAAGCTGGTCGCGCAGAACAAGAAGGCGCGCCACGACTACCACATCGAGGACACGTGGGAGGCCGGCCTCGTCCTGATGGGGACCGAGGTGAAGTCGCTGCGGCAGGGGCGCGCGTCGCTCGTCGACGGCTTCGCCGAGATCGACAACGGCGAGGCGTGGCTGCTCGGCGTGCACATCCCCGAGTACAGCCAGGGCACGTGGACCAACCACGCCGCCCGCCGGCGCCGCAAGTTGCTGCTCAACCGCTCCGAGATCGACAAGATCGAGCGCAAGATCACCGACAAGGGCTACACGATCGTGCCGCTGTCGCTCTACTTCAAGGACGGCCGCGCCAAGGTCGAGATCGCGCTCGCCAAGGGCAAGAAGTCCTACGACAAGCGCCACACGCTCGCCGAGCGCACGGCCAACCGGGAGAAGGTCGAGGCGGTCCAGCGCCGCCTGAAGGGCCACCGGGACTGAGCGCGTGACGGACCCGGTCGCGTTCGCCGAGGACCTCGGGATCCCCGGCCTGCAGGACCTCCACACCCACTTCCTGCCGCCGCGCGTGACGGCCAAGGTGCGCGCCCAGTTCGACTCCGCCGGCCCGCTCATCGGCCGGACCTGGCCGCTCCACTACCGCGACGACGACGACGTCCTGGTGGAGACGCTGCGCTCCTTCGGCGTGCGCCGCTTCACCGCGCTGCCCTACGCCCACCGGCCCGACATGGCCGAGTTCCTCAACGACTGGGCCGCCGGCTTCGCCGCGCGGGTGCCCGAGGCAGCGGTGTGCGGCACGTTCTTCCCGGAGCCCGGCGTGACGGCGTACGTCACCTCCCGCTCGGCGACGGTCGAGGTCTGGAAGGTGCACGTCCAGGTCGGCGCGTTCACCGTCACCGACCCGCTGCTCGACGAGGCGTGGGGCGTCATCGCCGAGACCGGAACCCCCGTGGTGCTGCACGCCGGCAGCGGACCGGTGCCCACCGAGCACACCGGTCCCGGCCCGGTCGCGGCCCTGCTGGGGCGGCACCCGCGGCTGCGGCTGGTCATCGCCCACGCCGGCGCGCCCGAGTACGCCGAGTTCCTCGGCTTCGCCGAGGCCCACGAGCGGGTCGCGCTCGACACGACCATGGCCTTCACGCCGTTCTTCGACGAGATGGGCGGCGCCTACCCGCCCGCGCTGCTGCCGCGGCTGCGCGACCTGGGCCTGGCCGGCAAGGTGCACCTCGGCAGCGACTTCCCGAACATCCCCTACCCCTACGCCGACCAGCTCGAGGCGCTGGTCCGTCTCGACCTGGGGGAGGACTGGCTGCGCGCGGTCTGCTGGGACAACACCGCCGCCCTGCTGGGCTGACTCCCTCGTGAGCGGTGGTCCACCTACATTCGGCGGCCCGGAAATGTAGGTCCACCACCGCTGGCGGACTGGACCAGGTGCGAGGAGGTACTTGACGGGGGATAAGTAAGTGCGGTGAACTAACTAATGTGAGCCCGAACACACCGGTGGGTCGCCCACTGCGACCGCAAGGCAAGCTCCTCCAGGAGGACGCCCGCCGCCACCACCGCTCCCTGCTGCTCCAGCAGCTGTTCCGCGAAGGGCCGGCGAGCCGCGCCGACCTCGCCCGGGCCAGCGGCCTGACCCGCGTCACCGTGTCCGACCTGGTCGGCGAGATGCTCGCCGAGGGGTTCGTGACCGAGCTGGGCGCCCCCGCCGAGAGCCGGGTCGGCAAGCCCCCCACGCTCGTCGGCCTGGCGGCCGACTCCCACCACATCATCGCGCTCGACCTGTCCGAGACCGACTCGATGTCCGGCGCTGTGGTCAACCTGGCCGGCACCGTCCTGTCCCGCCACGAGGTGCACGTCGACGGGGCGGAGGGCGAGCAGGCGGTCGAGCTGGTCCAGCAGCTCGCCGCCGAGCTGATGGAGATGACCGAGCGTCCCGTGCTGGGCATCGGCGTCGGCAGCCCGGGCGTCGTCGACACCGCCGGCACCGTCATCGACGCGCCCAACCTGGCCTGGTCCGACACCCCGCTCGCCGCCCGGCTGGCGGAGGTCTTCGACGTCCCGGTCTTCGTCGCCAACGACGCCAACACCGCCGTGCTCGGCGAGCACACCTTCGGCGAGTCCGGCGACGGCGGCCTGATGGTGATCCGGGTCGGCACCGGCGTCGGCGCCGGGCTGGTGCTCGGCGGCTCGCTGCTGCACGGCCACCTCGGCGCCTCCGGCGAGATCGGCCACGTCGTGGTCGACCCCGACGGCGAGCGGTGCGCGTGCTCGCGCACCGGCTGCCTGGAGACCGTGCTCTCGGCGCCGCGGCTGCGTCGTCGTACGGCCGAGGACGGCGTCGACGTGCCGGCGGCGCTCGCCGAGGTCGGCACCCGGCTGGGGGAGGTGCTGGCGCCCATCGTCGCCGCGCTCAACCTCCACGAGATCGTGCTCAGCGGCCCCGCTGAGCTTCTCGGCGGTCCGCTGCTCGACGCGGCGGACCGGACCATCCGCGAACGGACGATGCCGGTGAGCTCCGCCGGCCTCACCGTCCGCACCTCCAAGCTCGGTGATGACGTCGTGGTCGTTGGTGCGGCCGTCCTCGTCCTCGCCGGCGAGCTGGGCGTCTCGTGAGCCCCGCTACCCCAACAGGTACCCGCACGAGGTACACCGATGAGAGGAACACTGTGGTGCGCATCAAGAAGTCACTGACCGGGGTGGCGGTCGCAGCTCTCGCGCTGACGACGCTCGCCGCGTGCGGAAGCGACGACGACGGCTCGTCCAGCGACGAGGGGGGTGCCGAGTCCGCGGACATCCGCGTCTGGCTCAACGGCACGGACACCCCGCAGGAAGCCCGTGACTGGCTGAAGAAGACCTTCGAGGACCAGAACCCGGGCTCCACGCTGACCATCGAGCAGCAGGAGTGGGACGGCCTCGTCGAGAAGCTCACCACCTCCCTGTCCAGCGAGTCCGAGACGCCCGACGTCGTGGAGATCGGCAACACCCAGGCGCCGACCTTCACCTCGGCCGGCGCGTTCGCCGACCTCACCGACCAGCTCGGCGACCTCGGCGGCGACGACCTGCTGCCCGGCTTCGTGGACGGCGCGACCGTCGACGGCAAGACGTACGCCGTGCCCTACTACGCCGGCTCGAAGTACATCTTCTACCGCAAGGACCTCCTCAAGAAGGCCGGCCTCGAGGTGCCGACCACGCTCGAGGAGTTCGTCGACGCCGCGATCACCCTGAAGAAGGAGAACCCGAAGCCCGCGAACTTCTCCGGCTTCTGGTTCCCCGGCCAGGACTGGCGCAACGGCGCCGCGTTCGTCTGGGACGCCGGCGGCGACCTGGCCACCGAGGACGGCGGCGAGTGGGCCCCCGCGCTCAGCTCGCCGGAGTCCATCGCCGGGCTCGAGACCGCGCAGAAGCTCTTCACCGAGGCCTCGGGCGCGCCCAAGGACGGCAACGAGGCCGACCCGTGGACGCCGTGGTGCGCCGGCGAGGTGGGCATGATGTCGACGCCCGGCTGGGTCAAGGGCCTCATCGAGGACCCCGAGACCGGCTGCCCCGACACCTTCGCCAAGCAGATGGGCGTCTTCGCCCTGCCGGGCAGCGACGGCTCGCCCGCCCCGGTCCTGCTCGGTGGCTCCGACATCGCGATCGCCGCGAAGTCGCCCAACCAGGACCTCGCCCAGGAGGCCGTCGCGCTGATGCTGAGCGACGACTACCAGACGATCATGGCCGAGAACGGCCTGACGCCGGCCAAGGAGTCGCTCGCCTCGCTGCTCGGTGACGACGAGTACGCCGCCGCCACCATCGAGGCCGCGTCCAACGCCAAGCTCACCCCGGCCGCGCCGGGCTGGGCCAACGTCGAGGGCTCGAGGGTCCTCGAGGACCTGTTCAGCGCGCTCGCCCAGGGTGGCGACGTGACCGAGCTCGCGGGCAAGGCCGACGAGCAGATGAGCGGCCAGCTGAACGGCTGACCCACGGACGGCACGGCGGGGGCGGCGCGAGCCGCTGCCCCCGCCGTCGCCTGCCCGGGACCGGACGAGAGCCAGCATGATGAGCACCCGAACCGCCGTACGACAGGAGGCACCGATGACCGAGCGTCGGACCGCCCTCCGCCCCGTCCGCCGCCAGCGCCCGGACCGCCCGGTGCGGCGGTCCCGGACCGGTCGCAGCGCCGCCGCGCTGCCGTACCTCCTGATCACCCCGGCGGTGCTGGCCCTGTGCCTGGCGCTCGGTTACCCGCTCGTGCGGCAGGTCGTGCTGTCCTTCCAGGAGTTCGGCCTGGCCCAGCAGTTCGGCCGCCCCCCGGAGTGGGTCGGCCTCGCCAACTACCGCGAGCTGTTCTCCGACGCCTACCTGTGGCGCGTCACCGTCCGCACGGTCGTCTTCTGCCTGGCCAACGCGGCCGTCACGATGCTCATCGGCGTCGGCCTCGCGCTGGTGATGCGGGCCATGTCGACGCCGGTGCGGCTGCTCGCCCAGACCGGCCTGCTGCTCGCGTGGGCGATGCCGGTGGTGGCGTCGCTGACGGTGTGGCAGTGGCTCTTCGACACCCAGTACGGCGTGATCAACTACCTCCTCACCGCACTCGGGGGCGACTTCCAGGGCCACGGCTGGCTGCTGCGGCCGCTGTCCTTCTACTTCGTCGCGACCGTCGTCGTGGTGTGGATGAGCGTCCCGTTCGTCGCCTTCACCGTGTACGCCGCGCTGACGCAGGTCTCCGAGGAGCTCGTCGAGGCCGCGGAGATCGACGGTGCAGGGGTGTGGCACCGGCTGCGCCACGTGGTGCTGCCGAGCATCCGCCCGGTGCTGATGGTGGTCGGGCTGCTGCAGGTGATCTGGGACCTGCGCGTCTTCGCGCAGATCTACATCCTCCAGAAGGCCGGCGGCAGCGCCACCGACACCAACCTCCTCGGCACCTACATCTACCGGCTCGGCATCGGCGGTGGTGACTTCGGCACCTCCGCAGCCGTCGCGATCTTCATGCTCGCCCTCACCGTGCTGCTGACCGCCCCCTACGTCCGGTCGATGATCCGACAGGAGAGGACCGAAGACTGATGCCCCGCCCCACGACCCGCCCCGCGCGCGTGACTGCCGACGTGATCGGCCTGCTCACCTTCGTCGTCGCGGCCTTCCCGGTCTACTGGATGGTCAACAGCTCCTTCCTCGACCGCAACGAGATCCGCAACCCGGTGCCCACGTGGGTGCCGTTCGGCGGCGACCTCGATAACTTCCGCACCGTCTTCGAGACCGACCAGTTCGTCAACGCACTGCAGGTCAGCCTGATGGTCACCGGGCTGACGATCGTGGTGGCGCTGGCGTTCGCGTTCGTCGCCGCGGTCGCGGTGTCGCGCTTCCGCTTCCGCGGCCGGATGTCGTTCATCGTCACGCTGCTGGTGATCCAGATGATCCCGGTCGAGGGGCTCTTCATCTCCCAGTACAAGATGCTGGAGAGCATGGAGCTGCTCAACACCGTGATCGGCCTGACGATCGTCTACGTCGCCGGTGTGCTCCCCTTCACGATCTGGACGCTGCGCGGCTTCGTCGCCGGCGTCCCCTATGAGCTGGAGGAGGCCGCGATGATGGACGGCTGCACCCGCATGCAGGCGTTCCTGCGGGTCACCTTCCCGCTGCTCGCGCCGGGCCTGGTCGCCACCGGCGTCTTCGGCTTCATCCAGGCCTGGAACGAGTTCACCCTCGCGCTGGTCGTGATGACCCGCGAGGACCAGCGCACCCTCCCGCTCTGGCTCTCGACCTTCACCGACGTCAACAGCGGCACCGACTGGGGCGGCATCATGGCGGGCTCGACCCTCATCGCGGTGCCGGTGATCATCTTCTTCCTCGTCGTCCAGGGCCGGATGGTCAGCGGCCTGACGGCAGGCGCGGTGAAGGGCTGATGACCACCGACGTACGACGCCTCGCGCTCCAGGTGCTGTTGCCCGGCTTCAGCGGCACGACCCTGCCCGACGACTACCGCGCGCTGCTCGAGGAGGGGCTCGGCGGGATCTGCTACTTCGGCAGCAACACCGCCGACGGCGCCGACGCGACGGCCGCGCTGAGCGCCGCCATCCGTGCGGCCAACCCGCGGGCGGTGATCGCCGTCGACGAGGAGGGCGGCGACGTCAGCCGGCTCCACACCCGCACGCCGAGCCCGGTGCTCGGCGCGGCCGCCCTCGGCGCGATCGACGACCTCGACCTCACCGAGGCGGTCGGCCGCTGGGTGGGGGCCGAGCTCGCCGCGGTGGGCGTCACCCTCGACCTCGCGCCGGACGCCGACGTGAACAGCGACCCCGACAACCCGGTGATCGGCACCCGGAGCTTCGGCACCGACCCGGAGGCCGTCGCCGGGCACGTCGCCGCATGGACCCGCGGGCTCCAGTCGACGGGCGTCGCCGCGTGCGCCAAGCACTTCCCCGGGCACGGCGACACCGCCACCGACAGCCACCTCGACCTGCCCCGGATCGACGTCGACGCCGACACCCTCGCCACCCGCGAGCTGGTGCCGTTCGACGCGGCCGTCGAGGCCGGGACGCGGGCCGTGATGACCTCGCACATCGTGGTGCCGGCGCTCGACCCGCACCGCCCCGCGACGTTGAGCCCCGTGGTGCTGGCGATGCTGCGCGACGTGCTCGCCTTCGACGGAGTCATCGTCAGCGACGCGCTCGACATGGCCGGCGCCTCCGCGGACCGCGGCATCCCCGAGGCGTCGGTGCTGGCCCTGGCGGCGGGCTGCGACCTCCTCTGCATCGGCCCGGACAAGCCCGCCTCGCTGGTCGAGGAGGTCGTCGACGCCGTGGTGGCCGCGGTCGCCGACGGCCGGCTCGACCGCGACCGGCTCGCCGATGCGGCCGCGCGCGTGGCCGTGATGGAGCTGCCCGCCGGCGACGCCGCCGGTCCGCCCGACCGGGTCCGCCAGACCGAGGCAGCGGTCGGGGCGCTGCTCGTCGAAGGCACGCTGCCCGACCTGACCGGCGCCGTGATCGTCAGCGTCGAGACGACGGCCAACATCGCCGTCGGCGAGGTCGCGTGGGGCCTGGGGCCGGACCTGACGGTCGATCCAGCCGCGCCGGACGGCGTCCCCGACGACGTACCGCTGGTCGTGCAGGTGCGCGACGCGCACCGGCGCCCGGAGGTGCTGGCCCTGTTGGACCGACTGGCGGTTGGGCGGTCCGTCGTGGTCGTCGAGTGGGGCTGGCCGGGGCCGTACGCCGGTGGGCTTGCCAGAATCTGTACGCGTGGCTCGTCCGGTCCGGGCGTCGCCGCGGTGGTCGAGGTGTTGCGAGAGGCAGGGTGGACGCGGTGAGTGCCGCACTGGCAGGGACGCGAGCGGTCGGGCTCGACATCGGCGGGACCAAGACCCACGGGGTGGTCCTCGAGCCGGACGGCTCGATCCTCGCCGAGGTGCGCGAGTCGACCGTGCCCGGTGCCGACGGCGTCACCGCCACCGCCGCCCGGGTCTTCGACGCGCTGCGCAGCTCCACGGACCTGCCGCTCGACGGTCGGGTCGGGGTCGGCGTGCCGGGCCTGGTCGACGGCGAGCGCGGCATCCTGCGTCACGCGGTCAACCTCGACGTCAACGGCGACGACCTGCCGCTGCGCGACCTCCTCGCCGACCGGCTCGGCGTCCCGGTCGTCATCGAGAACGACGTCAACGCCGCCGCCCTCGCCGCCCGGGCCCTCGCCGGGGCGGACGACGTCGTCTACCTCAGCGTCGGCACCGGGCTCGCGGCCGGACTGGTGATGCAGGGCAGCCTGCGCCGCGGCGAGCACAGCGCAGCAGGGGAGATCGGGCACATCCCCGTCGACCCCGAGGGCGCGCGGTGCGGTTGCGGCCAGCGCGGCTGCCTCGAGACCATCGCGTCGGGTGCCGCCCTGTCGCTGGCCTGGCCGACGACCGAGCAGTGGCCGGCGGCCGCGCTGTTCGCCGCCGCGGAGACGGGTGACCCCGCCGCCCTGGCCGTGCGCGACCGCTTCTGCTGGGGCGTGGCGAGCGCGATCCGGATGCTCGGCCTGACCATTGACCCCGAGCGCATCGTGCTCGGCGGTGGCGTCACCGAGGTCGGCGAGCCGCTGCGGCTCGCGGTGGTCGAGCAGCTCAAGGTGCTGGGGGAGGGCTCGCCCTTCCTGGCCTCGCTCGGCCTCGCCGACCGGCTCAGCATGGTGCCGCCCGGCTATCCCGTGGCCGCGGTGGGCGCGGCGATCCTGGGCCGCTGAGCGCCGGCCGGGTTCGCGCCGCTCGGTACGGTGAGGGGCGTGTCCGGTACCTGGATCGACGTCCTGCTCGTCCTCGCCTTCGTGCTGATGGGCGGTGTCTTCGCCGCGACCGAGCTCGCGCTGGTGTCGCTGCGCTCGGCCCAGGTCGACAAGCTCGAGGCCGAGGGCGGTCGTGGCCACGCCGTCGCGTCGCTCGCCCGCGACCCCAACCGCTTCCTCTCGGCGGTCCAGATCGGCGTCACCGTCGCCGGCTTCTTCTCCGCCGCCTTCGGCGCCTCGACGCTCGCGCCGTCCTTCGCGCCGGCCTTCGAGAGCCTCGGCGTGCCCGCCCCGGAGACCGTCTCGCTCGTCGTCGTCACGCTCGTGGTGTCGTACCTCTCCCTCGTCCTCGGCGAGCTGGTGCCCAAGCGCCTGGCGCTCCAGCGCTCGGTGCAGGTGTCGCGGCTGTTCGCGCCGCCGCTGGGGCGCTTCGCCCAGGTGATGACGCCGGTGATCTGGCTGCTCTCGATCTCGACCGACGCGATCGTGCGGCTGCTCGGTGGCAACCCTGACGCCGCGGGTGACGAGGTCGACGAGGAGGAGCTGCGGATGATGATCTCGGGGCACGAGGACATCCCCGAGGACGAGCGCAAGATCGTCGACGACGTCTTCGAGGCCGGCGACCGCTCCCTGAGCGAGGTGATGAAGCCGCGTGGCGACGTGGTGTTCCTGCGCGGTGACCTGCCGCTCGCCAGCGCCGTCGCGGTGATCGCCGCCCAGCCCTACACGCGCTACCCGGTCACCGGGCAGTCCTTCGACGAGGTGCTCGGCTACCTCCACCTGCGCGACATCCTCGGCCACGCCGACGAGCGCGACCTCACCGTCGCCGACATCGCCCGCGAGCTGCCGGTGCTCCCGCGCACCAACCGCGTGCTCCCGTCCATCGACCAGCTCCGCCGCCTCGGTGCGCACATCGCGCTGGTCGTCGACGAGTACGGCGGCACCGACGGCATCGTCACGCTCGAGGACCTGATGGAGGAGCTCGTCGGCGAGATCCAGGACGAGTACGACCGCGACGCCGAGGTCGCCGCGTCCGCGGACCCCGCGACCGTCGACGCGGGCATCACGATCGAGGAGTTCGGCGAGCGGACCGGCGTGGAGCTCGCGGACGGTCCCTACGAGACGGTGGCGGGTTTTCTGCTGCAGGCCCTCGCGCGGATGGCGGAGGTCGGCGACCGGGTGCCGGTGGGCGACCACGTCCTCGAGGTCGCCGAGGTCGACGGCCACCGCATCACCCGGGTGCGGGTCCACCAGGTCTCGACCGACGCGCACCCAACGGCGGGTTGAGGTCCTCCCGCCGCCGGTTGCTGCCACGATGGGCCCACCTCGGACCTTCGGGAGACCCATGCGCGCCAGCCCCCGCCTCGCCGCCGTCGCCACCGGACTGGTGCTGCTGGCTGCCCTGCTGACCGGGCCGGCCCACGGTCTGGCGCCACGGCTCGATCGTGCCGCGTCGACCGCACTGACCCTGTCCGGGTCGCCGGCGAGGGCCGGTGAGGCCGCACCCCTCGCGGTGGCGCTGACCGACCCCGGCGGCGCACCCCTGCCCGGCGCGACGGTCACCGTCGAGCGACGCGTGGCCGGGGTGTGGCAACCGCTGGCCACCGTCGTGACCGACGCCTCGGGCGCCGCGACCGCGGCCCTCCCGATGTCGACCGTGCCCGCCGACAACGTGGTGCGGGCGTCGTACGCCGGCGACGGGACGCAGCCGCCCGCCGCCAGTCCGGAGGTCCAGGTCCCGCTCGTGCGGTGGCGCAGCCGCCTGGTCCTCGACGCGCCGCGGAAGGTCAAGGACGAGCAGAGCGTCACCCTCTCGGTCAGCTGGACCGCCACCTCCGGTGCTCCGGTCTCCGGGCCGGTGCGGGTGCAGGAGCGCACCCGCCGGGGCTGGCGTGCCGTCGCCGACCTCGTCACGGACGCCGCCGGTGCCGCCGCCGTCACGGTCACGCCGCGCACCGACACGGCGTACCGCGTGCGCGCGCGGGCGCTCGACTGGGTCGAGGGCGACACCAGCGCACGGGTGCGGGTCGACAACGTCCCGCCGGCCCGGCCGGTCTCGGTGCGCGGCGCTCCGCGTCCGCGCGTGCGGCTCCCGGAGCAACCGCGTGCCGTCGCGGCGGGTGCGGACGCCCGGGTCACCCCGATCCCCGACGGGGTGTGGCGCTCGATGGTGGGTCGCTCGTGGCGGCCGGGCTGCCCGGTCGGGCGCGAGGGCCTCCGGCTGCTGCGCGTCAACTACGTCGGGTACGACGGCTACCGCCACCGCGGCGAGCTCGTCGTCGCGTCCTCGGCCGCCCCCGCCTTCGCCTCGCTGTTCACCGAGCTCCACGACCGCCGGGTGCCGGTCCGCTCGATGTACCGGGTCGACCGCTTCGGCTTCTCGCCGCGCCTGCACGGCGCGAACGACGTACGGTCCATGGCCGCCGGCAACACCTCGGCCTTCAACTGCCGCCACGTCGTCGGGCGGCCCGGCGTGCGCTCCCCGCACGCGTGGGGACGCGCGCTCGACCTCAATCCGTGGGAGAACCCCTACCGCGTGGGCGGGCGCTGGCTGCCCAACGCCTGGTGGGCCGGCCGCTCGCACGCCCGGATCGCCTGGCGCGGCCGCGGGCACGCGGTGGTCGAGATCCTGCGGCGCCACGGCTTCCGCTGGACCTACGGGACGATGGACTCCCAGCACTTCGACGCCCCCGGCAGCGCCCGGGTCACCGCCCGGCTCGCGGCCCGCTGCGCAGGCGTGTGCCACTGACCTGCAGGAATACCGGTGGGCCGTTGTCGGTTGGAGCCCGTAGACTGTGGTCATTGACAAGTTCAGAGGGGCTGATCGGTTTCGACTTGGGACGTTAGTTCCAGGGGAAGCGGGTCGAGAAGCCAGCGTCATCTCGTAAACGATCGCTGGAAATCCATAGTTGCCAACTCCAAGCGCAACGACTTCGCTCTCGCTGCCTGAGCAGTGATCGAAGGGTCTGACCGGGCATCCGTCTCCGTCCCGGACCCAGGCCTCATCTAGGAGACTTGCTGGTCGCTCTCTGTCAGGAGGGGTGACCGGGACTCAATCCTGACTGAGCCTGTCGGCGACGTGTCTGTGCGAGCGCCGGGGCCGAGAAAGCGACAGCACAGACTGCACCCGGAGAAGACCTGGTTCGGCGCTCGAGGACCGGGGTTCGATTCCCCGCAGCTCCACTCGATCGAGGGCGACGTGTGTCACGGCTAACGCCGTTGACCACGTCGCTCTCGTCATTTGTGCCGCGCTCCGCGCGGCGAGGCGGGGGCTTCGCCACCCGCACCCCCCTGCTCCGTCAGTCTGGTCGCCGGGCCCGGGCCGCGCGAGGCGGGGGGCTTCGCCACCCGCACCCCCGACTCTCGGTGGTTGAGGTGCGAGCGCAGCGAGCCTCGAAACCATGTCCGTCATCTACCCGGAGGCTTCGAGGCTCGTCGCTGGCGCTCCTCGCACCTCAACCGGCAACGCCGGCGGTCGAGGTGCGGGCTCAGCGGCGGCCGGTGTCGGTCCAGGGGGTGCTGGCGGCCATCGCGAGGGCACGCTTCTTCACGAACGGGTCGGCCTGGTTGTAGAGCCAGGGCCGCCCGAACCAGACGAAGCCGTCGACGTACGCCGCGGCCTGCTGACGCTGTGGCTCCGGGAGCCCCCACTGGGGGTCGGCGGGGCGCGGCGTGGGCGGGATCCCCAGGGTGACGCACCGCGTCATCGCGCGGGTCGTGCAGGTGCGGGCGTTGTTGCGCAGGCCCCTCGGCGTCGCCGAGACCATGTCGCGCCACATGGTGGGGCGGCCGGACTTCGCGGTGTCGAGGATGAAGTGCGGCGGCGCGTAGCCGTCTGCCACGAGCTCGGCGATGATCTCCATCCCGCGGTCGATGTTCTCGACCGGGCCGGTGTAGTGGGTGGAGTCGAGCGCGAAGCCGCGGGCGTACTGGATGCCGCTCAGCTCCAGGATCTTCGCGCACCGCCACGACTCTTGCGCGGTGCCGTTCTGGCACCAGTCGGCCGCCCCCGCGTCGATGTAGACGCTGGTGTTGGGCAGTGCGCTGAGGGTCTGGGTGGCCCAGGTGAGCAGCTCGGACTTCACCGCGCGGTCCGGAGCACACAGCAGGAACGGGCCGTCGGGCTGCATCACCACCAGCGTGTGCGCGTCACCGATGCCGGCAGCGAGCTCCTGGATGTAGGTGCGATAGCTCGCGGCCTCGGCCGGCGTCGTGGGCCGCTTGCAGGCCTCGCCCTCCCACGGCACCATCCGGAAGACCGCCATCTGGGCGAGTGTCTCGGGGTTGCCGGCCTGGGACGAGGCGACGTAGCCGGTCACGGTGGCGCGGACCCGTGCATCCGGGAGGTACTTGCCGTACCACTTGGTCCGCGGGCGCTCCGCGATCATCGCGAGGGCACTGCGGGTCGCGCCCTTCGCTCGCATGTACGGCCGCCACACCTGGTCCTGCGGCCCCCGGTACACGCCCCACAGGCGGCCCGCGAGCGGGTTGGTCGGGTTCTCCGCATGCGGCTCGGCAGGGGCGAGCCAGACCGGCACCGTCGCCGCGCGCTCCGCCCGGTGCCGCTCGCCCGGGACGACTGCGGCCGCTCCGGTCGTGGCGGCGACGGACGGCGCCGTCAGCAGGAGCAGGACGGCGAGGGCGCGGGCGAGGGGGAGGATCGTCATGGCGTCGTCCATGGTGGGCGAGGCCGGCGCGGCGCGTGGCCCTTTTGGCGAGATCCGTGGCGCCGGCGGGCAGGATGCCGGGGTGACCACCGAGCAGTTCGAGACGCTGACCCGCCTGCTGGACGAGCGGTGGACGTGCCGCCAGTTCCTGCCCGACCAGGTGCCGCAGGCCGAGATCGAGCGGCTGCTCACGCTGGCGCAGCGGACGCCGTCGTGGTGCAACACCCAACCCTGGCAGGTCGTCGTCACCAGCGGCGAGGCGACCGACCGGCTGCGTGCGGGGCTGGCCGAGCACGTGATGTCCCAGCCGCAGGCGCCCGACTTCCCGTTCCCCGCGGCGTACACCGGGGTCTTCCGCGACCGCCGCCGCGAGTGCGGCTTCCAGCTCTACGACTCCGTCGGCATCCGCAAGGACGACGCCGACCGGCGGCTCGAGCAGATGCTGCGCAACTTCGAGCTCTTCGACGCGCCGCACGTCGCGATCCTCACGACCGAGGCCGACCTCGGCGTCTACGGCGCCGTGGACTGCGGCCTCTGGATCAGCACCTTCCTCCTCGGCGCGCAGGCCCTCGGGCTCGCGGCCGCGCCGCAGGCGGCCCTGGCCGGCTACGCCGGCTTCCTCCGCGAGCACCTCGGCCTGCCCGAGACCCGTCGCGTCGTGGTCGGGATCTCCTTCGGGTACGCCGACACCGACCACCCGGTCAACGGCTTCCGCACCTCGCGGGCCGGGCTCGACGACGTCGTCACCTGGGAGCGGTGAACCGGTCGCTGTGCGACGATCCTGCGGGTGAGTGACTGCGTCTTCTGCCAGATCGTCTCCGGTGAGGTCACGGCCGAGGTCGTGCTCGAGACCGACGACCTCGTGGCCTTCCTCGACACCCGGCCGGTCTTCAAGGGGCACGTCCTGCTGGTGCCGCGCGAGCACGTCGACACCCTGCCCGACCTCCCGGCCGACCTCCGCGACCCGTTCCTGGCGGCGGCCCAGACGCTCGCGACGGCGGTGAAGACCGGCCTCGGTGCCCAGGGATCCTTCGTCGCGATGAACAACACGGTCAGCCAGTCCGTCCCGCACCTCCACCTCCACGTGGTGCCGCGCACGAAGGGCGACGGGCTGCGCGGCTTCTTCTGGCCGCGCACGAAGTACGCCGACGGCGAGGCAGCGGCGTACGCCGAGAAGCTGCGTGCCGCGCTGGCCGAGGTGTAGACGCAACCAATCGCCGCGCCGCGACGTCTCCCGGTCAGACAAGGGGGACACATGGAGATCGGATCGACCATCCGCCGCGGGCTCGCGGCTGCCGCGCTGCTCACCGCCGGCCTCGCGAGCACCCTGCCGGTCGCCGGCGATGCATCGGCGTCGGATGCCGGCCAGCCGGCCGCGGCCGCGCGCACCGCGGACGGCGGGGGACTGCCTGTGCCGACCACCGCGACCGTGACCGCCGACCAGCTCGGTCCGGACTCGGTCGTCGCGGTCGTGACCCACGGCGACATCGAGCAGCGCAACGCCGCGGGCCTGGCCCGCTCGCTCGAGGTGATCACCCCGGACGGGGTCCGGCACCCGGTCTACAGCGTCGACCTCGAGGAGGGGCCGCCCGACGTCTACCCGGGCGACTTCCTCATCGCCGACTGGCGTCCCGAGCTGCACACCGCGCTCCTGCGGGTCATGCACGGCACGGAGCGGGACACGCTCGTGTCGTACGACGTCACCACCGGCGCGGTCCACGAGGTCACCGCACCGCGGCGCGGCGCCTTCTTCGCGCTCGACCCGGACGGCTCGGGCGTGCTCATGGCGACGTACCCCGCCGGACGTCGCCCCGGCCGGGTGGCCGCGCTCGACTGGGACGGCACGAGGACGTGGCTGCCGGCGCGGGCCGAGGGGCCGGCGATCACCAGCGCCGACGGCCGCACGCTGGTCACGGTCGCCGGCCGTCGGTGGTGGGTCACCGACCTCGTCGCGGGGACCAGCACGACGATCGACACGCGCGGGTCGTGCACCCCGCGTCGGTGGTACGACGCCGACTCCGTGGTCGCGTCGTGCGGCACCGCGCGCTGGAGCCAGCTGCGCCGGGTGGACCTCGCCGGCACCTCGTCGAGGCTGGGGGTCCGGCACACCGAGAGGACCCGCGCGTCGGGGCCGGCCGTCTTCGACGACGGCGACGTCCGCGTCGCGCAGGGACGCTCCTGGTACGAGTCGTTCGGCGGCTGCGGCGGTGGGTTCCTCACCCGGCAGACGGCCGCGGGGAAGGTGCGACTGGTCCGGGTGCCGGACAGCACCGGCGCGCTGTCGCTCCTCGGCACCCGCGACGACCGGCTCGTCCTCGCCCACCAGAAGGACGACTGCGCGTCGACCAGGACGCGGGCGACGCTCGCCCTCTTCGACCCCGTCACGAAGGCCGAGACGGTGCTGACCCGGCTGGGTCGGAAGGAGGCGTGGCGCGAAGCGCTCGCCGCGACCGAGGTGCGTGCCTGGATCTGGTGAGCCTCAGCGGTGCCCGGCCAGCGGGTCGCGCTCGGCGGGAGTCGAGACGTCGAGGGCCGCGCGGAACGTCCACGGCTCCTCGCGCCGGCGCAGGGGGTTGCCCGTCGCCCGCGCTGCGAGCACGAAGGCGGCCGCGCCGACCACCATCCCGGCCAGCACGTCGACGAAGAAGTGCCACCCGAGGTAGACCGTCGCCACGCAGGTCAGCGCCAGGAAGGTCCAGCTGACGACCCGGATGGTCAGCGGCAGCCGCATCACGGTCACGGTGAGGCAGATGGTCAACATCACGGCCACGTGCAGGGACGCGAAGGCCGCGATCGTCTGCACGGCGCCGGTGTCCCACGGACCCGAGAGGACCTTGATCCGGTCCGAGAGCAGCAGGTCGCGCACCTCGCTGTTGGGCGTGCGGGGCAGGGAGTCGAACCATCCGGGCGAGGTGTACGTCGGCCCCATCGACGGCACGAGGTAGTAGAAGACCACGCCCAGCAGCCAGTCGACCGACACGGCGGTGACGTACCAGGCGCCGTAGGCCGAGCGGCGGGTCCAGACCAGTGCGATCGCCAGGCTCGCCGGGACCAGGCCGATCCAGATCAGGTAGACCGCGGCCATCACCCAGTTGGCGAACGAGGTGCCGAGCGTCTCGTGCAGGGCGACCGCTGGGTCGTGGCCGAACCACAGGAAGCGGTCCAGCCGGGCGAGCTCGGGGTCGGCCAGACGGTCGGTGACGAAGGGGACGTAGCTCTTGAGGTTGCGGAACGCGACGTAGGCGACGTACCACGTGACGAGGCCGCTGACGGTGAACCAGATCTGGTCGCGGTTCCAGCGCTCGACCAGCACGGCTCGCAGCGAGGTGCCGATGAACGTGCGGTTGCGCCGCACGACCAGGGCCCAGCGGGCGAGCACGTCGAGGAGCACGGCGGACGCCACGATCACCGGGAGCCGGAACCAGGTCGGCAGCGAGGCCCCGTCGGGGTCGCGCATCGGCAGGTGGTGCGTCCACGCGACGAGCGCAGCAGCCAGCGCCATCACGACCGCCACTACCGCAGCGGCCCTGAAATCCCTCCGGCCCATCCCCACACCGTAGCGATCCCGGCGGCTCGATAGCCTGCCCTGCGCACGTCCTTCACCGATTTTCCACTTCGAGCGCAGGAGTTCCCATGGGCCGTTTCGACCAGCGAGTCGCCGTCATCACCGGAGCAGCGCGCGGCATCGGCTTCGGCATCGCCCGGCGCTTCGCCAGCGAGGGCGCCTCGATCGCGATCCTGGACCTCGACGAGTCCGCGGCGCAGGAGGCGGCCGGCCGGCTCGACCTGGCCGACGGTGCGAAGGCGATCGGCATCGGGTGCGACGTCGTCGACGGCGCCGCCGCGGAGGCTGCGGTGCAGCGCGTGGTCGACGAGCTCGGCGGGATCCACGTCCTGGTCAACAACGCCGGCATCACCCGCGACAACCTGCTCTTCAAGATGACCGAGGAGGACTGGGACCTCGTCATGGGCGTCCACCTCAAGGGCGTCTTCAACATGACCAAGGCCGCGCAGTCGCGCTTCGTGGAGCAGAAGTACGGCAAGATCCTCAACCTCTCCAGCGTCAGCGCGCTGGGCAACCGCGGCCAGGCCAACTACTCCGCGGCCAAGATGGGCATCCAGGGCCTCACCCGCACGCTGGGCATCGAGCTCGGCCCCTTCGGCATCACCGCCAACGCCATCGCGCCGGGCTTCATCGTCACCGAGATGACCGACGCCACCGCGCGACGCCTGAAGATGGAGCCCGAGGAGCTGCAGCGGGTCAACGCCGAGGCGACGCCCGTACGCCGGGTGGGCCAGCCGGAGGACATCGCCGCGGCCGCTGCGTTCCTCTGCAGCGACGATGCGTCGTTCATCACAGGGCAGACGCTCTACGTCGACGGTGGGCGCAAGCTCGGCTGAGCGTGCCGCCGACAAGGCGTGCTTGACGGCGGTGAGACCGACCTCACGCCCCTGACCGGCGACGGGAGGGGCCGGGGGCGTGGTGGGTTTGCCCCTCGGCGGGGGCCTGCCTACGTTGGTGGGCGGTCGAGAGACCCATCCGCCCCGGACAACGCCGAGTCCTGCCCGGCCGGGGCGTCCCCCGAGAGAATCGAGGGCAGGAGTGGGGGACCCACAGGTTCCACGCCGGCTCGCGCAGGTCTGCACGCGTCGGCTCGGGGCGAAGCCACCACGCGGTGGCAGGGCACTTTCCAGCCCTAGCCCGACAGCTCACCTCACAGGCGTGGGAAAGGAACCACACCTCATGCCTGCGACTTCTCGTACGGCGCGAGCCTGCGCGCTCGCCCTCGCCGGACTCGGCGTCACCGCATCCACGATGGCCGCCGTGCCGGCCAGCGCCGCCTCCGGCGACAGCACCACCCGCGACTCCGGGATCACCGCCCAGCCCAGCGCCCGCAAGGTCACCGCCAAGAAGCGGGTCGCCCGGCGGGTGATCGGCGCCAAGGACACCGCCATGCGGCAGCGCGGCGACGCCTACGCCTACGGCGGGGCGGGCCCGTCGCGCTTCGACTGCTCCGGGCTGGTGTTCTACAGCTACCGTCGCGCCGGCTTCGACGTGCCCCGCACCTCGGGTGCCCAGGCGGGCTTCGCCCGTCGCGTCGCGAAGAAGGACCTGCGCGCCGGCGACCTGATGTTCTTCTACGGCAGCGGCGGCGTCTACCACGCCGCCATCTTCCTGAAGTGGTCGCACGGGCACGCCGTGATGGTGCACGCGCCGGGCTCCGGCCAGCGCGTCCGGGTCGCGGTGCCGTGGACCTCGCAGTGGTTCGGCGGCACGCTGCGCCGTCGGTGACAGGCTCGGATTGGTAGGCACATCCTGCTGATCTACCCTGTGGCGCGCCTTCCCTGATCGGGGCGGGCGCGCCCCCACACTTCCAAGCAGAGACCCCCGCTCGATCGGAGTTCCCCGTGCGTCACCGTCCCACCACGTCCTCCTCCAAGGCAGTCGCCGCCGTCCTGGTCGCGGCCTCGCTGCTGCTCGCCGGATGCGGCGGCAGTGACGAGGAGGAGCCGTCCGCGGAGCCGTCGTCGGAGCCGACCTCGCAGGAGACCAGCGAGGCCCCGGAGCCGACGTACTGGCCCCTGACGGGACTCGAGCGCACCGGTGACGCCCCCACGCACGGCGTGATCGTGACGAAGGTGGACAACACCGCCTCCAGCTCCCCCCAGGTGGGCCTCGGCTCGGCCGACCTGGTCGTGGAGGAGCTCGTCGAGGGCGGCTACACCCGGCTCGCGGCCTTCTACTACTCCAAGGTGCCCGCCAACATCGGCCCGGTCCGCTCGATGCGTGCCAGCGACATCGGCATCGTGCCCGACGGCGCGACCGTGGTCACCAGCGGCGCTGCCCAGGTCACGCTCAACCGGGTCAAGGGCGCGGGCATCCCGTGGATCACCGAGGGTGCGGCCGGTGTCTACCGCGAGACGACGCGCTCGGCCCCCTACAACCTCTTCGCGCACCTCGGCGACATCGCCAAGCGCCTCAAGACCGACGAGGAGCCGCCGGCGTACCTGCCGTGGGGCACCGAGGACGACCTGCCCAAGGGGCAGAAGGCGCGCACCCTGACCGCCGACTTCGGCGCCCACTCGACGTCCTGGCAGTACCAGGGCGGTGGCTACGTCAACACCGACTCGTACGCCGCCCAGGGCGACCAGTTCCCCGCGGACTCCGTGCTCGTGCTGCGGGTCAAGGTCGGCGACGCCGGCTACCGCGACCCGGCCGGCTACCCCGTGCCGGAGACCAAGTTCGAGGGCACGGGTGCGGCCATGCTGTTCCACGGCGGTCGCATCATCCGCGGCACCTGGACCAAGGACGGCTTGACGGGTGCCATCGAGCTCGAGACGAAGTCCGGAGAGCTGAAGGTGCCGGCCGGTCACGTGTGGATCGAGCTGGTCCCCGCCGTCAACGGCAACGTGACCTACGCCAAGTAGGTCCCGCAGCAGACCTCACTCGCCCGGGTCGGGCATCCCGGCGCCGGTCTCCAGCAGCTGCCGGAGGCCGGTCATGATGAAGCCGATCGCGGCCTCGACCCGAGCGGCCGCGGCGGCGGGGTCGTCACTCACCGCGACGGACCCGCCGGCCGCGGACATCGCGCCGAAGAAGATCCGGGTGAAGGTGTCGAGCATCGCCTCGTCGAGGTCCCACTCGTCCGAGGTCAGCACCGAGCGCACGATCTGGTCCACGATGGCGTACGTCGAGCGCTCCTCCTGCTCGCGGAACCGCTCGTGGCCGAGCACCGACGGTCCGTCCGAGATCACGATCTGCCGGTAGGCCGGCTGCTGCACGGCGGTCAGGAAGGCGCGCAGACCCGCCTGCGCCCGCTCCCAGGGGTCGTCGTTGCCGGCGGTGGCCTCGGCGATGCCCTCGGTGGCGCGCGACTCCACCCGCTCGAAGGCCGCCTCGAAGATCGCCTGCTTGCCGCTGAAGTGGTGGTAGAGCGCACCCTTGGTCACGTCGGCGCCCGCCACGATCGCGTCGAGCGACGTGGCCTGGTAGCCGTGCTCGGTGAACAGCTGCTCGGCCACGTCCACGAGCGCGCGCTTGGTCGAGGCGGACCACCGCTGCCGTCGGGACGGGATCAGCCGGGAGGCGGGTGTGGTCATCCGCGCAGCCTAGGTGACCGCCGCGCCGGGGGAGCCGGTTCGCTGTGGGACGGCTCACCCGCGACCTGCTTGGAACGCAGCTCGGCCGCGGGCATACTCGAAGTACGTACCCGCGGTATGTAGCCGGGTGCGCACGAGAAGGAGGCCGCCATGACCTGGACGTCCCACCACCGACGCGGAGACGTGCTCCGCGAGGTGGTCCGTGCCGCCGACACCCGCCTCGACGGCCGCCTGCCGGTCGACGTCGAGGGGGTCACCGAGACCTTCGGCGACGAGCTCACCCTGCTCGGCGCCCTGCAGCTGCGCTGGCACACCCGCCTCGCCGGCCACGTCGAGCGCGAGCTCGCCGACCAGCCCCTCCACCTCGAGGACGCCGTCGCGCGGGCGTGGGGGAAGGCCGCCGCCGACATGCCGGGGATCCGGGCGATCATCGACCACCACGTCGCCCACCCCACCGGCGCGGAGATGGCGCGGACCACGGC
The DNA here is from genome assembly GCF_041913365.1 of Nocardioides sp. Lineage (GTDB taxonomy): Bacteria > Actinomycetota > Actinomycetes > Propionibacteriales > Nocardioidaceae > Nocardioides. The sequence continues at coordinate 254,639 of NZ_JAYSFM010000004.1, forward strand.
CGTCGCGACCGCCAAGGAGCACGAGATGCTCGCGCTCATGGCCGGCCGCGCCAGCGCACCGGGCGAGGCCGCCCAGCGGGTGGGCCGGGCGATCGAGGTCGCCGCGCGGACGTCGTACGTCCCGGGCGCCGTGCGCCCGACCGCGGCGACCCCGTCGCTGGTGCAGCGGATCAGGGCCGTGCTGGCCGCCTGATCCCCCGCCCGGGGTCAGCGGCGCCGCTCGCAGCCCTTGAGCACCTCGCCGCGCACGCAGCGGTCCCGGCCGCGGCTGGCGTCGAGCCGGTCGCGTCCCGGGCCGCCGTCGAGCACGTCGGCGGCGTAGCCCGAGACCAGCACGTCGTCACCGCCGCCGCCGAAGGCGTGCACCTTCGCCTTCATGACCCAGCGCAGCCGGAACAGCTCGGGACCGTTGCTGCCGCGGAACACGACGAGCCCGGGGCCGTCGTTGCCCTCGACCACGAACTCCTCGGTGCTCCTCACCTTCGCGAAGCGGCCGCCGCCGACGTCGATGCGTCGCTTCGGCACGCTGATGGTCACGTCGTAGCGGTTCTTCCCGCCGACGTACGACGAGAGCGCCACCTTGTCGCGCCCCTGGCCGCCGGACACGGTGCGGGACCTGTCTGCCTTCTTGCCGCGGCCGATGCTGAGGTCGAAGGTGTCGTTGCCGGCGCCACCTCGCGCGCTCGTGCCCTGCGCGCTGCGGAAGTCGTCGTCGCCGTCGCCACCGTCCATGGACGTGCCCCGGGCATCCTTGGCCGCGATGACGTAGTCGTCGCCGTCGTCCCCACGCAGGGTGTCCGCGCCGTGGCCGCCCTCGACGACGTCGTCGCCGGGTCCGCCCTCGACCCGGTCGTCGCCGGGGACCGAGGTGTCGTAGTTGCGCTTGTCGGGTGCCCAGTTGAGGTCGCCGTGCAGCAGGTCGTCGCCCGGCCCGCCGGTGATCAGGTCGTCGCCGCCACCGCCGTGGACCTGGTCGTCCGCGGGTCCACCGGTCAGCACGTCGTCGTGCGGCGAGCCGACGATGCCGGTGAACGTCCCCGCCGGGGTCGGCGCGAAGGTGTCGGTGCCCTCGCCGGTCGCGGTCAGCGTCGTCAGGTCGACCCGCACCGGGCCGGCCGCGTTGGCGTACGACACCTGGTCGGCGTAGACGCTGTCGACGAAGTCGATGTCCGCCCAGCCGCCGTCGGCGCCGAGGTCGACGTAGTCGTCGCCGGGGCCAGGCTCGACGACGTCGCCCCAGTAGTCGTCGTCGGGGTAGTACCAGTCCAAGCCGCCGAAGAGCCGGTCGTTGCCGTCGCCGCCGACGAGGTGGTCGTCGCCGTCGAGGCCGCAGATGGTGTCGTTGCCGCCCGCGCCGTCGATCCGGTCCCGGTCGTCGGTGCCGACGATGACGTCGTCGCCGGGCGTGCCGACGACCCACGGCTTGGGGAACGCCGTCGACGGCTGCACCACGATCGTGGCCGCCTTGCCGTCGCAGGTCTCCCCGGCGGCCGAGGCTGGGCTCCCGGCGCCGGTGAGGGCGGGGGTGAGGGTCAGGGCGGCGGCCAGTCCGAGTGCGGTGGCCAGCGGTGTCGTGCGCATGGGTGAACTCCTTCCCGAGTCGGGAGGGAGACTCGCCGGACAGCCGATTGGTTGCCATAGTGGACGACATGCAGCTCGCATCGGGGATGCTGCTGGTGGCCACACCAGTCCTGCAGGACCCCAACTTCGCGGACACCGTGGTGCTGCTGCTCGACGTCAACGACGAGGGAGCCCTCGGAGTCGTGCTCAACCGTCCCTCGCACATCCTCGTGGCCGACGTGCTGGAGGCCTGGCGCGAGGTGGTGTCCGAGCCGGAGGTCCTCTTCCGGGGCGGTCCGGTGGGCACCGACGGGGCGCTCGCGGTCGCCCAGCTGCGCGACGTCCACGACCCGCCGGTCGGCTGGCGGCCGGTCGCCGGGCTGCTCGGCATGGTCGACCTGGACACCCCGTCCGAGCTCGTCGACGGCTCGCTGGCCACGATGCGGGTCTTCGCCGGCTACGCCGGCTGGGGTGCCGGGCAGCTCGAGGGCGAGATCGAGGAGGGCAGCTGGTACGTCGTCAGCAGCGAGGCCGGCGACGCCTTCCGGGGTGACACCCGCGGCCTGTGGCGCGACGTGATGCGCCGGCAGCCCGGCATGCTCGCCTGGCACGTGAACCGGCCCGTCGATCCCGACATGAACTGACGTCCGCGTTAGGCTTGCCCATCATGAGCACCATCGGATTCTCCCCGGGCACCCAGACGATCGAGGATCGTCGCACCGTCCCCGTGGACGAGGGTGACCACGAGCGGTTCTCGCACTTCGTCCCCAAGGACAAGCTCACCGAGGCGATGGTCATGGGCACTCCCGTGATCGCCCTGTGCGGCAAGGTGTGGGTGCCCAGCCGGGTGCCGGAGAAGTACCCCGTGTGCCCGGAGTGCAAGGAGATCTGGGAGTCGCTCAAGCCCGGTGACGACGGCTCGGGCTCCGACGAGTGACGGGGCGGCCTGACGCGCCGCTGCCCCCCGCGTGGCCCGACCGGGCCGCCTGGGGCACCGCGCCCTCCCTCCGTGCCTGGCAGCAGGCGGCGATGGACCACTACCAGTCCCGCCAGCCCCGCGACTTCCTCGCCGTGGCGACCCCCGGCGCCGGCAAGACGACGTTCGCCCTGACCGTCGCGGCCGACCTGCTGAGCCGCCGCATCGTCGACCGGATCACCGTCGTCGCGCCCACCGAGCACCTCAAGACCCAGTGGGCCGAGGCCGCCGCGAGGGCCGGGATCCCGATCGACCCGACGTACTCCGCGGGCAAGGGGCGGACGTCCGACGACTACGTCGGCATCGCGGTCACCTATGCCGGCGTCGCGGTCAACCCGCTCGCGATGCGGATCCGCACCGAGCGCTTCAAGACCCTGGTCATCCTCGACGAGATCCACCACGCTGGCGACGCGCTGTCGTGGGGTGACGGTGTCCGCGAGGCCTTCGACCCGGCGGCCCGCCGGCTGTCCCTGACCGGCACGCCGTTCCGCTCCGACATCAACCCGATCCCGTTCATCAGCTACGCCCCGGGCGACGACGGCATCCCGACGTCGAAGGCCGACTTCACCTACGGCTACGCCCACGCCCTCGCCGACCACGTCGTGCGACCGGTGCTGTTCATGGCGTACTCCGGCGAGATGCAGTGGCGCACCCGCGCCGGCGACGAGGTCGTCGCCCGGCTGGGCGAGCCGTTGACCAAGGACATGCACGCGCAGGCCCTGCGCACCGCCCTCGACCCGCAGGGGTCGTGGATCCCGGCGGTGCTGGAGGCCGCGGACCGTCGCCTGTCGGAGGTACGCCGACACGTGCCCGACGCCGGCGGCCTGGTGATCGCCAGCGACCAGGACACCGCCCGCGCCTACGCCGCGCTGCTGAAGAAGATCAGCGGCGAGGCGCCGACGGTCGTGCTGTCGGACGAGAAGGGCGCGTCGAAGAAGATCGCGACCTTCTCCGACTCCGACAAGCGGTGGATGGTCGCGGTCCGGATGGTCTCCGAGGGCGTCGACGTGCCCCGGCTGGCGGTCGGCGTGTGGGCGACCACCACCTCGACGCCGCTGTTCTTCGCCCAGGCGGTCGGCCGCTTCGTGCGCGCCCGCTCGCGCGGCGAGACCGCGTCGGTCTTCCTGCCGTCGGTGCCGCACCTGCTGGAGTTCGCCTCCGACATGGAGGCGCAGCGCGACCACGTGCTGGGCCGCCGGGTCACCGACGAGGACGACATCTTCGCCGCTGAGGAGGGCCTGCTCGCCGCGGCCAACGCCGAGGACGCCGCCTCGTCCGAGCTCGAGATGTCGTGGGAGGCGCTCGGCTCGACGGCGTCCTTCGACCACGTCCTCTACGAAGGCGCCCAGTTCGGCCACTCCGGCGAGGTGCACGTCGGCTCGGAGGAGGAGATGGACTTCCTCGGCATCCCCGGCCTGCTCGAGCCCGACCAGGTGCGCGAGCTGCTGCACTCGCGGCAGAGCGAGCGCGCCCGCCGGCAGAAGAGCGACGGTGGGGGAGACCGCGTGGTCGACTCGGTCGAGCAGCTCACCACCCACCAGCAGCTCGGCGTGCTGCGCCGCGAGCTCAACGGCCTGGTCGCCGCGTGGCACCACCGCACCGGGCAGGCGCACGGCATCACCCACGCCGCGCTGCGCAAGGAGTGCGGCGGCCCGCCGGCCGCGGTCGCCAACGCCGACCAGCTCCACGAGCGGATCAACCGGATCCGCGAGTGGGCGATGCGTCAGACGTCCTGAGTCCCCACTCCACTGACATAGTGGGCCTGTGCCCTCGGAGACCTCGCAGACCCTGGACCGCGGCCTGCGCGTGCTCAAGGTGCTGGCCGACAGTCCCGAGGGCCTCACCGTCACCGAGCTGTCCGGCCGGTTGGCCGTCAACCGGACCGTCGTCTACCGATTGATCAGCACGCTCGAGCAGCACGGCCTGGTGCGGCGCGACGCGCGGTCCCGGCTCTTCGTCGGGCTCGGCGTGCTGCAGCTGGCCAGCGCGGTCCAGCCGCTGCTGCGCGACCTGGCCATGCCGGTGCTGCGCTCGCTGGCCGAGGCGATCGGGTCGACGGCGCACCTCACCGTGGCCGACGGCGACGAGGCCCTGGCACTGGCGGTGGTGGAGCCGACGTGGACCGACTTCCACGTGGCCTACCGCGTCGGCGCCCGCCACCCGCTCTCCCAGGGTGCGGCGGGCAAGGCCATCACGCTGCTCGACGGGAGCGAGTCGACGTACGCCGTGACGAGCGGTGAGCTGCAGAGCGGGGCGCGCGGCCTGGCCGCCCCCGTGCGCGGCGTCGAGGGGCTGCGCGCGAGCGTCGGCATCGTGACCCTCGACGGCGCGATCGACGAGTCGGTGGTGGCGCCGCAGGTGATCGCGGCCGCGGCCGAGGTCGCCGAGCGGCTGCGCTGAGCCCTCAGCCCTCGTTTCAGGCCTCGCTGAAGGGCTTGATGCCCGGACCGGGCCGGGTGGCGACGTCGCGGCGGCCGGTCACCTCGTGCCCTTCACGGCAGCGCAGCAGCACGTCGACCTGGGCGCCGCAGCCGACGTGCTCGAACTCGACGGGGGAGCCCTCGGGGTCGGCGAGGTAGCGGTCGCCCCAGGCGCGCACCGCGACCAGCACCGGGTAGAGGTCGAAGCCCTTGTCGGTGGGGCGGTACTCGTGGCGCTCGCGCTGGCCCGGCTCGCGGTAGGGCTCGCGACGCAGGATGCCCGCGTCGACGAGCAGGGCGAGCCGGTTGGTGAGCACCTGGCGCGGGATGCCGGAGTGGCGGCGCATGTCGTCGAAGCGGCGTACGCCGTTGAAGACCTCGCGCAGCACCACGAAGGTCCAGCGCTCGCCGAGCACCTCCATGGCCCGGCCCACGGTGCAGTTGTCGGTGGACCACTGGAGCGCGGTCGGTCCGGGGGAGGGCGTGGTGGTCATGGCGCCATCCTAGGTCTCGTTGACAGACTCAGGCAAGGAGTGCCACGCTGGGTCCATGACGCAGACCCAGGACTCCGCCCAGCAGTTCGCCACCGAGAGCCGCACCTTCTCGTGGGCCACGCCCGGGCAGGCCGACCTCACCCGGCTGCTCGAGCTCGACGGCCTCCAACAGCTGCAGGCGATGCGCGACGGCGAGCTGCCGCACCCGCCGATCATGGACACGCTCGGCTTCACCGACCTGCGACCGCAGCCGGGCCGCGTCGTGGTCGAGATGCCGGCCGCGGAGTTCCACTACAACCCGCTGGGCGGCGTGCACGGCGGGGTGATCTCGACGCTGCTCGACACCGCGGCGGCCTGCGCCGTGCACACCACGCTGGCCGTCGGCGAGCTCTACACCTCGGTCGACCTGACCGTGAAGTTCCTCCGGCCGGTGACGGTCGACTCCGGGTTGCTGACGTGCGAGGGCACCGTGATCCAGCGCGGCCGGCGTACGGCGCTGGCGCAGGCCCAGCTCTCCGACGGCGCCGGCCGGCTGGTCGCGCACGCGACCTCGACCTGCCTGATCATGCAGGCGGGCTCGTGACCGCCGAGGCCAGCGGCACCACGCGGTAGGGGATCTGGGTCGCAAGGGCGATCACCGTCGTCGAGCGGTCGATGCCGGGCTCGGTGAGGACCAGGTCGATGACCCGCTGGAGGTCGGCGTTGGAGCGCGCGACCACCCGCGCCCACATGTCCCCGGCGCCGGTGATCGTGTAGGCCTCGAGCACCTCGGGGATGCCGGCGAGGTGGCCCGCGACGGCGTCGTGGCCGGCCCCTTGGCGGATCTCCAGGGTCAGGAACGCCGTCACCGGGAAGCCGATCGCCTCGGGCGAGAGGTCGGGCCCCCAGCCGGTGATCACGCCGGCGGCCGCGAGCTTGTCGAGGCGGGCCTGGACGGTGCCGCGGGCGATGCCGAGACGGCGGCTCGCCTCGAGCACGCCGAGCCGGGGCTCGGCGGCGAAGAGCTCGATCACTCTGCTGTCAATCTCGTCCATCTGGGCCCCTTCGGCTGTGCAATCTGCCCAACGTTTCGTCGTACTGTTGCACACGTTGCGAGGCGTTGGGAGGGTTGGCCGCATGACGACTGACATCGCCTCGACCGGTGGCGCCCTGACCGTGGACGAGATGAAGGCCGACCTGTCCCTCGAGCAGCTCCAGCAGCTCGTCGGCCTCGTGGAGTACGACGCCGAGTCCGACCCGTTCCCGGTGACGGGCTGGGACGCGATCTGCTTCGTGGTCGGCAACGCGACCCAGGCCGCCCACTACTACGCCTCGGCGTGGGGCATGGACCTCGTCGCCTACTCCGGCCCGGAGAACGGCAACCGCGACCACAAGTCGTTCGTGCTCAAGTCCGGCTCCATCAAGTTCGTGCTGAGCGGTGCGGTCTCGCCCGACAGCGACCTGATCGCCCACCACGCCAAGCACGGCGACGGCGTCGTCGACATCGCGCTCGAGGTGCCCGACGTCGACCAGTGCATCGCGCAGGCCGTGAAGGCCGGCGCGACCGTGCTCCGCCAGCCGGAGGACGTCAGCGACGAGCACGGCACCGTCCGCATCGCCGCCATCGCGACCTACGGCGAGACCCGCCACACGCTCGTGCAGCGCACGGTCGACGGCCAGACCTACGCCGGCCCGTACCTCCCCGGCTACGTCGCCGTCGAGCCGCGCTGGGAGAAGAAGGACGGCCAGCCCAAGCGTCTGTTCCAGGCCCTCGACCACATCGTCGGCAACGTCGAGCTCGGCAAGATGGACGAGTGGGTCGGCTTCTACAACCGGGTCATGGGCTTCGTGAACATGGCCGAGTTCATCGGCGACGACATCGCCACCGACTACTCCGCCCTCATGTCGAAGGTCGTCGCCAACGGCAACCACCGTGTGAAGTTCCCGCTCAACGAGCCGGCCGTGGCCAAGAAGAAGTCGCAGATCGACGAGTACCTCGAGTTCTACCGCGGCCCCGGCGCCCAGCACCTCGCGCTCGCCACCGGCGACATCATCGCCACCGTCGACGCCCTGCGCTCCAACGGCGTGGAGTTCCTCAACACCCCCGACTCCTACTACGAGGACGAGGAGCTGCGCGCCCGCATCGGCGAGGTCCGCGTGCCGATCGAGGAGCTGCAGAAGCGCGGCATCCTCGTCGACCGCGACGAGGACGGCTACCTCCTCCAGATCTTCACCAAGCCCCTCGGCGACCGCCCGACCGTGTTCTTCGAGCTCATCGAGCGCCACGGCTCCCTCGGCTTCGGCAAGGGCAACTTCAAGGCCCTCTTCGAGGCGATCGAGCGCGAGCAGGACAAGCGCGGCAACCTGTGACGAGCCGCGTGGGCTCGGCCAGATCGAGTAGCCCCGCGACCGAGCTTGCGAGGGCGCGACCAGGGCGTATCGAGATCCTGACCTTCCGCTGAGCGGTGGTCCACCCACATTTCGCGTCGGCAGAATGTAGGTGGACCACCGCCCGCGGGCGAGCCGTCGCGCGCCACGCCCACGAGTGGTGACCCACCCACATTTCGAGCCGTCCGAATGTAGGTGGACCACCGCTCGTCAGCGTTGCTCCTAGGCTTGCCCGCATGATGATCCGACCGGCCGAGCTGGCTGCGATCAAGGCGGGGACGATCGACCTGGCGTTCCGCAGGTGGGCGAAACCGCGGGTGGTCGTCGGCACCCGGATGCGGACGGGGGTCGGGCTCATCGAGGTCACGAGCGTCGAGCAGGTCAGTGTCAGCAGCCTGCGCGCCGAGGATGCCCGGCGCGCAGGGGCGCCGTCGCTGGCCGCACTGAAGCAGGCGCTCGCGGCCCGCCCCGACGACCCGGCGTGGCGGATCGGGGTGGCGTACGCCGGACCCGACCCGCGCGAGGCGCTGCGGTCGGCGGTGCCCGACACTGAGGAGATCGCCTCGATCAACGCCCGGCTCGACCGCCTCGACGCGTCGGCGTCGTACGGTCCGTGGACGCGGCAGACGCTCGACCTGATCGACCTGAACCCGACGGTCCGCGCGCCCGACCTCGCGGCGCAGGTCGGCCGGGAGACCGCAGACTTCAAGAAGGACGTCCGCAAGCTCAAGGAGCTCGGGCTGACCGAGTCCCTGGCGATCGGCTACCTGCTCTCACCTCGGGGCGAGGCGGTCGTCGACGCCGGCCTGCCGGAGCCCCGCGTGCGCGCGCTGCGCGAGCAGGGCACGCCACTGCCACGCAGCATCGGCGCCCCGGCAACCGGGGCACTGCGCGAGGTTGGGGTGACCACGCTCGAGCAGGTGGCGGCGTACTCCGCCGGGCAGCTCGCCGCGATGCACGGCGTGGGCCCGGTCGCGATCGCCCGGCTGCGCGAGGCGCTGGCCGCGCAGGGCAGGACCCTGACGGTCGACTAGAGCGGGGCGCCGTCGCAGCAGTTGGCCTTCATGTGGCAGTGCGGGCACAGCCAGCGTGTGGAGATCGGGTCGAACTCTTTCCCGCAGTAGTCGCACGGCATGGGCGTGACGCTAGTACGCCGGGTCAGTGGGCGAGCAGCCCCACGCCGAGCGTGCCCATCACCACGGCGATCGCGGAGTCGAGCACCCGCCAGGCGGTCGGCCGCGCGAAGAGGCCGCGGAGGAGGCGGGCGCCGTAGCCCAGGCCGAAGAACCACATCAGGCTGGCCAGCAGGGTGCCCGTCAGGAACCACCACCGGTCCGTGCCGAAGCTGTTGGCCACGGTGCCCAGCATCAGGACCGCGTCGAGGTAGAAGTGCGGGTTGAGCCAGGTCAGCGCGAGCGTCAGCACGATCGCGCGACCGGGGGTCAGCGCGGTGCCCTCGCCTGCCTCGAGCTTCGCCGGGCGCCAGGCGCGCATCGCGGCGTGGATGCCGAAGGCGATCAGGTAGAGCCCGCCGAGCACCTGCGCGACCGGGAGGACGGCCGGCCAGCGCTCGAGCACCACGCCCAGGCCCGCCACGCCGGCGGTGATCGCGACCACGTCGGAGACAAGGCACGTCAGCACGATCGGCAGCACGTGCTCACCGCGGATCCCCTGCCGGAGGAGGAACGCGTTCTGTGCGCCGACGGCGACGATGAGGGCGAGGCCGGTCAGCAGACCGGTGAGGACAACCTGGAACATGCCTACAACGGTAGAAGGATCTCGGCCTTCAATCCAGCGAACTATTTTCACGAATCATTAAGATGTCTAAGTATGAAAGACATCACCCAGCTCGACCCTGTGGCGCTGCGCACACTGGCCGTCGCAGTCCGGCTCGGCACCTTCGAGGCAGCCGCTCGCGAGCTCCACGTCACCCCCTCCGCGGTGAGCCAGCGCATCAAGGCGCTCGAGACCAGGATCGGCCGCGTGCTGCTCCACCGGGTCAAGCCGCTCGAGCCCACGGAGGCGGGCCTGGTGCTGGTCCGGCTGGCCACGCAGAGCGAGATCCTCGAGCGCGAGGCGGTCGCCGAGCTCGTCGAGGAGACCGACGCCGATGGGACGGCGTACACCTCCTTGCCGATCGCGGTGAACGCCGACGCCCTCTACGGCTGGTTCGTCGACGCCCTCGCGGAGGTGCAGTCGCGGCACCGCGTGGTCTTCGAGGTCGTGCGCGAGGACCACACGCGCACGGCGGAGCGGCTGCGTCGCGGCGAGGTGGTCGCGGCGATCACGGGTGAGCCGAAGCCCGTCCCCGGCTGCCGGGTCGTGCGGCTCGGCCGCCTGCGGTACGCCGCCGTGGCGACCGCCGACTTCCACGCCGCCCACTTCGCCGACGGGGTCGGGTCCGCGACGCTCGCCGAGGCGCCGATCGTCGCCTTCGACCGCAACGACTCGCTCCAGCACGACTTCGTCCGCAAGGTGACCCGGCGCCACCTCGCGCCGCCGGTGACGTACGTGCCGTCGGTGCGCGAGTTCGACCGCGCGATCCGGGTCGGCATGGGGTGGGGGCTGCTGCCCGAGTCCGATGTGGCGACCGAGCTCGAGGACGGCCGCCTCGTCGAGCTGGTGCCTGGTCGCCGGTCGGAGGTGGCGCTGTTCTGGCAGCACTGGCGGCTGGGATCGACGCTGGTGGCCGACCTGACGGAGGAGGTCGTGGTGGCGGCGCGGCGCTGGATGGCCACGTGACCAGATCCCCGATTCGCCTGACAGGCCCCCGTGCGGACCCTAGGCTGCCGGGCGAGATCGAGCACGGAGCTCGTCACGGACCGGATCGGGGACTCCCTGTGACTCGTCGCAACGTTACGTGGGCCTCTGCCCTCGCCACCGGCCTGCTCCTCACGCTCTCCGCCTGCGGAGGATCCGGCGAGGCCGCGTCCACCAAGACCACAGACGTGCTCATGGAGGGCGAGCAGCTCGAGGCCATGGTCGCCCAGGTGGAGAAGATGGGCATCATGGAGTGGCACGGCCAGCTGCTCACCAAGAACCCCGACAACGGCGGCAAGCGGATCTTCGACCTCGACGGCCGCTACAGCCCCTCCACGGGCTACAGCGAGCTTTCGATGGACTCCGCGATCGACGGCAACAAGCAGCAGGTCGACTACCTCGTGGTGGCCGGCCGCACCTACTTCAACAGCGAGGTCTGGGGCCCCAACGCCTCCGACTGCTGGGTCGACATCACCGACGACACGGAGGGTCGGAGCTGGGCGCTGCCGTCCGACCTCGACCCGACCTGGCCGGTGGCCGCCGCGCGTGCCATCCGCCTCGCGGGGGACGGCGTCGCCGTCGGCATCCCGGCCAAGAAGGTCCTCACCGGCATGCCGCGGGGCCTCTTCCCCGACGTGCCGGCTGCGCTCGACGGCGTCGAGGCCAAGGGTGTCGTGACCCCGCACGGCTCGCACTTCATCGAGGTCAGCGTCGACGTGCTGAACATGTGGAGCGCCGTGCCCGAGGAGGCGCTGGCCAACATCGAGACGCGCAAGGCCGGCTGGTGGGCGATGACGATGAAGGAGTCGCAGGACGGCACCCCGATCGCGCCGCCGAAGTACATCTTCGACCCGGTGAAGACGCCGCCGAGCCAGTGCAAGCGGGGCTGACCCGCACCACGTGCCGGCAGCGGGCATGATCTGCCCATGCCCACCTACGTCGCCTTCCTGCGCGCGATCAACCTCGGCGCGACGCGGAAGTTCCCCAAGGACGCGATCCGGGCCGCCACCGAGGCGGCGGGCGGCTCCGGCGTGGAGACCTACATCAACACCGGCAACGTCCGGCTGACGCACTCCGCCCGCTCCGTGGCGAAGGTGCAGGCGGCGCTGGAGGAGGCGTACGCCGCCGAGGCGGGCTTCGAGGTGCCCACGGTCGTCTTCACGGCGAAGGACCTCGCGGCGCTCACAGCGCGCGGCGAGGAGCTCCACGCAGGGCACGACGGCGACATCGGCAACCACTACGTCACCCTCTTCTCCGCGCCGCCGACCGCCGCGACGGTGGAGGCCGTCCACGCGCTGGAGCACGCAGGCGAGCGCGTGGTGGTCGACGGACGCGCGGCCTACGTCCTCCTCGCCGGCAACATCCACACCTCGAAGCTCCTGTCGTCCAAGCAGTTCGCGGCGCTGGGCCAGGGCACGGCGCGCACCATCAAGGTGCTGCGCACCGTCACCGAGAAGTGGTGCTGATCAGGCGATCTCCACCCCGGCGCCGGTCATCTCGGTGATGGCCGCCGCCGTCGTGTCCTCGGCGACCCCGGCGCACAGCGCGGTCAGCACGCGCGTCTCGAAGCCCGCCTGGGCGCTGTCGAGCGCGGTGGCGCGGACGCAGTGGTCGGTGGCGATGCCGCACACGTCGACCTCGGTGACCGACCGGTCCCGCAGCCACTCCGCGAGCGCGTCGCCCGACGACGTACGCCCCTCGAAGCCGGAGTAGGCGGCCGCGTGCTCGCCCTTGAAGAACACCTCGTCGAAGGGTTGCGGGTCGAGGTTGGGGTGGAAGCCGGCGCCCTCGGTGCCCACCTTGCAGTGCACCGGCCACGACTGCGCGAAGTCGGGCTTCGCCGCCCAGTGGTCGCCCGGGTCGACGTGGTGGTCCTTGGTGGCCACCACGACGTCGTACGACGGTGCGTCCTCACCCTTCGACGACCAGCGGTGCAGCAGGTCGCCGATGTCGGCGGCCACGCGCGCACCACCGGCCACCGCGAGGGATCCTCCCTCGCAGAAGTCGTTCTGGACGTCGACCACGATCAGTGCCCGTGCCATGGCTCGAGGCTAGCGAGTGCCGATGGTGGGTGTCAGCCGCCCTCGTGGAGAGTCGGGATCACCGGCTCGCCGGCGGACATCATGGTGACCGCGCGCGGCAGCTCGGCGACGGACGCGCGGTGGCGGGCCCGGGCCTCCTCGAGGGTCGAGCGGCCGACGACCTGGCCCCCGTCGACCAGGTGGACGAGCAGCGGGCGGTCGTCCCCGTCGTCGGCCGGCGGCTCGCCGATGCCGACGACCTCGGCCTGGGCGCGGCCGGCGGGGGAGCGGCGGCGCAGGGCGTACTTGCGACCGCCGATCGAGGCCTTGTCGGTGGAGCGCTTGGCCACCGGGACCATCTCGCCGTCGTCGCCCTCGCGCGACACGAGCTTGTAGACGAAGCCGCAGGTCGGGTGCCCGGATCCGGTCACCAGCTGGGTGCCGACGCCGTAGGCGTCGACCGGTGCGGCCGCCAGCGCCGCGATCGCGTGCTCGTCGAGGTCGCTGGTCACCACGATCCGGGTCTCGGTGGCACCGAGGCCGTCGAGCTGCTCGCGCACCTCGCGGGCGACCTCGCCGAGGTCGCCGGAGTCCAGCCGCACGGCGCCGAGGCCGGTGCCGGCCACCTCGACCGCGAGCCCGACCGCCTCGGCGACGTCATAGGTGTCGACGAGCAGCGTGGTGCCGACGCCGAGGCTCTCGACCTGGGCGACGAAGGCGTCGCGCTCGCTGTCGTGCAGCAGGGTGAAGGAGTGCGCCGCGGTGCCCGCGCTGGGCACGCCGTGCAGCCGGCGGGCGGCCAGGTTGCTCGTCGCGTCGAAGCCGGCGACGTACGCCGCCCGGGCCGCGGCGACGGCCGCCTGCTCGTGGGTGCGCCGCGAGCCCATCTCGATGCACGGTCGTCCGGCCGCGGCGAGCGTCATCCGGGAGGCGGCCGAGGCGATCGCCGAGTCGTGGTTGTAGATCGAGAGCAGCACCGTCTCCAGCAGCACCGCCTCGGCGAAGGTGCCCTCGACGACGAGCAGCGGGGAGTAGGGGAAGTAGACCTCGCCCTCGGGGTAGCCCCACACGTCGCCGGAGAAGCGGTACGACGCCAGCCACTCGAGCATGTCGGGCTCGACGATCCCCTCGAGCATCGCCAGCGCGGGCGGGTCGAAGCGGAACGACTCGATCGCGTCCAGCGCCCGGCCCACCCCGGCCACGACGCCGTACCTGCGTCCCTCCGGGAGGCGGCGGGGGAACAGCTCGAAGACCGAGCGCCGATCCGCGGTGCCCGAGTGCCGCGCCGCCTGCACCATGGTGAGCTCGTAGTGGTCGGTCAGGAGCGCCGCTGAGCTGATCACGACCGACACTGTGCCACGATGGGCGCGTGTCAGCCGCAAGTCCCGTCGAGGTCGAGCCGACCCAGACTCCTGACGAGATCACCTTCCTCTCCAAGCCGTGGGTGACGCTGGTCTGGGACGACCCGGTCAACCTGATGTCCTACGTCTCGTACGTCTTCCAGAAGTACTTCGGCTACGACAAGGACAAGGCCGAGAAGCTGATGCTCGAGGTGCACAACGACGGCAAGTCGGTCGTCTCCACGGGCACGCGCGAGGAGATGGAGCGCGACGTGCAGGCGATGCACGAGTACGGCCTGTGGGCGACGATGGAGAAGGCCACCTGAGGATGAGCGGGTTCGAGCACCACGTGAAGTCCGACCGGATCATCGCCACCTTCACCGGCTTCGAGGCCGACCTGCTCCGGTCGCTGGCCTCGCAGATGGTGGAGCTGCTGCGCAACGAGCGCGCCGAGCCGGCCGTGCCGGCGGCCGACCCCTTCGAGGCGCTGATGGCGGAGTTCTCCGGGGCGACGACCATCCCGGAGGACCCGGTGCTGGCGCGGCTGTTCCCGACGGCGTACCCCGACGACGAGGAGGCGGCCTCGGACTTCCGCCGCTTCACCGAGGGCGGCCTGCGCGACGGGAAGGCGGCCGCGGCGGGGCTGCTCATCGACACCCTCGAGGACGCCGGCCTGCCGCCCGAGCTGACCGAGGAGGGGCTCGTCTTCGACGTCGAGCTGACCCGCGCGGAGGCCGAGACCTGGATGCGCGCCTTCACCGACATCCGGCTCGCCCTGGCCACCCGGCTGGGCGTCGAGGCCGGCGACGAGGCGTACTGGCACTCGCTGCCCGACGACGACCCGCGGGCGCAGGCGCACGACATCTACGAGTGGGTGGGCTACCTCCAGGAGACCGTGGTCGAGGCCCTGACCTCACGACCCGAGCCCTCGTGAGGGCCCTGTGAGCCCGATCCCCGACTTCGTCGTCGAGATCCGCCGCAAGATCGGGCAGGACCCGCTCTGGCTGCCCGGCGTCACCGCCGTGGTGCGGCGCGGCGACCAGGTGCTGCTGGTCAAGCGCTCCGACAACGGTCGTTGGGCGCCGATCACCGGCATCCCCGACCCCGGCGAGGAGCCAGCAGTCGCCGCGGCGCGCGAGGCACTGGAGGAGACCGGCGTCCGGATCCGCGTGGACCGGCTCGCCTCGACCGGCGTGCACGGCGAGATCGTGCACGCCAACGGCGACAGGGCGACCTACCTCGACCTGACCTTCGCCTGCACATGGGTGGAGGGCGAGGCGCACGTCGCCGACGACGAGTCCACCGACGTCCGGTGGTGGCCGGTCTCCGGGCTGCCGCCGATGGGGGAGATCATGGAGGCGCGGATCGACGCCGCCCTCAGCGGCGAGCGCGAGGCGAGGTACGTCGCCCCCGCCGGGCAGGACGCGCACGAGCCGCCACCGGTCCTGTCGCCCGACGCGCCGGTGCTCGGCGTCGACGCCTGCCCGGCCGGCTGGGTCGGCGTGGTCCTCGACCCCGACCGCCGGGCCTCGGTCTTCGTCGCACCCACCATCACCGAGCTGGTCGCACTGGTGCGCGAGACCCACGACGTGGCGGTCGTCGGCGTCGACATCCCGATCGGCCTCCCCGACACCGGCGGCCGGCGCGCCGACGCAGAGGCCCGCCGCGAGCTCGTCGGCAAGTCGTCGTCCCTGTTCTCCACGCCCGTGCGCGCGGCCCTCGAGGCCCCGACCTACGAGGCGGGCCGCGCGGCCAACCTGGCCGCGACCGACGGCCGCACCAGCGTCAGCGCCCAGGCGTACGCGCTGCGCGAGAAGGTGCTGCAGGTCGACGCGTGGGTGCGCGAGAAGCCGGGTGTGACGGTCGTCGAGGTGCACCCCGAGCTGAGCTTCACCCGGATGGCGGGCCACCCGCTGCTGGAGCGCAAGAAGGACGCCGAGGGCGTGCGGGTCCGACGCGAGGCGCTCGCCGCGCACGGCATCGTCGCGCCGCCGTGGTTCCGGGGCTCCGGCTTCGGCGAGGACGACCTGCTCGATGCCTGCGCGGCCGCCTGGACCGCCGTACGCCACTCGCTCGGCGTCTCGGAGTCGTTCCCGGCGACCCCCGAGGTGTTCTCCGACGGCATCCCGGCGGCCATTCGGGCGTAGCGCCGCCCCACGGACCCGTGCCGGTCCGGGGCAACTTCCCGGACACGTGTGGCGGTTCTGGCCCTCGGGCGGCCGCTGCGGGGGCAACGTCCCGGACACGTGTGGGGTCGCGCCCCTTGCCGGCCGCCGCTATCCGGAGTGGCTGAGCACGCCGTAGCGCTCCCGGGAGGCGAGCGCCCAGCGGGAGACCGGCACGGACACGGCCGCGACGGCGAGCATGAGGGCCGCGAGCACCAACCAGCCGGTCTCGCCCATGTCGACGCACAGCAGCGTCACCAGCGGCGGGCCGGCGACCGAGACCACGCCGAAGCCGAGGCCGGCGAACCCCTGGTACTGGCCCTGCCGCTCGTGCGGGGCCAGGCCCATCTGCAGGCCCCACTGGCCGCCCGAGCCGATCATCTCGCCGACGACGTGGGCGAGGGACCCGGCCACGAGCACCACGACGGCGAAGGTCGCGTCGCCGCGATCGGCCAGTGAGACCACGGCGAAGCCGACGGCGATCCAGACCGCGCCGCGGAACAGGGCGCGAGCGCCTGCCTCGACGGAGTCCGCGCGGCGCGAGAGCCGCACCTGGAAGAGCGCGACGCAGGCCGTGTTGAGCACGAGCAGGATCGCGACCATCACCGTCGGGGCCGAGGTGCGCTCGGAGATGTAGAGCGCCAGGCCGAGCTCCATCACGAAGAAGTGCAGGGAGTAGAGGCCGGTGAGGGCGACGACCACGACGTAGGGCCAGTCGCGCAGCACGGCCAGCCGGGGCTCGCCCTCGATGCGGACGTAGCCGGGGAGGTCGGGCAGCCGGGTGGAGTTCCATGCCGCAAAGGCGGTGAACACCGCGTTGATGACGAAGACCGCGACGTAGGCCCACGTCTCGTCGATCACCAGCGCCGCGCCGCCGAAGACCGACCCGAGGCCGATCGCGGTGTTGGTGACCGCGCGGAGGTAGGCCTTGAAGAGCACGCCGCGCCCGCCCGTGGCGAGCTGGGCGATCACGCCCTGCTGCACCGAGCCCGCGGACCGCTCGAAGAGGGCCAGCAGGGACAGCAGCAGCGCCAGCTGCCACGGCGTACGGGCCAGGACGGGGAGCGCGCTGGTCAGAGCCGCGCCGGTCATGCAGAGCGTGAGCACCCGGCGCGGACCGCGGGTGTCGCCCAGGTGCCCGGCCGGGACCTGCACCAGGATGCCGATCACCGCCGAGACCGAGATCGCCAGCGCCACCTCGGCGGCGGAGAAGCCCACCTGCCGGGTGAAGTAGAGGGCGCTGGTCGTCATCACGGCGCCCCCGCCGAAACGGTTGGCGAAGGATCCCAGCGCCAGGACACGCAGGTCCCGCTCGACCGGGATGCCGCGACGTGTCAGTGGCGCCTGGGCCGCCTGCACCGACATCTCTCCCCCTCGAAGTATCTCGACGTCAAGACTATGTCGTGAGACGCGTGCCGGTCGCATCGGTGGCCTGCCTAGGCTGGGACGCGTGTTGACCATCGCCCAGGAGACGTACGACGCCATCGTGGCGCACGCCAAGCGCGACCACCCCGACGAGGCCTGCGGCGTCGTCGCCGGTCCCGAGGGCAGCGACCGTCCCGAGCGCTTCATCCCGATGGTCAACGCGGCCGGCAGCCCGACCTTCTACGAGTTCGACTCCACCGAGCTGCTGGCGCTCTACAAGGACATGGACGCCCGCGACGAGGAGCCGGTGGTCGTCTACCACTCGCACACCGCGACCGAGGCCTACCCGAGCCGCACCGACATCGGCCTGGCGTCGGAGCCCCACGCCCACTATGTGCTGGTCAGCACACGGGAGCACGGGAATAGCGATGGGCCGGTGGAGTTCAGGTCCTACAGAATCATCGACGGTGTCGTGACCGAAGAGGACGTCACGATCACCCCCGAGCAGCAGAGAGCGAGCACCCCCTGATGGCCATCGAGGTCCGCATCCCCACGATCCTCCGCACCTACACCGACGGTGCCAAGGCCGTCGAGGCCTCGGGCTCCACCCTGACGGCGCTCATCGACGACCTCGAGGGCAACCACCCCGGCATCAAGGACCGGCTCGTGGAGAACGGCGACCTCCGTCGCTTCGTCAACGTCTACATCAACGACGAGGACGTGCGCTTCATCGGCGGCCTCGAGGCCGAGCTGTCCGACGGCGACCAGGTCGTCGTGCTGCCCGCCGTCGCAGGCGGCTGAGCCGCGAGCCCATGGTCCGCTACGACGACCTCCTGGCGTCCGTCGGCAACACGCCACTGGTCGGGCTGCCACGGCTCTCGCCGAGCCCCGACGTACGCATCTGGGCCAAGCTCGAGGACCGCAACCCGACCGGCTCCATCAAGGACCGCCCGGCCCTGAAGATGATCGAGCAGGCCGAGAAGGACGGCACGCTGCGCCCCGGCTGCACGATCCTCGAGCCGACGAGCGGCAACACCGGCATCTCGCTCGCCATGGCCGCCAAGCTCAAGGGCTACCGGATCGTCTGCGTGATGCCCGAGAACACCTCCGAGGAGCGGCGCCAGCTGCTGCGGATGTGGGGCGCCGAGATCGTCTCCTCGCCCGCTGCCGGCGGCTCCAACGAGGCCGTGCGCGTGGCGAAGAGGATCGCCGGCGAGCACCCCGACTGGGTGATGCTCTACCAGTACGGCAACGACGCCAACGCCCTCGCGCACGAGGAGGGCACCGGCCCCGAGCTGCTCGCCGACCTCCCGGAGATCACCCACTTCGTCGCCGGGCTCGGCACCACCGGCACGCTCATGGGCGTCTCCCGCTTCTTCCGCAGCGCGAAGCCCGACGTGCGGATCGTGGCCGCCGAGCCGCGCTACGGCGAGCTGGTCTACGGCCTGCGCAACCTCGACGAGGGCTTCGTGCCCGAGCTCTACGACGCCTCGCTGATCGACGCCCGCTTCAGCGTCGGCCCGCGCGACGCCGTACGCCGGGTGCGGGAGCTGCTCGAGCTCGAGGGGATCTTCGCCGGCATCTCGACCGGCGCGATCCTGCACGCCGCGCTCGGCCAGGCCGCGAAGGCGGTCAAGGCGGGGGAGCGGGCCGACATCGCGTTCGTGGTCTGCGACGGCGGCTGGAAGTACCTCTCCACCGGTGCCTACGAGGGCACCGTCGACGAGGCCGAGGACGCCCTCGACGGCCAGCTCTGGGCCTAGTCCGGGCACTGCGGGCGGCCCTAGAGTCGGGCCGTGACCCGCGCCCCCCGTGTCGTCGTGCTGCTCGCCGCGCTGCTGCTCGGCCTGGTCGCGCCCCCGGCCCAGGCTGGTCCCGGCGACGAGCACGTCCGGACCACGACGCCCGGGCAGCAGACCGCCGAGGGCTACGCGATCCCGGTGCGCCGGCGGGTGACGTACTCGGTCAGCACGCGCGGGCGCATCACCACCTCGCTCGCGCAGTTCCGCCGGCAGGCGCAGCAGACGTACGCCGATCCGCGCGGCTGGCGCTACGGCGGCGTGCAGTTCCGCCGGGTCCGGCGGGGCGGTGACTTCACGCTGGTGCTCGCGGCCGCCGGCACGGTGCCGTCCTTCTCCTCGACCTGCTCGACGATGTGGTCGTGCCGGGTGGGCCGGTTCGTGATCATCAACCAGGACCGGTGGAAGCACGCGTCGCCGGCGTGGAACGCCGCCGGTCGCTCGCTGCGGGACTACCGCCACCTCGTGGTCAACCACGAGACCGGCCACTGGCTGGGTCGTGGGCACGCGTCGTGCCCGCGCGGCGGCGGGCCGGCGCCGGTGATGATGCAGCAGTCCAAGGGCACCGGCGGCTGCCGGTTCAACCCGTGGCCGCTCGGCTGGGAGGCGGCCGCCGTCAGGGCGCGGTGGTGAGCCGCAGGTCCTGCAGGACGTCGAACTCGCTGTCCTCGACGGGCGGCAGGTCGAGCAGGTCGAGCGCGAGGTTGGCGATCATCCCGTTGCGCACGGGCGGGCGCCGCGCGCCGTAGGACGTGCGCCGCGTGCCCGGGTCCTTGTAGGTCGGGTTGATCGCGTACAGGTCGACGCCCTTGTCGACGGCCGAGCCGCGCGCCATGAACACGATCCGGTAGTTGTCGAGCACCCGTGCGTTGTCGTGGCTGGGTCCGTGGCCGCCGTGGTCGCTGGTCAGCAGGATCGTCGTGCCCGCCTTGCGGACGGGGTCGGAGTTGACGGCTGCCACGACCCGACCGACGAGCGCGTCCGCCCTGCGCACGGCGCGCAGGTAGGGCTTGGACATCCAGCCGTGGGCGTGGCCGGCGACGTCGGGCGGGGAGAGGTGCAGGAAGCGGAAGTCGCGGTCCTCGTCGAGGTCGGCGACGAGCTCGTCGACGAGCGCCGCGTTGTCCTCGTCGACCGTCGTGCGGTCGATCGCGTCGGGCCACGAGCGCTGCCACAGCGTGAACTTCGTCTTGGCCGCGAACAGCGCGGTCGAGCCGCCTGCTGCGTCGACGGCGGTGAAGACCGACCCGAGCTCGTGGCCGGCGGCGGCCTGCACAGTGTTGGGGACGAGCCGGTTGTCGTTCCAGGTGACGCCGTGCCCGCCGGTCGCGGCCTCGATCCGCCGGCCGGTGACCATGCCGGTGTGGTTGGGCAGCGTCACGGTCATCTCGCGCTCCGTGCGCGCGTTCATCGTGGAGGCGCCGGCCTTCATGAACCGGTAGAGGTTCGGGAGCTGCTTCTTCCCGAGCTTGCGCACCGCGGCGACGCTCATGCCGTCGATCGAGATCGCGAGCACCGACTCCGAGTCGGCCTTGCGCGCGACCTGCCGCGGCGCGTCGGAGGGCTCGGACGGTACGACGGCGCACGCGGGCGTACCGAGCAGGAGGGAACCCGAGACGAGGGCGGCGGTCAGGGAGCTGACGAGCGAGGTTCGACGGAGCACTGCCCGACCCTAACCCGCGTGCCGCCTCGTCCCGGGTTCCTCGGCTCAGGCCAGCGCGGCGCGGATCGCCTCGGCCGGCGTCGTGGTCGGCCGGCCGATCAGGCGCGACAGGTCGCCGGTGTCGGCCTGCAGCTCACCCCGGGCGAGGCCGAGGTCGGAGTCGGTCAGGATCGCGGCGTACGGCTCGGGCAGGCCGGCTCCGGTCAGCACGGCGGTGAGGTCCTCGGCGGGCAGGTCGCGGTAGACGACCTCGGTGCCGGACTCGGCGGCGAGCGCGGCGGCGTACTCGCCGAGGGTGAACGCGGTGTCGCCGCCGAGCTCGTAGACCCGGCCGGCCTGGTCGTCGGCCACCAGCACCGCAGCAGCGGCGGCGGCGAAGTCGGCGCGCGTCGCGGCGCTGACCCGGCCCTCGCCGGCGGCGCCGAGCACGGCGCCGTGCTCGAGGGCGGTGGCGACCTGGCCGGTGTAGTTCTCGAGGTACCACGAGTTGCGCAGCAGGGCGACCGGCAGACCGGAGGCGGCCAGCAGCTCCTCGGTCGCGCGGTGCTCCTCGGCCAGCGCGAGCGTGGAGGAGTCGGCGCGGGTGATGCTCGTGTAGGCGAGCAGCTCCACACCGGCGGCCTTGGCCGCCTCGATCACGTTGGCGTGCTGCGGGACGCGCTCGCCGACGGCGCTGGAGGAGACCAGCAGCACGCGGTCGACGCCCTTGAGGGCCTGCTCGAGCGAGGCGGGGTCGGTGTAGTCGGCGGCGCGGGTCTCGACGCCGAGGGCGGCGAGGTCGGCGATCGCGTCGAGGTCGCGGGCGGTCGCGACGACGTCGGACGCGGTGACGCCGCGCTCGAGGAGGGCCTGGACGGCGAGGCGGCCGAGGTGCCCGCTGGCGCCGGTGACGAGGTAGGTGGTCATGGGAGCTCCCTGTCTGGGGTCGGAGGGGGTTGTCGACCGCCCCAACGAACGGGCTTCCGTCATGCTTCCCATTGGTTAGTACCCACTTTGAAGTAAGGTACTGCCATGGAGGTAAGTAGTCCGCTGCGGGAGTTCTACCCCGACGGCGTCTTCCCGGAGGCGTGCGCCAGCCGCACGCTGCTCGACCACGTGATGAGCAAGTGGGGCGTGCTGGTGCTGCTCGCGCTGTCCGAGGGCGAGCCGCTGCGCTGGAGCGAGCTCCGCCGCCGGGCCCAGGGCGTCAGCGAGAAGATGCTGGCGCAGACGCTGCGCACCCTCGCCGCCGACGGGATCGTCGAGCGGCACGCCCACCCGGTCGTGCCCCCGCACGTGGAGTACTCGCTCACCCCGGCAGGCGAGGATCTCGCCGGCCACCTGGTCCCGCTGATGAAGTGGGTGGCGATCCACTCGGGCGACATGTGACCGGACCGACGCCCCCGATGGCGTGACCCGTGACGGCCCCACCGCCTAGCCTTCTGCCTGTGCCGACCCCTGACCCGCGAATGACCGCCGATGCCCCGATCGGCATCTTCGACTCCGGGTTCGGCGGCCTGACGGTGGCCCGGTCGGTGATCGACCAGCTGCCGCACGAGTCGGTGATCTACCTCGGTGACACCGCCCGCCAGCCCTACGGCCAGAAGCCGATCGGCGAGGTCCGCGAGTACGCCCTCGAGTGCCTCGACCACCTCTACGGACAGGGCGTCAAGGCGCTCGTCATCGCCTGCAACTCCGCGAGCGCGGCGATGCTGCGTGATGCGCGCGAGCGCTACGACGTGCCCGTCGTCGAGGTGATCCTCCCGGCCGCCCGCCGTGCGGCCGCGGCCACGCGCAACCGGCGGGTCGGCGTCATCTGCACGCGCGCGACCGCCAGCTCGATGGCGTACGACGACGCGTTCGCCGCGGTGCCCGACCTCGACCTGAGCATCCAGGCGTGCCCGAGCTTCGTGGACTACGTCGAGCAGGGGGTCACCGGTGGTGACGAGCTGCTCGCCGCCGCGCACGACTACCTCGACCCGCTGGTCGCCGCCGACGTCGACACCCTGATCCTCGGCTGCACCCACTACCCCCTGCTGACCGGCGTCATCTCCTACGTCATGGGCGACCGGGTCACCCTCGTCAGCTCCGCCGAGGAGTGTGCGAAGGACGTCTACAAGATGCTCGCCAGCACCGGCCTGATGCGCGAGACCGGCGAGCCCGACTACACCTTCTCCACCACCGGCAGCCCCGAGGACTTCGCGACCGTCGGCCGCCGCTTCCTCGGCTCCGAGCTGCTCAGCGCCAGCCAGTTCGCAGGAGGTCTCCGTTGAAGCTGACCATCGTCGGCTGCTCGGGCTCCTACCCCGGCCCGGACTCCGCCGCCAGCTGCTACCTCCTCGAGGAGGAGACGGTGTCCGAATCGGGGGAGGGCCGCACCTGGCGGATCCTGCTCGACCTCGGCAACGGCGCCCTCGGCCAGCTGCACCGCTACGTCGACCCGCTCACCGTCGACGCGGTGTTCGTCAGCCACCTGCACGCCGACCACTGCCTGGACCTCTGCGGCTACTACGTGATGCGCAAGTACCACCCCACTGGCGCCCAGCCGCGGATCCCCGTGTGGGGCCCCGCGGACACCGCCGACCGGATGGCACGCGCCTACGACCTGCCGCTCGACCCCGGCATGCACGAGGAGTTCGACTTCCAGGAGCACCCCAGCCGCGAGCACGCGGAGACGGTCGAGGTGGGACCGTTCACCGTCGAGGCGCACCCCGTCGTGCACCCGGTCGCCGCCTTCGCGCTCCGGGTCACCGCGGGCGGGCGCACCCTCGTCTACTCCGGCGACACCGGCCCGTGCCCGGCGCTCGACGCGGCCGCCACCGACGCCCACCTGCTGCTGGCGGAGGCGTCGTTCCGCAGCGTCGACGACAACCCGCCCGACCTGCACATGACCGGCACCGACTGCGGCCGCACCGCCGCCAAGGCGGGCGTCGAGCGGCTGGTGCTCACCCACATCCCGCCGTGGCACGACCCGGCCGACGCCGAGGCCGAGGCCCGGGCCGAGTGGGACGGCCCGGTCGAGCTGGCGCGCGCCGGGGCGACGTACGACGTCTGAGCGGCCTCAGACCAGGCCGGCGTCGTGGACGACCATCGCCACCTGGACGCGGTTGGAGCTGTCGAGCTTGGTGAGCAGCCGCGAGACGTGTGACTTCACCGTCGGGATCGAGAGGTAGAGCTCCGAGGCGATCTCGGAGTTGCTGAGCCCGCGGCCCACGCAGATCGCGACCTCGAGCTCGCGCTCGGTGAGCACCGTCAGCCGGTCGGCCGCGGTGGTGGTGCGGTCCGTCGTGGTGGTGCTGCGCAGCCGGGAGACCAGGCTGCGGGTCGCGGACGGCGACAGCATCGCGTCACCGGCCGCCACGGTGCGGATCGCGCCGACGATGTCGCCAGGCGGGGTGTCCTTGAGCAGGAAGCCGTCGGCACCGGCCGCCACGGCACGCACGACGTGGTCGTCGGCGTCGAACGTCGTCAGCACGACGACCGAGGGCGGGGACGGCCGGCTGTGGAGGCGCCGGGTCGCCTCGAGGCCGTCCATCACCGGCATCCGGATGTCCATCAGCACGACGTCGGGCCGGAGGTCCTCGACGAGGTCGACGCCGGCCTGGCCGTCGGGTGCCTCACCGACCACGTCGATGTCGGCCTGGCCGCCCAGCATCAGCGACAGCGCGGAGCGCACCAGCGGGTCGTCGTCGACGAGCAGGACGCGGATCACGCGGTCCACGGTAGCCATGCCTCCAGCACGAAGGTCGAACCGTCGGTGCGCTGGTCGAGCCGACCGCCGCGGAGCTCGGCGCGCTCGCGCAGCCCGACGAGGCCGAGCCCGGAGCCGGGGGCGGCGGTGGGCGCGCCGTCGAGCGGGTTGGCCAGCACCACGGTGATGCCCGAGGCGGGGTCGCCCGTCGCCCGGATCGCCACCACCGAGCCGGGCGCGTGCTTGCGCACGTTGGTGATGCCCTCCTGGACGATGCGGTAGACCGTGCGTCCGGTCGCCACCGGCACCGCGGTGGCCGGGTCGACCTCGTCCGACCACGCGATGTCGAGGCCGAGCGACCTCGCCTCCTCCACGAGCGGGGTGATGTCGTCGTACGTCGGCTGGGGGCGCGCCGTGGGCGGACCGGGGTCGTCCTCGCGGAGCACGCCGAGCACGCCCCGCAGCTCGTGGAGGGCGTCGTTGGCCTGGCCCTGGATCTGGCCGAGCCCCTCCCGGAGCCGGTCGCCGTCGAGGTCCTCCCGGAAGGCCAGCGCGCCGGCCTGCATGGAGACCTGGGTGATCCGGTGCGCCAGCACGTCGTGCATCTCGCGCGCGATCTGGGCGCGCTCGGTCAGCCGCGCCTGCGCCACCCTCAGCTCCTGCTCGCGCTCGGCGCGCTCGGCGCGCGTGCGGAGGTTCCACATGACCTCGCGCCGCGAGCCGATGTAGAGGCCCCAACCCATCATCCCGGTGTTGACCGCGAGGTTGACCAGGGTCGTGATCACCGGGTCGTTGTCCTCGATCGGCGCGATGCTCGTGTAGGTCTGGGCGGCCGCGAAGTTGGCCGCGCCGACGATCACCACCTGCCAGAAGTTGCGCCGGGTCGCCACCGACACCGCGGCCAGCGTCGCCGGACCAGCGGCCAGGCCGGACAGCGCGCTCATGGCCGCGATCGCGAGCGCGATCGGCACGGGTGCGCTCCGCCGGAACCAGACGAGCACGAACGCCGCACAGCCCAGGGTCAGCTCGGTGGTGAAGAGCGCCGGGTGCTCGCGCCACTCGGCCACCGCGACCGACTGCCACACCGCCGCCGAGATCGCGAGCGCGAGGGCGTAGCGCCACGCCTGCGCGCGCCAGCTCAGCTCGGGCTGGGTCTCGGAGAGGGCGGGACGGGACTCCACGGCGCTCAGGGTAGCGACCGGAATTCCTACTTTGGTCGCACGTGCCATCGCCTCCGGGAGGATGCGCGGGCGATCCGCGGGCGGCCAGTCTTGGCGTACCACCGCGTGGAGGGAGCTGCGCGGCGTGGGGCCGCGCGTAGTACTGGTCCCACGGGGGTAGGGACCTGTGAGCCGGGTCCGGTGACTCACGGGGGTGACCGGACCCGGCTTCGTCTGTGCCAGCCTCTAGGGTCGAGCCATGACTTCGACCCCCCGTGCAGACGGTCGCGCCGACGACGAGCTCCGCCCGATCACCATCACCCGCAACTGGCTCGACCACGCGGCCGGCTCCGTGCTGATCGAGTTCGGTGGCACCAAGGTGCTGTGCGCCGCGTCGGCCTCCGAGGGCGTCCCGCGGTGGCGCAAGGGCTCCGGCCTGGGCTGGGTCACCGCCGAGTACGCCATGCTCCCGGCATCGACCAACACCCGCTCCGACCGCGAGTCGGTCAAGGGCCGCATCGGCGGGCGCACGCACGAGATCTCGCGGCTGATCGGCCGCTCGCTGCGCGCCGTCATCGACTACCAGGCGCTCGGCGAGAACACGATCGTCCTCGACTGCGACGTGCTCCAGGCCGACGGCGGCACCCGCACGGCCGCGATCACCGGGGCCTACGTCGCCCTCGCCGACGCCGTCGCGCACCTGCGGGCCAACGGCGCGCTGACCGGCGAGCCGCTCACCGGGTCGGTCGCCGCGGTCAGCGTCGGCATCATCGACGGCGCGCCACGCCTCGACCTGCCCTACGTCGAGGACGTCCGCGCCGAGACCGACATGAACGTCGTGATGACCGGCGACGGGAAGTTCGTCGAGGTGCAGGGCACCGCCGAGGGCGCTGCCTTCGACCGCGCCGAGCTCGACGCCCTGCTCGCGCTGGCCGAGAAGGGCTGCGCCGACCTGACCCGCCTGCAGCAGGAAGCTCTTCTCGGTGGTTGAGGTGCGAGCGCAGCGAGCCTCGAAACCACGCGTCTTCCTCGCCTCGGCCAACGCCAAGAAGATCACCGAGATGCAGCGGATCCTGGCCGAGCACGTGCCCGACATCGAGGTGCTGGGCATCGACGACGTCGACGGCTACGTCGAGCCCGTCGAGGACCAGCCGACCTTCGAGGGCAACGCGCTGCTCAAGGCGCGGGCCGGGGTCGCGGCCACGGGTCTGCCGTCCATCGCCGACGACAGCGGGCTGTGCGTCGACGCGCTCAACGGGATGCCCGGCGTGCTGTCCGCGCGGTGGTCGGGCCAGCCCAAGAGCGACAAGCGGAACAACGCGCTCCTGCTCGACCAGCTCGACGACGTCCCCGACGAGCGTCGCGGCGCGCACTTCGCCTGCGCCGTCGCGTGGGTGATGCCCGACGGGCGCGAGCGGGTCGTCGAGGGCCGGATGGACGGCCGCATCATCCGCGAGGTGCGGGGGAGCGGCGGGTTCGGCTACGACGTGGTCTTCGTCGCCGTCGAGCACGACGCCGACGGACTCACCTCCGCCGAGCTCGACCCGGCCGAGAAGGACCGCATCTCCCACCGCGGCCGCGCGCTCCGCGAGCTCGCACCGCAGGTGGCGGCGGACCTCAGCTGACCGGCACGTCCTCCCGCGCGCCGACCTGCTTGCTGACCCACATGCCCCAGAGCGCCGCGAACAGGAACATGATCAGCGAGTAGACGGCCGCCGGCACCGAGATCTCGACCTCGTCGAGCACCTCGACGGCGACGAAGATGGCGAGCGTCGCGTTGTGCACGCCGACCTCCATCGAGGAGGCGATCGCCTGCGGGCCCGTGACGCCGAACGCCTTCGGCACGACGTAGCCGACGACGAGGCTGACCGCGCAGAAGATCGCGGCGATCAGGCCGACGTCGGCGAGGTAGTCCCCGACGTTCTCGAGCTGGTCCAGCAGGATCCCGAGCACGAGGATCGCCAGGATCACCGCCGAGCCGATGCGGACGGACTTGTCCATGCGCCGGGCGAAGCCGGGGGCGCGGTGGTTGACCAGCATGCCGATGCCCACGGGCACGAGGATCAGGGCGAACACCTTCACGATCTCGACCAACGGCATCGACACGTCGTCCTGGCGGTCGAAGTACGCGATGGCGAACCCGGTGATGAGGGGGAGCGTGACGACCGCGATGACGGTGTTGATCGCCGTCAGGGTGATGTTGAGCGCGACGTCGCCGCGGAAGAGGTGGCTGAACAGGTTGGCGGTCGTGCCGCCCGGCGACGCGGCGAGCAGCAGCATGCCGATCCCGAGCAGGGCGGGCAGGTCGAACAGCACCACCAGTCCGAAGCAGATCGCCGGAAGCAGCACAATCTGGCAGGCCAGGGCGACGGCCACGGCCTTCGGCGCGCGGCCCACGCGCTTGAAGTCGCCGACGGTCAGGTCCAGGCCGAGCCCGAACATGATGATCGCGAGCGCGAGCGGCAGTCCGACGGTGGTCAGCGCTGAGTCCATGCGCGGACCCTAGTGGTGACGGCGGTCACAGGGGAGTGACTCGCGCGAACTTGGTGCTGCGTGCGCTCGGAGAGATTCGAACTCTCACTGGCCGCGCCCTAAACGCGGTGCCTCTGCCGTTGGGCTACGAGCGCGAGGGGTCCAATCCTCACACGTGTCCGGGATGTCGCCCTCCGCGGTGGGTCCCGAGGGCGACACGTCGGACACGTGCGGCGGTCCGGGCCATGCGGCGTACGCCCTCAGTCGAGGCCGAGGTCCCGGCGCAGCTTGGCGACGTGGCCGGTGGCCTTCACGTTGTACTGGGCGAGCTCGACGTTGCCGGCCTCGTCGATGACGAAGGTCGAGCGGAGCACGCCCTCGACCTCCTTGCCGTAGAGCTTCTTGGTGCCGTACGCCCCGTAGGCCCGGTGCACCGTGAGGTCCTCGTCGGACAGGAGGGTGAGGGTCAGGCTGTCGCGCTCGCGGAACTTGGCGAGCTTGGCCGGCTTGTCCTTGGAGATGCCGAGGACCTCGTAGCCGGCGCCGCGCAGCGAGTCGAGGGAGTCGGAGAAGTCGCACGCCTGCTTCGTGCAGCCGGGGGTCATCGCGGCGGGGTAGAAGTAGACGATCACCTTCTTGCCGCGCAGGTCCGACAGCGACACCTGCTCCTCGGCGTCGCTGGTGAGCGTGAAGTCGGGCGCTGCGTCTCCGATGGTGAGGCGGTCGGACATGGGGGCTCCTGGGCTCGAGTTGGGCCGGTGTGGTTGTTGCAACAGGTTTGCAATAAGGTCGAGGGGTGCCGGCGCGGCATCGGGGGATCCGGGTCGGCCACCAGACATCAAACCAGCACAGGAGCAACGACGTGCACGTGCCTGACGGGTTCCTCGACGCCCCCACCTCGGTGGCGACGGGCGTCGTCGCGGCGGCCGCCGTCGCGGTCTCGCTGCGCGGTGCGCGCCGCGAGCTCGACGACCGCACCGCGCCGATGGCCGGGCTGGTCGCGACGTTCGTCTTCGCCGCCCAGATGATCAACTTCCCGGTCGGCGCCGGCACCAGCGGGCACCTGATGGGAGGTGCGCTCGCCGCCGTCCTCGTCGGGCCGTGGACCGCGGTGCTCTGCCTGTCGGTCGTGCTCCTGGTGCAGGGCCTGCTGATGGCCGACGGGGGCATCACCGCGCTCGGCACCAACATCACCCTGATCGGCATCGTCACGGTCGTCGTCGGGTGGGGTGTCTTCGCCGCCCTGCGCGCGCTGCTGCCGGCGCGGCTCTCCGTCGTCGCGCCCGCCGCAGCGGTCGGCGCGCTGGTGAGCGTCCCGGTCGCGGCCCTCGTCTTCACGGGCCTCTTCGCGATCGGCGGCCAGGCGCCCGTCGACCTCGGCGCCGTCGCCACGGCGATGCTCGGCTGGCACACGGTCATCGGCATCGGCGAGGCGGTCGTCACCGGGCTGGTCGTCGGCAGCGTGGTCAGGGCACGCCCCGACCTCGTGCACGGTGCGAGGCCCCTGATCGCCGAGCGCGTCCTCGAGACCCGGAAGGTCGACGTCTGATGAGCACCCGCCGCTTCTTCGCCGTCGCGTTGATCCTGAGCCTGCTCGTCGCGGGTGTGGCCAGCTACTACGCCTCCGCGCACCCCGACGGCCTCGAGTACGTCGCCGAGCAGACCGGCTTCCTCGACTCCGCGAAGGACTCGCCGACCTCGGACAGCCCGCTGGCCGACTACCAGACCTCCGGCATCGACGACGCCCGCCTCAGCGGCGGTGTCGCCGGAGTGATCGGCGTCGTCGTCATGCTCGTCCTCAGCACCGGCCTCTTCTGGGTGATCCGCCGCCGCGAGCCCCGGGACGCCTCCGACCACGCGGACGCCTGATGGGCGCCGGGCACGGCCACCGGCTGCACTTCCACGGCCACAGCCCCGTCCACCGCGCGCCGGCGCACCTCAAGGTGCTCGCGCTGCTGGGGTTCATGCTCGTCGTCGTCGCGACCCCGCGGGAGGCGTACGCCTTCTTCGCCCTCGAGCTGGCCGTCCTGCTCGGCGTGATCGCGCTGTCCCGGGTGCCCCTGACCTACCTGCTGCCGCGGATGGTCGTCGAGGCGCCGTTCGCCGTCTTCGCCGTGCTCATGCCGTTCATCGCCCACGGCCCCCGCACGGAGGTGCTCGGCCTCACCGTCTCCGAGACGGGTCTCGCGGCGGGCGTCGCGCTCCTCGTCAAGGGCAGCATCGGCGTCCTCGCGTCGCTCACCCTGGCCGCGACGACCGAGCCCCAGGACCTGCTCCAAGGCCTCCAGCGCCTGCGGATGCCCGACCTGGTCGTGCAGATCATGGGCTTCATGATCCGCTACCTCGACGTGGTGACCGACGAGCTCGCGCGGATGATGACCGCGCTCCGCTCGCGCGGGTGCGACCCGCGGTCGCCGCGCCACTGGCCGGTGCTGGCCCGCTCGCTGGGCGCGCTCTTCATCCGGTCCTACGAGCGCGGGGAGCGGGTCCACCTCGCCATGCTGTCCCGTGGGTACGACGGCAGGTTGCCCACCGTGGAGGGTCGATGAGCACCCCGGTCCTCGACGTACGTGGGCTGGCCTTCGCCTATCCCGACGGCCACCAGGCGCTGTTCGGCGTCGACCTGCACGTCCACCAGGGCGAGCGGGTCGCCCTGCTCGGCCCCAACGGTGCCGGCAAGACGACCCTGGTGCTCCACCTCAACGGCATCCTCACCGCCGGCCGGGGCTCGGTCGCGGTGAGCGGCCTCCCCGTGGTCAAGCAGCACCTCAAGGAGATCCGGCGGCGCGTCGGGATCGTCTTCCAGGACCCCGACGACCAGCTCTTCCTCGGCACGGTCCGCCAGGACGTCGCCTTCGGTCCGGCCAACCTCGGGCTCACGGGTGCCGAGCTCGACCGCCGGGTGATGGAGGCGCTGGAGAAGGTGGGCATGACGGCCTTCGTGGACCGCCCGCCCCACCACCTGTCGTACGGCCAGCGCCGGCGCGTTGCCGTGGCGACCGTGCTGGCGATGGAGCCGGAGGTCCTCGTGCTCGACGAGCCGTCCTCCAACCTCGACCCGGCGTCACGTCGCGAGCTCGCCGACATCCTGCGCGGCCTCGACGTCACCGTGCTGATGGTCACCCACGACCTTCCCTACGCCCTGGAGCTGTGCCCGCGGAGCGTGGTGCTCAGCGAGGGGGTCGTCGTGGCCGACCGTCCGACCTTCGACGTGCTCACCGACGACGCGCTGATGGCGGCCCACCGGCTCGAGCTGCCCTGGGGTTTCGACCCGCGCCGCATTGATAGCCTTCCCGGGTGACCCAGGACATGAGCGCGCTCGAGCGCGAGATCGAGGAGACGCGCCAGCGCCTGGCCTCGACCATCGACCAGCTCGCCTACCGTGCCCACCCCAAGACGATCGTCGGGCGCCAGGTGACGACGGTGAAGTCCCACTTCGTCGACCTCGAGAGCGGTGCCCCGCGCACCGACAACATCCTCAAGGCCGCCGGCGCCGTGGTGGGCGTCATCGTGCTGTTCGCCGTCGTCCGCAAGGTCGCGAGCTGAGCACGCCGACCGGGGGCGGGTCCGCCCCGATCAAGATGCTGCACGACCGCCTCCTGGTCGAGGTCGACAAGGAGGCCGGCGAGCGCCGGTCGACCGGCGGGATCGTCATCCCCGCGACCGCCGCGATGGGTGCGCGCCGTCTCGCCTGGTCCCGGGTGATCGCCGTCGGGCCGCACGCCCGGGCCGTCGAGATCGGCGACCGGGTCCTCTTCGACCCCGAGGACAAGGCCGAGGTCGAGGTCCACGGCGAGGTCTACGTCGTCATGCGCGAGCGTGACGTGCACGCCGTGGCCGCCGAGCGCCTCGACGGCGGCTCGACCGGTCTCTACCTCTAGCCCTTCCCAGCCAGGAGCGCCCGATGGCCTACCTCGTCAAGCAGTCGCACCGCGCCGCGGCGGTCACCGCGCCCGTCCCGGTCGACGCGTCGCTGCCCCGCGCGTGCGTCATCGGCGCCGGCTCCTCCGGCATCACGGCCGCCAAGCACCTCTACCTCGCCGGCATCCCCTTCGACTGCTTCGAGAAGGGGAGCGACATCGGCGGCACCTGGGTGTACGACAACTCCAACGGCCAGTCGGCCTGCTACGACACCCTCGAGATCAACACCTCGTGCCCGCGGATGGCGTACTCCGACTTCCCGATGCCGGAGGACTACCCGCCCTACGCCCGCCACGACCAGGTCCACGCCTACTTCGAGAAGTACGTCGACCACTTCGGGTTCCGCCACACGATCACCTTCGACACGACCGTCGAGGACGTCTCCCGTGCCGCCGACGGCCGGTGGGAGGTCCGGATCACCGGCCCGGGCGGCACCGAGACGCGGACGTACGACGCCGTGCTGGTCGCCAACGGCCACCACTGGGACGCGCGGTGGCCCGAGCCGGCCTACCCGGGTGACTTCGACGGCGAGCAGATCCACGCCCACGACTACCGCTCCGGCGACCAGCTCGAGGGCCGCGACGTCGTCGTGGTCGGTGCCGGCAACTCCGCCATGGACATCGCCGTCGAGTCGTCCTACCGCGCGCGTACGACGACGTGGTCGGTGCGCCGCACCGAGTGGGTGCTGCGGAAGTTCTTCCTCGGCAAGCCGAGCGACCAGGTCGCCCTGCCGGGCTGGCTGCCGTGGTGGGTCACCGCGGCCAGGCTGCGGGTCGGCGCCACGGCCGCCGGCAGCATGACGAAGTACGGCCTGCCCGCGCCCACCCACAAGCCCGGCCAGTCCCACCCGGTCCAGTCGGAGAAGATCCGCGAGCGGCTGGCCGCGGGCGCGGCGACCGCGAAGCCGGCCATCGAGCGCCTCGAGCGAGA
This sequence comes from Nocardioides sp., assembly GCF_041913365.1. Lineage (GTDB taxonomy): Bacteria > Actinomycetota > Actinomycetes > Propionibacteriales > Nocardioidaceae > Nocardioides. The sequence continues at coordinate 287,722 of NZ_JAYSFM010000004.1, forward strand.
CCGCGTCGTTTTCGTCGACGGCTCCAGCGCACCGGCCGACCTGATCGTGTGGGCCACCGGCTACAAGGTGAGCTTCCCGTTCCTCAAGCCCGACCTGGTCTCCGTCGAGGCCAACGACCTGCCGCTGTGGAAGCGCGCGGTGCACCCCGACCTGCCGGGCCTGTTCTTCCTCGGGCTGCTGCAGCCGATCGGCGCGGTCATGCCGCTCGCCGAGGCCCAGTCCGCGTGGATCGCGGAGATGCTCGGCGGTGGCTACCTGCCGCCGTCCGACGCGGTGATCCGGCGCCAGATGGCCGCGGACCACGAGCGCGACACGAAGCAGTTCTACGCGTCGCCCCGCCACACCATGGAGGTCGACTTCGACCACTACCTGTGGGACCTCGACCGCGAGCGCAAGCAGGGTCGCGAGCGCGCCGGTGCGGCCCGCGCCCCGCTCGCCGCGGTGCCGACGCCCGCGCCGGTGCCGACCGGTGGCGCCCGCGTCCGCCGGGCGTTCGCAGGTGTCGCGCTGCGCGCGGTCCGGTGGAAGGCCGTCGGAGAGGTGCCGCAGCGCGGCGTGCTCGTCGGCGCGCCCCACACCTCGAACTGGGACTGGGTGCTGACCCTCCTGCTGGCCTGGCGCTACGGCATCACGATCCGCCTGCTGGTCAAGCAGGAGCTCTTCGTCGGCCCGCTCGGCTGGCTGCTGCGGCGTACGGGTGCGGTGGAGCTGGACCGCAAGAACCCCGCCGCGACCGTCAAGGACCTGCTGGCCGAGGCCGAGGGGGACGACCCCTGGCTGCTCGGGATCGCCGCGGAGGGCACGCGCTCGCGGGGGGAGTACTGGAAGTCCGGCTTCTACCGGATCGCCCAGCAGACCGGGCTGCCGATCACGTTGGCGTTCCTCGACGTGCCCTCGCGCACCGTCGGCTGGGGCCCGACCTTCCACCCGACCGGCGACGTCTCCGCCGACATGGACGTGCTGCGCGAGTTCTACGCCGACAAGACCGGTTTCAAGCCGGAGGGATTCACGCCGCCGCGGTTGCGCGAGGAGGGCTGATCCGGGCCTCCCACCCTAGGGGTGTGGCTGCCTTTCTGCGTCGTCCTCCGACGGCTAGGTTGAACGCGCAACCGAAGGGAGCAAGCAATGGCATTTCTGCTGTGGATCCTTGCCGTCATCCTCGTGGTGTCCGGCATCGTCTCGCTGATCCGGGGCCAGATGCTCTGGGGCATCGTCCTGATCATCGTCGGCCTGCTGGTCGGCCCGGGTGGAGTCAGCCTGTTCACGAAGTAGCACCCCGCAAGACGCGAGGAGCCGGTCCCCGAGGGACCGGCTCCTCGCTGTTCCTAGGCCTTGAGCGTGCGGCACGTCGGAAGACGCCGAGAGCCGGCCCCGAAGGACCGGCTCTCGGCTTCTGTACGCCATCAGGGACTCGAACCCCGAACCCGCTGATTAAGAGTCAGCTGCTCTGCCAATTGAGCTAATGGCGCAGGCGGTGAAGCGAGGACAACATTACCGCGCCCCGACCAGCGCGCGAAATCGAGGGGCACCCTCCTCCCGCGGCTGCCTAGAGCGCGGCCAGGACGGCCTGCGCGGCGTTGTGGCCACCGAGCCCGGAGACGGCGCCGCCGCGTCGGGCGCCCGAACCGCACAGCAGCACCGCGTCGTGCTCGGTCTGCACGCCCCACTGCTGCGCGGGGGTGTCGAGGCGGGCGCGGTTGGGCGCCCACGGCCACTCCAGGTCGCCGTGGAAGATGTGGCCGCCCGGCATGGCGAGGTCCTTCTCCACGTCCTGCGGGATCTTCGCCTCGAGGCAGGGGTTGCCGTCGGCGTCGGTGGCCAGGCAGTCCGCGATCGGCTCGGCGAGCACGGCGTCGAGGGACGCCAGCGCGCGGGCGGTCGCCACGTCACGCGCCGACGGGTCGGCGTCGAAGAGGGCGGCCGGAGTGTGCAGCCCGAAGTACGTCAACGTGTGCGCCGAGCCAGCCCGGTCGCCGAGGATCGAGGGGTCGGTGAGGCTGTGGCAGTAGACCTCGCCCGGCATCGGGTCGGGCACCGCACCGCCGGCCGCGGCGTCGTACGCCCTCTCGAGCTGGGTGTAGTCCTCGGCGAGGTGGAGCGTGCCGGCGAAGGCGACCTCGGGGTCGGCGCCGGAGCGCAGCCGGGGGAGGCGGTCGAGGAGGAAGTTGATCTTCAGCTGCGAGCCGGCGGGCTTGGTCTCGGCGTCCTCGCCCTCGCCGAGCAGGATGCGCAGCACCCACGGGGCGACGCCCGACAGCACCCGGCGACCGGTCACCGAGCGCTGCTCGGAGCCGTCGTGGAACGTGACCTCCGCGCCGTCCGGGCCGGCGGCGATGGCGCTCACGCCAGCTCCGGTGACGATCTCGGCGCCCGCCTCGACGGCGGCCTTCGCCAGCGCGTCGGTGACCGATCCCATCCCCCCGACGGGCACCCGCCACTCGCCGGTGCCGTTGCCGATCAGGTGGTAGAGGAAGCACCGGTTCTGGATCAGCGAGGGGTCGTCCAGCGACGCGAAGGTGCCGATGAGGGCGTCGGTGGCGACGACGCCGCGGACGGTGTCGTCGGTGAAGCGGGACGTGATGGCACGACCCAGCGGCTCGGCGACGACCTCGTCCCAGATCCGCTCGTCGACCAGCGAGCGCACGTCGCGCTCGAGGGGGAGCGGCTGCATCAGGGTGGGGGAGACCGCCTCGGCGAGGCGGCCGACCTCGGCGTAGAACGCCTGCCACGCGGCGTACTCGTCGTCGCCGCCGGTGAGCTCGCGGAACGACGCGCGCGTCGCCTCGCCCTCGGGACGCTCGACGAGCAGGCCACCGGTGCGGTCGCCGCGCACCCAGGGCGTGTACGACGCCGTGGTGCGCGAGGCCAGCCGCACGTCGAGGTCCAGGTCGGCCATCAGCTGCTCGGGCATCAGGCTCACGAGGTAGGAGTACCGCGAGAGCCGGGCGGGCTGGCCGGAGAACGGCTCGACGGAGACGGCGGCTCCTCCCGTGTGGCCCAGTCGCTCGAGGACGCAGACGCTGAGGCCGGCGCGCGCGAGGTAGGCGGCGCCGACCAGTCCGTTGTGGCCGCCGCCGACCACGACGACGTCATAGCTGCTGTTCCCGGGAGTCACCGGGCCAACGTAGACCCTCAGCCGCTGAAGGAGTCGTTGGGCACGACGACCGCGCGTCCGCGCACGTTGCCGTGCTCGAGGTCGCGGTAGGCGCTGAGCGCGTCGTCCAGGGTGTAGATCGTCGACTCGGCGCGGAGCAGGCCACGGGCGGCCAGCTCGAGCACCTCGACGAGCTCCTGGCGGTTGCCCCAGTAGGTCGTCTGCACGCTCGTCTCGTAGGGCAGGCCGAAGAACGACACCGGCAGGGTGCCGCCGGCGATGCCGACGATCGTGAGGTCGCCCATCTGGCGCATGACCTGCGCGGCCGTCGCCAGGGTCTCGTCGGAGCCGACGAAGTCGAGCACGACGTCGACGCCGCGGCCCTCGAACGTCGCGGCCCGCACCTGCGCGGCGGTGTCCGCACCCGGCGCCATGGCCAGGTCGGCCCCCAGCGCGACGGCGTGCTCGCGCGCCTCCTCGCGCCCGTCGATCGCGATGACGCGGGCTGCGCACACGGCCTTGAGGACCTGCACGCCGAGGTGGCCGAGCCCGCCGACGCCGATCACCAGGGCGGTGGCGCCGGGGCCGAGCTTGCCGAGCGAGCGGCGTACGGCGTGGTACGGCGTCAGCGCGGCGTCGGTCAGCGGCGCGGCGTCGACGACCTCGAGCCCGTCCGGGAGCGGGACGAGGTGTCGCACGGACGGCACCAGCAGGAACTCGGCCATGCCGCCGTCGAGGCCGAGACCACCGCCGCCGCCTGGGACGGGCGCACGGTCGGGTCTCTCGCAGTACGTCTCGAGCCCCGCGAGGCAGTGCTCGCAGTGGCCGCAGCCCCAGGCGCCGACGACGGCGACGGGCTGCCCGACCTCGAGCTCGGTGACGCCCTCACCGAGCGTGTGCACCCAGCCGGCGTTCTCGTGGCCGAGCGTGAAGGGGGGCGACCACGGCAGGACGCCCGGCGCGAACTCGTGCATCAGGTGCAGGTCGGAGTGGCAGGCGCCGGCGGCGCCGACCTGGACCAGGACCTGTCCGGGGCCCGGCTCGGGGACCGGGACGTCCTCGAGCACCGCCTCGCTCTTCCAGCTGTTCAGTCGCAGCGCCTTCACGGGATCCTCCTCGCTCGTCGGGACCCTCCCAGCATCCCGCCGCGGAGGGCGTCGGATCAGGGTCGCTCGGCGCTGGTGCTGAGGCCCTTGGTCCCTAGGTGTCGCGGCATGCACGGGGGACCGTGGAGGTGGGAGATCACCCCAGCGACCCGAGGAGGACGCCATGATCGAGCACTCGGACAGCACCACGGCACCGCCCGTCGTGGTCGCCGTGGGTCACGACGACGTGAGGTCCGCCGTCCGCTACGGCGCCGAGGAGGCGCTGCGCGCCGGCTGCCCGCTGCACCTCGTGCACGCCGTCCCTGTGGTCCCGCAGGGGCCCGAGACGGTGCTGATCACCGCGGAGGGCGTGGAGAAGTTCGGCCGCGAGAGCCTCGCGCTGGCCGCCGAGCAGGCCGAGGACGTCGTCCACGGGCTGGTCCCGGTCGTCGAGGTGCTGCACCGCGGCGCGCCCGTCCCGGTGCTGGTGCGCGCGGCCAAGGAGGCCAGGCTGGTCGTGCTGGAGCACCGCCACCTGTCCCGCCTGGCGCGGCTGGTGAACCGGACCATCGCCGGTGGCGTGGCCGCGCACACCCGCGTGCCCGTCGTCGCGGTGCCGACCGGCTGGAAGCCGTCCGGTGGCGACCCCGTGGTGGTTGTCGGGGTCGACGTGCCCGAGCGCTCGGCCGCCGTCCTGGCCGCGGCCACGGCGCAGGCCAAGGCGCTGGGTGCGTCCCTGAGGGTCGTGCACGCGTGGTCGCTGCCCGACCCCTACGACGGGCTGCGGATCAGCCCGGAGGAGCAACAGCGGTGGACGGACCGCTCGCGTGCCGAGATCTGCTCCGCCCTCGACGCCCTCGGCGACCTCGAGGTGGCCATCGAGGCCGATGTCCGCGTGCGCCGCGGTGGCGCGGTGGAGGCGCTGATGGAGGCGACCACCGATGCCGAGCTCCTGGTCATCGGCCGCCACGACCCCTTGCTCCCCGTCGGCTCCCACATCGGCGGCGTGGCGCGCGCCGTGCTGCGCGAGGCGACCTGCCCCGTGCTCCTGGCGGCGCCGGAGGTACGCCGCTAGGGAGGTGCCCGACCCCCACCTCCCGGCCCGTAGGGTCGATCGGGGAGGAGGGGTCGGCATGTGGGAGACGATCCGGGAGCGGGTCGACGACAGGCTCAGCGACCCGGTCTGGTGGAATGACGTCCTCCAGCTGGTGAAGACGGTGCTCGCCGCCGTCGTGGCCTGGGTGATCGCGGCGAGCGTGCTCGACCTGCCCCAGCCGTTCCTGGCGCCGTGGGCGGCCCTGCTGGTCGTGCATGCCACGGTCTACCGGACCTTCTCCAAGGGCTCCCAGCAGGTGGCCGCCACAGTCGTGGCGGTGGTGCTGGCCTCAGCCGTGGGCGAGGCGCTCGGCTTGACGACGACGGCGATCGCGGTGCTCCTCGTGGTGTCGCTCGTGCTCGGCGCGGTGCCCTGGCTCGGCGCCGAGGCCACCACGATCGCCACCACCGGGCTGGTCGTCCTCACGACCGGCTTCGACAGCGACATCATGCTGATCTCGCGGCTGTTCGACACCGCCATCGGCGTCGTGGTCGGGCTGGCGGTCAACGCCCTGGTCTGGCCGCCGCTGCGCCGGCACACCGCGGCGAAGGCGCTGGACCGCGTCGACGACGGCGTGGGCGAGCTCCTGGCCGAGATGGCCGACGGGCTGGCGGCCGGCGCCGGCGTCGAGGAGGCCCAGGAGTGGGTCGAGCGCACGCGCGAGATCGACGAGGACCTGGACCACGCCTGGGCGCTGGTCAGGCAGGCGCAGGAGAGCGCCCGGATGAACCCTCGCCGCTCGGCGCGCACGATGCGTGATCCCCAGCAGTGGCACGGGCTGCTGCGCCGGCTCGAGCAGTCGGTCGCGGAGACCAGGAGCCTGGCCCGTACGCTCGGCGCCCAGGCCCAGCGCAGCGCGCTCGACGAGCGGTTCGCCCTCCGGTGGATCGACATGCTGCGCGACGCCGGCCGGGCGGCCGTGGAGGCGGACCCCGCCGCGCTGGTCGACGTACGCCGACGGCTCCAGGAGTTCAGCGACGAGCTGCGGTCCACGCAGAGGTCGCCCCAGTGGCCGGTCTACGGCGCGCTGATCATCAACCTGCGCAACATCGTCGACTCGCTCGACGAGGTGGCCGCGGCCAACCCCATCCGCGGCCGTCCGCTGAACATCAGGATCCCCAGCCGGATGGGCGGCGTCGACCAGCCCTGAGGGCGCTCAGCGGCCGAAGAGCCGGGCCAGGAAGCCCCCATCGGAGCCGGCTGCCGCCTTCTCGGCCGGGGTGTGCTGGCCGTTGCACCAGTCCTTCGCGGGCACGCCCGCCCGGACCTGGCTGACGTGCTGGCCGCAGCCGGCCCAGGTGGTCCTGCCGCAGGTCTTGCATCGGACTGCTCGGCACATGTCGTGCTCCGTTCTGTGTGGGTGTCGGGTGTGGGGATCAGGTGAGCGCGGGTAGCGCGGCGACCGCGGTGCATGCAGCGACCGAGACGACGAGGGCCGTGAAGGCGGCGGACAGCCCGCGGGTGTCGGCGCGGGCCGCGATGCGGGCGCCGGCGACGGAGCCGGCCACGGCAGTGACGGTGAGGGCGGCGACGAGCCACCAGTCCGGGGCGATGCCGGTGCCTGCGCGGGTGGCGAGAGCGGCGGTGCTGGTGATGGTGATGACGACCAGCGAAGTGCCGGCGGCGTACCCCATCGGGAGGGCGAGCGCCAGGGTGAGGGCGGGGACGACGAGGAAGCCTCCGCCGACGCCGAGGAAGCCGGTGAGGAGCCCCACGACAGTGGCGGTGACGAGCACCTTCAGGGCGCGCGGGCACTGGCACATGAAGGTGGGGCTGAACGTGATGATCGGGTCGTCGAGGCGCGGTCGGTCCGCATGGGCGCTCGCCGAGGTGTCGCGGCGGTTGCGCAGCTGCCGGGCGGTCATCAGGCTCGCGACGACGAGCATCAGGCCGGCAAAGGCGGCGAGCAGCACCGGCTCAGGCACGGCGGCGGACGCGTGCGCACCGAGGACCGCGCCGCCGATGGCCACCGCGCCGAACGCGACACCACGTGCCAGGAGCACGTTCCCGGCACGGTGGGCGGTCACGGCACCCGCGAGGGAGGTGACGCCCACGACGACCAGCGACCCGGTGGTGGCCTGCGTCGCGGTCTGTCCGAGTATGAGGAGGACGGGGACGGCCAGGATCGATCCGCCGCCGCCGAGCGCGCCCAGGCTGAGCCCGATGAGCGCGCCGGCGACGACGGCGAGGGCGAAGGTCACGCCTCCGGTCCCACCAGGTGGAGTCCGACCTTCTCGGCGTTGTCGAAGCTGTCGTCAACCGCGACGAGCTTCGTTCCGGCGGCCGAGAGGAAGGACGCGGCGACCGACGCGCGGTAGCCACCGGCGCAGTGGACCCACACCTCACCGGCCGGGACGTCACCCAGGCGCTGCGGGAGCTCGTGGATCGGGATGTTGACGGCACCGGCGATGCGGGCCTTGTCGTGCTCGTCGGCGCGGCGGACGTCCAGGACGACCACCTCGCGGTGGTGGCGCACCTGGGCGAGGTCGGCGAAGGTCGCGGTCGGGAAGGAGCTCAGCTCGCGGTCCGACCAGTCCTCCGGTCCGCCGGTGGCGTGCGCGGCCGGGCGGTCGATCCCGATGCGGACCAGCTCGCGCTGGGCCTCGGCGACGTCGTCAGCGGTCTCGCCGAGCAGGGTGATCGGGGTGCCCCAGGTGATGAGCCAGCCGAGGTAGGTCGCGAAGCTGCCGTCGAGACCGAAGTTGAGCGTGCCGGGCGCGTGGCCGGCCGCGAACGCCGTACGGCTGCGCAGGTCGACCACCCACTCACCGGCCTCGATCCGACGGCGCAGCTCGGCCGCGTCGGCGACCGAGGGCAGGGACAGGTCGGGCTCGGCCGGCCCGTCGGCGTTGGCGGGCGCCATGTGCGCGTAGTAGGTCGGGTAGGCGCCGAGCCCGGCGAGGAGCTCGTCGACGTAGGTCTGCTCGTCCTGGGTGAGGACCGGGTTGGCCTGCTTCTCCTGCCCGATCGTCGAGGACGTGGCGTCGGACTGCGTGGCGGAGCAGAACGAGCCGAAGCCGTGCGTCGGGTAGACCTCGGCCTCGTCGGGCAGGAGCTCGGCCAGCCTGTGGGCGGAGGCGTGCTGGTGGCGCACGAGGTCGTGGGTGTGCTCGGGGCCGAGGAGGTCGGGCCTGCCGGTGGCGCCGTAGAGCAGCGAGCCGCCGGAGAACACCGCGACCTGCTCGCCACGAGTGGCGTCGGTCAGGGCGTAGGAGAGGTGGGTGAACGTGTGGCCGGGGGTTGCCAGCGCAGTGACGCGCATACGTCCACCCACCTCGACGACCTGCCCGTCCGCCACGGGGGTGCGGACGAAGGACACGTCGTCCTCGCCATTCACGAGGTACTGGGCACCGCTGCGTTGCGCGAGCGCGAGGCCACCGGTGACGTAGTCGTTGTGGATGTGGGTCTCGAAGACGTGGGTCAGGCGCACGCCGTGCTCCTCGAGCAGGTCGAGGACGCGGTCGATGTCGCGCTGCGGGTCGACCACGAAGGCCACCTCGCCGTCGTGGACGAGGTAGCTCCGGTCGCCCAGGGTCGGGGTCTCGATCGGGAGGACGGAGAGGTCGCGCTGGGCTGCGTCCCCGACGGGGATCGCGGAGGTCTGGTGTGACATGCGATGCCTTCCTGTGCGTTGAGCTCTCGCCGTTCGAGAGATACCCTAGGGGGTATAACGCCCGAAGGCAAAACACCCCCGGGGGTATTCTCGTCACAGGAGGACAGATGGAGCTCGACCCGACATCGATGAAGCCGGTCATCAACCGCATCAAGCGCGCCCAGGGCCAACTCGCGGGCGTGCTCAAGCTGCTCGAGGACGGCCGCGAGTGCGAGGACGTCGTCATGCAGCTCGCAGCCGTGTCCAAGGCCCTCGACCGCGCCGGCTTCGCGATCGTCGCGAGCGGGCTCCAGCAGTGCCTCGCCGAGGGCGACGGCGTGGACTCCGTCGACGTGAAGAAGATGGAGAAGCTCTTCCTGTCGCTGGCGTGACCCGGTCATCTGCCGCAGACGGATCGAGCCCCCGACCACTCAGGTCGGGGGCTCGATCTCTTGGGGTGAGTAACGGGACTCGAACCCGCGACATCCGCCACCACAAGGCGGCGCTCTACCAGCTGAGCTATACCCACCATCGTCTGCTCGCACGGATGCGAGGACGACGTGAAGTGTAGGGCAATCAGTCGCCAGATCCAGCATCGGGACCGAGACCGGTCAGCTGCCCGCCGTGCCGTGCCGCGATCTCCTTGGCCTGGTTGCTGTCCGGACCGGGCTGGGGCACGAAGACGGCCTCGCGGTAGTAGCGCAGCTCCTCGATGCTCTCCTGGATGTCGGCCAGCGCCCGGTGGTTGCCGCGCTTGGTCGGCGCCGAGAAGTAGGCGCGCGGATACCAGCGGCGCGACAGCTCCTTGATCGAGGAGACGTCGACGATCCGGTAGTGGAGGAAGGACTCCAGGGTCGGCATGTCGCGGGCCAGGAAGGAGCGGTCGGTGGCCACGGTGTTGCCGGCCAGCGGGGGACGCGTGCCGTCGGGGCAGTGCTCCTTGATGTAGGAGAGCACCTGCTCCTCGGCGTCGGCGAGCGTCGTGCCGCTGTCGAGCTCCTCGAGCAGGCCGGACGTCTCGTGCATGGTGCGCACGAACTCGACCATCTGGTCCAGCGACTCCTGCGACGGCTTGATGATGACGTCGACGCCCTCGCCGAGGACGTTGAGGTCGAAGTCGGTGACCAGCGCCGCCACCTCGATCAGCGCGTCGGCGCCGAGGTCGAGGCCGGTCATCTCGCAGTCGATCCACACCAGTCTGTCGTTCACGAGCCGCCACCCTACCGACCTCCACCGACGACCGTTCTCAGGCTCGACTCAGGCTCACCTCCTACCCTTCGGGATGTGAAGGACTGGTTCGGCCTCGTCGCGCGCCTGGTGACGGGCGGCGTGTGGATCGTCGCGGGCGCCCTCAAGCTGCCCTACCCCGCCGACAGCGTCCGAGCCGTGCGCGCGTACGACCTGCTCCCGGAAACGGTGGTCCCTGCCGTGGGACACCTGCTGCCGGTCGTCGAGGTCGTCATCGGCCTGTGCCTCGTGCTCGGCGTGCTCGTGCGGAGCGCGTCGGCCGTCTCGGCGCTGCTGTTCGTCGCGTTCATCATCGGCATCAGCAGTGCCTGGGCCCGCGGGCTCTCGATCGACTGTGGGTGCTTCGGCGGCGGGGGAGAGATCCCCGATGCCGCCGCGAAGTACCCCGGCGAGATCGCCCGCGACGTGGGACTTCTGGCCCTGTCGGTGTGGCTGGTGGTCCGGCCACGCTCGCGACTGGCACTCGACACCGTCCTGTTCCGCTCGTCCCCCGATCACGACACCGATCACGACCACGATCTCGACACCGATCACGACATTGAAGGAAGCCTCGATGGCGCAGAAGAAGACCTCGCACAGGACCGCTGAGGAGAAGGCCGCGACCGCGGCCAAGCGCGACGCCCGGCGGGCCCGGACCGAGCGCGCCCGCGCGCAGGCGGAGGAGCGCCGCAAGGCGGCCAAGCGCAAGGAGCAGATGACGCGCTTCGGACTGATCGCCGCCGTCCTCGCCCTGGTCGTCGGCGGCTACTTCCTGGTGACCAGCCTCGGGTCCGACAAGCCGGACACCGCGCCCGAGGGCGCCACCGGCAATTACGGCATGGTCGTTGGCGACGCGGACGCCCCGAAGTCGATCGTCGTCTACGAGGACTTCCTCTGCCCGTTCTGCGGCCAGCTCGAGCAGACGGTGCGTGACCAGCTCGACGCCGCCGTCGAGGCCGGTGACGTGAAGGTCGAGTACCGCCCGCTGCCCTTCCTGGAGCGGATCGACGACTACTCGCCGGAGAGTGCCAACGCCTTCGCCGTCGTGCTGAACGAGTCCGGTCCGGAGGTCGCCAAGAAGTTCCACGACCTGCTCTTCGACAACCAGCCGTCCGAGGAGGGGCCGTTCCCGAGCACCGACGAGATCATCGACCTCGCGGTCGAGGCCGGCGCCACCGAGACCGACGTACGCCCAGGGATCGAGGACATGGCGTTCGAGGGCTGGGTCGATGCGGCGGGCGAGGCCGCGTCGAAGGCCGGCATCAACGCCACCCCGACCGTGCTCGTCGACGGCGAGAAGGTCGAGGGCCAGACCATGGCCGAGATCGCCGAAGCCATGGTCGGGACCGGCAACTGACACACTGCCGGGCGTGAGCCTCCAGGAATTCATCGCCGGCCTGCCCAAGGCCGAGCTGCACGTGCACCACGTCGGGTCGGCGTCGCCGCGGATCGTCTCCGAGCTCGCGGCGCGCCACCCCGACGCCGGGGTCCCCAGCGACCTCGACGGGCTGAAGGACTACTTCACCTTCCGCGACTTCGCCCACTTCATCGACGTCTACCTCGCCGTCGTCGACCTGGTCCGGACGCCGGAGGACATCCGACTGCTGACCTACGAGGTCGCGCGGGAGATGGCCGAGGGCCAGAAGCTGCGCTACGCCGAGCTCACCTGCACGCCGTACACCTCCGTGGTCCGCGGCATCGCGATCGAGGCCTACACCGAGGCGATCGAGGACGCGCGGGTCGCCGCCGAGCGCGACTTCGGGCTGGTGCTGCGCTGGATCTACGACATCCCGGGGGAGTCCGGCATCCCCGCGGCGGACGCGACGCTGGAGTACGCGCTCGGGCACCGCACCGACGCGCTCGTGGGCTTCGGCCTGGGCGGGCCGGAGATCGGCGTGCCGCGCGCGCAGTTCCGGGAGCACTTCGACCTGGCCCGCGCCGCCGGCCTCCGGTCGGTGCCGCACGCCGGCGAGACCACCGGACCCGAGACCGTCTGGGAGTCGGTGCGCCTCCTCGGCGCCGAGCGGATCGGGCACGGCTGCTCGGCTGCCCAGGACCCCGAGCTGCTGGCGCACCTCGCCGAGGCGGGCATCGCGCTGGAGGTGTGTCCCACCTCCAACATCGCGACCCGCGCCGTCGACCGGATCGAGGACCACCCGCTGCGCACCTTCGTCGAGGCGGGCGTGACCGTGACGATCAACTCCGACGACCCGCCGATGTTCTCCACCACGCTGAACAACGACTACGAGGTCGCAGCCGGCCTCCTCGGCCTCGACGAGACCGGGGTCGCCGACCTGGCCCGGGCGGCGGTGGCGGCGTCCTTCGCCCCGGACGACGTCAAGGCGCGGGTGCGCGGGGAGATCGACGCGTACGCCGCTCAGGCCGGCGCGTCGAGCTGAGCCATCGCCTCGTCGTCGAGCGCGAGCTCCCCGGCGGCCAGGCCCGAGTCGAGCTGCTCGAGGCTGCTGACGCCCAGGATCGGCTTGATGCCGCGGCGCAGCAGCCACGCGAGCACGACCACGCTGGGTGCGACGCCGAGCCTGCCGGCCGCCTCGCCCAGGGCGGCCAGCCGGGCCGTCGTACCGGGGTGGTCGTAGGCCGACGGGAACGGCCGGTCGGCGCGGTCGTAGGACCCCTGGATGAGCGGGCTGTAGGCCCAGACCTCGACCTCGGGGTGCTGCTCGACGTAGTCACGGGTCTCCTCGGTGACCCAGCCGAAGCGGTGGTCCTTGCCCTCGACGGCGGCACCCGGGCGGGCCTCGACGTAGGACGTCGAGAGCTGGAGCGCGGTGATGGTCTCCAGGCCCTGCGCGATGGCGTGGGCGCGGGCGCGCTCGACCTGCCAGGTGGCGTGGTTGGAGAGCCCCAGCCGGGTCGCGACGCCGTCGTCGACGAGGATGCCCATCGCCTCGACGGTCTCCTCGATTGGGGTGGCCATGTCGCGCGCGTGCGCCCAGAACAGGTCGATGGTCTCGATCCCGAGCCGCTCGCGGCTCGCCATCGCGCCGGATCGCACGACCGGCGCCGAGAGGCCCTCCACCCCGCCGTCGACCGGCTCGACGCCGACCTTGGTCGCGAGGGCGACCTGCTCGCGGACGCCCGGGTTGGCGCGCAGCCACTCGCCGATGACGATCTCGCTCTGCCCGCCGTGCCCGCTCTCGTGGGCCCAGAAGGCGTAGCAGTTCGCGGTGTCGATCCACCGGCCGCCGGCCTCGACGAAGCGGTCGAGCAGCGCGAAGGAGGCGTCCCGGTCGGTGCGGGTGCCGAAGTACATGGTCCCCAGGACGAGGTCGTTGATCACGGCGCCGAAGATACTCGCGCTGGCGGGCCCCGGGACGTACTTGGCCCGGCGAACTCATACTCCGCCGGGCCTGGACAGATCCTCACGTGACCGGACGCGAGGATCGGGGATGCTCCACGGCGTGTCGCCTGGTCGTGCATGACTGGCACCCCCGGCAGGATTCGAACCTGCGACCAAGTCATTAGAAGTGACTCGCTCTATCCAGCTGAGCTACGGGGGCCTGGCGGGAGCAGTATCCCAGCCCCGACGTGCTGCGATGCGGCCGCCCGGGCGACCGCATCGCAACACGTCGTCACGCTCAGGCGGCGGCGGTGGACGGCTCCCGGACCTCGGTGGTCTCCTCGCGCCACGGCGTGCCGCTGCGCGGAGCGTCGTACGCCACCTGGTCGAGGATGCCCTCGCGCTTGGCCACGAGCGTGGGCACGAGCGCCTGGCCCGTGACGTTGACCGCGGTGCGGCCCATGTCGAGGATCGGGTCGATCGCGAGCAGCAGGCCGACGCCCTCCAGCGGGAGGCCGAGGGTCGACAGGGTCAGCGTCAGCATGACCGTGGCGCCGGTGACGCCGGCGGTCGCGGCCGAGCCGATGACTGAGACGAAGGCGATCAGGACGTAGTCGGTGATCGAGAGGTCGAGGCCGAAGAACTGCGCCACGAAGATCGCGGAGATGGCCGGGTAGATCGAGGCGCAGCCGTCCATCTTGGTGGTCGCGCCGAGCGGCACGGCGAAGGAGGCGTACGCCCGCGGCACACCGAGGTTGCGCTCGGTCACCGACTCGGTCAGCGGCATGGTGCCCACGGACGAGCGGGACACGAAGGCCAGCGAGATGGCCGGCCACGCGCCGGAGAAGAACTGCTTCACGGACAGGCCGTTGAGCCGCAGCAGCGTCGGGTAGACGCCGAGGACGACCAGCGCCAGACCGGCGTAGATCGCCACGGTGAACATGCCGAGCGAGCCGAGCGCGTCCCAGCCGTAGCTCGCGACCGCGTTGCCGAGGAGGCCGATCGTGGCGATCGGCGCGAGCAGGATGATCCACCAGAGCACCTTCTGCACCACGGCGAGGGCCGAGCGGACGAAGGAGAGGAACGGGTCTGCCGCCTCGCCGACCTTGAGGGTGGCGATGCCGACGGCGATCGAGACCACGAGGATCTGGAGCACGTTGAAGGAGAAGCCGACGGTGCCGTCACCGGTGTCGTAGCCCTCGAGGCCGAGCACGTTGGCCGGCACCAGGCCGGTCAGGAAGTCGAGCCACGAGCCCGTGCTCGACGGGGCGCTCGCCGCGTCGGAGGTGACGCTCGTGTGGTCGCCGGGCTGCAGCACCAGGCCGAGCACGATGCCGATCGACACGGCGGTCAGCGCGGTGATGGCGAACCACGCCAGCGTCTTCCAGGCCAGCCGGGCGGCGCCGGTGACGTCGCGCAGGTTGGCGATAGATGCGACGATGGCCAGGAAGACCAGGGGAGGTACGACGGCGCGCAGCAGCGTGACGAACGTGCCACCCACGGTGTCGAGGGTCTCCGTGAGCCAGTTCGGGTCGACCTCCCCGGTGGAGGCGTCGACGCCGTCCGCGCCGATGCTGCGGGCGATGAGTCCGAGAACCACGCCGAGGACCAGGCCGATCAGGACCTGAACGCCGAACGAGGGGAGCCGGAAGCGGGTGTGCTTCGCGGCCGTAACAGAAGTATTCATACTTAAAAGATAACCTTTCGGGACCGCGCCACGGCGAGGCGGGTGCGGACGACGTACGGGATCAGACGTGCAGGGTCAGTCGACGGCACACCGGAGGCGACACAGCGCGCTCCCGGTGCGGACCAGGTCGACGGCACGACGCTGCGTCAGCAGGTCCCCGACGGAGGTTGAGGTGCGCACACCAGCCCCAACCTGTGGTCCTCACCACGGATTCCGTGGTTCCTGTCACACGGTCGGCAGGCGGTCCCCAGGGTTCGCCGGGTGAACCGAATCGCCACACGGCTGCTCGCCGTCCTCGCTCCTGCTGCCCTCCTCCTGCCCGCCGCAGCCCATGCCGACCAGATGACCTTCGACGACGCCGCCGGTGACGGCAAGGCCGTCAACATGGCCGTCGCCCTGGGCGGTCTGCTCGGCGGCTCGACCCAGGAAGGGCCGCTCCTCCTCGACGCTCCGGCGGAGACGTCGACCGATGTCGTCCGCACCACGATCGACCACGCACGCAAGCGCCTCACGCTGACGGTGCAGCTCCGCGACCTCGTCGACGCCACCGGGAGCTCGGTTGAGTTCCGCATCGTCACCCCCCGAGGTCGCTACGCCCTCACCGCCGGCGTCATGGACGGCCGCACGATCGCCGACCTCTCCCCGCTCGGACGGGGCGGCGAAACCGTCACGGTGTCCGAGGACGGCGCGGTCACGGTCACGGTGGGACCGGTCGAGAAGCCCTGCCGGACGGTGCGGGCCCGCTACGACGTCGCTGCCGACACGCTGACCGCGTCCGCGCCCACGTCCTGCCTCGGCTCGCCGAGGTGGGTGAAGGTCGCGGCGGGACTGAGCCGGACGCAGGTCACTCCGCAGGCGGACGGCTCGGCCAACATCGCGAGCTTCGTCGACGACGCGTTCCGGGGCGGCGTGAGCCTGGAGAGCCTGGGTCGCAGCCCGAAGGTCCGCCGCGGCTGACCGTCCGCACACGACGAGGCCCGGCCCCCGAGAGGGGACCGGGCCTCGTGCCGTACAGGGACTACTTGCCGAGCTTGATCGCCACCTTGGTGCCGGAGCGCACCTCGAGCTTCGCCGGGACGGCCTGGCTGAGCACCTTGCCGCGCTTGGCCTTGGCGGCCTTGCCCTTCGTCACCTTGCCGAGGTCGCAGTGGGCGGCGGTCAGGGCGGTCCTGGCCTTCGCCAGGGTGAGGCCCTTCAGCTGCGGCACGACGCAGTACGTCGCCGGGACCGGGGTGGGGACGTAGACCGGCATCTGGACCGTCGCGGGGGTGGGTGCGGGCGCGCAGGCGGGGGCCACGTCGGTGAAGGCGGAGTCGCTCGCGTTGCCGACCATCGTGTTGCCGCACATGTCGTGGACCGCGGCACCGGTCTTCACGATGCCGACGTTGTTCAGGCTCAGGCTCGAGGACGACACCCACGCCTCGGAGCCGGGGCCGGCGACGAGGGCCTGGTTCGAGGTGCTGATGTGCGACTCGGCCAGCACGACGCGCGTACGTCGTCCGTTGGTCGGCTCCGCCGAGACGCCGGCCGTGCAGTTGTTCGCGAGGTCGACCTCGTGGAGCGTCACGTCGACGAAGACGTCGGGGTTGGCGGTGCCGAGCGGCAGCTCGACCCCGCGCTGGAAGCCGGAGATCGAGACGCCGTCGAGGCGCAGGGAGTTCACCGCGTTGGCCCTGACGCCGCTCAGCCCGCCGCAGCCGGTCGTGGGGTTCGAGCCGGTGATGTCGAGGTTGCGGAGCACCACGTCCGCGGTGTCGCTCGTGATGACGACGCCGTTGGTGCCGGTCGCGAGGATCGACGCCTGCGTCCCCGTGCCATCGAGGATGATCGACTTGGTGATCGTCACGGCGCCGAAGCCGGCGCTGTCCAGCGCGCTGATCGTGCCGCCGGCGGCCGTCTTGGAGATCGCGCCCGCGAAGGTCTTGCACGGTGCCGTGCGCGAGCAGGGGTTGACGTCGTCGCCGACGCCGGAGACCCAGGTGCGGGTCGCCTGGGCGTGGGCGGCAGGAGCGGTGAAGGCGATGAGCCCTGTGGACACGAGCGAGAGCACGGCGGCGGCGGTGCCGCGGCGGAGGAGTGAGGTACGCACGCGCGGAAGATGCCACGACCGGTCTGCCGGTGTCGGGCGAATGACGGAATCTTGACCGTCAGCGCGACAGCAGCACGATCACCTCGTAGTGGGTGGTGTGCGGGAACATGTCGAGCACCCGCGCCTCGACGGGCCGCAGGGACGGCATCGACGCGAGGTCGCGCGCCAGCGACTCGGCGTTGCACGACGAGTAGACGACGTGACGCACGCCCGACTCCTCCAGGAAGACGGCCAGCTCGGCTCCGATCCCGCGCCGCGGCGGGTTGACCACGACGAGGTCGGGGACGCTCGACTGCTCGAGCGCCCACTGGGTGGCGTCAGCCGCGACGAAGGCCGCGCCGGCGACCCGGGCGCTGAGCGCGGACCTGATCGCCTCGGCCGAGGCCTCGACGCCGACGACCTCGCGCGGCTCGCCGGCGAGGTGGAGCGCGAAGCCGCCGACACCGCAGTAGAGGTCCCACACGGTGCGGACGTCCGGCAGGTCGCCGACCCACGTGCGCGCCTGCTCGTAGAGCGCCTCCGCGATGGCGGTGTTGGTCTGGAAGAACGACCGGGGTCCGAGCCACAGGGTCACCCCGGTGGCCAGGCGCATGGGCATCGTCGACTCCGGCGTCAGCACGATCTCGCGCTCGCCCTCGAGCACCGCCTTGTGCTCGGGCTGGACGTTGATGGTCACCACCCGCAGCTCGGGGAGCGCCTCGCGCAGGGCGGGCAGCCGCGACCGAACGCGCGCCTCGAGTGCCGTCGACCGCATCACCAGCCGCAGCAGCAGCTCGCCGTCGGGCGACTCGGTCAGCAGGACGTGCTTGAGCTCGCCGCGCCGCGCCGCGACGTCGTACGGCGCCAGACCGGCGCTGCTGATCCACCGGGCGACCCGGTCGAGGGCCGCCCGCAGGCCGTCGGAGTGCAGGCCGCAGTCGTGCAGGTCGACCCCGGCGAGGTCACGGTCCAGGATGCCCAGCGTGGGCGCCTCGACCGTGCCGCCGACGGCCATCTTGGCCTTGTTGCGGAAGCCGGCGTCCGCGCCCGCGACGGTCGGCAGCCAGGACGGTGCGTCGACGAGCGAGCGCGCGTGCGCCTCCTTGTCGGAGAGCTGCTGTCCCCGCGCGACGCCGAGCAGCGAGCAGGAGCGGCAGCGGAAGGCGTCGAAGTGGTGGCAGCGCGGCAGCCCGTCGACGAGCGTGAGGCTGGGCGCCGGCGCCGGGTCAGCCACCGATGCGGGACCCCATCCACTCCTCGACGTCGGCCGACGTGCGGGGGAGCGAGGCCGAGAGGTTCTGGTTGCCGTCGGCGGTGACGAGGATGTCGTCCTCGATCCGGATGCCGATGCCGCGCAGCTCCTCGGGGACGAGCAGGTCGTCCTCCTGGAAGTAGAGGCCCGGCTCGACGGTGAGCACCATGCCCTCGGCGAGGTCGCCCTTCGGGTAGATGTCCGCGGACGCGCGACCGCAGTCGTGGACGTCCATGCCGAGCATGTGCGAGGTGCCGTGCAGGGTCCAGCGGGCGTAGACCTTCGACTCCGGGTCGAGCGCCTCCTCGGCGGAGACCGGGAGCAGGCCCATGTCCTCGAGCCCGTGGGCCAGCACGTCCATCGCGGCGTTGTGCGCTGCGAGGAAGGCCGCCCCGGGACGCACGGCGTCGATGCCGGCCTGCTGGGCCTTCTGCACCAGGTCGTAGAGGTCGCGCTGCAGCGGGGTGAAGGTGCCGTCGACGGGGAGGGTGCGGGTCACGTCGGCGGTGTAGAGGTTGTGGCCCTCGACGCCCATGTCGAGCAGCACCAGCTTGCCGCGCTCGATCGAGCCGGTGTTGTCGATCCAGTGCAGCGTCGTGGCGTGGGAGCCGCCGGCGCAGATCGAGTCGTAGCCGATGTCATTGCCCATCGCGCGGGCCCGGCGGAAGAAGGTGCCCTCGATCCAGCGCTCGCCGAACTCGAGCACCCGGTCCCACTCGCGCACCGAGTCCTCGAAGCCGAGCGTGGTGATGTCGCAGGCCTGCTGGAGCTCGCCGACCTCCCACTCGTCCTTGATGAGCCGCAGCTCGTCGGCCACGCGGGCAAGGTCCTCGTCGCTGGTGATGTCGCGGGTCTTGCGGTCGTCGTCGAAGGACGGCAGGTCCTTGACGTGGCGCACCTCGATGCCGAGCGAGTCGGAGATCTCCTGGGCCGACGGACGGCGGCCCGCCCACAGCTCGCCGTACTGGCGGTCGCGGAAGAACTCGTCGGTGTCGCGCTCCGAGCGCGGGCGGGCGTAGAGCACGGACTCGCCGTCCTCGATCACCAGCACTGCGTCGGAGGTCTGGTTGCCGGTGAAGTAGGCGTGCGCGGTGTCGGGGCGGAAGCGGTAGTCGGTGTCGTTGGCACGGACCTTGTAGGTGCCCGCGGGGAGCACCAGCCGCTCACCGGGGAACGCCTCGGCCAGCTTCGCGCGGCGGGCGGCGGCCCAGTCGGCGACCGCGTGGCGCGGCAACTCGAGGTCGCGGTTGCCCCAGCCCTCGCGCATGAACGCGGCGTAGGCCGCGGGGACGGCGGGGTCGTGCGACTCGGTCCGCGGCTCGTCGCCGACCGGCGTCGCGGACTCGGCAGGGTTCTCGGCTGGGATCTCCGCAGTGGGCTCGCTCACGCGGTCACTGTACGACGCACGCACGCGCGCGCACGAGGCAGATGAGCCTCCCCCAGAGGGGTGCGGCGGAAGGCGCCCTCGCGCGGCCGCTCCGTTAGGGTCGGGACATGCACCGAGGCCGCCGCGACAGTGTTGCCTTCACCGTCGTGGTGGGCGTCCTCGTCCTCATCGGTGGGATCGCGATGGCGCTCGTCATCGGCCTCTCCGGGGCTCCCGGCTCGCTGGTCGTCGCGGCCCTGCTCGCCGCCGTACCTGTCGGACCGCTCGTCGGCTGCTTCATGTGGCTCGACCGCTACGAGCCCGAGCCGCGCAACCTCCTCGTCGCTGGCCTGCTGTGGGGCGCTTTCGTCGCGACGGCCGCTGCCCTCGTCTTCCAGGGGATCGGGATGGCCGGTGGCGCGAGCGAGCGCGACAGCCTCGCGGTCGTCGCGCCGGTGACCGAGGAGGCGACCAAGGGCTTCTTCCTGCTGCTGCTCCTGTGGTGGCGCCGCCACGAGCTCGACGGCGTCCTCGACGGCATCGTCTATGCCGGCATGGTGGGCATCGGCTTCGCCTTCACCGAGAACATCCTCTACCTCGCCGCGGCCTACGACGGCACGAACGGCCTCGGCCCCGGCGGGACCACGGCGCTGACGGGCACCTTCATCATCCGCTGCCTGATCAGCCCGTTCGCGCACCCCCTGTTCACCGTCTTCACCGGCATCGGCGTCGGCCTGGCGATCACGTCGCGCCGGATCGTGGTGCGCGTGCTTGCGCCCCTCGTCGGCTTCGCGCTCGCCGCGCTGCTGCACGGGCTCTGGAACGCCTCGACGCTGTCGGGCACCGCGCACTTCTTCGTCGTCTACGGCACCCTCATGCTCCCCGCCTTCCTCGGCGTCGTGGCCTTCGCCGTCTACCGGCGTCGCTCGGAGCGCCCGCTGCTGGCCGAGGCCCTGGCCGACGCCGCCTCCCGCGGCCTCCTCCCGGCCACCGACATCCCGTGGCTGGTCGACCTGCGGGCCCGGCGGCACGCCCGGCGCTGGGCCCGGCAGCACGGCGGGACCCAGGCCGAGCGCGGCATGCGGGAGTACCAGGCCGCCGCCGTCGAGCTCGGCTACCTCCACCACCGCTACCTCCGCGGCACCGCACCGGACGACTTCAGCATCCGCGGCCAGGAGCACGTCGAGCAGCTCCGGCGGATCCGTCCGTACATCTCCTTCCCCGGACAGGTGGTGCCCACCCGATGACCGACAACACCGCCATGGTCACCGCCCTGGTCCGGCTGCGTGGTGCGCTGCAGGAGGCGCGCCTCCCGCTGGAGCTGCCCGGCGCCGAGGAGCAGCGCGCCTCCCAGGCCGAGATGGTCGACCAGCTCGAGGACTACGTCATCCCGCGCCTGATGACGCTCGACGCGCCGTTGCTCGCGGTCGTCGGCGGGTCCACCGGCGCCGGCAAGTCGACCCTCGTCAACTCCCTCGTCGGCACCCGCGTCACCACGCCCGGCGTGCTGCGGCCCACGACCCGCTCGCCCGTCCTGGTCCACCACCCCGACGACGCGAAGTGGTTCGGCCAGGACCGCCTGCTCCCCGAGCTCGAGCGGGTCTCACGCCAGACCAACGACCCCGAGGCGCTGCAGCTCGTGCCCTCACCGGCGATGAGCCCGGGCCTGGCGATCCTCGACGCCCCCGACATCGACTCGGTCGAGGAGCGCAACCGCGTGCTCGCCGCCCAGCTGCTCGCGGCCGCCGACCTGTGGCTGTTCGTCACGTCCGCCGCGCGCTACGCCGACCAGGTGCCGTGGGACTTCCTCCGCAAGGCCGCCGAGCGCTCGGCGGCCGTCGCGATCGTGCTCGACCGCACGCCGCCGGAGGCCGTCGACACCATCTCCACCCACCTCGCCCGCATGCTCGCCAGCCGCGGGCTCAAGGACTCCCCGCTCTTCAGCGTCGAGGAGGGGCAGGTCTCCGAGATGGGACTCCTGCCGTCGTCGTCGGTGCAGGAGATCCGGCAGTGGCTCCAGGCCCTCGCCGATGACCAGGAGGCCCGCGCCGCGGTCGTGCAGCAGACCCTGGACGGCGCGATCCGCACCCTGGGACGTCGTACGCACACGGTGGCCGACGCCGCGACCGAGCAGACCGAGGCCCTGCGCCGGCTGCGCGAGGACGCCAACGCCGCCTACGACCGGGCGGTCGCCGAGGTCGGCGAGGCGTCGGCCGACGGCACGCTCCTGCGCGGCGAGGTGCTCGCGCGCTGGCAGGAGTTCGTCGGCACCGGTGAGCTGCTGCGCTCGCTGGAGACGCGGGTCGGCTGGATCCGCGACAAGGTCGTCAACGCCGTGAAGGGCAAGCCCCAGCAGGCCGAGCGCGTCACCGTCGCGGTCGAGTCCGGGCTGGAGACGCTGATCCTCGAGCACGCCGAGGCCGCCGCCGAGCGCGCCGAGGCGTCCTGGCGCAGCACGGCCGCCGGCCAGATCCTGCTCAAGGACGCGGGGGAGGACCTCGGCCGGGCCTCGCGCGACTTCCGGCGCAAGGCCGAGCGCGCGGTCCGCGACTGGCAGTCCGACGTGCTGGAGATGGTCCGCACCGAGGGCGCCGACAAGCGCTCGACCGCGCGGTTCCTGGCATTCGGCGTCAACGGCCTCTCGGTGGCGCTGATGGTCGTGGTGTTCGCCCACACCGCCGGCGTCACCGGTGCCGAGGCGGGCATCGCCGGAGGGTCGGCGGTGCTCGGCCAGAAGCTGCTCGAGGCGGTCTTCGGCGACCAGGCGGTCCGCTCGCTCGCCGACCGGGCCCGCCGCCGGCTCGAGGCCTCGGTGGGCGAGCTGCTCGACTCCGAGCGCCGCCGCTACACCGACCTCCTCGACAGCCTCCAGGTGTCGCCGGAGGCGCCCGAGCGGATGCGCGCGGCGGCCCGCAAGGTCGACGACCTGCGCTACGCCGCGACGCGCACCACCCAGGGTTCGCTGGCGGAGGACACCGAGCCCTAGGGTTAAGGGTCAAAGTCCGCAAGTGCCGTGAGGGAGTCATGACGTCGTTGCTCGAAGGGGCCAAGAAGCTGGTCACCAGGAGCTCTGACATCGGCGCCCGCGTCGAGGGACTCGAGCGCGCCGCAGCCGCCGCACGGGGCCGCGTGGACGACGCCGTGGTCGACGACGCCACCGCGGTCGCCGCCCGGGCCGCCGGACGCCTCAAGCTCTCCGCCGACCACACCGTGGTCGCACTCGCCGGCGCCACCGGGTCCGGCAAGTCCTCCACCTTCAACGCCCTGACCGAGCTCGAGCTCGCAGCCGTCGGCGTACGCCGTCCCACCACGTCGTGGGCGACCGCCTGCGTGTGGGGCAAGGAAGGCGCGGAGGAGCTGCTCGAGTGGCTCGGCATCCCCGCCCGCCACCAGGTCACCCGCGACTCGATGCTGTCCAAGGGCGACGAGGACGTCGAGATGCGCGGCGTGGTGCTGCTCGACCTCCCCGACCACGACTCCACCGAGGTCTCCCACCACCTCGAGGTCGAGCGGCTGGTCCAGCTCGCCGACATGCTCGTGTGGGTCCTCGACCCGCAGAAGTACGCCGATGCCGCCATCCACGACCGCTTCCTCAAGCCACTGTCCGGCCACGCCGACGTGATGCTGGTCGTGCTCAACCACATCGACTCCGTGCCCGAGGAGCGGCGCCAGTCGATGCTCGACGACGTACGCCGCCTGCTCGAGGCCGACGGCCTCTCCGGTGTGCCCGTGCTGCCGGTCAGCGCCCGCCACGGCTGGGGCGTCGACGAGCTCCGCTCCCTGATCGTCAAGCGCGTCGCGGAGAAGAAGGCGACCCGGGCGCGGCTGGAGGCCGACGTGCGCACCGCCGCGCTCCGGCTCCAGGAGGAGGTCGGCAGCGGCAAGGTGCCGAGGCTGTCCGACGAGCGCGTCGCCGCGCTCGACGACGCCTTCGCCGACGCCGCCGGAGTGCCGATCGTGGTGAAGGCGGTCGCCGACTCCACCCGGATGCGCGCCAACCGGGCGACCGGCTGGCCGGTGACGGCGTGGTTCTCCAGGCTCCGCCCCGACCCGCTCAAGCGGCTTCACCTCGACCTCGGCGCCTCCGGCAAGGAGCTCACCGGCACGGCGCGCACCTCGGTGCCGCAGGCCACCGGGGTGCAGCGCGCGCGCATCGACAGCGAGGTGCGCGCCTTGGCCGACCAGGTGGGCGAGGGCATGGCGCCGCCGTGGGCGAGCGCGGTCCGCTCGGCGTCGATCTCACGGCTTCCGGACCTCAACGACCGGCTCGACCGCGCGGTGGCCGCCACCGACCTCGGTGCCGCGAAGATCCCCGTGTGGGCCGGCCTGGTCCGGGTGCTCCAGTACCTCCTGATCCTCTCCGCCATCGTCGGCGCCGGCTGGCTGGCCCTGCTGGCCCTCGGCTCGTACGCCAGGCTGCCCGAGCCGCCGACGCCCGAGGTCGGGGCCTTCCCGGTGCCGACGCTGCTGCTGATCGGCGGCATCGTGCTCGGTTTGCTGCTCGCGCTGGTGTGCCGATGGCTGGTTTCCATGACGGCCAGGTCGCGGGCGCGCGCGGCCGACAAGCGGCTGCGTGACGCGATCTCGGCGGTCTCCGCCGAGGTGGTCGTCGAGCCGATCCAGGCCGAGCTGGCGTCGTACGCCGCGGTGCGCGACGGACTCGCCGCGGCCCTGAAGTAGGCCACCAGCCGTCCACAGCGACGGCTCGCGGCAGGTCGTCCACAGCCCGGCGGCGCTGGCGGTCGGCACTGTCGGCCCTGCTGCCGAGCCTTGGGTTGACGCGGCGGACCCTCCGCCGCCGACACAGGAGGCATCGTGCGATGAACGACACCCAGATCACCCTGACCGGCTGGATCGGCGGCCCGGTCACGCTCCGCGACCTCGGCGACGGCCGGCAGGTCGCCTCGTTCCGGGTGGCCTGCACGCCCTCGCGCTTCCGCGACGGCGAGTGGGTCAAGGGCGCCACGTCGTGGCACACCGTCAAGGCGTGGAACCAGCTGGCCCGCCACCTGTCCCAGTCGCTCGCCAGCGGCGACCCCGTCGTCGTCCACGGCCGGCTGGTCGCCGACGTGTGGGAGCGGGAGGGCCGCCCTCAGACCTCTTTTGAGGTGGTCGCGAGCGCGGTGGGCCACGACCTGACCCACGGCACCGCGACGTTCGCCAAGGACGCGCCGGTCGAGCCGCGGGTCGAGCAGCCGCAGGTGGCCCCGGCGGCGGAGCAGGTGGCGGCCTGAGCCGCGTCCGGGACGTGTGACGGTCCGGTCGCCGGGACGACCGGATCGTCACACGTGCCGTCGAGCGTCCCGGGGGTGGCACGAGCGGGGGCGCGATTGTCGGCGCGGGTGCGTTCCCCCGTAGGCTCGCCCGCATGGCTGAGTACGTCTTCACGCTGCGCAACGTGCGCAAGGCCCACGGTGACAAGGTCGTCCTCGACAACGTCACCCTGTCGTTCCTCCACGGCGCCAAGATCGGCGTCGTCGGACCCAACGGCACGGGCAAGTCCTCGCTCCTCAAGATCATGGCGCAGCTCGACCACGCCAACAACGGCGACGCGATCCTCGACCCCGAGGCGACGGTCGGGATGCTGCAGCAGGAGCCCCCGCTGACCGAGGGCAAGACGGTCCTCGAGAACGTCGAGGAGGCGGTCGGCGACCTGAAGGCGAAGATGAAGCGCCTCGAGGACGCCTACATGGAGATGGGCGACCCCGACGCCGACCAGGACGCCCTCATGCAGGAGACGGGCGACCTCCAGACCGAGCTCGACAACGCCGGTGCCTGGGACCTGGACAGCCGCCTCGACCAGGCCATGGACGCGCTGCGCTGCCCGCCGCCGGACGTGCTGGTCGACAACCTCTCCGGAGGTGAGCGCCGCCGCGTCGCGCTGTGCAAGCTGCTGCTCCAGCAGCCCGACCTGCTGCTCCTCGACGAGCCCACCAACCACCTCGACGCCGAGTCCGTGCAGTGGCTCGAGGGCCACCTCGCGTCCTACCCCGGCGCCGTCCTGGCCGTGACCCACGACCGCTACTTCCTCGACAACGTCGCCCAGTGGATCCTCGAGCTCGACCGCGGCAAGGCGCACCCCTACGAGGGCAACTACTCGACCTACCTCGAGACCAAGAAGGACCGGCTCAAGGTCGAGGGGCAGAAGGACGCCAAGCGCGCCAAGATGCTCGAGAAGGAGCTGGAGTGGGTCCGCTCCAACCCCAAGGCCCGCCAGGCCAAGAGCAAGTCCCGTCTCGCGCGCTACGAGGAGATGGCGGCCGAGGCCGACCGGATGCGCAAGATCGACACCTCGGAGATCAACATCCCCGCGGGCCCGCGCCTCGGTGACATCGTCCTCGAGGCCGACGACCTCGGGAAGGGCTTCGAGGGCCGCACCCTCATGCACGACCTGTCGTTCAAGCTGCCCCGCGCCGGCATCGTCGGCGTGATCGGCCCCAACGGTGTCGGCAAGACCACGCTCTTCCGGATGATCACCGGCTCGGAGGAGCCCGACGAGGGCACTCTCACCGTCGGCCAGACGGTCAAGCTGTCCTACGTCGACCAGAGCCGCGGCGGCATCGACCCCAACAAGAACGTCTGGGAGGTCGTCTCCGACGGCCTGGACTTCATCAAGGTCGCCAACTTCGAGATGAACAGCCGCGCCTACGTCGCCTCGTTCGGCTTCAAGGGCCCCGACCAGCAGAAGAAGGCCGGCGTGCTCTCCGGTGGTGAGCGCAACCGTCTCAACCTCGCGCTGACCCTGAAGATGGGCGGCAACCTGCTGCTCCTCGACGAGCCCACCAACGACCTCGACGTGGAGACCCTGTCCTCCCTCGAGGACGCGCTGCTCGACTTCCCCGGTTGTGCCGTGGTCACCTCGCACGACCGGTGGTTCCTCGACCGCGTCGCCACCCACATCCTCGCCTGGGAGGGCGACGACGAGGACCCGGCCAAGTGGTTCTGGTTCGAGGGCAACTTCGCCTCGTACGAGGAGAACAAGGTCGAGCGCCTCGGCATCGAGGCTGCGCGCCCGCACCGGGTCACGCACCGCCGCCTGACCCGCGACTGATGTGACGAGCAGCCGGCCGCGAGGAACGAGCGGCCGGCGTGGGCTCGGCCAGGTCGAGGGAGCCCGCGACCGAGGCACGAGGTCGCGCAAGGCTCGTATCGAGACCAGCGCGACGCGACTAGCGGATCTCCGACTCCGGGTGGCGGGTGACGAGGTGGTCGGCGACCCGGTCGAAGACCCGCCCAACGGCGGCGAAGTCCTCCTCGGCGACGAGGTCGACGAGGTTGCGTCGCACGCTCTCCACGTGGCAGGGCGCGGCCTTGACCAGCAGCTCGTAGCCCTTCTCGGTCATCGTGGCGACGACGCCGCGGCCGTCCTCCGGGGTGGTGCCGCGGGTGACGTAGCCGACTGCCTCCATCCGGGCGACGGTGTGGGTCACCCGGCTGCGTGAGTGCGCCATCGCGTCGGCGAGCTGGGCCATCCGCATGGCGCGGCCCGGACGCTCGGAGAGCCGCACCAGCACCTCGTACTCGGTCAGCGACATGCTGAACTCGCGCCGCAGGTCGTCGTCGAGGCGCTCCTCCAGCAGCGTCATGCCCATCATCAGGGCACGCCACGAGTGCTGCTGGTCGTCGTTCAGCCAGCGAGGTTCCCCCGGGGTGGTCATAGGGGGCAGCCTAGTGTCAGGAGAGCCGCTCGAGGATCAGCGCCATGCCCTGGCCCCCGCCGACGCACATGGTGATCAGACCAGTGGACTTGTCGTGCCAGTCCAGGCTGTTGAGCATCGTGTTCTGCAGGCGCGCGCCGGTCATGCCGAAGGGGTGGCCGACCGCGATCGCACCGCCGTTGACGTTGAGCCGGTCCAGGTCGATGCCGAGGTCCTGGTAGGACGGCACGACCTGCGCAGCGAACGCCTCGTTGATCTCGACGAGGTCGATGTCACCGATGCTCATGCCGGCGTGCTTCAGGGCGTTCCTCGTCGCCTCGACCGGGCCCAGGCCCATGATCTCGGGGGAGAGGCCGGAGACGCCGGTGGAGACGATCCGCGCCAGCGGCGTGAGCCCGAGCTCGGCGGCCTTGGTGTCGGACATGACCACCACGGCGGCGGCACCGTCGTTGAGCGCGCAGCAGTTGCCGGCGGTGACCACGCCGTCGGGGCGGAAGACCGGGTCGAGGCCGGCGATGGCGTCGTACGTCACCCCGGCGCGCGGGCCGTCGTCCTTGCTGACGACCGTGCCGTCGGGCGTCGTGACCGGCGTGATCTCGCGCTCCCAGAAGCCGTCGGCGATCGCCTTCTCGGCGAGGTTCTGCGAGCGGACCGCGAACTCGTCGAGCTCCTTGCGGTCGAGGCCGCGCAGGCGGGCGACGTTCTCGGCCGTCTGGCCCATCGCGATGTAGATGTCGGGGAGGTGGCCGTCCTCGCGCGGGTCGTGCCAGTCCTGGCCACCCTTCGCGAGCTCGTCGGTGCGCGCGCCCGCGTCGTCGAAGAGCGGGTTGCGGGTGCCGGGGATGTGGTCGGAGGTGCCCTTGGCGAAGCGCGACACTGTCTCGACGCCAGCCGAGACGAAGATGTCGCCCTCGCCGGCCTTGATGGCGTGGAAGGCCATCCGGGTGGTCTGCACCGAGGACGAGCAGTAGCGGGTGATCGTGGCGCCCGGGACCTCGAGGCCGAGCAGCGTGGTGACCACGCGGGCCATGTTGTTGCCGGACTCGCCGCCGGGGAGCCCGCAGCCGAGCAGCAGGTCCTCGATCGTGGTCGGGTCGAGCGCGGGGATCTTGTCCAGCGCGGCCTGGACGACGAGGGCGGTGAGGTCGTCGGGACGGAAGTCCTTGAGCGAGCCCTTGTTGGCGCGGCCGATGGGGGAGCGCGCTGCGGAAACGATCACTGCCTCGGGCATGGAGAACTCCGGTTACTCGTCGGTCACTGTCTCCCGGCAGACTAGTGCCCCCTCAGGACCTGGTCTGCCCCAGGCCGCTGAGCAGCTGCTCGACGCTCTCGCTCACGAACGTACGCCGTCTCCGCGCCGGCAGCAGGAGCGAGGCGAGCAGCACGCCGTCGAGCGCCGCGACCAGCGTCTGGGCCGAGGCGCCGCCGTCCTTGCCGGCGCCGGTGAGCACCGCGTCCACCATGCCGACGAGGTCGTCGCGCCAGAGCGCGAACCGCTCGGCCAGCTCCGGGTCCCGGGTCGCCGACACCGTGAGCTCGAGCCGGGCGGCCAGCAGGTCAGGCTGGTCGAGCCACCGCGAGAACAGCTTCGACACCTCCGCCACGGCGCGCTCGTGGTCGCCGGGGCACGTCGCCAGCCGGCCGCCGAGGGCCTCGACGTCGGCGGCCAGCCGGTCGGCGACGAAGTCGCCCAGGGCGCCGAGGAGGGCGCTGCGTGAGCGGTAGTAGGCCGAGCTGCTGCCCTCGGGGAGGCCGGCCTCCCGGTCGACCGCCCGGTGGGTCAGTCCGCGGTTGCCCTGCTGGGCCAGGACGGTGGTGGCCGCGGCCAGGATCTCGCGACGGCGCGGCGTCAGCTCCTCGCTGGCTCGTCCCACGGTCCCCTCCCTCCGGCTCTGGTGACGCAGGACACTACTCGCAGGACTTGCTCTACGTATGTAGAAGCGTATGCTTCTACATACGTAGAACTTCTTCACCCGTAGAAAGGAACCCGATCATGCAGCTCATCGACCCCACCGCCGTCATCGCCCTCCTGGTCGTCGTCGGCATCGCCGCCCTGGCCGCCCTCACGATGGCCGCGGTCGCGCTTCCCGCCACCCTCCGCGTCACCCGCCGCGACCGCCAGGCCCGCCACGAGTCGATCCCGACCTACTACGGCCGCCTGCACTTCGCTGCCTGACCGGCGCCGAGCCACGGGCTGACACCACGACGCCCCGATCGTCTGCTTTCTGCGACGATCGGGGCGTGCGCCATTTGTACCGCTGCCCGCTGCGGTGGGCCGACCTGGACCTGCTGGGCCACGTCAACAACGTCACCTACGTCGACTACCTCCAGGAGGCGCGGGTGGACATGTTCCGCACCCACGCCCCGGACAGTCGCAGCGAGGACCTCGCCGAGGGCGTCGTGGTGGTCCGGCACGAGGTCACCTACGTCTCGTCCCTGACCTTCTCCTTCGAGCCCGTCTCCATCGAGTGCTGGGTAACCGAGATCCGCGCTGCGAGCTTCACCATGGCCTATGAGGTCTTCGCGGAGGACGAGGCCGGCGACCGCACGGTCTTCCTGCGCGCCCGCACGGTGCTGACGCCGTACGTCTTCGCGACCGAGCGCCCACGCCGCCTCAACGACGAGGAGAAGCAGGCGCTGACCAGGCTGCTCGAGCCCGACGAGCCGGTACGCCCGGCCGCCGCAAGGTCGTCGAGGTGCCGGGCGGTGACTACGCCGTGCACGTCCGCTTCTCCGACGTCGACGTCTACGGGCACGTCAACAACGTGAAGTACTTCGAGTACTTCCAGGAGGCGCGCATCCAGCTGATGGTCGCCCAGGGCAGGGAGCTGGGCGCCGGCTACCACCTGGTGGTGGCGCAGACCGACGTCGACTACCGGCGGCCGATCCTGTTCCGCGCGGAGCCCTACGACTGCCGGACCTGGGTGTCCCGGATCGGCAGCACCTCGGTGGTCTTCGAGTCCGTGGTGCGCGACGGCGACGAGGTGCTCGCCCGCGCCAAGGTCGTCGGCGTCTGCATGGACAACGAGACCGGCCGGCCGGCGCCGGTCCCCGACGAGTTCCGGGCGTTCGTCAGCGGGTGACGATCACTCCATCGTGTTGACCATGAACTGGGCTGCGTGGGTCACGTAGTCCCAGAACCGGGCGTCCTGCTCGGGCGTCAGCTCCGCGGCGTCGAGGCCGGCACGGAAGTGCACCAGCCAGCGCTGGGCGGCCGCCGGCGTCACCGCGAAGGGCGCGTGCCGCATCCGCAGCCGCGGGTGGCCACGGTTGTCGGAGTACGTCGTCGGCCCGCCCCAGTACTGCATGAGGAACAGCGCGAACCGCTCCTCGGCCGGGCCGAGGTCCTCCTCGGGGTACATCGGCCGCAGGACGTCGTCGGTGGCCACGCCCTCGTAGAAGCGGTGCACGATGGTGCGGATCGTCTCCGCCCCGCCGATCTCGTCGTAGAACGTCGTGGTCACGGCGCCATTCTCCCGTCCGACGCCAGCGCGCTCAGGTCGGGGTCTCCCCGGCGGTGTCGGCGTGCGCCGCCGACGGCGAGCTCTCCTGCCAGGCCACGCGCTGCGCCACCGCGAGGTTGATGCCCTCGTGCTCGAAGCGTGCCTTCACGCGCTCGCGCATGGTGCGGGCCACGGCCCACTGCTCCAGCGGGGCGGTCTTGAGGGTCACCCTTACGACGATGCCGTCGACGCCGAGCGACTCGACGCCCCACACCTCGGGCTCCTCGATGATCAGGCCTTGGAACTCCTCGTCCTCCCAGAGGTCGTGGGCGACCTCCTCGAGCACGCGGCGCACGTGCATGAGGTCCTCGGTGTAGCCCACCGTCACGTCGAG
This sequence comes from Nocardioides sp., assembly GCF_041913365.1. Classification (GTDB taxonomy): domain Bacteria; phylum Actinomycetota; class Actinomycetes; order Propionibacteriales; family Nocardioidaceae; genus Nocardioides. The sequence continues at coordinate 318,986 of NZ_JAYSFM010000004.1, forward strand.
CACGGTCCGCGCCCAGTTCTGGCTCATGTTGCCGACGCGGAGGATCTCGCCGTTGCGGACGTACCAGACGGTCCCGTTGACGTCGCGCAGCCGGGTGACGCGGAGGCTGACGGCCTCGACGGTGCCGGAGGCCTCCCCGACGTCGACGACGTCGCCGACGCCGTACTGGTCCTCGAAGATCATGAAGATGCCGGAGAGGAAGTCCTTGACCAGGGCCTGCGAGCCGAAGCCGAGGGCGACGCCGATGATGCCGGCGCTCGCGATCAGCGGCGCGATGTCGTAGCCGAGCTCGGAGATGAACATCAGCGCGATCACGGCGAAGACGACGCCGGTGACGATGCTCTTGAGCAGGGAGCCCATCGTGGCGGCGCGTTGCACCCGGCGCGTGAAGCCCGGGTCCTCCCGGAGGTTGAGGGCCGCCCCCACCTTGCCGCCGGTGATGGCGCGGCTGAGGCGGTTGGGGAGCACGCCCACCTCGGCGCGCTTGACGACACGGTCGATGACCCGGTGGAGCAGCCACCGGACCAGCAGTCCGATGAGGATCAGTCCCACGAGGGCGGACGGCTTGCCGACGACCCAGTCCACCGCGGTGGCCAGCTTCTCGTTGCCGGTCTGCTCGAGGACCCAGGTGCAGAGGTTCTCGTCGCTCGAGCAGGTGGTCAGCGGGTTGGTCTCGCTCCCGGAGACCTCGGTCACGTTCATGATCGGGGTGATGAGGGGGTGAGGCATGCCCGCCAGTATGGCGATAGCCTTGTAGCCGTGACCAAGCCCGTCATCTCGCCCCCCTCGTCCCCGCGCTCGTCCCGGCGTCGCGTCCGCACGCTCGTCCTCGCGAGCGCGCCGGTGCTGGCCCTGGTCGCCGCCCCGGCGAACGCCGAGATGGCGGACGGCTGGGCGCCCGTCGTGGGCGTCGACGCGCTCCACGCGCTGATGCTGCTCGTCGGAGCCCCGCTGCTGCTGTTCGTGCTCATCGCCGTCGCGGTGTACCTCCCCGCGATGATCCGCGGCGAGCGGCTGCTCCCGGACCACTCCCCGGGCGAGGGCCAGTGGATCGGCGGCCCCCGCCAGGGCGTGGCCGAGCTGCCCGCCGCCGACGGCGAGGACTCCCGAGCGGGTGGCGCCAGTGGCAGCTGGTGACCCGCTGAGCGAGTCCGACCGGCTTGCCCTCGACCGCGCCATCCGCCTGGCCGAGCAGTCCAGCCGCTTCGAGTTCTCGGTCTACGTCGGCCCCGCCGAGGGTGACGACACCCGTGCCTGGGCGACCCGCCTGCACAACCGCCTCGTCGCCCCGGCGCGCAGCGTGCTGATCCTCGTCGACCCGCGCCGCCGCGTCACCGAGGTCGTCACCGGCGGCGACGTACGCCGTCACCTCACCGACGCCGAGGTCGAGCTCGCCGTCGCGGCGATGAACTCCGAGTTCGGCGCCGGCACCCTCCTCGGCGGCCTCCTGCGCGGCATCGCGATGCTCGCCGAGCACGCCCGCCCCCAGAACACCCTCCACGCGGGCTGAAGCGGCGGGCCGCTCCAGCAGCCTGCTACTCATGGGCTCGGACCGCCTCAACCTCCCCAGCCGAGCACGCGCGAGCGCAGCGAGCGCCAAATAGCACCGACCGGGCAGTTCCTCCCCGTCCAAAAGACCGACCGGGCACTTCCTCCCCGTGGGGGGGAGGAAGTGCCCGGTCGGCGGGCAGGACGGGGACGACGTGCCCGGTCAGCTGGCGTCGTACGCCTGGTTGGTCAGCGCGCGGGCGATCTCGGCGCGGGCCTCGCCGATGTAGCGCTTGGCCTGCTTGGGCGCGTCCGAGGTGGCGAGCCACTCGTCGAGGCGCGCAAGCGTGGCCTCCGAGCCGAGGGGCTTGGGGAAGCCGTACTCGAGGACGGTCGAGGCCTTGTGGAAGCCCAGCACGTCGACGAGCGTCTCGGAGGCGGTGAGGAACTTCTCGAGGTAGGGCTCGAGGACGTCCTCCTGGCCGAACCGGAAGATCGAGAAGGCGATCTCGCGCGAGGTCTCGTTGGGCGTGGCCGGGTCGACGATGGCGCTCCAGGCTGCCTCCTTGGCCTCGGCCGTGGGCTGCGAGGCCCGGGCCGCGGCTGCCTGCTCCTTGCCGGAGATGGTCTTGTCGACCTCGAGCTCGGCGTCGATCTCGGCGTCGCCGAAGCGACCGGACTTTGCGAGCGCGGTGATCAGCACCCAGCGCATGTCCTGGTCGACCGCCAGGCCCTCGACCGTGAACGACCCGTCGAGCAAGTGGATCAGGTCGTCGAGCGCGGCGTCGCTGCGGGCGGCGCCGGCGTACGAGCGGGCGAAGGTGAGCTGGTGGTCGCTGCCCGGCTCGGCGGCCAGCAGCAGCTCACGCAGCCCGGACTCCCACGTCGCCTTCAGCTCGTCTCGGTGCGCCGGGTCGGAGTAGAAGGCGACCGCGAGGGCGGTGGAGGCGGGGATCCGGGTGACGGCCCACGCGTCGGTCTCCTGGCCGATGTTGGCCAGCACCAGGTCGAGCCAGTCGCGCGTGCGCATCTCGCCGTCGCGGGTCATGTCCCACGCCGCGCCCCACACGATGGCGCGGGGGAGCGAGTCCTCGAAGGTCGAGAGCGCGGAGATCGCCGTGGCGAGCGACCGCTCGTCGAGGCGGATCTTGGCGTAGGCGTGGTCCTCGTCGTTGAGAAGCAGCAACGCGGGCTGCTCGACGCCGACCAGCTGGGGCACCTCGGTGCGGTCGCCCTCGACGTCGATCTCGAGGTACTCCCGGCGGACCAGGCGCGCGTCGCCGTTCTCGTCGGACACCGAGTCGTACAGGCCGATGCCGAGGCGGTGGCGGCGCAGCGTCGGCCAGTCGGGGTGCGCGGACTGGGCGACGGCGAAGGACGAGTACGTGCCGTCGGCGCCGAGCTCGAAGGAGGGGGCGAGGGTGTTGACGCCCGCCGTCTGCAGCCATTCCTGGGCCCAGCTGTCGAGCTCGCGGCCCGAGGCCTTCTCCAGCGTGGTCAGCAGGTCCTTGAACTCCGGGTTGCCGTACTCCCACTCCTTGAAGTAACTGCGCAGGCCCTCCAGGAAGGGCTCGAGACCGACCCAGGCGACGAGCTGCTTGAGCACCGAGGCGCCCTTGGCGTAGGTGATCATGTCGAAGTTGACCTCGACCGCGTGGAGGTCGACGTTGTCGGCCGCGATCGGGTGCGTCGACGGCAGCTGGTCGGCGCGGTAGCCGGTCTGCTTGCGGGCGTTGGCGAAGCCGGTCCAGGCGTCGGTGAAGTCGGTGGCGTTGGCCTCGCACCAGTAGCAGGCCCACTCGGCGAACGACTCGTTCAGCCACAGGTCGTCCCACCACTTCATGGTGACCAGGTCGCCGAACCACATGTGCGCCATCTCGTGGGTGATGACCGAGGTCCGGAACTCGAAGAACGAGCGCGGCTGGCGGCTGCGGGGAAGGTACTCGTCGCGCAGCGTGACGCAGCCGGCGTTCTCCATCGCGCCGGCGTTGTACTCGGGGACGTAGAGCTGGTCGTACTTCCCGAAGGGGTAGGGGTAGTCGAACTGCTCCTCGAAGAACTCGAAGCTCTGCTTGGTGAGCTTGACCAGCTCGGCCGTGTCCATGTGCTCCTTGAGCGACTGGCGGCAGTAGTGCCCGAGCGGGATGGTGCCGAACTTGCCCTCGTAGGTGTCGAACTCACCGTGGTACTCGCCGGCCACGATGGCCGTGATGTAGGTCGACATCCGCTTGGTGGTCGGGAAGCGCCACACCGCCACGCCGTCCTGCCCGGCCGCCTCGGGCTCGGGCGTGGGCGCGTTGGACACGACGACCCAGTGCGAGGGGGCGGTGACGGTGAAGGTGAAGACGGACTTGAGGTCGGGCTGCTCGAAGGTGGTGAAGACGCGGCGGGCGTCGGGCACCTCGAACTGGCTGTAGAGGTAGACGCGGTCGTCGACCGGGTCGACGAAGCGGTGCAGGCCCTCGCCGGTGTTGGAGTAGGCGCAGTCGGCGGTGACGACGAGCGTGTTGGTCGCCTCGAGGTCGTCGAGCGCGATCCGGCTGTCGACGTACGCCGTGGCGGGGTCGAGGGAGCGTCCGTTGAGCGTGATCTCACGCACCGTGGGCGCGACCAGGTCGGCGAAGGTGCTCGCCCCCGGCTCGCGGCAGGTGAACTCCAGGGTGGTCACGGAGGCGAAGGTGGTGTCTCCGGTGGTCAGGTCCAGGGCCACGTCGTACGACGTGACGTCCAGGAGGGCAGCGCGGGTGGCGGCCTCGTCCCGGGTGAGGTTGGTTCCAGGCATGCGCGCATCCTGCCACCCACCCCCGTGACCCGTCCCTTTCCGGGCGCCCGGTCGAGGTCCGGCCCACGGCGGGTCTCACGATGCAACTGGTCGTGACACTGCTGTTGACGAATCCGCCGTGGGTGGGCAGGTTGGTCCGGTTCCAGGAACAGGCAGTGGGTGGCCCGGCGGGAGGGTCGGTCCGCCCGCTGCCGAACCCGGTGCCGAGCCCGGTGCAGAACCCGGTGCGGAATAGTCCGGTGCGATGCGGGATTGTGCTCGACATGGCTACCGCTGACCTCTGGTTCGACCCCCTCTGCCCGTTCGCCTGGATCACCTCGCGCTGGATCCGCGAGGTCGAGCAGGTCCGCGACATCGACGTGCAGTGGCACGTGATGTCGCTGGCGTACCTCAACAAGGACAAGGACATCCCGGCGGAGTACCGGGAGATGCTCCAGGGCACCGAGAAGCCGGTGCGGGTGGCGATCAGGATCGCCCAGGACTACGACAACGCGAAGCTCGGTGACTGGTACACCGCGATCGGCACCCGCCGCCACAACAACGGCGAGGACCTGTCGAAGGAGACCGTCGCCGCCTCGCTCGCCGACGTGGGCCTGCCCGCCGACCTCATCGAGGCCTGGGACGACGCGTCGCTCGACGACGCCGTCGCGAAGAGCCACCACGAGGGCATGGACGCGGTCGGGGACGACGTCGGCACCCCGACCATCCACATCAACGGCTCGGCCTTCTTCGGTCCGGTGCTGTCGAAGATCCCGCGCGGCGAGGAGGCCGGCGAGCTCTGGGACGGCGCCGTCGCCGTCGCGAAGTTCCCCTACTTCTACGAGCTCAAGCGCTCCCGCACCGGCGACCTCGACTTCTCCTGACCCCGCCCCGACCAGCGTGATCACGGACGCCACCCGGGGAAACCGGGTGGCGTCCGGTCACTAGGCTTGCGCCCATGACTCGTGTCCTGTCCGCCGTCGCCTGGCCGTACACCAACGGCCCGCGCCACATCGGCCACGTCGCCGGTTTCGGCGTGCCCTCCGACGTCTTCAGCCGGTTCATGCGGATGGCGGGCCACGACGTCCTGATGGTCAGCGGCACCGACGAGCACGGCACCCCGATCCTGGTGCTCGCCGACAACGAGGGCATGCCCGCGCGGGAGCTGGTCGACAAGTACAACCAGGTGATCGTCGACGACCTCTGCGGGCTGGGACTGTCGTACGACCTCTTCACCCGCACCACGACCGGCAACCACTACGCCGTGGTGCAGGAGATGTTCGAGACCTGCCGCCGCAACGGCTACATGGTCGAGGAGACCACCAAGACCGCGATCAGCCCCTCGACCGGCCGCACGCTGCCCGACCGCTACATCGAGGGCACCTGCCCGATCTGCGGCTACAAGGAGGCCCGCGGTGACCAGTGCGACAACTGCGGCAACCAGCTCGACCCGACCGACCTGATCGACCCGCGCTCGAAGATCAACGGTGAGACGCCGGAGTTCAAGGACACCCAGCACTGGTTCCTCGACCTGCCCGCCCTCGCCGCGGCGCTGGGGGAGTGGCTCGACCAGCGCGAGGCCACCGGCCTGTGGCGCCCCAACGTGATCAAGTTCAGCCAGAACATCCTCAAGGAGATCCGGCCGCGCGCGATGACCCGCGACATCGACTGGGGCATCCCGGTGCCGGGCTGGGAGGACCAGCCGACCAAGCGGCTCTACGTCTGGTTCGACGCGGTCATCGGCTACCTCTCGGCCTCGATCGAGTGGGCGCGCCGCCTCGGCGAGCCCGACAAGTGGCGCGAGTGGTGGAACGACGCCGACGCGGAGTCCTACTACTTCATGGGCAAGGACAACATCGTCTTCCACTCCCAGATCTGGCCGGCTGAGCTGCTCGCCTACAACGGCGCGGGCGACAAGGGCGGCGAGCCGGGCACCTTCGGCACGCTCAACCTGCCGACCGAGGTGGTCTCCAGCGAGTTCCTGACCTTCGGTGACTCGCAGTTCTCCACCAGCCGCGGCAACGTGATCTACGTCGGCGACTTCCTCGCCCGCTACGGCGCGGACGCCCTGCGCTACTACATCTGCGCGGCCGGCCCCGAGACCTCCGACGCCGCGTTCACGTGGGCCGACTTCGTCACCCGCAACAACTCCGAGCTGGTCGCCGGGTGGGGCAACCTGGTCAACCGCACCGCGACGATGATCGCGAAGAACTTCGGCGAGATCCCCGCCGCGGCCGCGCTCGAGGAGGTCGACGAGCAGGTGCTCGCCACCGTCCGCGAGGGCTTCACGACCGTCGGCGGCCTCATCGAGAAGCACCGGCTGCGCGCCGCGATCGCCGAGGCGATGCGGGTCGTCGGCGAGGTGAACAAGTACCTCACCGTCACCGAGCCCTACAAGATGAAGGACGAGTCCCAGCGCGAGCGCCTGGCGACCGTGCTGCACGTCGCGGCCCAGTGCGTGAGCGACTGCAACACGCTGCTCTCGCCGTTCCTCCCGCACTCCGCCAACCAGGTGCACGCCGCGCTCGGCGGCGAGGGCGAGCTCATGCCGATGCCCCGCATCGAGCAGGTCGACGAGCTCGAGCCCGACAACGGCGCCGGCCACACGTCGTACTCCATCATCACGGGGGAGTACTCCTCGACGCCTGCGTGGGAGTCGCGCCCGGTGACCGTGGGTGCGCCGGTGGAGAAGCCGACGCCGATCTTCACCAAGCTCGACCCCTCGGTGGTCGAGGAGGAGCTCGCCGGGTTCGGCGCCTGAGGGGCCTGAGCCGGTCTGGCTAGGCTCTCCGCATGTCCTCCGAAACCGCCGAGATGTACCTGCCCCACTTCGTGGTGAACCAGAAGCTCACCATGATGATCAACCGCTACGAGATCTCGGAGTCCGACGAGGCGGGCAACCCGACCCGGCTGATGGCGCTGGCCGAGCAGAAGCGGATGGCGTTCAAGGAGCAGGTCACCTTCTACTCCGACGCGGGCAAGTCGCGGCCGGTCTTCGGCTTCAAGGCGCGCAAGAAGCTCGACCTCAACGCCGGCTACGACATCACCGACGAGGGCGGTGCCCAGATCGGCTTCTTCAGGAAGGACTTCGGCGCCTCGCTGCTCCGCTCGACCTTCCACGTGGAGGGCCCCGGCTACACCGGCACGGGCCAGGAGCGAAACCAGGTCGTCGGCCTGCTGCGCCGCTTCACCGACGTGGACTTCCTGCCGATCCACTTCGACTTCCTCGACGCGAGCGGCCAGCCGTTGTTCTCCGTGGAGCGCAAGATGTCGATCGGCGACCGCTACCGCGTCGCCGTGCCGGACCAGCGCGTCGACTTCCGGGTGGCCGCCGCCATCGCGGTCGGCCTCGACGCGCTGATGTCCCGCTGAGGACCGCTCCGTGATGTACCCCGAGGTCCGGGCGGCCGTCGCCGCGGACGACGGCCCCGCCCTGGGCGCGCCCGGCTTCGACCTCGCCGCGCACCGGGAGGAGGTCCGCCTGTTCAACCTCCGCCAGCCGCGCGAGCACGTCGCGTCCGTCGAGGACGTCGACGCGGACGGTGTGCCGTGCCGCCTCTACACCCCGGCCGACCCGCTGGAGGGGCTCGCGGTCCACGCCCACGGCGGCGGGTTCGTGCTCAACGACGTCGACGTGCACGACGCCGTGGTCCGGCGCTTCGCCAACCGGTTGCGCCGTCCGGTGCTGAGCGTGGACTACCGGCGCCCGCCCGAGGCGAAGTTCCCCGCGGCCCCGGACGACCTGGACACCGTGGTCGGCTGGCTGCGCCGCGAGGGCCCGCCGGGGCCGTACGCCGCCCACGGCGACTCCGCAGGAGCCAACCTCGCGCTGGTCGCGGCGCTGCGCAACCCCGGCTTCTTCCGGGTGGTCGCGCTCATCTACCCCTTCCTCGACCCCCGCGCCAGCTTCCCGTCGTGGTCCGAGGGGCCCGGCTCAGGCTTCGACCCGTCGGAGGCGAGCTGGTACTGGGAGCAGTACGCCCGCAGCGAGGCCGACTACGACGACCCCGACCTCGCACCCCTGCTCTCCGACCGGCTGCACACCCTCCCGCCCACCTTCGTCGCGACCGCCGAGCACGACCCGCTGCGCGACGAGGGTGAGGAGCTGGCCCGGCTGCTCGCGGAGGCCGGTGTCGTGACCGTCGGCATCCGGTGCCTCGGCCAGGTCCACGGGTTCTGGCGCCACGCACAGTTCACCGCGTCGGAGCCGCTCGTGCGCCAGGTGGCCGGCTACCTCGACCAGCACCTGGTCTGAACCGGCGTCCCCGCCCTCTGGAAGACTTCCACCATGCGCGTTCACCTGGGCTCCGACCACGCCGGCCTCGAGCTGAAGGACCACCTGATGACCTGGTTGGTCGACCACGGCTACGAGCCGGTCGACCACGGTCCGTTCGTCTACGACGCGCTCGACGACTACCCCTGCTTCTGCCTCCGGGCGGCCGAGGGCGTCGCCGCCGACCGGGCCGAGGGCCTCGACAGCCTCGGCGTGGTGATCGGCGGCTCCGGCAACGGCGAACAGATCTCGGCCAACAAGGTCGAGGGCATCCGGTGCGCCCTGGTCTGGTCCGAGGAGACCGCCGTCCTCGCCCGCGAGCACAACGACGCCAACGTCGTCTCGGTCGGCGGCCGCATGCACTCCGTCGACGAGATGACCCGCTTCGTCGAGGTCTTCCTGACCACCCCCTTCACGGAGGACGAGCGTCACGTGCGCCGCATCGGCCAGGTCAGCACGTACGACGAGACCAAGGAGCTGCCGCCGCTTCCGGAGTCGGCGCTGCGCGGCCCGGATGCCTGAGGGCCACACCCTCCGTCGCCTCGCCGACGACCTGACCGCTGCGTTCGCCGGGCGCACGGTCCGCGTGTCCTCGCCGCAGGGCCGCTTCGCCGCCGACGCCGAGCAGCTCGACGGCTCGCGCCTCGTCGGTGCGGACTCCGCGGGCAAGCACCTGTTCGTCGAGCTCCAGGGCGAGCGGTTCGTCCACGTCCACCTCGGCCTGATCGGGCAGTTCGACGTGCACACGGGCGTCGAGGTGGTGCCCGCGCCCGTGGGCGCCGTGCGGCTTCGCCTGGTCACCACGCCCGACGACGGGCTGCCGACGTCGTACGCCGACCTCCGCGGCGCCATCCTGTGCGACCTGATCGGCCCGGCCCGGCGCGACGAGGTGCTCGCGCGGCTCGGCCCCGACCCGTTGCGGGCCGACGCCGACCCCGACCTCGCCTGGCGCCGGATCCGCGCCAGCCACCGCCCCATCGGCGACCTGCTGATGGACCAGAAGGTGCTCGCCGGCGTCGGCAACGTCTACCGCGCCGAGGTCCTCTTCCGGCACCGCATCCACCCGCTCCGCCCGGGCAGCACGCTCCGGGTCGGCCAGTGGCGGGCCATGTGGGCCGACCTGGTCGAGCTGATGGCTGAGGGCGTGCGCTCGGGAAGGATCGACACGGTGCGCCCCGAGCACACCCCCGAGGCGATGGGCCGGCCGCCGCGCAAGGACGACCACGGCGGCGAGGTCTACGTCTACCGGCGCACCTCGATGCCGTGCCTGCTGTGCGGCTCGACCGTCCGCACGGGTGAGCTCGTCGGACGCAACATCTTCTGGTGCCCCAAATGTCAGCCAACCTTCCGCTCGCGGGCCGTACGATCTGCCAGCAACACCCCTGAGACGTCGCGAGGAGCTCGGCCATGAGTTCTTCCGCCGAGCGCCGCACGAACACCGGCCCCGGCTCGCGGCTCAGCGGCGCCCTCAGCCGGGTGGTGCCCCGCGGCTCGCGGATGCTCACGGCCCTGGTGGTCTCGACCGTGCTCGTCGGGCTGGCGATCTGGCGGCTGCAGGACTTCGTGCCGCTGGTCACGCTGCTCGTGCCGCTGGTCGTCTCCAGCCTCGTGCTGGGTCCGCGCCAGCTGCCGTGGTTCGTCGTCTTCGTGCTGCTGGTGCTGGCGGTGACCGTGCCGACGCAGGACATCACGATCCGCACCTCCGTGGCCGTGGTGATCATGTTCGGCCTCGGCTTCCTCGTCCTGCTGTCGTCGTTCCGTCGCTCGCGCCTCGGCGTCGCGGGCATCCAGGGCGAGCAGATGTTCGTGGACCTCCGCGACCGCATCCTGCGCCAGGGCGGCATCCCCGCCCTGCCCCCCGACTGGTACGCCACCGCCGAGCTGCGGTCCGCCGGTGGCACGCCGTTCGCGGGCGACTTCGTGGTCGCCTCACGGGTGGGCGACCGCCTCGAGGTCGCGGTCGTCGACGTGTCCGGCAAGGGCCAGGGCGCGGGCACCCGGGCGCTGCTGCTCTCCGGCGCCCTCGGCGGCCTGCTGAGCGCGCTGCCGCCGCAGGAGTTCCTGCCGGCGGCCAACACGTTCCTGCTCCGCCAGGACTGGGACGAGGGGTTCGCGACGGCGATCCACCTCTCGCTCGACCTCCGCTCCGGCCACTACGACCTGCGCACGGCCGGCCACCCGCCCGCAGCCCTGCGGCATGCCGGCTCCGGCCGGTGGGAGGTGGTCGAGACCGAGGGCCCGGTGCTCGGTCTGATCGACGGTGCCGACTTCGTCGCCACGTCGGGGGAGATGCGTCCGGGCGACGCGCTCCTGCTCTACACCGACGGCATGGTGGAGACCCGCAACCGCGACATCGGCCTGGGCATCGACAAGATGCTCGGCCAGTTCGAGCACCTGCTGCGCGGCGAGTTCGAGGGCGGCGCCGCCCGGCTCGTGGAGGCGCTCGGGTCGCGCAACGACGACGCCGCACTGCTGCTGGTCCACCGCCGCTGACCGCCGGCCGGACCGGGAGCGGCCGGTTGGGGCGCGTGCTCACGCGTGTGGCACCATGAATCCCGCACCGGCGATGGAGATGTCGACCGGCGCGCGCGGATGTAGCTCAATGGTAGAGCCCCAGTCTTCCAAACTGGCTACGCGGGTTCGATTCCCGTCATCCGCTCCCAGCAGGCCTGCGCGACCGCCCTCCGGGGCGGCCCGCCGGCCCGTTGGGCGGGGCGTAGCGTAGTGGCTAGCGCGCCTGCTTTGGGAGCAGGAGATCGCAGGTTCGAGTCCTGTCGCCCCGACCAGCCGGCCACGGCGCGGGCGTGATTCGGCCTGTGCCCGACCCGTCGATAGACTGACGAGGTTTGCGGCCGCCGGCTTCCCCCGTGCGTGCGGCCGTGCCGATCCCGTACGACCCCATGCAACACACTCATGTGGTCCCCCCACTGACCTTCAGCATCAGGAGACATTTGTGAAGAGCGCCGTCGAGACCTTGAGCCCGACCCGGGCCAAGCTGACCGTCGAGGTGCCCTTCGAGGAGCTCAAGCCGAGCCTCGACGCGGCCTACCAGAAGATCGCGAAGCAGATCAACGTCCCCGGCTTCCGCCGCGGCAAGGTCCCGCCCGCCGTCATCGACCGCCAGATCGGCCGCGGCCCGGTCCTCGACGAGGCGATCAACGCCGTCGTCCCCCAGCAGTACATGGCCGCGCTCCAGGAGCACGACCTCGAGCCGCTGGCCCAGCCGGAGATCGAGGTGACGAAGTTCGAGGACAACGAGTCCCTCGAGTTCACCGCCGAGGTCGACGTCAAGCCCGACTTCGAGCTCCCCTCCTACGACGGCCTCGAGGCCAGCGTGGAGGACATCGAGATCACCGACGCCGACGTCGAGGAGCAGGTCGAGGCGCTGCGTGAGCGCTTCGGCACCCTCGTCCCCGTCGAGCGCGCGGCCGCCGACGGCGACTTCGTGACCATCGACCTCGTGGCTGCCAAGGACGGCGAGACCGTCGAGGGCGGCGAGGTCACCGGCATGTCCTACAAGGTCGGTCGCGGCGGCATGATCGACGGCCTCGACGAGGCCCTGGTGGGCCTCTCCGCCGGTGAGGACACCACCTTCGACTCCGAGCTCGTCGGTGGCGACCTGGTCGGCGAGCCGGTCCAGGTGACCGTCAAGGTGACCGCCGTCCAGGAGCAGCAGCTCCCCGAGGTCGACGACGAGTTCGCCCAGCTCGCCTCCGAGTTCGACACCGCCGAGGAGCTCACCGCCGACGTGCGCGAGCGCCTCGGCCGCGGCAAGCGCCTCGAGCAGGCCGCCGCCGCCCGCGACGCGGTGCTGGAGGCCCTGCTGGAGAAGGTCTCCATCCCGCTGCCCGAGATCATGGTCACCGACGAGCTCAACGCCCGTCGCCAGAACGTCGAGCAGCAGCTCGGCTTCGCCGGCATCACCATGGAGAAGTACCTCGAGGACGAGGGCCAGACCCAGGAGGAGTTCGAGGCCGACCTCGAGCGCCGGGTCCGCGACGCGGTCGCCGCCCAGTTCATCCTGGACAAGATCGCGAAGAAGGAGGAGTTCGGCATCGACCAGGCCGAGCTCTCCGAGCACCTCGTGCGCCGTGCCCAGCAGTCCGGGCAGGACCCGCAGGAGTTCGCCAACCACATGTTCGAGCACAACCACATCCCCGAGCTCGTGCAGGAGATCCTGCGCGGCAAGGCGCTCGCGACGATCGTGGAGTCCGCGACCGTCAAGGACGCCTCGGGCAACGTGGTCGAGCTGAAGAACCTGCGTCCCGACGGCACCATCGGCGAGCCCGCCGACGAGGCTGCTGCCGAGAGCACCGAGGAGCCCGCCGAGGCCTGAGCCTGCGCACACCCTCCGACCGGCGTCCACCCCTCGGGTGGGCGCCGGTCGTGCGTGCGGCCGCTCAGCCCTCCGTGGCGGCCAGCACGTCGAAGGAGTACGCCGCCATCGCGGCGCGCTGGGCGACGTGGTGGGCCGCCGCCTCCTGGTCCTCCTCGGCCAGCGCCTCGGCCGGGATGCTCGGCAGGCCGTTGAACAGCGCCAGGCTCACCGCGTGCGACCGCCGGAGCACGTCCGCGTCGACCGAGCCGCCCTCCGCCGCCAGCCCGTCGGCGTACGCCTCGAGGCAGGCCGCGGCCCGCTCGGGCAGGCCGTCGGCGTCGAGGCGGCGCATCTGGATCTCGCCCACCAGGAGCTGGGAGAGGTCGTACGCCACCGGCTGCGGGCGCCAGAAGCCGAAGTCGATCAGCGTGAACCCGTCATCGCCGACGTGCCGCATCAGGTTGTTGGGGCAGGCGTCGCCGTGCGCGGCCAGGTGCGGCAGCGCGGCGTACTCGTCGGCGAGCGCGTCGAGCCGGCCGGCGACCTCGGCCAGCCGCGAGCGCAGCGGGCCGAAGTGCTCGGCCACGGCCGGGTGCTGCCACACCGCCTCGTCCCCGAGCACCGGCAGCGTCGTGTGCCCCAGCCGCCCCACGACGAAGGAGCGGATGTGCCACGGCTGCGGGTCGATCGCGGCGAGCCCGGCGACGTCGGCGCTGGCGGAGAGCCGCCCGAGCAGGTGCGCGGCGCGGAGGTAGGTCGACTCGTCCCACGGCGTCGGGTCGTGCTCGACGGCCTCGAGCCAGAGCACCGCGGTCTGGTCGGGCCGGTCGTCCACGCGCAGTGCCCGGGGCACGGTCAGGCCCTCGGGCAGGCGCTCGCCCAGGTCGGAGGCGTACAGCAGGACCTCGGCACGCCACGGCACGGAGTCGGCCGCCCACGCGGCCACCTCGGGCGGGACGAAGGCGAAGGCGGGGGAGTGGCGCCAGTGGTGCACGCGCTTGACGAAGAAGGTGAACGGCCGTGGACCGTCGCCGGCGTCGGCGTGCCCGCGCACCCAGGTGCGTGCGCCGGTGAGGATCGAGGGGACGTCGTAGGCGACCTCCTCGGCGGCCGAGTCCACCAGCCGTGCGGACGGGACGCCCCACAGGTCCGCCACCATCGCGGCCAGGGCCTCGTCGCTGACGTCGTCCGCGCCGAGGGCGTCGCGGCGACCGGTCTCGTCCGTCGAAGCGAAAGCGGCTTTCATGAAAACAAGGTAAGTTGCTTTCATGACGTACGTCAACGGGCTTCCCGAAGGTCTCGAGCCGCACGTCCCGCTCCTCATGGGCCTCGTGTTCGGCCGGGTGCGCGGGCGGCTGGCGCAGGAGGCGCCCGCCCTGCGTCCCTCGCAGCTGCGGGTCCTGGAGTGGCTCCCGGCCGGCGGCCTCACGATCTCGGAGCTCGCCGAGCGCACCGGCATGACGACGCAGGGCTGCGGGCAGTTCGTCCGCCAGCTCGCCGGGACCGGCATGGTCGAGGTCGGCCCCGACCCGCGGGACCACCGCGCCAAGCGGGTGACCATCACCGACCTCGGGCGCGAGGGGCTCGCCCGGGCGCGCGGCGTCCTCGACTCGTGCGAGCGGGAGTGGGCCGACTCCGTCGGCGCCGAGCGCTACCGCGTGTTCCGCGAGGTGCTGGAGCAGGTGGCCCGCGGCTGAGGACGTCAGCGAATCCGCTGTGGGCGAACAGGGTGGGTCATCGCGTGGAAGTGTCCGTCCTTCCGGCTAGTGTCGCCAGCGTGAACCAGAACTCCAGCCCAGCCCTCTCGCCTGAGATGAACGGCGCCGGTGGGATGTATGGCCTCGACGACCACATCTACCAGCGCCTCCTCCGCGAGCGCATCGTCTTCCTCGGCTCGGAGGTGCGCGACCAGAACGCCAACGCGATCTGCGCCCAGCTCCTGCTGCTCTCCGCCGAGGACCCGGAGGCCGACATCTTCCTCCACATCAACAGCCCCGGTGGCTCGGTGGACGCCGGCATGGCGATCTACGACACGATGAACTACATCCCCAACGACGTGGCGACCGTCGGCATGGGCCTGGCGGCCTCGATGGGCCAGTTCCTGCTCTGCGCCGGCACCAAGGGCAAGCGCTACGCCCTGCCCCACGCGCGCATCATGATGCACCAGCCCTCCTCGGGCATGGGCGGCTCGGCCTCCGACATCAAGATCCAGGCCCAGCAGTCCCTCCACATCAAGAAGGTGCTGCTCGACCTGATCGCCGAGCACACCGGCCAGAGCGTCGAGCAGGTCGTGGCCGACGCCGACCGTGACCGGTGGTTCACCGCCGACCAGGCGGTCGAGTACGGCCTGGTCGACCAGGTGATCACCAGTGCCCGCGAGGCAGCCGACGAGGGTCGCCCGGCCCGGAAGCAGGACTGAACATGAACTACTACATCCCCCAGTGGGAAGAGCGGACCTCCTACGGCTTCCGCCGCATCGACCCCTACGCCAAGCTCTTCGAAGAGCGCATCATCTACCTCGGCACGCCGATCAGCGACGACGTCGCCAACGCGGTCATCGCCCAGCTGATGTGCCTGGAGACGATGAACCCCGACACCGACATCAGCATCTACATCAACAGCCCCGGTGGCTCGTTCACGGCGCTGACCGCGATCTACGACACGATGAAGTTCATCAAGCCCGACGTGCAGACCGTGTGCCTGGGCCAGGCGGCCTCGGCGGCGGCGATCCTGCTGGGCGCCGGCGCCAAGGGCAAGCGGATGGCGCTGCCCAACAGCCGCATCCTGATCCACCAGCCCTACACCGAGGGCACGTTCGGCCAGACCTCCGACATCGAGATCCAGGCCAACGAGATCCTGCGGATGCGCGAGCTGCTGGAGAAGATGATCGCCGACTCGAGCGGCAAGGACATCGACCAGGTCAGCCGCGACATCGAGCGCGACAAGATCCTGACCGCCGAGCAGGCCGTCGAGTACGGCCTCATCGACGCCGTCATCGAGTCCCGCAAGGGCGCCCCGGCGCTCGCCTGACACCAGCACAACAATGATCGGCGACATCTCGTGTCCGGCCCCCGCAGGGGGCCGGCTCGGGGTACCGTCGTGGGGCCCGTTGCAGGGTGATGACCAGCCGGACCCCCGACCGGCGAGACTGGAGGACACGACTCGTGGCACGTATCGGTGACGGCGGCGACCTGCTCAAGTGCAACTTCTGCGGAAAGAGCCAGAAGCAGGTCAAGAAGCTCATCGCGGGACCCAACGTCTACATCTGCGACGAGTGCATCGAGCTCTGCAACGAGATCATCGAGGAGGAGCTCGCCGAGGGCTCCGAGGTGAGCCTCGAGGAGCTCCCCAAGCCTCGTGAGATCTTCGAGTTCCTCAACTCCTACGTCATCGGCCAGGAGCACGCCAAGAAGTCCCTCGCCGTCGCGGTCTACAACCACTACAAGCGCGTCCAGGCGGGCCTCCAGCCGGTCTCCGGCAAGGCCAAGGACGACGTCGTCGAGGTCGCCAAGTCCAACATCCTGGTCATCGGTCCGACCGGCTGCGGCAAGACCTACCTCGCCCAGACGCTGGCCCGGATGCTCAACGTCCCGTTTGCGATCGCCGACGCCACGGCGCTGACCGAGGCCGGCTACGTCGGCGAGGACGTCGAGAACATCCTCCTCAAGCTCATCCAGGCCGCCGACTACGACGTCAAGAAGGCCGAGACGGGCATCATCTACATCGACGAGATCGACAAGGTGGCCCGCAAGGCGGAGAACCCCTCGATCACCCGCGACGTCTCCGGCGAGGGCGTCCAGCAGGCGCTGCTGAAGATGCTGGAGGGCACGACCGCGTCGGTGCCCCCGCAGGGCGGCCGCAAGCACCCGCACCAGGAGTTCATCCAGATCGACACCACCAACATCCTCTTCATCGTGGGTGGTGCCTTCGCGGGCCTCGAGCAGATCATCGAGCAGCGCGTGGGCAAGAAGTCGCTGGGCTTCACCGCCGAGGTGCGCGGTGCCGCCGAGCGCGAGGCCGACGACCTGCTCGCGCAGGTCCGTCCCGAGGACCTCACCAAGTTCGGCCTGATCCCCGAGTTCATCGGTCGCCTGCCGCTCATCGCGAGCGTGAGCAAGCTCGACCGCGAGGCGCTCGTCCAGATCCTCACCGAGCCGCGCAACGCGCTCATCAAGCAGTACCAGAAGCTCTTCGACCTCGACGGCGTCGAGCTCGAGTTCACCGACGACGCGATCGACTCGATCGCCGAAGCGGCCCTCGAGCGGGGCACCGGTGCGCGCGGCCTCCGCGCGATCATCGAGGAGGTCCTCCTCTACGTGATGTACGACGTCCCCTCCCGCGGCGACGTGGCCAAGGTGATCGTCACCCGCGAGGTGGTCGAGGACGACGTGGCCCCGACGCTGATCCCGCGCGAGTCCGAGGCGAAGAAGAAGAAGTCGGCCTGACCTCGACCGTCCCATGGCCCGGGGTGACTAGTTCCGCCTAGTCATTTCGGGCCATTCCGGACTATCGACCGTGCCCCTGCGTCATGGCCCGGCGAGACTGGCGTCTCGTCAGCATGTGGGAAGGGGAACCCGTGGGGATCGATCAGAAGCGGCCGCTGGCCGGCTTCGCGCTGGTCGCCGTGCTCTGCGCCGTGCTGATGACGCTCTCGGTGGCACGCGGATGGGGACTGGACATCTTCCACCCCGGCCGGCCGATCGCGGCAGCCGGACAGGCCGACGCTGCTCCGCACGTCCGTCGGCACCCGGCGCCCACCACCGACCCGGCCCCGGTGAGCATCCCCACCGAGCTGAGCACCCAGCCCCTGGGCGTGGCCACCGGTGGCGCTGCCCACGCGAAGGCCCACGCCCGTCCCGTGCGCACGTCCGGCCGGTCGGTGGCGACCCCGGAGGGCACCGAGACCCCCGAGACCCCTGAGCCCACCGGGAGCACCACCGCCGAGACTGCGGCTCAGGGTGACGAGCAGGCCGAGGCCGAGCGCCTGGTCGAGCAGGCGCTCCGGGACGCCGCGAAGGCGCAGCGCCGGGCCGAGCACGAGGCAGCCAAGGCGGCCCGTGACGCCCAGCGGGACGCCGCCAAGGCGGCCCGTCAGGCCCAGCACGAGGCGGCCAAGGCGGCCCGTGAGGCCCAGCGGGACGCCGCCCAGGCGGCCCGTCAGGCCCAGCACGAGGCAGCGAAGGCGGCCCGTCAGGCCGAGCGCCAGGCCGAGCACGCCGCGGCGCAGGCCGCGCGCGAGGCGGAGCGCGCAGCTGCGCAGGCAGTCCGGGAGGCCGAGCGCCAGGCGGCGCAGGCCGCGCGGGAGGCCGAGCACCAGGCCGCACAGGCCGCGCGGGAGGCCGAGCACCAGGCCGCACAGGCCGCGCGCGACGCCGCTCAGGCCGCGCGCGACGCCGCGAAGGCGGCGCGCCACCCCTGAGGTGGTCTAGCCCGTTGGGGATCCCGACGGAACTCGACGCCGGAACCGTGTCATGGATCGGCGTGATCCCCGTCTCGTTGGCATGTGGGGCGAAGACCCGTTACGGGCCGAGGAGAAGCGACCGATCATCGCGGCGGTGCTGGTGGCCCTGCTGTGCCTGGTCCTGATGATCCTCATGTGAGCAGGGGGGTGCCCGGCTGCGGCTTCGTGGGTCCGCAGCCGGGCCAGGGCCCGGTCGCTCGTCGGGTCGCTCCGGTCAGGCGTCGGTCGGCGCCAGCTCGGCGCTGACGCGCAGCTCGGTCGCCGCCTCGTCGGTGGTGAACACCAGCTCGCCGACGATCGTGCCGACCGCCCTCAGGTCGTCCTGGGCCTCGCGAGCCGCGGTGACCAGAGCCTCCGGGCCGGTGATCTCCACCCGGGAGAGCGCGGCGCGCATCTTGGCCTTGGCCTGCGACTTCGCGCCCCGGATCCCGGTGAGCGCGGCGGCGACGGCGTCGAGCACGAGCGGCTGGGCGGCCGCCGCGGAGCCGAGGTCGGCGGCGGTGGGCCACGACGCGTGGTGGATGGACCCGTCCTGCCACCACGACCACACCTCCTCGGTGGCGTACGGCAGGAAGGGCGCGAGCAGCCGCAGCTGGGTGTGCAGCGCGATGGCCAGCGTCGCCTTGGCCGACTCGGTCGCGGCGCCGCCCTCGGTGTCGTACGCGCGCTCCTTGACCAGCTCGAGGTAGTCGTCGCAGAACTCCCAGAAGAACTTCTCGGTGACCTCGAGCGCGGTCGTGTAGTCGTAGGCGTCGAACGCCTCGGTGGCCTTGCGGACCACGATCTCCAGGCGGCCCAGCAGGGCGCAGTCGACCGGAGCGCTGACGGCGCTGGGCACCAACGTGGTCGCGCCGACGTTGCCGAGGACGAACTTGGAGGCGTTGAGCACCTTCATCGCCAGCCGGCGGCCGACCTTCATCTGCGACTCGTCGAACGGCGAGTCCAGCCCGGGACGGCCGATGGCGGCGCGCCAGCGGACGGCGTCGGCGCCGTAGGTGTCGAGGATGTCGGTCGGGACGACGACGTTGCCCTTCGACTTCGACATCTTCTTGCGGTCGGGGTCGACGATGAAGCCGGAGATCATCGCGTGCGACCACGGCACGACCTGGTGCTCGAAATCGGCGCGGACCACGCGGGAGAACAGCCAGGTGCGGATGATGTCGTGCGCCTGGGTGGCCAGGTCGTAGGGGAAGACGCGCTGGAACAGGTCGTCGTCCTCCTCCCACATGCCGGCGATCTGCGGGGTGAGGGAGGACGTCGCCCACGTGTCCATCACGTCGGGGTCCCCGATGAAGCCGCCCGGCTTGCCCCGCTGGTCCTCCGTGTAGCCGCCCGGGACCTGCGTCGACGGGTCGATCGGCAGCTGGTCCTCGGTGGGCAGCAGGGGGTGGTCGTGGTCGGGCTCGCCGTCGACGTCGAGCGGGTACCAGACGGGGAACGGGATGCCGAAGAACCGCTGGCGGGAGATGAGCCAGTCGCCGTTGAGGCCGCCCACCCAGTTGTCGTAGCGGTGCTTCATGTGGGCGGGGATCCAGGTGATCTCCTCGCCGCGGACCAGCATCTCCTTGCGCAGCGCGGCGTCGCGGCCGCCGTTGGTGATGTACCACTGGCGCGTGGCGACGATCTCGAGCGGCTTGTCGCCCTTCTCGTAGAAGTTCGCCATGCGCTGGGTGGCCTTGGGCTCGCCATCGAGGTCGCCCGACTCGCGCAGCAGGGCGACCATCGCCTCGCGGGCGCTGAACGTCGTCTTGCCCGCCATCTCGGCGTACGCCATCGAGGCCGCGTCGCTCGCGAGCCACTCCGGGGTCTCGCGGTGGAGGCGGCCGTCGCGGCCGACCACGGTGCGGATCGGGAGGTCGAGCTCGCGCCACCACATCACGTCGGTGAGGTCGCCGAAGGTGCAGCACATCGCGATGCCGGCGCCCTTGTCGGGCTCGGCGGCGGGGTGGGCCAGGACCGGGATCTCGACGCCGAAGACGGGCGAGGTGACGGTCGTGCCGAAGACGTCCTGGTAGCGCTCGTCGTCGGGGTGCGCGATCAGCGCGACCACGCTCGGGATCAGCTCGGGCCGGGTGGTCTCGATGTGGATCGGGCTGCCGTCGGGCTTGTGGAACGCGACCCGGTGGTAGTGACCGGGGTAGTCGCGGGCCTCGAGCTCCGCCTGCGCGACCGCGGTCTGGAAGGTGACGTCCCACAGGGTCGGCGCCTCGGACAGGTAGGCCTCGCCACGGGCGTAGTTGCGCAGGAACGCGCGCTGGCTGACCGTGCGGGAGTGGTCGCCGATCGTGGTGTAGGTGGGGTTCCACTGCACCGACAGGCCGAGCTGGCGCCACAGCGCCTCGAAGGCCTTCTCGTCCTCGACGACGAGCTGCTCGCACAGCTCGATGAAGTTCGGTCGGCTGATCGACACCTGCCGCTTGGGGTCCGGCTTCTCCGGCGGGGTGAAGTCGGGGTCGTAGGGCAGGGTCGGGTCGCAGCGGACGCCGAAGTAGTTCTGCACGCGGCGCTCGGTCGGCAGGCCGTTGTCGTCCCAGCCGATCGGGTAGAAGACCGCCTTGCCCTGCATGCGCTGGTAGCGCGCGATCAGGTCGGTGTGGCTGTAGGAGTAGACGTGGCCGACGTGCAGCGAACCGCTCACGGTGGGCGGCGGGGTGTCGATGGAGTAGACGTTCTCGCGCGGCTGGGTGCGGTCGAAGGCGTAGGTGTCGTTGTCGGCCCACGCCCGGGACCACTTGTCCTCCAGGCCCTCCAGCGCCGGACGCTCGGGTACGACGACGGCACGCGGGTCGGCGCTCGTCGTGTCCGGGGCGTGGGTGCTGGGGTTCTCAGTCATGCCGGAAGTCTATTGACGGGCCTCCGGCCTGCGAAAACGAGTATCGACCCACGGCTGCCGGGCCCTAGCGTGCGGCCATGGAAGCCGCCTTCACGCTGGAGTTCTTCGACGCCCCCGAGCCGTTCCTCGCGGCGGCGGGTGGGCTGCTCGCCGCCGAGCCCGTGCTCGGCAGCGTGATCGCCAGCGTGACCCAGCGGATCGAGCGGGAGCTGGCCGAGGGGCGTGACTCCTGGGTCGAGGCGGACGCGCCGTTCGCGCGCTGGTGGCTCGCGGTGCGGGACGGCTCGGGCGAGGTGGTCAGCGCCGCGATGCGCACCGCCACGTTCAAGCCCTACCCGACCTTCGCGCTGCCGATGCCCGAGGCGGCCGCGCGGGCGCTGGCGGTCGCCCTGCACGAGCGCGGCGAGCTCCTCGGCGGGGCCAACGGCGCGCTGCCCGGCGCCGAGGTGCTGGCCCGCGCCACCGCCGAGCTGGCCGGGGGAGTGATGGTCTCGGACAAGGCGACGCGGCTCTGGGAGGCCACCGCGGTCGACGTGCCGCGGGCACCCGAGGGCCGGCTGCGGCAGGCGACCGAGGACGACGCGGAGCTGGTGCTCGCGTGGTTCACGGCCTTCCACGAGGAGGCCGACGAGCAGGCAGGCCGCGAGCCCGACCCGCACTCGGGCGAGCACAACACCCTCGACAGCGTGCTGGTCCGGATCCGCGAGGGCGTCGAGTGGCTGTGGGAGCTCCCCGACGGCACGGTCGCGCACCTGACCGGCTCCGGCCTGCCGTCGTACGGCGTCGGGCGGATCGGGCCGGTCTACACGCCCAAGGCGTTCCGTGGCCGCGGCATCGCGTCGTACGTCGTCGGGGAGCTGACCCGGCGCGGCCTCGAGGCCGGCACCCGGATGTGCCTGTTCACCGACCAGGCCAACCCGACGTCGAACAAGATCTACGCGAGCCTGGGCTACGAGCCCGTGGTCGACATGGCCGAGCACCTCGTCAAGGTCCCGACCAACGCCTAGGCTCGCCCGATGCGGCGTACGACCCTGGCCCTCGCGCTCCTCCCGCTCGCCCTGGTGCTCCCGGTCACCGCGGCTCCGGCCTCGGTCCCCGACCGGGGTGCGGCGGACGACGTGAGGTCCGCACCCCGCGTCCACCGGATCGGGGGCTGCCAGGTCTTCCCGGCGGACAACCCGTGGAACCAGCGCGTCGACCGGCGCCCGGAGTGGAAGTGGTCCGACGCCATCGTCGGCCGGCAGCTCGCCGGCCACGACCTCCACCTCGACCTCGGCACGACCGAGGAGTACTACGGGATCCCGGTCAACGTGGTGCCCCAGGACCAGCCGCTCCTGCCCCTGCAGTTCGGGGTGGACGGGGAGGACTACGGCGACGAGAGCGACCGCGGCCCGGTGTTCGTCCCGGCCGACGCCGCGATCGAGGGCGGCAGCCGCGCCGAGCCCGACCCGGGGGAGGGCGACCGGCACGTGCTGGCGGTGCGGAGCGGCACGTGCGACCTGATCGAGCTGTACGCCGCCGAGCGGGTGCGCGACGCCTCCGGCAGGGTGGTCGCCTGGCGGGCGGCGGCGGCGGCCCGGTGGGACCTCTCCTCCAACAAGCTGCGACCCGCCCGCTGGACCTCCGCCGACGCCGCCGGCCTGCCGATCACGCCCGGCCTGCTGTCCTACGAGGAGGCCGCCTCCGGCCGGATCACCCACGCGCTGCGCTTCACCATGCCGAGCGCCCGCAGCGCCTACACGTGGCCGGCCCGCCACTGCGGCCCGAGCGGCAACACCGCGCGCGACCTGCCGGCGTACGGCCTGCGCTTCCGGCTGCCGAGGTCGTTCCCTGCCAACCGCTACACCGGCGTGGCCCGCACGATCGTGAAGGCGATGAAGACGTACGGCCTGGTCTACGCCGACCAGGGCTCCGCGATGTACGTCACCGGCACCGCCGACCCCCGGTGGGAGGACGCGCTCGACCAGTTCCGTGCCAAGCCGCTCGACGGGCGCTCGCTGCAGGTCGTCAAGCCGTGGCGCAAGGTCGTCTCCTGCTGAGCGCCCGACCAGCGCCTCACTCCTCGAAGCGGTCGCCGAGGAAGTAGGCCAGGGCCGGGAGGAACGACGGGTCGTCGATCGTGTCGTAGAGCCACTTCAGCGTCAGGCTGCGGCCGTCGACGAGGTCGAGGCGCACGCGCTTGAAGCGCCACTTCGTGGAGAGCTGTGCGCTGCGGACGTCGTCCCAGGGCACGAACACGGCCTTCCGGTCACCCAGCACCTCGTCCGCGGTGCGGCGGCGTGCCCTCCTCAGGATGGCCGAGTACGAGCCCATGCCCGCCGCGCTGTCCTTGATCCGCATCCTGCGGAGCACGAGGCCGTGGGTGAGGAGCCAGCAGAAGCCGCCGGAGCGGAAGGCGCCCGCGCACCTCACGCGACCGATCACCGCCAGCAGCTCGGGCGGTCCGGCCGCGACGGCCGCACCCCGTCCCACGTCGGTCGGGACCTCCGGGGGCTCGTGGTCGAGGGACGCGCCGTTGGCCACCAGCCACTCCCGCAGGGCGGCGACACCGGCCGGGTCGTCGAGCGACGCGCTCACGAGGGGCGCGGGGTCGAGGCGTCCGGCGTGGGTGCCCACCACGTGTGCGGGGCCTGCCCAGTTCACGCGCACCCGCGCGCCACCGGCCACCAGCGCCGATCGGCACAGGGCGTCCAGCAGCTCGCGCTGGGCCGCTTCGCCGTGGGTCTCCGGATCGGCCACCACTGCGGCGACGTAGCCGCGGTAGCGACCGTCGGCCACCGCGTCGAGGACCCCTCCGAGGCGCGGGGTGGCGTCGCCGACCCGGGCCGAGGAGGTCACCAGGCCGGAGAGCTCGTCCCACGTGCGCCGGGCACCGGAGCCGACCACCTCGTCCCACCCGGCGGCGCTCAGGCCGGTGCCGGCGAACATCTCGTCCTCGAGCGCGCGCAGCACGACGAGGTAGTCGCCGAGCAGCTCGATGGAGGGAGGGGAGGAGTCGTCGGCGTCGGGCAGGCCGAGCGCCTCCATCGCCCGCACCCGGTGCTCGACGGACGGGTGCGTGTCGGTCCACCGGGTGGGCTCGGGCTCGGCGCGGAGGTTCAGCTCGGCGAGCTGGCGCTGCCGCTCGGGGTCGTTGAGGAACAGCTCGAAGCCGCCGAACACGTCCGTCGGCCGCAGGCCGTCCTCGCGTCCGGCGAGGGCGTACGTCTCGAGGAAGAAGGCCCACGCCGCGGCCAGCGGCTCCACCGCCAGCAGGGCGCGGGTCGCGGTCGACGTCCCGGACACCTGGACGGAGAACCGGTCGGCCTCGATCTCCTGCGCGCGACTGGTCGCCGCAGTGACGGCGACGTAGAACCGGGCGTAGAGGTGGAAGAAGGTGGCCACGACGGGGTGGTCCTGGAGTCGCTCGAGGGTCCGCCCGATGGCCTCGCGGCTCCGGTAGACCAGCCCGCCCAGCGCCGTGTGGCGTCCGCTGTAGTGGCCCAGCTCGTGGGCCAGCACGGAGGCCAGCTCGGCCTCGCTGAACGTGGTGGCCAGGGGGGCGCCGACGAACATGCGCCGCCGCCCGGGACGCAGCCCCAGCCAGCTCGACTCCTCCGAGACCGCGGCGTTGACGTCGGGCACCAGCCGGATCTCGTCGGGCGGGCGGGTGCCGACCATGTCCGCGAGCTGGCGTACGACGGCCCAGAGGCGCGGCTGCTCCTGCGGCGTGAGCAGCAGTCCGGGCGGGGGCGTGGTGTCGCGCCTGCGGAGCCCGAACAGGCTGCGGGCGACCGCCACCGCGACGATCGCGAGGACGAGGAAGCCCTTGCCCGCCAGGAAGCCCGGCAGGCCGTGCTGCAGCGCGAGGACCAGCAGCCAGCCGAGGCCCACCAGGACGGCGACGCCGTAGACGTAGAACCCGACGAGCAGGGCGACGGCGAGCGCGGCCCGACCGGTGTGACTCATGGCAGGTCCTCCCCCAGAACCTCGAATGCGGTGACACTAGACTCCCGGGAGTGTCCGAGCAGACGTTTTCCGGCAATGGCCGCCTCGCCGAGACCTTCGACGAGGTCGAGGACGCGCTGCTGTCGCGCTGGCCCGAGACCAAGCTCGAGCCCAGCCTCGACCGGATCGAGGCGTTCACCGAGCTGCTCGGCGAGCCGCAGCACGCCTTCCGCTCGGTGCACCTGACCGGCACCAACGGCAAGACCAGCACCAGCCGGATGATCGAGACCCTGCTGCGGGCGCTCGACCTGCGCACGGGTCGCTTCACGTCGCCGCACCTCGAGCGGATGAGCGAGCGGATCAGCATCGACGGCGAGCCGCTGGACGACGAGGCGTTCGTCCGCGCGTTCAACGACGTCGCCCCCTACACGCACCTCGTCGACGCCGAGCAGGACCACCCGCTGAGCTTCTTCGAGACCATCGTGGGGATGGCCTACGCCGCCTTCGCCGACGCTCCGGTCGACGTGGCCGTGGTCGAGGTGGGGATGGGCGGCAGCTGGGACGCCACCAACGTCATCGACGCCGACGTCGCCGTCGTGCTGCCGATCGCGGTCGACCACGCGAAGTACCTCGGCGAGGACCCCGCGACCATCGCGGTGGAGAAGGCCGGGATCATCAAGTCCGGATCGTTCGCCGTGCTGGCCGAGCAGACGCCCGAGGTTGCCGCCGTGCTGCTGGAGCGGGCCGCCGAGGTCGGCGCGACGGTCGCCCGGGAGGGCGTGGAGTTCGGCGTGCTGTCGCGGACCCCCGCGGTCGGTGGCCAGGTCGTCACGCTCAAGGGCCTGCGAGGGACGTACGACGACGTCTTCCTGCCGCTCTACGGCGCCCACCAGGCGCAGAACGCCGCCGTGGCGCTGGCCGCGGTCGAGGCCTTCGGCAACGGCGAGCTCGACGACGAGCTCGTGCGGGCGGCGTTCGCCGAGGTCACCTCGCCCGGCCGGCTGGAGATCATCCGCCGCAGCCCCACGATCCTGCTCGACGCGGCCCACAACCCGCACGGCGCGGAGGCGATCGGCGAGGCCCTCGAGGACTCGTTCTCCTTCAGCCCGCTCGTCGGCGTCATCGGCGTGATGGAGGACAAGGACTACGAAGGCGTCCTGGCCGCCCTCGAGCCGCACCTCGCCTACGTCGTGTGCACGCAGAACTCCACGCCGCGCGCGATGTCGGCCGCCTCGCTCGGCCGCGTCGCCGTCGAGGTCTTCGGCGACGACCGCGTCTCGGTCGTCCCCGACCTGGCCGACGCCATCGACCGGGCCGCCACCCTCGCCGAGGCGGGGGAGGCCATCGACGTCTCGATCGGCGCCGGCGCGGTGCTGGTCACCGGGTCCGTCGTCACCGTCGGCGAGGCCCGCGCGCTGCTCAAGGGCCGCCGATGAGCGACGACACCCCGGAGCGGATCGCCGAGCAGGACACCCCCACCAACACCGAGCGCTCGCCGCGCCGCGGCATGTGCGCCGCCGTGCTGAGCCTCGAGGCGATCACGCTCGGCCTGACCACTCCGGTCATGATCACCATCGCCGGCGTCGCCACTGGCACCGCGTTGTCGGTCGGCCTCGGCCTCGCCGTGGTCTGCCTGCTGCTGGCCGGGATGCTGCGCGCGGAGTGGGCCTACCTCGTCGGCTACGTCGTACAGGTGGCCGCGATCGGCCTCGGCTTCGTCATCCCGGTCATGTTCGCGCTCGGGGCGGTCTTCGCGGCCCTCTGGGCCGCGGCCGACCTGCTCGGCCGCAAGATCGAGCGCGAGCGCGCCGAGGCGTGGGCAGCCTGGCGGTCGGAGCAGGCCCAGCAGGAGTGACCGCGGTCTCCGCTGGCTAGGCTGCAGCCCATGACCGACGTCCAGCGCACCCTCGTCCTCGTCAAGCCCGACGGCGTACGCCGCGGCCTCTCGGGGGAGGTCCTCCGCCGGATCGAGGCCAAGGGCTACACGCTCGCGGCCGTCGAGCTGCGCGAGGCGACCAGCGAGATCCTCGCCGCCCACTACGCCGAGCACGAGGGCAAGCCCTTCTACGGTCCGCTCGTGGAGTTCATGCTCTCCGGCCCGGTGCTCGCCGTGGTCGTCGAGGGCCAGCGCTGCATCGAGGGCTTCCGCTCCCTCGCCGGCGCCACCGACCCGACCGTCGCCGCCCCCGGCACCATCCGCGGCGACCTCGGCCGCGACTGGGGCGTCGCCGTCCAGCAGAACATCGTCCACGGCTCCGACTCCGAGGAGTCCGCCGCCCGCGAGATCGGCATCTGGTTTCCCGGGCTCGCGGACTGACGCGAGCTCGCTCGCGGTCAGTCCGCGAGCGAGGTTCTTGAACATCAGCCCCGTGCGACCCCAGCATCGACCGCGGGCGTCGGAGGACTTGTCAGGCTCTCGCTGAGACGAGGTCAGCTCTTGCGGCCGCCGCCCAGCAGCCCGCCGAGCAGGTCGCCGAGGAGGTCGCCGAAGCCACCCGAGGAGCTCGAGCGGGACGAGCCGCCCGCGCCCTGGGCGGCGCCGGTGAGGATCGAGGACAGGATCGAGCCGACCACGCCGCCGCCGGCCGCGCCGCCCTTGGCCCCCATCTGCTTGGCGACGTACGACAGCACGATCGGCGCGAGGATCGGCAGCAGCTTCTGCACCAGCGAGCTCCCGGCGCCGGTGCTGCCGAGCTGGCGGACCACCTGGTCCTGCTGCCCCCCGAAGATGTGGCGCGTGATCCGCTCGCCGTCCGCGGTGTCGACGTCGGCCAGGCTGATCGGCGCCGTCGCGACGGCCGGGTCGTGCTGGCCGAGCGCCTCGGCGAGCGACGCCTCGCCGCCCGGGTCCTCGGCGTTGGCCCGGAGGCCGCCGAGCAGCGCGGGCAGCGCCACGTCCACCGCACGGCGTACGTCGTCGGGGTCCTCACCGACCTGCGCGGCGATCTGGTCGATGGGGAGCGAGGCGCGGAGCTCGTCGAGGTCAGCCATGTCCTGAACGTAGACCCGCGCGTGTCCTCCCGGGAACAGCCGTGCGCGCTCCTTAGCCTGAGCGTGGGTCGGTGGCACCGCTGACCCCTCTTCCCAGCAGCACCCGACCGCAAGGGCTCCAGCGCCAATGGCAAACAACATCATCGGCCGCGACATGGCCGTCGACCTCGGCACCGCCAACACGCTGGTCTATGTCCGCGGCAAGGGCGTCGTGCTCGACGAGCCGTCGGTGGTCGCGATGAACACCACCAACGGCGAGGTGCTGGCCGTCGGCCACGAGGCCAAGCGGATGATCGGCCGCACGCCCGACAACATCGCCGCCATCCGGCCGCTCAAGGACGGCGTGATCGCCGACTTCGAGGCGACCGAGCAGATGCTGCGCTACTTCATCCACCAGGTGCACCGCCGCCGCTACTTCGCCAAGCCCCGCATGGTGATCTGCGTGCCGAGCGGGATCACCGCGGTCGAGCAGCGCGCGGTCAAGGAGGCCGGCTACCAGGCCGGCGCCCGCCGGGTCTACATCGTCGAGGAGCCGATGGCGGCCGCCATCGGCGCCGGCCTGCCGGTCCACGAGGCCACCGGCAACATGGTCGTCGACGTCGGCGGCGGGACCACCGAGGTCGCGGTGATCAGCCTCGGCGGCATCGTGACCAGCCTGTCCGTGCGCACCGCCGGCGACGACCTCGACCAGGCGATCATCGCGTGGATGAAGAAGGAGTACTCCCTCATGCTGGGGGAGCGCACCGCCGAGGAGATGAAGATGACCCTCGGGTCGGCCTTCCCGCTGCCGACCGAGCCCGACGCCGAGATCCGCGGCCGCGACATGGTGTCCGGCCTGCCCCGCACGGTCGTGGTGTCCAGCTCGGAGCTGCGCCAGGCGCTCGAGGAGCCGCTCCACAACATCATCGACGCGGTCCGCTCGACGCTCGACCAGACCCCGCCCGAGCTCGCCGGCGACATCATGGACCGCGGCATCGTGCTGACCGGCGGCGGCGCCATGCTCCGCGGCCTCGACGAGCGGCTGCGCCACGAGACCGGCATGCCGGTCCACGTCGCCGAGGACCCGCTGTCCTCCGTCGCCTACGGCGCCGGCAAGTGTGTCGAGGAGTTCGAGGCGCTCCAGCAGGTCCTCGTCTCCGACGTGAGGCGGTTCTGATGCGTGGCCTCGGGGGCAGGCTCGGCGGCGGCCAGGACGGCCGTGAGCGGCGCTGGACCGGGCTCGACCGGCTCGAGTCGCGCAACCGCGCGCCCCGCTCGCTCCTGGTGGCGCTGCTGCTCGCCAGCGTCACCCTGATCACGCTGGACGTCTCCGGCGGCGGCAGCTCGCCGCTCGAGCCGGCCCGCCGCGCGGTGGGGGAGGCGTTCGGCCCGGCCGAGTCCGCCGCCGCTGCCGCCGTACGTCCCTTCACCTCGGTGCCCGCCTGGTTCCGCAGCAAGGGAGACCTCGCCGACCAGGTCCGCGACCTCGAGGCCAGCAACGCCGAGCTCCGCGGCAAGGTGGAGCTCGCCGGCTTCGACCGCAACCGCCTCGAGCAGTACGACGGCCTCACCAGCGCCGCTGCCGACCTCGGGTCCGCTCTGGTCCCCGCCCGGGTGGTCGCGCTCGGCTCCCGCCAGTCGCAGAGCTTCACCGTCACCATCGACGCCGGCTCCGACGCCGGGGTGGGCCCAGACATGACCGTCGTCAACAACGACGGCCTCGTCGGCCGGGTCCTGCGGGTCACGCGCGGCACCGCGACGGTGCTGCTCATCGTCGACCCCGACTCGACCGTCGGCGGCCGCGTGGGCTCCAGCATGGAGATCGGCTTCGTCACCGGCAGCGGCTCGTTGAAGGAGGAGGCCGGCCTCGACCTCCGCCTGGTCGACGACGCCTCCGTCCCCTCGCGCGACGACACCGTCGTGACGTGGGGGAGCAGCACCGGCCCCTACGCCCCGGGTGTGCCGATCGGCACGATCACCGAGGTCTACAGCTCGCTCCGCGAGGCCTCCCAGCGCGCGGTGGTCAAGCCGTTCGTCGACTTTTCCGCCCTCGACGTGGTGGGCGTGATGGTGCCCAGCGGCTCGGCGAGCGACCGGGCGATCGTCGAGGCCGACGGGAGCCTTCGATGACGTACCTCCGCTGGCTGGCCGCGCTGGCGGCAGTGGTCCTCGCGCTGACGCTCCAGGTCTCGCTCTTCCCGCACGTCGCGTGGCACGGCATCGTGCCCAACCTCTGCCTCCTCGTCGTGGTCGCGGCCGCGCTCACCGTGGAGGCGCCGTTCGCGTTGGTGCTCGGCTTCGCCGCCGGGCTCACGCTCGACCTGGCCCCGCCGGCCGACCACATCGCCGGCCGCTGGGCGCTGGCCCTCACCGTCGCCGCCTTCCTGGCCGCCCGCGTCCGCCAGGACCAGAAGCCGAGCGCCCTCGCGGTCATCGGCACCGTGGCCGCCTCGTCGTTCGTCGCCACCTCGCTGTTCGCCCTGACCGGCGTGCTGCTCAAGGACCCGACGATGTCCATCTCGGGGCTGCTGGAGGTCGTGCTGGTCGCGGTCGTCTGGGACGTGCTCCTCACCCCGTTCGTGCTGCCGCCGCTGATGAGGCTGTTCAGCCGGCTCAGCCCGCAGTGGGCCACCACGTGAGCCCGGCCAGCCAGCGCAGCCGCCTGCGGCTCGTCGTCGTCCAGGCGTTGGCGTTCTCGCTGTTCGCCACGCTCTTCGTCCGGCTCTACTACCTCCAGGTGATCGGCGGCGAGTCCTACCAGGCGCAGGCCGCCAACCAGTCGGTGCGCGACATCGTGGTCCAGCCGCAGCGCGGGCTCATCGTCGACAGCCAGGGCCGTCCGCTGGTGGCCAACCGCACGTCGTGGGTGATCTCGGTCGACCGCACCCTGCTCGGCAAGCTCGACGAGGACGAGCGCACCGAGCTCGTCCGCCGGGTCTCCGTCGTGGTCGACAGCACGCCGAAGGAGGTCGAGGCGAGGCTCGTCACGTGCGGCGACCCCGGCAGCGTCCGCGACGTCTGCTGGAACGGCTCGCCCTACCAGCCGGTGCCGGTCGCGACCGACGTCCCCAAGGCCGTCGCGCTGCGCGTCCTCGAGCAGCCCGAGGACTACCCCGGGGTGCTCGCCGAGCAGCAGAACGTCCGCTCCTACCCGCGGCCCTTCGGCATCAACCTCGCCCACGTCCTGGGCTACCTCAGCCCGATCACCGAGGACGAGTACGACCTCGCCTCCGAGCGCGACGACCGCTCCCTCAACGGGGCCTCCGTCGTCGGCCGCGCCGGCGTCGAGAAGGAGTACGACGAGTGGCTGCGCGGCCTGCCCGGCTACCGCCGCGTGGCCGTCGACTCGATGGGGCGCGTGCTCGGCGACGACTCGCTGGTCGAGAGCACCCCGGGCGACACGCTCGTCACGTCGATCGACGCCAAGGTGCAGTCCGTCGTCGAGAAGCAGCTTGCCGCGCGCATCGCCTACCAGCGCACCCAGATGGACCCGGTGACCGGCCGCAAGTACGTCGCCGACTCCGGCGCCGCGGTGGTCCTCGACGCCAAGACCGGCCGCGTCGTCGCGATGGCCAGTCAGCCGACGTACGACCCCGACGTGTGGACGGGCGGCATCAGCGAGGCGCAGCTCGCGCACCTCTACTCCGAGAAGGCCGGCACGCCGCTGCTGTCGCGGGCCACCCAGGGCCAGTTCGCGCCGGGGTCGACGTGGAAGCCGTTCATGACCGCGGGCGCGCTGACCAACGGCTACACCATGGACACGGCGCTGCCGTGCTCGTCGGGCTTCCAGGTCGGCAACCGGGTGTTCAAGAACTACGAGTCCGGTGCCTACGGCAACATCGGCTTCGCCAAGGCGCTCGAGGTCTCCTGCAACACCTTCTTCTACCGGATCGGCTACAACTTCTGGCAGAAGTTCGGGAGCGACCCGGCCGACGTGAAGGCCAAGGACCCGCTGGTGGAGGAGGCCAAGGAGTTCGGCTTCGGCTCCCGCACCGGCATCGACCTGCCCGGCGAGGCCCCCGGTCGCATCGCCGACCGGCAGTGGAAGCTCGACAACTACGAGGCGCAGAAGGACTACTACTGCGAGCTCAGCGCCAAGCCGCAGACCAAGGACACCAGCGACTTCGTCTACAAGTACGCGCACGAGTTCTGCCTCGAGGGCAACCTCTACCGCGCCGGCGACGCCGTGAACTTCTCGATCGGCCAGGGCGACACCATTGTCACGCCGCTGCAGCTCGCCCGGGCCTACGCCGCCCTCAGCAACGGCGGCACCCTCTGGGCGCCCACCGTCGCCAAGGCGATCGTGAGTCCCGAGGGCACGGTGCTGCGCCGCATCGCCCCGCGCAAGGTGGCCCAGGTCGACGTGCCGAAGAAGTACCTCGACTACATCGACGGAGCCCTGCAGAACGTCAGCCGCGTCGGCACGATGGCCTGGAAGCTCGTCGGCTTCCCGCTGGACGACGTGACCATCCGGGCCAAGACCGGGTCCGCGGAGGTCTACGGCAAGCAGACGACCGGCTGGGTGGCGTCCTACACCAAGGACTACGTCGTCGTGATGATGATCAGCCAGGCGGGCACGGGCTCGGGCTCGACGGGTGAGGGCATCCGCGCGATCTGGGAGGCGCTGTACGGCGTCGACGGCGAGACCGTCCGCCCCGCGCGCGCCGCGACGCCCGGCACGGTCCCGCCGGCGAAGCTGCCGCAGTTCCTCGACGACGGGTCGATCATGCCGCCGCGGGTGGGGGGAGTGACGCGATGACCATCCTGTCCACCCGGCCGGCACGCCCCGGCCAGGCCACCAGCAGCCTGCGGGCGCCGGGACTCGACTGGCTGCTGATGCTCGCCGCGACGGCGCTGCTGGTGCTCGGCAGCCTGCTGGTGTGGTCCGCGACCTCGACCCGCGCCGACCTCACCGGCGGCGACCCCAACGCCTACCTCCGCAAGCAGCTGGTCAACGTCGCCATCGGCGTCGTGCTCATGGTCGCGGTGATGGCCACCGACCACCGGTGGGTGCGGATCCTCGCGCCGCTGGCCTACCTCGCCAGCGTCGTCGGGCTCGTGCTCGTGCTCGTCGCGGGCAGCACGGTCAACGGCTCGCGCTCCTGGCTGCAGGTCGGCGGGATGTCGATCCAGCCCTCGGAGCTCGCCAAGCTCGCCGTGGTCATCGGGATGGCCCTGGTGGTGGCCGAGCGGACCGAGCGGCGCTGGGGGCGCAGCGTGGGCAGCCTCGAGGTCCTCGCCATGCTCGCCATCGCCGGTGTGCCCGCCGTGCTGATCCTGCTGCAGCCCGACCTCGGCACCATGCTGGTCCTCTCGGCCACGGTCTTCGGCGTGCTCGCCGTCGCGGGCGCCGGGCGCCGCTGGCTGGCGGGACTGACCCTCGGCGCCGTCGCGGGCGCGGTCGCCGCGGTGTCGGCCGGCGTGCTCAAGCCCTACCAGGTCGACCGCTTCCTCGCCTTCACCAACCCCGGCCTGGACCCGCGCGGCGCCGGCTACAACACCGAGCAGGCGCGTATCGCCGTCGGCAACGGCGGCCTGTTCGGCCAGGGCCTCTTCGACGGCTCGCAGACCCGGTCGGGGTTCGTGCCCGAGCAGCACACGGACTTCATCTTCACCGTCGCCGGTGAGGAGCTGGGGCTGGTCGGTGCAGGCGTGATGATCCTGCTGCTGGCGGTCCTGGTCTGGCGGGCGCTGGCGATCTCCGCCGACGCCGGCGACCTCTTCGGCCGCGTCGCCGCGGCCGGCATCGCCTGCTGGTGGGGCTTCCAGGCCTTCCAGAACATCGGCATGTGCCTCGGCATCATGCCGGTCACCGGCGTCCCCCTGCCGTTCGTCTCCTACGGCGGCAGCTCGCTGTTCGCCGGCATGCTCGCACTCGGCCTGCTCCAGAACATCCACCTGCGGTCGTCCGGCCCCGTCGGTCGCTGACTAGGTCGCACCACCCGACGCGACGTAGCCTTGGGGGTCGGCCGCCGGACCAGGCGTGCCGGCCCGCCCCTCTCCCGTCTTGTCGTCGAGCTGTCATCGAGGTGTTCCGATCATGTCCGTCGCGTCGGTCTTCCCGCGCCTGGAGGCGAAGCTGCCGTCGGTGCAGAAGCCCATCCAGTACGTCGGCGGGGAGCTGAACTCCGTCGTCAAGGACTGGGACTGCGCCGCCTCCTCGGAGACCGGCGGCCCCACCGTGCGCTGGGCCCTGATGTACCCCGACGCCTACGAGGTGGGCCTGCCCAACCAGGGCGTGCAGATCCTCTACGAGGTGCTCAACGAGCGCGACTGGATCCTCGCGGAGCGCACCTACTCGGTGTGGCCCGACATGGAGAAGGTGATGCGGGAGGAGCAGATCCCGCAGTTCACCGTCGACAGCCACCGCCCGGTCGGCGCGTTCGACCTCTTCGGCCTGAGCTTCTCCACCGAGCTCGGCTACACCAACATGCTCAACGCGCTCGACCTCGCCGGCATCCCGCTGCACGCGGCCGACCGCGGTGAGGACGACCCGGTCGTGATCGCCGGCGGCCACGCCGCCTTCAACCCCGAGCCGATCGCCGACTTCGTCGACGCCGCGGTGCTCGGCGACGGCGAGGAGGTCGTGCTCGCGATCTCCGAGGTCGTGCGCGAGTGGAAGGCCGAGGACCGCCCGGGCGGCCGCGATGAGCTGCTCCGCCGCCTGGCCGTCACCGGCAACATCTACGTCCCGCGCTTCTACGACGTGGCGTACGCCGCGGACGGCTCCATCGAGGCCGTCGTCCCCAACCGCCCGGGCATCCCGTTCCGGGTGCGCAAGCACACCCTGATGGACCTCGACCAGTGGCCCTACCCGGCCAACCCGCTCGTGCCGCTGGCCGAGACGGTGCACGAGCGCTTCTCCGTGGAGATCTTCCGCGGCTGCACCCGCGGCTGCCGCTTCTGCCAGGCCGGCATGATCACCCGTCCGGTGCGTGAGCGCTCGATCAAGACCATCGGCGACATGGTCGAGAACGGCATCCGCAAGTCCGGATTCGAGGAGGTCGGCCTGCTCTCGCTCTCGAGCGCCGACCACACCGAGATCGGTGACGTCGCGAAGGGCCTCGCCGACCGCTACGAGGGCTCCAACGTCTCGCTGTCGCTGCCCAGCACGCGCGTCGACGCCTTCAACATCACCCTCGCCAACGAGTTCTCCCGCAACGGCCGCCGCTCCGGGCTCACGTTCGCCCCGGAGGGCGGCTCCGAGCGGATGCGCAAGGTGATCAACAAGATGGTCACCGAGGAGGACCTGATCCGCACGGTCGCGGCGGCGTACTCCCACGGCTGGCGCCAGGTGAAGCTCTACTTCATGTGCGGGCTCCCGCAGGAGACCGACGAGGACGTGCTGGCCATCGCCGACCTCGCCAAGCGCGTGATCGCCAAGGGCCGCGAGGTCTCGGGCCGCAACGACATCCGCTGCACCGTCTCCATCGGCGGCTTCGTGCCCAAGCCGCACACCCCGTTCCAGTGGGCTCCGCAGCTCGACCACGAGGCGACCGACGAGCGGCTCCGGCTGCTGCGCGAGGTGGTCCGCGAGGACCGGAAGTACGCCCGGGCGATCGGCTTCCGCTACCACGACGGCAAGCCCGGCATCGTCGAGGGACTGCTCTCGCGCGGTGACCGCCGGGTCGGGCGGGTCATCGAGGAGGTGTGGCGCGACGGCGGCCGGTTCGACGGCTGGAGCGAGCACTTCTCCTACGACCGCTGGATGGCCTCCGCCGAGAAGGCGCTCGCCGGCACCGGCGTCGACGTCGACTGGTACACCACCCGCGAGCGGGACTACGACGAGGTGCTGCCGTGGGAGCACCTCGACTCGGGCCTCGACAAGGACTGGCTGTGGGGCGACTGGGAGGACGCGCTCGCGGCCGCCGACGGCGCCGACATCGAGATCGAGGACTGCCGCTGGACGCCGTGCTACGACTGCGGCGTGTGCCCCGAGATGGGCACCGAGATCCAGGTCGGCCCGACGGGCCAGAAGCTGCTGCCGCTCAGCGTCGTCTGAGCGAGGGCCCGGGACCCGGGCCACCTATACTGCTCGACGTTTGCGGGGTGCACCCACGCGCCCGCGGACGACCCGTAGTGCAACAGGAGGGAAATCGCGTGCTCGACGAGCCACGACTGGACGAGCCGGTGATAGTCGGGGTGCAGTCCCTGCTCTACCACACGCCGCTGGAGGGCGTGGAGCGCATGCTGGAGGCGCTCGACAACTCCTCCCGCATCGGCCAGAGCGAGGGCATGTGCACGGGCTTCGTGGTGACCCTGGGTGACGCGTCCTCCGAGCGGCTGCTGAGCGAGGAGCAGCTCGAGGAGCTGCGCGCCCGCCTGCCCCACATCCACCAGCTGCGCTACCACTTCTTCGGTGGCAACGTCGGCACCTCGCGCGGGCACAACGAGATGGCGCAGATCCTGGACAACCCGGACTACATCATCTTCTCCAACCCCGACGTCGTGGCCGAGCCGCGGGCGATCTGGCGGATGCTCGCGGTCTTCAAGGACTCCTCGGTGGGCTTCGTGGAGGCCAAGCAGCTGCCGATCGAGCACCCCAAGGACTACTCGAGCGGCACCGGGTTCACCTCGTGGGCCACGACCGCGTTCGCGATGACGCCGCGCGACCTCTTCCTCGAGCTCGGCGGCTTCGACGCCAAGACCTTCTTCATGTACTGCGACGACGTCGACTACTCCTGGCGGGTGCGCGAGGCCGGCAAGCAGGTCGTCTTCCAGCCCGCCGCCGTGGTCTTCCACGACAAGTACCTCGACACCGACGGCCGGTGGATGCCCACCAGTGCCGAGGTGCGCTTCTCCGCCGAGGCGGGCCTGCTGATCGCCCACAAGTGGTCCAAGCCCGGCCTCGTGAAGTCCATCCTGCGGCGCTTCGAGTCCGACGACGCCAGTCCGGAGGAGAAGGCCGCGGCCGCCGAGTTCCGGGCGCGCGAGCGCCACGGCAACCTCGTCGAGCAGCGTGACCCCCAGCACAAGATCGGCACCTTCGCCAAGGGCCGCTACGCGGAGCACAGGTACTCACTGTGAACGACTTCCACAAGTACGACAACGAGGTCCAGCCCGACAACAAGTTCGGGCACACGCTCCGGCTGCTCGAGGAGCACCTGCCGGCCGACCTGGGCCAGGACGGCGTCCACCTCGACCTGGCGTGCGGCTTCGGCCACATCGCCGAGCCGATCAAGGACCGCTTCGGCCTCCACTACGTCGGCGTCGACGTCGACGACCACGAGCTCGACCAGCTCCGCGAGCGCGGACTGGAGGCGCACGCCGCCGACCTGACCGACCCCGACGTGGGGGAGCGGCTGCGCAAGGTCCTCGACGGCCGCCGGCTGGTGTCGGTGACGTTCCTCGACGGCCTCGAGCACCTCACCAACGGCACCTACGCGCTCAACGCCCTCGGCGAGCTGCTCGCCGAGCACCGCGCCATCGCCGTCACGAGCGTGCCCAACGTGACCCACCTCGACGTGGGCATCAAGACGCTGCTCGGCACCTGGGACTACACCGAGGCCGGCCTGCTCGACGTCACCCACTTCCAGCTCTACAGCGAGCGCAGCCTCACTGCGGCGTTCCGCTCGGCCGGGCTGTCGCGCATCGGTCGCGAGGACGTCCTTCTCGCCAAGAGCGACCAGCACTTCCCGTCCCACCACGTCGGGCTGTCCGAGGCCACGACGTTCTCCCGCTACCTCCGCACCGTGCGCGGCGACGCCGAGCCCAACGGCCTGGTCAACCAGTTCGTGTGGGCCCTGACCGCCGCGCCGGCACGGCCGACGCGGCACTACGTCGACCCGGACGCGACCGAGGCCGACCGGTTCCTCAGCGTCGTGATGCGCACCCAGGGCCGCCGGATCCAGGAGCTCCGCGAGGCGCTGCTGTGCCTCGGCGCCCAGTCCTGCCAGGACTTCGAGGTGCTGATCGTCGCCCACCGGACCAACGCGGCCGAGCAGAAGGCCGTCGAGGTCGTCATCGACGACCAGCCGCCGGCCCTGCGCGAGCGGATCCGGCTGATCCTGCTCGACCGCGGCCAGCGCTCGGCCCCGATCAACGCGGGCATCGACGCGGCCACCGGGCGCTACGTCGCGATCTTCGACGACGACGACGTCGTGATGGGCGACTGGGTCAAGGAGTTCGCCGACGCCGAGCGCGAGCACGGCGGCCGCCTGCTCCGCACGATCGCCATGAAGCAGGGCGCCTCGGTCGACACCGTCCGCGGGCTCCCCGGCATCCGCTCCACGACGGCGCCGGAGAAGGCCTACGACCACGACTTCTCGCTGGCCGGCCACCTCGTCGCCAACCAGTCGCCCCCGATCAGCTGGATCTTCCCGCGATCGCTGGCCACGGACTTCGGGATGAGCTACGACGACTCCATGACCACCACCGAGGACTGGGAGTTCCTGCTCCGCGCGGCCCAGGTGGCGGGCGTCACCGACATCGGGCGCGGCACCGCGATCTACCGCTGGTGGGAGACCCGCGAGTCCTCGCGCACCGCCCACCCCGCCGACGAGTGGGCGCAGAACCAGCGCGAGATCGAGCGGCGCGTGGACTCCCGTCCCTTCCTGCTGCCGCCGGGCGAGACCCGCCAGCTGCGCACCGACCTGCTCGAGCTCAAGGAGCTCCGCAAGCGCAACGCGCGCCTGGAGCGACAGATCCGGCGCGTGGAGCAGACGTCGCGGAAGAAGACCCAGCAGATCCGCCGGCTGCGCGGCAAGGTGCGTCAGGGCCAGCCGCAGGGGCAGAAGCCGGGTGGAGCCGGCGCCAGGGCCGCGAAGCCGGGGCTGCGGGCGCGGCTGCGCCCCCGGACCCGCGTCAAGGCGCTCGCGCGCCGGCTGCGGGGCTCCTGAGCCATCGGACGGACGGGGCGCGGCGTCCGGCCGCGCCCCGTGCCGCTAGGCGGTCCGACCCGCCCGGTCGACGTACTCGCGGACCTGGTCCAGGACCAGGTCGCGCGGCTGCTCGCCGGCGTCCGCGCGGACGTACCACTCCAGGGCCTTGCTGGTGGCCTCGCGCCACCCCCACACGTTGCCCCAGTCGAGGACGTCCTGGGCCTGCCGGGGGTCCAGGGTGAGGTCGTGCGTCTCCTCCATGGTCGGTGCACCCTCCACGTCCCACGTGGCAGCCGACGAGGCGCCGCGCAGGTCGCGCCACCGCTCGGACGCGAGCTCGACGAGCTGGCGCACGGCGACGGCCTGGCTGGGGTCGGGGCCGAAGTTGAGGGCGGTGGGCACGGGGCGCCGCGCAGCGACGTCCTCGGCGTAGAGCAGGTAGCCCAGGAGGGGCTCGATGACGTGCTGCCAGGGTCGTACGGCGTCGGGCCGGCGCAGCGTCAGCGTGTCGCCGGCGGACCAGGCGCGCACGATGTCGGGGACGATCCGGTTGAGCGCGAAGTCGCCGCCACCGATGACGTTGCCGGCTCGCGCGGTCACCACCCGGTCGGACAGGTCCGGCCAGGAGTGCGTGACGAGCTCGGCGGCCGCCTTGCTGGCGGAGTAGGGGTCCTTGCCGCCGAGGAAGTCGCCCTCGCCGAACGGCGTGGGCTGGCGCGTGTCGTAGACCTTGTCGGTCGTGACGATGACCGCGGCCTGCAGGTCGGGGAGGGACTCGACCAGGGACAGCAGGCGGACGGTGCCGAGGACGTTGGTCGTGAAGGTGAGGGCGGGGTCGCGGTAGCCCTCGCTGACCAGCGACTGGGCGGCCAGGTGGAAGACCACCTCGGGTGCGAAGGACACGGCGTCGGCGACCCAGTCGGTGCCCGCGACGTCGGCCCGCGTCTCGTGGACGCCCTCGAGCGCGAGGCTGTCCCAGAGCGGTGTCTCCTCGGCGTCGGCCGGCAGCGAGACGCCGTGGACCTCGGCGCCGAGGTCCCTCAGCCAGCAGGTGAGCCAGGAGCCCTTGAACCCGGTGTGCCCGGTGACGAGCACGCGGCGCCCGGACCAGAAGTCGGGATCGTGTGTGCGGTGCATGGGTCCCCTCGTACGTCGTGGTGATCGGCCGCGATTGAACCACACGGGAGCGCAGCCCTCGCGAGGTCCCCGGGTCACGGGAGGATAGGCTGGCGCGGCTCAGCCCCCGCACGTGCTCGACCAGATGAAGGAGACGCCGTCAGTGTCGGACCAGACCCCCCGACCGGGATCGGTCCCACCGGCGGCGAGGCGGACGACGCTCCTGACCGGCACAGTGGTGGTCGCGATCGGACTCGGCGTCACCGGTGTGGGCACGCTGGCGATGCTCGGCCTCGCCGCGCGCAGCATGCCCAGCGCCGAGTACGCCGACTTCGCGGTGTGGTGGACGGTGGCCACGCTCCTCGGCACCAGCTTCGGCGTCTTCGAGGTCTACCTGGCCAGGCTCCTCATCTTCGAGCTCGCCGGTGGCGGGTCGCCCGCGCGGGTCACGGGGGTGATGCTCGGCCGGGCGATGGCGATGGCCGGTGGTCTGGGCGTGGTGATCGCGGCCCTGTCGCCGTTCCTGGCCGACGAGCTGTTCAGCGGCGAGCTGGCGCCGGCCCTGCTGCTGTGGGTCTTCATGTGCCTGGCGGCGTCGCAGTCGTTGCAGCGCGGGGCGGCGACCGGACGCCACAACATGGTGGCGATCGCGACCCAGCTGTCCACCGACGGTGTCGCGCGAGCGGCCATCATCGGGGTCCTCGCCCTGACCGGCAACGACTCGGTCACGTCCCTCGCGCTGGGCTCGTGCGTGGCCGTCGTGCTGAGCCTGGTCGCGGGAGGACGGGTGATCGGGCCGTGGCTGGCCAGGCCGTCCGTGCGCGGTGCCGACGTGCCCCTGCTGCCGGTGGTGCTGCTGCTGATCGGCGCCGTGGGTCCGCTCCTGGCCAACAACGGCTCCGTGCCGTGGCTGAAGTCCACCGACGAGGTGGGGCCGCACCTCCTTGGCGCCTTCGCCGGAGCCATCACGCTGAGCCGGATCCCGACCCAGTTCTTCTCGGCGGTGATGAGTCCGCTGCTCGCGCACCTGTCCGAGGCCGTCGAGCTGGCCGACGAGGCGGCGTTCGAGCGCACGCGGGCGCGGGCACAGCTCCTGACGGCAGGCGCCGGTGTCGCCTTCGTCGTCGCCTTCGCGCTGCTCGGGCAGCTCGCGATCCGGATCATGCTCGGCCCGGACTTCTCGCTCGGCGTGGCCAACCTCGCCGTCCTGGCCGCGGCCAGCAGCGGGATGTTCATCGGCGTCGTGCAGCAGGCCGCGCTCGGCGCGCTCGGCCTGTGGGACCGCATCGCCTGGGCGTGGGTGGTCGCCGCCGTCGCGTTCGTGCTCGTGCTGCTCGTCCCGGTCGACCCGCTCTGGCGGGCGACCGCGGCCCCGCTGGTGGGCGTCGTTGCCGCCCTGGTGACGATGTGGCTGCTCGGCAGGAACGGGTGGCGCTCGCGCTCGAAGGTGCTCGCGCGAGCGCCGCGTCCCTGACCTCGGTTCAGCGGCGCCGGATGATCCCGTCGCGGAACTCGGTGACCAGGGCCCGTCGGGTCCACTCGTCGGCCCGGTCGAAGTCGTCGTGGGCCTCGACGAAGGCGTTGACCGCGGTCATCGGGTTGTCGCCGCGGTCCCACGGGCGACCCTCGTAGTGCCCCTCGGGAAACTCCTCGACGAGGGTGTCGGCGACCATCACGATGCCGCCCGACGGCAGCAGCGGGGCCAGGGCCTCGAGCTCGCCGAGCACGTGGTCGTGGGTGTGGTTGCTGTCGAGGACGAGGACGACGCGCTCGGCGCCGTCGATGAACTCGCGCATGGCCTCGACGGCCTGCTCCGAGGTCGAGTCGGCCTCGAGGAGGGTGACGCCCTCGCCCAGCGGGTGATCGGCCAGCGCGGTGGTCGTGTGGGGGAAGAGCTTGTGGTCGATCCCGAGCACCCGCGGCTCGAGGCCGCACATCTTCATCAGGCTGGTGTTGAGGAGCATGCTGCCGCCGCGGGCCACGCCCGTCTCGACGACGCGCTCGGGGCGGTAGGACCAGAAGAGCTCCTGGAGCACCATGACGTCGTCGGGGATCCGGATGACCGGCACGCCGGCCCACTCCCACTGGTAGGTGTAGTTGTGGGCCTCGGCGGCGACCTGGAGGTCGACGGCCTGCTGGCGCAGGGCCTGGTCACCCGCGAGGGACTCGCGCCACGCGCGGCGCTGGTCGGCGAACTCGCCGCCGTCGGGGACGTAGTCGCCGTGTGACTCGCGGTCGGTGGTGTCAGCCATGGGTGAAGAACTCCTCGGTTCGGGTGGGTGCCCAGCCGACGGCGGCCAGGCGGGTGGTGTCGGCGGTGTCGCCGGAGTGGGTCGGTGCGGGGGTCTGCTGGGCGTCGTCGGCCGACCACGGGGCGCCGAGGCGGGTCACGAGGTCCGCGACGGACCGCAGGCTCCCCGAGCCGATCGGCACCTCGCCGACGAGGTCGTGGGACACGGCCGCCACGACCGCGCGGCCCACGTCGGAGGCGTGCACGAAGTCGTGGTGCTGGTGGGGGCTGCGGAGGTGGAGGGTCTCGCCGCTCTCGCGTGCGGTCGTCGCGAGGTCGACCAGCGCGGGGCGCCGGCGAGCCTCGTCGAAGACGTAGAAGGGGCGGAGCCAGCCCACCGAGGAGTCCTCGATGAGGGGCGCGAGCGTCGCCTTGAGGCGCGCCTTGGAGCGGGCGTAGGCATCCGCGGCGTCGTCCTCGTCGTCGACCGCGGTGCCGGTCAGCCAGACGGTGCTGCCCGACGCCCGGACCGCCTCGACGAGCTCGAGGGTGGCGTCCAGCCAGCGCTCGTTGTCGTCGGTGGTGCGGTAGTCGGCGCGCCCGCTGGCCGACCACGCGAGGTGCACGACGTGGGTCGGCGCGGTCCGCTCGACGAGGTCGGCTGCTGCACCGGGCGCCAGGAGGTCGACGTCGGTGTGCCGGACGGGGACGGGCTCCACGGGGGTGTCGCCCCAGTGCTGCAGGACCCAGCGCCCGATCAGGCCGGACGCCCCAGTGATCAGTGCGCGGGGGGCCACGGGTGTCCCTCGCGGTCCTTGACCGAGATCCGCGTCGGCGCCATCGGCCACTCGATCCCGACCGTCGGGTCGTCCCACGCCAGGGTGCGGGCGTGGTCGGGGGAGTGGGACGCGCTGATCAGGTACGTCAGGCGGGTGTCGTCCTCGAGCGTCTGGTAGCCGTGGGCGATGCCGGTCGGCACGTGGAGGGCGACGTCGTCACCCGCGGAGAGCTCGACCGAGATCCAGCGGCCGAAGGTCGGCTCGTCCGGGCGGAGGTCGACGAGGACGTCGAGGAGGGTCCCGTCGGTGACCCACAGCGTCTTGGACTCGGCGGCGGGAGCCACCTGGTAGTGCATCCCGCGGATGGTCCCGGCCACCTCGTTGGCGGTCGTCACGACCTCGGCGACTCCGACGTCGAGGCCGTGCTCGCGCGCCTCGTCGGAGACGAGCACCTTGCGCAGGAAGCCCCGGTCGTCGTGGTGACGAGCGCCGCGGAGCAGCGCCACACCACGGAGCCCGAGGTCCTCGATCATCCGATCTCCCTCATCTCGGGCAC
This sequence comes from Nocardioides sp., assembly GCF_041913365.1. Classification (GTDB taxonomy): domain Bacteria; phylum Actinomycetota; class Actinomycetes; order Propionibacteriales; family Nocardioidaceae; genus Nocardioides. The sequence goes on from NZ_JAYSFM010000004.1 coordinate 362,518, forward strand.
GGCGATCCAGCACGCCGCGCCCGGGGTGAGCTCGGCGACGAGCCGGCTGATCTCGGGGGCGATGTTCCAGGGGAGGACGAGCACGTCGTCGGGCTCGGCGGCGGCGAGCTCGGACGGCGCGGCCACGGGCACGTGGCTGCCGGGCAGGAACTTGCCCTGCTTGGCCTCGCTGCCGTCCACGACCAGCACGAGGTCGTCGGCACGCACGTCGGCGGCGTTCATGAGGGTGTTGCCCTTGGCCGCCGCGCCGTAGCCGGCGACCGTGCGACCGGCGGCGTGCCGCTCGTCCAGCCACGTGCGGAGACCCCGGATCACTGCGCGGCTGCGGTCGGCGAAGTCCTCCCAGAGCTCGGGGGTGAGCAGGCCGGCAGCGAGCTCCTCGGCCACGACCTCGGCGACGCTGGGGTGCGCCTCGCGGGCGCCGGTGCGGGTCAGCCAGTAGCGGTTGGAGCCGCCGTGGGTCGTGAGCTTCTCCACCCGGGTCAGCTCGAGCCCGACGTCCCGGGTCGCGGCCGCCACCGCGTGCGCGGAGAGGTAGGAGAAGTGCTCGTGGTAGATCGTGTCGAACTGCGTCTCCTGCATCTGCGTGACGAACGACGGGTTCTCCACGGTCACCACGGTGTCGTCGTCGCACAGGTGGCTCAGGCCGGCGAGGAAGTCCTGCAGGTCCGGCACGTGCGCCATCACGTTGTTGGCCGCGATCAGGCGCGGACGGCCGTGCGACTCCGCGACCTTCTCGGCGAGGGCGAGCCCGAAGAACTCGTTGACGGTGTCGACGCCGCGCGAGCGCGCGATCTCGGCGACCTGGAGTGCCGGCTCGATGCCGAGCACCCGCATCCCCGCGTCGCGCATCTGGGTGAGCAGGTAGCCGTCGTTGCTGGCCACCTCCATCACGAGGTCGCCCTCGGTGAGGCCGAGCTCCTCGGTCATGTGGCGGGTGTACTCACCCGCGTGGGCGAGCCACGAGGTGCTCACCGAGGAGAGGTAGGGGTACTCGGCGCCGAAGATGCGCTCGGGGAGGACGTACTCACCGATCTGGCCCAGGCCGCACGCCGGGCAGACGCGCAGGTGCAGCGGGAAGGTCGGGCTGGGCTCGGTGGTCGTCAGCGCCATCTCGTTGGACAGCGGCTGGCGGCCGAGGTCGAGGACGGACACCAGTCCGTCGGACCCGCAGCCGCGACAGGTCAGGGACCCCCGGGGGGTCAGCTCGTCGCTCATCGGGTGCTCCACCATGGTGCCTTTCCAGATTCCCAGATCTTGTTGAGCTCGTCGCGCTCGCGGATGGTGTCCATCGGCATCCAGAAGCCTTCGTGCTGGTAGGCCCCCAGCCGGCCCTGCTCCGCGAGCGCGGTCAGCGGTGCCGACTCGAAGGGCATCGCGTCGCCCTCGATCAGGTCGAGCACCTCGGGCTCGACGACGAAGTAGCCGCCGTTGATCCAGTCGTGGGAGTCGTGCGGCTTCTCGCGGAACTCGGTCACGACGCCGTCGCGCAGGCCCAGCGAGCCGAAGCGCGGCGGCGGGTGCACGGCGGTGATCGTCGCGAGCGCGCCGACGGACTCGTGGTGGGCGATGACCGCGTCGATCGGCACGTCGGACAGGCCGTCGCCGTAGGTGAGCAGGAACCGCTCGGTGAGGATGTCCGACAGGCGCTTGATCCGGCCGCCGGTCATCGAGTCGGCGCCGGTGTCGATCAGGGTGACCTTCCAGTCCACCTTGCTGCGCGAGAGGTACTCCACGGAGCCGGTCGAGAGGTCGACCGACATGTCGCAGGAGTGCATCAGCTGGTTGGCGAAGTACTCCTTGATCACGTAGCCCTTGTAGCCCAGCGCGACGACGAAGTCGGCGTACCCGTGGGCGGCGTAGTGCTGCATGATGTGCCACAGGATCGGGCGCTCACCGATGGTGACCATCGGCTTGGGGATCGCATGGGTCTCCTCGGCCAGCCGAGTCCCGCGGCCTCCCGCCAGGATCACTGTTTTCACGCGTCTCTTCCCCTCGTCGTGGCCGCGCGGACTAGGCACGCACAGTAACGAAGCGCGCGCCGGCTCGTCGCACCGGCCGTCCGGAGCACCCCCGCCCGGGGTGCCCTCCCGTGGTCCCGGGCGTCAGGCGGACGTCTGGTCCGTCGTGGTCAGCCGGGTGCCGCGGAGGTAGCGCAGCGCCGCACCCGAACCCGTGCGGTCGCCGGCCGCGCGGGCCGCGTCGAGTGCTTCCCCCGACGTGGCGAACGGCCGCGGCTGGGGCATGCTGCGTCGGTCCCAGGCGAGGACGAGGAAGTCCACGGGGCCGAGCACCCGCAGGAAGTGGACGGCTCGGCGCAGCGCTCGCACGAGGGGGGAGAAGCGTCCGAACCGCTGCCCGGCCGCGGTGAGGTCGCGGACGTTGGCCTCCCGCATCGGACCGGCCTCGAATCCGTCGGTCTCCGCGGCCACCGACCAGAGGTAGGCGTGCCGGTTGAAGGCCGGTGTGCGGTCGGGGTCGCGGAGGTACTCGCTGGCGATCACGTTGTAGGTGGTCGCCACGCTGGGGAGCGGCGCCCACGGGGCGATCCCGCGCGCCGCGGCGTGCTTGATGAAGTCCGTGGTGTCGGGCGAGGCCACGCCCCGGGTGGTCGAGCGGCCGTTGCTCCTCGCCAGGCCGTGCATGACCGTCATCGACTGGTCGACGTAGACGAGGTGCTCGGCGTCGTCGAGCAGCCTGAAGCAGAAGCAGAAGTCGGGTGCCACCGAGTCGAACACGTCGCCGTGGGCGGCCTCGATCCGGGCCAGCGCGCTGAGGGGGATGACGCAGTTGAGGGCGCGCGGCAGGGGGCGCGCCAGGATCAGCTCGCTGGCAAGGGCCTTGAGCCGCTGCGCGGGGATGCGGTGGACCTGGCCGGTGCCCCTCTGGGCGGACAGCGTCACCGGGTCGACGTCGTCATTGACCTCGTCGTTGTTGTAGCTGACCACCTCGTCGGGACGGGCGGCTGCCACCGCGACCAGCGTGGCCAGGGCGCCCCGCTTGAGGAGCGTCCGGTCGGTGAGGTACATCAGGTGGCTCGCGTCGGACGTCGACCGGGCCTCGCGCCTGGCCCACTCCCAGTGCTTCCCCATCGGCAGGTCCTCCGGGGGGCGGATCCGGCGCACCACGGTCCCGTCCGGGGCCTGCCCGCCGAGGCGCTCGACCACGTCCTGCGTCCGCTCGGCCTGCTCCTCGGAGCTGGAGTTGTCGGACACGACCACCGTCAGCGGGACACCGGGGGCCTGGTCGAGGATCGAGGTGAGCGTCAGCTCGACCAGGTCGGCCCGGTTGCGGGTCGGCACGACGATGACCAGTCCCGTCATCGCGGATCCGGCGTTCAATGGTCCTCCTGGAAGGTCGGGCACGGCAGGGCCGGTGCGCGGGCGGGCACCGGGCCGCGTCACTATACGAGTCGGCCGCCACCCAGCACGCCTGCGGGAGCGGGGAACCGGTCGGTTAGGGTCGCCTGTCCCCTGCTCCCGGTGGAAGGAACCCCGTGCGCCCCCTCGTCCTCGTCGACATGCTGTCCTACACGGGCACCAAGGGTGGGATGGAGACCTACACCCGCGAGCTCTACCGGCAGCTCGGGCGGATGGACACCGGGCTGGACTTCGTGGCGTACGCCAGTGCCGAGGGCGCGCGGCTCGACCTCTCGTGGTTCCCCGGCGAGGTCATCGCCTCCCGCATCAGCGGCGAGAACCGCTTCGTGTGGGCCTTCGGCGAGCTCGTCGCCTCGAGCTGGATCTCGCGCCGCCGCAAGGCCGACCTCGTGCACTGCCCGGCGACTCTCGGCCCGATGTGGACGTCGATGCCGACCGTGATCACCATCCACGACATGCTCTACTGGAGCCATCCGGAGCTGATGACCACGCCGCTCTACACGCGGCCGGTCATGTGGATGGAGAAGCGCGGGTCGGCCAACGCCGCCCACGTGGTCACCGACAGCCAGGTGTCCGCCGACGAGATCGTGAAGTACCTCGGCTTCCCCCGCGAGCGGCTCCACGTCGTGCCGCTGGCCGCCGAGCAGCCCGGGGTGCCGGCCTCGCTCGACCGGCCCACCGAGAACCTCGTCCTCGCCAGCGGCCAGCGCCGCCCCCACAAGAACTGGGACCGCCTGATCCGCGCCCTCGCCCTCGTCGAGGAGGACGTACGACCCCGGCTGGTCATCACGGGTGGCCGGGGCGACGACCCGCTGAAGCCGGTCGTCGCCGAGTCCGGGATGGGGGACTGGGTCGAGCTGCGCGGCTGGGTCGACGACGCCGAGCTCGCGGACCTCCGCTCCCGCGCCCGGGCGATGGCCTTCCCGACCCTCGCCGAGGGCTTCGGCCTCCCGATCCTGGAGGCGATGGCGCAGGGCCTGCCGGTGCTCGCCTCCGACCTGCCGGTGCTCCGCGAGGTCGGCGGCGACGCGGCGGTCTGGTTCGACCCGCTGGACCTCGGGTCGATCGCCGACGCGCTCCGCCTCGCGGCCACCCGGCCGGACGAGCTCTCCGCCCTGGCCGCGGCCGGCCTGGAGCGGTCGCGCTCGTTCAGCTGGGAGCGCGTGGCCGCGGAGACCCTGGAGGTCTTCCACCGGGCCCTCGCCGAGCGCGCCTGAGGGACGCTCGTTCAGCGGCCGACGACGTGGCGCAGCACCTGCGCCACACCCGCGCGCCGGTGCGACCGCGCCGCGTCGGGGAGCACGGTCAGGCCGTGCAGCCGCGACGTCCACCGCCAGCGCGCGGCGCGCGCGGCGCGCGCCCAGCCGAGCCGGTGCATCTGCCGCTCGGTCTGGGCGAAGTAGCGCCGGTCCTGGGCGAACCTGCTGCCGTCGGCGAGCGTCGTGCCCGACATGCTGGAGGCGTGGCGCCGGTAGGCGAAGGTGACCTCGGGGTCGAGCAGGAGGTTGCAGCCGTCGGCCACCATGTCGACCACCAGCGCGAGGTCGAGGATGATCGGCAGGTCGCGGCGGAACTCGTGCTGCTTGACGCGCTCGGTGCGGAAGACCAGCGAGGGCCAGTAGAGCCAGTTGCCGCGCAGCAGGCTCGCCGCCAGCTCCTCGCCCGCGAGCACGGTGGGCCCGGACACGCTCGGCCGGAGCCAGGCCTTGACCCGGTCCGCCAGGGTCGTGGCGGGCCTGCCGCGCTCGTCGATGACCCGGACGCCCGGCTGGATGATGTCCGCCTCCGGATGGCGCTCGACCAGCTCACGGACGCGGGCCACGAAGCCGGGCTCGAGGAGGTCGTCGCACCCCATGAACATCAGGGTGTCGCCGGAGGCGAGCTCGAGGCAGCGCTGCCAGTTGGCGGCGATGCCGAGGTTGGTCTCGTTGCGCTCGTAGCGGATCCGCGGGTCGGGCTCGCGCGCGAAGTGCTCGGCGACGCTCGGGTCGGGGTAGCAGTCGTCGACGACCGTGACCGTCCAGTGCGGGTCGCTCTGCGCCCGGATGCTCTCGATCGTCGCGAAGAGCCGCTGCGGGTCACCCCAGTAGGGGATGAGCAGCTCGAGGGTCACGGGCGGCTCTCGTCGCCGGGTCCCGACTCCTGTGCGGCGTCCGGGGTGCTGCCCGCGGCATCCTCGCGGCTGGCGATCTCCATGCGCAGCAGGCCGATCTCCTCGGCCAGGGTGCGGGTCCGCTCCTCGAGGCGACCGAGCTCGGTGCTGTGCTGGAGCGTGATCACCATGATCACCATCGACGCGACGAAGAAGAGGAGGTTCGCCGGCACCTCGAGGCCGATGGCCTCCGAGGCGCGGATCAGCAGCGCGGGGAAGGCGGCCACGGTGATGATCGCCAGTGCCACCACGGCCCAGATGAGGGCGTACTTCTCACGCAGCCGGTTGCGGCGCATCATCTCGAACAGCGACACCAGGATGATCAGCGAGCCGGCGACGCCCAGGATCGTCACGCCGCTCATGGGTGCGCTTCCTGGGCCGCGGCGACCATGGTCGCCTGGTCGGCGCCGTCCTCGAACTGGGCCGACCAGTCACGGACCAGCGCGAGGATCAGCGCGACGACCGCTCGGAAGAGGTAGATCGCGGCCTTGACCGGCGAATGCGACGCGCGACCGGCCGCGCGGGCGCGCATCGTGACGGGCTCCTGGACGATGCGGCAGCCCGACCGGGCGGCGATCACCAGGCTCTCGACCGTGTCGCCGAGGTACTCGGCCGGGTAGTGCGTCGCGAAGAGCGCGATGGCCCGGCGGTTGGACACCCGGAAGCCGGAGGTGACGTCGGTGAGGCGGGTGCCGGCGAGGCGCGAGAGCACCCACGCGAGCAGGACCATGGCCCAGCGGCGCGGACCACGCACCTTGTAGGGGTCGTCCGGGGTGGCGAACCGGGCGCCGATGACGACGTCGGCCTCGGGGAGGCGCTCGAGCATCCGGGCGAGGTAGCGGGGGTCGTGCTGCCCGTCGGCGTCAATCTGCACAGCCACGTCGTAGCCGTGACGGAGGGCGTGGCGGTAGCCGGTGCGCATCGCGCCCCCGACACCGAGGTTGAACGGCAGCTCGCACACCAGCGCACCGGCGGCGCGCGCCCGCTGCGCCGTCCGGTCGTCGGACCCGTCGTCGATGACGAGGAGGTCGGCGTCGGGCACAGTCGCCAGGATCTCGGTCACCGTCTCGGAGACCGCCTCCTGCTCGTTCCACGCCGGGACGATGATCAGCACACGGCGTGCTGGAAGACCCCCAGACATGGCCGCGATCCTAACAACGTGGCCCGCCCGGGGCTCAGTCGAGGGTCGTCACTTCGGCGCCAGGCGGATGTCGTACGCCGCGTCGGGGCACGTCTTGTCCAGCAACCGCTCCAGCTTGCGCTCGCGCGTCATCACCCGCACGTCGCCGCCCCACTCGGTGACGGCCGCGCACAGCTGGGCCGGGTCGGAGGGGTTCATGAAGTACGCCCAGCTGCGCAGCGGGTCGCCGAGGTCCTCCGAACCCGACTGGAGCAGCCAGAAGTTGCTGAGCCCGTCGAAGCCCGCTCCCTCGGGCAGGCGCCAGTAGCCGGACAGGATGGTGCGCGGCTGGTCCTCCATCAGCTCGAACATCCGCTGGTAGGCGCGGTCGTTGCCGGTGTCGTCGTGCAACCACACCGGCGTGACCACGGAGGCGAGCGTCGCTGGCCGGAGCGGGGGAGTGGTCCAGAACATCGTCGACACGCACACCGCGAACGCCAGCAGCATGCCGTTGCCGTTCCAGCCGCGCCGCGCCACGCGCTCGAGGGCAGGCTGCACGACGCTGAAGAGCACGAGCACGGTCGTGGCCATCACGATCCAGGTCAGCTTGAGCGGGTAGTAGCCCCAGAACGGGAGTCCCGCGTCCAGCCGCGTGCCGATGAGCTGGTAGAGGCTCAGCGCCAGGCCGGGGAGGACGAGCCAGTAGCCGATCGTCGTCTCGCGGGGCAGCCACCGGAAGCAGGCGAGGGAGAGCACGAGGAGGGCGATGCCGACCCCGAGCGACCACCAGGGGTCGTAGTTGGGGACGGCGCCGTCGACCCCGGGCACGCCGCCGGTGGCGCGCAGGTCCCGCAGGGTGACCAGCACCGCGTAGGTGCCGGCGCCGACGAGCGCCGAGGCCGGCAGCAGCAGCGCTCGACCCGCGCGGAGCAGGCCCCGCCACCGCCAGACCAGGACACCGACCAGCCACAGCGCAGGGATGAGGAGCACCGGTCCCCAGGTGGCGGCGGACGCCCACGTCGCCAGGATCATGCCGGTGGCGGCGACGACGGGGTGGCGGCGCTGGACCTGCCAGCACGACCACGCCAGCAGGAGCACGATCATCGCCGGTGCGGCGTTGTGGAAGCCCTGCCGGAACGAGTACCCCATCACGCACCACAGCCACGGGAGCAGGCCGGCGGTGGCGGCGAGCGCGAACCGCCCCACCCCGGTGGTCCGCGTCGCGCGGAGGGCGAGGAGGGAGGTGAGCACGCTCAGCAGGCACCCGAGCAGGAGGGTGAGGTGGCCACCGTCGAGGACGAGGTGCTTCACCACCCCAGCAGCGTCGCCCGGGATGCCGGGTGCGCCCAGCGCGGCGTAGACGGCGGCCGACAGCGGGGCGGGGTTGCCCTGGCTCCGGAGCAGGCCGCCGTCCTCGATGAGGGTCCGCACCTGGATCATGTTGTTGGCGGAGTCACCGGCCATCGCCCAGCCGAGGAACTCGTAGTGGCGGGTCGCCGCGGTCCAGGTGAGGTAGGACATCACGGCCACCGGGACCACGAGGACGGCCGCCGCGTCCGCCATCTGCCGGCGGCTGAGCGGCGGCGCACCCCGCAGCGCCGCGACCGGCACCGCGGCCAGGCCGACCACGGTCCACGCGACCGTGTTGTCCGTCGCGAGGGACCAGCCGAGCATGGGCGTGAGCCATGCCCACGAGGTCTGGAGCGTGAGGGCGGCCAGGAGGGTGAGGAAGAACGCCGCGCGCCAGCCCGCGACCGGAGCGTGGACGGCGGTGGTGACCGCGAGCACGACGAGGACGAGCGGGAACGCCGAGCTGCTCACCACGGCGCTGGTCGCGCCGAGGAGGACCAGCGCCAGCACGGCACCGGCCCATGGCAGCGCCACCCGGCGTCGTGCCTCGTTCACTGTCGTTCCCCCTGCAGGTGCCTGGATCTGGCTCGAGTCCAGCGGCTCACTGTAGTGGCCGCGCGATCACGCCCTCCGCCCCGCCTCGGACTAGCCTGTGCCGGTGAAGCAGCAGCCCGAGCAGCAAGCCCCGCCCGTCCAGCGACTGCGCGTCCGCTACGCCAAGCGCGGACGGCTCCGCTTCACCAGCCACCGGGACTTCAGCCGGGCCTTCGAGCGCGCGGTCTTCCGGGCGCGGGTGCCGATGGCGTACTCCTCGGGCTTCAACCCGCACCCGCGCATCTCCTACGCCGGCGCGGCCCCGACGGGCTCCGCCAGCGAGGCGGAGTACCTCGAGCTCGCGCTCGCCGAGGTCGTCGTCCCCGCCGACGTGCACGCGATGCTCGACGAGGCGCTGCCGCCCGGGCTCGACGTCCTCGAGGTCGTCGAGTCGCCCGGCGGCTCGCTGGCCGACCTGCTCGAGGCCAGCCGGTGGCGCCTCGACCTCGACGCCGACCGCGAGGCCACGACCGCCGCGGTCGAGCGCTTCCTCGCCGCCGACGAGGCGCTGGTCGAGCGGATGACCAAGAAGGGCATGCGCGAGTTCGACGCCCGCGGGGCGGTGGTCTCGCTCGAGGTCCTCCCGGCCGACGACTCCGGTCGTACGTCCCTCGACGTCGTCCTGCGCCACGGCACGCCCGCCGTGCGGCCCGACGACGTGCTCCGCGGGCTCGAGGCGGTGGCCGGCCTGGCGGCCGGGGAGGCCCCGCTGATGACCCGCCTCGCGCAGGGTCCGCTGGTCCGTTCCCGTGAGGTGGGCGACCCGCTGGCGACTCGGCCATAGGGTCCGATGGGCGTCCGTGTGCGATACTCGCCACGTTCGACGCCCCGACCACCGTCGGGATCCGTCGAGCCGACGACGTTCTCGCCGGTCACACCTGCTCCTGTGGGGAGTGCCCGGCACCCCGGACGGGTGGACGTCACCGGACCGCGACGCGGCCTCCGGGGTCGGTGACAGCGACCTCGACACGGGCCCGGCGACCGCGGCAGGTGACCGACAGCCACCGGTGACGCACACGCGGAGGGTGTCGCCGCCACAGAAGCTTTGCGTCCCCGGGATCGCCACAGAGAGCGGTGGACGCCGTATCCGGCACCGTCACGGTGCCCGAGGAGCACCACATGCTCGATTCCGACCAGCCCGACAGCACCACCGACGCCGCGAACGCCGACACGGGCTCCGCGCCCGAGACGCCGGCAGCGCCGGTCGTCACCCGGCGCACGCGCAAGGCCCCGGCCAAGAAGGTGGCCGCCACGCCCGCCGCCGAGGGCCCGGACGCCTCCGACGCGCCGGCCGAGGGGACGGCCGCGGCCCCGGCCGCGAAGAAGGCCGCAGCGCGCAAGGCGCCCGCGAAGAAGGCGGCCGCCAGGAAGACGACGACCCGGAAGACCGCGGCCACGGAGCCGGCCGCGACGCCCGAGGTCACCGAGGGCGCTGAGGTGCCTGCTGAGGCGCCTGCCGAGGCACCCGCGAAGAAGGCGGCCGCGAAGAAGGCCACCAAGGCTCCCGCCAGGCGGACCGCCAAGAAGGCCGCGCCCGCCGCCGAGCCCGCCCCCGCCGACGACGCGGCGGACGCCACCACGGACGCCGCCACGGACGCCACCAACGACGCGACCACCGACGCCGCCACCGGGCACGCCGTGCTGTTCCAGGCCCCCGTGGTCACCACCACCCGTCGTACGCGCAAGAAGGCCGCCCCGGCACCTGCCGAGGAGCCGGTCGAGTCCGCGGCAGCCGAGGAGTCCGGAGCGGACGGCGCCGAGGCGCAGGCGCCCGCCACGAAGAAGTCGGGCTCGAAGTCCGGCTCGAAGTCCGGCTCGAAGTCGCGCAAGAAGACGGCCGCGAAGAAGGTCGCCGAGGCCGAGGTCACCGAGGAGGAGGCCGAGGACGAGGACGCCGAGTCCACCGAGGCCACCGAGGCTGACACCGTCGAGACCGACGAGGCCACCGAGACCGACGCCGAGTCGGGCGAGGGCCAGGACGAGTCCACCGAGGGTGACGGCGAGGGCGGGCCTGCCCGCCGACGCCGTCGTCGTGGCGGTCGCCGTCGCCGCAAGTCCTCCGACGGGCAGGGCGAGGGCGCCGACGGCGACAGCGAGCCGACGGGGGAGGGCTCCTCGGACGAGGCCGACTCCGGTGAGGCCGACTCCGGCGACGTGGCCGAGGGCAACGGCGAGGGCACCTCGCGTCGTCGCCGTCGTCGTCGCCGCGCCGGCGAGGAGGGTGCGTCGGACGACGACGAGCCCAACACCGTCACCCGGGTCCGCAGCCGCCGCTCGGCCGAGGACCAGATCACCGCCGTCTCCGGCTCGACGCGCCTGGAGGCCAAGAAGCAGCGCCGCCGCGAGGGCCGCGAGGCCGGCCGCCGGCGCGCCCCGATCGTGAGCGAGGCGGAGTTCCTCGCCCGCCGCGAGGCCGTCGACCGCGTGATGGTGATCCGCCAGCGCAAGGACCTGACCCAGATCGGCGTGCTGGAGGACCGCGTCCTCGTCGAGCACTACGTCGCCCGCGAGTCGCAGACCTCGCTGATCGGCAACGTCTACCTCGGCCGCGTCCAGAACGTCCTGCCCTCCATGGAGGCGGCGTTCATCGACATCGGCAAGGGTCGCAACGCCGTCCTGTACGCCGGTGAGGTCAACTGGCAGGCGCTCGGCCACAAGGAGGGCTCGCCGCGCAAGATCGAGTCCGTGCTGTCCAGCGGACAGATGGTCCTGGTGCAGGTCACCAAGGACCCGATCGGCCACAAGGGCGCCCGCCTGACGAGCCAGGTCAGCCTGGCCGGCCGCTTCCTGGTCTACGTCCCGGACGGCACCACCTCCGGCATCTCCCGCAAGCTCCCCGACACCGAGCGCAACCGCCTCAAGACGCTGCTGAAGGAGATCGTCCCCGATACCGCCGGCGTGATCGTGCGCACTGCGGCCGAGGGCGCGAGCGAGGAGGAGCTCACCCACGACGTCGAGCGGTTGAAGGCGCGCTGGGAGGACATCGAGAAGAAGTCCGGCAACAAGGGTTCGGGCCCGCAGCTGCTCTACGGCGAGCCCGACCTGACGCTCAAGGTCGTGCGTGACCTGTTCACCGAGGACTTCTCCAAGCTGGTCATCGAGGGCGACGACGCCTGGGACACCGTCCACGGCTACGTCGAGTCGGTGGCACCCGACCTCGCCGAGCGCGTCGAGAAGTACGAGCGCAACGGCGCCGGTGACGTGTTCTCGACCTACCGGATCGACGAGCAGATCCACAAGGGGCTGGACCGCAAGGTCTGGCTGCCCTCGGGCGGCTCGCTGATCATCGACCGCACCGAGGCGATGACCGTCGTCGACGTCAACACCGGCAAGTTCACCGGCTCCGGGGGCAACCTGGAGGAGACGGTCACCAAGAACAACCTCGAGGCGGCCGAGGAGATCGTGCGCCAGCTCCGGCTGCGCGACATCGGCGGCATCATCGTCGTCGACTTCATCGACATGGTGCTGGAGTCCAACCGCGACCTCGTCGTACGCCGCCTGGTCGAGTGCCTGGGACGCGACCGCACGCGCCACCAGGTCGCTGAGGTGACCTCGCTCGGCCTGGTGCAGATGACCCGCAAGCGGATCGGCACCGGCCTGCTCGAGGCGTTCAGCGAGAACTGCGAGCACTGCCACGGGCGCGGCGTCGTCATCAAGGACCAGCCCGTCGACCCGGGCGCGAAGGCCGAGGAGGGCGACGGCCGGCGCAGCAGCCGCCGTCGCGGTCGCCGCGGCTCGTCCGGCGAGGGCGCCGCGAACGGCAACGGGAGCGAGAACGGCGGCGACAAGCCCGCCGAGCACCACGCCCCCTCCCCGAAGGACGTGGCCGCGATGGCGCGCCACGACAAGCCCTCCGACGAGATGGTCGAGGCGCCGGCCGAGGAGACCTCCCCGGAGGTCCCGGCCGACGCTCCGGCCGACCCTGCGGCAGACGCCCCGGCCGAGACCCCCGCCCACGAGGCCAAGGCCGACGAGGCTCAGGTCGACGATGCCCAGACCGACGAGGCCCAGGCTGATGCGGCTGTGGCGGCGGACGCTGTGACCGCGAGCGAGCCCGAGGAGGTCGCGGAGCCGGAGGTCGAGGCGCCCGCCGAGCCCGAGAAGCCGCGGGTGGTCACGCGTACGCGTCGCCGCTCCGCGAGCCGCCCCGCGGGCCCGCCGTCGCTGCCCGAGGCCGAGCCCGCCCCGGGCGCCGCGCCGGGGGTGGCCGGCACCCTGCCGGAGTCCGGTGCGGTCGAGCCCGGTGTGGTCGACGTCGAGCCCGGCGTCGGCACGCCCCTGTCCGAGGAGGCCGAGGCAGCTGCCGAGGCCCCGAGCGTCGAGCACGTCCCGATCAAGAAGAAGGGCTCGCGCAAGCGCTGAGTACGGTGATCTCTGTCGCAAGGCGTCGTTTTGCCCGGTCGGCACCCGATCCCGTACTCTTGACCCTCGGTGTTCGAGCACCGATCCTGCGCGCCCGCCCCGCGGCGTACCTCGCCCGAAGTACAGGCGGTGTCGTGCGCAGACCCCGAGTACCAGTCCTAGTTTTCGCAGTCTGACGAGGAGAGTGAGTCGCCGTGTACGCAGTCGTGCGCGCTGGCAGCAAGCAGCAGAAGGTTGCCGTGGGCGACGTCATCAACATCGACAAGACCGAGGCGGCCACGGGCGACACCCTGACGCTGCCCGTCGTGATGGTCGTCGACGGCGAGAAGGTCACCGCGACCGGCCTGGACAAGGCGTCCGTGACCGTCGAGGTCACCGGTGCCACCAAGGGCCCGAAGATCGTCATCCAGAAGTACAAGAACAAGACCGGCTACAAGAAGCGCCAGGGTCACCGCCAGAAGTACACCCAGGTCAAGGTCACCGACATCTCCCTCTGAGCACCGTCCTCGGGCCGTCCCGAGGTCGCCACTCACCGGATCTTCTTTCCAAAGGATTGAACAATGGCTCACAAGAAGGGTGCTGCGAGCACCAAGAACGGTCGTGACTCCAACGCGCAGCGCCTCGGCGTGAAGCGCTTCGGCGGCCAGGTCGTCGGCGCCGGCGAGATCATCGTCCGCCAGCGCGGCACGCACTTCCACCCGGGCACCGGTGTGGGGCGCGGCGGCGACGACACCCTGTTCGCCCTGCAGGCCGGCGCCGTCGAGTTCGGCACCCGCCGCGGTCGTCGCGTCATCAACGTCGTTCCCGGCGAGTGACGTCACCGCGACACTGATCCACTTCTGCGAAGGGCGTCCCCGTCTCGGGGGCGCCCTTCGTGGTTTCGAGGCTCGCTCCGCTCGCACCTCAACCACCGAGAGAAACTGAGATCCCCCATGGCCATCCCCACCTTCGTCGACCAGGTCACGCTGCACCTCGCGGCCGGACGGGGCGGCAACGGCGTGGCCTCGGTCAAGCGCGAGAAGTTCAAGCCGCTCGGCGGCCCCGACGGCGGCAACGGCGGCCAGGGCGGGTCGATCATCCTGCAGGTCGACACGAGCGTCACGACCCTCGTCGACTACCACCACAGCCCCAAGCGCAAGGCCGACAACGGCGGCCAAGGTGCCGGTGACCACAAGAACGGCGGCAACGGCAAGGACCTGACGCTGCCGGTCCCCGACGGCACCCTGGTCAAGGACGCCGACGGCAACGTCCTGGCCGACCTCGTCGGCCACGGGACCACCCTCGTCGTGGCGGCCGGAGGACGCGGCGGGCTCGGGAACGCCGCCCTCGCCTCCTCCAAGCGCAAGGCCCCCGGCTTCGCGCTGCTCGGAGAGCCCGGAGACGAGCTCGTCGTACGCCTCGAGCTGAAGGTCGTCGCCGACATCGGCCTCGTCGGCTTCCCCAGCGCCGGCAAGTCCTCGCTCATCGCCGCGATCTCGCGGGCGCGGCCCAAGATCGCCGACTACCCCTTCACCACCCTCATCCCGAACCTCGGCGTCGTCACCGCGGGCGAGACGACCTTCGTGGTCGCCGACGTCCCCGGCCTGATCGAGGGCGCGGCCGAGGGACGTGGGCTCGGCCACGACTTCCTGCGCCACATCGAGCGGTGCGCGGCGCTGGTCCACGTGATCGACACCGCCTCCATCGAGCCGGGCCGCAACCCGCTCGACGACCTCGACGTCATCGAGGGTGAGCTCGCCCGCTACGGCGGCCTCGAGGACCGGCCCCGGCTGGTGGCCCTCAACAAGATCGACGTCCCGGACGGCCAGGACATCGCCGACATGGTCGTCGAGGAGCTGCGCGGACGCGGCCTGCGCGTCTTCGAGGTGAGCGCCGCGTCCGGCGCCGGGCTGCGCGAGCTGACCTTCGCCATGGCCGAGATCGTCGTGGCGGCCCGTGAGGCGGCCCCCGAGGTCGTGGCCGAGCGGATCGTGCTGCGCCCGAAGGCGGTCGACGGCGGCGACGACTTCGACGTGGTGGCGACCGACGAGGGGTGGCGGGTGCGTGGCACCAAGCCGGAGCGCTGGGTGCGTCAGACCGACTTCAGCAACGAGGAGGCCGTGGGCTTCCTCGCCGACCGCCTCAACCGTCTCGGTGTCGAGGTGAAGCTCGCGCAGATGGGGGCCCAGGAGGGCGACGCGGTCCTGATCGGCAGTGACGCCAACTCGGTCGTCTTCGACTTCAAGCCCAGCATCGAGGCGGGTGCCGAGATGCTCGGTCGCCGCGGCGAGGACGAGCGGCTGCGCGAGGAGCGGCCGGCCGTCGCCCGCCGCCGGAGCATCGACGAGGGCATGGAGAGCAAGGCCGAGGAGGAGGCCCGCGCCGACGTGGCCCGCCGCCTCGACCAGGGCAAGGGCAAGAAGGCCCGCTCGCGCAGCACCGGCAGCTCGGGCGTCGGCCCGATGGCCTACGAGATCGGCACGAAGGACGACCCCGACTGGGACGGCGAGGAGTGAGCGACCGCGCGGGGCTGGTGCGTGCTGCTCGGCGCATCGTCGTGAAGGTCGGCTCGTCGTCGCTGACGACGGCGGCCGGCGGCATCGACCCCGCGCGCGTGCGCCAGCTGGTCGAGGTGCTCGCCGCCTCGCGCGGTGCCGGGGCCGAGGTGGTCCTCGTGTCGTCCGGAGCCATCGCCGCCGGCCTGGCGCCGCTCGGCCTGAAGAAGCGGCCCCGGGCGCTCCCCGCGCAGCAGGCCGCCGCCTCGGTCGGGCAGGGCCTGCTGGCCCACCGCTACCAGGAGGAGTTCGCCCGGCACGGCATCGTCACCGGCCAGGTGCTGCTCACCGTCGACGACGTGACCCGGCGTGCGCACTACCGCAACGCCCATCAGACCTTCGCCAAGCTGCTCGAGCTCGGCGTCGTCCCGATCGTCAACGAGAACGACACCGTGGCGACGTCGGAGATCCGGTTCGGCGACAACGACCGCCTCGCCGCCCTGGTCGCGCACCTCGTGCACGCCGACCTGCTGGTGATGCTCTCCGACGTCGACGGGCTCTACGACGGCCCGCCGAGCCGCGAGGGCTCACAGCTGATCCCGGTGGTGCACTCCGAGGAGGACCTCGCGGCGGTGACCATCGGCTCCGCCGGGGCCTCGGGCGTCGGCACCGGCGGCATGACCACCAAGGTCGACGCCGCCCGGATCGCGACCGGCGCGGGCATCGACGTCGTGCTCACCTCGGCCGACCAGGCAGCCGCCGCGCTGTCCGGGGCCGAGGTCGGCACGCTGTTCGAGGCGACCGGCAAGCGCCGCCCGACCCGCCTGCTGTGGCTGGCGCACGCCACCTCGGGGCAGGGCACGCTGACGCTGGACGCAGGTGCCGTACGCGCCGTGGTCGAGCGTCGCGCCTCGCTGCTGGCGGCGGGGATCACGTCGGTCGGCGGGACCTTCGTCGCCGGCGACGCCGTCGACGTGCTCGACCCGTCCGGCGCAGCGGTGGCCAGAGGGCTCGTGAACTTCGACTCCGACGAGCTCCCGGGGCTGCTCGGCCGGTCGACCAGGGAGCTCAAGGCCGCGCTGGGGGCGGCGTACGAGCGTGAGGTCATCCACCGCGACGACCTCGTGCTCCTCTAGCCCTTCGAGTCGCTGGACACGTGTCCGCGACGTCGCCCTCGCGCGGCGGTTTCCGGGGCGACGACTCGGACACGTGTGGCGGCCGGACCCGCGGCGCTACCGTCACCGCATGACCGAGGAGCGCGAGCCTCTGCACCGGTTCCCGGAGGAGGTGGCGGAGGACGAGGATTTCTTCCGCTGGTACGGCAGGTGGGACCCGCTCGACCCCGACGGCGTCGTCGAGCTGATGGCCGGCTTCGACCGGCCGTGGTGGATCGTCGGGGGCTGGTCGATCGAGGCCTTCACCGGGCGGCCGCGGGAGCACGAGGACGTCGACGTGTCGATCCTTGGCTGCGACCTCGGCGCCTTCCGCGCGCACGTCGGCGACGCGTGGAACCTCTGGAGCAACCACGGCGGCACCCTGCGGCCCTTCAACGACACCCACCCCGAGGTCCTGGACGTCGGCAGCCAGGTGTGGATCCGGCGCAGCGCCGCCGACCCGTGGGTCGTCGACATGGTGCCGACCCCGGACCGTGACGGGCTGTGGACCAACAAGCGGGACCCCGACCACGTCGCGCCGCTGGACGAGGTGACGTGGGTCGCCGACACCGGCGTGCGCTACCAACGGCCCGAGGTCACGCTGCTCTACAAGGCGATCCCGAGCCGGCCCAAGGACGCGCGCGACCTCGCGGTGACCTGGCCGTTGCTGGACGCGGAGGCGCAGGCGTGGCTGCGCGAGGCCGTGGGCCGCCTGTACCCGGGCCACGCGTGGCTCGACGTGATGACCTGACTCAGGCCGTACGCGCCCAGGCGAGCGCGGCCGTCCGGAGCTGGGCAGGCGTCAGCCCGAGCTGCCGGCGCACGAAGGCCTCCGCCTCGGCGAGGGAGGCGAACTGGCGACCGTCAAAGGCGTCCATCAGGCTCCAGACCGCCTCTGGACCACGGGTGCTGGCGAGGTAGTCGCAGACCAGCGCTGCGAGCTCGTAGTTCAACCACGTCTCACCGCGTGTGTAGAAGTCCTGTCCCATCCGGAGCTGCAGGCCGGGCCGGCCCTCGAGGCGACCCATGGCCTCGACCTTGCGCTGCGCGACGTCGTAGGTGGCGGCGCGGGCGACGTACTCCGCCGTGCCCTCGACCAGCCATGCAGGGCTCCAGTCGTCCCGGTCGCCCAGCGCGACGTGGGCGAGCTCGTGGCGGAAGAGGAGGTCGCGCTCGAAGCCGGACCCGGTGTGCGCCGGGTTGACCGCGAAGCGGTAGGCGGCGACCTGGTCGACACCCGGCCGGCGCAGGACCGGGAAGGCGATGCCCGCCGTGTCGTCGACCTCCACCACGCTCATCCGGTCGATGGCGTCGAGATCGGAGATGTCGTAGGCGACGACGCGTCCTGACCAGGCCGGAAGCAGCGGCTCGATGTCGTCACGCGCGGCCACGATGTCGGCCTGGAGGTCGTCGGCGTCGTCGCGGGTCTCGTCGTCGAAGACGGCCAGGACGCCCTCGGACTCCTCCACCGTGACGGCGGTGACGTCCCACGGAGCCGGGACCCAGCCGGTCAGGGCGTCGCTCTGGATGTTGCGGTCGTCGGCGAGCCGGACGCCGTCGTCGTCGCCGACGAACGTGTAGATCAGCGGCTGCGTCACCGGCCTCGCGTCGTAGCCGTCGAGCCGCATCGTGAAGTTGACCGGCAGCTGGAGGTCGCCCTCGCCGTGGACCCGCGTCATCACCGACTCGTCACCGAGCTCGAGCGAGAAGTCGGTGGCAGGCAGCTGCGCGACGTTGTCCCACCAGCGGGCCTGGGTCTCGGCGAAGTCCTCCGCCTGCGGGTCGACGGTGGTCAGGAACGCGTCGCGGTCGCCGTCGACCAGCGCCTGCTCGCGCTCGTCGACGAGCGCCAGGGCCGCGTCGCGCAGCGTCTGGTCCATGCCGGCGGGCGCGGACCGCTCGGGAAGGTCCGGAGACCCGTCCTGACCGCTCCCGTCGGCCTGGCACGCCGCCAGCGGGAGCAGGAGGAGGCAGGCGAGCCAGGCCCGGGATGCGCGCATGCGGCGGAGCGTACGTCGAAGGGGTGGCGCCGGGAGGGGGTTTGCGCAGGTGGCCCCGTAGGCTTGGCAGGTCATGAGCGAGCGCATCGTCTACCTGGACCACGCCGCGACCACGCCGATGCTGCCGGTCGCGGTCGAGGCGATGACCCGCCAGCTCACCGGCGTCGGCAACGCGAGCTCGCTGCACGCCTCCGGGCGCGGCGCCCGCCGGGTCGTGGAGGAGTCGCGCGAGACCATCGCCGGCGTCATCGGGGCCCGACCCGGTGACGTGGTCTTCACCTCCGGCGGCACCGAGTCGGACAACCTCGCGCTGAAGGGGATCTTCTGGTCCCGTCGCGCCGAGGACCCCCGCCGCACCCGCATCCTCGCGACGGCGATCGAGCACCACGCCGTCCTCGACCCGCTGCACTGGCTGGCGGAGAGCGACGGCGCCGAGGTCGAGCTGCTGCCGGTGTCCACGCAGGGCGTCCTGGACGTCGAGTCGCTCAGGGACTCAGTGGCCAGGGACCCGGGCTCGGTCGCGCTGGTCTCGGTGATGTGGGCCAACAACGAGGTCGGCTCGCTGCAGCCGATCGACGAGGTGGTCGCCATCGCCGCCGAGCACGGCATCCCCGTGCACACCGACGCGGTGCAGGCGGTCGGACAGGTGCCGGTCGACTTCGGCGGCGCCGGCGTCGACGCGCTCACCTTCACTGGTCACAAGGTCGGCGGCCCGTACGGCGTGGGTGCCCTCGTCGTACGCCGCGACCTGGCCGTCAGCGCGCTGGTGCACGGCGGCGGGCAGGAGCGCGACATCCGCAGCGGCACCCTCGACGTGCCGGCGATCGCCGGCCTCGCCGCGGCCGTCGAGGCCTCGGTCAAGGGCCAGCACGAGCACGCCGTCCGGGTGGCGGCGCTCCGCGACGACCTGGTCCGCCGGGTCGTCGAGGTCGTGCCCGACGCCCACCTGCACGGCACGCCGTGCGGCCCGCTCCGGCTCCCCGGCAACGCCCACCTCGGCTTCCCCGGCTGCGAGGGCGACTCGCTGCTGATGCTGCTCGACGCTCGTGGCATCGAGTGCTCCACCGGCTCCGCCTGCTCCGCCGGCGTGCCGCAGCCCTCGCACGTCCTGCTGGCGATGGGGTGCGACGACGACCAGGCCCGCCACTCGCTGCGCTTCTCGCTCGGCCACACGACCACCCCGGCCGACGTCGACGCCCTCGTCGGGGCGATCGGACCCGTCGTCGAGCGCGCCCGGGCCGCCAAGGGGCTGTGATGAGGGTCGTCGCCGCCATGTCCGGCGGTGTGGACTCCGCCGTCGCCGCCGCCCGGGCCGTCGAGGCCGGCCACGAGGTGACGGGCGTCCACCTGGCGCTGAGCCGCAACCCGGCGTCGTACCGCTCCGGCGCGCGCGGTTGCTGCACGATCGAGGACAGCAACGACGCGCGTCGCGCGGCCGACGTGATCGGCATCCCGTTCTACGTCTGGGACCTGTCCGACCGCTTCCACGAGGACGTCGTGGAGGACTTCATGGACGAGTACGCCGCCGGCCGCACGCCGAACCCCTGCCTGCGCTGCAACGAGAAGATCAAGTTCGCCGCTGTCCTGGACCGGGCGCTCGCGCTCGGCTTCGACGCGGTCGCCACGGGGCACTACGCCCGGCTCCGGACCGGCGCCGACGGCCTGATCGAGATGCACCGCGCCGCCGACCACGGCAAGGACCAGTCCTACGTCCTCGGTGTGCTGGACCAGGAGCAGCTGCGGCACTCGCTCTTCCCGCTCGGCGACACCGACAAGCCGGCCGTCCGCCGCGAGGCGCAGGCACGCGGCCTGCTCGTCGCGGACAAGCCCGACTCGCACGACATCTGCTTCGTGGCCGACGGTGACAACGCCGGCTGGCTGCGCGAGAAGCTCGGGGACCGCGCGCCCAACCACGGCGGCGACATCGTCGACGCGACGACGGGGGAGACGGTCGGCAGGCACGAGGGCACCTACGGCTTCACCATCGGCCAGCGGCGTGGGCTTCGGCTCGGCGTGCCGGCCGCCGACGGCAAGCCGCGCTTCGTGCTCGACATCGAGCCGGTCAGCGGCACCGTCACCGTGGGTCCGCGCGAGCGGCTCGCGGTCGGCCACGTCTCCGGCATCCGGCCCCGCTGGTGCGGCACCGTGCCCGAGCGCGTCGACGGCACCGTCCAGCTGCGGGCGCACGGCGCCGAGCACCGCGCCACCGTGGTGGTCGAGGGGGACCGCGTCGAGATCGAGCTGCACGAGCCCGCCCAGGGCATCGCCCCCGGGCAGGCGGCCGTGATCTACGACGGCACGCGCGTCGTCGGGTCGGCCACCATCGCCTCGACCCGGCCGGCCACCGTCCCGGCATGAGCACGCTGACCCACCGGGCGGGGGCACTGCTCGGCCCCCGGCACACGACGTACGTCGTCGCGCTGGTGACCCCCGACGGCACCGAGGTGGACGCGGTCGGCGCCGACGTGCATGCCGACGTCGAGCTGGGCTCGGTCTCCAAGGGCCTCACCGGTCTGCTGTGGCGCGACGCGGTCGCGCGTGGCGAGGTGGCCGCGACGGCGGTGCTGGCCGACCACCTCGCGGTCGGCGGACCGGTCGGGTCGATCAAGCTGGCGGACCTCGCCACCCACACCTCGGGCCTGCCGCGGCTCGCCGGCGGTGACGCGGTGCGGCGCACGTGGGAGCTCTGGCGCGAGGGCCGCAACCCCTACCGCGAGGACCTGCCGACGTTGCTGGCCCAGGTCGAGCACGTGCGCATCCGCCGCGCCGGCCGGCCGAGCTACTCCAACCTGGGCTTCCAGCTGCTCGGGCACGCGGTCGCCGCCGCCGCCGGGACGACGTACGCCGACCTGGTCGCGCAGCGGCTCGCGGCCCCGCTGGGGCTCGTGGACACCTACGTCCCGACGTCCACGGCCGGGGTACGCCCGGGGGCCGTCGCCCCGCGCAACCGCGTCGGCCGTGTGGTGGAGCCGTGGGCCAACGAGGCGGTCGCGCCGGCGGGCGGCGTCCGGTCGTCCGCGGCCGACCTCGCGGTCCTGCTGCGCGCGCTGCTCGACGGCACCGTCCCGGGGGCCGACGCGCTCGAGCCGCGCGTTCCGTTCGCCGGGAAGCAGCGCATCGGCGCCGGCTGGCTCACCGGCGACCTGCTGCGCCGCGAGGTCACCTGGCACAACGGCGGGACCGGCGGCTTCCGGTCCTTCGTCGGGATCGACCGCTCCCACGGCGTCGGCGTGGCCCTGGTCAGCGCCTCCACCCGCTCCGTCGACGGCGCCGCCGCGCGCCTCCTCGCCGAGGCCGGCGACGCATGAGCACAGCGACCGGCGTCGGCTCGCTGCCCGGGACCGACCACGCCGAGGCCGTGCGGCTGGTGCTCGGTGAGCTGCCCGACCTGCCGCACGTGCCGGAGCTGCCGGGTCGCGGGGTGACCGCGGGGATGACGGCCCGCGGCCTGGCCGTCGTCGAGGGCCTCGCCGCCGACCTCCAGCCCGCCGGCTGGCGGCTGACCGACGCGAGCGGGGTCGACCACCGGCGCGCCCGGTCGCTGCTCGCCCAGGACCTCGACACCGTCGAGGAGCTGGCGCAGGGCTACAAGGGCTCCTTCAAGACCCAGGTCACCGGCCCGTGGACCCTGGCGGCCACCGTCGAGAAGCCTCGCGGCGACAAGGTGCTCAGCGACCACGGTGCCCGGCGCGAGCTCGCGCAGTCGCTCGCCGAGGGCCTCGGCACGCACGTGGCCGACCTCCGGCGCCGCCTCGGCGGCGTCGACCGGCTGGTCGTGCAGGTCGACGAGCCCGCGCTCGCCGCGGTCGTGGCGGGACAGGTGCCCACGGCGAGCGGCTACGGCCGCCACCGCAGCGTCGACCTGCCGGAGGCGTCGGCCCACCTGGAGTGGGTGGTCGGCGCGATCGCCGACGCGGGGGCCGAGCCGTGGGTGCACTCCTGCGCACCGCAGACCCCGTGGGCGCTGGTGGCCGGGGCCGGGGCGGCCGGGCTGTCTGCCGACCTGTCCATGCTCGGTCCCGAGGACCTCGACACCTTCGCCGAGGCGCTGGAAGGTGGGCGCACGGCCGCGCTCGGCGTCGTACCCTCCACTGACCCGGCCACGGAGCCGTCCGATGCGCGCGTCACCGAGCGGGTGCAGCGCTGGCTCGACATGCTCGGCCTCGACCCCGAGGCGGTGGGGGAGCAGGTGGTGGTCACCCCGACCTGCGGTCTGGCGGGTGCCAGTCCGGCGTGGGCGGCACGGGCGGTCCGGCTGTCGGCGACGGTCGCGCGGAACCTCTGATCAGTCGAAGGGCGTGACGACCGCGACCGCCGGGCGTGCGCGGGGCGGCAGGTCCGGCGCACGCAGGCTCGCGTCGCGCGCCCCGGTCCCGGTGACCATGACGGTGCTCGGCGCGAGCGCGAAGTTGTAGCCGCGGTCGAACTGCCACACCGACAGGCAGACCGGCCCGGCCGGCACCGGCTGCAGGTCCTCCGTCAGGGTGCCTCCGACAGGGACGTCGCCCCACAGCCCGATGCCGACCTGGGTGCTGTCGTCGCCAGGCACCGCCGTGCACGCGGCGGGCGTCGCGTGGATCTCGTAGCCCGGCTCGCCGTAGCCCCACGTGCCGATCCAGCCCGGCACCGCCGGCTCCGCTGCCCGCGTGACGGTGGTGGTGAACCAGCCGGTGTCGGGGTCCTGCGCCACGGTCACCGGACCGCTGGCGGGGATCCGCTCGATCGCGTCGCACCACTCGGGCTCGCGGAGCCTCGGCTTGCCGCCGTACATGCGCTTGACCTTCCTCAGGTCCACCTTCTCCAGGACCCGGCAGTACCACCGGCCGGGCTTGGAGGCGTCGACGTCGTCGCCCAGGCAGAGCGTCGGCGCGACCCCGTTGGTGTGCGAGGTGTTCATCAGCGAGCACCCCGACATGTTGTGGTTCAGCCCCAGCACGTGGCCGAGCTCGTGGGCCACGACCAGGGTCTGGCCCGGCCAGGCGCACCCCTGCCCGTCGGCGTCGCCGCCGTGGAGGATGCTCACGTAGGCCTTGCGGCCCGGGCCCGGGTAGCCGAGCGTGCCGAACCCCGAGCCGCAGCCCGAGGGGACCCGCCGGGTGTTCTGGATGACCAGCCGAGCCTTGCGGACGTTTCGCACCTTGACGAACTTGATCCTGAGGCCGCTGGAGTTCCACACCTGCACGGCCAGCTTGACCGCATCGGGGTCCTTCGACTTGTCGACGTAGGTGATGCGGCCCTTGGGCCACTTGCGCGGCGCCGCCTCGGCAGCGGACGCGAGGCCGGCCGTCAGCACGACGGCGACGAGCAGGGCGAGGAGGACGCGGACTCGTGACACTGGACAACCCCCGTGGGCGTGCGACGTGCGGGGAGCGTACGACGCGGTCAGGCTCCTGGGAAGCGGGTCCGATCGAGCACGTCGAGCACCGACTCGATCGCGACGTCGTGCCAGCGCGCGGACGCGGTGAGCATGTAGTGGCCGACCGGCCCCATGTCGCGCAGGTCGGCGGACTCGGCGACGGCGCCGGCCCGCTCGACGAAGCGGGTGGTCTCGCGGAAGGACGTGATGCGGTCGCGGCGGCCGTGGGCGGCGTGCATCACCCGTCCGGCCAGGGTGTCGACGGGGTCCTGGGCCGACCACCACGGCGCGAGACCGACGACGCCGCGCACCGACGGGTCGTCGGCGACGTGGACCGCGACGCGGGCGCCCATCGAGTGGCCGACGAGCACCACGGGCACGTCGCCGTGCACCGTGCGGATCCGGTCGAGCGCCCAGCGGGCGTCCGCGACTCGCTCGCCGGAGTTCCACCCGCGCCGCCGGTAGCGCACCAGCCACACCCCGACGCCGGCCTCGTGCGCACGCCTCGCGATGCTGCGCTGCAACCAGAGCGCGCGCCGCCACGAGGCGCTCCTCCCGTCGACCGCCTGCCGCGAACGCGGCTTGCCGCCGTGGAGCACCAGCGCGACCGCGCGCGGTCGGCCCGGAGCGTCGTAGGAGGTCAGGTGCGGGTCGGTCACGCGTCTCCTTCGGAACCGGGGCGGACTCGGATGGGTGTGGATCGGGTGGGATGGGGGAGGCGTGCGGAGGGAGGACCTCCGTCCCCGGAGATCCTCCCTCCGCACGAACCAGTGCTCGATCAGTGCACGCCCACGCCCTCGGGCGCGTCGTCGGTGGCGAGCTCGTCGTGGTGGACGTTGAGGAAGATCCACACGACGACTGAGGCGGCCAGCATCATGATCGAGCCGACCAGGAACGCGTGCGTCGCGCCGTCGGCGAAGCCCACGATCCCGGCGATCGGACCGATCTGGTCGGGCGTGAGCTGGCCCTGCGCGGCCGCGCCCAGCTGCGGGGCTACCTCCTCGGCCCGCGACTGCGAGAAGTACAGCGCGACCGTGCTCAGCGTCGCGAGGCCCAGCGCACCGCCGACCTGCTGCATCGTGTTGAGCACGCCCGAGCCGATGCCGGAGTCCTGAGTGCGGAGGCGGTGCACCGCGACGAGGGTCAGCGGCACGAAGTTGAGCCCCATGCCGAAGGCCATCAGCACGATGAACGGCAGGACCTGGGTCCAGTAGTTCACACCGTCACCGAGGTGGCCACCGCCGGCCACCGCGTCGAGGATGCCGGTGGCGCTGTCGGGGACGTCGAGGCGGCTGAAGCCGAACAGCGCCGCGGCCGACAGGATCGTGCCGATGCCGGACAGGAAGCGCGGGTCGACCGAGCTCACCAGCTTGGACGCCGCGGTGGCCGAGATGATCATCGCGATCGAGAACGGCAGGAACGCGACGCCGGTGTGGAGCGGGGAGTAGCCCACGACCAGCTGGATGAACAGCGACAGGAAGAAGAACATCGCGAACATCGCCGCCGGCACGATCATCATCACGGCGAAGGCAGCCGCGCGGTTGCGGCTGGCGAAGATCCGGAACGGCAGCAGCGGGTGCTGGACGCGGGTCTCGATGACGATGAACAGCGCCAGCAGGGCCACACCGAGGGCGAGGCTGAGGATCGTGCTGGTGGCGTCCCAGCCGTACTCCTCCTGACCGGCCCGGCTCAGGCCGAACACGATGGCGAGGAGACCGGCGGTGCCGGTGATGGCGCCGGGGACGTCGAGCTCGCCCTCGTGGCGCTCGGACTCGTCGAAGAAGCGCGGGGCGAAGAACGCCGCGGCCAGGCCGATCGGGACCACGATGAGGAAGGTGTAGCGCCAGCCCGCGATGCCCAGCGGCGAGTCGAGGCCGGTGAGCCAGCCGCCCAGGATCAGGCCGACGGCGGCACCGACGCCGGCCATCGCGGCGTAGACGGCGAAGGCGCGGTTGCGCTCGCGGCCGGCGGGGAACGTGGTGGCGATCAGGGCCAGTGCGGCGGGGGAGGCCAGCGCGGCGCCGAGACCCTGGAAGGCACGGGCACCGAGCAGCATCGCCTCGTTCGCGGCGAAGCCGCCCACCAGCGAGGCCACGGCGAAGAGCAGCACGCCGGCGATGAAGATGCGGCGGCGGCCCATCAGGTCGGCCAGCCGGCCGCCGAGGAGCAGGAAGCCGCCGAACGTCAGGGCGTAGCCCGTGACGATCCACTGCAGGTTGGCCTGGTCGATGGACAGGTCGTTGCCGATGAACGGCAGCGCGATGTTGGCGATGGTGCTGTCGAGCACCACCATCAGCTGCGCGAGCGAGATGAGCACGAGCGCCCAGCGCAGGCGCTTGTGCTGCTCGGGGGTCACCTCGTCGGCAACCAGGGCTTGGTCGGTCATGGGAATCCTCAGAGTGGGTGGGTCGGGTCCAGTGGAGCGGAAGGGTCAGACAGTGGGGTCGGACGGTGATTTCGGACTGCGGGGGCCGCAGCGGGCGGCCGGGAGGATCACCTCGTCGAGGATCCGCCCGACCAGCTCCGGCGTGACGGTGTCGCCGAGCAGGAACGCCCGGTGCAGGACGATCCCGGCGAGCGAGGGCGCGAGGATGGCCAGGTCGACGTCGGGGTGGACCTCGCCGCGCTCGCGCGCACGGTCGTAGATCGCGCGCGAGACGGCGACCTTGGGGCCGATGAAGTCGCGTCGGTAGACCTCGGCGAACTCAGGGTCGCGGCCCATCGCGGTGACGACGGCGGAGAGCACCGACTGGGCGAGGGGGTCGTCCAGGCCGCCGCTCGCCCCGCAGTAGGCCTCCAGGAGGTCGCCGCGCAGCGTGCCGGTGTCGGGCACGACGGCCTCGCCCTTGTGGGCCATGATCGCGGCCACGACCAGCTCGGGCTTGCCCTTCCACCGGCGGTAGAGGGTCGCCTTCGACGCCTTCGCACGCGTGGCGACGGCATCCATGGTGAGCAGGTCGTAGCCCACCTCGTCGAGCACCGCGAGGGTCGCCTCGAAGATCTCCAGCTCGCGCTCGCCCTCCACACGGGGGCGGGCGCCGGTCTCGGTCGGGGTCATGCGTCCTCTCCGGGGGTCCGTAGGTCGGTCAAGCGATGAAACGAAACGGTTTCGTTTCGAGCAACCGGAGCGTAGCCACGGTTATTCCGATGGAACAAATCAGTTTCATCCGGTCCAGACCGGTCCTCGCCGCAGCCGCGCGGCGAGGGCGTACGCCGGGTGTCGGAGGTGGGCGGCAGACTGTCCTCCATGAGTCCCGCCGACGAGCCCCAGGTCGCCAGCGCCACGCCCGAGGCGCGCGAGCGCCACCAGGAGCTCAGCGAGCAGGTCGAGGACGCGCGCTGGCGCTACTACGTCCTCGACGACCCGACCCTCTCCGACGCCGACTTCGACGTCCGGCTGCGGGAGCTCGAGGCGCTCGAGGAGAGCTATCCCGAGCTGCGGACCCCCGACTCGCCGACCCAGAAGGTCGGCGGCGCGGTGTCGACCGAGTTCACCGCCGTCGACCACCTCCAGCGGATGGAGAGCCTCGACAACGCCTTCTCCTACGACGAGCTCGAGGGGTGGCACGCCCGCCTCCAGCGCGAAGGGCTGTCCGCTCCCGACCTGCTGTGCGAGCTCAAGGTCGACGGCCTCGCGATCAACCTGCTCTACGAGGACGGTCGCCTGGTCCGCGCGCTGACCAGGGGCGACGGCCGGACCGGTGAGGACGTGACCCCCAACGTCAAGACCATCGACTCGGTGCCCCACCGCCTCACCGGCACCGACGAGTTCCCGGTGCCGTCCCTGCTCGAGGTCCGGGGCGAGGTGTTCCTCCCCGTCGAGGCGTTCGAGCGGCTCAACCTCTCGATGACCGAGGCGGGTCGACCGGCCTTCGCCAACCCGCGCAACGCCGCGGCCGGATCGCTGCGCCAGAAGGACCCGCGCGTGACCGCCAGTCGTGCGCTCGGCATGGTCTGTCACGGCATCGGCGAGCGACGCGGCTTCGAGCCGGTCGCCCAGTCCCACGCCTACGAAGCGCTCGCCGCGTGGGGGCTGCCGACCTCCGACCAGGTCCGGGTGGTGCCGACGCTCAAGGACGTGGAGGCCTACATCGAGAACGCCGGCGAGCACCGGCACTCGATCGTCCCCTACGAGATCGACGGCGTCGTGGTGAAGGTCGACGAGGTCTCGCTCCAGCGCCGGATGGGCTCGACGTCGCGGGCACCCCGGTGGGCCATCGCGTTCAAGTACCCGCCTGAGGAGGTCAACGCCAAGCTGCTCGAGATCCGGGTCAACGTCGGCCGCACCGGCCGGGTCACCCCCTACGGCGTGATGGAGCCGACCAAGGTGGCCGGCTCCACGGTCGAGAACGCCACCCTCCACAACCGCTACGAGGTGGAGCGCAAGGACGTCCGGCCGGGCGACACCGTGGTGCTGCGCAAGGCCGGCGACGTGATCCCCGAGATCGTCGGGCCCGTGCTGGGCCTGCGTCCCGAGGGCCTCGAGAAGTGGGTGATGCCGGAGGAGTGCCCGTCCTGCGGCACGCGGCTGGCCGAGCAGAAGGAGGGCGACAAGGACCTCCGCTGCCCCAACCACCAGCACTGCCCGGCCCAGGTCAGGGAGCGCGTCTTCCACGTGGCGGGCCGCGGTGCGTTCGACATCGAGGGGCTGGGCTACGAGGCGGCGTCGGCCCTCATCGACGCCGGCGTGGTCACCGACGAGGGCGACCTGTTCTCCCTCACCCGCGAGCAGCTGGTGCAGGCGCCGCTGTTCACCCGGGCGCCGAAGAAGGGGGAGGACGGACCGCAGCTCTCGGCCAACGGCGAGCGCCTGGCGGCCAACCTCGACCGGGCCAAGCAGGTGCCGCTGTGGCGCGTGCTGGTCGCGCTGTCCATCCGTCACGTCGGTCCGACCGCGGCGCGGGCCCTCGCGCAGGAGTTCGAGTCGATGGCCGCGATCCGGGCCGCGAGCGAGGAGGAGCTCGCCGCGGCCGAGGGGGTCGGCCCCACGATCGCCGAGGCCGTCATCGCGTGGTTCGACGTCGACTGGCACCGCGCGATCGTCGACCGCTGGGAGGCCGACGGGGTGTCGATGGCCGACGAGCGCGACGCGTCGATCGCCCGCACCCTGGAGGGCCTCACCATCGTGGCCACCGGGTCGCTGCAGGGCTACACCCGCGACTCGGTGAAGGAGGCGATCATCAGCCGCGGCGGCAAGGCGGCGGGATCGGTCTCCAAGAACACCGACTACGTCGTCGTCGGCGAGAACGCCGGGTCGAAGGCCGACAAGGCCGAGCAGCTGGGCGTGCCGGTCCTCGACGAGGAGCAGTTCACCGCGCTGCTGGAGAAGGGCCCCGAAGGCGTCGGCTCCTAGCCGGTCGGGTGGCTCCCGGGGTTTGAGAGGCGCAGGATGCGGTAGGAGACCCGGAACGACTAGTCCTTGGGAGTCAGCATGCGCCTCGTCCGGTCACTCGTCCCCGCGCTCGCCGCGGCCGTCGGCCTCGCCGTCCCGCTCGCCCTGGTGCCGTCCGCGCAGGCGGCGCCGCCGACGTGCGGTGGCGTGAAGGCGACGATCGTTGGCAACAACAAGCCCAACACCATCACCGGCACCGAGGGCCGCGACGTCATCGTCGCCCGCGGCGGCAACGACACGATCCGTGGACTCGGCGGCAACGACCTGATCTGCGCCGGCGACGGCGCCGACGGGGTCGCCGGCGGTCCCGGCAACGACCGGATCTGGGGCGAGTCGGACTCCCTCAGGATCGACCAGTTCGGTCGCGTGGTGAAGAAGGGCGACACCGTCTGGGGCGGCGAGGGCAACGACACGATCGACCTCGGCTACGACCCGCGGCCGGCGACCGACGGCACCCTCGTGGTGCTCGACGGGGTGTCGTACGCCAACGCGGCCGCGCCGGTCGTGGTCGACTTCCGCGCGGGCGCCACGGTGGCGATCGCCGCGGAGGGCAACGACACGGTGACCGGCTTCAACGGCGGCATCCGCCTGGTCGGATCGGCCCTCAACGACACCGTCAAGGGCACCAACAAGGCCGACGCGATCTACGCGCGTGGCGGCGACGACACCATCTTCGGCCGCGGTGGCGACGACACGGTCGTCGCCGACACCGCGGGTGCCGTCGGCAACGACCGGCTCTACGGTGACGCCGGCGATGACACGCTGACCGGCACCGTCGGCAGCGACTACCTCGTCGGTGGTAGCGGGAGCGACACCATCTCGAGCGCCTCGGAGCTGCACCAGGTGATCCGCGGCGGCAGCGGGATCGACACGATCACGTTCCCGCTCCCGGTCGACTCGGGCTTCGTGGCCAAGGGCTCCGGCGGCCAGGACAAGCTGCGCCTGCTGCCCAACTCCAACCCGGCCCTCAAGCCGACCGTGCGCATCGACCAGCTCAGGAAGACCACGATCCGAGACCTGCAGCCCTACACGCTCGAAGGCAAGATCACCGGCTTCAGCGACGTCCAGCTGCCGGCGCGCGCCCTCTCGATCTTCAAGGGCAGCAACTCCTCCGAGGTGATCACGGCGCACCCCGACTACCGCGCGGAGATCTACGGCCGCGGCGGCGCGGACGTGATGACCGGCTCGCGGCAGCCCGACCGCCTCGACGGCGGCAAGGGATTCGACATCGCCCGCGGTCGTGGCGGCAACGACACCTGCAAGGCGGCGGAGAAGCGCTCCAGCTGCTGAGCGGGCCCGCCGCCCGGCCGCGCGTCCACTTCCGCACGCCCGTGCGGCGCGGGACGATGCCTCCATGTCGCGCTCCGGCAGGCTGCTCGTGCTCGCGGCGGCCTGGGTGCTGCCGGCCGGCTGGCTGCTGCTCGCGCTCACCGCAGGTCCGTCCGACGGCACCAGCTTGTCGGCGTCGCTGCTCCCGGACGGGACCCGGTCGCCGGAGTCGGTGACCGTGGCCCGCACGTTCGGCTCGACGCCGTTGCTGCCGGGCGACCGCGTGCAGGCAGTGGACGGCCGCGCGCTGGAGGAGTGGCTGGCGGGCGACGCCACGACGGCGCGCGAGGTCGGCGACGTCCTCCGCTACGAGGTGCGACGCGCGGGCGGGGCGCTGGACCGCATCCAGCAGGTCGACGTCCGGCTGGTCGACTACCCCGTGGTCTCGGCGCTCCGAGCCGAGTGGCGGTCGGTCGTGGCTGCTGTCGTGGTCCTGCTCGTGGGCTCCGCCGTGTTCTGGGCGCGGCCCCTGGCCGGCTCCGCCCGGGCGTTCCTCGCCGCCGCGGCGTTGCTGCCGGCGGTGCTGACCTCGGTGCCCTTCGGCACCGGGGTGATCGACCTGGTGGACTCGCGTGGCGCCTGGCCGGAGGTGGTCGGTGAGTCCCTGGCCGCGCTGGGGCTCGTCGCGCTCGTGGTGGCCGCCGCCCTGCTCGTGCGGCTGCCGGGCCGGCTGGGCTGGTGGGTGCCGGCGCTGGCGCTGCCGGTCCCGCTCGTCGGCTACGCCGCGTGGCTGGGGCTGGCGCTCGGGGACGCCGGCTCCCGACCCGAGCGACTCGACGTGCTCGCCACGATCGCCACGCCCGCGCTGTGGGCGGCGGTGCCGGCCCTGGTCCTCGTCGCGGCGTTCGCCCACGCCCGCGCCGAGCGGCGCGAGGACGTGCTCGCCACCCGCCTGGTGCTGCTCGGCCTCGGTGCCGGACTCGGCACCTGGGTGTTCCTCGGGCAGCTGCCGGCGTGGCTGTCGGTGGACTCGCCGCTGCGCTGGGACGTCCTGGCCGCGCTCGCTGCAGGCGTGCCGCTCGCGTGCCTGGCCGCGGCCGCGGCGCACTTCCACCTCGACGAGATCGAGCCGCGGGTGCGGCGCGGGCTGGTCCAGGCGCTGGTGCTGGTCGTGGTGGGCGTGGCGTTCGTCGCCCTGGTCCGCGCGGTCGACGCCGCGGCCGACATCTCGGTCGGGTCGATGCTCACCGGTGGCCTGCTCGCCCTCCTCCTGCTGCCGGTCGCGGTGGCCGTGCAGCGCCTGGTCCGCCGCGTCGTCTACGGCGACCGCGAGTTCCCCGACCGGGTCGTCTCCGACCTGCGACGGCTCGACGCCGTGACGGCGCCCGAGGACGTGCTGCGCGAGGCCCTCGAGCTGCTGGCCCGCCGCCTGCACCTGTCGTACGCCGCCGTGGACGTCGTCGCGACGGGGACCTCGGAGCCGATCGCCACGTCCATCGGGACGGCGTACGGCACTCCGGCGACGGTCGACCTCGCGGTCGGCGGCACCACCCTCGGCCGGCTGCAGGTCGAGGTCGACGTCGGCCGGGACCCCTTCGGCCCGGGTGACCGGCGGCTCCTCGAGGACATCGGCAGCCAGGTGGGAGCGCTGGTGCAGGCGATGGCGGCCAACCGCGAGCTGCAGGTGTCGCGCCAGCGGCTGGTGGCGGCCCGCGAGGAGGAGCGTCGCCGGTTGCGTCGCGACCTGCACGACGGGCTCGGTCCGTCGCTGGCGACGTTGGCGATGCGGCTCGAGGCCGCGTCCGACCTGATCCACGAGGACCCCGGCGAGGCCGCCGACCTGGTCGCCCGGCTCTCGGACCAGGCGCGCGAGGACATCGCGGAGGTACGCCGCCTCGTCGAGGGGCTGCGGCCGCCGGCGCTCGACCAGCTCGGCCTGGTCTCGGCGCTGCGGCACCGGGCCGCCGAGCACACGACCGGCACGGGGCCGGTCCGGGTGCCGTGGAGCGTCGAGGCGGGCGACGACCTCGAGCCGCTGCCGGCCGCGGTGGAGGTGGCGGCGTACCGGATCGTGGTGGAGGCGGTGAACAACGTGCAGCGGCACAGCGGGGCCGACCGCTGCACCGTGGTGCTGTCCCGCGGGGGCGGGGACCTCCACGTCGAGGTGGCCGACACGGGCTCGGGTCTGGCCCCGGACCGGCGGGCGGGTGTAGGCCTGTCCTCGATGCGTGAGCGGGCCGAAGAGCTCGGTGGCTCGTTCGAGGTGGTGCCGCGACCGGGCGGCGGCACCGTCGTACGGGTCCGGCTGCCGCTCGGCGAGGGATGAGCGAGGTCGAGGGAGGTGCGGGCATGGACACCCACCGGGTGCTGATCGCCGACGACCACGAGGAGTTCCGTCGTGGGCTCGAGGCGCTGCTGGCGGCCGCGCCGGCGCTGGAGGTGGTGGGCACGGCGGGCGACGGCGCGATGGCCGTCGCGCTCGCGCTCGACCTGCAACCCGACGTGGTGCTGATGGACCTGCACATGCCGCGGGTCAACGGCATCGACGCGACGGCCCAGATCGTGCAGTCCTCGCCCCACATCGGGGTGCTGGTGCTGACGATGATGGAGGACGAGGAGTCGGTGTTCGCGGCCGTGCGGGCGGGCGCGCGGGGCTACCTGCTCAAGGGTGCGCGGCGCGGGGAGATCACCCGGGCGGTGCAGGCCGTCGGTGCCGGCGAGGTGATCTTCGGTCCCGGGATCGCGGACCGGGTGATGGCGTACTTCGCGGGCGCCCGCAGCCGCCCGAAGGGTGACGCCTTCCCCGAGCTGACCGACAAGGAGCGGGTCGTGCTGGGCCTGATCGCGGAGGGGAAGGAGAACGGCGAGATCGCCCGGCAGCTGAACCTCTCGGTCAAGACCGTGCGCAACCACGCGAGCAACATCTTCGCCAAGCTGCAGGTCGCCCACCGGGCGCAGGCGATCGTCAAGGCACGCGAGGCCGGGATGGGGTGACCCTCACGAGCCGTCGCGGCAGCCGCCCTGCAGGCGCATGTCGTCGAGGGCGTCCCGGCCGACCGCACGCGCCTGGTCGCGGTCGGGCACGACGACGGCGGCGTCGTCGATCGTCTCGAAGGTGCCACCGATGATGCAGGCCGCGGTGCGGCGCGGCTCGACCGTGGTGAGCGACTGCACCAGGCGGTAGACCTGACCGGGGGTCATGTCGGTCTCGAGGCCGGCCAGCGCCGAGAGCGCGACGCTCTCCATGAAGCCCTCCTCGTCCTCGGCCGCCTTGAGCCGCTCGAGCGCCGCCAGGAGCAGCCGCTGGTGGTTGGCGACCCGCTCGAAGTCGCTCTGGCCGGGCAACGAGGTGCGGGTGCGGGCGTAGTAGAGCGCCTGCTCGGCGTCGAACGTGTTGGCGCCGCGCCGCACGACGACGCCGCCCTCCTCGGTCGTGAACCGCTCCAGCGGAGAGTCGACCTCGACGTCACCCAGCGTGCCCATCATCGTCAGGAAGCCGTCGAAGCCCGTCACCAGCACCACGTCGGGCTCGACGCCGGTCAGCTGCGCCACCTGCCGGGCGACCTCCTCGGGGCCGTGGTCCCGCAGCGCCGTGTTGAGCCGGCCGGGGTCGCCGGGGAGGTCGACGTAGAGGTCGCGGGGGAGGCCGATCGCGACCGCGCGCCCGGTGCCCGGCTCGACGCCCACCAGCTGGATCGCGTCGGTCAGCGCCTCCTCGACGTCCGCCCCGCCGGACGCCTCCGCGCCCAGGGCGAGCACCCAGAGAGTGTCGGCGCCGGCGTCGACGGCCTTCGCCGTGCCGATCGTCGTCAGGCTGATCGTCGTCGGGTGGACCCCGCCCGTGGGCACCACCAGGGCGACCCCGGCCAGCAGGACGAGGCGGGCCGTCATGCGGCGCAGCCACCTCATGACCCATCCTCCTGCTCCGTG
The DNA here is from genome assembly GCF_041913365.1 of Nocardioides sp. Lineage (GTDB taxonomy): Bacteria > Actinomycetota > Actinomycetes > Propionibacteriales > Nocardioidaceae > Nocardioides. The sequence continues at coordinate 397,051 of NZ_JAYSFM010000004.1, forward strand.
TCGGCATCGGTCGCGACACCGTCGTCGAAGTCGAGGTCGTAGCCGAAGATCCGCCACTTGTCACCGTCGGTCTCGAGCAGGATCCGGCCGTCGAGCACGAGCGGCCGCGTCGACCCGTCGTCCATGGTGGCCTCGAACGCGAAGCGGACCGCGGCGCTGCCGGCGTACACGGTGCGTCTCTGGGAGAGGAAGGAGAGCCGGGCCTCGAGCTGCGTGGCGCGCATCGCCGTGGCGTCGCCGGAGCTGGACGCGGTGAGCATGTCGATCTGTCCCGCGGCCTTGCTGGCGGCCCTGCTCGTGAACGCGCCGAACGACTGGACGAAGTCCTCCCGCGGGAACTCGCCGAGGAACGCCTCGACGACGTAGTCCGACAGCACGTCACCGACCTCGCCCTCGAGCCGGGTGACGGTCTGCTCGTCGAGCCGGTCGGCCCCCCAGACGGTCTGCACCCGCAGCGCGGCGTTCTCCGCGTCCTGCGTCCGGTCGGGGTCGTCGGGCTCCTGGCCCGTCGAGCACCCTGCGGCGAGGGCGGCGACCGCGACCCAGGCCGCGACGACCGCAGCGGTGCGCGTGGCGCGACCGGTGGGGCGTCCAGGCTGACCCATGTCGCTCATCATGGCCGACGGTGTCCCGTGCTGTCTCAGCTCGCGGGGACCGTGTTGACGGTCGAGAGGTCGAAGTCGGCGACGTTGTCGTGCGCCGGGTGCCGCTCGCCGACGGGGCCGCGGGCGAACTCCTCGAGCAGCGTCCCGGTCACCGTGCGGGCGAACTCCGCGGTCGCGTCGCCCAGCGGGCGCTCGCACCGGTCGACCATCGCGCAGCCCCAGCGCAGGGTGCCGGCGTTGAAGACGCCCGCCCCCGACCGGGAGGTGTAGTAGACCGACTGCGTCGTCGTGGTGACGCCCCGGCACGAGTACGGCGAGTGGCTCAGGACCTGCAGCGGGCGGGGGAGCCGGCCGTCGGGGTAGACCCGGTCGGCCTCCGGGCCGACGAGGCCGTGGACGTGGTCGCCGCGTCGTACGCCGGTGCCGCGGAAGCCCCACCAGCCCGGGCTGGCGACGACGTAGTCGGTGTCGACCGGGTAGCACTCGTACTGCATGCCCAGCAGGTCGTGCTCGGGACGGGGGACCGGCGGGTCGCGGAACAGGCCGGTGGTGTCGACCGATCCCTGCGCGTGGAGCGGGTCGAGGTGGGCCGAGTGCCGGTAGCCGACGACGACCCGCCCGGGGTCCTCGGCACCCTCCTCCAGCCGGATCCGCCAGTACATCGTGTTCGCACCGAGGAAGGCCAGGTTGGTCCCGGCGTCCCGGGCGCCGAGGACCGCGTCGCGCATGTCGTTCGTCCAGTACTCGTCGTGCCCCATCGAGACGTAGCCGCGCGCGCCCTGCAGCGCCTTCGGCGTCGTGTGGAGGTCGATGTTGGTGAAGTACGACAGCGGGACCCCGGTCCTCTCGGCCCGGACCACGATCGGGATGGCGGCCGTCCGGTAGTCGTTGGCGCCCGTGGCCCCGTTGTAGGGCCGGTCGAAGCTGACGGCCCGGCTGGGGTGGTCGCCGTTCGCGCCGGCGTACAGGCTGTAGCCGCCCCACTCGTTGTAGGCCTGCCACGTGGTGACGGGTGCGACGAGGGCGACGGTGCCGGCGGCCGAGGGGGACGTGACGACGTAGGGGACCTGGGTCTCGAAGCCGGTGTCGGTGCGCAGGCGGAAGACGTAGAACCCGGGCAGCCAGGTCGAGGTGTCGACGGTCAGGTCGCGCTTCCACGGTGCCACGACCGTGCGGCGCTCGTACGACGAGTAGCGCGGGGCCGACTGTTGCCGGCCGAGCCGGAAGCCGGACTCCCACACGAAGGCGCCGGTCCCTCCCTCGTAGGAGCCGATCCGGTAGGCCGAGACCTCGTAGCCACCCTCGGTGGTCGAGACCTTGAGCCCGACCCGCGTCCCCGGGAGCCCGCTGGCGCGGGTGGTGTACGCCGCCACCTCCCCGTGCAGGCCCGGCCGGCTGATCCGCCACTCCTCCGAGCCGCGGGGCTCGGGGAGCGGCTCCTCGGTCGCCGTGCCGGAGGTCCGCGGCGCGGGCAGGGCCCCCACCCCGTGTCCCGCGTCGCGGACCGGCAGGCGTGACGACGATCCGCACCCCATCAGGATCGGCGCCATCGCCAGCCCCACCACCAGTGTCCGTGCCCTCATCGCGATCGCCTCGCCCCTGCCGGGTGGTCCGTGGCGACGGACCCTCCGACGCCGTGGGACCGACGATTCGCCGGGGGCGCTTCCCGGCACATGGGGCACGGATCCCGGCAGCCCGGGACGATCGGGACGGCGGTCCCGACCGGTCGCGTGGGTGGGCGGGGCAGGGACCTAGGATTGCGCGCATGCCTGAGATCTCACGGGACGAGGTGGCCCACCTGGCCATGCTCGCCCGCATCGACCTCTCCGACGCCGAGCTCGACCACCTGGCGCCCCAGCTGAGCGTCATCCTCGACTCGGTCGCGTCCATCAACGGTGTCGCCGGGGACGACGTGCCGCCCACGTCGCACGCGCTGCCGCTGACCAACGTGTTCCGCGAGGACGTCGTGGTGCCCGGCCTGACCGCAGAGGAGGCGCTGTCCGGCGCCCCGGCCGTGGAGGAGCAGCGCTTCTCCGTCCCGCGGATCCTCGGTGAGGAGGCGTGATGGGCGACCCGCGCACCACCGCAGCCGACATCGCCGACAAGCTCGCCGCCGGCGAGGTCACCTCCGTCGAGGTGACCCAGCTCCACCTCGACCGCATCGCCGAGGTCGACGAGCGGGTGCACGCCTTCCTGCACGTCGACCCCGAGGGCGCGCTCGCCCAGGCCGCCGAGTCCGACGCCCGTCGCGCCCGCGGCGAGGCGCGCGGCCCGCTCGACGGCGTACCGATCGCGGTCAAGGACGTGCTGGCCACCCGCGGCCTGCCGACCACCTGCGGGTCGAAGATCCTCGAGGGCTGGATCCCGCCCTACGACGCGACTGTGGTGACGCGGCTGCGCGAGGCCGGCCTGCCGATCCTCGGCAAGACCAACATGGACGAGTTCGCGATGGGCTCCTCCACCGAGCACTCGGCCTACGGCCCGACCCGCAACCCGTGGGACCTCGACCGGATCCCCGGCGGGTCCGGCGGCGGCTCCGCCGCGGCGGTCGCGGCGTTCGAGGCGCCGCTCGCGATCGGCACCGACACCGGCGGCTCGATCCGCCAGCCCGGCGCCGTCACCGGCACCGTGGGCGTGAAGCCCACCTACGGCGGCGTCTCCCGCTACGGCCTGGTGGCCCTGGCCAACAGCCTCGACCAGGCCGGCCCGGTCACCCGCACCGTGCTCGACGCGGCGATGCTGCACGACGTCATCGGCGGCCACGACCCGCGCGACTCCACCTCGATCGCCCAGGAGTGGCCCTCCTTCACCGAGGCGGCGCATGCCGGCGCCAGTGGCGACCTGACGGGCGTGAAGATCGGTGTCATCACCGAGATGCAGGGCGAGGGCTGGCAGGCGGGCGTGATGTCCCGCTTCACCGAGTCGGTCGAGACGATGGTCGCCGCGGGCGCGGAGGTCGTCGAGGTCTCGTGCCCGTCGTTCGTCCACGCGCTCGCGGCCTACTACCTGATCCTCCCGGCGGAGGCGTCGAGCAACCTCGCCAAGTTCGACGCGATGCGCTACGGCCTGCGCGTGGTGCCGGACGGTGACCCGTCGGCGGAGGAGGTCATGCGCGCGACCCGCGACGCCGGCTTCGGCGACGAGGTCAAGCGCCGCATCATCCTCGGCACCTACGCCCTCTCCAGCGGCTACTACGACGCCTACTACGGCCAGGCCCAGAAGGTGCGCACGCTGATCAGCCGCGACTTCGCGGCGGCCTTCGACCAGGTCGACGTGCTCGTCTCGCCGACCGCGCCGACGACCGCGTTCCGGCTGGGGGAGAAGCTCGACGACCCGATGGCGATGTACCTCAACGACCTCGCCACCATCCCGGCCAACCTGGCCGGCGTGCCGGGCATCTCGGTGCCCAACGGACTCGCCGACGAGGACGGCCTCCCGGTCGGCCTCCAGGTCCTCGCCCCGGCCCTCGCCGACGACCGCGTCTACCGCGTCGGCGCGGCCGCCGAGGCGCTGCTCACCCAGAAGTGGGGCGGTCCGCTGCTCGACAAGGCCGCCGGCCTGGAAGGAGTCTCGCGATGACAGCGACCACTACCGAGCTCATGGCGTACGACGACGTGCTGGCGGCGTACGACCCGGCGCTGGGCCTGGAGGTCCACGTCGAGCTCAACACCGCCTCGAAGATGTTCTGCGGCTGCCCGGCCGTCTTCGGCGGCGAGCCCAACGCCGGCACCTGCCCGACCTGCCTCGGCCTGCCCGGCGCGATGCCGGTCGTCAACGGCAAGGCCGTCGAGTCGGCGATCCGCATCGGCCTGGCGCTGAACTGCCAGATCGCCGAGTGGTGCCGCTTCGCCCGGAAGAACTACTTCTACCCGGACATGCCGAAGAACTTCCAGACCTCGCAGTACGACGAGCCGATCTGCTTCGACGGCTGGATGGACGTCGACGTGGACGGTGAGACCTACCGCGTCGAGATCGAGCGCGCCCACATGGAGGAGGACACCGGCAAGTCGCTGCACGTCGGCGGCGCCACCGGCCGCATCCACGGCGCCGACTACTCGCTGGTCGACTACAACCGCGCTGGCATCCCGCTCATCGAGATCGTCACCCGCCCGATCCTCGGCGCGGGGGAGAAGGCACCCGAGGTCGCCAAGGCGTACGTCGCCCAGCTGCGCGAGCTGATCGTCGCGCTCGGCGTGTCCGAGGCCCGGATGGACCAGGGCAACCTGCGCGCCGACGTGAACCTCTCGCTCTCGCCCAAGGGCAGCGGCGTGCTCGGCACCCGCACCGAGACCAAGAACGTCAACTCGTTCCGGTCCGTCGAGCGGGCGGTGCGCTTCGAGATGCAGCGCCACGCGGCGATCCTCAGCAGCGGCGGCTCGATCCTGCAGGAGACCCGCCACTGGCACGAGGACACCGGCATCACCACGAGCGGCCGGGAGAAGTCCGACGCCGAGGACTACCGCTACTTCCCCGAGCCCGACCTCGTCCCCGTCGCCCCCAGCCGTGAGTGGGTCGAGGAGCTGCGCGGGACGCTGCCGGAGAACCCGACCGTGCGCCGCGCCCGGCTGCAGGCCGAGTGGGGCTTCAGCGACATGGAGATGCGCGACACGATCGGTGCCGGCGCGCTCGGCCTGGTCGAGGAGACCATCGCCGAGGGGGCCGCGCCTCAGGCTGCCCGCAAGTGGTGGCTCGGTGAGCTCGCGCGGCGCAGCAACGAGGACGGGGTCGACCTGGTCGACCTGCCCATCACCCCGGCGGACGTGGCACGCATCCAGGCGCTCGTGGACGAGAAGGTCGTCAACGACAAGCTCGCGCGCCAGGTCTTTGAGGGCGTGCTCGCCGGTGAGGGCACGCCCGACGAGGTCGTGGCTGCTCGTGGCCTGGCCGTCGTGTCCGACGACGGCGCCCTGGGCGCGGCCGTCGACAACGCGATCGCCGCCAACCCCGACGTCGCCGACAAGATCCGCGACGGCAAGGTCGCCGCGGCCGGCGCCCTCATCGGCGCGGTGATGAAGGAGATGCGTGGCCAGGCCGACGCCGGCCGGGTGCGCGAGCTGATCCTCGAGAAGCTGGCCTGACCCGGCCCCATTGCTTCCTCATAGCCGTCCGGTACCCCCGACTTTGGTCTGATTCGCCCACTTGCGGCCCGGTCTAGACAACTTGTTAGGGTCGTGGCGAGTCACATTGGTCACATCACCAACCAACGCTCGCACCACACGGGGTACTGGACGGCTGCCTGCCGTCGTGGGGTCCTCGGCGAGCGGGAAGGAAGTCATGCACCATCGCATTCGACCCATCCGATCGGCCGCGGTCGCACTCTCGACCGTGGCGCTGGGCGCCGGCGTGCTCGCCGCGCCGCCCGCGTCCGCGGAGCCGACGCCCGCCCTGCGCGCCGCCAAGGCGGCGGGCGGCACCGACAGCACGCCGTCGACGATCGCCGCGGAGTGGATCGCCGGTGAGCTCAGCAACGGCCTGATGATGGGCAAGTCCGCACCGGACTTCGGCCTGACCATCGACACCGGGATGTCGCTCTCCACCGTCGCCAGCCAGGGCGGGACGGTCACGGCGATCAACAACTCCCTCGAGCCGCGCATCGCCGAGTACGTCGGTGACGGCACCAAGGAGAGCTACGCCGGCCCGCTCGCCAAGGCCGCGACCTTCGCCCGCGTCGCCAAGAAGAACCCGACCAGCTACGGCGGGATCAACCTGATCGCCCGCCTCGAGGAGCGCACGGCCAACGTCCCGGCCGACCCCGCGGCACAGCCGCAGGCGGCAGCCATCGCCGGCCGGGTGTTCGACAAGTCCGAGTTCGGCAACCACGCCAACGTGATCGGCCAGTCGTACGCCGTGCGTGCGCTGACGCTCGCGGGCTCCGCCGAGGCGGGTGCGGCGCGCGACTTCCTGCTCAAGCAGCAGTGCGCCTCCGGCTACTTCCGCGGCGGCTTCGACAACGCCGACGTGCCCAGCCAGGCGTGCGCCGAGGGTGCCGCCGGGAGCCAGGCCGACCCGGACGCCACCGCGATCGCCGTGATCAACCTGATCGAGTCGGGCGACAAGAGCGCCGCGGTCACCGGCGCCCTGGCCAAGGCCGGCACCTGGCTGGCCGCGCGCCAGCGCGGCAGCGGTGCCATCCGCGCCGCCGCCCCGGTGAGCAAGATCAACACCAACACCACGGCCATCGGCGGCTACGCCCTCGGCCTGCTCCAGAACCGCGACGCGTCCCAGAAGGCGGCGCTGTGGGTCCGCAAGAACCAGCCGGTCGACAAGTACAAGTGCCGCACGGCGCTGACCAAGGACACCGGTGCCGTCGCCTATCGCAAGGACCGGACGAAGGGCGCCGCGGTCACCGGCATCCCGGCCGACGCCCGTGACGAGTGGCGACGTGCCACCGCCCAGGCGATCCTCGGCCTGCAGTTCGCCCCGGCGAGCAAGGACAAGCTGAAGATCGTGTCCGTGCGCAAGGAGGCCCGCGCCGGCCAGCGCGTGCAGTTCCGGGTCTACGGCCTGGCTCCGAGCGAGAGCGCCTGCCTGCAGGTCAAGGGTGACTTCCTGCGCCTGACGGGCAAGAAGTCCGGCGAGAAGATCGTGCGCAAGCTGCAGCTGCCCGCGGGCAACCAGCGCCGGGTCGCCCTCGTGAAGACCTCGGACGACGACGCTCGTACGTCGCTCCGGGTCCGCAACTGACCCACCCGCACCACCCGCTCCACCCGGCTTCGGCCTGCTTCGGCCCGGCGTCCCGAGACGCCGGGCCGAAGTGCGTCCCGGACGGGGGCGGGGTTACGCTTCGCACGCCGCACCCACCCGGGTCGGCACCACACACGCCCGAGCTGGGGAAAGCCGGTCCGATTCCGGCGCTGACCCGCAACCGTGGGCACGGGAGCGATCCCGTGCGAGCCGGAACACCTGCCTCGACGCGTCTTGATCACCATCGCTGTCGAGGAATGCAGCGGGTCGACGGTCCCACCGGCGCCCTCGCTGTCGCAGTGAGGGAAGGGACCATGAAGATCCTCTCCGGACTGGCCGCCGTCGCCCTGGCCGCCACCACCTTCGCCCCCGCGCTCACCCAGCCGGCGTACGCCGCTCCGCTTCCGGCCAGCCCGACCGCCCAGCGCGCCGTCGACGCGGGCGCGACGTGGCTGACCGGCCAGCTCACCGGCGGGGTGGTGCACAACGACGAGTACGACTTCGACGACCTCGGGCTGTCCGCGGACGTCGCGTTCGCGCTGAAGGCGGTCGGCAAGGACGCTGCCGCCGCCGGCATCACCGACGCGGTCGAGCCGCTGTCGGAGTCCTGGGCCACAGGGGCTCCGTGGACCCCCAGCCGGGTGTACGCCGGCAGCGCCGCCAAGCTGGTCAGCCTCGCCCAGGCGACCGGCAAGGACGCCACCGACTTCAACGGCATCGACCAGGTCGCCCGCCTCGAGGACCTCGTCTCGTCCTCCGCCCCGCTCACCGGCCGCCTCGAGGACGCCGGCGTGAACCCGAGCGACCCCTACGACGCCGACTTCGTCAACGTCATTGGCCAGTCGTTCGCCGCGCGGGCGCTGACCACGGCCGGCTCGTCGCGCGCGGCCGACGCGACGGCGTTCCTGCTCGACCAGCAGTGCGACGACGGCTTCTTCCGTGCCCAGCTCAACGGCGACAAGGCCGACACCGAGCAGGGCTGCACGAGCGCCGACACCGGCAGCGTCGACACGACTGCCCTGACGGTCATCAACCTCCTCGACACCCCGGGCGCCACCAAGGCCTCCCGCGGCGCGGCCGCCCTCGCGGCCGACTGGCTCAAGGGCCAGCAGGCCGCCGACGGCTCGTTCAGCGCCGGTGCGACCGAGGGCTACAACGCCAACACCACCGGCCTGGCCGGCTGGGCGCTGTCCCGCGCCGGCGAGACGTCCGCGGCCGCCAAGGCCGCCACCTGGCTGCGGGCCGTGCAGGTCGCCGACCTCGCCCCGTGCGCGACGAAGCTCGCCGCCGACAACGGTGGCGTGGCCTACAAGCCGAGCATCCTGACGGCCGCCCGGACGTCCGGCATCACCGTGGGCGCCCGCGACCAGTACCGCCGGACCACCGCCCAGGCCCTCCCGGCCCTGGCGAGCGCGCCCGCCGCGACCGGGACCCTGGGGCTCTCCGCCCCGGCCACCGCGGTGGAGAAGAGCACCGTCACCGTCACCGTGACCGGCCTCGGCCAGGGTGAGGCGGCGTGCGTCAGCCTCGGCACCGTGGCGAAGCCCGTCACGGGCACCGGCGGCGCGGTCCCGGTGACCTTCGACCTCCCGGCCGGCGCGGCCACCCACGCCTTCAAGCTGGCCACCCTCGGTGGGTCCGCGGCCGCGAGCACGCTCGCCACCGCCACGCCGGTCGTGCCGCCGACCGTCGGGAAGCTCAGCGCCGCCAAGGTCGAGAAGGTGCGGAAGAACCGCTTCTCGCTCGACGTCGACTGCGTCTCGACCGTGGCCTGCGCGGGCACCCTCACCGTCCGCACCGCTGGCAAGGTCACGGTCCCCGGGATGGTCCACAAGAAGCTCGTGACCGTCTCCGAGCGCACCTACCGCGTCGCCCCCGGCGGCGAGAAGCGCCTGGTCCTCAAGCTGACGAAGACCGCGCGTGCACTCGTGGCCAAGGGTCCGCTGAAGGTCCGCGCGGTCCAGAAGGCCAAGGGCGCGCAGCGCTCGGTCACGACGTTCCGGCTCAAGGCCGCCAAGGGCTGATCACTCGATGAGCTCCTCCTGGATGCGGTCCCTCGCCCGCGCGCTGGCACTCGCCGTTGTGGGCGGGGGATCGGTCCTGCTCGCACCGACGGCGTACGTCGCTGCGGCCGGTGCCGCCACCTGCACCACGTCGGGCGGCGTGAGCGTCGTCGTCGACTACCGCGAGCTCGGCGGCAGCACCGTCACGGCGTGCGCCCCGGACGGCGGCGGCAAGAGCGCAGCCGCGGTCTTCGCCTCGGTCGGGGTGGACATCAGCTACGCCACCCGGTCGCCGGGCTTCGTCTGCCGGGTCAACGGCGTACCTGCCAGCGACCCGTGCGTGAACGCCTCGCCCGCCAACGCCTACTGGGGCCTGTGGTGGTCCGACGGCACGACCGGGTCGTGGACCTACGCCTCCGCCGGCGTCGGCGGCCAGACCGTCCCCGCCGGCGGGTCCGTGGGCTGGTCGTGGCAGCAGGACCGCCCCAGCGGCTCGACGGTCCCGCCGTCCGTGGCCCCGCCGGTCGCGCCGCCCAGCCCGACGCAGTCACCGACCACCTCGTCGCCGACCTCGTCGCCGACGGCCACGCCGACCTCGGGATCCGGTGGCGGCGGCGGCCAGGGTGGCAGCGGTAGCACGGGCGGCGGCAAGGGCGGCGGCAAGGGCAGCGGCAGCTCGCCGTCGGCCACGCCGTCACCGACGAAGTCCGGCTCGCCCTCGCCTTCCCCGTCGACCTCGCCCAGCAGCCCCTCCGAGTCGCCCCTTGACGCTGAGTCTCCCAGCGACTCAGCGTCGAGCACGCCGTCCGAGGACCCGACCGTGGGCGTTGAGTCTCCCAGCGACTCAACGTCCAGCGACCCCTCCGAGGACACGTCCGTGGGCGTTGAGTCTCCCAGCGACTCAACGCCCAGTGCGTCGTCCGAGGCCGGGGAGCCCGCCGCCGGCGAGCCGACCCGGATCCCCGCGGCGGTCACCTGGAGCGTCGTCGGCCTGCTCGCCGTCGCGATCGTGGCCAGTGCACTGGTCGCTCGGCGTCGACGGGGGTCCGGCACGCCGTGACCGGTTCGGCGCCGTCCCTGTGGGGACTGCCGCGTGACCTGCACCCGATCGCCTGGTGGACCTGGGCGGTCGGGCTCGCCACCGCAGCCTCGCTGACCACCAACCCTCTGCTGCTGCTCCTCGTCATGGGGTCGGCCACGGTGGTGGTGATGGCGCGACGCTCCGGTCACCCGTTCGGGCGCTCGTTCCGGCTGTACGCCCTGCTCGCCGCCGTCACGGTCGTCGCGCGCGTCGTCTTCCGGATCCTCTTCGGCGGCCAGGAGGTCGGGCACGTGCTGCTCGACCTCCCCGAGGTTCCGCTCCCGGACTGGGCGGCCGGCATCCGGCTGCTCGGACCGATCACCAGCGAGGCGCTCCTCGCCGGGCTCTACGACGGGCTACGGCTCGCCGCGATCATCCTCTGCGTCGGCGCCGCCAACTCGCTCGCCAACCCCAAGCGCCTGCTCGCCTCGGTGCCGCCGGCGTTGTACGAGATCGGCACCGCGATGGTCGTGGCGGTCACGATCTTCCCGCAGCTCGCCGACAGCGCCCGCCGGGTCCGGGCGGCCCAGGCGCTGCGCGGCGGTACGACGACGGGTGTGGGACGGCTGCGCCGCTTCCTCGTCCCGGTGCTCGAGGACGCGCTCGAGCGGTCGCTCGCCCTCGCCGCCGGCATGGACACCCGCGGGTACGGCCGCTCCGGTGGCGCGACGGCACGCGAGCGCTGGACGACCGGCTCCCTGCTGCTCCTCGCCCTGACCGGCATCTGCGTCGGCACCTATGCCTGGCTCGACCCGACCGCGCCCCGGGTGCTGGCCCTGCCGATGCTCGCCGCGGGGGTGGTCGCCGCGGTCGTCGGCCTGGTCAGCGCCGGCCGCCGCGTCCAGCGCACCCGCTACCGACCCGACGCGTGGCGCTCGCCCGAGCTCGTCACCGTCGGCATCGGACTCGCGGTCGCGGTCCTCGGCTGGTGGTTCGCCCGCAGCCAGGTGGCCGTCGCCTACCCCGGCGTGGACGTGACGCCGTACCTCTCCCCGCTTGCGCTGCTCGTCGGCCTGCTCGGCCTGGTCCCGGCCGTCACCACGCCGCTGCCGTCCACCGCACTCGCGCAGGAGGCGGCGGCATGATCGAGCTGCGCGGGATCGGTTTCCGCTACGACCGCCACGAGGTGCTGCGCGACGTCGACCTGACGCTCGAGGAGGGCGAGCTCGTGCTCGTCTCCGGACGCACGGGCGTCGGCAAGTCCACGCTGCTCGGCGTGGTGACCGGCCTCGTGCCGCGCTTCACCGGCGGCGTCCTCACCGGCGACGTCCTCCTCGACGGCACCAGCATCGTCGAGCAGCCGCCACGGGAGCGTGCCCACCTCGTCGGCTACGTCGGCCAGGACCCGCTCGCGGGCTTCGTGGCCGACACCGTCGAGGAGGAGCTCGCCTACGGGATGGAGCAGCTCGGGACCGCCCCCGAGACGATGCGCCGCCGGGTGGAGGAGACCCTCGACCTGCTCGGCATCGCCGACCTCCGGGCGCGAGACCTCCGCACGCTGTCCGGCGGCCAGCAGCAGCGCGTCGCCATCGGCTCCGTGCTCACCACGCACCCGCGCGTCCTCGTCCTCGACGAGCCGACCTCCGCGCTCGACCCGACCGCCGCGGAGGACGTGCTCGCCACCATCACCCGCCTCGTCCACGACCTCGGCCTGACGGTGCTGCTCGCCGAGCACCGGCTGGAGCGGGTGGTGCCGTTCGCGGACCGGATCTGCCTGGTCACCGGCGACGGCGGGATCCGGGTCGACCGCCCGCAGGTCGTCCTCGCTGACTCGCCGGTCGCCCCGCCGCTGGTCGAGCTCGGCCGCCTCGCCGGGTGGGAGCCGCTGCCGCTGACGGTGCGCGATGCCCGGCGCCACGCCCGCTCGCTCCCCGCGCTGCCCGCGCCGCAGCCGTCGCCGGAGGCCGTCAGTGATCCCGTCCTCGCCGGGCGGGGGATCACCGTCGTCCACGGCTCCACGGTGGCCGTCCGCGAGGTCGACCTCACCCTCTCCGCGGGGTGTGTGACCGTGCTGATGGGCCGCAACGGCTCAGGGAAGTCGAGCCTGATCTGGGCGCTGCAGGGATCGGGGAAGCGCCGCTCCGGCACGTTGAACATCGCCGGCGACGACCCGGCGTCGCTGTCCGCGGCGCAACGACGTACGCACGTCGGGCTGGTGCCGCAGACGGCCGCCGACCTGCTCTACCTCGAGACGGTCGCCGACGAGTGCGCGGCCGCCGACGGCGGCACCGACGCCGAGCCGGGCACCTGCCGGGGACTGCTCGACCGGCTCGCCCCGAGCATCGACGGCGACAGCCACCCGCGCGACCTCTCGGAGGGACAGCGGCTCGCCCTCGCGCTGGCGATCGTGCTGACCGCCCGGCCCCCGGTGGTCCTCCTTGACGAGCCGACCCGCGGCCTCGACTACGCCGGCAAGGCCGAGCTGGCCCGGATCGTGTCCGACCTCGCCGCCGACGGACGGGCCGTCCTCCTGGCCACGCACGACGTCGAGTTCGCCGCCCACGTCGCCGACGAGGTCGTGGTGATGGCCGAGGGGGAGGTCGTCTCCAGCGGCCCGCCGCGCCGGGTGCTCGCCGAGTCGCCGTCGTTCGCCCCGCAGGTCACCAAGGTCCTCGGGCCGCCGTGGCTCGTGGTCGAGGAAGTGGCCGCGGCGCTGCGCGAGAGCGGCCGATGAGCAGCCCCGTCGCGCTCCCGATCGGCCGGCGTACCGCCGTGGTCCTGGCGCTCGCCTCCGTGGCCGGGTTGATGATGCTGTGCTGGCCGCTGCTGCTCGACGCCCAGCCGGGGCAGCGCGTCGAGCCGCCGTTCGTGTTCCTCGCGCTCCTGCCGCTGGTCATGGTCGTGGTGCTCGCCGAGATGGGGGAGGGCGGCATGGACTCGCGCGTCCTCGCGGTCCTCGGCGTGCTGTCGGCGATCAACGCGGTGCTGCGCGGCCTCGGTGCCGGCACGGCCGGCATCGAGCTGGTGTTCTTCCTGCTGGTGCTGGGCGGGCGCGTGTTCGGGGCCGGATTCGGCTTCGCCCTGGGCTGTACGTCGCTCTTCGCCTCGGCCCTGCTCACGGCAGGGGTCGGCCCGTGGCTGCCGTTCCAGATGATCTGCTCGGCGTGGGTCGGGATGGGGGCCGGGCTCCTGCCGCGCCGCGTCGGTGGGCGGGTCGAGATCGCGATGCTCGCCGGCTACGCGGTGGTGGCGTCCTACCTCTACGGGCTCCTGATGAACCTCAGCTCCTGGCCCTTCACCCTCGGCATCGCGGTGCCCGGGCACGAGGGCTCGCTGGCCTACGTCGCCGGCGCCCCGGTCCTGGAGAACGCCCACCGGTTCCTCGTCTACTCGCTGCTCACCTCGACTGGTGGGTGGGACACCGGCCGGGCCATCACGACGGCCGTTGCCGTCGTCGTGCTCGGCCCGGCGATCCTGACCACGCTGCGCCGCGCGGCACGGCGCGCCGTCGTCAGGGCTGGATGACGATGATCCGGTCGTCGGTCGGGGTCGGCTCGCCGCGTCCGTCCCGGTTGGAGGTGGTGACCCAGATCGTGCCGTCGGGCGCGGCGGCCACGGTGCGCAGGCGGCCGTAGTCCTCGGTGAAGAACGCCGTGGGGTTCGACGCCTTGCCGCTAGCAGACACGTCGATCCGCCACAGCCGCTGGCCGCGCAGACCGGCCATCCACAGGTGGCCGTCGGCCCACGCGAGCCCGCTGGGGGAGGCCTCCTCGACCGGCCAGACGAGCTGCGGGTCGACGAAGTCCTCGCCGCCGCTCCGGCCCTCGAAGCGCGGCCAGCCGTAGTTGCCGCCCTTCTCGATGAGGTTGAGCTCGTCCCAGGAGGAATCGCCGAACTCCGAGGCCCACAACCGGCCCTCGTCGTCCCACGCCAGGCCCTGCACGTTGCGGTGGCCCAGCGACCACACGGGGGAGCCGGGGTCCGGGTTGCCGGGCGCGGGCTCGCCGTCGGCCGTGATCCGCAGGATCTTCCCGGCGAGGCTGGCGGGGTCCTGCGCCAGGTCGGGGTTCCCGGTCTCGCCGGTGGTGACGTACAGGTAGCCGTCCGGGCCGAAGGCCAGCCGCCCGCCGTCGTGGATGAACCCGCGCGGGATGCCGTCCAGGACGAGGGTCGGCTCGCCGAGCGCGTCGCCGTCGAGCTCGGCGCTGACGACCCGGTTGTCGCTATCGGTGGTGAGGTAGAAGTACAGCGTCCGGTCGCTGTCGAAGTCCGGCGACACCGCGACGCCGAGCAGTCCGGCCTCGCCCTCGGGCACCGCGCCCGACAGGGCGCCGAGCCGGGTCAGCGTGCCGTCGGCGGTGACCCTCAGGACCCGGCCCGAGATCCGCTCGGTGACGACCGCGTCCCCGTCGGGCAGGAAGCCCACGCCCCACGGGACCTCGAGCAGGTCCGCGATCGTGCCCCCTGCCTTCGGTGCGGCGTTGCCGCCTCCGTTGCCGCCACCGTCCTCGGTCTGGCTCGGCGTGGGCTGGCTGGGCAGGTCGGTGGGCTGGGTCGTGCGCGGGATCGGGTCCTCCGTGTCGCTCGAGCACCCGGCCGCTGCCCCCAGCGCCAGCGCCAGCGAACCGATGGCGAGTCGTGACCTCATGTGGCCCCCTTTCACGTGGCCAGTGTGCCCGGCGCCGCCGAATGCTCCGAGGGATGCTCGCCGGGCGCCGACCCCGACCGGGTCGCGCCGATGGAGGCGGCGACGACGCACGCGACCGCCAACCACTGGACCGGTGCGAGGGTCTCGTGCAGGACGACGATCGCCGCCAGCGCCGCGGCTGCCGGCTCGAGGCTCATCAGGATCCCGAAGACCGCCGGGCGCAGGCTGCGGAGCGCGACGAGCTCGCAGCTGTAGGGGATCACCGAGCTGAGCAGCCCGACGAGGGCGCCGATGAGCAGGATCCGCCCGTCCCAGAGGCTCGACCCGGCGCTGAGCAGCGCCGGCAGCGTCATCCCCGCCGCGGCGACCAGGCTGGCGACCGCCAGGCCGTCGAACCCCGGCCAGCGACGTCCAGTGCTCGCGCTGAGCAGGATGTACGCCGCCCACGCCGCGCCGGCGAGGAGGGCGTACACGACGCCCAGGACGTCGAGGTCGCTCCGCTCGAAGCCGAGCAGCACCACCCCCAGCCCGGCGAGCAGCACCCAGACCAGGTCGCGGGCGTGCCGTGACCCGAGCACGGCGAGCGTCAGCGGCCCGATGAACTCGATCGTGACGGCGATGCCGAGCGGGATGCGCGAGAAGGACTGGTAGATCGCCCAGTTCATGGTGGCCAGGCTCAGGCCGAACCCGACGACGACGAGCCAGTCCCGGCGGGAGTGGCCGGCGAACCGCGGCCGGGCGACCGCGGCGAGGACGAGCGCGCTGGTGACGAGCCGGAGCCAGACCATCGCCGTCGGCGAGATCTCGCCGAAGAGGCCCTTCGCGATCGCAGCGCCGAGCTGCACCGAGAGGATCCCGACGAGGACCAGGCCGACCGGCCCGAGCAGGGAGCGGCTCGGTCGTTCGGTCACGCGGCCAGCCTATTCAGTGGCGGCCCGGGTGCCGTCGCCGGTCTCACCGAGGCTGGCCAGCGCACGATGGGCGTGCCGGGCCTCGGCGGCGAAGTAGTCCAGGCCCCAGTCCGCGACCAGCGAGGGAAACCGGAACGGCTCACCCGGCCGGTCCGCACCGCGGAGCGCCTCACGCACCTCGGCGAGGTCGTGCAGGGCCGTGTCGAGCTCGCCGAGGTAGTCGTGCAGCATCTGCCGCGTGTGGTCGGGCTCGGTCGCGTGACCGATGAGCAGCCGGAGGAGCACCGTGTGCTTGAGCACCGGGAACCCGGCCGGCGTGCCGTCCAGCCACGCGCGCAGGGCGTCCTGCCCGTCCGCCGTGATGGCGTACGACGTCACCTCGCGCCCGCCCTCCTGCCGGGCGTCGGCCCGCACCAGGCCGTGGTCGGTGAGCCGGCGGAGCTCGGTGTAGATCTGGCTCATCGCGGGGGAGACCCAGTAGAAGCGCAGCGTGATGTCGGCGCGCTGCTTGATCTCGTACCCCGTCAGCTCGTCGCCGAAGGTGAGGAGGCCGAGGATCGCGTAACCGGTCACCGGGATGTCTTGACTCATCTCGTCCCGAGAGTAGTGTTCCTAATCGGAATAGTCACGGAACGGGGAGGCTCGATGTCGCGCACGCTGCTCATGGTCGGAACTCGCAAGGGCATGTGGCTGGGGACCTCCGACGAGGCCCGGACCTCCTGGGAGTGGACGGGCCCGCACTTCCCGATGGAGGAGGTCTACTCCGTCATGATCGACAACCGCGGCGCGTCGCCGCGGCTGCTCGCAGGCGCCTCGTCGAGCTGGCTCGGGCCGCAGGTGTGGCGCTCCGACGACCTCGGCGCGACCTGGGACGAGACACCCAACGGTGCGGCTCGGTTCCCGGAGGACACCGGGGCGACCCTCGCCCGCGTCTGGCAGCTCCAGCCGGGCTTCGAGGACGACGTGGTGTGGGCGGGCACCGAGCCGGGAGCCGTCTTCCGCTCGACCGACCGCGGGGAGACCTTCTCGCTGGTGCGCGGGCTCTGGGACCACCCCCACCGGCCCGAGTGGAACGAGGGCTTCGGCGGTCAGGCCTTCCACACGATCCTGCCCGACCCGCGCGACGGCGAGCACGTCCTGGCCGCCCTCTCGACCGGTGGTGTGTACGCCACCGCCGACGGGGGTGAGTCGTGGAAGCCGTCCAACACCGGCGTGAAGGCAGAGTTCTTCCCGGGCGAGCGCAACTACCCAGAGTTCGGCCAGTGCGTGCACAAGGTCGCCCGCGACTCGGCCGACCCCGACCGGCTCTACCTGCAGAACCACGGCGGCGTCTACCGCTCCGACGACGGTGGCGCCAGCTGGCAGGACATCGCTCCGGGGCTGCCCACCGAGTTCGGCTTCGCGATGGTCGCCCACCCGCACCGCGCCGACACGGCGTACAACTTCCCGATCACCGGCGCCGAGGCCCGGTGGCCCGTCGACGGCAAGGCGCGGGTCTACCGGACGACCGACGCCGGGTCGTCGTGGGAGCCGCTCGGCGAGGGCGCGCTCCCCGACGGCTACTTCACGGCCGTGATGCGCGACGCGATGTGCGTCGACGACCACGAGCAGGTCGGGTTGTACTTCGGCGGCCGCAACGGCGGCGTGTGGGCCTCGCCCGACGAGGGCGGGTCGTGGCAGGAGATCCACAAGGACCTGCCCGACGTGCTCGTCGTACGTGCCGCGAAGATCTCCTGACACCGGCCCACCTGGGTCTACCCTCAGCGCCATGGCCGACTTCTCGCTCTCCCGCAGCACCCGCATCCAGGCGGAGCCCAGCCGCGTCCACGCCCTCCTCGACGACTTCCGCGAGTGGCAGAAGTGGTCCCCGTGGGAGGGCCTGGACCCGGACCTGAGCCGCGAGTACACCGGCCCCGACCACGGGGTCGGCTCGACGTACCACTGGGCCGGCAACAAGAAGGCCGGCGAGGGCGAGATGCAGATCAAGGAGTCCACCCCGACGTCGGTCGTGGTCGACCTCCAGTTCCTCAAGCCCTTCAAGGCCACCAACGTGACGAGCTTCCGCCTCGTGCCGTCCGGCGACGCGACCGACGTGACGTGGACGATGACCGGTCAGCGCAGCGCGATCATGTCGGTGATGGGCAAGCTGTTCTTCGACAAGGCCATCGGCAAGGACTTCGAGAAGGGCCTCGCGTCCCTCAAGCAGGAGGCCGAGCGGGTCTGACCCGACCCCGCCCGCCGCCCTGTGTGCGTTGAGTCTCCAGGAGACTCAAGGCCGCCGCGCGCCCGGCATGCGCGTCGAGTCCCTCAGAGACTCAACGCGCAGGGGGTCGAGGGACGTACGGCGGCGAGGGCGGCCGGCGCCGACCAGGCCACGAAGCGTCCACAGGACGCAGGCTCCGAGCGTGGCGCGCATGGCGTGTGGAGGAGCAGTCCGCGGTTGTCGGGGGCCGCCTCTGGGATGGCAGGACGACGTTCCGTCCGACCGGAGGAGACAAGCATGACCAGCACCGACCCGCACCAGATCCCCGTCCACCTCCTGACGGAGGAGGAGATCGAGTGGATGGCCATGGGGCCCTTCGACGGCGGAATACCAGGGCTCGTACGCCGCATCAGGCGGATCCTCGAGGTGTCGCAGCGCGGGCTGGCGGAGATCCTCGGGGTGTCGCAGTCGGTCGTGGCGAGGTGGGAGACCGAGCGGACGAGCCCACGGGCCAGCGTGCTGCGCCACCTGCTGTGGCTGGCTGGCCTGCGCACCAGCTTCCACGACGAGGAGACAGGGGAGGAGGTGGGTCCGATGCGTGACGACGGCGCGCGGCAGCACGGTGGCAGCCGCTACCCGGCACACGGCGACCTCACGGTGCGGGGGTGGTGGGTGCCGCGCCACCTCCGGAGCACTTCGATCGACTACTACCGCGCGATCGACCGTTCGCGGAAGCAGCGGGACCCCGGGATCCGGTGCACGTACGACCCGCACTGGCGAGCGGTCTTCCGGGCGGTGTGGGGCACCCCCGACGACCACCCGTCCGTGTGGCAGCTCGCCGCGGAGGCCGAGCACCTCGACGAGGTCCGGGAGCAGCGGAGACGAGGCGCGACGCTCGCCTGAGGCCGCACGGACCGCGGTCCGGATGAGACGGCGCGCGGCCTGCAGGGGAGGGCGCACTAGCCTGACGGCATGACCCACAGAGCCGACGCACCCGACCTGAAGCCCCGGAGCCGCGCCGTCACCGACGGCCTCGAGGCGACCGCTGCGCGAGGGATGCTCCGGGCCGTGGGCATGGGTGACGACGACTGGGAGAAGCCCCAGATCGGCGTCGCGTCGAGCTGGAACGAGATCACGCCGTGCAACCTCAGCCTCGACCGGCTCGCGAAGGCCGTGAAGAGCGGCGTGCACGCCGGCGGCGGGTACCCCCTGGAGTTCGGCACCATCTCCGTCTCCGACGGCATCTCCATGGGCCACGAGGGCATGC
>NZ_JAYSFM010000005.1:0-137349 GCF_041913365.1 Nocardioides sp.
CCCCAGGTGGGGCCAGCCCTGGGCCCAGCTCCTCCGCGCCCCCTCGACCGCCCGCGTCCACCGGCTCCCACTGAACGCTAGAGCGCGGGGGCCGCACCGTCCTCACCCGTGACGGGCGAGGCGGTACGGCCCCGGCGCTGCGCCTGCTAGGGGCGGACCCGCTCAGGTCTTCGGCTTCACCGCCGTCACCGCACACTCGGCGCCGAGCAGGATCCGCTGGGCGACGCTGCCCATCAGCAGCTTGCCCACCGGCGAGCGGCGGCGCAGGCCGATCACGATGAGGTCGGCGGCAACCTCATCGGCCACCGCCAGCACCTGGTCGCCGACGTCGGCGCCCATCGAGCGGCGTACGTCGACGGTGATCCCGGTGTCGGCGAGCTCCTGGGACAGCCGCGCCAGCTGGTCGCTGTCGGCGTAGCGCTCGTCGACGAGGGCGTCACCGCGGGTGGCGTTGACCACCACGATGCCGCCCTCGCGCAGCCTGGCCTCCTCGACCGCCCGCGCCAGCGCGGCCTCGCCGTACTCGTCGGGCGTCCACCCGACCACGATCGTCGTCATCGCCGTGCCTCCTCGTTGCCCGGGTTGTCGGCTGCGTCGTCCTCGACCCTGCCAGATGCGTCGACGGAGGGCACCACCCCGGCGGGTCGCACCGCGCGGAGCACGATCGGGACGACGACCACGACGGCGACCACGACGTAGATCACCACGCCGAGCGGCTCGCTCCACAGCGCGGAGACGTCGCCACGGGACAGCGTCATCGCCTCCCGCAGCTTCGTCTCCATCAGCGGCCCGAGGATCACGCCGAGGATGAGCGGCAGCACCGGCAGCCCGAACCGCCTCATCATCAGGCCCAGCAGGCCGAGCAGGAGCAGCAGGAACAGGTCGAACGGCTCGATGTTCGCGGCGTACGAGCCCAGGGCCGCGAAGAAGAGGATGCCCGCGTAGAGCTGGGGCCGCGGGATCCGCAGCAGCTTGGCCCAGAGCGGCGCCAGCGGCAGGTTGAGCACGAGGAGCAGGACGTTGCCGATCAGCAGGCTGGCCAGCAGCGCCCACACCAGCTCGGGCTGGTCGGTCATCAGGCTCGGCCCGGGCTCGATGCCGTAGCCCTGGAGCGCGGCGAGCATGACCGCCGACGTCGCCGTCACCGGGAGGCCGAGGGCGAGCAGGGGCACGAAGGTGCCGGCTGCGGAGGCGTTGTTGGCCGCCTCCGGGCCCGCGACGCCCTCGATGGCACCCTGCCCGAACTCGTCGCGGCCCTTGCGGGCGGCCAGTCGCTTCTCGGTGATGTACGACAGGAACGTCGGGATCTCGGCGCCGCCGGCCGGCAGCGCGCCGAACGGGAAGCCGTACGCCGTGCCGCGCAGCCACGGCCCCCACGACCGCCGGAGGTCCTGGCCGTTCATCCACGGACGGCCGACCGGGATGACGTGCGCCGGGTTGCGGCGCAGGTGCGCGGCGACCCACAGCGCCTCGCCCAGGGCGAAGATGCCGACGGCCACGACGACCACGTCGATGCGACCGGCGAGCAGCGGCTGGTCGAAGCTCAGCCGCGTCTGCCCGGTGTTGAGGTCGAGCCCGACCAGGCCGATGGTGAGGCCGAGGAACAGCGAGATGAAGCCCCGCAGGGCAGAGCCGCCGAGCACGCTGGTCACCATGATCATCGCGAGCACCATCAGCGCGAAGTACGACGGTGCGCCGATGTCGACGGCGACCGACGCAAGAGCCGGGGCGAAGAAGACCACCAGCAGGGTGCCGATCGTGCCGGCGATGAACGAGCCGATGGCCGCCGTCGCCAGGGCCTGCGCCGCCCGGCCGGCGCGTGCCATGAGGTTGCCCTCGAGGGCGGTCATCACGGAGGCGGACTCGCCGGGCGTGTTGAGCAGGATCGCCGTCGTCGAGCCGCCGTACATGCCGCCGTAGTAGATGCCGGCGAACATGATGAAGGCCGAGATCGGGTCGAGGCCGTACGTCACCGGCAGCAGCAGCGCGACCGCCATGGCCGGGCCGATGCCGGGCAGGACGCCGACGAACGTGCCGAGGAGCACGCCGATGGCGGCGTAGAGGAGGTTCTCCGGGGTGAGGACGGCGCCGAAGCCGTCCACGAGCAGGCCGAGGTTGTCCATCAGAGCACCCCGTCCAGGATCCCGGCCGGGAGGATCACGCCCAGGCCCTCGTGGAAGAAGTACCAGGTGCCCACCGAGAGCACGAAGCCGACGATGACGTCGCGGACCAGGGTGCGGCTGCCGAGCGACCAGGCCGCCCCGACGAACAGCACCGCTCCGCTGACCGCCCAGCCGAGGAAGGAGACGGTCAGCACGGTGAAGAGCAGCACGCCGGCCAGCTTGGCCACGGTGAGCCAGTCGGCCGGGTGGCGCAGGTCGACGTCCTCGCCGCCCTCGGCCTCCGGCACGTCACCACGGAGCGTGGCCACCACGAGGAGCAGGCCCAGGGCGACCGTGACCGCGCCGATGACGTAGGGGAACAGGCGCGGTCCGACCGGGTCGGCGAAGCCGACCCGCAGCGTGGTGGCGTCGTAGAAGGTGTAGCCGCCCACCACGACCAGCAGTGCCGCGAGGCCGAGCTGCGCGAGGTCCCGGCGTCCGGGCTCCGTGGCGGTGGGGGTGTCGGGGGTGTCGAGTGGTGTGCTCACAGCAGGTCCAGCTCCTCGAGGGTGGTGGCGACGCGCTCGTCCTGCTCCTGCAGGAAGGCGGTGAAGTCGTCGCCGGTCTTGAACTCGTCGATCCAGCCGTTGTCCTCGAGGGCCTGCTGCCACTCGGGGGTCTCGTGCATCTCCTCGAGCATCCCGATGAGCTCCTCGCGTCGCTCGTCGCTGATGCCCGGGGGCGCGAAGACGCCGCGCCAGTTGGTGAAGACCAGGTCGATGCCGGCCTCGGTCAGGGTGGGCGCCTCGCTGATGCCCTCGCCCTCGAGCCTCTCCTCGCCGGACACCGCGAGCAGCCGCAGCTCACCCGAGGACAGCTGGCCCTCGAACTCGCCGACGCCCGAGAAGCCGACGTCGATCTTGTTGCCGAGCAGGGCGGTGGTCAGCGGGCCGCCGCCGTCGTACGGCGCGTAGGTCAGCTCGCGCGGGTCCACGTCGACCGCCGAGGCGAGCTGCATCGGGAAGAGGTGGTCGGGTCCGCCGGGGGAGGAGCCGCCACCGAGGATGACGGCGCCCGGGTCGTCCTGCCAGGCCTCCACGAGGTCGTCGATGGTCTTGAACGGCGAGTCCGCCGGGACCAGCACGCCCTCCTGGTCCTCGATCAGCTGCGCGAGCGGCGTCGCGTCGTCGAGCTTGTAGGGGACGGCGAAGGAGTAGAGCGACCCGACCACGCCGAGGCCGGCGGTCATCATGGTGCGCTCGTCGCCCTCGGCGTTCATCAGCCGCGTCATCGCGACCGAGCCGCCGGCGCCGATCACGTTGGTCAC
This sequence comes from Nocardioides sp., assembly GCF_041913365.1. GTDB lineage: Bacteria > Actinomycetota > Actinomycetes > Propionibacteriales > Nocardioidaceae > Nocardioides. The sequence goes on from NZ_JAYSFM010000005.1 coordinate 3,430, forward strand.
CTCGAACGAGCCACCGGTGATGTCGCCGTCCTCCAGCACCGCGACCGCGGCCCGACCCGTCTGGTCGTAGCCGCCGCCGGGGCTGTTGGGGATCAGCATCGTCATGTTGCTGCTCTGCGGGCCGCGGGTCACCCCGCAACCGGTCGCCAGCACCAGCGCGCTGGCGAGGGCCACGACGGTGGCGAGCGTTCGCCTCGTCCTCTGGCGCACCATGTGCACTCCCATCTCTCAGGTCTGCGGACGGCCACCGACGGGTGGCCGACCAGACGATGGTGGAGACTTCGTGTGGCGGCCGTCACTCTTGGGAAAGCAATGGAGGTTGTGGAACTTGTGGTCACGCTCGCGCTGGTGGCCGGCAACCCTCGCCGGCCAGTTCCTGGTGCTCCAGCTGACGGTGCTGCTCGCCGTCGTCGCAGCGGCGAGCGTGGTCTCGCTGCAGCAGAGCGACGCCGACTTCCAGAACACGCGCGGCGCCCGGCTCCGGGCGGCGGCGGAGGCGATGGCGAACACCGAGCCCGTCCGTGACCCGTTCGTCGACGGCACCGTCGCGAGCCGGCGGGTGTCGCTGATCTCCTACACCCAGCGGGTGCGCAACAACCTCCAGGCCAGCGGGGTCTACCTCGCCGACCCCGACGGCGTCGTCATCGCGAGCAGCGACTTCGTGGGCCGGAACCGTCGCATCGACCTCGACGGCAGCACGGTCCAGCAGGGGCGCCCCTGGACGGGCGACGTCGACGACTTCGGCGAGCCCGCGATCGCGGCCCAGGTGCCGATCATCGACGACGACCTCCAGCTGGTGGGGATCGCGATGGTGGCGCAGACCTACCCGACGTGGGGCGAGCGGATCCGTGGTGTGCTGCCCGACCTGCTGACCTTCGCGGGGCTGGGTCTCGGCCTGGGCGTGGCAGGCTCGCTGCTGCTCTCGCGCCTCATCCGGCGGCGTACGCGGGGGCTGGAGCCCGCCGCCATCGCCGCCCTCGCAGACCAGCGCGAGGCCTTGCTCCACGCGATCCGCGAAGGGGTCGTGGCGGTGGCCACCGACGGCACGGTGACGGTCTTCAGCGACAGCGCCCGCGAGCTCGTCGGCCTCGACGGTCCGGTCGAGGGGCGACGCGTGGACGAGCTCGACCTCGACCCCGCGCTGCGCGGCCTGCTGACCGACGACGCGGAGATCCGCGACCACGTCGTGGTCCTCGGCGACCGGGTGCTGGTGGTGAACCGCAACGCCGTCCACGAGGGCGGCCGGCGGGTGGCCTCGGTGACGACGCTGCGCGACCGCACCGAGCTGCTCGCGCTCCAGAGCGAGCTCAGCGCGCGCGAGTCGATCACCAACACGCTGCGCGCGCAGACGCACGAGTTCCACAACCAGCTCCACACGATCTCCGGCCTCGTCCAGCTCGGGGAGTACGACGAGGTGTCGAGGCTCGTCGGCACCCTGAGCCGGCGTCGCGCCCAGATCACCGACGCGGTCACCGCCCACGTCGAGGACCCGACCGTCGCGGCGTTGCTGATCGCCAAGACCAGCCTCGCCTCCGAGCGGGGGGTCGACCTGGTCGTCACGCCCGACAGCGACCTGCCCCGTCTCGACCCGGAGGCGTCGACCGACGTCGGCACGGTCCTGGGCAACCTGGTCGACAACGCCGTGGACGCCTCGGTCGGTGCCGGCGGGAGCTCCGTCGAGGTCACCCTGCACCACGACGGCGACGTCGCGCAGCTGGCCGTCGCCGACACCGGTCCGGGTGTGCCGCCCGAGCTGGTGGGGGAGATCTTCCGCCGCGGCTGGAGCTCCAAGGCGCCGACCGTCGGCGGGCGGGGTGTCGGGCTGGCGCTCGTGCAGGTGGTCTGCGAGCGTCGGGGCGGCTCCGTCACCGTGCGTGCCGGAGCCGACGGGACAGGAGCCGTCTTCGAGGCGGAGCTGCCCGGTGCCCGGGTCGACGTCGATGCAGGAGCGGATGCAGGGGTGGACGCATGAGCGACCTCGCGGTGCTCGTGGTCGACGACGACTTCATGGTGGCACGGATCCACACGCAGTTCGTCGAGCGCACGCCCGGCTTCAGCGTCGTCGGGGTCGCGAGCACCGGCCAGGCTGCACTCGACGACGTGGCCCGGCTGCGACCCGACCTCGTGCTGCTCGACGTGCACCTGCCTGACATGACCGGCATCGAGGTGCTGCGCCGGCTGCGCGCCGGTGGGGACGACGTCGGCGTGCTGGTCGTGACGGCGGCCCGCGAGGCCGACACGGTGCGCGCGGCCGCCGCCGGGGGAGCGGTCCACTACCTCGTCAAGCCCTTCGACTACGACGACCTCCGCGTGCGGCTGGAGTCCTTCCGCACCGCGCTGCTCGCCCTGAAGGGCGCCTCGGCTCCGGGCCAGGACGACATCGACGCGGTCTTCGGTGCGGCCGCACCTGCTCCCGCGGCCTCGCTGCCCAAGGGCCTCAGCCCGGAGACCGCCGACGCGGTGGAGGCCGCCCTGCGCGACGCCGGCGAGCTCTCGGCTGCCGAGTGCGCCGACGCCGTGGGCATCTCGCGCGTCTCCGCGCGGCGCTACCTCGAGCACTTCGTGGCGCGGGGCGTGGTCGTCGTACGCCTGCAGTACGGCGGGGGCGGACGCCCCGAGCGGCGCTTCCGGGTCACCACCTGACGCACGTGTCCGGAAGACGCGCGTCGTCGTGTCCGTTTTCCGCTGGTACGACGACGCGGCCGGGGTCAGGATTGACCCATGACGCCGACCGGACACCTCGACACCGAGGCCTGCTACCGCGCGGTCCAGAGCCGGGACCGCCGCTTCGACGGGGTGTTCTACACGGCGGTGCGCACGACCGGGATCTACTGCCGCCCCTCCTGCCCGGCGCGGACGCCCGCAGCCGCCAACGTCACCTTCCACGCGACGGCCGCCAGCGCCCACGCGGCCGGCTACCGCGCCTGCAAGCGCTGCCTGCCCGACGCGACACCGGGCAGCCCGGAGTGGGACGTGGCCGCCGACGTGGCCGGCCGGGCGATGCGGCTGATCGCCGACGGCCTGGTCGACCGTGAGGGCGTCGACGGCCTCGCCCGCCGCGTCGGCTACACGCCCCGCCACCTCGGCCGGCTGCTCACCCAGGAGCTCGGTGCGACACCGCTGTCGCTGGCCCGCGCCCGGCGTGCCCAGAGCGCGCGCGTGCTGATCGAGACCACCGACCTCCCGCTCACCGACGTGGCCTTCGCCGCGGGCTTCGCGAGCGTGCGCCAGTTCAACGAGACCCTGCGCGAGATCTACGCCGCCTCGCCCACCGAGCTGCGTGGACGGCGTGGCCGCGTGCCGACCCGTGGCACCGTCACCATGCGGCTGCCGGTCCGCACTCCCTACGACGGCCGCGCGCTCTTCGACTTCCTCGCCGTCCGTGCGGTGCCGGGCGTCGAGGTGGTCCGGGACGGCTTCTACGCCAGGACGCTGCGGCTGCCGCACGGCCACGGCACGGTCGAGCTGCGGCTCCCCGACTCCGACACCGTCGGCGAGACGGCGACGGCCGAGGCGACGTTCGCGCTGAGCGACCTGCGCGACCTGAGCGCCGCCTCCGAGCGCACCCGCCGGCTGCTCGACGCCGACTGCGACCCGGTCGCCGTCGCCGCGGCCCTGGGCGACGACGACGTGCTCGGTCCGGTGGTGCGCAGCGCGCCCGGCCTCCGCGTCCCCGGCCACGTCGACGGCGAGGAGGTGGCGGTCCGCGCGGTGCTCGGCCAGCAGGTCAGCGTCGCGGGCGCCCGCACGGTGGCCGGCCGGTTCGTCGAGCAGTGGGGCGAGCCCGTGGAGACGGACGTGCCCGGGTTGACGCACCTGTTCCCGTCGAGCGCGGCCCTCGCGGCGCAGGACCCCGAGGCGCTGCCGATGCCGCGGGCGCGCGGCCGGGCGCTCGTCGGGATGTGCGCCGCCCTCGCGGCCGGCGACATCGTGCTGGACCGCGGCGCCGACCGCGACGTCGTACGCACCGCGCTGCTGGCCCTGCCAGGGATCGGCCCGTGGACGGCCGACTACATCGCCCTGCGGGCGCTCGGCCACCCCGACGTCTTCCTGCCGACCGACATCGGCATCCGCGACGCACTCCGCGCGCTCGGGCAGGACCCGGGCCGCGCCGCCGACCTCGGCGACCAGTGGCGGCCCTGGCGCTCCTACGCGCAGGTGCACCTCTGGAACACTCTGACCCGGACCAAGGAGAACTGACATGTGGACCGTGATGCCCTCGCCCGTGGGCGACCTGCGGATCGTCGAGCGCGACGGCTCGATCGTGGCGATCGAGTTCTCCCCGTTCCGGCCGCCTGCTGACGGCCGCCCCCTCGGCGAGCGCTCCGACAGCGAGCCGGTGCTCGTGGAGGCAGCGCGCCAGCTGACGGCGTACTTCGCCCGGGAGCTCACCCACTTCGACCTCCCGCTCGCCCCTGCCGGCACCGACTTCCAGCGTCGGGTCTGGCAGCAGCTGGAGAAGATCGAATACGGCGAGACCGCGTCCTACGGCGAGATCGCCGGCCGCCTCGGCATGACCAACGCGGCCTCCCGCGCCGTCGGCCTGGCCAACGGCCGCAACCCGATCCCGATCGTGGTGCCCTGCCACCGCGTCATCGGCGCCAACGGCACCCTCACCGGCTACGCCGGCGGGCTGCCGCGCAAGCAGCAGCTCCTCGAGCTGGAGCAGGACGCCCTGTTCTGACGGCGTTCTAGTCCGCGGACCACTGCGGGTCGCGGCCCGACCTCGCGAGCACCTGCTCGAACGCCGATGCGTCGGGGCCAACGGTCACCGACGGCCCGAACAGGCCGGGGGTGCCGCCCTCGTCGAAGCCACCGACGAACGCCATGCAGGCGCCGGCCGTCGCGTCGTCGCAGTCGTAGGCCTGGCCGGTGGCCCGGGCGAGGTCCCACCCGTGCAGCACGATCTCGTCCAGCGCCACCAGCCCGCCGACCTGTCCCGGCAGGTCGACACCACCGGCGCGGGTCATCCCCTCCCACGCGCCCGGCTCACGCCACGCGGCGACCAGCGCCGGGACGTGCTCGCCCAACGCCTCGCGCCAGCCGGGCGGCGCCTTCGGCCACCCGTCGCCGTCCGGGTTGGTGTCGGTGAGCGGACCAAGGTCCTTCTCGGCGGCCGCCCGGAAGGCCACGACCAGCCCGGTGAGGTGTCCGATCAGCTGGCCGACGGTCCGCCCCTCGCACGGCGTCGGCGCCCCGAGCTGGTCGTCGCCGACGTTGGCGGAGACGGCGAGCAGCCGCTCGCCTGCGGGCCCGAGATCCACGAGGTCTGCCATGCCTCCACCCTGCCCGAGATCCCCGGCCGCCGGAAGGTGGCGGCAGATTGCGACGGAAGCGTGCCTGTGGCTGCGATGTGCCGCCACCCCGGGGTGGTCCGCCGTCAGGGGGTGGCGGCAGATTGCGTCGGAAGTGTGCCTGGGGCTGCGATGTGCCGCCACCTTCCGGCAGCAGGAGGCCTACTCGGACGCCGCGCGACGGAGGGACTCGGAGAGGCGGTCGGCGGCGGCGAGCACGGCGGGTGCGTGCATCCGGCCGGGCTGGCGGGAGAGGCGCTCGAGCGGGCCGGAGACCGACACGGCGGCGATCACCTTGCCGCCGGGGGAGCGGACCGGGGCGGAGACGGAGGCGACGCCCTGCTCGCGCTCGCCGACCGACTGCGACCAGCCGCGGCGGCGGATGCCGGACAGCGCGGTGGCGGAGAAGGCGGCGTTCTGGAGGCCGCGGTGCATCCGCTCCGGGTCCTCCCACGCGAGCAGGATCTGGGCGGCGGAGCCGGCGTTCATGGTGAGCTGCGAGCCGACCGGGATGGTGTCGCGCAGTCCGGAGGGGCGCTCGGCCGCGGCCACGCAGACGCGGTGCTCACCCTGGCGGCGCCACAGCTGGGCGGACTCGCCGGTGATGTCCCGCAGCCGGGCCAGGACGGGGCCGGCGGCGGCGAGCAGCCGGTCCTCGCCGGCGGCGGCGGACAGCTCGGCGAGGCGGGGTCCGAGGACGAACCGTCCCTGCATGTCGCGGGCGACCAGCCGGTGGTGCTCGAGGGCGACGGCGAGACGGTGGGCGGTGGGTCGGGCCAGGCCCGTCCCGGCGACGAGCCCGGCCAGGGTGGCCGGTCCTGCCTCGAGGGCAGCAAGCACGAGGGCGGCCTTGTCGAGTACGCCGACGCCAGATCCGTTGTCCATATGCCGATATTCTCATCTCAGGGAGTGGGATGCAAGCCTAGAGTCGTACCACCGCCTGACCAGAAGGAGATTCGTCGTGGGCAAGACCCTGTCCGAGAAAGTGTGGGACGAGCACGTCGTCCGCAGCGCGGCCGGAGAGCCCGACCTCCTCTTCATCGACCTCCACCTCCTCCACGAGGTGACCTCGCCGCAGGCCTTCGACGGCCTCCGCCTCGCCAACCGCACCGTCCGCCGTCCCGACCTGACCCTCGCCACCGAGGACCACAACGTGCCGACGGTCGACTGGGACAAGCCGATCGCCGACCCGGTGAGCCGCACCCAGGTCGAGACGCTGCGCAAGAACGCCGCCGACTTCGGCGTACGCCTCCACCCGCTCGGCGACGTCGAGCAGGGCATCGTCCACGTCGTCGGTCCGCAGCTCGGGCTCACGCAGCCCGGCATGACGATCGTCTGCGGCGACTCGCACACCTCCACCCACGGTGCCTTCGGCGCCATCGCGTTCGGCATCGGCACGTCGGAGGTCGAGCACGTGCTCGCGACCCAGACGCTGACCCAGGCGCGCCCGAAGACCATGGCCGTGACGGTCAACGGCAGCCTGCCCGAGGGTGTCACCGCCAAGGACCTCGTCCTCACGCTCATCACGCACACCGGCACCGGTGGCGGCCAGGGCTACATCGTGGAGTACCGCGGCCAGGCCATCGAGGAGCTCTCGATGGAGGGCCGGATGACGGTCTGCAACATGTCGATCGAGTGGGGCGCCAAGGCCGGCCTGATCGCGCCCGACCAGACGACCTTCGACTACATCGAGGGCAAGCCCGAGGCGCCGAAGGGCGCCGACTGGGACGCCGCGGTCGCGCACTGGCGGACGCTGCGCACCGACGACGACGCGGTCTTCGACGCGGAGATCGTGCTCGACGCGTCGACGATGACGCCTTTCGTCACGTGGGGCACCAACCCCGGTCAGGGCGCTCCGCTCGGCGCGACCGTCCCGAGCCCCGACGACTTCGACGAGCCCAACGACAAGGTCGCGACCGAGAAGGCCCTGCAGTACATGGGCCTCGAGGCCGGCACCCCGCTGCGCGAGGTCAAGGTCGACACCGTGTTCGTCGGCTCGTGCACCAACGGCCGCATCGAGGACCTGCGCCTCGCGGCGTCGATCCTGGAGGGCCGCCACGTGGCCGCCGACACCCGCTTGCTCGTCGTGCCGGGCTCGGTGCGCGTACGCCTGCAGGCCGAGGCCGAGGGTCTCGACAAGGTCTTCACCGCCGCCGGCGCCGAGTGGCGCGGCGCGGGGTGCTCGATGTGCCTCGGCATGAACCCCGACCAGCTCGCGCCGGGGGAGCGCAGCGCCTCCACCTCCAACCGCAACTTCGAGGGCCGGCAGGGCAAGGGTGGACGTACGCACCTGGTGTCCGTCCCGGTCGCCGCCGCCACCGCGGTCCGCGGCACCCTCTCGTCGCCCGCAGACCTCCCCGCCCTCGGCGGTTGAGGTGCGAGCGCAGCGAGCCTCGAAACCACGTCTGACCAGGAGCAGCTGATGGACAAGTTCACGACCCACACCGGCGTCGGCGTGCCGCTGCGGCGCAGCAACGTCGACACCGACCAGATCATCCCGGCGGTGTACCTCAAGCGGGTCACCCGCACCGGCTTCGAGGACGGCCTGTTCGCGGCCTGGCGCAACGACCCCGACTTCGTGCTCAACGACCCGACGTACGCCACCGGCTCGGTGCTCGTCGCCGGCCCCGACTTCGGCACCGGCAGCTCGCGCGAGCACGCCGTGTGGGCGCTGCAGAACTACGGCTTCAAGGTCGTCATCTCCTCCCGCTTCGCCGACATCTTCCGCGGCAACTCCGGCAAGGCCGGCCTGCTCGCGGCCCAGGTCGACGAGAAGGTCGTGCAGCGCCTGTGGGACTGGCTCGACGACAACCCGGGCGGCGAGATCACCGTCGACCTCGAGAGCCGGACCGTCCGCGCCGGCGCCGGTGAGGACGCGATCGAGGACTCCTTCGACATCGACGACTACACCCGCTGGCGGCTGCTCGAGGGCCTCGACGACATCGGCATCACCCTCGGCCACGAGGAGGACATCGCGTCCTTCGAGGCGGCTCGACCGAGCTGGAAGCCCGCCACACTCTGAAAAAACCCCGGAAAATAAGGGCGATGGTGATTGTCCTCACCCTTCCATGTGCCTAGCGTGCCCAGCAGAGGGTCGAGCACGAGCTCGGCATCCATGGTTCATTGGAAGGGAAGCTAGTGAACAAGTCAGAGCTCATCGACGCGCTCGCGGCGCGTTACGAGGGGAACCGCAAGCAGGCGGCCCACGCACTGGAGTCGGTCCTCGACACCATCACGCGCGAGGTCGCCAAGGGCGAGAAGGTGGCGATCACCGGCTTCGGCTCCTTCGAGAAGGCCGTGCGCAACGCCCGTTGGGTCCGCAACCCGCAGACGGGTGAGCGGATCAAGTCCAAGAAGAAGTCCGTGCCGAAGTTCTCCGCAGGCAAGGAGCTCAAGGACGTCATCTCCGGCGCGAAGAAGCTGCCGAAGCTGACCGCGGCCACCATGCCCAAGCCGCCGAGCGTGCGCGCCGTCGCCGGTGCCGTCACCGGTGCGACCGCCAAGAAGTCCGCGCCGGCCAAGACGGCTCCCCCCGCCAAGACCGCTGCGGCCAAGAAGTCGGCGCCCGCCAAGAAGGCCGCTCCGGCCAAGAAGACCGCGACTGCCTCGAAGAGCACGGCCTCCAAGAGCACCGCGTCGAAGACCGCCGCCAAGAAGGCTCCGGCCAAGAAGGCCACGCCCGCCAAGAAGGCGCCGGCCAAGAAGACCGCCGCTGCCAAGGCCCCCGCCAAGAAGGCGGCCCCGGCCAAGAAGACCGCTGCGAAGAAGGCTCCCGCGAAGAAGGCGCCGGCCAAGAAGACCGCGAAGAAGTCCTGACCCGCAGCTCTCTGCGATCCGTGGGCGGGTCACCCCGAGGGGGTGGCCCGCCTTTCGCTTGCCCGCGAGGTGTGCGGGCCGACCCCGGTGACGAGGGCGGCGCCCAGGTCGGCGAAGTCGTCGACGTCCGTGCGCACGCTGCTCGCGTCGGCGCCGACCTCGACGGCGCCCGCCTCGGCGTGCAGCGCCGCCGAGTCGACCCCGAAGCTCGGCGTGAAGCGGTCGGCTGGCGCGGCGTAGAGCGTCGTCCCCACTCCGGCCCGGTCCCGCACGAACGCCGATCGACCGTCGATGACCAGGCCGACAACGTCGGCGAGCACGACGGCGAGCTCGTCGGGGCGCAGCGCCGGGAGGTCCGCGCACAGCGCGACCGGCACGGCGTGCGGCCAGCGTCGTACGACCTCGGCGGCTCCCTGCACGAGGGTCGCGTTGAGGTCCTCGCTGGCACCGTCGGGCACCACCTCGCAGCCGAGCTCGCGCACCGTCCCGGCCAGCCGGAAGTCGTCGGTGACGACGAGGACGGCCTCGACGCCGGGCGTCGCAAGCGCTGCCTCGACGGTGTCGAGGGCGAACGCCTGGGCCAGCTCGCGGCGTTGGTCGTCGGTGAGCCCGACCAGCCGGGACTTGCCGAACGCGGGCGGCTTGACGGGTACGACGACCACGCAGGGTGGGCGCTCGGCTGCAGGGGTCTGGGGGCTGGACATCACGCCGATCCTCCCATCCGAGACCAGCGCGCCGCTGCGGTCCCCGGGCACGTGGGAGCGAGTAGCCTGCTCGCGACGCAGGGAGCGTCCCGGGCCCGGGGGGGCCCGACGGGAGCAACGGGAGAGGTGACGGGTGCGCGTCAGGAAGCTGGAGCGGAAGCGCGGCTGGGCCTTCACGGTCGCGGCGTCGATCCTCAAGCCGACGTTGCTGACCGCCACCTCCCGCACCTGGATCGACGGCGAGAAGATCCCGGCCACCGGCGGCTGCATCATCGCGATCAACCACATCTCGCACGTCGACCCGCTGTTGTCCGCGCACTTCGTCTACGACCACGGCCGGCTGCCGCGCTACCTCGCGAAGTCCGGCCTCTTCAAGAACAAGTACCTCGGCGGCTTCCTCACCTCCGCAGGCCAGATCCCGGTGGAGCGGCTCACCCGCAACGCGATCGGGGCGTACGACGCCGCGGTGCGCGCGATCGGCGACGGCGAGTGCATCATCATCTACCCCGAGGGCACGCTGACCCGCGACCCCGACCTGTGGCCGATGAAGGGCAAGACCGGCGCCGCCCGGATCGCCCTCGCCACCGGCTGTCCGGTGATCCCGGTCGGGCAGTGGGGTGCGCAGGAGGTCCTGCCGCCCTACACCAAGACACCGCACCTGGTGCCGCGCAAGAACATCGTGATGAAGGCCGGCGACCCCGTGCAGCTCGACGACCTCGTCGCCGGTCCGCACACCCCGGAGGCGACCGCCCGGGCGACTGAGCGGATCATGGCCGCCATCACCGAGCTCGTGGAGGACCTGCGCGGAGGCACCGCGCCGGCCGAGCGCTTCGACCCGCGGCAGCGCGGCGTACGAGAGACCGGGAACCCCAACGATCCGGGGACGTCCAGCAAGACCAGGAGGAAGCGCACCCGATGACGAAGATCGCAGTGTTCAGCGCAGGCTCGTGGGGCACCGCCTTCTCGCTGGTCCTCGCAGACGCCGGCAACGACGTCTCGCTGTGGGCGCGACGCGACGAGGTGGTCGAGGCGATCAACGGTCGCCGCGAGAACACCGACTACCTCCCCGGCATCGAGCTGCCGCCCTCCATCAGCGCGTCGTCCGATCCCGAGCAGGTCGCGAAGGACGCCGACGTCGTGGTGCTCACCGTCCCGTCGCAGAGCCTCCGGGAGAACCTCACCAGCTGGGCGCCGATCATCCCGGAGAAGGCGACGCTGGTCTCGCTGATGAAGGGCGTCGAGCTCGGCACCCTGATGCGGATGAGCGAGGTGATCCACGAGGTGACCGACGCCGATCCCGACCGGATCGCCGTGGTCAGCGGCCCCAACCTCGCCCGTGAGATCGCCCGCCGCGAGCCCGCTGCGTCGGTCGTCGCCTGCACCGACGAGGAGCGCGCCAAGCAGATCCAGGCGATCACCCACGGTCCGTCCTGGCGTCCCTACACCTCCGTCGACGTGCTGGGCTGCGAGATCGGCGGCGCCTACAAGAACGTCGTCGGCCTCGCCGTCGGCATGGCCGTCGGGCTGGGCTTCGGCGACAACACGACCGCCTCGGTGATCACCCGCGGGCTCGCCGAGACCGCCCGCCTTGCCACCGCGCAGGGCGCCAACCCGCTCACCCTCATGGGCCTCGCCGGCCTCGGCGACCTCGTCGCGACCTGCTCCTCGCCCCTCTCGCGCAACCGCACCTTCGGCGAGCGCCTCGGCCAGGGCATGACCACCGAGGAGATCTACGCCTCCACCCGCCAGGTCGCCGAGGGCGCCAAGTCCTGCAAGTCCCTCCTCGCCCTCGCCCAGCAGACCGGCATCGACGCCCCCATCGCCGAGGCGGTCGACGCCGTCGTCGACGGCCGGATGACCGCGCAGGACATGATGAACTCCTTCATCGCCCGCGACACCAAGGCCGAGACGGACTGAAAGGGGCCGCACCGGCCCGGCCTCCCCAGCCCACGCGCTCGGCGCCCGACGTCGTCTGGACTGAGGAGCGAGCGAGTGCGACGAGCGCAGCGAGGCAGCTCGGGAGCGACGAGGGAAGACGACGTCTTCAGGGGCGCCGAGCACGCGCGAGCGGAGCGAGCGCCAAAAAGCACCGTCCCCAGCGCGAAGCAGCCCTAACCCACGCAACCGTCCAACGCGGTGCGGAGGTCGTCCCAGAGGTCTTCCACGTCCTCGACGCCGACGGAGAGGCGGACCAGGCCGTCGGGGATGGTGGCGGCCTCGGCCTTCCAGCGGCGGCGGCGCTCGAGGGTCGACTCGACGCCGCCGAGCGAGGTGGCGTGCACCCAGAGACGCGTCTTGCGGCTGAGGAGGTCGGCGGCCATCTCGCCCTGGGCGAGCACGATGCTGACGATGCCGCCGAAGCCGGGGTAGCGGACCTCGGACAGCGCGGGGTGCTCGGCGAGGCGTCGTACGAGCTCCTGGGCGTTGGCCTGCGCCCGCTCGACCCGGAGGTGGAGGGTGCGCAGGCCGCGGAGGGTCAGCCACGCCTCGAACGGCCCGGGGATGGCGCCGATGAGGTCGCGGCGGCCCTTGAGCACGCCGTACAGCTCGTCGTCGCGGGTGACGATCGCGCCCATCTGCACGTCGGAGTGGCCGGCGAGGTACTTCGTGGCCGAGTGGACGACGAGGTCGACGTCGTCCTCGAGTGGCCGCTGCAGCAGGGGAGTGGCGAAGGTGTTGTCGACGACGACGTAGGCCCCTGCCTCGTGGGCGGCGGCGGTGATCGTCGCGATGTCCGCGACCTCGAGGGCGGGGTTGGTCGGCGACTCCAGCCAGACCAGCGCGGCGTCGGCACACGCGGCCACGACGGCGTCGGTGTCGGTGATGTCGACCAGCTCGGCCCGCAGCCGGCCGCGCGCCTCGAGGTCGGCCAGCTGCATGATCGTGCCGGTGTAGGCGTGCCGGGGCACGACGACCTTGCCGTCGGCGCCGACGAGGTCGAGGACCGTCGCGGCCGCCGCGAGGCCCGAGGCGAACGTGAGGCACCGGCCGCCCTCGAGCGCCCCCAGCGCGTCCTCGAGCGCCGTCCAGGTCGGGTTGCCGTAGCGGCCGTACTCGACGTCCCCACCCGCGACGTAGGTCGCGGCCATCGTGATGGGCGCGTTGAGCGGTGCGTCGGGCGTCTTGTCCGGGCGGCCGGCCGTGACGGCCAACGTGGAGAGGGCCAGCGTCGCGGGCCGGGGCGGAGAGTCTGCAGCCATGCGCGCCAGCGTAGGTGGATAGGGTCGAGGCGATGAACCACACCTCCCCTGACAAGACCCCTGGCCCAACCGCGCGGAAGCCGCGCGTCGCGGTCGTCTTCGGCGGACGCTCGTCCGAGCACGGCATCTCGTGCGTCACTGCGGGCAGCGTGCTGGCCGCGATCGACCGCGACGTGTACGACGTGGTGCCGGTCGGGATCGCCACCGACGGCCGGTGGGTGCTGGAGGCCGACGAGCCCACCCGCCTCGCCATCCGGGGCAGCGAGCTCCCCGAGGTCGACGCGGACCGCTCGCCGGTCGCCCTCATGGGCGCGACGACCGGGACCGACCTGGTGGTCACCGAGCCGTCGAGCGTGCCGTCGGTGATCGGTGAGGTCGACGTGGTCTTCCCGCTGCTGCACGGGCCCTGGGGTGAGGACGGCACGCTCCAGGGGATGCTCGAGATGGCGGCCGTCCGCTACGTCGGGTCCGGTGTGCTCGCCTCGGCCATCGGCATGGACAAGGCCTACATGAAGGTCGTCCTGCAGGCCGCCGGGCTCCCGGTGACGCCCGGCATCGTGGTCACCCGCTCGGAGCTCGAGCAGGACCCCATCGGCGTACGGGCGCGGGTCGAGGAGCTCGGCTTCCCGTCGTTCGCCAAGCCCGCGCGCGCCGGGTCGAGCATGGGGATCAGCAAGGTCCACGACGCCTCGGAGATCGAGGAGGCGCTCGAGGAGGCCTTCCGTCACGACCCCAAGGTGCTCGTCGAGCAGTCGATGGAGGGCGCCCGCGAGGTGGAGTGCGGCGTCCTCGGCACCCTCGAGGGCCCGCCGGAGACCTCCCGCCCCGGTGAGGTGCGCACGGGCGGCGACCACGAGTTCTACGACTTCGAGGCCAAGTACCTCGCCGACCAGCACACCGAGATCGACATCCCCGCCGACCTCCCGGCGGAGACCGAGCAGGAGCTGCGGGCCATGGCGGTCCGCGCGTTCGAGGCGCTCTCCTGCGAGGGCCTTGCGCGCGTCGACTTCTTCGTGATGCCCGATGGGTCGCTGGTGATCAACGAGCTCAACACCATGCCGGGCTTCACGCCGACCTCGATGTACCCCCAGCTCTGGGCCGCTACGGGGATGGCCTACCCCGAGCTCGTCGACCGGCTCGTGCAGCTCGCGCTGAAGCGCGACACCGGGCTCCGCTGAGCCCGAGAAGGGGTCAGAGGCAGGAGAGGCCCTCGCCGAGGTGCTTCTTCAGCACCGGGGCCAGCTCGGCGAGGGCTCGGTCGATGCCCTCGGTGCGGTGGTCCTCGGGCACCAGCACCTCGACGTACGGCGTGCGGCTCAGGGCGATGGCCGTGGCGTCCTCGGTCAGGTCGGAGAGCTGGTCGTCCGGGACGTACCACCCGACTCCCTCGACCACGTTGCACTCCGCGGTCGGCTCGTAGCCCGACGGCTCGGGCACCCCGCACGTGAGGACGTACGCCGGATCGCCCCAGGCCGCGCCCAGTGCGTCGTCCGGGTCGACCGAGCGGCGCACCTCGCCGGCCAGGGTGTCGGGCAGGTCGTCGACCAGCGCCTCGCAGGCCGCGCCGTCGGCGCGGGAGAGGTCCTGCTCCTGGATCGGCACCCGTCCGGGGGAGCAGGCGGCGAGCAGCGCGGTGCCGACGACGGTCGCAGACACGACGACGCCCCGGCCCCAGGAGGAGCCGAGGCGTCGTCGCAGGTGCACGTGTGTCAGATGAGGCGCGCTCAGATGTGGACGACGGGGCAGGTCAGCGTGCGGGTGATGCCGTCGAGGTTCTGCACCTTCGACACCACGAGCTTGCCCAGCTCGTCGACGTTCTTGGCCTCGGCGCGGACGATCACGTCGTAGGGACCGGTGACGTCCTCGGCGAGGGTGACGCCGCTGACCTGGGCGATGGCCTTGGCCACCTCGGCGGCCTTGCCGACGTCGGTCTGGATCAGGATGTAGGCCTGGACGACCATCGTGGACTCCTCGGTCTCGTTTCAGCGGGTGTGACCGGGCCAACCTACCGCGCGACGCGGGCGACCCGACAGGGGCCGGGTGACTGTGGTCACCGGCCCGGTCTGGTGGGATGGACCCATGGCCCTCACACCTGACGCAACCCTTGGTGAGGTCGGCGAGTTCGGCCTGATCTCGGAGCTCATCTCCCAGTTCGGCGAGATCTTCGAGGGCGACGAGCACGTGCTGGTCGGACCCGGCGACGACGCTGCCGTGCTGCGGATCAAGCACGGCCACGTGGTCGTCTCGAGCGACCTCATGGTCGAGGGTCGTCACTTCCGCCGCGACTGGGCGAGCGCGGCCGACGTCGGCCACCGCGCGGCCGCGCAGAACCTCTCCGACATCAACGCCATGGGCGGCACCGCGCGCCACCTCACGATCGGACTCGCCGCCCCCGCCGACCTGCCCGCGGCCTGGGCGCTCGACTTCGCGCGCGGCTTCGCCGAGGAGTGCGCGAGCGTCGGTGCGACCGTGGTCGGGGGCGACCTCACCCGGGCCGACCAGGTGATGATCGCGGTCACCGTGCTCGGCCAATGCTTCCAGTCGCCGGTGCTGCGCTCGGGGGCCCAGCCCGGCGACGTGCTCGCACTCACCGGCCGGCAGGGCTGGGCCGCGGGCGGGCTCGCCGTCCTCGGTCGCGGCTTCCGCTCGCCGCGGGTCCTGGTCGAGGCCTACCGCCGCCCCGAGCCGCCGTACGCCGCAGGCAAGGTGGCCGCCGAGGCCGGTGCCACCGCCCTGATCGACGTCTCCGACGGCCTCGTCTCCGAGGCCGGGCACCTCGCCGAGGCGAGCGGCGTCGCCATCGACGTACGTCGAGACGCCTTCGAGATCCCGGAGCCGCTGCAGGCGGTGGGGGCCGCGCTCGGCGCCGACCCGATGCAGTTCATCCTCTCCGGCGGCGACGACCACGCCCTCCTCGCCACCTTCCCCGACACCGCGTCGGTCCCCGCGGGCTGGCAGGTCGTGGGCGAGGTGCGCGCGGGGGAGGGCGTCACCGTCGACGGCGCGGAGTACGACGGCCCCACCGGCTGGACCCACTTCTGAACGACGAAGCCCCCGCCGCAGAGCGACGGGGGCTTCGACGAAGAATCTGTCAGGTCAGCGCGAGACCTTGCCGGCCTTGAGGCAGCCGGTGCAGACGTTCAGGCGCTTGGGCGTGCCGTTGACGGTCGCCCGGACGCGCTGGATGTTGGGGTTGAAACGACGCTTGGTGATCTTGCGCGACCAGGGACGGTTGTTTCCGAAGCCCGGCTTCTTGGCGCAGATGTCGCAGACGGCAGCCACCGTGCACTCCGATCCGTTCGAGGTTGATAGATGTTCAAGGTCCGTCGCCGCTGGAGGCGGCAACAGGCAACCGCGCAAGAGTAGCCGAGGACCCGCGGCGAGATGAAATCGCAGCAGCGTCGGATCCGGGCACTACCCTGTGGCGCGCACCACAGTGGCGCGAGCGCCACCGCAGTGCAGATCCCATACTGCCCCAGATCCTGCCCAGACCACACCCGGGAGCACACCGACTCGATGGAGCCCGTCACCCACGGCATCACCCTGGAGGGGGTCGCCCGGTTCGTCGACATCGCGACCGACGCCCTGTCCTCGGCGCGTGAGGAGATCGACGCCCTCAACGTCTACCCGGTCCCCGACGGCGACACCGGCACCAACATGTTCCTGACCGTCTCGGCCGCCCGCGACGGGCTGCGCGCGGCTCGCGCGGGCGACCCCGACCTCGGGCTGGGGGAGGCGATGGCGGTCCTGGCCCGCGCGGCGCTGCTGGGGGCGCGCGGCAACTCCGGGGTGATCCTGAGCCAGATGTTCCGCGCCTACGTCCACCACCTCGCCAGTGCCGGGATGCAGGACCGGCCCGCGCAGACCATCGCGGCTGCGATGGCCGAGGCCACCGACGCGAGCTACGCCGCGGTCGGCACGCCGGTCGAGGGCACCATCCTCACCGTCTCGCGGGCGGCCTCCGACGCCGCCGTCGCCGCCGCCGGGCGGCCCGGCGCCCGCACGCGTGACGTGTTCACCGCCGCCGCCGCGGCTGCGCGGGCCGCGCTGGCGAAGACCCCCGAGCAGCTGCCGGTCCTCGCCCAGGCCGGCGTCGTCGACGCCGGCGGGCGTGGGCTGTGCGTGGTGCTCGACGCCGTCGAGACCGCCTCGACCGGTCGCCGGCCGATGCCCTACACGCCGCCCATCGGCACCCACCACATCCCGGTGGTCACGCCTGCGACCTCTCCCGGTGAGGACCTCACCGAGGACGGCCCCTCCTACGAGGTGATGTACCTCCTCGACGCCGACGACGCGGCCGTCGACACCCTCAGGCACACCCTCGCCGGGCTCGGCGACAGCCTGGTGGTCGTCGGCGGCGACGGCCTGTGGAACGTCCACGTCCACGTCGACGACGTCGGTGCCGCCATCGAGGCCGGCATCACCGCCGGCCGCCCGCACCGCATCCGGGTCACGCACTTCGCCGAGCAGGTCGCCGCCGCCCGCCAGCGGGTCTCGACCCGCGCGGGTCGCAAGGTCGTCGCGGTCGCCGCCGGGCAGGGCCTCGCCGAGCTCTTCGAGTCCGCGGGCGCGGTCGTCGTCGCCGGCGGCCCCGGCCAGCGGCCCTCGACCGGGCAGCTGCTCGAGGCGATCACCGCCTGCGGTGCCGCCGAGGTCGTGGTGCTCCCCAACGACGGCGACACCGTGCGCGCGGCCGAGATCGCCGCGCGGACCGCGGAGGCCGAGCACGACGTGTCGGTCGAGGTCATCCCGACCCACGCCCAGGTGCAGGGCCTGGCCGCGATCTCGGTCCACGAGCCGGGCCGCACCTTCGACGCCGACGTGCGCGAGATGACCGCGACCGCGCGCCACGTACGCCATGGAGCCGTCACCATCGCGGCCCGCCAGGCCATCACGATGGCCGGCCCGTGCGAGGCCGGTGACGCGCTCGGCGTCATCGCGGGCGACTTCGCGGTCGTCGGGTCCGACCTCGAGGAGGTCGCCCGCGACGTGCTGGAGCGCCTCCTCGCCGGAGGTGGGGAGCTGGTCACGATCGTGTCCGGCGAGGACGGCGTCGAGCTCGCCGACCGGGTCGCCGCCCACGTCGAGGAGCGCCACCCCACCGTCGACGTCGCGGTGCACGAGGGCGGCCAGCCGCGCTACCCGCTGCTCGTCAGCGTCGAGTGACCGGCAGGATTTCTGCATGGTCGCGATCACTCCGGACAGCCCGATCGGGGCGGTCTTCGGCAACCACCACAAGAAGCGCAAGCTCGCCGAGGAGGGCCTCGGGCTCAAGACCGTCGGCGACCTGCTGCGCCACTTCCCGCGCCGCTACGTCGCGGCCACCGAGCTGTCCGAGGTGGCCACGCCGGTCGTCGGCGAGCAGCTGACGATCGTCGGCGAGGTCCGGTCCTGCGACAGCGCGCCCTTCTTCTCCGGCAACCGCCGCCAGTTCCGTACGACGGTGCGGTTGCGCACCGACGGCCCGGACTTCTCCGTGACGCTGTTCAGCCCCTACCAGGGCCAGGCCGACCGCCACGAGGCCGAGTTCCGGCCGGGCAGCCGCGCGGTCTTCACCGGCAAGGCCAAGCAGTTCCGCGGCTCGTGGCAGCTCGACCAGCCCCACGGCTTCGCGATGGACGGCCCGGAAGGCGCCACCCTGAGCAAGCTGATGCCGGTCTACCCGCTCACCGCCAAGCTCTACACCTGGGACCTCCAGAAGGTCGTCTCCACCGCGCTCGACCTGGTCACCGGCGTCCCCGACGTGTTCACCCCCGAGCTGCGCGAGCGGTTCGAGGTGCTGAGCATCATGCAGGCGCTGCGCTGGATCCACGCACCCGACGAGTGGAGCGAGCTCGGCGCGGCCCAGAAGCGGTTCCGCTTCGAGGAGGCGCTGGTCCTCCAGCTCGTGCTCGCCCGTCGCCGCGCGGCCCACCGCCAGCAGGGGGCCCGGTCCCGGGCGCTGCGGACCGACGGCGTGCTCGCCGCCTTCGACGCGCGGCTGCCCTTCGAGCTGACGCAGGGGCAGCGCGAGATCGGCGACCTCGTCGCCGAGGAGCTCGGGCGCGACCACCCGATGAACCGCCTCCTCCAGGGCGAGGTCGGCTCCGGCAAGACCCTCGTCGCGCTGCGCGCGATGCTCCAGGTCGTCGACGCCGGTGGCCAGGCGGCGCTGCTCGCGCCCACCGAGGTGCTCGCCCAGCAGCACCACCGCTCGATCACGGCGATGCTCGGCGACCTGGCGCAGGGCGGGATGCTCGGCGGCGCCGCCGAGGCGACCACGGTCGTGCTGCTCACCGGCTCGATGGGCAAGGCCGCGCGCCAGGAGGCGATGCTCCGGATCGTCACCGGTGAGGCCGGCATCGTCATCGGCACCCACGCCCTCCTGGAGGACAAGGTCGAGTTCGCCGACCTCGGCCTGGTCGTGGTCGACGAGCAGCACCGCTTCGGCGTCGAGCAGCGCGCAGCGCTCACCGACAAGGCCGGCACCCCGCCCCACGTCCTCGTCATGACCGCGACACCGATCCCGCGCACGGTCGCGATGACGGTGTTCGGCGACCTCGAGACCTCGGTGCTCTCCGAGCTCCCCGCCGGTCGCGCCCCGATCCAGACCAACGTCGTCCCGCTGGCGGAGCAGCCCGCGTGGATCGAGCGGGTCTGGCAACGCGTGCGGGAGGAGGTCGAGAAGGGCCACCAGGTCTACGTCGTGTGCCCCCGCATCTCGGGTGACTCCGGTGAGGAGGGGGAGTCCGACCAGGTCGACCTCGACGAGAGCGGCGCCGAGATCGCGCCGAAGCGTGCCCTGGCCGCGGTCGAGGAGGTGCACGCCGATCTCACCGCCGGTCCGCTGGCCGGGCTGCGCACCGCGATCCTGCACGGCAAGCTCCCGCCGGAGGAGAAGGACCGCACGATGCGTGCCTTCGCCGCCGGCGACGTCGACGTGCTCGTCTCCACGACGGTCATCGAGGTCGGTGTCGACGTGCACAACGCGACCACGATGGTGCTCCTCGACGCCGACCGCTTCGGCGTCTCCCAGCTCCACCAGCTGCGTGGTCGCGTCGGCCGCGGTGGACTCCCCGGGCTGTGCCTCCTGGTCTCCCACGCCGAGGCCGGGTCGCCGGCCCGCGAGCGCCTCGACGCCGTCGCGGCCACCACCGACGGCTTCGAGCTGAGCCGCGTCGACCTCGAGCAGCGGCGCGAGGGCGACGTCCTCGGCGCCAGCCAGTCCGGTTTCCGGTCGGGCCTTGTCTCACTTCGGGTATTGCGCGACGAGAAGACCATCGTCCGTGCCCGCGAGGCCGCGGAGGCGCTACTCTCCGAGGACCCCGGGCTCGCGCAGGCGCCCGACCTTGCCGCGGCGGTCGTCGAGGTCGAACGGTCTGCAGCCTCGGGATTCATGGAGAAGGGCTGAGCGCGACGACATGACTCGGATCATCGGGGGAGCGGCGGGGGGTCGCCGTCTGGAGACGCCCCGCGGCCAGACCACGCGGCCCACGAGCGACCGGGTCCGCGAGGCGCTGTTCTCCGCCGTGGAGTCCCGCACCGGCTCCCTCGACGGGCTGCGCTTCCTCGACCTCTACGCCGGCTCCGGCGCGGTCGGCCTCGAGGCCTGGTCGCGCGGCGCGGGCGTCGTCACGATGGTCGAGCAGGACCGCCGCACGGCCGCCCTGATCTCCCGCAACGCCGCCACCCTGGGGTTCGGCCGGGCCAAGGTCGTCGCCACGTCCGTCGCCACGTTCCTCCAGGCGTCGCCAGC
Source organism: Nocardioides sp. (assembly GCF_041913365.1). Lineage (GTDB taxonomy): Bacteria > Actinomycetota > Actinomycetes > Propionibacteriales > Nocardioidaceae > Nocardioides. The sequence goes on from NZ_JAYSFM010000005.1 coordinate 24,179, forward strand.
CGCCCCCTACGACGTCGTCTTCTCCGACCCGCCCTACCCGATGTCCGACGCCGACGTCTCCGCCGACCTGGCGGCCCTCGTGGCGCACGGGTGGCTCGTCCCGGGCGCGCTGGTCGTGGTGGAGCGGGCCGCGAAGCGCAGCGAGGTCACCTGGCCCGCGGGCATCGAGGAGGACCGCACGAAGCGCTACGGCGAGACCGCGCTTTGGTACGGTCACGCCACCCCGGCACCCTGACCTTCAGGCGCCCACCCGAGTGCACATCGAAGGGAGACCCGCGTGCGTCGCGCTGTCTGCCCCGGGTCCTTCGACCCCGTGACCAACGGCCACCTCGACATCGTCGGCCGCGCCGCGAAGCTCTTCGACGAGGTCGTCGTCGCCATCGGCGTGAACATGTCGAAGAACCGGCTGTTCACGCCCGACGAGCGCATCGCGATGCTGGAGGAGGCCACCGCCGGCATCCCCAACGTGCGGGTCTCCGGCTTCGACGGGCTGATCGTGGACTTCTGCCGCGAGATCGACGCCGTGGCCATCGTCAAGGGCCTGCGCGGCGCGGGCGACTACGAGTACGAGCTCCCGATGGCCCAGATGAACTCCCACCTCACCGACGTGGAGACCGTCTTCCTGCCGGGCGCCGTCGGCAACGCGTTCGTCTCCTCCAGCCTGATCAAGGAGGTCGCCGCCCTCGGCGGCGACGTCAGCGGGCTGGTCCCGGAGTCGGTGCGGGAGGCGCTCGTACGCCGCCTCGCCGAGCGCCGCGGCTGACCCGGTTCCTGGCCCCACCTGTCACCCCGGACCCACTCGTTTTGCCCCGTCACCCGGGCGGCGGATACGATTCCGAGGTTGTGTTGGTGTCCAGATACGGGAGTTCGACGTGAGCAGCCTGGACCCGAGGGCGCCGCTCGTGCTTGACACGCGCGAGCTCGGGCGCCGCCCGGGGTCCCAGCGTGAGCTCGAGCTCTCCGTTCCGGCACCAGCAGAACTTGGTATCGAAGTCCTCTCTGTCCCCGAAGGATCGCCGGTCGAGCTCGACCTGCGGCTGGAGGCGGTCATGGAGGGAGTGCTGCTCACGGGCACGGCCACGGCCGCGCTCGAGGGGGAGTGCGTACGGTGCCTGGAGCCGATCGAGGACGAGATCCACGCGACGCTGCAGGAGCTCTACGTCTACCCCGACCAGCACGACAAGGCCACGGAGCACGACGACCGTGACCTCGACGACGAGACCAGCCTCCTCGAGGACGACCTGCTCGACCTCGAGCCCCTGCTGCGGGACGCGGTGGTGCTCGCACTGCCGTTCCAGCCGCTGTGCATGGACGATTGCCCCGGGTTGTGCACCGAGTGTGGTGCGCGGCTCGCGGACGACCCGGACCACTCGCACGAGGCACCGATCGACCCGCGCTGGGCAGGACTCGCAGAACTCAAGCAGGATCCCCAGGACTGACCGATTCACCGGGACACCCCCGGCTGAAGCAAGCAACAGGAGACAACCATGGCTGTTCCGAAGCGGAAGATGTCGCGCAGCAACACGCGTCACCGCCGTTCGCAGTGGAAGGCCGTCGCGCCGACCCTCGTGACGTGCGCCAACCCCGCCTGCGGCGCCAAGCACCTCCCGCACCGCGCGTGCGGCCAGTGCGGCCAGTACGGCGCCCGTGCCGACCGTCGCCAGGTCCTCTGACCACCGACGAGCTCCGCGCAGCGCTCGGTGATCCGGTCCTGGATCCCGAGCTGCTGCAGCGTGCGCTGACGCATCGCTCGTTCGCCTACGAGAACGGGCAGATCCCGACCAACGAGCGCCTCGAGTTCCTCGGGGACTCGGTGCTCGGGGTCGTGGTCACCGAGACGCTCTACCGCGCGCACCCGGACTTCTCCGAGGGGCGCCTGGCCAAGCTGCGGGCGGCGGTCGTCAACGCGCGCGCCCTGGCCGAGGTGGCGCGCCGCATCGACCTCGGCCGGCACATCATGCTCGGCCGCGGCGAGGAGACCACGGGCGGCCGCGACAAGGCATCGATCCTCTCCGACACCGTCGAGGCGGTGATCGGTGCCATCCACCTCAGCGGCGGGATGAGCGAGGCCGCCAAGGTCGTCCACCGGCTCTTCGACCCGGTGATGGAGGCCGCCGCGTCCATGGGCGCCGGCCTGGACTGGAAGACCTCCCTCCAGGAGCTCTCCGCCGAGATCGGCCTCGGGGTGCCGGAATACCTCATCGAGGACGACGGGCCCGACCACATGAAGACCTTCGTCGCGCGGGTCCGCGTCGGCGAGCTGGTCCTCGGCAACGGCACCGGCCGCTCCAAGAAGGAGGCCGAGCAGGGCGCCGCCGAGACGGCCTACCACGAGATCCAGGCCTCCCACGGCCGCCCGGCCGAGGCCGTCGAGACGGCCACGCCTGTCGACGCCGACGCCTGAGCCGGTGCCCGAGCTCCCCGAGGTCGAGGTCGTCCGCGCCGGCCTCGAGCGCCACGTCCTCGGCAGCACCATCGAGTCCGTCGAGGTGCTCCACCCGCGGCCCGTGCGCCGCGACCACCGCGGCTCCACCGGCTTCGTGGCCGCGCTCGTCGGCCAGCGCATCGACGCGGTCCGCCGCCGCGGCAAGTACTTCTGGCTCGCCCTCGCCAACGGCGACGCGCTGCTCGGCCACCTCGGCATGAGCGGCCAGATGCTGCTGCACGAGCCCGGCGCGCCCGACGAGCGCCACCTGCGGGTGCGCTTCACGCTCCGCACGCCCGACGGCGGCCGGCTCGAGATGCGGTTCGTGGACCAGCGGATGTTCGGCGGCCTCGCCGTCTCGACCGGCGGCGCCGAGCTGCCCACCGAGATCGTGCACATCGCCCGCGACCCGATCGACCCGGAGTTCGACGACGCCGAGTTCGTGCGTCGCGCCCGGCGGCGTACGTCCGCGGTGAAGCGGCTGCTGCTCGACCAGGGGCTCATCTCCGGCGTGGGCAACATCTACGCCGACGAGGCGCTGTGGCGGTCCCGGCTGCACGGCGAGCGTCCCGGCGACCGGCTCACCGGGCCGGTGCTCCGCGGGCTGCTCGGGCACGTGCGCGAGGTGATGGGGGAGGCGCTCGCCCAGGGCGGCACCTCCTTCGACGCGCTCTACGTCAACGTCAACGGCGAGTCGGGATACTTCGACCGGTCGCTCGACGCCTACGGCCGCGAGGGCGAGCCGTGCCGGCGCTGCGGCGCGCCGATCCGTCGGGTCGCCTTCATGAACCGGTCGTCGTACTTCTGCCCGCGCTGCCAGCGGCCGCCGCGCTCGCGATGAGCCCCGATCGCCCCGCCTGGCCATTGACCGGACCCCGGTGGGGTGCGACTCTTGGAGACGGCCGCTTCGCGGCCCCGAACCCCCTTTTCTCGAAAGGCTCCCCATGGCCAAGGCGCTGATGGGTCATGTGAACAACGACGTACGGACCGCCTCGGTCCTGGCCGTCGAGAACAGCCGGCTCCGGCGCCGGGTCGGGGACCTGGAGACCCTGGTCCTCCGCCTGCAGGCCGAGAACGACCGACTGGCCGCGGCCGCCCGGGACGAGCTCGCGGTCGAGGACCTCCAGCCGGCCTGAGGCCACGCGCATATTCGTGTGCGGCCGCCGAGGCTCGCACCGTAGGCTCACGACCTTGTGAGCACCCTCGTCGAGACCGTCTTCCCGACGCGGCTCGGCACCGGTTTCCGCTGGCTCGTCGCGAGCTCGTGGGCCAGCAACCTCGGGGACGGCCTGATGATGGCGGCCGGTCCCCTCCTGGTCGCGTCTCAGACACGCAACCCGGTCCTGGTCGCCCTCGCCATGATGGCCTCGCAGCTCCCGTGGCTGCTCTTCGGGCTCGTCGCCGGCGCGATCGCCGACAGACTGGACCGCCGCGTCGTCATCATGACGATGAACACCGTGCGTGCCCTGCTCCTCGCCGGCCTGGTCGCGGTCGTGTGGACCGGCCACGTCAACATCTGGCTGGTGCTCGCCGCGCTCTTCGCGATGGGCACGGCGGAGGTCTTCGCCGACACCACGGCCTCGACCCTCGTCCCGATGCTGGTCGACAAGCCCGACCTCGGCATCGCCAACGCGCGGATCATGGCCGGGCTCATCACTGCCAACCAGCTGATCGGACCGGCCATCGGTGCGGTGCTCTTCGCGGTCGGGATGGCTGTCCCGTTCACGCTCCAGGCCGTCTGCGTGGCCCTCGGCGTCCTGCTCGTCTCGCGCATCGGCACGCCGCCGGGCGCCGTGCGCGAGGACGTCGACTCCCACATCCGCCAGGACATCGCCGAGGGCATGCGCTGGCTGATGGGCAACCGCCCGGTCCGCACGCTCGCCCTGGTCATCATCACCTTCAACGTCACCTTCGCGGCGCCGATGTCGGTCCTGGTGCTGTGGGCGCAGGAGCGCGTGGGCGTCGACGAGGCCGGCTTCGGCCTGCTCACCACGGCCAGCGCCCTCGGCGGCATCATCGCGACGGTCAGCTACGGCCGTCTGGAGAAGCGCGTGCCCCTGGCCACGCTGATGCGCGTGGCGCTGCTGTGCGAGGTCGTGTTCCACGTGTCGATGGCGTTCACCACGGCATTCCCGGTCGCGCTGGGGCTGATGGTCTTCTTCGGCGTGTACGCCTTCGTGTGGGGCACGCTGAGCAACGCCGTCCGCCAGCGGGCGGTGCCCACAGAGCTCCAGGGCCGGGTCTCGTCGGTCTACATGATCTGCGTGATGGGCGGGATGCTGCTCGGTGCGCTGCTCGGCGGGCTGATCGCCCGCCAGTGGGGCCTCACGGCGCCGTGGTGGTTCGCGTTCGCGGGTGCGGGGATCACGCTGGCGCTGGTGTGGCGCGAGCTCGGGCACATCGCGCACGCCGACGAGGCCGCGGCCGCCGCTTGATCCGGAGCACGTGGCTGACGTGTCTGGTTCGATGGGCGGATGGATGCCCTCGCCGAGCTCGTCGGCTCCCTGCCCCCTGGTGTCGTCGCCACCGATCCGTCGACCGTGGCGAACTACCGCTTCGACTGGTCCAAGGACACCGGTGCCGGCACGCCTGCCGCGGTCGTCAGGGCGGAGGACGCCGGCCAGGTGCAGACCGCGGTCCGGTGGGCGGCTGCCCACGGCGTGCCCGTGGTCCCACGGGGCGCCGGATCGGGGCTGTCCGGCGGGTCGAGTGCGGTCGACGGCGGCATCGTGCTCAGCCTCGAGCGGATGCGCGCGATCGAGGTCGACACCGACTGCCAGGTCGCGGTCGTCGAGCCGGGCGCCTTCAACGCCGAGGTGAAGCTCGCCGCCCGGGAGCACGGGCTGTGGTACCCGCCCGACCCGTCGTCGTACGAGATCTGCTCGATCGGCGGCAACGTCGCGACCAACGCCGGTGGGCTGTGCTGCGTGAAGTACGGCGTCACCACCGACTACGTCCTCGGCCTCGACGTGGTGCTGGCCGACGGCACGCTGATCACGCTCGGCGGCAAGCGGATCAAGGACGTCGCCGGGCTCTCGCTGCTCAAGCTCTTCGTGGGATCTGAAGGCACCCTCGGCGTCGTCACGCGGGCGATCCTGCGCCTGGTCCCGCTGCCGCTGCCGCCCGCGACGCTGGTGGCGTCGTTCCCGACGGTGGCCGCCGCTGCACAGGCCGTGGTGTCCGTACGCCGCACGATGCGGCCCTCGATGATGGAGCTGATGGACCAGGCCTCCATCAACGCGGTCGAGGACTACTCGCCCCGGGGCCTCGACCGGTCGGCCGGCGCGCTGCTCGTCGTGCAGTCCGACGCGCCGGGCGAGGCGCGCGTCGCGGAGATCACGACCGTCGAGGCGGCCTGCGCGGCTGCCGGCGCGACCGAGGTCGTGGTGACCGACGACCCCGACGAGGGGGAGATGTTCGTCGAGGCCCGGCGGGCGGCGTTCCCGGCGGTCGAGGCCCGCGGCGCCCTGCTGCTCGAGGACGTCGGTGCGCCCGTGCCGCTGCTGCCCGACCTGCTCGCCGCCGTCGCCGACATCGCCCGGCAGCACGACGTCGAGATCCCGACCGTCGCCCACGCCGGCGACGGCAACACCCACCCGATCATCGTCTACGACGCGGCCGACCCCGGCTCGGAGGCGCGGGCCAGGGCCGCCTTCGACGACATCCTCCAGGCCGCGATCAGGCTGGGCGGCACGATCACGGGCGAGCACGGGGTCGGGCGCACCAAGAAGGCGGCCCTGCCCGACCAGCTCGGCGACGACGTGATGGCGCTGAGCCGGCGGATCAAGGACGCGCTCGACCCCGACGGCATCCTCAACCCGGGCGCCGTGCTCTGACCGCTCGCGTTCGTTACGGTCGGACCATGATCCGCGAGCGCCACCTCTTCGGTCCCGGTCCGTCCAACCCCTACCCGGAGGCCACCCGCGCCCTGGCCGAGCCGCTGCTGGGCCACCTCGACCCGGAGTTCCTCCGGATCATGGACGAGACCTGCGAGATGCTCCGCACCGCCTGGGGCACCACCAACGCCCGGACGCTGCCGCTCAGCGCGACCGGGTCCGCCGGCATGGAGGCCGCCTTCGTCAACACGGTGCACCCCGGTGACGTCGTCGTCGTCGCGGTCAACGGCCTCTTCGGCCAGCGGATGACCGACGTCGCCGCCCGCTGCGGAGCCGAGGTGGTCGCGGTCGAGCACGAGTGGGGCCAGCCGGTCGACGTGGACCGCGTCCTCTCCGCCCACCCGAGCCCGGCGATCATCGCCGCGGTCCACGCAGAGACCTCGACCGGCGTCCGGTCCGACATCGCGGCGCTCGGCGCGGGCAAGGGCGACGCGCTGCTGCTGGTCGACGCCGTCACCTCCATCGCCGGCATCGAGCTGCGCGCCGACGACTGGGGCGTCGACCTCGGCTACGCCGGCACGCAGAAGTGCCTCGGCGTGGCTCCGGGCCTCGCGCCCTTCACGATCAACGACCGGGCGTTCGAGCGCCGGGTCGAGAAGCCGCGGTCGTGGTACCTCGACCTCGGCATGCTCGGCGGCTACGTCGGTGAGGCGGGACTGAAGGAGGGTGGCAAGGGGCAGCGGACCTACCACCACACCGCCCCGACTGCGATGGTCGCCAGCCTCCACGCTGGACTGACCCGCATCCTGGAGGAGGGGCTGGAGGCGGTCTGGGCACGCCACCAGGCGGCCGGCAACGCGTTGCAGGCGGGGCTCGAGGACCTCGGCCTCGAGCTGTTCGCCGCCGAGGGGCACCGGCTGCCCGAGCTGACGACCGTCCGAGTGCCCGAGGGGGTCGACTCGGCCGCTGTCCGCGCGGAGCTGCTGGAGAAGCACGGCATCGAGATCGGCGCGGGCGCCGGACCGTACGCCGCCAGCGTGTGGCGGATCGGCCTGATGGGCCGCAACGCCCGCCCCGACGCCGTGCTGCTGGTGCTGGCAGCGCTGCGGGACGTGCTCGGCCGCTGACCCACGACGCCCGGACATAACCGCGGGTGCCGTCCCGTCGTTGCACCGGCATGCGCCTCACTCCCGCACGCCTGGCCGCCGCCGGCCTGATCGCCCTCGCACCCGTCCTGACTGCGGGGGCGGCGCACGCCCACGGCGACCGGGACCGGGCCGAGGAGATGGCCCGCACCTACGACGCCGGGCTGGCCGTGCCCTTCGTCAGCTCGCCCAACGTCCGGCTGGCGGCCGTGCGCCCCGGCAGCGCCGGCATCTCCGGCTGCTTCCTGCAGTCGGCGCCGTACTTCGTGATGTCCGGCCTCGACGACGTGACCGTCTACGACGTCAGCGACCCGGTCGCTCCCCGCGAGGTCGGGTCGATGCCGAGCGCGCAGTTCGAGAACGAGGCGATGAACTGCGGCGAGCGCAAGGTCTCGCGGGAGCGCACCGACCGCTTCGCGATGATCGGCGTCGACCTCTTCCAGGCCTCGCCGGACGACCTCGAGCACGTCAACGACCCGGCCACCGGTGACTACGAGCTGGTCATCGTCGACGTCAGCGACCCGACCTCGCCCCACGTCAGGTCACGCGTCCGGGCCACGACCAGCACCCACACGGTGACCTGCATCGACGGCACCGACTGCCGCTACGCCTACTCCGCCGGAGACGACTCCGAGGTGCCGGGCCAGGGCAGCTTCTCCGTCTTCGACCTCACCGACCTCGACGCCCCGGTCGAGGTCGACAGCGACCCCGCCACGCCCGGCACCCAGCCGTTCCGCTCGGACGCCGTCGGCTGGGGTGGTCACAAGTGGAACGTCGACGCCGCCGGCTACGCCACGCACACCGGGGCGGGTGGCTCCTACATCTACGACGTCCGCGACCCGCTCCACCCGCGCGAGGTCGCCAACACGGGCGCGGCCGGCGACTCGGCCCGCGACGGCGCGGTCAACCACTACAACGACTTCATCCACCACAACAGCTACCGCCCCAACGCCCGGGCGTTCCGCCCCGACGCGGCGCCGTCCCTGGCCAACGGCAACGTCCTGCTCGTCACCGAGGAGGACTACGAGGACCCCGACTGCGCCACCGCCGGCTCGTTCCAGACCTGGCACGTGAAGCGCCTCGACGGGTCGGACGGCTCGATCGTGCCGCTCGCCAAGGTCGAGCTGGCCGACCTCGGCACGTACCCGGTCCCGGCGGGCGCGTTCTGCTCCTCCCACTGGTTCGACGTCCACCCCAGCGGCATCGTGGCCGTCGGGTTCTACGGGGGCGGCACCCAGCTGATCGACGTCACGGACCCGGCCCACCCGGTCAGCCACGGCTTCGCGACGTGGGGTGCGTCCGAGGTCTGGGACGCGATGTGGGCCCCGGTCTACGACCGCAGGGGCGTGGTCACCTCGCGGCGCACCAACCTGGTCTACTCCGTCGACCTCGTCCGCGGCCTCGACGTGTACGTCGTCGACGTGCCCGGCGACGGCATCGGCACCCTGCCCTCGGTCGAGCCGTCCCGGCCCAGCCTCGCGGTCGTGCCCGGCGTGCTCCTCGGTGGCAGCGTCGTCGTCGCCCTGGCGCTGCACCGCCGGCGGCGCCGGGCCTGAGGACGGGCGCCGGCCCCTCGCCGGCGGGTCAGCCCAGGCGCTCGACGGCCAGCGTGCCGAGCGCGACGAGGTCGGCCTCGGGCGGACGGACCTCGGTGAAGCTCACGTCGAGCACGGAGACGGTGCGACCGACGCGCGTGGCGAGGACCCGGCGCCACGTGATGCTGCCGTCCTGGAGCCAGCCGATCAGCATCCCGGCGGCCTCGTCGCCGACGCGCGGCGGGATCCAGGCACGGTTCTTCAGGGTGACCTTGCCGCCCTCACCGTCGTCGGTGCGCACGTTGCCCACGCACTGCTTGGTGAAGAACCGGTAGCGCTGGACCAGCAAACGGGCGGCTTTCTTCGACTCGAAGCGGACGACGTTCTGGTCGATGAGCGCGACCGACCGCCGACGGCTGGCGGGGGAGACGCTGCCGAGGATCCGGCTGCTGCCACGCACCACCGCTCCCTGGTCCTCGCAGCCGCGCGGCGCGAACACGGGGGACCGCATCACCACCCGGAGCGGGTCGTCCATGTCGGGGTAGACCGTCGCGTAGTCGGCGAGCGTGAGCAGGTGCGCACGGCCGACCGGAGCCGGCGCGGCCGTGCCCGGGGGCGCGACGACCAGACCGACCAGGACCGCCACGAGCGCTGCCAGCGAGATCATCGTCCTCCGCATGGCGTCCAGCATGGCGGCGAGGCACGCGGGTGTGCAACGGGTGCGGCGCCGCCCCGTGTCGTAGGGTGAGCGGCGCTGAGCTTCCCCAGTTATCAGTCTCCATTCCTGACGGCGAGGAGCCCGCGTTGTACCTGAAGAGCCTGACCCTCAAGGGGTTCAAGTCCTTCGCGTCCTCGACGACCATGCAGCTCGAGCCCGGCATCACCTGCATCGTCGGCCCGAACGGCTCCGGCAAGTCCAACGTCGTCGACGCGCTCGCGTGGGTGATGGGCGAGCAGGGCGCCAAGAGCCTGCGCGGCGGCAAGATGGAGGACGTCATCTTCGCCGGCACCTCCGGCCGCCCGCCGCTGGGCCGCGCCGAGGTGCAGCTGACCATCGACAACTCCGACGGCGCGCTGCCGATCGACTACGCCGAGGTCACGATCAGCCGCACGATGTTCCGCAACGGCGGCTCGGAGTACGCCATCAACGGCAACGGGTGCCGCCTGCTCGACGTGCAGGAGCTGCTCAGCGACTCCGGCATCGGCCGCGAGATGCACGTGATCGTCGGGCAGGGCCAGCTCGACTCGATCCTCCACGCGACCCCCGAGGACCGTCGCGGCTTCATCGAGGAAGCCGCCGGCGTCCTCAAGCACCGCAAGCGCAAGGAGAAGGCGCTCCGCAAGCTCGACGCCACCGACGGCAACCTGACCCGGCTGGCCGACCTGCTCTCCGAGATCCGGCGCCAGCTCAAGCCGCTCGGCCGGCAGGCCGAGGTGGCGCGCCAGGCGCAGACCGTGCAGATGGACGTCCGCGACGCCCGCGCCCGGCTGCTCGCCGACGACCTCGTGACCGCACGCACGTCCCTCGACCAGGAGATGGCCGACGAGACGCTGCTCAAGGAGCGCCGCGAGCAGGTCGAGGCCGAGATCGCCACCGGCCGCGAGACCGAGGCGCGCCTCGAGGCCGCGCTGCGCGACGACCTGCCCCGGCTGGCCGCCGCCCAGGAGACCTGGTTCGCCCTGTCCGGGCTCAAGGAGCGGTTGCGGGGCACCGCCTCGCTGGCCGACGAGCGCATCCGCAACGCCGCGGGTGCGGCCGAGGGTGACACGGTCGACTCCGGACGCGACCCCGACGAGCTCGAGGCACAGGCCGAGCGCGTGCGGGCGCAGGAGGCGGAGATCGCCGAGCAGGTCGAGCAGCAGCGCACCGCGCTCGACGCCGCGGTGGTCGCCAAGCGCGCCGCGGAGGAGGCCGCGGCCGAGGAGGACAAGCGGATCGCCGGCCTCCAGCGCGCCGCCGCCGACCGCCGCGAGGGCCTGGCCCGGCTCACCGGCCAGGTCAACGCCCTGAAGTCCCGATCGGAGGCCGCCGACGCCGAGATCCAGCGCCTCACCGACGCTCGTGAGGACGCCGTGACCCGCGCCGAGCGCGCCCAGCGCGACTTCACCGCGTTGGAGACCCGGGTCGCCGGCCTCGACGCCGGTGAGGAGGGCCTCGACTCCGAGCACGAGGAGGCCGTCGCCTCGCTCGACGAGGTCGAGGAGCAGCTCGCCCGAGCCCGCGAGGACGCCCAGCAGGCCGAGCGCGACCGCGCCGGCCTGATCGCCCGCCGCGACGCCCTCGAGATCGGCCTCAACCGCAAGGACGGCGCCGGAGCGCTGCTCGCCGCCACCGACACGGTCGGCGGCCTGCTCGGCTCGGTCGCCGCGCTGCTCGACGTCGACCACGGCTACGAGGCCGCCGTCGCCGCGGCCCTCGGCACCGCCGCTGATGCCGTGGTCGTCGCCGACTCCCACGCCGCCGTGGAGGCGATCGGCCACCTGAAGGTCGACGACCTCGGCCGCGCCGGCCTGCTGCTCGGTGGCGCGCCGCTCGACGACCGTGACTGGCCCGGCCTCCCCGACGGCACGACGTACGCCGTCGACGTGGTGACCGCGCCCGACGACGTACGCCCGGCGCTGGTGCGGCTGCTCCACAAGGTCGCCGTGGTCGACGACCTCGACGCGGCCCGGCGCCTCGTGTCCGACCTGCCCGACGTCGTCGCGGTGACCCGCGAGGGCGACCTGCTCGGCGCGCACTTCGCCGCGGGCGGCTCGAGCAGCCAGCCGAGCCTGATCGAGATCCAGGCCGCTGTCGACGAGGCCACCACGAAGCTGGCCGAGGCCACGGCGTCGACCGAGCGCCTCGGCTTCGAGATCTCGCGGCTCGAGGCGGCGCGCCACGACGCCCTCAAGCGGGTCGACGTGGCGCTGGCCAAGCTGCACGAGTCCGACGCCACGCTCGCCGCGGTCGCCGAGGAGCTCGGCCAGCACGGCTCCCAGGCCCGGGCCGCCAAGGGCGAGGCCGAGCGGCTCGAGCGCGCCATCGCGACCGCCCGGGAGGCGCGCGAGGCCGACCTCGCCGGGCTGGTCGAGCTCGAGGCCCGCCTCGCCGCCGCCCAGGACGTCACCGACGTGGAGCCCGACACCTCCGACCGCGAGAAGCTCGCCGAGTCCGCTCGCGAGGCGCGCCAGGGCGAGATGGACGCCCGCCTCGCGCTGCGCACCGCCGAGGAGCGCGCCCGCGCCCTGCACGGCCGTGCCGACTCCCTCCTCCGCGCCGCGCAGGCCGAGCGCGAGTCCCGCGCCCGCGACGCCGAGCGCCGCGAGCGCCTGATCCGGGAGGGCCGGGCCGCGCAGGCCGTCTCCGTCGCCGTCCGGATCGTGCTCCACCAGCTCGAGCGCTCCGTCATGCAGGCCGCCGACGAGCGCGCCGCGGTCGAGGAGTCGCGCCAGGGCAGCGAGCAGCGGCTGATGGCCGTGCGCACGCAGCTGCGCGACCTCGGCCGCGAGCACGACGAGCTGGTCAACTCCGTCCACCGCGACGAGATGGCCCGCACCCAGCAGAAGATGCGCATCGAGCAGCTCGAGGAGCGCGCGCTCGAGGAGCTCGGGCTCGACCCCGACGGCCTGGTCGACGACTACGGTCCGACGACCCTCATCCCGTTCACGGGCGAGGTGCCCGAGGGAGAGGAGGCGCCCGAGCCGACGGCGTTCGTGCGCGAGGAGCAGGTCAAGCGGCTCCGCGCCGCCGAGCGGGCGCTCTCCATGCTCGGGCGGGTCAACCCGCTGGCGCTGGAGGAGTTCTCCGCGATGGAGGAGCGCCACAAGTTCCTCACCGAGCAGCTCGAGGACCTCAAGCGCACCCGCAAGGACCTCCTCGACATCGTGCGCGAGGTCGACGCCCGCGTCGAGCAGGTCTTCACCGAGGCCTACGCCGACGTGGAGAAGGCCTTCGACCAGACGTTCGCCCGGCTGTTCCCCGGCGGCGAGGGCCGGCTGGTGCTCACCGACCCCTCCGACATGCTGACGACCGGCGTCGAGGTCGAGGCCCGCCCGCCCGGCAAGAAGGTCAAGCGGCTCTCGCTGCTCTCCGGCGGCGAGCGCTCGCTCGTGGCCGTGGCGTTCCTGGTCGCACTGTTCAAGGCCCGGCCGTCGCCGTTCTACATCCTCGACGAGGTCGAGGCGGCGCTCGACGACACCAACCTGGGCCGCCTGCTGGAGATCTACGAGGAGCTGCGCGAGAACTCCCAGCTGCTCGTGATCACCCACCAGAAGCGCACCATGGAGGTCGGTGACGCGCTCTACGGCGTCACCATGCGCGGTGACGGCGTCTCGGCCGTGATCAGCCAGCGGCTGCGCGACGCCGAGCCCGCATGAGTGAGGAGTCGAGTGCCCCCGCGGCACCAGTCGGCACGCGGGCGCGCACTCGACCCGCGAGGCCGGTGCGTGAGGACTACGTCACCTGGCGCACCGCGACCACGCGCTGGCGCGACGACGACGCCTACGGCCACCTGAACAACGCGACCTACTACGAGCTCTTCGACACCGCGGTCAACGCCTACCTCTACGACGCCACGGGCGTCGATGTGCGCGCGCTGCCGCAGATCGGCGTCGTCGCGGAGACCGGGTGCCGCTACTTCCGCGAGATCGGCTTCCCCGAGCCCATCGAGATGGGCCTGGTCGTCGACAAGGTCGGGACGAGCTCGATCGTCTACCGGATCGGCCTGTTCCAGGGCGAGTCCGACGAAGCTGCTGCCGAGGGGCGCTTCGTGCACGTCTACGTCGACAACTCCCGCGGCGCCGGCGACCGGCCGGTGGTCCCGATGCCCGACGTGGTGCGGCAGGCCGTCGTACCCCTCCTGCGCGAGGCGTGACGGGGGCCACGGGCGACTCGCCGGTAACCGCGCCGGTGTGCCTGTGCTCGCCCCGGTGTGTCATGTTGGAGGTCCACGGACGCAACCACCTCGGAGGAACCCCGTGCTCGCGATCATCCTGATGATGACCCTCGGCGTGCTCGTCGCCGCCGCCGTCGGTGTCTACGTCGCCTACCCCCACCGCGGCGAGAAGATGCCCGTCGCCCCCCAGCTCGGCAACGCCATGCGCAAGGGCGTCGACGCGCTCCCCACGCTGGAGGACTCCGAGTCCCGGGTCTGAGTCCCGTCAACTGGTGACGTCCCGGCGCGGCGCCTCGCGCCCGCCGAGCGGCGCACCTAGCGTGCCAGACGTGACCGGCGCACGCCACGACGCCCCGAAGGGCTACTGCGCGGCCTGCGGGGCGATGGTGTCCCGGCAGTTTCGCCCCGGTCCCGACGGTCGCCCCGACGCGGTCTGCCCACGCTGCCGGAGCCTGGAGCGGCACCGCTTCCTGTCCCTGCTCCTGGGCGTGCTCGGGCCGGACCTGCGCGACCTCGACACCGTGGTGGAGATCGCGCCCTCACGGCAGTCGAAGGCCCTCCTCGACCGGCTCGACGCCCGCCGGCGGATCAGCTTCGACGCGGGCTACGACGCGCGCGAGGTCGACGCGCTGGCCAGCCTCACCGCGCTGCCCCTGCGCGACGCCTCGGTCGACCTGCTCGTCTGCTACCACGTGCTCGAGCACGTCCCGGACGACTGCGCGGCGATGCGCGAGATCGCCCGCGTGCTCAGCCCGCGCGGCATCGCGCTCCTCGAGGTGCCGATCAAGGTGGGGGTGGACACCGAGGAGGACCCGTCGGCGACCCCGGAGGAGCGCACCCGGCGGTTCGGCCAGAAGGACCACGTGCGGTGGTACGGCGACGACTTCGACGCGCGGCTCTCCGAGGCCGGCCTGGCCTCGCTGCGCGTCACACCGCCGGCGCTGGTGGGGGAGGCGGCCGTGCGGTGGTTCCGGCTGATGCCCCACGAGGTGGTGTGGATCGTGCACCCGGGACGCGAGACGTCCTCCCCGATGCTCGCCGGGGGCACCGGCTCCGGCCTGACGGCAGCCTTCGACGCCGTGCTGGCCGACCTCGAGCGGGCGCAGGACCGGCTCGCGCGGGCCCGCGGACGTGCCGACCGGCTGGCCGCGGAGCGTGACGCGCTGCGGCTCCGGGTCTCGGAGCTCGCCGCGCAGCAGCGGGCGCGCGAGCGCGGGGTGCTCACCCGCCTGCGGCGTGCCGTGCACCTCTGATTGGATTGAGCCATGGGTGACTGGCTCTATCTGATCATCGGCATCGCGGTCGTCGGCGCGCTCACGCTCGTCGGGCTGCTGACCTCCGGCCGCCGCCGCAAGGCCGCGCCGCCGTCGGGCGGGACCGACGTCATCGTCCCGCCGCCGACAGAGACGGACACCGCGACCGAGGCCCCGCCGGAGCCGCCGGTCCTCACCGAGGAGCCGGCCGCACCGACCATCGAGAAGCCGGAGCGTGCGTCCACCCGCATGCAGCGGCTGCGCGAGCGGCTCTCGCGCTCGCAGGGTGGCCTCGGCAAGGGCCTGCTCGCCCTGCTGAGCCGCGACCGGCTCGACGAGGACACCTGGGAGGCGATCGAGGACACCCTCCTGACCGCCGACATCGGAGTGGCGCCGACGCAGGCGCTGGTGGAGAAGCTCCGCACCCGCCTGCGGGTGGAGGGTGGCCAGACCCCCGACGCGCGCACCGTGCTGCGCGAGGAGCTGATCGAGCTCGTCGGCACCGACCTCGACCGCCGTGTCCAGGTCACCGGCACCGACGGCAAGCCCGGCGTCGTGCTCGTGGTCGGCGTCAACGGCGCCGGAAAGACCACCTCGGTCGGCAAGATTGCCCGGATCCTGGTCGCCGAGGACCTCACCGTCACGCTCGGCGCCGCCGACACCTTCCGTGCCGCTGCCGTCGACCAGCTCGCCACGTGGGGCGAGCGCGTCGGCGTCGAGGTCGTGCGCGGTCCCGAGGGTGGCGACCCCGCCAGCGTGGCGTTCGAGGCGGTCAAGCACGGCGTCGACAACGGCGTGGACACCGTCCTCGTCGACACCGCCGGCCGCCTGCAGAACAAGGCGGGCCTGATGGACGAGCTCGGCAAGGTCAAGCGGGTCATCGAGAAGCAGGCCCCGGTGACCGAGGTGCTGCTCGTCCTCGACGCCACCACCGGCCAGAACGGCCTGATCCAGGCCCGCGTCTTCAGCGAGATCGTCGACGTCACCGGCATCGTGCTGACCAAGCTCGACGGCTCCGCCAAGGGCGGCATCGTGGTGCAGGTCCAGCGCGAGCTCGGCGTGCCGGTCAAGCTCGTCGGCCTCGGCGAGGGCCCCGACGACATGGCGCCGTTCGACGCCGCCGCGTTCGTCGACGCCTTGCTCGGCTGACCCGGCCGCGCGCCCTCAGCCGCGGGCGAGCAGGCGGCGCACGGCGTCGTCGATCAGCGTCTCGGCCCGCTTGTCGAAGCTGTGCTCGGCGATGATCCGGGTGGCGATGCTGCGACGCGTCTCGTTGTCGGGGAACGCGTCGTACGGCGGCGCCACCAGGCGGGCGAGCTCGTGCTCGTTGTCGAAGGGCAGCACCAGCCCGGAGAAGATCTCCTCGAGCCCGTCGATGCGGTCGCTGAGGATCCGCGCCCCGCAGGCGGCAGCGTCGAAGAGCCGGTTGGAGGCGAAGCTGTCGCGGCGCATGTCGAGGTGGTGGTCGTTGAGGACGACGCCGGCCGAGGCGTAGAGCGCGCCGACCTCCTCGTTGGCCACGCCGCCGGAGGCGATCTGCTCGCGGTCGACGAACTCGGTCCAGTCGTTGCCGTGGAGCGTCAGGTCGGCACCGATGGCCAGGGCGCTGCGCACGGCGTAGCGGTAGACGCCGCGGGAGTTGCCGACGAACAGGACAGCCGGACCGGTGTCGGGCGCGGCCCGGTCGGGGTGGAACCAGCGCGTGTCGGTGCACTGCAGCAGGGGCTCGATCCGGGTGCCCCACTCGCGGGTCATCCGGGCAGACCAGCTGGTGCTGGCGGCGTACACGAGGTCGTAGGCCGCCACCTCGTCGGGCGTGATCATGTCGGGGTGGCTGATGATCCACTCGACGTTGAGCAGGCCGGGTCGTGGGGTCACGCGGTCGAGGCCGCGCAGGACCAGGAGGACGTCGTCGTGGTCGCGGGAGTCGCGGTCGCGGGCGTCGCGCCGGTCGATCGCGACGTGCTGGCCACGCTGCTCGAGGGCGTCGGCGAGCGAGCGGGCGAAGTAGGTGTCGCCCCAGCGGTCGCCCCGGTTGGCGGCGGGGGCGGCGATGTCGATGGCCCACCGCAGCCGGGGCGGTGACTCGTGGATGCCGCGCACCGGCCGGAGGACGAGCTCGGGCACCAGCACCGCGGGCGCCTGCCGGTCCTCGGGGTCCGCGCTGATCCGCCGGTTGCGCTGGTCGGTGACCTCCAGGCCCGCGGCGCGGAGCAGGTCGGGAGCCCCGTCGAGCGGCGTCGCCAGCCCGCCGCCCTGCAGCGAGCCCATCGCCCCGATGAGCTCCTCGGGCCGGGCGTAGTCGGTGCGCGAGGTGATGACGGTGTCGGGCACCACGACCGAGTCGCCGAGGCCGGCCCGACGGGCGCGCAGACCGAGGTCGGTCTCGGCGAGGACCGAGTGGAACCGCCCGTTGAGGCCGCGCAGGGCGATGGCGGTCTCGGTGCGCAACGCCACCAGCGGGGCGGCCGGGGCGGCCACGGCGCACTGGCCGATGCGCACCGCGTCGCTGGTGGGGAGGCCGGCGAGGAACAGGTCCGGGTTGGGGTTGTCCGCGCTGAAGCGGGCGCCGGCGCTCAGGACCACGCCGTCGAGGTCGACGACCAACGGCTGGGCGAGCGCGACGCCGGGCTCGCGGAGCACCTCGGCGAGCCTCTCGGCGATCGGCTGGCGCGGCGGCATCGCCTCGGGGCGGATCAGCAGCACGGTGCTGCCCCCGGCCTGCGAGATGCCGACGTTGGTCGCAGCCGAGGTGGACACCGCGGTCGGGACCGACACGAAGCGGGCGCCGGAGATGATCGCCGCCAGCGACGCCGCCAGGACGTGGTGCGCCCGGCGGAGGCGTACGCCGATGAGGATCAGCTCGGAGCCCTCGCGCGGCAGGGAGCTGAGCCACTCGACCGTGCGGCGCGGCTCGGGGCCGACCGGCAGGACGTGGCTGACGAGGTCCTCCGCACGCGGTCGTTCGGCCGCGGCGTCCCAGTCGACGAGCTGGCGCTCGAGCACGACCGAGTCCCAGTCGTCGCCGTGGCCGACGACCGGGGCGTCGGGCCGCTTCAGGACGGGTACGTCGACGGGGACGGGCTCGTGGTCGCGGGTGAGCCGCAGGACCAGGTCACGCTCGGACGACCCGCCGAGGGACTCGTCGAAGCCGCCGACGTCCTTGATGGCGGTGCGGCGCAGCAGGGCCGTGGTGAGGTCGACGGGCCGGCCACCGACCAGCTCCTGCCGGGACCGGCCGACGGCCCCGGCACCGGCGAGGACCGCGGCCGCGCCGGACTCGTGCGCGTGGGCGAGGAGCTCGGCGAGCATGCCGGGCAGCCACTCGCGACCCGGCGGGAGGAAGGCCACGTGGTCGGCGGTGCTGTGCTCGAGGGCGGTGTTGAGCGCCCGCGCGTGCCCGCAGCGCGACTCCCGGACGAGCGTGATCCGGTCGTCGAAGGCCGCCAGGCCCTGGAGCACCCAGGCCGTGTCGTCGAGCGAGCCGCGGTCGACCGCGACCAGGTGCCAGTCGGTGAAGGTCTGCGCCTGCAGCGTCGCGACGGTCTGCCGGACGAGCGGGCCGGAGTCCTGGGCCGCCATCACGACCGTGACCGCGGGTGAGGTGCCGAGCCGCTGCGGCAGCTCGGGGGAGGGGCCCAGCAGCTGGGGGCGCTCGAGCACGACCTCCTCGCGCCACGCGGTCGCCGCCTCGATCGCGGCGGCCCGGTAGGTCCCCCACGAGACCTTCCGCGGCAGGATCCGGGTGGGCAGCGAGGCGCCCGGCCCGGACACCGACAGCCAGTAGGACAGCGCGCCGTAGGGGTGGTGGCGGGCCTCGGGCATCGCCGCGAAGATGATGCGCGGGTCGACCAGCGGGTGCGGGGCGATCCGGTTGCGGCGGCGGCGCTCGGAGACGTACCAGAGCACCGGGTGCTGCCCCGAGCGCTGCCAGGAGCGCCGGCGCCCGATCCACTGGGCCTCGAAGAGCGGGTGCGGTGACACCTCGCCGGCCTGCACCGCGGCCCGTGCCGCGTCGTAGGCCGACCCGAAGCGGGTGCCGAGCTGGGCGGCGACGAAGTCGACGTCGACCAGTCCCGAGTCGACGAGGACCTCGGCCGGGTCGTCGAGCCTCACCTGGTGCTGCCGGCGCTCACCGCGCATCGGAGTACCTCACGCGCGGGAACAGCGGCTCCAGCGCGAGCGGGGTCGGCAGCAGGCGCTCGCTGTCGCGCAGGGGGTAGTACTGCGCGGTGTCGGCGAGGAACTGGCGTACGCCGTCGAAGCGCTGGGGGAAGCGGCGCTCGCACAGCTCGAGCAGCCGGTCGGCGTCGAGGTTGTAGGGGTCGTAGCGCAGGGTGTCGATCTTGACGTAGGGGAGCCGGGCGTTGTCGAGCACCCGGTCGGCCAGGCTCCGGGCGGGGTTCCACGGCTCGTTGGCGCGCTCGCGCCACTCCCGGACCTCCGCGCGCGTGCGCGGGAAGGAGGAGCGGTGCGCGGCCCACCACCGCATGCGCTCGCGGGCGATGCGACGGTCCTCAGGGGTCTCCACGAAGTAGGTGTCGGAGCAGAAGCCGGCCTCGTAGAGCCGGCGTGACATGCCGATCTCGTAGCGCCGGATCACCTGACGGCGCTTGGAGATGGGCTCCATCTCCTCCCAGAACTCCGTGAAGGCGTGCGAGGCGACCACCCAGGGCCGGAAGGCGACGAAGAACGACTGGATGTGCGGCGCGAGGCGCTCCGCGGCGGTGAGGCCCCAGAAGTCGCACGGGCGGGTGGCCATCTCGTCGAAGACGGGGGCGTAGGAGTCGAGCGCGAAGACGTAGGTGTCGTTGCAGACCACCACCTCGTCGTACGCCGTCAGGTCGCCCGCCGCGTCGAGGCCGACCTTGTAGCTGAAGAAGTCGTAGCCGTAGTTGGCGCGCTCGACGACCTGCGAGCGCTCGTTGAGCCAGTCGCGCGCGGAGTCCTGCAGGTGGGCGGTGGTGCAGACGAGCAGCTTGTCCACCGACGCGGCCAGCGCCTCGACCTGACCACGCACGTGCGGCCGAAGATCTCCGGCGACGTCGTAGTGCGCCATCACGGCCAGTCTGGACACGGCCGAACACTAACAAGGCGGCTCCGGCGCCCGTTCCGTTCACACACCTGTAACACGAGCGGGGATTCCGTTGCCTGCCCGCAACATGTGCCGCGGCCCGGCGAAACCTCGTCCGCACAGGCTTCGGACGAACGCGTGGACCCCCGCATGACAGCGGCGTCATGACCCGGCGGACCACACCCCGTACGTTTCCTGGAGGTTCTGTGGACGGCTATTACGCCTTCATGCTGGTGGCGACTGCCTTCGTCCTGATGATGACGGTGCCCGCACTGGCCCTGTTCTACGGCGGCATGTCTCGGTCGAAGTCCGTGCTCAACATGATGATGATGTCGTTCATCGCGGCGGCCATCGTCGGCATCCTGTACGTCGCCGTCGGCTGGTCGATGGGCTTCGGCGGCGACGGCACGCTCTTCGCCAACCCGTTCGAGCTGCTGTGGCTCGACGGCGTCACCACCGACAACTACATCTACGTGATGTTCCAGATGACCTTCGCGATCATCACCGCGGCCCTCATCAGCGGTGCGGTCGCCGACCGCCTGAAGTTCTCCGCGTGGGTGGTCTTCCTCCCGCTGTGGGCGATCATCGTCTACTTCCCGATGGCCCACATGGTCTTCAGCTGCACCGACGACTCGCTCATCTGCGGCCGCATCGGCGCCCAGGACTACGCCGGCGGCACCGCGGTGCACATCAACGCCGGTGTCGCGGCCCTCGTCCTGGTCCTGCTGCTCGGCAAGCGCATCGGCTGGCCCAAGGAGCAGATGCGTCCGCACAACCTGACGCTGACGATGCTCGGCGCGGGCATGCTCTGGCTCGGGTGGTACGGCTTCAACGTCGGCTCGATCGTCTTCGGCACCACCTTCGACGAGGACCCGGACGCCTTCCTGGCGCAGTTCTACTCCGAGACCGGGCGCACCTTCGCCAACACGACCCTCGCGACCTTCGCCGCGATCCTCGGCTGGCTGCTCATCGAGCGG
Source organism: Nocardioides sp. (assembly GCF_041913365.1). Taxonomy (GTDB): domain Bacteria; phylum Actinomycetota; class Actinomycetes; order Propionibacteriales; family Nocardioidaceae; genus Nocardioides. Next base: position 45,301 of record NZ_JAYSFM010000005.1, read on the forward strand.
CTGCTGCACGGCAAGGCCACCTCGCTCGGTGCCGCCTCCGGCATCGTTGCCGGCCTCGTCGCCATCACCCCGGCCGCCGGAGCGGTCAACGTGAGCGGTGCGGTCGCCATCGGCGCCGTCGCCGGTGCGGTCTGCGCCTGGGCCGTCGGACTGAAGTACAAGCTGGGCTACGACGACTCGCTCGACGTGGTCGGCGTGCACCTCGTCGGTGGCATCATCGGCACCGTGCTGATCGGGGTGTTCTCCACAGCAGACGGCGCCGGCGGCGTCGACGGCCTGCTCTACGGCGGCGGCTTCGGCTCGCTCGGCGACCAGACCCTGGGCGTCCTCGTGGCCGTCGTCTACTCCGGCATCCTCACCGCCGTCATCGCCCTGGCCATCAAGTACACGATCGGCCTGCGCCTCGACGAGGAGGACGAGGTCAACGGCATCGACCTCGCGGCCCACGGCGAGTCGGCGTACGACCTGCACAGCGGCACCAGCGGCGGCTCGTCGAGCGTCCTCGCCGCCAGCACCGCCACCCGCACGGAAGGAGTCAACGCATGAAGCTCGTGACCGCGGTCATCAAGCCGCACAAGTGGGAGGACGTCCGCGAGGCCCTCGAGACCTTCGGCGTCGCCGGGATGACGGTCTCCGAGGTCAGCGGCTACGGCCGCCAGAAGGGCCACACCGAGGTCTACCGCGGTGCCGAGTACGACATCGCGCTCGTGCCCAAGATCCGCCTCGAGATCGTCGTGGACGACGCGGACGCCGACGACATCGTCGGCATCATCGTCAAGACTGCGCAGACCGGTCGCATCGGCGACGGCAAGGTCTGGGTCAGCCCGGTCGAGACCGTCGTACGGGTCCGCACCGGCGAGCAGGACGCGTCCGCGCTCTGATGGTCACCGCCCTCTCGGGACCGAACGCATGAGCACCCCACGTCGTTCCTCTCCTCCGCTGCGCTCCTCCGAGCAACGACGCAGGGACCCCGCATGACCGCAGCACAACGCCAGACCAGGGCCACCTCGGCCGACGAGCTCTGCCGGCAGGCATACGCTGCCGCCGACGGGCCCGCCTCCGGGGTGGCCCTGGTCGCGGTCGGGGGCTACGGGCGCGGCGAGCTCGCCCCGCACTCCGACCTCGACGTGGTGCTCGTCCACGAGGACGACACCGAGCTGGGCGAGCTCGGCGGGTCGCTGTGGTACCCGCTGTGGGACTCCGGCAAGCGGCTCGACCACTCGGTCCGGTCGATGAGCCAGATGCTCGACGCCGCAGGCGACCTGCGGGTGGCCCTCGGGCTGCTCGACGCCCGGCACCTGGCCGGTGACCCGGGGCTCAGCCTGCGCCTGCGGACGACCATGCTGGCCGACTGGCGGCGTCAGGCGCGCTCGCGGTTGCCCGAGCTGAAGGCGCTCACCCACAAGCGGCACGAGGTGACCGGGGAGCTGGCGCACGCCTCGGTGCCCGACGTGAAGGAGGCCGAGGGCGGGCTGCGCGACGCCGGCGTGCTCAAGGCCATCGAGGCCAGCTGGCTCGTCGACGCGTCCACGCCGGCGCTCGAGGCGGCCCGGCTGCTGCTCCTCGACGTCCGTGACGAGGTGCAGGAGCTGGCCGGGCGGTCCGGTGACCGGATCGCCCCCGAGATGTGGGCGCCGCTCGCCGAGCGCCTCGACCTCCCCGACGCCGAGGCCGCGCAGCGCCACGTGCGCTCGCTCGGGCGCCGGATCGCGCACCTGTCGCGCCTGGCGTGGCGGCGTACGGACGCGGTGATGGCGCGGCCGACGGGGGAGAAGGGGCGTCGGACGCCCGCCCTCGAGCGGATCGCCCCCGGCATCGCGCTGTCGCGCGGCGAGGTGGTCCTCGACGCCGGGACCAAGCCGGGCGACGACCCGACGCTCCTGCTCCGCGCGGCGGCCGAGGCGGCGAGCCGCGACGCCGTGCTCGCGCCGACCACCGCCGCCCGCCTGGTCCGCGAGGGCGCCGAGCTGCCGACGCCGTGGCCGGCGCCGGCCCGCGACGCGCTCGTCCGGCTGCTCGCCAGCGGCAGCGGCCTGCTGCCGGTGTGGGAGACCCTCGACGAGGTCGAGGGGATCGAGACCTTCCTGCCGGAGTGGGAGCAGATCCGGCTGCTGCCGCACGCCTCGGCGATCCACCGCTTCACCGTCGACCGGCACGTCGTGGAGACGTGCGCCGAGGCCGGGTCCCTGATCCGCGGCGTCCGGCGCCCCGACCTGCTCCTGGTCGCCGCCCTGCTCCACGACATCGGCAAGGGCTCGCTCCACGACCACTCCGTGGCCGGGGAGCCGCTGGCCCGCAAGATCGTCACCCGGATGGGCTTCACCGACCTCGACGCCGAGGTGGTCGCCTCACTCGTCCGGTGGCACCTGCTGCTGGCCAACCTCGGCACCACCCGCGACCCGGACGACCCGGCGACCACGGCCGAGCTGCTCACCCACGTCCCCGACGCCGCCAGCCTGGAGCTGCTGCGCGCCCTCACCGAGGCGGACGCCCGGGCGACCTCGTCGGCGGCCTGGACGTCCTGGCGCGAGTCGCTCATCGACCGGCTCGTCTCCCGCGCCGGTCACGCGCTGGGTGCGGAGATCACGCACGCGACGCCGGTGGAGTCGCTCCCTGTCCCCGACGCCGTACGCCGTGACCCCGGGGCGGTCTCGGTCGAGATCACCCCGCACGAGGTCGGCGCCACGGTCACCGTGATCGCCGCCGACCGGGTGGGCCTGCTCGCCGACGTGGCCGGAGGCCTGGCGGCCCTGCGGGTGCCGGTGAAGGCCGCCCGCGCCTGGGCGCAGGTCGACGCCGAGGGCGAGTGGGGCGTGAGTGCCTGGGAGGTGCCAGACGCCTACCTCGACGCGTCCGTGGTCCGCGAGCGGATCCGGCGGGTCGTCGAGGGCAGCCAGCGCCTCCCGGAGCTGGCCGCGCGGCCCGACGACGAGCTTCCGCCGATCGTGGAGGTACGCCCGGACGCCTCCCGTGCCTCGCTGGTGCTGGAGATCCGGACGTCCGACCGCCCGGGCGTGGTGCACCGCGTGCTCACCACGCTCGCCGGGCTCGGCCTCACCGTCGCCTCGGCCCACGTCTCCACGCTCGGCCCGCAGGCGGTGGACGTCTTCTACGTCCAGGAGGTCGGCGGGGTCCGCCCCACGGAGGAGCGGGCCGCGGCAGCCGCCCACGCCGTACGCACTGCGCTGGGCGGCTGATCCCTCGTCGAGGCGGTCCGACGCGGGCGCGGCCGTTAGGCTTGAGCGTCGTACCACCCTGACTTCCGCCACCGATGCGAGGGACTGACCCACACCGTGTTCGCCACACTCTCCGACCGCCTTGCCGACACCTTCAAGAACCTGCGGGGCAAGGGTCGGCTCTCCGAGGCCGACATCGACGCCACCGCACGCGAGATCCGGATCGCGCTGCTCGAGGCCGACGTCGCGCTGCCGGTCGTCAAGGAGTTCGTCGGTGCGGTGAAGGAGCGGGCGCGCGGCGAGGAGGTCAGCGGCGCCCTCAACCCGGCCCAGCAGATCATCAAGATCGTCCACGAGGAGCTCGTGACGATCCTCGGCGGGGAGACCCGTCGCCTGCGCTACGCCAAGAGTGGCCCGACGGTCATCATGCTCGCCGGCCTCCAGGGCGCCGGCAAGACGACGCTCGCCGCCAAGCTCGCGCTGTGGCTCAAGGAGCAGGACAAGACCCCGATGCTGGTCGCCGCCGACCTGCAGCGCCCCAACGCGGTGCAGCAGCTCCAGGTCAACGGCGAGCGCGTCGGCGTGCCCGTCTTCGCCCCGGAGCCGGGCAACGGCACGGGCGACCCCGTCGACGTCGCCCGGGCGTCCATCGACGAGGCGAAGCGCACGCTGCACGACGTGGTCATCATCGACACCGCGGGCCGCCTCGGTGTCGACGAGACGCTGATGAAGCAGGCCGCCGACATCCGCGACGCGGTGCAGCCCGACGAGGTCCTCTTCGTCGTCGACGCGATGATCGGCCAGGACGCGGTCACGACCGCCCAGGCCTTCCTCGACGGCGTCGGCTACGACGGCGTGGTGCTCACCAAGCTCGACGGCGACGCCCGCGGTGGTGCGGCCCTGTCGATCCGCTCGATCACCGGCAAGCCGGTCATGTTCGCCTCCAGCGGCGAGAAGATGACCGACTTCGACCTGTTCCACCCCGACCGGATGGCCTCGCGCATCCTCGACATGGGCGACATGCTCACCCTGATCGAGCAGGCCGAGAAGGCCTTCGACTCCGACCAGGCGATGAAGGCCGCGGAGAAGCTCGGCACCAAGGGTGGCTTCACGCTGGAGGACTTCCTCCAGCAGATGATGCAGATCCGCAAGCTCGGCTCGATGACGAAGATCATGGGGATGCTCCCGGGCATGGGGCAGTTCCGCGACCAGCTCGAGAACTTCGACGAGCGCGAGATCGACCGCATCCAGGCGATCATCCAGTCGATGACACCCGCCGAGCGGGAGAACCCCAAGATCATCGACGGCTCCCGCCGCGCCCGCATCGCCAAGGGCTCGGGCCGTCAGGTCTCCGACGTCAACCAGCTCGTCGACCGCTTCTTCGAGGCGCGCAAGATGATGGAGCAGATGGCGCGCGGGGGCGGGATGCCCGGGATGCCCGGCCTGCCCGGTGCGGGCGGCAAGCGTGCCGGTGCCCGCCAGCAGCCGCAGAAGGGCAAGAAGGGCAAGAAGCGCGTCTCCGGCAACCCCGCGAAGGCCGCCCAGCAGAAGGCCGCCGAGAAGGCCGCCGCCGCTGAGAAGGCCGGCAACCCCTTCGGCAACCCCGACGGCGCGGAGATCGACTACGAGAAGGCCGCCGAGCAGCTCAACCTCCCCAAGGACTTCTCCCAGTTCCTGAAATAGCGTTGAGTGACGGCATGACCGAGCCGTTCGACCACCTGCTGGAGAAGTACGCCCGTCTCGTCGTGCGCGTGGGCGTCAACGTCCAGCCCGGGCAGGAGGTGGTCATCAACGCCCTGCCGGAGCAGGCCGACGCTGCGCGGGCCGTGGCCGACGAGGCCTACCGGGTGGGGGCGTCCCGGGTCCGCATCGACTACGGCGACCCCCACGTGAAGCGGGCCGCCGTCGAGCACGGCCCCGAGGACCAGCTCGGCGTCTCGCAGGAGCACGAGCTCGCCCAGGTGCGGGCGTGGAAGGACAGCAAGCCCGCGCTGATCAGCCTCACCGGCAACCCCCACCCGACGCTGATGGAGGGCCTGGACCCGGCGCGGCTGGCGAAGTCGACGCCCCTCGACCTGATCCAGCAGGTCATGCCGCTGATCCTGTCCAACAAGGTCGCCTGGACCGTCGTCGGCGCCCCGACGAAGGGATGGGCGGACAGCGTCGGCGTCGCCGACCTCGCGCAGCTCTGGGACGCGGTGGCCGTGGCCATGCGCCTCGACCAGGCCGACCCGGTCGCCGCGTGGCAGGCCCACGTCGCGAAGCTGCGCACCCGGGCCGCGATCCTCAACGGCCACCGCTTCGACCGGATCCGCTACCGCGGCCCGGGCACCGACCTCACGCTCGGCATGGCGGCCGGCTCGACGTGGGTCGGCGGGGCGCTGGAGAACGAGGACGGCGTCGAGTTCGTGCCCAACATGCCCACCGAGGAGGTCTTCATCTCCCCGGACTGGCGTCGCGCCGAGGGGCACGTCCGGACGTCCGCCCCGTTCTTCCTGGCGTCGATGGGGACGTTGGTGGAGGACCTCGCCCTCGAGATCAGCGACGGCACCATCACCGGTGCCACGGCCGCCCGCGGCGAGGAGGAGGTCCGCGCCCAGTTCGACCTGATCCCGCGCTCGAAGCACTTCGGCGAGGTCGCCATCGTCGACTCCGACTCGGCGGTCGCGACCACCGGGCTGGTCTACAAGGACATGCTCTTCGACGAGAACGTCGGGTCGCACGTCGCGTGGGGCATGGGCTACACGACGGCGATGGACGGCACGCTGCCCCTCTCACCGGACCAGCGGGTCGACCAGGGCCTCAACCAGTCCGACACGCACGTCGACATCGTCATCGGCAGCCCGGAGGTGCAGATCGACGGCATCCACGCCGACGGCACGGTCGTGCCGGTCACCCGCGGCGACGAGTTCGTGCTGCGCGACTGACACACTGGCGGTGTGGTCTCGTTCCTGGTCGTCGACGGCGCCAACGTCGTCGGCTCGGTGCCGGACGGCTGGTGGAAGGACCGTGCGGGTGCCGCCCGCCGGCTCCACGAGCGGCTGCTCGTCGCCGACACGTCGTACGACGAGATCGTGCTGGTGCTCGAGGGCCAGGCCAAGGCGGGCGTCCGGGCCGGCCGGGACGGCCACGTCACGACCGTCCACGCCGCGCGCGATGGCGACAGCGAGATCCGGGCACAGGCGCGGCGAGCCGCGGAGTCGGGCAACCCGGTCGTGGTGGTGACCGCCGACCGGATGCTCGCGGCCAACGTGGCTCCGGCGCAGGTGCTCAGCCCGTCCTGGTTGCTCGACCGGATCTGAGCCGCGTCGGCTTCCCGCTGCGGAGGCGGCGCCGCCCGTCGTGGGACGGCGCCACCTCGTGGGGATCAGACGCCCAGGTTCAGCGCGCCGAGGATCTGGTTGAGCAGCGTGACGAGCTGGCCGAGCAGTCCGGCCAGCGGGGTGCCGTCGAGCAGCCCGGCGACCGCGCAGAGCAGGTTGCCCAGGAGCTGGCCGGCTCCGGCCACCGCGACGACGTCGAGGACGACGCGCTGCAGGTGCACCTCGAGGCCGAGGACGTTGAGGTCCAGCGGGCCGAGCACCAGGTTGAGGATGTCGCACGCGGCAGCACGGGTGCTGGTGCGCGCGTCGGTCGCAGACTGGCCGTTGATCTTCTTCACCGGCATCTTCTTGATGCCCGAGAACTTCGTCACCGTGCCGTTGTCGTGGTGGATCTTGCCCTCCAGGAAGCCCTTGGCCCAGAGGGTGCCGTCGCGCTGGACGAAGCGGGTCGGCGTGAACGTGCCGGAGACCTTGTCGCCCTCCGACGTACGTCCGACCACGGTGCTCTTCATCCGGCCCTGGTCGGACTTGCCGACGACCGTGCGGTCCGAGGACGTGCTCGGGGCGGCGGAGGCCGCGCTGATGCCCACCGAGGTGAGGCCGACGGCCATCACGAGGCCGAGGACCGCGGTCGTGAGTGTCGCGGAGAGCCGGCGGGCGAGGTGTGGGGTGATGCTCATGCTGATCATTCCTCCCAGGTCGTGCCCGTCGCGGCCGGCGGTAGCCGGGCCGTCGTGGCCGGGGACCACCCGTTCGGGGAGGGCCCGCCCTCAGGCATCCGTTCGACGCTAAGTGGTCTGGACCACACGTCCCACACCCCAACGGAGGCAGGTCCTAGGGTCGGTCCATGCCCCACCCGACTGTCCACCGCTACCGCGGCCCGGTCCTGCCCGACGGCGAGGTACGCGACCTGTACGTCGTCGACGGACGCATCACGTTCGAGCCCCAGGCCGGCGCCGACACCGTCGCCGAGGGATGGATCGTCCCGGGCCTGGTCGACGCGCACTGCCACCTCGGCCTCGACGACTTCGGGGCGACCGACGACGAGGCCACCGAGCAGCAGGCGATCGACGACCGTGACGGGGGCGCGCTGCTCATCCGCGACGCCGGGTCCGCGGCCGACACCCGGTGGATCCACGACCGCGACGACCTGCCGCGGCTGATCCGCTGCGGTCGCCACATCGCCGCGACGAAGCGCTACATCCGCAACTACGCCCACGAGGTCGAGCCGGCCGAGCTCGCCGCGGTGGCCGCGCAGGAGGCCCGCAACGGCGACGGCTGGATCAAGCTCGTCGGGGACTGGATCTCGCGCGACGAGGGTGACCTGGCCCCCTCGTTCCCGGCCGAGGCGTTCGCCGCGGCGATCGAGGCCGCGCACGCCCACGGGGCGAAGGTCACCGCCCACTGCTTCGGCCACGGGGTGCTCCCGGGCCTGATCGAGGCCGGCATCGACTGCATCGAGCACGGCACCGGGCTGACCGAGGACCTGATCGACGCGATGGTCGCGCGCGGCACGCGGCTGGTCCCGACGGTCATGCAGCTCGACAAGTTCCCCGAGCACGCCGCCGCGGGACAGGACCGCTTCCCCGACTACGCCGCCACCATGACCGACCTCTACGACCGGATGCCGGCCACGATCATGGCGGCCTTCGAGGCCGGCGTACCCATCTATGCCGGGTCGGACGGCGGTGGCATCAGCCGCCACGGCAACATCACCGGCGAGATCGAGGCGCTGGTGCGGATCGGGATGCCCGCCCACGACGCCCTGGGCGCCGCGAGCTGGCGAGCCCGCGAGTGGCTCGGGGTCGACGGCCTCACCGAGGGCGCCTCGGCCGACTTCGTCGTCTACGACCGCAACCCGGTGGAGGACCTGTCCGTGCTCCGCACACCGTCGGCGATCGTGCTGCGCGGGGTCGTGGTCGGCGACCGCGCCCGATGACGAAGGGCGGCCACCCGACCGGGTGACCGCCCTCCTGAGGACCGTGGGTGCGTCAGCCGAGCTCGGCGCGCGCGTCCTTGAGGTGGGCCCGCGCGGCGCGGAGGTCGGCCTTCGTGCTGGTCGCGGTGATCGCGAGGGCGGCCTCCTCGGCGGCGGCGAGGTGCTCGGTGGCCTCGGGGTCACCCGCGGCGGCGGCCTCGATGCGCTCGGCCTTGCTGAGGACGTTCGCGACGATCCGGAAGTTCTCGATGCGGAAGGAGCGCAGCTCCTTGCGGGCCGCTCGGGTGTCGACGGTGCTGTCGGCGGCCTCGACCGAGGTCTTGATCTCGCCGAGGTCGGTGCGCGCCGCGCCGATGTTCGAGACCAGCGTCGCCTCGGTGTCGTCGGCGAGGCGGGTGACGGCGTCGCTGGTGGACAGCCGGTCCAGGCGCGCGTCCTTGCCGGCGATGTCCTTGAGCAGCTGCTTGGTCTGCCCCTTGACGGAGTGGTCCGGCTTGGCGGCCTGGGCCGTGGCGAGCGTGGACGGAGCCACGAGCGCGGCGGTGGCCACGAGGCCGGCGGCGAGACGGGTGGTGCGCTTCATCGGAGGGTGCTCCTCTGTGGTGGGGATGCGTGTGCTGCCCGCCGAGCTTGCCCCGACGAACTGGTCCAGACAACTCGACACCCGGTCGGACGTCCATCACCCTTTCGGGCCATCGACGCGTCGACGAGCCTGTGCTCCCCGCTCAGCCCGCGGCGTCGAGGTCGACGACGACCACGTCCGGACCGGGCACGTAGACCACGAGCGCGCAGTTGCTCCTCACCAGCTCCTCCGCGACCTCCTCACCGGTGCGCCGGTCGATGACCCGCCGCCAGATCTGGTTGCGGCGGAAGATCCGGCCCTCGCGCCGCAGGAACTGCTCGCCGCGCGCCTCCACTCGGTAGGACACCTCGGGCCGCACGTCGGCGCGCAGCTGGCCGTGGAGGTAGCGGTCCCCGACCCAGGCCCGGAGCTGGAAGGTGTGCGCGGTGTCGTTGCGGACCACGAGGTCGACGTAGTTGTAGACGATCGAGCAGCCCACACCCCACGGCAGCACCCGGCCGCGGTCGGGGAACGGGTCGAAGGAGTGCTCCGAGCGCTCCACGACGGTCAAGGGGGAGTGCAGCACCATCCAGTGGACGAGGTTCGCCAGCTGGCAGATCCCGCCGCCGACGCCCGCCTCGGCCGAGCCGTTGGAGAGCTTCATCCCGTCGAGGTAGCCCTTGCGCCGCGTGCAGTTGCCCACCACGCGGTTGAACGACAGGGTCTCGCCCGGCCGGACCACCAGGCCGTCGAGGCGGGCGGCGGCCAGCCGCAGGTTGGTGACCTTGTTGTGCTGCAGGTGCATCTGCGCCGGGTCCAGCTCGCGCAGCAGCAGCGAGCCGTGCTGCTTGAGCCGCACCGGCAGGTCGGCCTCGGCGCGGGTCCGCGCCCAGACGACCCGTCCGGACCACGCGTCCAGCACCCACTGCGCACGCCGTCGCGCCCGGTGCACCGCCACCGCGGCGGGCAGCAGCCACGGGTGCCGCTGGGTCAGGCGCGGGGGAGTGGTGAGCCGGGCCGGGAGCTCGAAGGGCTCCGGCCGTCCGGCGTGCGCGGTGGTCATGACCGGTAGACGCACCGGCGGTCGGCGTGGTTGCCGATATCGATTTGTGGGGCTTCGTCGCCCTCGATGAGGATGGCGCCATGACGACGCCGGCCGACCTCTACCCACCCTTCGGCCTGCACGTCGTCGCGGGATCCCTCGAGCTGCGCGGGATGACCGACGAGCTTCTCTTCGAGCTGTGCGCGGTCGCCGAGGCCGGCATCCACGACCCCGACGAGATGCCGTTCTACTTCCCGTGGAGCACCGCGCCTGCTGGGCAGCTCGGCCGCAACACCGCGGCGTACCACTGGGGCAAGCGCTCGACCTTCTCGCCCGAGGACTTCTGCCTCGACCTCGTCGTGCTGCTCGACGGCCGGGTCATCGGCGCGCAGGGCGTCGCGGCGAAGCACTTCCCGGTCACGCGGACCGGGGAGACCGGGTCGTGGCTGGGACGCGGGTTCCAGGGGCGCGGCCTGGGCACCGAGATGCGCCGCGCGATGTGCGCGCTGCTCTTCGACCACCTCGGCTTCGAGGAGATCACCTCGGCGGCGTTCCTCGACAACCCCGCCTCGCTCGCGGTCTCGCGCAAGGTCGGCTACCAGCCGACGGTGGTCAACCGCATCAAGCGTCGCGAGGGCGAGCTGGCGCTCAACCAGGGCCTGGTGCTCACGCCGGACACGTTCGTGCGCGGCGACGTGCCGGTGCAGGTGACCGGGGCCGAGGCGGTCCGGTCCTTCATCGGTCTCGACGCGGCGGCCTAGCCCGGGAGAAACTTTCCCGGACGGGTCAACCACCCGGGCGCTTCGTGGCTGTCACCTGTCATGGAGGCGCACGATGAGGGCCGTTGAGCAGCGGGAGTACGACTGGTACTTCCGCGCCTGCTTCCCGCCGGTCTCGCGGACGGTGTTCCTGATGGTGCACGACCGCGAGCTGGCCGAGGACATCACGCAGGAGGCGCTCTACCGCATGCTCCGGCACTGGCGCACGGTGTCGGAGTACGAGCGCCCCGAGGCCTGGGTGCGCCGCGTCGCGATCCGCATCGCGGTGCGCGAGCTGCAGCGGCGCGCCGCCCGGGTGAGCAAGGAGCGCCTGGCGCAGCCGACGGCGTACGACGAGCTGCCCGATCCCGACGTCGCCCGTGCGGTGGCTGAGCTGGCACCGATGCAGCGCGCTGCCGTCGTGCTCTTCTACTGGGAGGACCGTCCGGTGCACGAGATCGCCGAGGCGCTGGCCGTCTCGGAGTCGACCGTCAAGCAGCACCTGTTCCGGGCCCGGCAGCGCCTGGCCACCGTGCTCGGAGAAGGAGTGGACGACCATGCTCGTTGAGGACAGGCTCCGCCAGGGCCTCGAGGCGAACGCCACGTCGTTCACCCCGGCCACGGAGTGGCGGCTCGCGCAGGTGCACCGACGCCGGCGCAGGCGTCGTACGACGAACGCGGTGGCGTCCCTCGGCTCCGTCGCGGCAGCGGCAGCGGCGGTTGCCGCCGTCCAGCTCGGTGGCGGCTCGCTCCCGGTGCCCTCCCCCGATCCGGGGCCTGCGGCCCCCGGACCGGGCCTGATGCCACCGGCCTCCTCGCAGCCGACCGTGATCCCCGAGATGGGCGGCTACGGCCGGCAGGCCACCGAGGCGGAGGGCCTGGCGAGCGGGGTGCCACGCGGTGACGTCGAGCAGCTGGTCGGCAAGGACGGCGTGGTGCCGTTGGGCTTCAGGCTCGAGCAGGGCATCTACACGATCTGGACCAATGACGACCGGTTCTCCCCGACCGCGCACGACTACGGCACGTACGCCTTCGAGGACGGTGGACGGCTCGTGCTGACCTCGATGACGGACACCTGCCCGGGATGCACGACCACCCTCTCCTGGCGGTGGAAGGGGCGGGACCTGGTGTTCGGCTCGGTGGAGAGGGAGACCGACGGGGACGTCGCTTGGTGGCTCTGGTCGGGACGCTGGTACTACTCGGCCCCGGGCTGAGCGACCGGATTGGTCGTGCGCGGCCGACGTCTGGCAGAATCTTCCCTCGTGTCCTGCGCGCCCGGACCCTCTCATCCGAGCGACGCAGAGCCCTTCGAGTGACCTGACCCGGTGGCCCCACCTGGTGAAGGTCCCTCACCCACGACAATTTCTGAGGAGACACCACAAACGTGGCCGTCAAGATTCGCTTGAAGCGCCTGGGCAAGATCCGGGTGCCGCAGTACCGCATCGTCGTCGTTGACTCCCGCAAGAAGCGCGACGGCAAGGTCCTCGAGGAGATCGGCAAGTACCACCCCAAGGAGGAGCCGTCGCTCATCGACGTCGTCTCCGACCGGGCGCAGTACTGGCTCGGCGTGGGCGCCCAGCCCTCCGAGGCCGTCGAGGCCCTGCTCAAGGTGACTGGTGACTGGCAGAAGTTCAAGGGCCTGCCGGGCGCCGAGGGCACCCTCAAGGTGAAGGAGCCCAAGCGCTCCAAGCTCGACATCTTCAACGAGGCCCTCAAGGAGGCCGCCGCCGAGCCCAAGGGTGCCGCGGTGACCACCAAGAAGAAGGCCGAGAAGAAGACCGAGGAGCCCGCCGCCGAGGCGCCTGCCGAGGTGCCCGCCGACGAGACCCCCGAGGGTGCTGCCGAGGCCGCTGAGGCTGCCGAGACGGTCACCGCCGAGGACGCCGGCAAGAGCGAGGCGTGAGCGTCGTGCTGGCCGAGGCTCTCGAGCACCTGGTGCGTGGCATCGTCGACCACCCCGACGACGTCACGGTCCGCGACAAGCAGCTGCGTCGTGGCTCGATCCTCGAGGTCCGGGTCCACCCCGACGACCTCGGCAAGGTGATCGGCCGCAACGGCCGCACCGCGACGGCCTTCCGCACCGTGGTCTCGGCCCTCGCCGGCCGCGGCGGTGCGCGCGTCGACTTCGTCGACACCGACCGCCGTCGCTGAACCACCGCACAGCCTGTACGACGGGCGCCACCCCAACCGGGGTGGCGCCCGTCGTCGCATGTGCGGCCGGCCCCGCGAAGGTGGCGGCGCACGACATCCCAGCGGGTGTTCGACGTGTCGTCCGCCGCCACCCTCGGCGTTGAGTCGCTGGGAGACTCAACGCCCAGTGGCGGGCGCGCTGGCCCTTGAGTCGCTGGGAGACTCAACGCCCAGTCCCTCTACCCTTGGCCGCGTGAGCGAGGAGAGCGAGGCCGGCATCGAGGTCGTGGTCGGTCGCATCGGCAAGCCCCATGGCATCCGCGGCGAGGTCACCCTCGACGTACGCACCGACGAGCCCGAGCGGCGCTTCGCCCCGGGCGCCGTGCTGCGGGCGGAGGCCCCGGCGGGCGCCGACCGGCGTCCGGCCGCGCTCACCGTCGCGCGGGCCCGCTGGCACCAGAGCACCCTCCTCGTCACGTTCGAGGAGCTGCCCGACCGCAACGCCGCCGAGGCCGCCCGCGGCACCGTCCTGCACGCCACGATCGCCCACGACGAGGTGCCCGAGGACCCCGAGGAGTTCTACGACCACCAGCTCGTCGGCCTCGACGTGGTCGACCTCGACGGCACCCACCTCGGCTCGGTCAAGGGACTCGTGCACGGCTCCGCGCAGGACCTGCTCACCGTCCGCACCACCGACGGTCGCGACGCCCTCGTTCCGTTCGTCGCCGCGCTGGTGCCGGAGGTCGACCTCGCCGGCGGCCGCCTGGTCGTCGCCGACCGCCCCGGCCTGGTCTCGCCCTTCCCGGACGAGGAACCAGGCGCATGAGGATCGACGTCGTCACGATCTTCCCCGACTACCTAGCCCCGCTCGAGCTGAGCCTGCCCGGCAAGGCCCGCGACAAGGGGCTGCTCGACCTCCACGTCCACGACCTGCGTGACTGGACGACCGACCGGCACCGCACCGTCGACGACACGCCGTACGGCGGTGGCGCGGGCATGGTGATGAAGCCCGAGCCGTGGGGCCAGGCGCTCGACGCCGTGGCGAGCGGCGCCACCATCATCTTCACCACCCCGAGCGGCGAGCCGTTCACCCAGCGGCTCGCCGAGGAGCTGAGCGGGCACGACCACCTCGTCTTCGCCTGCGGGCGCTACGAGGGCATCGACCAGCGGGTCATCGAGCACGCCGCGACGGTCGGCACCGTGCGCGAGGTCAGCCTCGGAGACTACGTCCTCAACGGCGGCGAGGTCGCCGCGCTGGCGATCACCGAAGCCGTCGTCCGGCTGCTGCCCGGGTTCATGGGCAACGCCGACTCGCTGGTCGAGGAGTCGCACGCCGACGGCCTGCTGGAGTACCCCGTCTACACCAAGCCCGCCTCCTGGGAGGGCCGCGAGGTGCCCGGGGTGCTGCTCTCCGGCGACCACGCCCGGATCGCCGCCTGGCGGCGCGAGCAGGCGCAGCGCCGCACCGCCGAGCGCCGGCCCGACCTGCTGCCGGCGGCGGGCGCGGTCGGCGGCCTCGCCGACCTCGACGTACGTCCTGCGGTGCCCGCCGACGCCGGCGAGCTATACACCCTCCAGCGTGCTTGCTGGCTCCAGGAGATGGAGGCCAACCCGGGCGTGGAGATCCCGGCGCTGCGCGAGTCGCTCGACGACGTACGCCGCGGGTTGGGGGAGTGGACCGTCATGGTGGCGCGCGAGCCGTCCTCCGGGCGCCTGGTCGGAGCCGTGCGGGGCCGGCTGGACCGCCATGGCGAGTGGGACATCGGCCGGATCATGGTCGCGCCCGACCTGCAGGGCGGGGGCCTCGGGCGTGGGTTGCTCGAGCTCGTCGAGGACCTGGCGCCGGCCGGCGTCGAGACCTTCGTGCTCTTCACGGGCGCCGGCTCGACCGACAACATCCGGATGTACAAGAAGGCGGGGTTCCGGATGCGGCCGGATCGCAAGGCCCCGCCGGGCGCGGTCGTGCTCACCAAGACAGCAGGCAAGCGGGTCGGTCGGCGGATTTCACGCTGACGGCACGCTCTGGCAGACTTCTCCACTGGTCACTCGAGGCCAGGGTCGCCCGGACGCATCCACCGGATGCATCGCCCCGGGGTCCCGCCGGGAAGCACCTGCCACAGGGGGCGCACCGGCCGGCCAGGTCGAGGACCGACCGACACCACCAGCACTTCTGATACCGCGGCTGACCTGTGGCACTCGCGAGGAGCATGACATGAGCAACCTGATTGCCGACCTCGGCAACACCATCAAGCGTGACGACGTCCCGGACTTCCGCGCCGGTGACACCGTCAAGGTCCACGTCAAGGTCATCGAGGGCAGCCGCTCGCGTGTCCAGGTCTTCCAGGGCGTCGTGATCCGCGTCCACGGCTCGGGCATCGGCCGCACCTTCACCGTCCGCAAGGTCTCGTTCGGCGTCGGCGTCGAGCGCACCTTCCCGCTGAACTCCCCGATCTTCGAGAAGATCGAGGTCGTGACCCGCGGTGACGTCCGTCGCGCCAAGCTCTACTACCTGCGCAACCTGCGCGGCAAGGCTGCCAAGATCAAGGAGCGCCGCGAGGCCTGAGCCGGCGAGCGCGCGCCGCGAGGCGTGGGTTCGACCAGTGACTGGTTAGTCTCTGCGCGTGACTTCTGATGACCGCGGTTCCACGTCCCTCTCGGCGGGCGAGGAACCGCGGTCGTCGCGTTCGGGGGACGACCGCGTGAGGAAGAACGGCAAGCCCAGGCGCAAGCAGCTCCCGCTGTGGCAGGAGACGATCCTGCTGCTCGGCGTGGCGCTGGTGCTCGCCATCGTCATCAAGACGTTCTTCGTCCAGGCGTTCTACATCCCGTCCGAGTCGATGGAGCCGGGGCTGATCCTCAACGACCGGATCCTGGTCGAGAAGCCCTCCTACTGGGGCGACAGCGGTCCCGAGCGAGGCGACGTCGTGGTCTTCAAGGACCCGGGTGGCTGGCTGCCGCCGACGGAGGCCGCAGGCCCGACCAGCCCGATCGCCAAGGCGATGGCCAAGATCGGGCTCTACCCGACCGGCGGCCACCTCGTGAAGCGCGTCATCGGCGTCGCCGGCGACACCATCGTCTGCTGCGACGACAAGGGTCGCCTCGAGGTCAACGGGAAGGCCCTCGACGAGGACGACTACGTCAAGCGCAGCGGCGCCTCGTGCAACGGGCCGATGCCGAACAAGTGCGCCTCCGACTGGCAGGTCGGTCCGATCCCCGAGGGCCACATCTTCGTCATGGGCGACAACCGGTCCCGCTCGGCTGACTCGTCCTTCCACATGTGCCAGTCCGACGAGACCGAGTGCGTCCCTGGCGACGAGTTCGTGCCGGTCGACCTGGTCGTCGGGAAGGTCTTCGTGCTGCTCTGGCCGGCCGACCGGTTCCGCTGGAACCACCGCCCGGACAGCTTCGAGGACGTGCCCGCCCCGACCTCGTGAGGTCCGCGGTGAGCCACCCGTCCGACCTGTCCGCCCCGGTCCCGGCACCCTCGTCCGGGGCGGTGACCGTACGCCGTGACGCCGGGCTCTACGGCTACGAGCGAGCGCTCCGCCGCGCGGGCCTCGAGCCGATCGCCGGCGTCGACGAGGCGGGCCGCGGCGCCTGTGCCGGCCCCCTGGTCGCCGGCGCCGTCGTGCTTCCGCCGGGCAAGGCGGGCATCGTGCCGGGCCTGGCCGACTCCAAGCTGCTGACCGAGGCCGCCCGCGAACGCGTCTACGCCCAGGTCGTGCGGCGCGCCTTGTCCTGGTCGGTGGTGGTCATCGACTCCGAGGAGTGCGACCGCCTCGGCATGCACGTCGCCAACCTCGAGGCGCTGCGCCGCGCGGTCGCCCGGCTCGGGACCAGGCCGTCGTACGTCCTCACCGACGGCTTCCCCGTGGACGGGCTGGGTGTCCCCGGGCTGGCGGTGTGGAAGGGCGACCGGGTTGCCGCCTGCATCGCCGCTGCGTCCGTGATCGCCAAGGTCACACGCGACCGGCTGATGGTCGGCCTCGACCAGGAGTGGCCGTCGTACGACTTCAAGACGCACAAGGGCTACTGCACGTCCGAGCACGACGCCGCGCTCATGGAGCACGGGCCGTCGCCGGTGCACCGGATGCGGTTCGTCAACGTCCGCCGCGCCGCCGGGCTCGAGCCGATCCCCGCACCCGACGAGGGCCCGGCCACTAGTGTCGGTCCGGACGGGCCGGGGGACATCACGGAGGAGGACGCATGAGCGCGGAGGATCTCGAGAAGTACGAGACCGAGATGGAGCTCACCCTCTATCGCGAGTACCGCGACGTGGTGGGGATCTTCAAGTACGTCGTGGAGACCGACCGCCGCTTCTACCTCTGCAACCAGGTCGACGTGAAGGCACGCTCCGAGAGCGGGGACGTGTTCTTCGAGGTCTCGATGAGCGACGCGTGGGTCTGGGACATGTACCGCCCCGCCCGCTTCGCCAAGAACGTCAAGGTGCTGACGTTCAAGGACGTCAACGTCGAGGAGCTCGCCTCGCAGGAGATCGACCCGCCCAAGGACTGAGGGCACCCGGGCCACCAATCGTCCACAGCCCGGCCCGCTGACGCCTTCTCCACAGGGTCTGCGTCGTGCCCGCCGACACCGTCGGTGCGCCGCGGTGTGCTGGAGCCTCCCGAACCGGCCCACCTCGGAAGGCACCCACGATGGCCCGACCCGCTGCCACCTCACCCCTCGCGCCCGACCCGCTCGCCGCGCACAACCGCCTGCTCGGCAGGCGCGGCGAGACCATCGCCGCCCGCCACCTGGCCGGGCTCGGGATGGTGCTCCTCGACCGCAACTGGCGGTGCGACGCGGGTGAGATCGACCTGGTCCTGCGCGACGGCAGCGTCCTGGTGATCTGCGAGGTGAAGACCCGCACGTCGACCGACTACGGCGATCCCCTCGAGGCGGTCGACCAGCGCAAGGCCGATCGGCTCCGGCGGCTCGGGGCGCGATGGCTGCGCGTCCACGACTGCCACCCCGACGACGTCCGCATCGACCTGGTGGGGGTGCTGGTGCGCGCCGGCCGACCGGTCGAGGTCGAGCACGTCGAGGGGATCGGCTGATGGCGTTCGCGACGGCCCGGTCACTGGCCCTGAAGGGCGCGGACGGCCACGTGATCGACGTCCAGGTCGACGTCTCCCCGGGGCTGGTCAACACCACGATCGTCGGCCGCGTCGACAAGAGTCTCTCCGAGGCACGTGACCGGGTGCGGATGGCGATCAACAACGACTGCGGGCGCTGGCCGGCCACCAAGCGGGTGACGATCCTGCTCGCTCCGGCCGATCTCCCCAAGGGCGGCACCCACTACGACCTCGCCATCGCGATCGCGGTGATGGCGGCGGACAAGAAGCACGAGGAGCTGACGCCCGACCTGCTCGAGGGGTGGGCGTTCATCGGGGAGCTCTCCGTCTCGGGGGCCCTGCGGCCGGTGCCGGGGGTGCTGCCCATGGTGATCGCCGCGGCCGCGCACGGGATCACCCGGGTCTTCGTGCCCGAGCCGCAGGCCGTGGAGGCGGGACTCGTGCCGGGGATGACCGTGTTCGGGGTGCGCTCGCTGGCCCAGGTGTCCGCGGTCCTGCGCGACGTCGAGGTCCCGGAGGCCGATCCGGTGGTCGGGCCGTCGGCAAGTCCACTCGCGACGTGGCGGGGCGACGACCGGCTGGCCGACCTCGACCTGCGCGACCTCGACGGCCTCGAGGACGTCCGCTACGCCGTCGAGGTGGCAGCCGCGGGTGGCCACCCGCTGATGCTCATCGGCCCGCGCGGCACCGGGAAGACCTCGATCGCCGAGCGGATCCCGACGATCCTGCCCGACCTGACGACCGAGCAGTCGCTCGAGGTCACGGCGCTCCACTCCGTGGCCGGCACGCTGCCGCAGGGCAGCGGGCTGCTGAGCCGGCCGCCGTGGTTCGCGCCCCACCACTCCGCCACCGCGGCCAGCGTGCTGGGCGGCGGCACGGGCCGCGTGCGACCCGGCCAGGTGAGCCTGGCGCACCACGGGGTCCTGTTCCTCGACGAGTTCCCGCACTTCCGCTCCGACGTGATCGAGGCGATGCGGCAGCCGCTGGAGTCGGGTGAGGTGACGATCGCCCGCGGGGAGGAGTCGGCCACCTTCCCCGCCCGGTCCCTCGTCGTGCTGGCCGCCAATCCGTGCCCCTGCGGCAACTTCCACGGGCTCTCGGGCGGCGCCTGCGAGTGCACGGAGGTCCAGCGCACCCACTACCGCCGCAAGCTCTCCGGGCCGATCCTCGACCGGGTCGACATCTGGATGGAGGTCCGTCCTCAAGGCAGGCGCAGTGGTTCCTGGCGGTCGGGTCCGGAGTCGTCGGCCGACGTCCGGGCGCGCGTGGTCGAGGCCCGCCAGCGGCAGGCCCGCCGCTACCGCGACTGCTCCTGGCAGCTCAACGCAGGCTGCCCGGGCCCGGTGCTGGTCGAGCGCTGGCCGCTCGACCCCGAGGGCCAGCGCCAGATCGACCTCGAGCTGTCCGCGGGCCGACTGACCCGCCGCGGCCTCACCCGCGTGCAGCGGCTCGCCTGGACCGTGGCCGACTGCGCCGGCGTGTCCCGCCCCGGCCCGCGCGAGGCAGACATCGCCCTGGCCCTCCGCTCCGACGACCCGGCCCGGAGCCTTCCCGCCCACGTCACCTCGGTAGTGGCCTCGTGACCGCCGCAGGCACGGGGGAGGTGCCGGCGTTCCCCGGCCCGCCCGGCAGCGTCCCGGAGGCGGAGCGGCTGGCCCGCGTCGTGCTCAGCTGCGGGGTCGAGCCCGGCGACGGCAAGACCTCGTCGCTGATCCGCCAGATCGGCGCCGAGAGGACGCTCGAGCAGTCGCTCGTCCCCAAGCCCGACAGCGGGCTTCCCGAGCGGCTCGCCGAGGTCGACCCCGTCCGCCAGCTCGAGCAGGCAGCACGCTGCGGCATCCGCTTCCTCGTCCCGGGGGACCCGGAGTGGCCACGCGGGCTCGGCGGGCTCGACGACGTGATCACCCTCCAGGGTGTCGGCGGCACCCCGCCGGGCCTCTGGGTCAGGGGGCCGATGCCGCTCACCGAGCTCGCCGAGTCGGTGGCCGTGGTCGGGTCGCGGGCGGCATCGGTCTACGGCGTGGAGATGACTCGCGCGATCTGCGACCACCTCGCCCTGGCGCGGGTGCCGGTGGTGTCCGGCGGAGCGCTGGGGATCGACTTCGAGGCTCACGACGCGACCCTCGTCTCGGGCGGCGCCACGGTGGCCGTCCTCGCCTGCGGCGTGGACCGCGTCTACCCCGCCGCCAACCGGCGCCTCCTGCAGCACCTCGCGGCCGAGTTCGCCGTGGTGTCCGAACAGCCTCCGGGCTCGATCCCGACCCGGCCGCGGTTCCTCGCCCGCAACCGCCTGATCGCGGCCATCACCCGCGGCACGGTGGTGGTGGAGGCGGCCCTGCGCAGCGGTGCCCTCAACACGACTGCCTGGGCCGAGGCGCTGAACCGCCACGTCATGTGCGTCCCCGGGCCGGTCACCAGCTACACCTCCCGCGGCGTCAACCACTGGCTGCGCGAGGGGAGGGGCACGGTCGTCACCCACGGCGCCGAGGTGCTCGAGCTGCTCGGCAGCGCGGGGGAGCGCCTCGTCGAGGAGCCCCGCGGGGAGGAGCGGCCGCGCGACTCGCTGACGTCGGTCGAGCAGCACGTGCTGGAGTGGGTGCCGGTCAGCACCCCGGCAGCCGTGGACTCGATCGCTCGCCTGTCGTCGCGCCACGTCCGCGACACGGACAGCACCCTGCGGCGCCTGCACGCCAAGGGGTTCGTCCGGTTCGAGGCCGGCGGGTGGCGGCTCGCGCCTGACGTGTGACGGGCCCCGGCGCGCCTAGGCTGCGAGGGTGAGCGACGCAGAGGTGCGTGGGGAGGCCCCCGAGGAGCAGCGCGGCCTGCCTGAGCCGATGGTGCGCCTGCTCGGCGACTACGAGCGCCACCTCGTCTCCGAGCGCGACCTCGCGCCGCACACGGTCCGCGCCTACCTCGGTGACCTCTCCAGCCTCCTCGACCACTGTGTGCGCCTCGGCCTCGACGACGTGACGGAGCTCGACCTCCGCACCCTGCGCAGCTGGCTGGCCCGGCTGCAGACGACCGGCCGCAGCCGGACGACGATCGCCCGCCGCGCGACCGCGGCCCGGGTCTTCACGGCCTGGCTGCACCGCACCGGCCGCCTGCCCACCGACCCGGGTGCTGCGCTTGGCTCCCCGAAGAAGCACAAGACGCTGCCCCCGGTGCTGCGTGCCGACGAGGCCGAGGCGCTGATCCGCGCCGCCGCCGAGCTCGCCGACGACGGCACGCCGGTCGGCGTCCGCGACGTGGCGATGCTCGAGCTGCTCTACGCAACCGGCGTACGCGTCGGGGAGATGGTGGGGCTCGACATCGACGACGTCGACGCCGAGCGGCGCGTGGTGCGGGTGTTCGGCAAGGGGCGCAAGGAGCGCTCGGTGCCCTACGGCACGCCCGCCGGGCGCGCCCTCGACCGCTGGCTCGCTGTCGGGCGCCCGGCGCTGCGGATCGAGGCGTCGGGACCTGCGCTGTTCCTGGGGGCGCGGGGACGCCGGATCGACCAGCGGGCGGTCCGCGACCTCGTGCACCGGCGGATCGCCGACGTGCCCGGCGCTCCCGACATCGGCCCGCACGGCCTGCGGCACACCGCGGCCACGCACCTGCTCGAGGGCGGTGCCGACCTGCGGTCCGTCCAGGAGCTGCTCGGCCACGCCTCCCTCGCGACCACCCAGCTCTACACCCACGTCACGACCGACCGGCTGCGTCGCGCCTACCAGCAGGCCCACCCCCGGGCCTGACGCCCCGCTCGCTGGTCCGTCATCCCGATCCGAACGCATCGGGTCGGATTCGGATGACGGACCGTGCGGCGGACCGCGCGGCGGACCGAGCGACGTGCTCACGCCAGCCAGTCCACCGGCCGCCGCCAGCCGTCCAGCGGGGGAGTCCACGGCAGGCGCAGGGTGGCCGGGTCGTCGCGCCACAACGGCAGGAGGCGCACCGGCCCGGACCCGACGAGGGTCAGCGGATCGAGGTACTCCTCGCTGTCGCCGGACCCGCGGATGAGGCCCCAGTGCAGGCAGGCAGCGGGGAAGCAGTGGCTGTCGGAGGTCGTGAGGCGGCCCAGCACGTCGCCCGCGACGACCTGCTGGCCGCGCTCGACCACGGCCACGACCGGCTCGTACGTCGTACGTCGCCCGCCGTGGAGCACCGTGACGACCGGCTTGCCGGCGATCGACCCCGCGAAGCCAACCGTGCCCGGCAGCGATGCCAGCACGACCTGACCCGGACGGCCGGCCAGGTCCACGCCGCGGTGGCCGGCGGCCCACGGGTGGGGAGGTGGCTCGAAGCCCCGGACGACCTCGGGCTCCGGAGAGAGCGGCCAGACGCCTCCGGGTTCGCCGGCGCCGGCGTACGCCACGCCGGGGACGACGAGCAGGGCGAGGAGGACGGCTCCGACGACGGATCTCATCCCGCGATCCTCGGCAGGTCCGGGCCGCCCGGCGACCCACGGCGGGCGGGCCTGTGGACGACCGCTCCGCCACACGGGGTGTGGACGCCTCGCGGCCCCGGATCCACGCTCAGCCCACGCTCGACCGGGGTAGCGCCCAGCGATTCGCCCCGCGCGGAGGCTCTGGCCTACGATGTGCGGAGCAGTCCACCCGGACTGACTTCGCACGCTCGCTGACCGCGGCGGAATGCTCCTCGGTTCCGCACCGCCCGTGGGCGTCGGCCCTCAGTTCCGCACCAGCTCCGATCTGTCGGAGTGGGCGTGGATCGGACCGGCGCGTGAGCGTCAGGGCACCCGGCACCCGCCGGGCGCAGCAACTGAAAACAACAGGAGTCACGCTCCCGGCACGGCCTGGTTCAAGGTCGGGCACATCGGTGAGCGCCTCCGCGAAAACAGGAGAACCCATGGCAGTCGTCACCATGCGCCAGCTGCTCGAGAGCGGCGTCCACTTCGGTCACCAGACCCGTCGCTGGAACCCCAAGATGAAGCGCTTCATCATGACCGAGCGCAACGGCATCTACATCATCGACCTGCAGCAGTCGCTGGCCTACATCGACCGCTCGTACGCCTTCGTCAAGGAGACCGTCGCCAAGGGCGGCGTCATCATGTTCGTCGGCACCAAGAAGCAGGCCCAGGAGGCCATCGCCGAGCAGGCCACCCGCGTCGGCATGCCCTACGTCAACCAGCGCTGGCTCGGCGGCATGCTCACCAACTTCTCGACCGTGCACCAGCGGATCAACCGCCTCAAGGAGCTCGACGAGATCGACTTCGAGAACGTCGCCGGCTCGGGTCGCACCAAGAAGGAGCTCCTGCAGATGAAGCGGGAGCGCGACAAGCTCGACAAGACCCTCGGCGGCATCCGCGAGATGTCCAAGGTCCCCTCCGCGGTGTGGATCGTCGACACCAACAAGGAGCACCTGGCCGTCGAGGAGGCGCGCAAGCTGCGGATCCCGATCATCGGCATCCTCGACTCCAACTGCGACCCCGACGTCGTCGACTTCCCGATCCCGGGCAACGACGACGCCATCCGCGCCGTCGGCCTGCTGACCCGCGTGGTCGCCGACGCCGTGGCCGAGGGCCTCATCGCCCGCTCCGGCGCGAAGGCCGGCGACGCTGACGAGACCGTCGGCGCCGAGGAGCCGCTGGCCGAGTGGGAGCGCGAGCTCCTCCAGGGCGACGCCGACCAGGCCGCTGCCGCCGCCACTGGCGACGCCGCTGCCGAGACCCCGGCCTCCGAGGCCACGGGTGCCGCGTCCGAGGCCCCGCAGGCCGAGGCCGCCGCCGATGCTGCGACCGAGGCTCCGGCCGCCGAGTCGACCGACGCCGCGACCGAGGCCCCCGCCGAGGCCGAGGCTGCCACCGACGCTGCCGAGGCCCCCGCCGAGGCCGAGGCCAAGCAGGACTGATCGCCCGACGCCGGTCGCTCGCCCTCGCGGCGGGCGACCGGCGGACGCGCGTCACGTCCCACCCACCCCCTGGCTCTGCCGAGCCAGCCCCCTGAGTCAAGGAAGAAGGACCATGGCCAACTTCACCGCCGCCGACGTCAAGAAGCTCCGTGAGCTCACCCAGGCCGGGATGATGGACTGCAAGAAGGCGCTGACCGAGACGGACGGCGACTTCGACAAGGCTGTCGAGCTGCTCCGCGTCAAGGGTGCCGCCAAGGCCGCCGCCCGCGGTGCCGAGCGCGAGACCGCCGCCGGCCTCGTCGCCACCGCCGGCAACGCGCTGGTCGAGCTCAAGAGCGAGACCGACTTCGTCGCCAAGAACGACGACTTCATCGCCAAGGCGCAGCAGATCGCCGAGGTCGCCAACACCGTCAAGGCTGCCGACACCGCCGCCCTCAAGGCCGCCGAGCTCGACGGCAAGACCGTCGGCGAGGTCGTCGAGGACCTGGCCATCACCATCGGCGAGAAGATCGAGCTGGGCGACGTCGCCTACTTCGAGGGCAACACCGTCACCTACATGCACAAGCGTGCCGCCGACCTGCCGCCCGCCGTGGGCGTGCTCGTCGAGTTCGAGGGTGACGAGACCGCTGCCCGTGGCGCCGCGATGCAGATCGCCGCGATGAAGGCGCAGTACCTCACCCGCGACGAGGTCCCGGCCGACGTCGTCGAGTCCGAGCGCTCCATCGCCGAGCAGAAGACCCGCGAGGAGGGCAAGCCCGAGCAGGCGATCGCCAAGATCGTCGAGGGTCGCCTCGGTGGCTTCTTCAAGGAGATCGTCCTGCTGGAGCAGGAGTCGGTCACCGAGTCCAAGAAGTCGGTCAAGGCCGTCCTGGACGAGGCCGGCACCACCGTGAAGCGGTTCGCCCGCTTCGAGGTCGGCGCCTGAGCCACGCCTCACCCGCAGCACAGCCCGGGGCCCGTACGACGACGTCGTACGGGCTCCGGCGCATTTCTGCCCTCGGGTCAGGTGCCCTCGCCGCGAGCCACCCGGTGCCAGTAGGCAGCGATCTCGCTGCCCTCGCGCACCAGGGCCTCGGGCGACTCGGGCGCGGGCCAGAGCTGGAGGAGGTAGCGGTCGGGGGCCTGCTCGTCCTCGTCGGTCGTGTCGACCTCGCGTCCCGCGTCCATCCCGGCCGCGCAGTAGCGCGCCCGGTGCCACCCGGCGCGCGGCACCGTCGCGGTATAGTCGTCCTCGAAGGTCTGCAGGTCGAGCGCCGGTCCGAGGAGCTGCCACGACACCTCGACGGCGTCGGTCCACACGTCGTCGAGCGGCGGCTCCTCCTCGTCCCAGGTCACCGTCAGGGGCACGTCACCGGTGTGCAGGCCCGTCATCAGCGAGAGCTGGTGGGGGACGCGCGCACCGGCCAGCCCGACCGTCTGACCCCGGCTCGCCTGCACCGGGTCGCCGTCGAACTCCCCGGTCTCAGTCGGGGCGCCGTCGGCGTCGTCGGCCAGGGAGAACACGTGGATGAAGCCGTAGTGGACGGACACCTGTTCGTCGAAGATGATCACCGGCCCACCCTAGGGATCGGCCGGTTCGTCGGGGCCTCCCCGTTCCGGTAGGTTTCTCGGGACCACCAAGCCGTGTGAAGGGATCCCAGTGACGGCCTACAACCGTGTCCTCCTCAAGCTCTCGGGTGAAGTGTTCGGCGGGGGTGAGGTGGGGCTCGACCTCGACGTCATCAATGCGCTGGCGAGCGAGGTCGCCGAGGTCGCCAAGTCGGGCGTGCAGATCGCGATCGTGGTCGGCGGCGGCAACTTCTTCCGCGGGGCCGAGCTCCAGCAGCGCGGCATGGAGCGCGCCCGTGCCGACTACATGGGCATGCTCGGCACCGTCATGAACTGCCTGGCCCTCCAGGACCTGATCGAGAAGCACGGCGTCGAGACCCGCGTCCAGACCGCGATCACCATGGGCCAGGTCGCCGAGCCCTATATCCCGCGCCGCGCCATCCGGCACATGGAGAAGGGCCGCGTCGTCATCTTCGGCGCCGGCGCCGGCATGCCGTTCTTCTCGACCGACACCGTCGCGGCCCAGCGTGCGCTCGAGACCCGCTGCGAGGTGATCCTGATGGGCAAGCAGGGCGTCGACGGGGTCTACGACTCCGACCCCAAGACCAACCCCGACGCGGTGAAGTTCGACCACCTCACCTACGACGAGTACCTCGCCCGCGACCTCAAGGTCGCCGACGCCACCGGCATCGCCATGGCGCGCGACAACAAGATGGACATCGTGTTCTTCAACCTCTCCACCCCGGGCACCATCGGGCGTGCCGTGCGGGGTGAGAGGATTGGCACGCTGGTGAGCAGCACGGCCTGACCCGGCCCGCCGACCAGGTCCGGCGACCCCAGCACCCCGACGTACGACGAGAGAGAGCAACCGTGATCAACGACGTCATGAACGATGCCGACGCCAAGATGGGCAAGTCCGTGGAGGCGACCCGCGAGGAGTTCGCCGCGATCCGGGCCGGCCGCGCCAACCCGGCGATGTTCGCCAAGATCACGGCCGACTACTACGGCACCCAGACCCCGCTGCAGCAGCTGGCGAGCTTCACCTCCCAGGACGCCCGCACGATCCTGATCCAGCCCTTCGACATCGGGGCGATGGGCAACATCGAGCGGGCGATCCGCGACTCCGACCTCGGCGTGAACCCCGCCAACGACGGGAAGGTGCTGCGCTGCGTGTTCCCGGAGCTGACCGAGGAGCGCCGCAAGGAGTTCATCAAGCTCGCCAAGGCGAAGGCCGAGGACGGACGGGTGTCGGTGCGCAACGTGCGCCGCACCGCCAAGCAGGCGCTGGAGAAGCTCGAGAAGGACGGCGAGGTCGGCAAGGACGACGTCACCGGTGCCGAGAAGCGCCTCGACGCGGTCACCAAGACCCACACCGACAAGATCGACGAGCTGCTCAAGCACAAGGAAGCCGAGCTGCTCGAGGTCTGAGCGTCCCTCCATGACGACCCCTGACAGTCCGGCGGCGCCGGAGGCCCCCCAGCCCGCGCAGAAGGACCATGGCCGCGCCGGCCGGGACCTGCCGGCCGCCATCACCTCGGCGGTGGTGCTGGTCGCGGCGATCCTGCTCTCGCTCTTCTTCTGGAAGACCGCGTTCATGGGCATCGTCGCCGCGGCGGTGGCCGTCGCGGTGTGGGAGCTGCACCGTGGCCTGTCGGCCAAGGACATCGACATCCCCGAGCAGCCGCTGATGCTCGGCGGCGTCGTGATGGTCGTCGTCGCCTACTTCTGGGGAGCCCCGGCGCTCGTCACCGCGACCGCGGTGACGGCGCTGGTGATCATGCTGTGGCTGCTGCGCCGCGGGGTGGCGGGCTACGTCAAGAACGCCACCGCTTCGGTGTTCACGCTCGTCTACGTCCCGTTCCTCGCCTCGTTCGTGGCGCTGCTGCTGGGCGAGGGCGGCACCAACCCGGCGTTCGGGCTGGACCTCGACGACCACGGCGTGCGCGGCGTCATCACGTTCATCGCCATCACCGTCGCCTCCGACACGGGCGGCTACGTCGCCGGGGTGCTCTTCGGCAAGCACCCGATGGCCCCCGTGATCTCCCCGAAGAAGTCCTGGGAGGGCTTCGCCGGGTCCGTGGTCGCCACCATCGCGGTCGGCGTCTGGCTGGTCACCTCCTTCCTGGGCGGCGACTGGTGGGTCGGCGTCGTCCTCGGCGTCATCGCGGCCGTGATGGCCACCCTCGGCGACCTGTGCGAGTCGGTGATCAAGCGCGACCTCGGCATCAAGGACATGAGCCAGGTGATTCCCGGCCACGGCGGCCTGATGGACCGGCTCGACTCGCTGCTCGCCACGGTGGCGCCGATCTGGCTGGTCCTCTACTACCTGGTCTTCTGACGTGCGGATCCTCGTCACGGGTGGCCGGACCGGCTACCTCGGCCGCCACGTCGTCGCCGCGGCCGCGGGACACGAGGTGGTCGCCGTCGGCTCGGCCGACTGTGACGTCCGCGACCGCGCCGCGGTCGACGAGCTGCTCGCGACGCACCGGCCCGACGCCGTGATCCACACGGCCTACGTCCAGTCCGATTGGGCCGTCACCGCCACGGGAGCCGCCCACGTCGCCCTCGCCGCGCAGGCGTACGGCGCACGGCTCGTGCTGGTGTCGAGCGACGTCGTCTTCTCGGGTGTGGCCATCCACTACGACGAGTCGATGCCGCCCGACCCCATCACGGCCTATGGCGGCGCGAAGGCGGCCGCGGAGACGACGGCGCTGGCCGTGTGCCCCGACGTCGTCGTCGCCCGCACCTCGCTGATCCTCGGTGACGGCGCCTCGCAGCACGAAGAGCTCGTGCACGCCCTCGCCGGGGGAGCCGACGGCGCCCTGTTCGACGACGAGGGACGCTGCCCGGTCCACGTCGGCGACCTCGCCGCCGCTCTCGTCGAGCTCGCGCAGGGCGACCACCGCGGCGTGCTGCACGTCGCGGGTGCCGAAGCCATGAGTCGGCTCGAGCTCGGCCGCCTCATCGCCCGCCGTGACGGCCTGGACCCCGCCGTGCTGCGGGGCACCAGCCGGGCCGGCCTCCCCGGCCCGGTCGACGTACGCCTCGACTCCTCGCAGGCCGGCCGCCTGCTCACGACGCGGCTGCGCGGCGCGCGTGAGTTCCTGGCGCCATGACCCTCCACCTCGTCCGGCACGGACGCCCCGCCATCACCCCGGGCACGCCCGCTGCGACGTGGGACCTCGACCCGGCGTCGTACGACGACGTGTGGGCGCTCCGCGACCGGCTTCCGGCCAGGGCCGCGTGGTTCACCTCCCCGGAGCCCAAGGCGGTGCAGACCGCACAGCTGTTGACCGACGGCGACGTCGGCGTGCTGCCCGACCTGCGCGAGCACGAGCGGTCGGGGGAGTGGGTCGAGGACTTCCCGGGCGCCGTGCGCCGCGCCTTCGAGCACCCGGACCGGCCCGCGCTCGACGGGTGGGAGCCGCTGGACGCCTGCCGCGAGCGGGTCGTCCGCGCCGTGCGCCGGGTGCTCGACGTGCACGCCGGGGAGGACGTCGTCCTCGTCGGGCACGGCACCGCCTGGACGCTCGTGGCGGCCGACCTGACCGGACAGCCGCCGGACCTCGACCGCTGGGCGGCGCTGGCGATGCCCGACCTCATCACCGTCGACTGAACCCCCGGCAGCTGACAGTCGCTCGGTGTTGCGTCGCGGCGCGCCCGGGAGTGCAGGAGGAGCGGCAAAGCCGGAGGAGCGGAGCGGGGGAGGGTGCGGGCGCGACGACGAACGAGCGGGTTACGAGCGCCGCGACACGCGCCGAAGCGGAGCGGAGGCGCCAAACAAACACCGCGTGCCGGGGGCGGGGTCGGCGGTCGGACGGCCTACGCTGGGAGGGTGGAGACGGAACAGGTCGACCAGGTCGAGGACCAGCGTGACCGCAGCTTCGAGTGGTGGCACCACAGCCACCCGACGTTCGCCGGCATCACGGGCTTCTTCGCCGGCATGCTCTACGTCACCGCCGTGCCGGGTGCCTTCGTCGGCATCCTGCGCCTGCTCTTCAGCTACGAGACGGCCGAGAAGCTCTTCCCCTTCGTGCTCATCGCCCTGGCGCTGCCGATCGCGATGCTGGTCAAGCGCAAGACGCGTCGTTTCGCGCAGTTCATGTTCGTCGGCATGATCGTGACCGCGATGGTCGTCCTGGGTGTGGCCTCGCTGGTGCTCTACTTCATGGTCGACGCCTGATCCGCTGAATCGCCCGAGCGACCGTCCGGATGGGACAATCGCCGTGATGTCCGATCCCACGCACGAGCCGATCAAGACCCTGCCCCTCGTCCTGAGCGAGCCCCGTGGCCGCAAGAAGCCGCCGCGGCACCTCGCCGACCTCGACGAGCCCGGTCGCAAGGCGCTGCTCGAGGAGATGGGTCTGCCCGGCTTCCGCGCCAAGCAGCTCTCCACCCACTACTTCTCCCGCCTGGTCGACGACCCGGCCCAGATGACCGACCTGCCGGGCGGCCAGCGCGACGACCTCGTCTCGGCGCTGCTGCCCGAGCTGATGACGCCGCTGCGGACCATGGAGGCCGACAAGGGCACCACCCGCAAGACCCTGTGGAAGCTCTTCGACGGCGCCCTCGTCGAGTCGGTGCTGATGCGCTACCCCGACCGCGCCACGATGTGCGTCTCCAGCCAGGCCGGCTGTGGCATGGCCTGCCCCTTCTGCGCCACCGGCATGGGCGGCCTCCAGCGCAACATGTCGACCGCCGAGATCGTCGAGCAGGTCGTCGCCGGTGCGCGGTCGCTCGCCCGCGGGGAGGTCCCCGGCGGGCCCGGCCGGGTCTCCAACGTGGTCTTCATGGGCATGGGGGAGCCGCTGGCCAACTACAAGGCCGTCGTCGGCGCCGTACGCCGCCTCACCGACCCGGCGCCCGCCGGACTCGGGATGAGCGCCCGCGGCGTCACCGTCTCCACCGTCGGGCTGGTCCCGCGGATCCTGCAGCTCGCCGACGAGGGCATCCCCGTCACGCTGGCGCTGAGCCTCCACGCCCCCGACGACGAGCTGCGCAACGAGCTGGTGCCGATCAACACTCGCTTCTCCGTCGCCGAGACCGTCGACGCGGCCCACACCTACTTCGAGAAGACCCACCGTCGCGTCTCCATCGAGTACGCCATGATGCGCGGCATCAACGACCAGGCGCACCGGGCCGACCTGCTCGCCGACGTGCTCAACGAGCGCGGCCACGGCTGGGTGCACGTCAACCTGATCCCGCTGAACCCGATCGAGGGCTCGAAGTGGACCGCCTCCGACCCTGCCGACGAGCGCGAGTTCGTCCGCCGGCTGGAGGCCAAGGGCGTCCCGACGACGGTCCGCGACACCCGCGGCCGCGAGATCGACGGCGCCTGCGGCCAGCTCGCCGCCAAGGAGTAGCCAAGGAGTTGCGGGGGAGCAGAACCGGTCCGTCGGGGACCGTTCACGTGTCGTCTGCCCGGCGCGGGGTGTCCGTTGCGACGCGCTTCCTAGCGTCCGTGGCATGGACCTGCTCGAGAGGCGGCGTCGCAGCCGCACCGTCCCGGCGAACCTCGTCCCCCTCCCCGTCAGCCCGTCCGTCACCCCGCGGCGCCTGCGCGTCCTGGTCGTGACCGAGTCGTTCCTGCCGCAGGTCAACGGCGTGACCAACTCGGTCCGCCGGGTGCTCGAGCACCTGGCCGCGGAGGGCCACGAGGCCGAGCTGGTCGCCCCGACCGGCCCGGCGAGGTACGCCGGCTTCCCGGTCACCCACGCCCGCGGCGCGAGCCTGCCGTTCTACTCCGAGTTCCGCATCGGCCTCGAGACCCGCCGCCGGCTGCGCGCCACCATGGAGCGCTTCCGCCCCGACGTCGTCCACATCGCCTCGCCGGCGACCCTCGGTTACCAGGCCGCGAGGGCCGCCCGCTCGCTCGGGATCCCGACCGTCGCGATCTACCAGACCGACCTCGTCGGCTTCGCGGACCGCTACGCCATCCCGGGCGGCGCACGAGCCATGGAGTCGCTCACCCGCCGGATCCACCTCGGCGTGGACCGGACGCTCGCCCCCTCGAGCGCGAGCATCGAGCAGCTCGACCGTCTCGGCGTCACCGACGTGGCCCGCTGGCCGAGGGGAGTGGACCAGGTGCTCTTCGAGCCGGCGAAGCGCGACGAGGCCCTGCACGCCGGGCTCGCACCGCACGGCGAGCTCCTCGTCGGGTACGTCGGCCGGCTGGCGCCCGAGAAGGAGCTCGAGCTGCTGGCCCACGTCGACCGGCTCCCGGGCGTGCGCCTCGTGCTGGTGGGCGGCGGTCCGGAGGAGGCGCGGCTGAGGGCCCTGCTCCCCGACGCGGCGTTCCTTGGCGTGCTGCACGGCGACGAGCTCGCGCGCGCCTACGCGACGCTCGACGTGTTCGTGCACACAGGCCGCCACGAGACGTACTGCCAGTCCGCCCAGGAGGCGCTCGCGAGCGGCGTGCCGGTCGTCGCGCCCCGCGCCGGCGGGCCGATCGACGTGGTCGACGACACCGTGGCCGGCTACCTCTACGAGCCCGGCGACGCTGCCGAGCTGGTGGCCCACGTCGAGCGGCTGGTCTCCCAGCCGGTGCTGCGGCTGCGCATGTCGCACGCGGCCCGCGCCAGCGTGCGCACCCGGACCTGGCAGGCCGTCAACGAGCTGCTGGTGAGCCACTACCGCGACGTGTGCGCCCCCGCGGTCAGCCGTCGTCGCGCCGGTTGACCACCGGGTCCACCACGGCGTGCACGACCTCCACGGCCTCGTCGATGCTGTCGACGAGGTGGATGTGGGGCTCCATCGGGCGGCCGCGGGCGAGGGCCTCCAGCAGCGGCCACGCGGGGAGCTCCTCGGTCCAGTGGCGACGGCCCACGAGCACCATCGGTGCGACGGCGGTCTCGTCGGCGTAGTAGTTCTCGCACGCGTCCTGGAAGACCTCCTGGACCGTGCCGCCGGCGCCGGGCAGGAAGACGATGCCGGCGTCGCAGACCTCGAGCAGCACCGCCTCCCGGGGCGCGTTGCGGAAGAACTTGGCGATGGCGGTGGCGAAGACGTTGGGGGGCTCGTGGCCGTAGTGCCAGGTGGGGATGCCCAGCGACTCCCGGCCGGCTCGACCGACCCGGTCGACCACGTCGAAGCCCGCCCGCGCCCACGCACCGACGTCGGGCCGGAACGACGGCACCCCGGCGACCGCCGCCAGTGCGTCGTCGAGGCCGTCGGGGACGAACGCCCCCAGGTTCGCCGCCTCCATGGCACCCGGCCCGCCCCCGGTCGCGACGGTGAGTCGCCCGCCGAGCGCGTGCCCGAGGCGGGCGGCGTCGGCGTAGCCCTCGGTCCCGCGGTCGAGGGCATGCCCGCCCATCACGCCGACGACGGCGCGCCCCGCGACCCATCCCTCGAGCGCCTCGTCGACGTGGTGGTCGTGCAGCGCCTGCGCGAGGGCGTCCTCGTGGTCGCGGCGGCTGCGCGACCAGGCGTACGCCCGCGCGTCGAGGCTGTCGGCGTAGCGCCGGGTGTCGTAGAGCTCCTGCGGGGAGTAGAGGCTCGAGCGGTAGGGGTCGACCGGGATGCCGGGGATCTCGTGCAGCACCACGCCGCCCGCGCGGCGTACGGCCTCGTCGTCACCGTCAGCGAACTCGCAGCCGAGGAAGAGCGACTGCGCCAGCGAACGCTCCAGCAGGGCCGGTCCCCGGGCGGTGAGGTCCAGGCCGAGCACCCGCCAGCCGGCGAGCGAGCGGGCGCCGGCGGCCAGCCGCCGGTCGAGGTCGGCGAGCGTGGTGATGTCGAGGACACGTCCGCGGGAGTGCTTCACCCGGCCAACCTAGAGGGCTGGGCGAACAGGTCGCCGAACGTCCGCAACCGCTCCTAGGCTGCCGGGCATGAGGCACACGATCGACGGCCACGAGGTCGTCGCCCTGACGCCGGACACCTGGCACCTGTTCGCGGGCCTCGCGGACCGCAAGGGACTCTTCAGCAGCTGCTGGTGCGTGCACTTCCACTGCCACCCCGACCCGCCGGAGCGCGAGGAGATGGGCAACCAGGCGTTCAAGCAGAAGCTGGTCGACGACGGGATCGCGCACGCCGCGCTCGTCGTCGAGGACGACCGCGCGGTCGCTTGGGCGGAGTACGGCACCGTGGCCGAGCTGCCCAACATCCACCACCGCAAGCAGTGGGAGGCCGAGACCGAGCAGCCGCCGGACTACCGGATCACCTGCCTGTTCGTCGCCAAGGACCGGCGCCGCTCGGGCCTCGCCGAGGTCGCGGTGAAGGGCGCGCTCGCGCTGATCGCCGAGGCCGGCGGGGGCCGTGTGGAGTCCTATCCCCACGACCTCCCGCCGGACAAGAAGACGTCCGCCTCGTGGCTCTACAACGCCACCCGGACGATGTACGAGCGCATCGGCTTCACCTACGTCCGCCCCAAGGGCCAGGGCAACTGCGTGATGGTGCTGGACGTGCCACCCGCCTGATCCGCCCGTCTCAGAACGCGTGGGCCATGAGGTCGGCGAACAGGTCCTGCTCGTCGACCTCGAGCCCGCGCGAGCGGAACCAGGCGCACATGTTGGCGCAGTCGCGCAGCAGGAAGTCCATGCCCTGCGGGTTGCCCACCAGGTCCACGACCTGCGGCAGGTCGATGATGACCAGCCGCTCGCCGGCGGCGAGGGTGTTGTACGGCGACAGGTCGCCGTGCACGATCCCCGCCTGGACCATCGTGGCCAAGGCGTCGCGCAGCTGCTCGTAGAAGCCCTCCACGACGGACCGCTCGGGCCTGACCTGGGCCACCCGCGGAGCCGTCTCCCCGTCCCAGGTGATCCACTCCATCATGATCTCGGTGTCGTCGATCTGGACCGGGTAGGGGACCGGCAGGCCGAGCTCCCAGCACCGGCGCAGCGCGTTCCACTCCGAGATCGCCCACTCGCCGGCGGCGACCTGGCGGCCCCAGGTGGACTTCCGCTTCAGCGCGCGCTCGTCGCGCGAGCGCTTCATCGAGCGGCCCTCGGTGTAGGCGGCCGCGCGGTGGAAGGTGCGGTGGTCGGTGTCGCGGTAGCGCTTGGCCGCCATGACCACCGCGGTCTCGGGTCGGTGCGGGTCCTCGCGCTCGACGAGGAAGACGTCGGCCTCCTTGCCGGTCTTCAGGACGCCGAGCTCGGTGTCGATGGCTCCGCTCGAGGTGACGACCCAGTCGGGACGCGGCTCAGGACCCTTCATCAGGGCCTCGAGGTCCTCCCAGCGGGACCATCGTTGACCTGCGCCGAGCTCGTCGGCGTAGGTGTCGTAGGTGAAGACGAACGACTCGTCGATGCCCTCGAGGGGCGAACGGTCGTCAGGCCGGAGGAAGTCCTCCGGAAATGTGTGAGTCAACGGTGCTCCGTGTGTGCGAAAGGTGGTCGGCGGGCAGGCCGAGGACAGTGATGGACATGTCACGGCTCCTTTCGGACGGGGCACCGGAGCGGGAGCAGCACCCGGTGTGGCGGAACGCCGGGACCATGGTCGGCGACGGTCCGGACGCGGCGCAACCGAATTCCCGGGCAAGCCCGAGCGGTGACCGGCACGCGCTAGGTTCGGGTGGTGACCACGCGAGCTGTCTCCCGGCCCCTGATCTCCACCGCCCTCTGCGCGACCCTGGCCGTCGCGCTGACGAGTGCCACGGCGATCGGCCCCGCCACCAGCATCGCGACCGCTGAGGCGCCGGCGGCCGCCGCCGACGGGGCGGCCGGCATCGGGGACGCCTACTGGCCGCTCGACGGCAACGGCGGCATCGACGTGGCCCGCTACGAGATCGCCAACCGCTACGCCTTCGACACCAAGCGGCTCGCCGGGCGCACCCGCGTCGAGCTGACGGCCACGACCGACCTCAGCAGCTTCTCCCTCGACTTCCTCCTCGACGTCGACAAGGTCACCGTCGACGGCGAGAAGGCCGCCTTCACCAGGTCCGACGGCGGCCACGAGCTGCGCATCACACCGGCCGCCCCGCTGACCGCGGGCAGCAGGCACGCCGTCGTGGTGACGTACGCCGACAAGCCCGGGAAGTACGCCTACGCCGGCGAGCGCAACTGGCTCGCCGACGCCCACGAGGTCGTGACCATGAACGAGCCGCACATGGCGCCGTGGTGGTTCCCCGCCAACGACCACCCGCTCGACAAGGCGATCGTCGACGTGAAGATCCGGGTGCCCAACGGTCGCGAGGTGGTCTCCAACGGCAAGCTGCGCGGCCGCACGGTCGGGAAGGCGGCCACGACCTGGCACTGGCGCGCCGACGAGCCGATGGCCCCCTACCTCGCCTTCTTCGCCGCCGGCGACTTCACCCTCGCCCAGGGCAAGCACCGCGGCCTGCCGTGGCTGGTCGCGGTGTCGGAGGGCCTGAGCGCCAACGACCAGAAGGCCAGCATGCGGCTGATGAAGCGCACCCCCGCCGTCGTCGCGTGGCTCGAGAAGGACCTCGGCGACTACCCGTTCTCCGTCGTCGGCGGTCTGACGACCTCGCTCGACCCCGGCTTCGCGCTGGAGAACCAGACCCGCCCGACCTACCCCGCCGTCGGCGGCAGCTACACCAGCCTGGTCGTGCACGAGCTCGCCCACCAGTGGTTCGGCGACGACATCGCCGTGCAGCAGTGGCGCGACATCTGGCTCAACGAGGGCTTCGCCAGCTTCATGGAGTGGCGCTACAGCGAGACCCACGGCGAGCGCAGCGGCAAGGCGATCCTGAAGTCCTACTACGACACCATGGCGGCGGGCTCGGAGTTCTGGAAGGTCACCGTCGCCGACCCCGGCGCCGACAAGGTCTTCGACGGGGCCATCTACGGCCGCGGCGCGATGACGCTGCAGGCGCTGCGCAACCGCGTCGGCGACGACACGTTCTGGCGGATCCTCCGCACCTGGATCCACGAGCAGCGCGGCGGCAACGGCGCCACCGAGGAGTTCGAGGAGGTCGCGGGCAGGGTCAGCGGCCAGGACCTCCGCGGGTTCTTCACCGCGTGGCTGCGGACCCCGTCCAAGCCCGCCGCGACCGCGGACAACGGCCTGGCCTGATGGCGGAGGTCACCTGGTTCCGGCCGCCCAGCGGCGACGACCCCGGCACCCTCAACGCCTGCTACAACGCCCTCGACCTCCACGTCATCCGCGGGCGGGCCGACGACATCGCGCTGTCCCTCGACGGCGGCGGCCGCACCTACGCCTGGCTGCTGACCGAGGTGGCGGCCTGCGCCGGCGTGCTGCGGGCCTTCGGCATCGGGGTGGGGGACCGGGTCGTGCTCGGCTCGCTGCCCGCGGAGTCCGGCGTGGTCGCGGTCCTCGCCGTGGCCCGGGTCGGTGCGGTGGCGGCGTACGACAACTCGCCCGGCGCGGAGGGCCACGTGCAGGTCCGGAGCGTCGATGACGCGGCCGTGTTCACCGTCGACGGCGAGGACCTGCCCTGGGACGTCGCGATGCGTGCCGGTCGCACGGACCCCGCCCCGTCCGCCGACGTGCCGGGAGACGCGATCCTCTCGCGCCACGGCGACGACGAGCTCTCGGTCCTGGCCGCCGTCGGCGCGTCGGACGACCAGGAGCTGCCCGTCCCGGCCGGAGCGGGCGTGGTGGAGGTCGGCGGCGTGCGGTTGTGGTCGTTCGACACGCCGTAGGGCGTGGGACGGCACCTGACACACTGGCGCCCGTGAGTGCGCGCGACATCGTCATCCTCGGCTCGACCGGCTCCATCGGCACCCAGGCCCTCGACCTCGTCCGCGCCCACCCCGACCGGTTCCGCGTGGTCGGGCTCACGGCCGGCGGGTCCAACCCCGAGCTGTTCGAGGCGCAGGTCGCGGAGTTCGCCCCGGCGTTCTCCGGGCTGGGGGAGGAGGCCTCGACCGAGGCCGCGGGCCGCGCGTGCGACGTCGTGCTCAACGGCATCACCGGCGCGGTCGGGCTGCGGCCCACGCTGGCCGCGCTCGACGCCGGCAACACGCTCGCGCTGGCCAACAAGGAGTCGCTGATCATCGGCGGCCCGCTGGTAAGGGAGCGCGCGCGACCGGGCCAGATCGTGCCCGTGGACTCCGAGCACAGCGCCATCGCGCAGAGCCTGCGGGCGGGCTCGGCCGCGGAGGTACGCCGCCTGGTCCTGACCGCGTCCGGCGGGCCGTTCCGCGGGCGGAGCGCCGCCGAGCTGGCCGACGTCACCCCCGAGCAGGCCTTGGCGCACCCGAACTTCGCGATGGGGCGGGTGATCACCACCAACTCCGCGACGCTGGTCAACAAGGGCCTCGAGGTGATCGAGGCGCACCTGCTCTTCGACATCCCCTTCGACCGCATCGACGTCGTCGTCCACCCGCAGCAGCTGATCCACTCGATGGTCGAGTTCGTCGACGGGGCCGTGGTCGCCCAGCTCGGCCTGCCGACGATGCTGGTGCCCATCGCGCTCGGCATGGGCTGGCCTGACCGGGTGCCCGACGCGGAGACCCCGATCGACTGGACGCAGGCCTCGGACTGGCGCTTCGAGCCGCTCGACGACGACGTCTTCCCGGCCGTGACCCTCGCCCGGGCGGCGGGGGAGCGCGGCGGCACGGCCGCGGCGGTCTACAACGCGGCCAACGAGGTCGCGGTCGACGCCTTCCACGAGGGCCGACTGCGGTTCACCGACATCGTGGCCACGATTTCACGGGTCCTGGACCTCCACGACGTACCATCGAGGGAGCACTTCACCGTGGACGACGTCCTCGCCGCCGACGCCTGGGCGCGCGCGGAGGCGTCGGCCCTCATCTGACGCCGCACCCGAGAAGGATCCCCCTGCATGACCGCCCTGCTCTACACCCTGGGCGTCGTCACGTTCGTCGTGGCGATCCTGGCGTCGATCGGCCTCCACGAGTTCGGCCACCTCATCCCGGCCAAGAAGTTCGGGTGCAAGGTGCCGCAGTGGTTCATCGGCTTCGGGCCGACCGTGTGGAGCAAGCAGATCGGCGAGACCGAGTACGGCGTCAAGGCGATCCCGCTCGGCGGCTACGTCAAGATCGTCGGGATGCTGCCCCCGGGCGCCGAGAGCCTCGTCGAGGAGACGACGTACGACGAGGACGGGGAGCCGGTGCACAAGGTGCGCCGCTCCAACACCGGCCTGTTCACGCAGCTGATCTCCGACGCCCGCGCCGCGGAGTGGGAGTACGTCAAGCAGCACGACACCGACCGGCTCTTCTACCGCCTGCCGTGGTGGAAGAAGGTGATCGTCATGGCGGGCGGCCCGATGGTCAACATCGCCATCGCCTTCTCGCTGTTCGTGATCCTCTTCGCGACCTACGGCAACCCGCGCGACCAGGTCGTCGAGCCGACGGTCGCCGCGGTGCCCGAGTGCGTGATCCCGGCCGCCGAGGAGCGCACCGCCTGCCGCTCCACCGACCCCGCGACGCCGGCCCTCGAGGCGGGCATCGAGCCCGGTGACGAGATCGTCAGCTTCAACGGCACGCCGTTCGAGGACTGGGAGTCCTTCCAGGCGCTGATCCGCGCCAACGCCGACGGCGACGCGGTGATCGAGGTGCGGCGCGACGGCGAGCTGCTGACGCTGGAGACCAACACGACCGTCACCCTGCGCCAGACCTCGCTCGAGGACGAGACCCTCACCGAGGTCGGCTTCCTCGGCGTCCAGCCCGAGACCCACCTGGCGACCGGCGGCCCGATCTACACCGCGATCCAGATGGAGTCGATGACCGTCGAGACGGTCAAGGCGCTCGGCCAGCTGCCGGTGAAGGTCTACGAGGTCGGGCGAGCCATCGTCGGGCTCGAGGAGCGTGCCGCCGACAGCCCGGTGTCCATCGTCGGCGGTGGCCGGTTCGCCGGCGAGGCCGCGTCCAGCGACGCGTTCCCGCTCGTCGACAAGCTGGTGACGCTGCTCTTCCTGATCGCGAGCTTCAACTTCTTCATCGGCATGTTCAACTTCGTGCCGCTGCTCCCGCTCGACGGCGGCCACATCGCCGGCGCGCTCTACGAAGGCCTCAAGCGCGGCATCGCCCGCCTCCGCGGCCGCCCGGACCCCGGCCACGTCGACGTCGCCAAGCTGCTCCCCGTGGCGTACGTCGTGGGGCTCGCGATGCTGGTGATGGGCGTGGTGCTGATCGTCGCCGACCTCGTGGTGCCCCTCCACCTCAGCTGAGCTCCTGGTGCGCCGCTGAGCGGTGGTGGAGGGGGATTCCGAGGGCGCAAGA
This sequence comes from Nocardioides sp., assembly GCF_041913365.1. Classification (GTDB taxonomy): domain Bacteria; phylum Actinomycetota; class Actinomycetes; order Propionibacteriales; family Nocardioidaceae; genus Nocardioides. The sequence goes on from NZ_JAYSFM010000005.1 coordinate 84,818, forward strand.
TCCTCCTCGGCCACCGCTGGATCGCGTGTCGGCGTTGGCGCGCCGGTTGGGCGGTGTTCCACGGGCAAACGGCGCCGGTGGAATCCTCCTCCACCACCGCCCAGCGGCACTCCCGCCGGCGCGGGGATCCGACGACCCGGCCCGTACGATGACGCCATGACGTCCGTCGGCCTCGGCATGCCCGCCCTCCCGCCCCCCGTCCTGGCCCCCCGCCGCAAGACCCGCCAGATCAAGGTCGGCTCCGTGGGCGTCGGCAGCGACTCGCCGATCTCAGTCCAGTCGATGACCACGACCCTGACCTCCGACGTCAACGCCACGCTGCAGCAGATCGCCGAGCTCACCGCCACCGGCTGCGACATCGTGCGCGTGGCGTGCCCGAGCCAGGACGACGCCGACGCGCTGCCGGAGATCGCGCAGCACTCCCAGATCCCGGTGATCGCCGACATCCACTTCCAGCCGAAGTACGTCTTCGCGGCCATCGACGCCGGCTGCGCGGCCGTCCGGGTCAACCCGGGCAACATCCGCAAGTTCGACGACCAGGTCAAGGAGATCGCCAAGGCCGCCAAGGACCGCGGCACCTCGATCCGGATCGGCGTCAACGCCGGCTCGCTCGACAAGCGGCTGCTCGAGAAGTACGGCAAGGCCACGCCCGAGGCGCTCGTCGAGTCCGCCGTGTGGGAGGCCAGCCTCTTCGAGGAGCACGACTTCCACGACTTCAAGATCTCGGTCAAGCACAACGACCCGGTCGTCATGGTGCGGGCCTACGAGCTGCTCGCCGAGGCCGGCGACTGGCCGCTGCACCTCGGTGTCACCGAGGCCGGCCCCGCCTTCCAGGGCACCATCAAGTCCGCGGTCGCCTTCGGTCACCTGCTGTCGCAGGGCATCGGCGACACCATCCGGGTCTCGCTGTCCGCGCCCCCGGTCGAGGAGGTCAAGGTCGGCCTCCAGATCCTGGAGTCGCTCAACCTCAAGCCGCGCCGGCTCGAGATCGTCTCCTGCCCGTCCTGTGGCCGCGCCCAGGTCGACGTCTACAAGCTCGCCGAGGAGGTCACCGCCGGCCTCGACGGGCTCGAGGTGCCGCTGCGCGTCGCCGTCATGGGCTGCGTCGTCAACGGCCCCGGCGAGGCCCGCGAGGCCGACCTCGGCGTCGCCTCCGGCAACGGCAAGGGCCAGATCTTCGTCAAGGGCGAGGTCGTCAAGACCGTGCCCGAGTCGCAGATCGTGGAGACCCTCATCGAGGAGGCCATGCGCATCGCCGAGGGCATGGAGCTTGGAGAGGGAGCACCTCAGGTCAGCGTCAGCTGACCGAGGTGCTCCTTCTCCTGAGCACGAAGAATCACTAAAGAGCCTTTCGGGAGGTTGTCCTGAGTAGGCTCCCAGCGTGCTGAGGACTCGCGAGCAGGTGCGTGTGCTGGGCCCGGGCGACCGGGACCAGTTCATCGCGCTCGCCGAGCAGGACCCGGTGGTCAACGTGTTCGCCGACTACCGCGCCCGCCTCACCAACCTCGACGAGCGCTGGCTCGGCGGCCAGGTGTGGGGCCGGTTCGTCGGCGAGGAGCTGGTCGCGGGCTGCCACCTCGGCGCCAACCTCGTCCCCGTCCAGTGCACGCCCGACGACGTGCTCGCGTTCGCCGACGTCGCGCTGCGCCGCCGGAGCACGGTCGGCACCATCGTCGGCCCCTACGACGTCGTCGCGTCCCTCTGGGACGCCCTCGAGCCGCGCTGGCAGCGACCGCGGGAGTTCCGGGCGCGGCAGCCGCACCTCGAGATGGGCCAGGTGCCCTCGATGCCGGGCGACCCCGACGTGCGCGTCACCACGCCGCGCGACCTCGAGCAGCTCTACCCGGCGTGCGTGGCGATGTACACCGAGGAGGTCGGCGTCTCCCCCGAGAGCGACGCAGGCGGCGGCGACCTCTACCGCGCCCGCGTGCAGCAGCTGATCGGGCGCGGGTGGTCGATGGCGAGCTTCGACGACCACGGCGTGGTGTTCAAGGCCGAGGTCGCCTGCGTGACGCCGTACGCCGCCCAGGTGCAGGGCGTGTGGGTCCGTCCCGACCGGCGGGGGCAGGGGCTCGCGGCGGCCGGCATGGCTGCCGTCGTCTCGCACGTGATCGGCTCCGGGGTCGCCCCGGTGGTCTCCCTCTACGTCAACGAGTGGAACGCGCCGGCGCGCGCGACGTACGCCCGCGTGGGGTTCGAGCAGACCGCCACGTTCGCCACGCTGATGTTCTGAGCGACTCGTCGGCGCAGAACGCGAGAAAATGTTTGCGCCCGGTGTATCAGCACGTCGGTGACCCCTACCTGAGAGGACATGGGGACAATGGTCACCATGTCAGAACACCGCAGAGCTGAGGGGGAGCTCGACCCGTCACCGTGGGAAACAGCCAGTGGGGCGTTCACGGCGTGGCGTGCAGGGGACGCCGCCGCCGTGGACGATCTGGTCACCGCGATGACACCGGTCCTCTGGCACGTGGTGAGGGCCTACGGACACGACCGCCAGTCGGCCGAAGACGTCATCGCGACGACCTGGCTCGGTTTCGTCCGTCTGCACCAGACCATCAAGGACCCCAGGGCCGTCGCGTCCTGGCTGATCACCTCAGCCAGGCGCGGCGCCGCAGAACATGCCAGGAAGGCACGACGTGCCTCCCCGGTGGAGGACGAGAAGCTCGCCGCAGTGCTCCCCGACGTGGAGTCCGCGGAGGCCCTCGCCGTGCTCGACGACGACGCCGCTCGGTTGTGGCGGGCCGTTGCGAGCGTCGACGAGCGCTGCCGCAAGCTGCTGCGGGTCATCGCCTTCATGGAACGACCCGACTACCAGTCACTCAGCCAGGAGCTCGACATGCCCGTCGGCAGCATCGGACCCACCCGGGCCCGCTGCCTGGCCAAGGTGAGGATCGCACTGACGAACGAAGGAGGGGGACGATGAACGCCTCGGACGACAGCCTGCTCGACGACCTGCGCGAGATGTGGCTCCTCGCCGACCCGCCCCCTCCGGGCCTGACGGCGAGCATGATCGCGACCGTCGCCGCCGCCGACCTCGACCAGGAGTGGGAGCTCCTCGTCCTGGTCCGCGACTCCGCCGACGAGCCGGCGGCCCAGGTGCGGGGGCTCGCCTCCGCCCGCATCCTCTACTTCACCGCCGCCGAGGGCTGGTCGCTCGACGCCGAGATCGACGGCGACCAGGTGCGCGGCCAGCTGCTGGACTTCGACGGAGACATGGGGTCCGTCGAGGTTGCGCTGGAGAGTCGCGACGGCGAGCGCTGGACCTCCGGCCTCGACGAGGTGGGCTTCTTCGCCATCACCGCCGAGGCGAGCGGCGAGGTCCGGTTCACCGTCAGCAACGGCACCGGCTCCGCCAGCAGCCGGTGGATCGAGGTCTGAACCGATCAGACGTAGGGCTGGCGCAGCTCCTTGTGCGGGCCGATGACGGGGTCGGAGTCGTAGACCGCGCGGGACAGCACCGCGTGGCGGGCGTCAGCCGCCGACGATCCGGTCTCGGAGATCTCCCGGGCGATGAGGCCCGCCACGACCGGGGCCGCGAACGACGTACCGCTCCAGCGGGCCATGCCGGTGCTGAACACGCGCACGTCGCCCTTGTTCGGTGTCTCGTGGCACACGAACGTCCCGTCGGGGAACGCGTTGACGAGGTTGCGGCCGAGCGCGTAGACGTCGGCGGAGACGCCGTAGTTGGAGAACTCCGAGATGCGGCCGTCGCGGTCGAGGGAGCCAACGCCGACGCACCACTTGAAGGCGGCCGGCCAGAACGGCGCCGCCCACGAGTCGTTGCCCGCAGCAGCCACGAGTACGCAGTCCTGTCCTCTCATGCGCGTGTTGTAGAAGGTCTCGAAGGCAATGGAGGGCAGGTCGTCACGGGTGCGGCAGCCAGCCGAGAGGTTGATGACCTGAGGGTCGTGGGTCAGCGCCTCCTCGAGCTGCACGACCAGGTCGGACTCGAGGATCCCGCCCCCGCCGACCCCGCCGATGGCGAAGCCCTCCACGAAGATCTCCGTGGCTGGCGCCACGCACCGCACGACCCCCGCGATGAACGTGCCGTGCCCGGCGTACGGCCGCAGGTCCGGACCGTTGAGCTCGTCATCACCCTCGATGTCGTGCATCCACGGCGTCCGCGGGTCGGTGGCGGCCGGCGGGTGCCAGCCGGTGTCGACGACCACGACACTCACGTCGCGGACAGCCTTCTCCTGTGTGGTCTGCGGGGGCCACGGCTCCTTGAGCCCGGTCTCCTCGGGCTCGACGGCAGGGCAGGCGCTGCCGCCGCCGGGTGAGACGTGGACCCAGTGGTCGGGCGACGCGGCCCCGCGGCGCAGGTCACGCTCCTCGAGAAGGTCGAGGATCTCGGGGACCGACTGGCCGCCCGGTCGCTCCGGGAGCAGGTAGCGCACCAGCTCACCGTCCAGGAGTCGTACGTCGTCACGCATGGGCTCGCCGCGGAGGACCCCCTTGTCGAGCCGGGCCACCGCCTCGTCGAACAGGCCGGCGTCCTCGGCGCGAACGAGCACCCGGTCGGGGTGGTAGAGGTAGGTGAAGTCGGCGGGTGCCTCGGTGTCCCACTCGAGCTGCCCGTCGTTCGCCTCCCTGAGGTTCCTCAGCTGGTCCGTGGTGCGCCGCCGTCGGTCGTCGCCGATCTTCCAGTCGCTCATGGCCCGACGCTAGACCGTCAAGCCAGCACTGACGAGAGGATCCGCACATCTTCACCATGAGATCCGCAAGGATGGAGCCACCATGGTGACGAGGACTGACGCCGAAGAGGTTCTCCGTACCCTCTTCGCCGACCCCGCGGCCGCCCGAGACAGGGCTGTCGAGGAGCTGATTCCGGACCCGGACCCGGGGATCGCGTCGATCGGTCACCAGATCGTCGGGATCGTCCTGCGCGACACCGGCGAGACCGACGACGCACTACGGCACCTGCGCCAGGCTCTGGCGCTCGCGCGGCGTGCGGACCGCGAGCGAGAGGGTGACGTCAGGGCCACGCTCGGCACGACGCTCGTGTTCGCTGGACGCACCCGTCAGGGTCTGGCTCATCTCGACCGCGCGACCGAGGAGCTCACGGGCGTCCCCCTCGCACGAGCGCTGGTGCTGCGCGCCAGGGTGCTGAGCATCAACCTCGAGCGCGACGAAGCGGGCTCGCACGACCTGCGGCACGCACTCCAGCTCCTCGACCGCTCGGTCGACGACGTGTGGCGTGCACGCGCCCTCAACCTCGACGGAGTCACGAAGGTGCGGCTCGGCGACATCGAAGGTGCGCGGCGGGCATTCGCTGAGTCGCTCGACCTCTACACCGAGCTCGGGATCGGCTGGGACGCAGCGGTGGGCGTCCAGAACCAAGGGTGGGTCGCGTCGCTTGAGGGTGACCTGCCGATCGCGCTCGAGCGCTACGCCGAGGCGAGCCGCCGGTGGGACGCCATGGGTGTCACCAGCGTGGACCTCGTCTACGACCAGTGCAGGGCCCTCCTCGCCGGCGGGCTTGCCACCGACGCCCTCGAAGTCGTCGAGCGCGCGCTCGTGGCCCGTCCGCTGGCCGAGGTCGAGCGGGCCGACTTGCTGCTGGCCCTGGCAGGGGCAGCGCTGGCCGCCGACGCCCCCGCCCGCGCCCGAGCGGCGGCTGACGAGGCGCGCCTCCTTTTCCATCGTCAGGGCCAGGAGCAACACTGGATCAGGGCCGAGCTGATCGCGATCTGGGCGCGGTCGAGGTCGACAGACCGGCCGGCCCGGCTGCTGCCCCGTGTCGAGTCGCTCATCGACGCGGCTCGACGCCACGATGCGCCGGAGCTCCCGCAGGCGCTGCTCCTCGGCGCTCGGGTCGGCAGCCGTGTGCGAGGCCCGGACGCGCGTCAGCTGGTGGCCGGATGGTTGGACGAAGCCGCATGCTTCCGGAACGCGCCGGTCGGCACCACCCGGGCGTTGGCCTGGCTGGCCGAAGCGCTGCGCCGAGACCACGCCGGGGACACCGGCGGCGTCCTTCGCGCCTGCGAACGCGGACTGTCGGCTCTCGACGAGCACCGGGCGACCTTCGGCAGCCAGGAGCTGCGGGCGCTGTCGTCCGGACACGGGGCGGAGCTGGCGGAGCTCGGCACGCGGACCGCCCTGGCGTCGCGAGATTCCCGGCGGCTGCTGCGCTGGGCCGAGCGGTGGCGGGCCACCGCTCTGGCGGTGCCTCGCGCCACCCAGGAACACGATCCGGAGACCGTGGCCGACCTCGCCGCTCTCCGGGACCAGCGCCGGCGGTTGGCCGAGGCACGTGCGGCGGGCGAGCCGACGGAGCGGATCGAGGCACGCGCCCAGCGGATCGAGCAGGCCGTACGCCGACGGCTGCTCCACGTGCGCGGCAGCGGCGCGGGGGGTGATGCACTCGACGTACGTCGGCTCCTCGACGCCCTCGCCGCGGACGACACCGTGCTGGTCGAGCTCACCGAGATCGACGGTCACCTGCACGCACTCGTGGTCGCGAACGGACGCGTACGCCGTCTCGACGTGGGCGACGCAGCCGCCGCCTCGACCGCGGTCGACTTCGCGCTGTTCGCCCTCCGCGGCGCGGCGCGTGGCCGCCGGTCCCAGCTCGACCTGGCCGGGGCACGGCTCCAGAAGGCGCTGCTCGGATCGGCGCTCGACCACGTGGGGGAGTCGCGAGTCGTGGTGTCGGGCACCAGCGCGCTGCAGGGTGTTCCGTGGGGGCTGCTCCCCGGACTCGCTGGCCGGCCGGTGACGAGCACGCCCTCCGCCCGGCTGTGGCTGCGCGCACGCCAGAGCTCGGCCGAAGCCGACCGACGGGTGATGCTCGTCGGCCCGGGACTGGCCAGCGGCGGTGCCGAGGTGCCCGCGGTGGCCGCCCAGGACCCGTCCGCCGAGGTGCTCGACGGCGACGACGCGACGGTCGAGGCGTCGCTGGCCGCGCTCGACGGCGCGGCGCTCGCCCACGTCGCCGCCCACGGGCACTTCCGCGAGGACAGCCCGCTCTTCTCCTCGCTCGTCATGGCCGACGGGCCGCTGCTCGTGCACGACCTCCAGCGGTTGACGCGTCCGCCGCACCGCGTCGTGCTGTCCGCGTGCGAGTCGGGGGAGATGGCACCCGTCGGGGCGCAGGAGCTGCTCGGCCTGTCTGCCGCCCTCTTGTCGATGGGCACCGCCGGAATCGTCTCCAGCCTCGGCGAGGTAGACGACGCCGCCACCGTGGAGGTGATGGTCGCCCTCCACGCCGCCCTGCGACAGGGCCACGGGCTCGGCGAGGCCATGCTCGCCGCCCGCGAGGTGGCCGCGGGTGACCAGGTCCTGGCCGCCACCGCGGCGTCGTTCACCGCCCTCGGCGTCTGAATTGTTGGCGCTCGCTCCGCTCGCGCGTGCTCGGCGCCCCTGAAGACGTCGTCTTCCCTCCTCGCTCCCGAGCTGTCTCGCTGCGCTCGTCGCGCTCGCTCGCTCGTCAGTCCAGACGACGTCGGGCGCCGAGCGCGTGGGCTGAGGCGGCTAAGCGGTCCGAGCACTCACGGGGTCGAGGCCTTCACGGGGTCGGTGGCGTTCTCGCAAGCGTCGAGGGTGCAGCGCACCGTGGAGGACTTCCGGGTGCCGTTGACGTCGAGCAGCAGGGTGTCGGGCGACTCCCAGTCCCAGCCGCTGAACCAGTTGGTCCGGTAGGTCGCGAGCCTCGTGCCGTCGAGGGTGCGGAGGTGGATGTCGCCCGGGCCGAGGCCGTCGGTGAGCTTGTGGAAGGTCAGCATCTGCGTGCCGTCGGGGGAGACGGCGGCCACGCGGTCGCGGCACGACGTCCAGTGCTTCATTCGCGGGGCGCTGAGCCGCACCAGCTTCGTGCAGCCGCCGAGGTAGGGGTCCTTGGTGGAGAAGCTGAGCAGGTCGTGCTCGATGCTCGCCAGGCCTGCGGACTTCTCCACGATCGTCCTGGTCCGACCGGTCCGGATCCTCCACTCGAAGGTCCGGCCGTCGCGGCTGAGCACGGCGCGGTCGGCGTCGACGTCGAGCAGGGTGACGTACCGGCCCGGGCCCTTGCTGCCCAGCACGGCGCCGTCGGCCGCCGAGGCGGCGTACGTCGTCACCTTCCGGCCGCCTCCGGAGAAGCCCTGCCACGCCAGGGTGCTGCCGTCGGCGGAGAGGATGACGGTCGAGGGGTCGATGTTGCGGAGGACGTCGACGACCGTGCCGTCCGCCTCGACGCGTACGACGCGCCGGTTGCGCTTGACGTCGACGTTGTTCGTGCCGACCAGCCAGGCGTCGCCGGAGCGGCCGATGACCCGCGCGATCCGGCCGGGCAGCTCGACGCTGCGTTCGCCGTCCACGAAGACGTCACCCCACGGTCCGTCCTCGAGGTGCGGGACCGCGACGTCGGCCCCGCGGGTGAGCCGCTGCGGCTGGAGCTCGACGGTCGGTGCAGCCGCGTGGGCGGGCGCGACGAGTGTCAGCGCGGTCGTGATGGCCGCCAGCACGAAGCCGGCGGTGCGTGAGTGACGCATGGTCTTTCCCCCTGGAGTCTGCGGTGTCGTGAGGGAGACGTCCCGCGGTGGGCCGAGGTTGCCTGCGTCCGACGGGGAATCTGGTTCGCGGCCCACGGAGGCGCCCACCTATCCTTGCGCCCATGACTGGCCGCCTCCTCCGCATGTCGACCCTGTTCGTGCGCACCCTGCGCGACGACCCGAACGACGCCGAGGTGCCGAGCCACAAGCTGCTGGTCCGCGCCGGCTACATCCGTCGCAACGCGCCGGGCATCTACACCTGGCTGCCCCTCGGCCTCCGGGTGCTGCGCAAGATCGAGGACATCATCCGCGAGGAGATGGACGAGATGGGCGCCCAGGAGCTGTCGTTCCCCGCGCTGCTGCCCAAGGAGCCCTACGAGGCGACCAACCGCTGGACCGAGTACGGCCCCAACATCTTCCGGCTCCAGGACCGCAAGGGTGCCGACTACCTCCTCGGGCCCACGCACGAGGAGATGTTCACCCTCGTGGTGAAGGACCTGTACTCCTCCTACAAGGACCTGCCGCTCTCGATCTACCAGATCCAGACCAAGTACCGCGACGAGGCGCGTCCCCGCGCGGGCCTGCTGCGCGGGCGCGAGTTCATCATGAAGGACTCCTACTCCTTCGACGTCGACGACGCCGGGCTCGAGGAGTCGTACCAGAAGCACCGCGACGCCTACATCCGGATCTTCGACCGCCTCGGCTTCGAGTACGTCATCGTCAAGGCGACCTCCGGCGCCATGGGCGGCTCGGCGAGCGAGGAGTTCCTCGCCAAGGCCGAGGTCGGTGAGGACACCTACGTCCGCTGCACGCACTGCGACTACGCCGCCAACGTCGAGGCCGTCGCCGTGCCCGCGCCCGCCCCCGTGTCGTACGACGGCGTGCCCGCCGCGCACGCCGAGGACACCCCCGACACGCCCACCATCGGAAGCCTGGTCGACCACCTCAACGCCGCCTTCCCGCGCGAGGACCGGCCCTGGGTCGCCGGCGACACGCTCAAGAACGTGCTCGTGGTGCTCAAGCACCCCGACGGCACCCGCGAGCCCCTCGCCATCGGCGTGCCCGGCGACCGCGAGGTCGACCAGAAGCGCCTCGAGGGCCAGCTCGAGCCGATCGAGGTCGAGCCCATGGACGAGGCGGAGATGGCCAAGCACCCCGCGCTCGTGAAGGGCTACATCGGCCCCGAGGTGCTGGGGGAGGAGGCGAAGTCGGGCATCCGCTTCGTCGTCGACCCGCGCATCTCCGAGGGCACCCGCTGGGTCACCGGCGCCAACGTCCCCGGCTCCCACGTCATCGACATGGTCGTCGGCCGCGACTTCACGCCCGACGGCACCATCGAGGCCGCCGACGTGCGCGACGGCGACGCCTGCCCCAACTGCGCGGAGGGCGTGCTCGAGTCCGCCCGCGGCGTCGAGATGGGCCACATCTTCCAGCTCGGCCGCAAGTACGCCGACGCGCTCGGCCTGCAGGTCCTGGACGAGAACGGCAAGCTCGTCACCGTCACGATGGGCTCCTACGGCATCGGCCCGTCGCGCGCCGTGGCGGCGATCGCCGAGGGCACGCTCGACGAGCTCGGCCTCTGCTGGCCGCGCAACGTCGCGCCCGCCGACGTCCACGTGGTCGCGGCCGGCAAGGACGAGGCGATCCTCGGCGCCGCCGAGCAGCTCGCCCGCGACCTCAAGGACGCCGGGCTCGAGGTGCTGCTCGACGACCGCACCGGCAAGATCACGCCCGGCGTGAAGTTCAAGGACGCCGAGCTCATCGGCGTGCCCACGATCGTCACCGTCGGCCGCGGTCTGGCCGACGGCACCGTCGAGGTCCGCGACCGCAGGTCGGGCGAGCGCGAGGAGGTCGCGGTCGACCGCGCCGCCACCCACATCGTCGACATCGTCCGCAGCTGAGGATGGCCATCGAGGCGGTCATCTTCGACTGGGGTGGCACGCTCACCCGCTGGCACGACATCGACTTCCACGCCGAGTCACTGGCGCTGGCCCTGGCCGTACGTCGTACGCCGACGCCCGAGGACGACCACCACGCGCACGCCGAGCGGCTCCACCGCGCCGGCGACGTGATCTGGGGGCGCAGCCGCGACCACCAGCAGAGCGCGACGATCGCCGACCTCTTCGTCGAGGCTGGTCTGGACCACGACCCCGACCTATTGCAGGCCTACTACGACTTCTGGGAGCCGCACACCCTGACCGATCCCGAGGCACGGCCGATGTTCGAGGAGCTGCGGTCGGCGGACCTGAAGATCGGGGTGCTCTCCAACACGGTCTGGCCCCGGGAGTGGCACGTCGGCTTCTTCGAGCGCGACGGCGTCCACGACCTCATCGACGGCGACGTCTACTCCAGCGAGATCCCGTGGACCAAGCCGTCGCCGCGCGCCTTCGCCGCGGCGATGGAGGCCGTGGGAGTGGGCGATCCGGCGGCGTGCGTCTACGTGGGGGATCGGCTCTTCGACGACGTCTGGGGAGCCCACAACGCCGGCCTCAGGGCGATCCACATCCCGCTGAGCAACATCCCGTCCTCACAGGTCGGGCACACCGAGGGCGACCCCGACGCGACGGTCCACTCGCTGGCCGAGATCCCCGCTGCCGTGCGCGCCCTCGGCGCCCGCTGAGGGCGCCGCCGGGCTCGTTGCCCTCGTGTGGGCGTCGTGTGGATCACCTGCAACTTTGTGCGTTGCACGAACATGCAACCGCGTTACGGTTCTACTCGCCCCGGATCGAATGCATGATTGTGCATGTGGCTCCCCCACCCCCACAGGAGGGGCCACATCGGGTGATGCTGACCAACCCCACAAGGCGGTCCGCGTCCTCGGCCATTGGGAAGGATCTCGGGACTTTCCCAATGGTTGAGGCCGCGGGCCGTTCTTTTTTGCGCTGTGCTTGTTGGCGCTCGCTCCGCTCGCGCGTGCTCGGCGCCCCTGAAGACGTCGTCTTCCCTCGTCGCTCCCGAGCTGCCTCGCTGCGCTCGTCGCACTCGCTCGCTCCTCAGTCCAGACGACGTCGGGCGCCGAGCGCGGTGGCCGGGAGGCCGGTGCCCCCGCCCACCCGCAGATGGCGAGCGCTACTCACTCCAGCTCTGGGGCGCCCGGCCAGGCCTGCGGCTCGCCGCCGAGCTCGAGCTGCCAGGTGGCCGACCAGGTCGCCTCGGTGAGCGCCCACTCGCGGACGGCGCCCGAGGACTGGGCGACCAGCGCGAGGAGGGTCTCGACACCGTCGACCTCGATGGCGAGGGCGGCCGCGCGGATCCGCTCCACTCCCTGCACCGGGAGCTCGACGTCGTACGCCGGTGCCGCCGCCACCGGCTCGCCGCCGGCCTCGGTGACCATCGCGCGCAGCTGGTCGCGGCGCGAGCGGTGTCGCCGGAACGCCGTCGTGAGGGCGTCGTACAGCTGGGGAGCCGCCGCCTGCGAGGTCCGCGCGCCGAGGACGCCGTAGACGTAGAGGGCGGCGTGCTCGTCGGCGAGCGTGGTCTGGAGGGCGTCGAGGACGCTCACGGGGTGACCCCCGGGGTGAGCGCCGCGAGGTGCTGCGACGTCGACGCGGCCATGCTGGCCAGCACGCGGGCCAGGTCTCCGCTGGCGGCGCCCAGGCAGCCCTCGCGGAGGGTCCGGAGCAGCTGCTGCTCGGAGCGGCGGACCGCGCGGAGCGCCGGCTGGGGTCGGGGAGGCACGGTGGCGGGCGCGGCAGTGGGCTGCTCGGCGTCCGGGACGGCTTCGGCGAGGAGCTCGCGGTGCGCGGTGTGGGCGGCGGCGAGCGGCTCGAGCTGCGCGTCGATGGCCGGCACCGCGGCGGTCGCGGCGGCGAGGACGGCCCCTGCGTCGACCAGAGCGGCGACCACGGTCGCGACCAGCTCGGAGTCTTCGGGCGGCGGCGGTGTGGCCGCGGGGGAGTCGGCGTCGCGGGCCGGCGGGTCGATGTCGCAGGCGGCGAGGCCGAGGGGTGCCGCGAGCGCCGAGCCCAGCGTCGTACGACGGGTGAGTGGGCGGGCGGGCACGCCGGAACCTTAACCGTCGGATGGTCTAGACCTACGTAGTACCACCAATGCGCCACTGCCTCCGACGGTGGTCCAGTCTGCTGGTGACCGACCTGCTGCGCGCCCGGTGGCGCACGACGACCCGAGCGATCGCCCTCCTCGCCCTCGTGCTGGCCTCGCTGGCGGCCCAGCCGCCCGGTCCCTCGACCGCGACCGTCGACGACGGCGACGCCAGCTGCGCGTGTCCCGTGACCGGTCCGTACGTCGCCCCGGCGGGCGTGCGCACGATCTTCGTCGACGACGACGGCTCCTCGGCGACCAGCAGCCCGCGCTACCGCGTCAGCGCCACAGGCTCCCTGCCCGCGATCACGCTGACCATCCGGCGCACGGCTGACGACTCGCTGGTCGACACCATCGTCACCGACCTGCCGAGCTGGGGCTTCAGCCCCGACCAGGACCGCTTCGTCGTCACCGGAATCCGCAACGGGCTGCACGAGGTCGAGGTGCACGACCTCACCTCGGCGAACCCGTCCGACGTGCTGGTCTCCGTGTCGACGACGGAGGACGCCGGCCGGCTGGGCTTCAGCCCGCACGGCGAGTTCTTCGCCTACACCGGGCTCGTCGACGGCACCAACAACACCGTTCACCAGCAGATCTGGGACGCCCGCACCGGGACGCGTCGCCTCGACACCCAGTACGCCTTCGCGGTCGGCCCGTCCGGCGGCACGTTCGGCGAGGCCGGCTTCGGGTTCAGCCCGGACGACGACGAGTTCTTCCTGGCCTACCGGATGGACGCCCAGGCGGTCGCGTGGAGCGTGCACGACCTCGACTCCGGCACGCAGCGCAGCAGCGGCACCATGACCGGCACCGGGTTCTGGCAGTTCAGCCCGTGCGGCGAGATGCTCGCGATCGTCTCGCAGAACAACCAGACGGCGATGGACGTGGTCCTCCGCGCCACCGACGACGGCTCGATCGCCGCCAGCACGTCGTACTCCGTCGCGTCGATCTCCTTCGCCCGCACCGCCACGCACCACAGTGCCGTGGTCGACGGGGTGCCCCACGACCTCGTCGCCGTGAGCCCGCCCGTACCCGATGTCTGCGCGCCGACCTGGCCGGCCGACGCCGTGCTCGAGCACGAGGCACCTGAGGCGGACCGGGTCGTGCTGAGCTGGCCCGCCGCGGCTGACGGCACCGCCGTCACCGCGTACCGGGTCTACCGCGGCACCACGCTGGTCGGATCCACGGACGCCGACACGCGGCAGCTCGCCGCGACCGGCCTGGCCCCGTGGACGACGTACACCTTCCGGGTCGAGGCCGGGGACGCCGCAGGTCACTGGAGCGAGGACGGGCCGACCCGGCAGGTCACGACCGCGGGGGCCGGCCCGACCTGGCCGTCGGGGGCGACGCTGACCGCGACGGACGTCGCCCCGACCTCGCTCACCCTCACCTGGCCGGCCGCCCAGGACGGGGGGAGCATCCAGCACTACCGGATCTACCGCGACGGCGTGCAGGTCGCGGAGCGCGCCGGTTCGGTGCGGACCCACAACGTGACCGGGTTGGCGCGCGGGACGTCGTACGAGTTCACGGTGCAGGCGGTCGACGACGACGGGATCGAGTCCACCGACGGTCCGAGGCTGACGACCGCCACCGATGCGCGCGAGCCGCTCGACCGCAACGCGATCACGGGCCGCGTCTTCCACGACGGCAACGCCAACGGCATCGTCGACGGCGGTGACGTCGGGCTGCCGACGCCGCCGAGCAGCGACTGGACCGCGATGCTCTCCGTCTTCGCCTACCGCATCGGCCCCGACGGACGGATCCTCGGTGAGGCCGGCTCCGCCACCGCCGCCGACGGCAGCTACGCCCTGGAGAACCTCAGCCCGGGCACGTGGCTGGTCGGGGAGGCGAACTTCGACGTCCTGCCCTACGGCATGCGCCTGCAGACCCGGCCCGGAGACCTCCAGCCACACGTCGTGCAGGTGGGGGCCGCCAGCGGGTGGGCCCACGTGGACTTCGGCATGACGCTCCCGACCAGCCTCACCGGCCAGCCGGTCCCGGACTTCCCCGACGGTGCGGGCAGCATCACGCAGGTCGTCTTCGAGGACGTCGACCGCGACGGCACGCGGGACCCGGGGGAAGCAGGCGTGGCGGGGGTGCCCACGAGCTGCTACCGCATCACCACCGCGGGCGGTGGCGGTTGCGGCAGGACGCAGGAGCTGCCCGACCGGGGCGTCACCGGTGCCGACGGGGTGGCGGTGCTCGACCACCTCGGCTCCGGGGTCTACCAGGCGATGCCGCCCCAGGCGAGGGCCGAGGGCATCTACCCGACGAGTCCGCAGACGCGGTACGCCGTCGCGGCCGGCGTCGGCGGTCCCAGCGCCCGGCCCGAGTTCGGTGTCCTCGTCGGGCGCTCGGCGATCGTCGGCGAGGTCTTCGACGACGTGGACGCCGACGGCGTGCGAGACCCGGGGGAGGGCACCGTGCCAGGTGTCAGGCCGTGCGTCGAGGGACCGCTCGCCTACGGCTGCGGTGAGGCGGACGGTGCGGGCTACCGCATCCCGCGGCTGGTCGACGAGACCTACAGCTTCAGCATCCAGCCGCCCGAGGGCACGCGGGTGACGACCGGTGGCCAGCAGCAGGTGGTCGTGACGGTCAACGGCTCGACGGTCCAGGCCGCGCCCATCGGCCTGCACGACACCCGCGGCACCATCAGCGGGACGGTGTTCGAGGACGCCGACCGCGACGGCGTACGCGACGCGGGGGAGCCCGGGATGGCCGGGGTCGAGGTGTGTGAGCGCTCGCCCGGCGAGGAGGGCGCACGCTGCACCGACACCGGTCCCGAGGGAGACTACGAGCTCATGGGCGTGCTGCCCGGCGACGTCGAGGTCACGCCCGGCTACTTCGGACCGCTGGTGCCGACGTACGACGTCAGGCCGGGCACCGAGCGCACCCGCGAGGTCGAACTCCCCGAGGCCACCGAGGTCACGGTCGACCTCGGGTTCGGCCCCGCACCCGGCGCGCCCGGCGCGCCCCGCAACGTGTCCCTCACGCCCGGCCCCGGCAGCGTGGACGTCACCTGGGAGCCGCCGAGCGACCTCGGTGACGACCCCGACGTGACCTACCAGGTCCGGTACGCCGTCGACGGGGCGACGTTGTCCTGGCTCGACGGGCCGAGCACGAGCGGGCTCGATGCGACGCTGTCGGGGCTCGCGGGCGCGACCGCGCACTGGGTGGTGGTGGAGGCCTCGAGCAGCGCAGGTGTCGGACCGGCCTCGGCGCCGGTGCGCGTGGTGACGGGGGCCACGACCTCCCCACCGCCGAGCCCGTCGCCCAGCCCGACGCCGACGTCCACACCGACCCCGACGGCGCCCCCCACGCCGCCCCCCACCCAGGCGCCCGACGTGGCCCCGTCCGCGCCGCGGGCCGTGACGGGCGCGTCCGAGAGGAGGGGCGTCCGTCTCACGTGGAAGGCGCCGAGCCGCACCGGGAGCGCACCCGTCACGCGCTACGTCGTCCAGCTCGCGACCGCGCGCAGCGGACCGTGGCAGGTCCGGGGGAGGACGTCGAGGAGGTTCCTCGTGCTCACCGGGCTGCGCCCCGGTCGGACGTACTTCGTGCGTGTCCGCGCGGTCAGCGCAGCCGGGGACGGTCCGTGGAGCAGTCGCGTCAGGGTGCGGTGGAGGTGACGGCTGCCCGGGACTGACTCGGCGCTCGGTCGGCCGCTAGGGTGTTCCTTCGACAACAGCACAAGGAGGTCGCAGCCTTATGAGCTCCCACCAGGACGCCACCCGGGACCGCATCGAAGCGGAGCTGATCGACCCCTTGAGCGTGATGGGCCTCGACGTCGAGGCCGTCGAGATCACCCCGGCCGGCAAGCGCCGCGTGCTGCGCGTCGCGGTCGACAAGGACGGCGGCGTCACCCTCGACGACGTCGCCGACGCGACCCGCGAGGTCTCCCGGGTGCTCGACGAGTCCGACGTGATGGGCGAGATGCCCTACACGCTCGAGGTCACCTCCCGCGGCGTCGACCGGCCGCTGACCCTGCCGCGCCACTGGCGCCGCAACGAGGACCGCCTGGTCAAGGCGACGCTGGCCGACGGCTCGGCCCTCACCGGTCGCATCCTCGACACGTCCGAGGAGTCGGTCACGCTCGACGTGTCCGGCACGAAGCGCGAGGTCGCCTACGCCGACGTGGCGAAGGCACTCGTGCAGATCGAGTTCAACCGCAAGAGCGAGAAGAAGAAGGACGACTGATGGACATCGATCTGAGCATCCTGCGGATGCTGGAGCGCGAGAAGGAGATCTCCTTCGAGGTGCTGGCCGAGGCCATCGAGCAGGCCCTGCTGACGGCCTACCAGCGTGCGACGGAGTCGCACCACCCCGCCCGGGTCGAGCTCGACCGCAAGACCGGGCACGTGACCGTGTGGGCACGCGAGGTCGAGGACGGCGTCGCCGGTCCGGAGTACGACGACACCCCCGAGGGCTTCGGCCGCATCGCCGCCACCACCGCCAAGCAGGTGATGCTGCAGCGGCTGCGCGACGCCGAGGACGAGATCAAGTTCGGCGAGTTCTCCGGCAAGGAGGGCGACATCATCTCCGGCGTCATCCAGCAGGGCCGCAACCCCGACGACGTGATGGTCGACCTCGGCAAGCTCGAGGCGATCCTGCCCGTCAGCGAGCGGGTGCCGGGCGAGAAGTACGTCCACGGCGAGCGCATCAAGTGCCTGGTGACCTCGGTCCGCAAGGGCATGCGCGGTCCGCAGATCACGCTCTCGCGCTCGCACCCCACGCTGGTCAAGAAGCTCTTCGCCCTCGAGGTGCCCGAGATCGCCGACGGCACCGTGGAGATCGCGGGCATCGCGCGCGAGGCCGGCCACCGCACCAAGATCGCGGTCCACTCCACCGTCCCGGGCGTCAACGCCAAGGGCGCCTGCATCGGCCCGATGGGCCAGCGCGTGCGCAACGTGATGAGCGAGCTGCACGGCGAGAAGATCGACATCGTCGACTGGGCCGAGGACCCGGCCGAGCTGGTCGCCCACGCGCTCTCCCCGGCCCGCGTGACCTCGGTGGAGATCGTCGACCTCGCCGCGCGCTCCTGCCGCGTCGTCGTACCCGACTTCCAGCTCTCCCTCGCCATCGGCAAGGAGGGCCAGAACGCCCGCCTCGCCGCGCGCCTCACCGGCTGGCGGATCGACATCCGGTCCGACGAGGCTCCCCGCGAGGACTGAGCGAGGACTGAGGGACCCGGCGGGGCGCCCGGTTCGTAAACCACTGGCCCGAACCGGTAGAGTGGAGGTCAGTGGCCACCACGTCTGACACCCCTGCGCCCGGACCTGTCCGGACCTGTGTGGGTTGCCGGACCAGGGCCGCTGCGAGCGAGCTGCTGCGTGTGGTCGCAGGCTCGGACGCTGAGGGCCGACCGGCCCTGGTGCCCGATCCGGACCGCCGGGCACCCGGCCGCGGGGCGCACGTCCACCCCACGCAGGAGTGTTGGCAGCTCGCCGTGCGACGCCGAGCGTTTCACCGGGCCCTCCGCTCGGGAGAGAATCTCAGCGGCGCGCCGGTGGAGGAACACCTCGCCGCGCACCAGTCCGAATCACAGCAGCACCGACCAGAAACTGGAGCACGCAGCTCATGAGCACTCGATGAGTAACTCGCGATGAGTTTGCACACCCACTAGCTGTTCCGTTTCCCCTGTCCTTCTGGGGTCACGGACCAGAAGGAGCGAAAAACAACCGTGGCAAAGACCCGAGTCCACGAACTCGCCAAGGAGTTCGGAGTCGAGAGCAAGTTCGTTCTCGAGAAGCTCAAGGAGATGGGGGAGTTCGTCAAGTCGGCGTCGTCGACTGTCGAGCCGCCCGTCGAGATGCGCTTCAAGAAGCAGTACGGCGATGAGCTGAAGGCCGCTGCGGCCGCCGCCCCCGCCGACACCGCGACCGAGGCCCCGGCCAAGCCGGCTGCCAAGAAGGCCGCGCCCAAGCCCGGCCCGAAGCAGGCGCCCGCCGCCGAGGCCCCTGTCGAGACGCCCGCCGAGGCCCCTGCGGAGGCCCCGGCCGCCGCGCCCGTCGAGGAGGCCGCCCCGGCCGCCAAGCCCGGCCCGAAGCCCGGTCCCAAGGCGCCCGCCGCCGAGCCCGAGGCTCCGGCCGCGGAGCCCGAGCCGCCGGCCGCCCCGGCCGCCCGGTCCTCGGCCCCCGCGCCGCGTCCGGTAGGCCGCCCCGGTGCACCGCGTCCCGGCAACAACCCGTTCGCGCCCAGCCAGGGCATGGGCTCGCGCCCGGCCCCGCGCACCCCGGGCGACGACACCCGTCCGCCGCGCCCGCCGGCCGGCGGCGACGCCCGCCCCGGCATGCCGCGCCCCAACCCGGCGATGATGCCGAAGTCGCCCGCCGCCTTCGGCAACGGTCCCGGTGGCCGTCCCGCGCGCGGTGGCCCCGGTGGCGGCCCCGGCCGTCCGGGTGCCCCCGGTCGCGGTGGCGCTCCGGGTCGTCCCGGCGCCGGCGCCGGTGCCCCGGGTCGTCCCGGTGGTGCGCCCGGCGGCTTCGGCCCCTCCGGTGGCGGTCGCCCCGGTGGCGGTCGTCCCGGCCAGCGTGGCCAGACCCAGGGTGCCTTCGGTCGCCCGGGCGGCCCGTCGCGTCGTGGTCGCAAGTCCAAGCGCGCCCGTCGCCAGGAGTTCGAGGCCATGGAGGCCCCGACGATCGGTGGCGTGCGCGTCCGCAAGGGCAACGGCGAGACCGTGCGTCTCCCGCGTGGCGCCTCGCTGACCGACTTCGCCGAGAAGATCAACGTCGACGCCGCTGCGCTCGTGCAGATGCTCTTCTCGCTCGGCGAGATGGTCACCTCCACGCAGTCCGTCGGTGACGAGACGTTCGAGCTGCTCGCCGAGGAGCTCAACTACGTCGTCCAGATCGTCTCCCCCGAGGACGAGGACCGTGAGCTCCTCGAGACGTTCGACCTCGAGTTCGGTGCCGACGAGGGCGACGAGTCCGACCTGGTGGTCCGTCCGCCGGTCGTGACCGTCATGGGTCACGTCGACCACGGAAAGACCAAGCTCCTCGACGCGCTGCGCAACGCCAACGTCGTCGACAAGGAGGCCGGTGGCATCACCCAACACATCGGTGCCTACCAGGTCCACACCGAGGTCGACGGCGACGACCGTCGCATCACCCTGATCGACACCCCCGGTCACGAGGCGTTCACCGCCATGCGTGCCCGTGGTGCCCAGGCCACCGACATCGCGATCCTGGTCGTCGCGGCCGACGACGGCGTCATGCCGCAGACGGTCGAGGCGCTCAACCACGCCAAGGCGGCCGACGTGCCGATCGTGGTCGCGGTCAACAAGATCGACAAGCCGGAGGCCGACGCGACCAAGGTCCGCGGCCAGCTCACCGAGTACGGCCTGATCCCCGAGGAGTACGGCGGCGACGCGATGTTCGTCGACGTCTCCGCCAAGGCGGGTCTCAACCTCGACAAGCTGCTCGAGGCCGTCGTCCTCACCGCCGACGCGTCGCTCGACCTGCGCGCCAACCCCGACCAGGACGCCCAGGGCCTCGTGGTCGAGGCGCACCTCGACCGCGGTCGCGGTCCGGTGGCGACCGTGCTGGTCCAGCGCGGCACGCTGCGCGTGGGTGACTCCATCGTCGCCGGTCCGGCCCACGGCCGCGTCCGCGCGATGCTCGACGAGCACGGCAACGAGATCACCGAGGCCGACCCGTCGCGTCCGGCGATGGTGCTGGGTCTCTCGGCGGTGCCGGGTGCGGGGCAGAACTTCATCGTGGTCGAGGACGACCGGATGGCCCGCCAGATCGCGGAGAAGCGTGAGGCGCGCGAGCGTGCGGCCATGCAGGCCAAGCGTCGTGTCCGCCGCAGCCTCGAGGACTTCATGGCCTCCATGGAGAAGGGCGAGAGCCAGGAGCTCAACCTCATCCTCAAGGGCGACGTGTCCGGCTCGGTCGAGGCGCTCGAGGACGCCCTGTCGCAGATCGACGTCGGCGACGAGGTCTCGCTGCGCGTGATCGACCGCGGTGTCGGTGCGATCACCGAGACCAACGTCGACCTGGCCGCTGCCTCCGACGCGATCATCATCGGCTTCAACGTCCGCCCGCAGGGCAAGGCGACCGAGATGGCCGACCGCGAGGGCGTGGAGATCCGCTACTACACGGTGATCTACCAGGCCATCGAGGAGATCGAGGCCGCGCTCAAGGGCATGCTCAAGCCGGAGTACGAGGAGGCCACCCTCGGTCAGGCGGAGATCCGCGAGATCTTCCGCTCGTCCAGGGCGGGCAACATCGCCGGCTGCATGGTCACCTCGGGTGTCATCCGCCGCAACGCCAAGGTGCGCGTCATCCGCGACGGCGCGGTCGTCCAGGACAACCTGGACCTGGCCTCGCTCCGCCGCGAGAAGGACGACGCCTCCGAGGTCCGCGAGGGCTTCGAGTGCGGTCTGGTGCTCCGCAACTTCCAGGACATCAAGATCGGCGACATCGTCGAGTCCTTCGAGATGCGCGAGATCCCCCGCAGCTGATCACCGAGCGGGCACTTCGTGCCCGTCCGCGTCATCGACCGGGCGCTTCGTTCCTCCTGACGGGTACGAAGCGCCCGGTCACCGTCTGTGACGGGCACGAAGTGCCCGGTCACGAGTAGGAGAGACTGGAGCCATGAGCAACCCCCGCGTCCGCAAGATCGCCGACCGCATCCAGGTGGTCGTCGCCGAGATGCTCGAGCGACGCATCAAGGACCCGCGGCTGGGCTTCGTCACCATCACCGACGTCCGCGTCACCGGCGACTCGCAGCAGGCCTCGATCTTCTACACCGTGCTCGGTGCCGAGGACGAGCTGGCCAGCACGGCGGCGGCGCTGGAGTCGGCCAAGGGCGTGATCCGCTCCGAGGTCGCCAAGCAGCTCGGCATGCGCATCGTGCCGTCGCTGACCTTCATCCCCGACGCCCTCCCCGAGAGCGCCCGTGCGCTCGACGAGGTGCTGGCACGGGCCAAGGAGCAGGACGAGGCCGTCGCCGCGCAGCGCGGTTCGTCGTACGCAGGGGAGGCCGACCCCTACAAGAAGCCCCGCGTGGCCGAGGACGACCTCGACGACGAGCTCGACGAGGACGACCGCCTCTGATGGTCGACCCCGGTCTGGTCGTCGTCGACAAGGCCCCGGGCATGACCTCGCACGACGTCGTGGCCCGGGTCCGCCGGCTCGCCGGCACCCGCAAGGTCGGCCACGCCGGCACGCTCGACCCGATGGCCACCGGCGTGCTGGTCCTGGGCGTCGACCGTGCCACCCGGCTCCTCGGTCACCTGATGCTGACCGAGAAGGCCTACGACGCCACCATCCGGCTCGGGGTCGCCACGACCACCGACGACGCCGAGGGTGAGGTCGTCTCGACCGCCGCGGTCGACGGCGTGACGAAGGACGACGTACGCCGGGAGCTGGCGCGGTTCGTCGGCGACATCGAGCAGGTGCCGACCGCGGTCTCCGCGATCAAGGTCGACGGCCAGCGCGCCTACGCGCGGGTGCGGGCGGGGGAGCAGGTCGAGCTGAAGGCCCGGCCCGTGACGATCCACGAGCTCGAGGTCCACCAGGTCGACCTCCCCGACGTGCGGGTCGCCGTGCGCTGCTCGTCAGGCACCTACATCCGGGCGATCGCGCGCGACCTCGGGGCCGCGCTCGGCGTCGGCGGCCACCTCACCGAGCTGCGGCGCACGGCCGTCGGATCCTTCGACCTCTCCGTCGCGCGGACCCTGGAGGAGCTGGGCGACGACTTCGCGGTGCTGCCGATCGCCGACGCCGCCCGGGCGTCGTTCGCCTCGGTCGACCTCGACGAGGAGCAGGCGGCCCACGTGCGCTTCGGCCGCGCCCTCGCCGTCGCCCTGCCGGGCGAGGGCCCGCACGCGGTGTTCGCCCCCGACGGCACGTTCCTCGCGCTCTACGAGCAGCGCGGCGAGCAGGCGAAGGCCGTCGCGGTCTTCGTCCCGCACGACTGAGCGCCCGGTCGGCGGGTGCCGCGTGCCCCGCCAGTAGGCTGCCGCCGTGCAGATCTGGCGAGACGTCGACGACGTGCCGGCCGACCTCGGCCGCACCGTCGTCAGCATCGGCAACTTCGACGGCGTCCACCTCGGGCACGCCCACGTGCTGCGCGAGGCCCGCGACACCGCGCGCCGGCTCGGCATCGACACCGTCGTCGCGGTCACCTTCGACCCGCACCCGATGGCGGTGCTGCGCCCCGAGCACGCGCCGCCCACCCTGACCTCGATCACGACCCGGGCCCGGCTCCTCGAGGCTGCGGGTGTCGACGCGATCCTGGTGGTGGGCTTCAACCGCGAGATCGCGTCCTGGGCGCCGGAGGAGTTCATCGACCGGATCCTCGTCGGCACCCTCCACGCGGGTGCGGTCGTGGTCGGCTCGAACTTCCGCTTCGGCGCCAAGGCCGCCGGCGAGGTCGCCACCCTCGTCGAGGCGGGCACGACCCGCGACTTCGAGACCGTCGGCGTGCCGCTCGACGGCGGCCCGCAGGTGTGGAGCTCGACCTACGTCCGCCAGTGCCTGGCCACTGGCGACGTCGCCGGCGCCGCCGAGGCGCTGGGCCGCCCCTTCACCGTCCGCGGCACGGTCGTCGAGGGCGACAAGCGCGGCCGCGAGCTCGGCTACCCGACCGCCAACGTGCCGATCCCGCCGGTCGACGCGGCTCCCGCCGACGGGGTGTACGCCGGCTGGCTGACGCGGCTCGACACCGGCGAGCGCTTCCCCGCCGCGATCTCGGTGGGCACCAACCCGACGTTCGACGGCGAGCGCGACCGTCGCGTCGAGTCCTACGTCCTGGACCGCGACGACCTCGAGCTCTACGGCGTCGAGGTCGAGGTCGCCTTCGTCGACCGGCTGCGCGGGATGGTGAAGTTCGAGGGGATCGAGGCGCTCATCGAGACCATGCGCGACGACGTACGCCGGGCGCGCGAGGTCCTGGGTGGGTGAGCCGGAGCGGCCCGACCTCACGGCCGTCGAGCACTGGTTCGTCTCGCACGGCCTGCCCTACTTCGTCGACGACATCCGGGCCGAGGTCCACCGAGGGCTGTCCCGCGCCCGCCTGCTGCGGGTGGCGCTCGTCGCCGTCGTGCTCGCCGCCCTCGTGGTGGTGGCCTTCGCGCTCACCCCGCACCTGGAGTGGGACGACGGCGTCGTGCCGGGCATCAACGTCGGGCTGCTGAGCATGGTGCTCTACGGCCTCTTCACGCTCCGCGCGTGGGTGATCGCGACGTGGGCCGCCCACCGCACGTTCTCCAGCCTGGGACTGCTGTTCCCGCTCGTGACCCGCGCCCTGCCCCTGCTGCTGCTCTTCGTGACGTTCCTCTTCATCAACGCCGAGGTGTGGGAGGTGTCCGCGAGGCTGGACGGCCGCGTGATGTGGCTGACCGTGGCGTTGTTCCTCTTCATCACCATCGGCTTCCTGCTGGCCCGCCTGCCCGAGGAGCTGGCCGTCTTCGACGAGGAGGTCGACCCCGAGGTGATCGCGCGCCGCTGCGCCGGGACCCCGCTCGAGGGCAGCGTCGGGCCGGTCACCGTCACCGAGGAGACCCACCTGGCCGGTCTCCAGAAGGCCAACCTGCTGCTGATGCTGCTGATCACCCAGCTGGTCCAGGTGGTGCTGCTCAGCCTCAGCGTCTTCGTCTTCTTCGTGGTGTTCGGCCTGCTGGTGATGGACCCCGGCGTGGTCGAGGGCTGGACGGGGGAGCCGGTCACCGCGCTGCCCTTCGCCGACCGGGCCAACTGGCAGCTGATCCAGGTCTCGACGTTCCTGGCGGCCTTCAGCGGCCTCTACTTCACCGTGTACGCCGTCACCGACGAGGTCTACCGCACCCAGTTCTTCAGCTCGATCCTGCGCGAGCTCGAGCGGGCGGTCAGCGTGCGGGCCGTCTACCGGTCGTTGCGCAGCACGTCCTGAGGCCGGTCAGACCGGACACACCGATGGGCGGTGGTCCACCTGCATTCGCGGCGCGCGAAATGTGGGTGGACCACCGCCCATCGGCATGAAGGGACCGGTCAGGCGTCGAGGTCCTGCTCGACCAGCGCGGCGATCGTGTCGACCGCGGCCTGGTCGTCTCCGGCGACCTCCACGGTGTCGCCGTTGCCGGCGCCCAGGGTCATGATCATCAGCGACGAGCTCGCGTCGACACCGTTGATGGTGACGTCGGAGCCGAGCTCGGCGGCCTTCTCGGCGATGATCGCGGCGGGACGGGCGTGGAGGCCGACGGCGGAGCCGACGACGACGGACTTGCTGGGCATGGTTCTCCTCTGGGTCTGCGGGTGGTCGTGCGGACGGGTGGGGGACGGGCGTGCTCAGACAGTAGCGAGGTCGGTGTCGCGTCGGCCGACGCTCTTCAGGACGATCACGAGAGCCGCGCTGACCAGGACGCCGGCCACGAGGGCGACGAGGAACCACAGCTTGTTGTCGACCGCGAAGAGCACGAAGATGCCGCCGTGCGGGGCGCGGAGCCCCACGTCGAGGCCCATCGAGAGGGCGCCGGTCACGGCGCTGCCGGCCATGATCGAGGGGATCACGCGCAGCGGGTCGGCCGCGGCGAACGGGATGGCGCCCTCGGTGATGAACGAGGCGCCCATCAGCCAGGCCGCCTTGCCGTTCTCGCGCTCGGGGACCGTGAAGAGTCCCGGACGGACGACGGTGGCGAGCGCCAGGGCCAGCGGCGGCACCATGCCGGCGAGCATGACCGCGGCCATCACCCGGAGCTCCGGCGCGTCGGTCGCGGTGGCGGCGGCGCCGAGGCCGGCGGTCGCGAAGGCGTACGCCGTCTTGTTGAGCGGGCCGCCCATGTCGAAGGCCATCATCAGGCCGAGGATCACGCCGAGCACCACGGCCGAGCCGCCCTGGAGGCTGTTGAGGCCGTCGGCCAGGTTCGACATCAGGCTCGCCAGCGGCTTGCCGAGCACGACCAGCATCACGAAGCCGGACAGCAACGTCGCGAGCAGCGGGATGACGAGGACCGGCATCAGGCCGCGGGCCCAGGTCGGCACCTTCCAGGAAGCGATCCAGTGGGCCGCGATGCCGGCGAGCACACCGCCGACGATGCCGCCGAGGAAGCCCGAGTTGATCGTGCCGGCGATCGCGCCCATCACGAAGCCCGGGGCGATGCCGGGGCGGTCGGCGATGGCGTAGGCGATGTAGCCGGCCAGGGCCGGGACGAGGAACCCGAACGCCGCCGCCCCGAGGGTGAACAGCAGGGCGCCGAGGTAGGCGAAGAACGAGCTGCCGGCCAGGGCGTGGTCGAGGCCGAGCTCGTCGACGTCGGGCAGGTTGAACAGGGTGTTGTCCACGGCGATGGACTGGCCGTCGTTGACGATCTCGTAGCCGCCGAACAGGAAGCCGAGCGCGATCAGCAGACCGCCCGCCGCGACGAACGGGATCATGTACGAGACGCCGGTCATCAGCACCCGGCGGATCCGGCCGCCCCACGACTCGTCGGCGGCGTGGCCCGCACCCGCTGCGCTGGCCTCGCCCTCCACGCGAGGGGCGGCCGTCGGGTCGGCGGCGTATCGCAGCGCCTCGGCGATCATCGCGTCGGCGTCGTCGATCGGCCGCTTCACGCCCGAGCTCACCATCGGCTTGCCGGCGAACCGGGCGCGGTCGCGCACGCCCACGTCGACGGCGAAGATGACGGCGCCGGCGGCGGCGATGGCGTCGGGAGCGAGCGGCGTCGAGCCGGCCGAGCCCTGCGTCTCGACCTGGAGCTGTACGCCGGCGCGCTCCGCGGCGGCCTCGAGGGCCTCGGCGGCCATGTAGGTGTGCGCGATGCCGGTCGGGCAGGCGGTGACCGCGACCAGCGAGGGCGTCCCGCCACCCGCGGCCGGGGCGGCCGGGGCAGCAGCGGATGCCGGGGCCGCGGCAGCAGCGGGGGCGGCAGCGGCTGCGGCAGCCGGCTTGCTCGCCGCGGCGGCGGGCTCGCCGAGCTCGTGGGTCACCAGGTCGACGACCTCCTCGGCCGACTCGGCGGCGCGCAGTGCGTCGGTGAAGGCCGGCTTCACCAGGGCGCGGGCGAGCTTGGTCAGGATGGTGAGGTGGTCGGCGTCGCCACCGGCGGGCGCGGCGATGAGGAACGCGAGGTCGGCGGGGCCGTCCTTGGCGCCGAAGTCGACCGGCGGCTCGAGCCGCGCGAAGGCGAGGGTCGGCGACTCCACGCCGGTCGTGCGGCAGTGGGGGATCGCGATGCCGCCCGGCAGGCCGGTGGCCGAGGTCGACTCGCGGGCGAACGCGTCCTCGACGAGCTGGTCCTTGCTGCTCGCGCGGCCGGCGTCGTCGACGACCGCGGCGAGGGCGCGGATCACGTCGTGCTTGTCGGCACCCCAGTCGGCGCCGAGCCGCACGAGGTCGGTGGTGATCAGGTCGGTCATGCGGTCCCTCCCAGGGGGGTGACGCCCACGAGCTCCGTGCGGAGGTGCGAGGGCTGGGGGATGGTGGTGCCGGGAAGGCCTGCGGCGGCGCTGCCGTAGGCGACTGCGAGGGCCAGGCGGTCGGGGGCGGGCAGCCCCCGGATGTCGCCGAGCAGGTAGCCGAAGAGGCTGGAGTCGCCCGCCCCGACCGTGCTGATCACGGTGGTGGGGGGCGGGGTGGCGTGCCAGGCGCCCTCGCGGGTGACGAGGACCGCGCCGTTGCCGCCGAGGGTGGCGAGCACGGCGCCCACACCGCGCTCGATGAGCTGTCGGGCCGCAGCGGCGGTGGCCTCGGGGTCGGCCTCGAGCTCGTCGGCGTCGCCCCCGGTGAAGGAGGCCAGCTCCTCGCCGTTGGGCTTCATCAGGTCGGGTGCGGCGTCGGGCAGGGCCTCGACCAGCGCCTGGAGCGGCGCCTCGCTGGTGTCGACCGCGACGTGGCCGCCGACCTCGCGGAGTCGGCGTACGAGATCTGCATAGAACCCGGCGGGGGCACCCACAGGAAGGGAGCCTGCCAGCACCGTCCAGTCGGCGCTAGAGGCACGGACGAGCACGGCCTGGGCCATCAGCTCGAGGTGCAGCGGCAGGACGTCGGCGCCGGGGGAGTTGAGCTTGGTGGTGGTGCCGTCGGGCTCGGTGATCGTGAGGTTGACCCGCACGTCGCCCGCCGGCCGCACCGGGCGGCAGTCGATGCCCGCACCGAGCAGCTCGAGGACGAACGGGTCCTCCTTCTCGGCGGGTACGACGGCGATGCTGGGGATGTCGGCGCTGACGGCGGCACGCGAGATGTTGACGCCCTTGCCGCCGGCCTGCGAGGTCACTGAGGCGACCCGGTGGACCTGGCCGCGCACCAGCTCGCCGTCGAGCGCGACCGTGCGGTCGATGCTCGGGTTGGGGGTCAGGGTCAGGATCATGCGATCACCACCTCGATTCCGGCGTGTTCGAGCGCTCGGCGGTCGGCGGACTCGATGCCGCTGTCGGTCACGAGGACGTCGATGCTGTCGAGCGTCGCGAACCGGACGGCGGTCTCCACCCCGAGCTTGGTGGAGTCCGCGAGCACCACGGTGCGTCGCGCGCAGGCGATGACCGCGCGCTTGGTGGAGGCCTCGTCGGTGTCGGGCGTGGTCAGCCCGTGGCCGACGGTGATGCCGTTGGTCGCCACGAAGGCGACGTCGGCCCGCAGCTCGGCCAGCGCCGCGACGGTGTCGGCGCCGACCGCGGCGTGCGTGGTGGGGCGGACCCGGCCGGGGAGCAGGTGGAGCTCGATCTGGGGAAGGCCGGCCAGCCGCGTCGCCACCGGGACGGCGTGGGTGATCACGGTGAGCCGGTGGTCGCGGGGGAGCGCGGCGGCGAAGCGCGCCGTCGTGCTGCCCGCGTCGATCACGACGACCGAGTCCGGCGGTGGCAGCAGCGCGACCGCGGCGGCGGCGATGGCCTCCTTGGCCTGCGTGTTGGACTGGTCACGCTCGCCGATGCCTGATTCGATGACGGTGAGCGAGCCTGCGGGCACCGCGCCGCCGTGCACCCGTCGGACCAGCCCCATCCGGTCCAGCGTGGACAGGTCGCGGCGGACGGTCTCGGTGGTGACCTCGAACTCCCCGGCGAGCTGCACCACCGACAGGCGACCGCGTCGACTGATCAGCTGTGCCATCGCTTGCTGGCGCTCTTCGGCGTACATCCGGTGGCCCTTTCGGCGCGATCTGTGTATGTGTTGTTTTAGTCCCGAATGTGTTGCTTGTCAACCATGGCGTGTTCTACGGTGTGTCCATGACCACACCCGACACCCTGAGCGGGACCCCGGTCGTTCCGGGGGTCGCCGCCGGCCCCGTCCTCCACGTGCGCGGCGAGGTCTCGCCCGAGGCCATCGCGCGCTACGGCGAGGGGGACTTCGCCGATGCCGACGCCGCCCTGGCGGCGTACGACGAGGCGGCCACCGCGGTCGCCGACACGTTCTCCGAGAAGGCCGCCGCTGCCCAGGGCGCGGCCGCGGAGGTCCTCACCGCGAGCGCAGGCCTCGCCCGTGACAAGGGGCTGCGGTCCGGCGTCGCCAAGAACCTCCAGGCCGGGCAGGGTCCCGTCGCGGCGGTGCAGGGTGCGGTCGAGCAGTTCGTCACGATCTTCACCAACATGGGCGGCCTGATGGCCGAGCGCGTCACCGACCTGCGCGACATCGAGCGCCGGGTCGTCGCGCACCTGGTCGGGGAGCCCGCTCCGGGCGTGCCGACGCCGAGCGTGCCCTCGATCCTCGTGGCCGAGGACCTCGCGCCCAGCGACACCTCCGGGCTCGACCCCGCGCTGGTCACCGCGCTGGTCACCGAGCGCGGCGGCGCGACCAGCCACACCGCGATCATCGCCCGCCAGCTCGGCATCCCCTGCGTGGTCGGGGCGGCCGGCATCACGGCACTCGCCGAGGGCACCTTCGTGGTCGTCGACGGCGAGACCGGCACCATCGAGCAGGGTGCCGACCCCGACGAGGCGCAGGCCCGGGTCGAGGAGAGCCGGCGCCTCCGCGAGGAGCTCGCCGCGTGGACCGGTCCCGCGGCGACGTCCGACGGGATGGCGCTCAAGCTGCTCGCCAACGTCGCCGACGGCGCGTCCGCGGGGAGTGCCGGCACCGAGCCCGTCCAGGGTGTCGGGCTGTTCCGCACCGAGCTGTGCTTCCTCAACCGCAAGGACGAGCCGAGCGTGGAGGAGCAGACCGACATCTACGCCGAGGTGCTCGCGCCCTACTCCGACGGGCGCTACGTCGTGGTGCGCACCCTCGACGCCGGGTCGGACAAGCCGATCGCCTTCGCGACCCACGAGGGCGAGGAGAACCCGGCCCTCGGTGTGCGCGGCCTCCGGCTCAGCTTCGGCAACCCCGGCCTGATGGACCGGCAGCTCGACGCCGTCGCCGCCGCTGCCGAGCGCACCGGCACCGAGACCTGGGTGATGGCGCCGATGGTCGCCACCGTCGCCGAGGCGGCCGACTTCTCCGAGAAGGTGCGCGCCCGCGGGCTGAAGGCGGGCGTGATGGTGGAGATCCCCAGCGCCGCGCTGCTCGCGCACCGGATGCTCGAGGTGACCGACTTCCTCTCCATCGGCACCAACGACCTCACCCAGTACGCCATGGCGGCCGACCGGATGGCCACCGACCTGGCGCACCTCACCGACCCCTGGCAGCCCGCCGTCCTGCAGCTGATCGCGATCACCGCGCACGCCGGCAAGGAGGCCGGCAAGCCCGTCGGGATCTGTGGCGAGGCCGCGGCCGACCCGCTGCTCGCCACGGCGCTCATCGGCATGGGCATCACGTCGCTGTCGATGGCCGCGCGCGCCGTACGTCCCGTGGGCGCCCAGCTGGGTCGCGTCACCTTCGAGACGTGCGAGGCCGCCGCCGAGGCCGCGCTGAGCGCGCCCGACCCGATGGCGGCCCGCGCCGCCGTGCGCGACGTCCTCGGCCACTGAGACCCCACCCACCTCACGACGGAGGAACCATGACATCTGCGTACGACCGCTACCGCGCCGCCGACCTCGACGTGCCCGACCAGGCCTGGGCCTGGCTCCTCCACGGTGCCGGCGAGGACAACATGGGCAAGGACAGCGCCCCCGAGCTGGTCCCGATCCCCGAGCCCGACGCCGACCACATGCTGGTGCGCATCGACAGCGTCGGGCTCTGCTTCTCCGACGTGAAGATCATGCGCCAGGGCGGCAGCCACCCGAAGCTCTACAACCGCGACCTGTCCACGGACCCCACCCGGCTCGGGCACGAGGTGAGCCTCACCGTCATCGAGGTGGGGGACAACCTCAAGGACCGCTACCACGCCGGCCAGCGGCTCGCCGTGCAGCCCGACATCTACCAGGACGGCACGAGCACGGCCTACGGCTACACCATCCCCGGCGGGCTGATCCAGTACCACCTCATGGGTGCGGAGATGCTCGAGACCGACGACGGCGCCTGCCTGCTGCCCCTGCCCGACTCGATGGGGTACGCCGAGGCCTCCACGCTGGAGCCGTGGGGGTGCGTGATGGCCGCCTACACCCAGCGCCGCCGCCTCGAGCCCAAGGCCGGCGGGACGATGTGGATCGTCGGCCGGCCCGGGGACGAGCGCGAGTACGACTTCTCCTCCGGGCTGGATGCTCCGGCCACCATCGTGCTGACGGACGTGCCCGCCTCCGTGGCGACGCTGGTGGAGGGCACCTCGGCCACCGTGGTCGTGCGCGACGGCCTCGGCGCCGACGACTACCAGGCGCTGGTCGACGAGCTGACCGACGGTGCCGGCTTCGACGACATCGTCGTGCTCGACCCGCGGTCCGCGGCGACCGTGGGTGCGGTGGCCACGCACATCGCCCGGCGCGGGACGCTCAACCTGGTGGGCGAGACCGAGCTGGACGGCCTGGTCGACACCGACGTGGGCAGGCTCCACTACGACTACACCGCCTACATCGGCGGCCGGGGTCCCGACATCGCCGCCTCCTACGGGGAGGCGCGCAACCGGTGCGACCTGCGCTCGGAGGGCACGACCGTCTTCGTGGGCGCCGGCGGGCCGATGGGGCTGATGCACGTGCAGCGGGCCATCCAGCAGCCGGGAGGCCCCCGCAAGATCGTCGCCACGGAGGTGAGCGACGAGCGCCTGAAGGCCCTCGAGGACCGGCTGGCCCACCTGGCGGAGAGCAACGGCTGCGAGCTGATCACCTTCAACTCCCAGACCTCCGAGCAGTCCCTCCGCGACTTCGTCCTGGAGCTCACCGACGGCCAGGGGGCCGACGACGTGGTGGTCAGCGTCCCGATCGCCGGGGTGATGGCCGAGGCCGACACCCTGATGCGGTCCGACGGCATGCTGGTCTTCTTCGCCGGCGTCCCCAACGGCACCATGGCGCCGATGAACCTGAGCGCGGTCTACCTCGACAACGCGCAGTACACCGGGACCTCGGGGCTGACCATCCACGACCAGCAGCAGGTCGTGGACCTGGCCACCCAGGGCGCCCTCTCGCCGGGGTCGATCGTCGGCGCCGTCGGCGGCATGCGGGCGGCCAAGGACGGCCTCCAGGCACTGGTGGACGCGACGTACTCCGGCAAGGTCCTCGTCTTCCCGCAGGTCCACGACTTCCCCCTCACCGGTCTCGACGAGCTGGGGGAGACGCTGCCCGAGGTCGCCGCGAAGCTGGGGCCCGGCAACACATGGAACGACGAGGCGGAGCGGGCGTTCCTCGACAGCCAGCTGGGCGGCTAGGCGCCCCCGGTTTCGGGTAAAGCCACACAGTCGGGCACGAAATCGTGCCCGAATGCTTGGCAACATGCCCGTTCGTGCGGTTTAATCCTCGCAACATGTGATCGGGGTCACCCCCGAACGTCTTCTGGAGGACATCGGCATGGCCACAACCACCACCACTCCCGCGGCCAGCTCCGGCGCGCGGGTCCGCGTGCAGAAGTTCGGCACGTTCCTGTCCAACATGGTGATGCCCAACATCGGCGCGTTCATCGCCTGGGGATTCATCACCGCACTCTTCATCGACGTCGGATGGCTGCCGAAGCTCGGGATCGGTGACTCCGAGGACAGCTGGGTCGCCCACATCGGAGGCTGGGGCGACTGGGCCGGCGGCGGCATCGTCGGCCCGATGATCACCTACCTGCTGCCCATCCTCATCGGCTACACGGGCGGCTACAACATCTACAAGACCCGCGGCGGCGTGGTCGGTGCGATCGCGACGATGGGTGCCATCGCCGGTGGCGGCGTGCCGATGTTCATGGGCGCCATGGTCATGGGTCCCCTCGGCGGCTGGTCGATGAAGAAGATCGACGCCATCTGGGACGGCAAGATCAAGCCGGGCTTCGAGATGCTGGTCAACAACTTCTCGGCCGGCATCTGGGGCCTGATCCTCGCCGTCTTCGGCTTCTTCGTGATGGCCAACCTGGTCGAGCGCGTGGCCGGCTGGCTCGGCGACGGCGTCGACTTCCTGGTCAGCAACAACGTGCTGCCGCTGACCTCGGTCATCATCGAGCCCGCCAAGGTGCTGTTCCTCAACAACGCCCTCAACCACGGCGTGCTCACCCCGCTCGGCCTCGACGAGGCGGCCTCGTCCGGCAAGTCGGTGCTGTTCCTGCTCGAGGCCAACCCGGCGGCCGGACTCGGCCTGCTGCTGGCGTACATGTTCTTCGGCAAGGGCATGGCCAAGGCCTCGGCCCCGGGCGCGGCGATCATCCACTTCTTCGGTGGCATCCACGAGATCTACTTCCCCTACGTCCTCATGAAGCCGATCCTGATCATCGCCATGATCGGTGGCGGCATGACGCAGATCTTCGTCAACGTCATCTTCGACACCGGCCTCCGTGCGCCGGCTGCCCCGGGATCGATCATCGCGGTGTACGCCAACACGGCGAGCGGCTCCTACGTCGGTGTCACCCTGTCGGTCATCGCCGGCGCCGCGGTCACCTTCGCGATCGCCGCGGTGCTGCTCAAGCTCGACAAGTCCGAGGACTCCGGTGACGAGCTGGCGACCGCCACCTCGTCGATGGAGTCGATGAAGGGACGTTCCTCGATCGCCTCGTCGGTCCTGGCCGGTGGCGGCGCGGTCGCCGGTGCGGCCACGGCCACGCGGGAGATCCGGAACATCGTCTTCGCCTGCGACGCCGGCATGGGGTCCTCGGCCATGGGCGCCTCGGTGCTCCGCAAGAAGATCCAGGACGCGGGTCACCCGGAGGTGACGGTGGTCAACAAGGCCATCGCCAACCTCGAGGACGACGTGGACCTGGTGGTCACGCACCAGGACCTCACCGACCGGGCGCGGCAGAAGAGCCCGTCGGCGGTCCACGTCTCGGTCGACAACTTCATGGCCAGCCCTCGCTACGACGAGATCGTGACCATGGTCGACGAGAACAATCCCAAGGCCTAGCACCCCCGCAGGCCAGCACCCGGAAACACAGGGCCGGCTCTCCATCCCCGAGGAGAGCCGGTCCTGCCGCACCACCCC
This sequence comes from Nocardioides sp., assembly GCF_041913365.1. GTDB lineage: Bacteria > Actinomycetota > Actinomycetes > Propionibacteriales > Nocardioidaceae > Nocardioides. Next base: position 118,653 of record NZ_JAYSFM010000005.1, read on the forward strand.
AGCCGTGTGGTCTGATGGCCGCACGGCACACCACGCAGGGCTTTCACGCAACCAGACCACGCAAGAGACCACGCAAGGAATGAGGCGGAGATGAGCGACGTACTGAGTCGGGATGCGATCGTGCTGGGCGGCCAGGCCCGCGACCGCGATGCGGCCATCACCGAGGCCGGACAGCTGCTGGTGGCGTCCGGGGCGGTGGACCAGGCCTACGTCGACGCGATGCACGAGCGGGAGACCTCGGTCTCCACGTTCATGGGCAACGGCCTCGCCATCCCGCACGGCACCAACGAGGCGAAGGCGCTGATCCGCCACACCGCCATCTCGTTCATCCGCTACGACGAGCCGATCGACTGGAAGGGCAGCCCGGCGAAGTACGTCGTCGGCATCGCCGGCGCCGGTGACGACCACCTGACCGTGCTGCAGGCGCTGGCCGGTGCGTTCACCGACGACGCCCAGATCGCGGCCCTCGACGCCGCGCAGACCCCCGACGACGTGCTGGCCGTGCTCGGCGACGTCAGCGTCTGAGCGGCACTCAGCAGGCGCTGACCGACACGGGTACGCCGTTGAGCGCGGCGTTGCCCGACACGTCGAGCAGCTCGGGGTCGGTCAGGTCGTTGATGGAGACGCCCGGCAGGTCACGGCTGCGGCTCATCAGCACGCCGTCCTTGTCGTGGCCGTAGCCGTGGGGGAGGGAGACCACGCCGGGCATCAGGTCGTCCGAGGCGGCGACCTCGACCTCGACCGAGCCGATCCGCGAGGTCACCCGGACGCGTGACCCGTCGGAGATCTCGCGGGAGGCGAGGTCTCCGGGGTTCATCAGCAGCTGGTGGCGCGGCCGGCCGCGGGTGAGCCGCTCCGAGTTGTGCATCCACGAGTTGCAGTCCTGCTTGTGCCGCCGCCCGATGAGCAGCAGCTCGTCTCCCATCGGTGCCGGCACCGCGGCCAGGCGGGCCACGTCCTCGACGACGAGAGTGGGCGCGAGGTCGACCCGCTTGCTCCTGGCCGGCAGCCGGGCCGGGAGCTGGCCCGCGCGCAGCGGACCGAGGTCGATGCCCGCGGGCCGGGCGCGGAGCTTGGAGAGCGTGACGCCGCTGTCGCCCCGCCTGAGCAGCTGGCCGATGAGGAAGGTCGGGCTGGCGGTGAGCCGCGCCCGCTGGACCAGGCGCTTCTTCAGCGGTGCCTTGCGGGTGAGCCGCGCGGCGGTGCGCAGGGTGATCTCGCGGAAGATCTGCCAGTCGTGGCGCTGGTCGGCGTCCTTGGCGAACACGGCCGGGGTGAACCGGGCGGTGTTGCGCACGGCCAGGAGGTGGAAGACGACGTCGTAGTGGTCGCGCTCGAGCGCCGTGGTCGGCGGCAGGATCACGTCGGCGTGGCGGGTGGTCTCGTTGACGTAGATGTCGACGGCCGCCATGAAGTCGAGCCCGCGCAGCGCGCTGTCGAGGCGTGCGCCGTCGGGCGTGGAGAGCACCGGGTTGCCCGCGACGGTCAGCATCGCGCGGACCTGCCCCTCTCCGGGCGTCTCGATCTCCTCGCGGAGCGCGGAGACCGGCAGCTCGCCGGCGGTCTCGGGCAGGCCGCGCACCCGCGAGCGCCAGGCGTCGAAGTGCCCCCGACCGATCAGACCGGTGCCGACGGCGTCGATCGCCGGCGTGGTGAACATCGCGCCGCCGACGCGGTCGAGGTTGCCGCTGAGGATGTTGAGGCAGTTGACCGCCCACTGGCACACCGTGCCCCAGGGGCCCGCAGAGACGCCGATCCGGCTGTAGACCACGCCCGCGTCGGCAGCCAGCAGCGCGTAGGCGAGCCGCCGGACCTCCTCGGCGGGCAGGCCGCTCATCGCCTCGGCCCGCTCGGGGGTGAACCCGGCGACCAGGTCGACGACCGTGTCCAGCCCGTCGACGTACGCCGCCACGCTCGGCGTGGTCTCGGTCGTGAGGACGTTCAGCATCGCGAGCAGCACCCACGCGTCGGTGCCCGGGCGCACGAAGTGGTGCTCGTCGGCGACCTTGGCGGTCTCGGTGCGGCGCGGGTCCAGCACGACCATGCGGCCACCGCGCGCCCGGAGGTCGCGCACCCGCTGCGGGAAGTCGGGCACCGTCATCAGCGAGCCGTTGGAGGCCATCGGGTTCGCTCCGATGACCAGGAACCACGACGTGCGGTCGATGTCGGGGATCGGGAGGAAGAGCTGGTGGCCGAACATCAGGTGGGCCACCAGCTGGTGGGGGAGCTGGTCGACGGACGTGGCGGAGTAGCGGTTCCTGGTGCGGAACGACTTGAACATCGCGGTGCCGTGGGTCATCGAGCCGAGGCTGTGGGCGTTGGGGTTGCCGAGGTAGATGCCGAGGGCGTCGTCCCCGTGCTCCTCGATCACCCGCGCGAGGTTGTCGGCGACGAGGTCGAAGGCCTCGTCCCAGCTGATCTCCTGCCACCCCGCGTCGGCTCCCTCGCCGACGCGTCGGACCGGCCGGCGCAACCGGTCAGGGTCGGCGTACACGTCGGCGATGGCCACGCCCTTGGGGCAGATGTGCCCGCGCGACAGCGGGTCGGCGGCGTTTCCGCGGACGGAGACCACGTCGCGCCCCTCGATGGTGAGCTCGAGGCCGCAGATGGCCTCGCACAGGTTGCACACCCCGATGCGCTTCTCCGTCATCGCGTCACGTCCTGGTCAGCCAGAACCCGCCGCCCACCAGGGGCGCGTCGATCGGCGGGAGGAACGGCGTCAGGTGCTCGAGCAGGTGGGGCGAGGTGCCGAGGTGGTGGGTGCCGAGGAGGACCTCGTCGCCGGACGCGCCGCCCGCGAGGTAGCTCATCAGGAGGTACTGCTCGGCGTAGAACCTGTCGCTCCACTCGGCCGGGTAGTCGTGGGGGATGAACGTGTCGTGGAGGCCGTAGATGACGCCGGGTCGCAGGTAGGGCAGCGACTCGGTGAAGAACACGGTGACGTCGGAGTTGGTGAACGACCGGTGGCTGTTGTCGACGAACAACACGTCGCCGGGCCCCAGCCGGTCGAGCAGGTCGAGGTCGATGTCCTCGTAGGGGGACCGGACGACCTCGTCGCACAGCTCGTCGATCTCGGCCCGGGGCTGCGGGTCGATCGAGACGATCCTGGTGTCGAGGCCGTGGTCGCGGATCGCGAGGCGTGCGTACTTGGTGGAGAAGCCCGAGCCCACCTCCATGTAGAGGGAGGGACGCTTCGACGCGATGAGCCCGTAGAGGGTGACGGCATCGAGGGGCGGGAGCCACGGGTTGGACCAGAACGGCAGCAGCGGGTCGACCTCGTCCTCCGACAGCGCTGCGAGGGGGGCGAGCGTCGGCCCCATCTCGCGCAGCAGGTCGGCGACCCGTGCGTCGCTGGCGGCCATGAGCTCGCCGAAGAAGTCCTTGCCCGGTCGACCGAAGGTCCGCGGGCGCGGCGTGACGGGGTAGTCGAACAGCGCGGCTCGTCCCTCGGCCAGGCGGGCCGTGTGGTCCTTGTCGAGCTGCATGTAGTGCTTGAGCGTCACGTGGACGTTGCCCAGGTCGGAGTCGAGCGCCGCCAGCCGGCGCTCGGCGCGCTTCAGCTCCGCGCGCGACGTGCGTGCCTCGGCCCGTGCCTCCGCCAGCGCCGCCTTCGTCCGCTCGAGCCGCCCGGCGAGCCGCTTCGAACGCTCCCGGCTGGTGTCCAGACGCGCCCGGACGCGCGCCACCTCCGCGGTCAGCTCCCGTGTGCGCCGCCCCGGCAGGAACCGGCCCGCCATCCTTCTCGCCCCGTGGATCACGGACCGATCCAACCACGACGGGCGCGCGTGCGGTGGGCACCCGGACGGGGGTTTCGCATCCGGGGGCAGTCAGGCACACTCTGGGCCGCCCGGTCAGCACCGGGCATCCCCGACAGAATGGAGCAAGTCATGGGTTTCGGAGGGCCGATCGGCCTGATCGTGGTGGGCCTGATCCTGTCGTTCGCGTTCACCGAGCAGCAGGTGGGACCGCTCCGGGTGACCGCCCTGGGCTGGATCCTCGTCCTGGCCGGTGCGCTCTGGCTGGTGCTGACGCTCATCCAGCAGAACACGAGCCGTCGGCACACCACCACCGCCACCACGACGGACGCCGAGGGTCGCCAGGCGACCACCCAGCGCACCACCGAGTCGGACCCGCCGCCCCCGCCGGCCGTCTGAGCCCCGTTCTCGCCCGTCGCACGGATTGGGTCGCAGACGGGCTCCTCGATATGCTTTCCCGGTTGTCCGGACGGACGACACGCCGTGCACACGGCCGCGGAACCAGAGTGCCCCGGTGAACAGGCCCGGGCGCGCCGCGCAACGAGAGAACCGAAGGAGCCCCCATGTCGATCGGTACCGACGCGGAGACCAAGAAGAAGATCATCGCCGAGTACGCCCTGACCGAGGGTGACACCGGTTCGCCCGAGGTCCAGATCGCGCTGCTCAGCCACCGCATCTCGCACCTCACCGAGCACCTCAAGCAGCACAAGCACGACCACCACAGCCGTCGTGGCCTGCTGCTGCTGGTCGGCCAGCGCCGCCGCCTTCTCAACTACCTGCAGAAGACCGAGATCGAGCGCTACCGGTCGATCGTCGAGCGCCTCGGCCTCCGACGCTGACCACTGGAGCGGCCTCCCGGACACGGGAGGCCGCTCCGCTCGGTTTCAGGGGTCCCGCCGCGCTAGTGTCGGCCCCGACGCACCACCACAACTGAACACCCGAAGATCCAGGAGCGACCCGCGCACCCGGCTCGGTCCTCGGTAGTGGCCTTCAGGTGCCCCGCCCACGCGGGCGCCTCACCTGCGGGCCTCGATCGAAGACCGGCACCTCATGCGGCGTCGCGGATCGCTCCGCGAAGAGAAAGCAGGATCCTGCTTCCATGAGTGAACCCATCATCTCCGCTGTCGAGACCGTCCTCGACAACGGCAAGTTCGGCCAGCGCACGGTCAAGTTCGAGACCGGCCTGCTGGCCCGTCAGGCGGCCGGCGCCGTCACGGCGTACCTCGACGACGAGACCATGCTGCTCTCGGCGACCACCGCCTCGAAGACCCCGAAGGACCACTTCGACTTCTTCCCGCTCACGATCGACGTCGAGGAGCGGATGTACGCCGTGGGCCAGATCCCCGGCTCCTTCTTCCGGTCCGAGGGCCGCCCGGGCGAGGACGCGATCCTCACCTGCCGCCTCATCGACCGCCCGCTGCGCCCGACCTTCAAGAAGGGCCTGCGCAACGAGGTCCAGGTCGTCATCACCGTGCTGGCGCTCGACGCCAACATGCCCTACGACGTGCTGGCCATCAACGCCGCGTCGATGTCGACCCAGCTCTCCGGCCTGCCGTTCTCCGGCCCGGTCGGCGGCGTGCGCGTCGCGCTGATCGACGGCCAGTGGGTCGCCTTCCCGACCCACGAGCAGCTCGAGTCGGCCGTCTTCGACATGGTCGTCGCCGGCCGCGTCACCGAGACCGGCGACGTCGCGATCATGATGGTCGAGGCCGAGGCCACCGAGGAGACCTACGAGCTCGTCCAGGGCGGCGCCCAGGCGCCGACCGAGGAGGTCGTGGCCGGTGGCCTCGACGCCGCGAAGCCCTTCATCAAGCAGCTGTGCGAGGCGCAGTCGCAGCTGGCCGCCGAGGCTGCCAAGCCGGTGCAGGACTTCCCGGTCTTCCTCGACTACGAGGACGATGTCTACGCCGCCGTCGAGGAGGCCGCCAAGGCCGACCTGACCGCCGCCATGCAGATCGGTGACAAGCAGGAGCGCGAGTCGCGCACCGACGAGCTCAAGGTCGCACTGCTCGAGAAGCTCGCCGGCCAGTTCGAGGGTCGCGAGAAGGAGATCGGCGCAGCGTTCCGCTCGGTCAACAAGTCCGTCGTGCGTGAGCGCGTCCTGCGCGACAAGGTCCGCATCGACGGCCGCGGCCTGGCCGACATCCGCCCGCTGCACGCCGAGGTCAACGTGATCCCGCGCGTCCACGGCTCGGCACTGTTCGAGCGCGGCGAGACCCAGATCCTGGGCGTCACCACCCTCGACATGCTCAAGATGGAGCAGCAGCTCGACACGCTCTCCCCGGAGAAGCACCGCCGCTACATGCACAAGTACGTCTTCCCGCCGTTCTCCACCGGTGAGACCGGCCGCGTGGGCTCGCCCAAGCGTCGCGAGGTCGGCCACGGTGCCCTGGCGCGCCGCGCCCTCCTGCCGGTGCTGCCCTCGCGCGAGGAGTTCCCCTACGCGATCCGCCAGCTCTCAGAGGCCATGGGCTCCAACGGCTCCACCTCGATGGGCTCGGTCTGCGCCTCGACCCTGTCGCTGCTGCAGGCCGGCGTGCCGCTGAAGGCTCCCGTCGCGGGCATCGCGATGGGCCTCATCTCCGGTGAGGTCGACGGCCAGACCCAGTACGTCGCGCTGACCGACATCCTCGGTGCCGAGGACGCGTTCGGCGACATGGACTTCAAGGTCGCCGGCACCCGCGAGTTCGTCACCGCGCTCCAGCTCGACACCAAGCTCGACGGCATCCCCGCCGAGGTGCTGGCCGCCGCGCTGACCCAGGCCCGCGACGCGCGCCTGGCGATCCTCGACGTGATGGGCGAGGCGATCGACGCGCCGGAGGAGATGTCGGTCCACGCGCCGCGCATCATCACCATCCGCGTGCCCGTCGACAAGATCGGCGAGGTCATCGGCCCCAAGGGCAAGGTGATCAACCAGATCCAGGACGACACGGGCGCGACGCTGTCCATCGAGGACGACGGCACGGTCTACATCGGTGCGACCAACGGCGAGGCCGCCGAGGCCGCCAAGGCCGCGGTCAACGCGATCGCCAACCCGACGATGCCCGAGGTCGGCGAGCGCTACCTCGGCACCGTGGTGAAGACGACCAACTTCGGTGCGTTCGTCTCGCTGCTCCCGGGCAAGGACGGCCTGCTGCACATCAGCAAGCTGCGCGCCCTGGCCGGCGGCAAGCGCGTCGAGGCCGTCGAGGACGTCCTGGCCGTCGGCCAGAAGGTCCAGGTCCAGATCGCCGAGATCGACGACCGCGGCAAGCTCTCGCTCGTCCCGGTCGTCGACGAGGCCGAGGGCGGCTCCGAGGAGTCGGCCGAGGCGCCCGAGGCAGCCGACGCCGAGTGACCCTCACCTGAGGCTCCACCCGCGACCGGTCGGCCGTCTGGCCGACCGGTCGCGGTGCTTCACCCCCCAGCAGAAGAAGGACCCCTTGCAGAAGAACGGCACCACCCGGACCCTCCAGACCGTCAAGGACGCCGACGGGGCAGTGACCTCGCGCGTGCGGCGTACGGTCCTGCCGAGCGGGCTGCGGATCGTCACCGAGCAGATGGCCGGCTCGCGGTCGGCGAGCATCGGCGTGTGGGTCAACGTCGGCTCCCGCGACGAGACGCCCGTCCTGCACGGCTGCTCGCACTTCCTCGAGCACCTGCTCTTCAAGGGCACCGCCGAGCGCTCCGCGATGGAGATCTCGGTCGCCCTCGATGCGGTGGGCGGCGAGTTCAACGCCTTCACCACCAAGGAGTACACCGTCTTCCACGCCCGCGTCCTCGACGAGGACCTCGGCACCGCGGTGGACGTGCTCGGCGACATGGTCACCGCGTCGACCATCACCGAGGCCGACGTCGAGGCCGAGCGCGACGTGATCCTCGACGAGATCGCCATGCACGACGACGACCCCGACGACGTGGTGCACAACCTCTTCGCCCACCAGGCGTGGGGCGACAGCCCGCTCGGTCGCCCGATCGCGGGCACCGAGGCGTCGATCACCGCGATGACCCGCGCGCAGATCCACCGCTTCTACCGCCGCCACTACCGTCCCGCCAACATGGTCGTCTCGGTCGCCGGCAACGTCGACCACACCGCGGTCGTGCGGCAGGTGCGCCAGGCCTTCGGCCGCGCCGGCTTCCTCGAGGACGAGGCGGCTCCCGTGTCGCCGCAGCAGACCGAGAAGGCGCGCCGGGTCCAGCCCGGCGAGGCCCGCACCGTCCGCCCGCAGGAGCAGCTCAACCTGGTCCTCGGCGTGAAGGGCCTGACCCGCACCGACCCGCGCCGCTACGCCCTCGGCGTGCTCAACACCGCCCTCGGCGGCGGCACCTCCTCGCGGCTGTTCCAGGAGGTCCGCGAGCTGCGCGGGCTGGCGTACTCCGTCTACTCCTTCGCGACCCACCACGCCGACGCCGGCGTGGTCGGGGTCTCCGTGGGCTGCCTGCCCGGCAAGTACGACGCCGTGCTGGAGACCGTCCGCGGCGAGCTCGCCAAGGTCGCCCAGGGCGGCATCACCGCCGAGGAGCTCGAGCGCGGCAAGGGCCAGCTCAAGGGAGGGCTCGTGCTCGGCCTCGAGGACTCGGGCTCCCGCATGTCGCGCATCGGCAAGGCCGAGCTGGTCTACGACGAGCTGCTCACCATCGACGAGGTCGTGCGCCGCATCGAGGCGGTCACGCTCGAGGACGTCACCGACCTGGCCCGCGAGCTGTTCTCCCAGCCCGAGATCCTCGCGGTCGTCGGTCCGTCCGCCGCGGCCGCTGGTTGAGCAGCGAGCGCAGCGAGCGTGTCGAAACCAAGGCCTCGCGGTCCTGCTGCTTCCCGGCTGACCGGGTTTCGACACGCTCGGTCACGGCCTCGTTCCTCGGCCGTGCTCGCTGCTCAACCACCGATGCTTGGTGACGGTCGTGCTGCCTCGCAGGCTCGGCCGACGGCCGTCACCTGCGCGCGATGAGGCCGATGACCGGGGGAGCCTTCTGCTCGACCACGCTCACCCGGAAGCCGCCGCGCTGGAGGTTCTCGGAGGCCAACTTGACGATGTTGGGCACCAGCTCGGGGCGGCTGGCCTCGTAGAAGAGGTAGACCGCGCCACCGGGCACGACGCGCTCGTGGAGCAGGGCGACCTCGTCGTCGCAGGCACGCACCCAGAACAGGTTCACGTTGAAGGCGAAGACCTTGTTGAGCCGCTTGACCGGGACCCGCAGCGTGGCGAGGTCGATCTGGCGCACGACGAGGCGGCCGGCGTCGACGTACTTCTGGTTGCGGCGCTTGGTGCGGTCGACGCCCGACTCCGAGCGGTCGATGGCGAAGAGCTTGCCCGTCTCGAGCCTCGCGCAGATCGCCTCAGCACCGGCCCCGGGGCCGCAGCCGATCTCCAGGACCTGGTCGCCCGGCTGGACGTCCATGAGGTCGACGGCCCACTTGATGCGCGGCGGGATGGTCGAGAGCGGCATGACCCACAGCCTGCCAGACGGGGGTTCACGAGTCAGCCACCGCCACCCACCGGGTGTCCGACTCGCTAGGTTGGGCGCGTGAGCACAGCAGATGCAGGGTCCAGCGCCGCTCCGATCCGCGTCGGCGTCCTCGGCGCGCGGGGCAAGGTCGGCACCGAGGTGTGCCGGGCCGTCGGGGCGGCGCCCGACACCGAGCTGGTGGCCGAGGTCGACGCCGGCGACGACCTCGCTGCGCTGGTCGACTCCGGCACCCAGGTCGTCGTGGACTTCACCCACCCCGACGTGGTGATGGACAACCTCCGCTTCTGCATCGAGCACGGCATCCACGCCGTGGTCGGCACCACCGGCTTCGACCAGGGGCGCCTCGACCAGCTCGAGGCGTGGCTGGCCGACGCGCCGGGCGTCGGCGTGCTGATCGCCCCCAACTTCTCCATCGGCGCGATCCTGATGATGCGGTTCGCCGCGCAGGCGGCGCCGTTCTTCGAGTCCGTCGAGGTCGTCGAGCTGCACCACCCCGACAAGGCCGACGCCCCGTCCGGGACGGCGCGGCGCACGGCGGAGATGATCGCCGCCGCCCGCCGGGAGGCCGGCAGCGACCCGATGCCCGATGCCACCTCCACCGGCCTCGACGGGGCGCGGGGCGCCGACGTCGAGGGCGTACGTGTGCACGGCCTGCGCGTGCGCGGGCTGGTCGCGCACCAGGAGGTCATCCTGGGCACGGCGGGGGAGACCCTCACCATCCGCCACGACTCCCTCGACCGGGTGTCCTTCACGCCCGGCGTGCTGACCGGCGTGCGCGCGATCGGCGACCGCCCGGGCCTCACCGTCGGGCTCGACGCCTTCCTCGACATCGGCTGACTCGCCGGCGGCAGGACGGGGTAACCCCGGCCGCCCGTCCTCGTTGGACGGGAAGCTGCCGCGGTCCACTCGGGGACGCGGCACGACTCGGGAAGGCTCCACCATGCGCAGAACCGCAGGACTCGCCGCGCTCGCCCTCGCCGCTGCCACCGCAGCAGCGCTGCCGCTCACCACGGCGACGAGCGCCCAGGGCGCCCCCACCTCGGCGCCCGGAACGGCACTCACCGCAGCCCGCGCCGACGGCGTCGCCGCCGCGCTCGCCGCGCTCCGGGCGCACGACGGTGCGGCCCGCGCCACCGACGGCCAGGCGTTCGCCGCCCGGTCCTCCGTGGTCGACCCCGACGGCACCAGCCACGTCCGCTTCGACCGCACCCTCGACGGCCTCCGGGTCCTCGGCGGCGACCTCGTGGTCCACCAGGACGCCGACGGAGGCTGGAAGGGCGCCAGCCAGACGCTCGCCGCGCCGCTGACGCTCGGCACCGAGGCCACGGTCGCCCGCGCCACGGCCACCCGCACCGTGCTGACGCGCAACGCGCGCACCACCGCCGTGCGCGGCGACGCGAAGGCGGAGGCCAGGGAGCTGGTCGTCGACGCGACCGGTGCCACCCCACGCCTGGCCTGGGAAGTCGTCACCGGCGGCACCCAGGCCGACGGCACGCCCTCGCGCCTCGCGACCTACGTCGACGCCCGCACCGGGACGGTCATCCGGAGCGTGCAGCAGATCGTCAACGTCGACGGCCAGGGCCAGACGCTCTACAGCGGCACGGTCCCGCTGCAGGTCAGCGGCTCCGGGTCGTCGTACACGCTCAAGGACGCGACGCGCGGCGGCACCTACACGACCGACATGGCCAACGCGGAGGACTCGCTCTTCTGCCAGATCTTCGGCAGCGGCTGCAAGACGGGCACCACGTTCACCTCGACCACGACCACCTTCGGCAACGGCGCGACCAGCAACCGCGCCTCGGCCGGCGCCGACGCGCAGTACGGCTCCAACGTCACGTGGGACTACTTCAAGGCCGTGCACGGGCGCAACGGCATCTGGAACGACGGTCGCGGCTCCTACAACCGCACCCACTACGGCAACGGCTACGTCAACGCCTTCTGGGACGGCACGAAGATGACCTACGGCGACGGCGACGGGGTCGACTTCGGCCCGCTGGTGTCGCTCGACGTCGCGGGCCACGAGATGACGCACGGCGTCACCGAGAACTCCGCCAACCTCACCTACTCCGGTGAGTCCGGCGGCCTCAACGAGGCGACCTCCGACATCTTCGGCACGCTGGTGGAGTTCCACGCCGCCAACGCCAACGACCCCGCCGACTACCTCATCGGGGAGGAGTTCGACCTGAAGAACCACGTCGGCTTCCGCCGGATGGACCGCCCGTCCTCCGACGGCAGCTCGCTGGACTGCTGGAGCAGCAACGCCAAGAACGTCGACGTGCACTACTCCTCCGGCATCGGCAACCACTTCTTCTACCTGCTGGCCGAGGGCAGCGGGGCCAAGACCATCGGCGGCGTCGCCCACAGCTCGACGACCTGCAACGGCTCGTCGATCACCGGCATCGGCCGCGACGCCGCTGCGAAGATCTGGTACCGCGCGCTGACGGTCTACATGACCTCCAGCACGAGCTACGCCGGTGCCCGCACCGCGACGCTGAACGCCGCCAAGGACCTCTACGGCCAGGGCAGCACGCAGTACGCCACCGTGGCTGCCGCGTGGAGCGCCGTCTCCGTCGCCTGACCCGGGCGCCCTGGCCCGGCTCGTCAGACGAGGCGGGCCAGGGCGGCCACCACCGCGGCCCCGACCACCACGACCAAGAAGGGCATCCGCAGCAGCAGCGCGACGACGGCGAAGCCGAGTCCGAGGACCCGGGCGTCGAGGGTCAGTGACGTGCCGCCTGCGAACACCTGGACGGCCACCAGGGCCGCGAGCAGCGCCACCGGGATCAGGTCGGCGACCCGCTCCACAGTCGGGTGGCTGAGCACCTTCTCCGGCAGCGACATCCCGGCGAGCTTGAGGAGGTAGCAGCCGATCCCGGCCAGCAGGACGGCGGTCCACATCAGCGGTGACCTCCCGCCACGTCGTCGGGGCCGGGGAACTCGGTGGGGTCGTCCCCGCGTGCGAGCACCCCGACGAGCAGGGCGACGCCGCCCGCGGCGAGCACCGGCACCCCGGGTGCGGTGAGCGGCACCATCGAGAGCGCCACCAGCGCGGCCAGGACGCCGACGAGCACGTTGCGGCGGTCCTTCAGCCGCGGCCACAGCAGGGCCAGGAACGCGGCGCCCACGGCGGCGTCGAGCCCGAACGTCCGCGGGTCACCCACCGCCTCGCCGGCGACCGCGCCGATCGCGGTCGCGAGGTTCCAGAGGACGAAGACCGACACACCGGTGGTCAGGAAGGCCAGCCGGGCTGCCGCGGTGCTGTCGCGGTTCACCGACATCGCGGTCGACTCGTCGATGAGGACGTGGGCGGCAGCGAACCGGCGCCAGCCGCGCCACTTCAGCAGCGGCGCCATCCGCAGGCCGTACAGCGTGTTGCGGGTGCCCAGCAGCAGCGCCGTGGCCGCGCCCGACATCGGCGCGCCGCCGGCTGCCACGACCCCCGCGAGGGCGAACTGGCTCGCCCCCGTGAACATCAGCAGTGACAGCACGCACGTCTGGGCCACGCTGAGGCCCGACGCGACCGACACGGCGCCGAAGCCGATGCCGTAGGCGCCGGTGGCCAGCCCGACGGCGAGGCCGTCGCGCACGATCGCCGAGCGCTCGCTCGGCGGCAGGGCGGGCTCGGTCACGCCCCGAGGCTAGTGCGGCACCTCAGTGCGTACGACGGCGGACCCGCACCGTGCGGACGTGCCCCTGGTGGAAGTCGTGGACGAGCGCGAAGGCCGCCGCGATGCCGGCAGCGGCGCCGGCGAGCAGGCCGACGCGGAGGTTGAGCGGGATCTCGGGCATCACGCCGAGCCAGAAGCCGATGCCGACGCAGACCACGAGGGCGGCGAGGACTAGGACGAACCGATGGAGTGCGGGAAGCGGACCGAACATGGCGAAACCCCCGTGGTGGGCCGGCGGAGTAGCCGGCTCATCCATAGTGACGCGCGCCACCCGAAAAACAAGCACCCCAGGGGTGGAGTTCGCCCAGACAGGCGATGGCTCAGGCGATGGCTCAGGCGATGGCTCAGGCGATGGCGGTGTGCAGCCGGACCTGCTTGACGGTGGTGGCGCCCGTCCCGTCGAGGTCGAGCTCACGGTGGGCGGAGTCGGGCGCCCAGCCGGCGTCGGTGAGGAAGGAGCGCAGGGCGTCGTCGCCGGCGTTGACCCAGGTCACCGCGCGGGTGAACCGGTCGGCCGCGAGGGTGTCCACCGCCGCCTGGAGCAGGCGGGATCCGTGGCCCTTGCCGCGCTCCCCGGGCTCGAGGGTGACCTCGGTCAGCTCCCCGTCGGCGACCGGGTCGCAGTCGGGGTCGCTCGCCGGGGAGGTGAGGGCGAAGCCGACGACGCGGTTGCGCTCCAGCGCCACCAGCACGCGGTTGCGCGCGTCGCCCGGCCGGCCCAGCGCCTGGCGCCACTGGGCCGCGACCGCGTCGACATCGGTGGGCAGCAGGTCGGCAGGCAGCAGGCCGGCGTAGAGCTCGGGCCACGCGCGGACCTGGACGGCGGCGATCGCGTCGGCGTCGTCGGCCCATGCCACGCGCACGGACACGTCGGCGGTCGGGCCGCCGGGGTGCTCGTGGGTCATCGGCAGGCGCTCATCGGTAGGTCTCGGGGAGCTTCTCGCCGATCTTGACCTGCGCCTTGGGCAGCCGCAGGAACTTCATCTGCAGCGAGCGCATGGCGGCATAGGCCGTCGCGCCCTTGGTCGACTCGCCGGGGAACCGTCGGGCGAGCTCGCGGCGCAGGCGGACGCGGAGCATCACGATGTCGAAGATGATGACCAGGATCGTCGTGAACAGCACGGTGTTGCCGAGGTTCATCGCGGTCTGGTTGCCGGAGTAGCCCAGGATCATCGACACGACCAGGAGCGGCACCATCAGCTCGATGAAGCTGAACCGGGAGTCGACGTAGTCACGGATGAACCGCCGGACGGGGCCGCGGTCACGCGTGGGGAGGTAGCGGTCGTCGCCGGTCTTCATCGCCTGGCGCATCTTGGCCGCGGTGTCGCCACGGGCCGAGCGCTGGGCGGCCATCTGCTCCTTGCGGGTCCGCGGCACCTTGGCCCGGGCCCGCGCGGCCGCCTCCGCCTCCTTGCGGGTCGGCGTGGGGCGTCCCTTGCCGTCCACCTTGTCGGTGGGGGCGGGGACCTCGGGCTCGGGGGTGGAACGACGGAACAACGCGTGCTGCCTTCACGTGGATCGGATGCTGGGGGCCAGCCTATCGCCGTCGGCCGACGTGGCCACGGTCGCGGCCATGCCCTACCTCCGGTTGGGGTTTGGTCCTAGGGTTGGGGCAACGTTCCGGCCACCCGGACACGCCACACCGACACGTCATGACCAAGAGAGGGTCTGCACCCCGATGAGTCTCATGAAGCGCATCAGCCTGATCTTCCGCTCCAAGGCCAACAAGGCCCTGGACAGGGCGGAGGACCCCCGGGAGACCCTCGACTACAGCTACCAGCGGCAGCTCGAGCTCCTCTCGAAGGTACGCCGCGGCGTCGCCGACGTCGCCACCAGCCGCAAGCGCGTCGAGCTGCAGGTCAACCAGCTCGAGCAGCAGGCGGCCAAGCTCCAGACGCAGGCCGAGAAGGCGATCGGCGCGGGCCGCGAGGACCTCGCGCGCGAGGCGCTGACCCGCAAGTCGGGTCTCGCGTCGCAGATCACCAGCCTCAAGGAGCAGCAGTCCGCGCTCCAGGGCGAGGAGGAGAAGCTGGTCCTGGCCCAGCAGCGGCTGCAGGCCAAGGTCGAGGCCTTCCGCACCCGCAAGGAGACCATCAAGGCCACCTACACGGCCGCGGAGGCCCAGACCCGCATCGGCGAGGCCATGTCCGGCATCGGCGAGGAGATGGGCGACGTCGGCCTGGCCATCCAGCGTGCCGAGGACAAGACCGCGCAGATGCAGGCCCGTGGGCAGGCCATCGACGAGCTGATCGCCTCCGGCGCCCTCGACGACGCCTCGCAGCTCAACGCCGGCGACGACATCTCCCGTGAGCTCGACGCACTGTCGTCCTCCTCCGACGTGGAGGCCGAGCTGGCCCGCCTCAAGGCCGGCGCCGCCGGCTCTCCGCAGGCGATCGAGGCCGGTGACGGCGGCGACATCCTCGAGGCCGAGGAGGAGCCCGTGCAGCGTCCGGCGGGCGAGGGCGGCACGGCATGATCGTCCGCATCCTCGGCGAGGGTCAGTACGACCTCGACGACCACGCGCTCGACGCCCTCAACGGCCTCGACACCCAGATCGAGCAGGCCATCGAGGCCGGCGACGAGGAGATGTTCCGCACGGCGCTGAGCGGCCTGCTGGCCGCCGTGCGCGCCAACGGCACGCACCACGACGTCGACACCCTCGACGAGTCCGACCTGATCCTGCCGCCACCCGACGCGACGATCGACGAGGTCCGCGAGCTCCTGGGCGACGACGGCCTCATCCCGGGCTGAGGGGGCCCACACCTTCCCCATGGCCTCCTCGCGCTTCATCAAGGACAGCGGGCTCACCGCGCGGATGACGCTGACCATGTTCCTGCTCGGCGGGCTCTTCGTCGCGCTGGTCGTCGTGGTCATGACATTCGTTCAGAGCACGGGTGGTGCGGTGCTCGTGGCGGTCATCGCGATCGGCATCGCCTTCTGGCAGTGGTGGAGCTCCGACAAGGTCGCGATGCGCGCGATGCGCGCCCGCGAGGTCTCCCCGGAGGAGGCCCCCGAGCTGCACGGGATGATCGACCGGCTCTGCGCCCTGGCCGACATGCCCAAGCCCCGGGTCGGCGTCGCCGACATGTCGGTGCCCAACGCCTTCGCGACCGGGCGCTCCCCGGACCGGGCCGTGGTCTGCGTGACCACCGGGATCCTCCAGACGCTCGACGCCGAGGAGCTCGAGGCGGTCCTCGCCCACGAGCTCAGCCACGTCGCGCACCGCGACGTGCTCGTGATGACCGTGGCCTCGTCGGCCGGCATCGCCGCCGGCCTGCTGATGCGCTTCGCGCAGTTCGGCGGGATGGGCCGCCGCAACAACAACGGCGCCCTGCCCGCGGTGCTGGTCGCGCTCCTCGTCAGCCTGGTGGTGTACGCCGTCAGCTTCCTGCTGCTGCGCCTGCTCTCGCGCTACCGCGAGCTCTGCGCCGACCGGTCCGGCGCCTACCTGACCATGAAGCCCGCGGCGCTGGCCTCCGCGCTCCAGAAGATCAGCGGTGAGGCCGCCGCGACCCCCCAGCGCGACCTGCGCGCCAACGCCGCCAGCGCGCTGTGCATCGTCCCGGCGTTCAGCGGTGGCCTGAGCGGCCTGATGGCCACCCACCCGCCGCTCCAGCAACGGCTCGAGCAGCTCGCCCGCATCCAGGCCGAGCTGAGCCGGCCGGCGGGCTGAGGGGGGAGCGGTCGATGGGCCTCTGGGAGGCGATGCGCGCGCGGACGCAGCCGAAGCGCAACAACCTCGACGCGTTGTTCCACGTCCCCAGCGCGGCCATCACCCTCCAGACCGCGCTCGGCTTCGAGCCGACGGGCTCCGGCTCGGTCTGCTACCGGTCGGCCGCGGGCGCCGCGTTCGCGCAGACCCAGGACGACGTGGTGGCGCTGATCCGCGACGACGCCGACGCGCCGCAGGTGAGCGTCAGCCGGGACGACTTCGGGTTCACCTGGCTGGTGGTGGCCGGGGACAAGGACGCCGTGTCGGACCTGTGCACCGACCTGCACGCGGTCAACACCACGCTCGAGCTCAACGGCTTCGAGGGTGGCCTGCTGTGCTCGATGGTGCCCTTCCGCAACGCCGCCGGGCAGGCCTTCGGGCTGGTCTACCTCTACAAGCAGGGCACGTTCTACCCGTTCGCGCCCACTGGCGAGCAGTCCCGCGACACGCTGCTCGAGCTGTCCGTTCGTGACCTCTTGGACAAGGAGCTGCCGATGGAGCCCGACACCCAGCGCTGGCTGGCCGTCTGGAAGGCCCCCGGGCTGTGAGCACGGGTGCCGAGCGCGACCGCGCGCTGGCGACGTACGACGTCATCGGCGGCCCGCCGCGCCGCGAGCTGAACGCGCTGGTCGACCTCGCCGCGCAGGTCGCGGGGGTGCCGTTCGCGGCGGTCAACCTGCTGAGCAGCAGGCACCAGCACCAGGTCGCCACCGCGGGGTTCGAGGGTGAGACCACGCCGTGCGACGACTCGATGTGCCGGCAGGTGGTGGAGTCGGGCCAGCCGATCATGCTCGACGACGCCAGCCAGGACCCGCGCTTCGCCGACAACCCGTGGACGACCGGCGAGATCGCCGACGTGAAGTACTACGGCTCCCACCCGCTGCGCACGCCCGACGGCGTCGTCATCGGCACGCTCTGCGTCTTCGACAGCGAGGCCCACCAGGTCACTCCCGAGGCGGCCAGGGGCCTGGCCCAGCTCGCCGACCGTGTGGTCGACGTCCTCGAGCTGGAGCTGGCCTCGCGGCGGCTCAGCGAGGTCAACCTGCGGCTCAGCACCTCCAACGAGCGGCTGGCCAACTTCGCCGGCCAGGTGAGCCACGACCTGAAGAACCCGCTGACCTCCATCTCGCTGTCGCTCGAGGCGCTCGAGCTCGAGGTCACCGATGACTACCAGGTCGACACGGTGGCGCGAGCCCGCCGGGGTGTCGACCGGATGAACGACATGATCGCCAACCTGCTGGAGTTCGCCTCGCAGGGCGACGCGCCCGGTGACGACCGGGTGGACCTCGCGGTGGAGGCCGAGACCGCGCTCGACGACCTCGCGGGCCGCATCGACCGGTCGCTGGTGCGCGTGAATCCACTGCCCGTGGTGCGCGGCGACGCCACGCAGCTGCGCTCGGTGCTGATGAACCTCGTCGACAACGCCGCCAAGTTCACGCTGGTGGGGGAGCAGCCCGACGTGGAGGTCGGGAGCACGCGGCTCGAGGGCGTCCACCGGGTCGAGGTCCGCGACCGCGGGCGGGGCATCCCGGACGACAAGCGCGAGCGCGTCTTCGCCCCGCTGGCCCGGCTCGACAAGACCGTCGAGGGGTCGGGCATCGGGCTCGCCACGTGCCGCCGGATCGTCGAGGCCCACGGCGGCACCATGGGCGTCGACGAGCGCGAGGGCGGCGGCTCGGTGTTCTGGTTCACGCTGCCCGCCGTCGACGGCACCTCCTAGGGCAGCTTCGCCTGCTTCATCTGACGCGAGGCGTAGACGTTGCCGACGACCGTGCCGTCGAGCCAGTCTGTGAGCCGCCTGGCCTCGTGGTCCAGGGCGTCGCGGCCGGCGGGCTCGACGTCGTCGAGGAGCGACAGGCGGACCACGCC
Source organism: Nocardioides sp. (assembly GCF_041913365.1). Lineage (GTDB taxonomy): Bacteria > Actinomycetota > Actinomycetes > Propionibacteriales > Nocardioidaceae > Nocardioides. The sequence goes on from NZ_JAYSFM010000005.1 coordinate 137,105, forward strand.
CTCGTCGTCCTGCACCCAGCACCCGACGACCCGGCCGTCCCACCACGCGGTGGTGCCGGCGTTGCCGTTGGTGTCGAAGAGGTACGGCACGTGCGCGGGGTCGAGGTAGAAGCCGCGCTGCTTCCAGCCCATCACCGTCGGGGGGGGGGGGGGGGGCCGGGCGGCGCCCCCCCCCCCCCCCCCCGGGGGGGGGGGGGCCCCCCGGCGCCGCCCCCCCGCCCCCCCGCCGGCGCGCGGGGCCAGCC
>NZ_JAYSFM010000005.1:137359-397206 GCF_041913365.1 Nocardioides sp.
GGGCGGGGGGTCGCGGTAGACGCCGCGCTGCTCCCCGCCCACCCCGGGGGGGTCGAGGGGGGGCACCAGCGCCGCCCACGGCTCGACGGGACCGGTGTCCTCGGCGTCCTCCGGCAGCAGCCAGCCGACCGCGCCGTCGTCGAGCGTGACCTGCACGGCCGCGACGTCGGCGAGCGCCCGGGTCACCGCGGTCTTGGTCGAGCCGAGCCACCACTGGATGTCGGCGGCCGTGCCGGGACCGAAGGTGACGAGCCAGGAGCGGACGAGGGCGGCGTACCCCTCGGCCTCGTCGAGGGGCTCCGGCACGACACCGAGCCAGTCCTCGGCAGTGGTCCACGTGGGCTTGTTGAGGCGCCAGTGCCCGGCGTTGCGGCCGCGCAGGGCCTTGCCCTCGAGCCCGAGGTGGGTCAGCACCCAGGGGGCGACCGGGACCGCCCGGTCCCACGTCTTGTCCGTGTCGCCGCCGATCATCCCGGCGAGCTCCGGGACCTCCGCGCGCAGCTGCGCGGTCGTGGCCGGGCCAGCGGCGAGGCGCTCGAGCACCGCCTCGCGGGCCGCGTCGAGCCAGGCGTCGCCGTCCGGCGCGATCCCCGCGCCGGCGATGGCCTTGGCGATGCGCTTGCGCTCGGAGGTGGCGACCCGGGCGGAGGCGCTGCCCCAGGCGGCCGGCAGCAGCTCGCGGGGGAAGACGAACAGCGTGCGCCGCATGGCCAGCTGCTTGACGACCTGGCGCACGTCGTAGAGCTCGGCGTCGATGAGCTCGGGCGTCAGGCCCTCCGCGCGCGCCGCGAGTGCGAGGTGCACCGTCGCCGCCTCGGTCGCGTGCAGCACGGTCATCGCCGAGGTGACGACGCCGACGTCGTCCTTGCGGTGCGGCGGCGCCAGGCAGTGGCGTACGGCGATGCGGCTGCGCCGCTCCGCGTCGGTGACGTGCCGCACCTGCGCGCTCGCCTCAGTCGCGGTGGGACTTGCCGGGCAGGTCGAGCATCCGCTGGAGGGCCAGCAGGGCGTCGGCCTCGGTCTCGGGGTCGACGGTGATCCGGTTGACCACCTCGCCGGCGACGAGGCTCTCCAGCGCCCAGACCAGGTGCGGGAGGTCGATGCGGTTCATCGTCGAGCAGTAGCAGACGTTGCGGTCGAGGAAGACGATCGTCTTGTCGGGGTGGGCGTCGGCGAGGCGCTTGACGAGGTTGAGCTCGGTGCCGATCGCCCACACCGTGCCGGGCTCGGCCGCCTCGATGGTCTTGATGATGAACTCTGTCGACCCGACGAGGTCGGCCTTGAGCACCACCTCGTGCTTGCACTCGGGGTGGACGAGCACGTTGATGTCGGGGTGCTTCGCGCGCAGCTCGTCGACGACGTCCTCGGAGAAGCGGCCGTGGACGGAGCAGTGGCCCTTCCACAGGATCATCCGGGCGCGCTGGAGCTCCTCGGCGGTGAGGCCGCCGCCGGGCTGGAGCGGGTCCCACACGACGCACTCGTCGAGGGCGATGCCCATCTGGAGCACGGCGGTGTTGCGGCCGAGGTGCTGGTCGGGAAGGAAGAGGATCTTGGAGTCCGGCTTCTGCCCGAAGGCCCAGTCGAGCGCGACGTCGGCGTTGGACGAGGTGCAGACGACGCCGCCGTTGCGGCCGCAGAACGCCTTGATGTCGGCGCTGGAGTTCATGTAGGTCACCGGCACGACGCCGTCCTGGATGCCGGCGTCGGCCATCGCGTCCCAGGCGTCCTCGACCTGGCGCAGGCGGGCCATGTCGGCCATCGAGCAGCCGGCCGCGAGGTCGGGCAGCACGACCTGCTGCGCCGGGGAGGTGAGGATGTCGGCCGACTCGGCCATGAAGTGGACGCCGCAGAAGACGATGAACTCGGCGTCGGGGCGGGCCGCGGCGTCGCGCGCGAGCTTGAAGGAGTCGCCGGTGACGTCGGCGAACTGGATGACCTCGTCGCGCTGGTAGTGGTGGCCGAGCACGAAGACCCGCTCACCGAGGGCCTCCTTGGCCGCGCGGGCGCGCTCGACCAGGGTCGGGTCGGACGCTGCCGGGAGGTCACCGGGGCACTCCACGCCGCGCTCGGCGTCGAGGTCGCGGCCCTTGCCGAGCGGGAGGAGCGGCAGGTCGACGATGCTCATGGACGCCATCCTATGAGGGCGTACCGACGCTTCTCACCCTGTGGCAGGCTCTCCGGCATGCCACGACGCGGTGAGGTCCTTGCCCTGGTGCAGGCGGGCGGGCAGGGCTCCCGCATGGACGTGCTGACGCGCGAGCGCGCCAAGCCGGCGCTGCCCTACGGAGGTGTCCACCGCCTCATCGACTTCGCACTGTCCGGGCTGGTGCACGCCGACCTCTCGGACGTGTGGGTGTCGCTGGAGTACCAGGTCACCTCGATCGACGAGTACCTCTCCGGCGGTCGCCCCTGGAGCCTGGACCGCAACCGCGGCGGCTTCCGGCGGATCGTGCCGCAGACGGGCACCGGTCCAGCGACCGAGAGCGGCTTCGCGCACGGCAACGGCGACCTGCTGCTGCGGATGTCGGCCGACCTGGAGGCGTTCGGCGCCCGGACGCTGGTGGTGTGCAGCGCCGACCACGTCTTCAACATGGACCTCGCGCCGGTGGTGGAGGAGCACGTGGCCGCCGGGCGGTCGGCGACTGTCCTGACCAGCGAGGTGACCAAGAAGGACGCCTCCGACAACGTCGTGGTCGTCGCGCGCCGCGACGGCACCGTGACCGCGATCGAGCACAAGCCGTCGCGGCCCTCCACCGGCACTGTCGCGACCGAGATCTTCGTCTACGACACGGCCGTGCTCGTGGAGACGCTGCACGCGCTGCGCGCCGAGCTCGCGGACGAGCAGGACCAGGAGGACGCGGAGTCCGGCGACAGCGGCATCGGTGACTTCGGCGAGCACCTGCTGCCCCGGCTGGTCGAGGGCGGCCAGGTGGTCGCGGTCCCGCTGACCGGCTACTGGAAGGACGTCGGCCAGCCGGGGCTCTACCTCCAGTCCCACCGCGACCTGCTGGCCGGCAAGGTCGACGTCTTCGACCACCCCGGACGTCCCGTCATCTCGCACTGGCCGGACCGGCCGGCCGCCCGGGTGCGCGCCGCGGGGGAGTGCCACGACTCGCTGGTCTCCCCGGGAGCCGACGTGAGCGGCCTCGTCGTCGGCAGCGTCCTGGGGCCGGGCGTGGTCGTGGAGAAGGGTGCCGAGGTCCACGACAGCGTCGTGATGGAGGACTGCGTGATCCGGGCCGGCTCGGTGGTGCGCACGGCCGTCCTCGACGAGCGCTGCGAGGTCGGCGCAGGCACGCGGGTCGGCGGCGAGCCGTCCGGCCGGCTGGCACGGGACGAGGACGTCGTGCTGGTGGGGCGCGACTCGCGGGTCGTCAGCGACGTGGCTGCCGGCGCCCGCCTCGAGCCCGGCTCGGACGCCTGATCGGTCCGGCGCGTCCTCCGGTCAGCCGGGATCGGTGAACGAGACCGGCTTGCCGGTCGCGCGGGCGTGGGCGATCTCCCGGCTCGTGGACTCGCCGACGTAGCCGCCCGGGTTGACGACCAGGACCCGGTCGGCCAGGTCGATCTTGCGCAGGTGGAGGGCGTCCAGCGCGGCCTTCTGCTCGTGGGTGATCGACTCCTCGCCGTGCCCGTCGACGCGCCGGAAGACGCCCGGCGCGAGGACGATGGCGCCGGAGAAGGTCAGGTCACGGTTGGCCGCGCTCATCTCGTCCGCGAAGCGGGTGGAGCCGCAGATGCAGACGATCTCGGGTCGGTCGGTCACGGAGGACTCCTCGGGATCGGAGGTGGGGACGGGCACGGGCCTAGAGGAGCGACCCGTGGTGGATGTAGGGCGCGGGCGGCTTCATCCGGCGCAGGCACAGGTAGCCGCTCTGGTGGACCGACATCCGGGCCGCCAGCCCGACGTCGATCGCCCAGGCGTTGGCCGCGGTGACGTGGTGGACCGACACCTGCTCGCCGGGCGGTGACGAGGCCAGCGCCTCCCACACCAGCGACGCGGCCGTACGCCGGTTGGTGGCCGCGACCAGCATCGGTGCCCCGTCGCTGCCGACGTAGCCGTAGCCCGAGCCGGTCGTGTGGTCGACGACGACCAGGCGGAACTGGTCGAGCAGCAGCTCGTGGTCGGACAGGTGTGCGGCGCCGCGGGTCTGCCGGTCGATCGAGTTCATCAGGTCGATGTCGGCGGCCGTGCCCTCCCGGACCCGCTCGACGACCGGGATCGCGCTGCGGTCGACCACGCCCGTCAGCAGCATCTGCGGGTGCAGGTCGAAGCCGGCCAGCCGGTAGCGGCGTACGGCACCGGGGTCGGCGCTGGAGGCGAACATGCCGCGCAGGCAGCCGCGCCCGTGGTGCAGCGCCGAGGCCATCAGCTGGGTGCCGATGCCCTGACCCTGGTGCTGCGGGAGCACGGCGAAGGACGCGAGGATCCACATCAGCTCGCGGACCCGGGAGACGGCGCCACCGACGACCTGACCGTCGACCTCGGCCGCCCAGCAGCCGCCCGGGTCGGTGCGCAGGGCCGCTCGGGTGCGGGCGATCCAGGCGCCGTTGCGGGCGGGCGGGCGGCGTACGGGGTCGGGCCAGGCGCGCTGGTAGGTGCGGGTGTCGACGTCGTAGTAGCTGGTGGCCGTGATGTCGGCCAGCGCCTCCAGGTCGTCCTCGCGCAGCGGACGGACGAGGGCCGCGGTCACGAGACGTGGGCGGCGTACCGGGCGAGGAGGTCGTCCCAGTGGGTGTACTTGGCGCGCACCTGCTCCGAGCCGTCGGCCCACCCGCCGTGCTCGAGGTGCACGCGGGTGCCGCTGCCCTCGTCGGTGAAGCGGACGTCGAGCTGCGTGGGCTCGGCCTGGTCGTGGCCGAGCCAGAAGTCCATGACCAGGTGGCCCAGCGGGTCCCACGTCGTGACGTGGCCCCAGGTGTAGCGCTGGTCGTCGTCGTGGACGGTCTCCACCGGCCCGTTGGGGTCGATGGCGATGCTGCTGAACGTCGGCGGGTCCGGGCTGAGCATGGGATCCCACCACTCGCCCATCTGGGCGGTGAACCCGACGAACGCCAGGGCGGGTTTCACCGGGACCGTGATCTCCGCGACGATGGGGTCAAGGCTCATGCGAGAAGCATGCCCGATGGGGGCGCTGCAAGGATGACCGCCATGCGCGTGCTGATCGCCCCGGACAAGTTCGCCGGGACCCTGACGGCCGTCGAGGCCGCCGACGCCATCGCCGCCGGGTGGCGGCGCCACGCCCCGGACGACGAGCTCGACCTCGCCCCGATGGCCGACGGCGGCCCCGGCTTCGTCGACGTCCTGCACGCCGCGCTGGGTGGCGAGCTCTCGGCCGTCACGGTCTCCGGGCCGCACGGGGCGCCCGTGCCGGCCGTGGTGCTGCGCGTGGGGGAGACGGCGTACGTCGAGAGCGCGCAGGCCGCAGGCCTCCATCTCGTCTCCGGCCCGGCCGAGACGGCGACCAGCCGCGGGGTCGGCGAGCTCGTCCTCGCCGCCATCTCCGGCGGCGCGACCACGGTGGTCGTCGGGCTGGGCGGCTCCGGCACCAACGACGGCGGCGCGGGTGTCCTGGCCGCCCTGGGGGCGATCTCGGACGGCGTGCTGGACGGCGGCGCCGCGGCCCTGGCCTCGGTGACCTCGGTCGACCTCTCGGCCGCACGTGCGCGGCTGGCCGGAGTCACGCTCGTCGCCGCCAGCGACGTCGACAACCCGCTGACCGGGCTCTTCGGGGCGACCAAGACCTTCGGGCCGCAGAAGGGCATCGGCGAGGACCGGATCGCGGAGGTGGACGGCTGGCTCGAGGCCTTCGCGGCCGCCACCGACCGGCGTACGTCGCTGGAGAAGGGCGCCGGCGCCGCCGGTGGCATCGGCTACGCCCTCCTCGCCCTCGGCGCCACCCGCGAACCCGGCATCGGGCTGGTCACCTCCGCCGTGTCGCTGGCGTCGCGCGCCCGGGCCGCCGACCTCGTGGTGACCGGCGAGGGCGCCTTCGACTTCTCCAGCCGCGCCGGCAAGGTGCCCTACGGCGTCGCCGGGGTGGCGGCCGAGGCCCTCCGCCCCTGCATCGCCCTCGCCGGGCAGGTGCTCGTCGGGTCGCGGGAGATGCGCGCCCTCGGCATCGAGTCGGCGTACTCCCTCGTCGAGCTGGTGGGGGAGGAGCGCGCGATGGGCGCCCCCGCCGACGCCCTCGCCGACCTCGCCGCCCGGGTCGCCCGCACCTGGTCCCGCTGATCTGCCTCCCGGGGTGGCGGCACATTGCAGGTGCGCGCAGCCTGAGGGCGTGATCTGCCGCCACCCGCGCGGGCCGCAGGTGTGGGGTGGCGGCACATCGCAGGTGTGCACGGCCTGAGGGCGTGATCTGCCGCCACCCGCGCGGGCCGCATTGGGGGTGGCGGCACATCGCAGGTGTGCACGGCCTGAGGGCGTGATCTGCCGCCACCCAGTCCTGTGCACCGCAGGCCGCGAAGCGTTCACAGCGCAGTCATCCGCGCGCTCCTCCACAGGCACTCGAGTCGGAGCTCGCAGGCATGGCGCAAGCCAACCGACGCTCGTCGGATGCAAGATCTCCGACCCGTGCGCGGACACCGGCGAGGCACCCCCTGGTCAGCCGTGACCTACGGCGTGCACCGCCCCGCGTCCAATTCGCCCGCGTCCAATCGGGCCGAGTCCGACCATCCGCCGTTCTGGGACCCCCACGACCTGGCCGGCTGGCAACTCCTCATGACCGATGTCGGGTGCTTCACCGGCCTGACTGCGCTCGAGGTGATCGGAGTCCCGCTGCCTCCGCTGCCCGACCGGTGTCCGGTCTTCATGGCACTCGCCAAGGACGACCCGCGCCCGATGCGCGACGGTGTGCACACCAGCCGGCACATCCGCACGGTGGCATGCACGGAGGTGCGCGGGCTGCGCGTCGCGGTGGTGCCGGAGGCGCTCGTGGCGGCGGCTCGGTGGGTCGGCCTCGTCGACGTCGTCGTCCTGGTCGACGCCGCGCTGTACCTCGAGCTCGTGACGTTCGACGAGCTCGAGGAGATCTCGAAGTCGCGACGCCCCGGCAGCCGCCGGCTTCGAGAGGCGCTGGCGCTGGTCGACGGCCGCGCCGAGTCGGTGTGGGAGTCGCTGCTCCGCCTGCTCCATGTCGTGTGCGACATCGAAGTCGAGCCCCAGTGGCAGCTCGTGGATGCGCACGGAGTGCTGATCGCTGAGGCGGATCTCTGGCTCGTCGGCACGACGGCCCTCCACGAGTACGACGGTGACGAGCACGAGCGGGCGCCTCGTCGAGTTCGTGATCGGCGCCGGGACCGTCGCGTGGACAAGCAGGGCTTCGTACGCCGGGGCTACACCGCTGGGGACGTCATCCGTCGAGCGGTGACGATCCTCGAGGATGCTGATCGAGCACTCGGCAGGCCGCATGACCCGACGCGCGTCCGGGCGTGGCACGACCTCCTGAGGGACTCGCTGTTCACGCCCGCCGGGCGCGCCGCGTTCCTCGAGCGCGTCCCAGTCGCGCCACCGCGCCGTCGTACCGCCTGAGGGTGGCGGCAGATCGCAGCCCGCAAGACCTGTCGCGTGCAAGGTGCCGCCACCTTCCAGCGGGCGTACCTTGGGTGGCGGCAGATCGCGGCCCGCGGGGCCTGTCGCGTGCAAGGTGCCGCCACCCTTCCGGCGGGCGTGTTGGGGGTGGCGGCAGATCGCAGCCTGCAGGGCCTGTCGCGTGCAAGGTGCCGCCACCTGGCGGGCGAGGGCAGGCGGATCTCGGGCAGGACCACGGGGAATAACCCGTGGTGTGCGACCATTGGAGACAGCAGTACCCCGAGACTTTCTGGAGTGATGAGATGACCGAGCAGGTCGAGACCACCGAGCGCCGCACCGACCAGATCAACCTGTCCGCCGTCGCAGCGGGCAAGGTCAAGAGCCTCCTCGAGCAGGAGGGCCGGGACGACCTGGCCCTGCGCATCTCCGTCCAGCCGGGTGGCTGCTCGGGCCTGCGCTACCAGCTCTTCTTCGACGAGCGCACCCTCGACGGCGACGTGACCACCGACTTCGACGGTGTGACCGTGGTGGTCGACCGGATGAGCGTCCCCTACCTCAACGGTGCCGAGATCGACTTCGTCGACACCATCGAGAAGCAGGGCTTCACGATCGACAACCCGAACGCCACCGGCTCGTGCGCGTGCGGCGACTCGTTCCACTGATCCATCCATGACGAAGGGCCCCAGCCGACCGGCTGGGGCCCTTCGTCATGCTCGGGAGCCGCGGGGTCAGTCCAGGTGGAGGTGCAGGGCGTTGGCCAGCCGGGCGGCGGCCTCCGAGATGCGGATCTCGCGCTTGCCGACCTCGGCGGGGTAGTCCTCGAAGCGGATGCTCGGCGGCGTGGCGACGGCCGCCCGGGCGGCACGCTCGAGGTGCGCCTCCAGACGCAGGTTGCGACCGGTCTCCTGGCAGTCGGCAGCCATCTCGGCAGGCGTGCCCAGCTCGTCGTGGACCAGGTGCGCAGGGCGGGCGAGACCGCCGGATGAAGTCGTCATGTCGACGACGTTATTGGCTACCGAGGGGTATCCAGAGGCGTACCGGAAGGTAGTGTTTCGCGTCGTGTCCCTCCTTGTTGCCGGATCCATCGCGACCGACCACCTGATGTCCTTCCCGGGCAAGTTCGCCGACAGCCTCGTCGTCGAGCAGCTCGACAAGCTCTCGGTCTCCTTCCTGGTCGAGGAGCTCGAGGTACGACGTGGCGGGTGCGCCGCCAACATCTGCTTCGGACTGGGCAACCTGGGCCTGCGTCCGGTGCTCGTCGGGGCGGTCGGCGAGGACTTCGCCGAGTACCGCTCCTGGCTCGAGCGCCACAACGTCGACTGCGACTCGGTCCACGTGTCCGAGACCAAGCACACGGCCCGGTTCGTGTGCACCAACGACACCGCTCACGCGCAGATCGCCAGCTTCTATGCCGGCGCGATGAGCGAGTCGCGCGAGATCGAGCTGAAGCCGATCGTCGACCGCGTCGGCGCGCCCGACTACGTGATCATCGGCCCCGACGACCCGCAGGGCATGCTCCGCCACACCGAGGAGTGCCGCCAGCGCGGCTACCGCTTCCTCGCCGACCCGTCCCAGCAGCTCGCCTTCGGCGACGGCGACCTGATCCGCCCGCTCATCGACGGCGCGGAGATCCTGTTCTCCAACGAGTACGAGGCCAGCCTGATCACCCAGAAGACCGGGTGGAGCGCTGAGGAGGTCCTTTCGCGGGTCGGCACCTGGGTCGTCACCCTCGGCCCGGCAGGCGTGCGCATCGACCGCAAGGGCGAGGAGTCGGTCGTCGTGCCGGCCGTCCCCGAGATCGAGAAGGTCGAGCCCACCGGCGTCGGCGACGCGTTCCGCGCCGGCTTCCTCGCCGCCCTCAGCTGGGGCCTTGACCACGTCCGCGCCGCGCAGCTCGGCTGCCTGCTGGCGGTCTACGTCGTGGAGAAGGTCGGCACCCAGGAGTACGAGATCTCCCGCAGCGCCTTCCTCGCCCGGTGCGAGGAGACCTACGGCGCCGACGCCGTCGCCGACATCGAGCCCCACCTCAAGACGATCCGACCCTGAGTGCTTCGGCAGTACCCGCCGGCGTGCCTGCGTAGTCAGGGACGTTCGCGTAGGTGAGTCGGGGCGTCGACCTACCAGATCGTCCCCAACTACCCCGCGGGTGCTCAGCTGAGTCTGCGCACGACGTAGCGCGGGACGCCGTCGTCGGTGGTGTCCGCGCCGACGTAGTCCTGTCCCTTCATCCGGCACCACGCAGGTACGTCGACCGCTGCCGCGGGGTCGTGGGCGAGGACGGCCAGCAGGTCGCCGACCTCGACGTCGGTGAGGTGGCGGGCCAGCTCGATCACCGGCATCGGGCAGGGCATGTCCCGGCAGTCGAGCTCGAGGGCGACGGGCCCGAGGTCGGCGCCGGTCACAGTCCGACCCGTGCGCGGATCCCGGCGACCAGACCGGGGAGGGCGTCGCAGAAGGCGTCCACGTCGGCGCGGGTGGTGTCGCGCTGTAGCGAGAGCCGCACGTTGCCGTGCGTGAGCACCCCCATCGCCTCCAGGACGTGGCTGGGCGTGAGGGTGGAGGCCGTGCAGGCCGAGCCGCTGGCGATGCCGAAGCCGCAGCGGTCCAGCTCGGTGACGAGCGCCTCGCCGTCGACGTAGAGGCAGGAGAACGTCACGAGGTGGGGGAGCCGGCGGTCCGGGTCGCCGACGACCTCCACGTCGGGGACCTCCGCAGCAACCCGGCGGCGTACGACGTCGACGAGCGCGTGCTGGCGCGCGTTGACCTCCTCGCGCTCGGCCACCACCGCCTGGAGCGCGGCGGCCGCGGCGAGGACCGCGGGAACGTTCTCGAAGCCGGTCGAGCGCTCGTCGATCCGGTCGTCGCCGGGGAAGGGGTTGCGCCACCGGGCTCGCTTGCGCACCAGCAGCACGCCGACCCCGGCCGGGCCGCCCCACTTGTGGGCGGAGCCGGCGGCCGCCGCCCAGCCGTCCGGCAGCGGCAGGCGGCCCATGGAGGCGCAGGCGTCGGTGAAGAGCGGCACGCCGTCGGGGAGCTCGAGGTCGCCGACGTCCTGGAGGGTGCCGACCTCGTGGTTGGCGGTCTGGAGGGCCACGACGCCGACGTCGGGCGCGGCAGCGCGAGCGGCGAGCCCGCCGGCGTCGACGCGGCCCAGGCGGTCGACGACCGTCTCCGTCGACCGGGCACCCCAGGAGACGGCGTGCCGGACGGCCGAGTGCTCGACCGCGGAGTGGACGACGACGTCGCCGCGCCGCGAGCCCCCCACCAGGCCGAGCAGGCCGAGGTGCACCGCGTGGGTGCCGCTGGGCGTGAACGTCACCTCGTCGGGTCGGACGCCGAGCGCGTTGGCGGTGGCCTCGCGGGCGTTGTCGAGCAGCAGCCGCGCCTCGCGGCCCGGACGGTGCAGTCGGCGCGGGTCGGCGTAACCCCGGTCGAGCGCCGCCAGCAGGACGTCGCGGGCCGCCGGGTGCAGCGGGGAGGACGAGGCGCTGTCGAGGTCGCCCTCGCGAGCCACGGGACCGGTCACAGGGGCAACTTATGCCACACACAGCGGGCTGCACGCCGGGCGGGGGAGGCTGACCGGGCCAGATCCGCCGACACCCGACCCTGCCCCGCACGGCCGGGCCGGATGGCGATAGTCTCTATCCGTCGAAAAGGACCGAGAGAGAGGCTCGTCAGTGGGTCTGCAAGTCCCCAAGCTTTCAGGCGCGCCGGCTCGGCGCATCCTGAGGGTCGCGCTGCTGGGCGTGACGATGCTGGTTCTGGCCGGGTGTTCCGACGCCGACGAGCACCAGATCCGCAACCTCGCGATGCCCGACCGCGCCTCCGCGCAGGGTCCCTACACCTACGAGCTGTGGAAGTGGGCCTGGGTGGCCGCCATGGTCACCGGTGTCATCGTCTGGGGCCTGATCTTCTACGCCGTGGTGAGGTTCCGCCGCCGCAGCGACGACGAGGTCCCGCGTCAGACGCGCTACAACCTGCCGCTCGAGGTCTTCTACACGATCGCGCCGGTCCTGATGTGCGTGGTGTTCTTCTTCCACACCGTCCGCGTGCAGGACGAGGTGGTCAAGCTCGAGGACAACCCCGACATGACCGTCGAGGTGATGGGCCAGCAGTGGACCTGGACGTTCAACCACGGCATCGGTGAGCAGAACGCCGCTGCCACTGGCGAGGACGACGACTTCGCCTACGGCGAGTACGTCTACACCTCCGGTGACGGCAACGAGATCCCCACCCTCGTGCTGCCGGTCGACCAGCGGATCCAGTTCAACCTGCACTCGCCCGACGTGATCCACGACTTCGGCGTCCCGGCCTTCCTGGTCAAGATGGACGTCATCCCCGGCCGCGTGAACAAGCTCCAGATCACGCCGACCGTCGAGGGTGACTACGTCGGCAAGTGCTACGAGCTCTGCGGCGTCTACCACTCCCGCATGCTGTTCAACGTCAAGGTCGTCAGCCAGTCCGAGTACGACGCCTACCTCGCCGACCTGGCCGAGGCCGGGCAGACGGCCGACGCGCCCGTCCTCGGTGGGTCCAACGCCACGACTCAGACCGGACTGGGCGAAAGCCAGTCCCAGGAAGGGAGCCAGGAGTGAGCGCCGCAGCATCCGCCGCCGCCCCGGAGCGCAAGGCCCTCGGTCAGCAGGTCGTCCGCCTGCTCACCACGACCGACCACAAGCTGATCGGCAAGATGTACCTCGGGACCTCGTTCGCGTGGTTCCTCGCCGCCGGCCTGATGGCCATGCTGATCCGCGCGGAGCTGGCCTACCCCGGCCAGCAGGTCGTCAACGAGCAGCTCTACAACCAGCTCTTCACGATGCACGGCACGATCATGCTGCTGCTGTTCGCGACGCCGCTGTTCTTCGGCTTCGCCAACGTGATCATGCCGCTGCAGATCGGTGCGCCCGACGTCGCGTTCCCGCGCCTCAACATGTTCAGCTACTGGCTGTTCCTGTTCGGCGGACTGATCGCGGGCTCGGGCTTCCTGACCCCGCAGGGCGCCGCCGACTTCGGCTGGTTCGCCTACACGCCGCTCTCCGACGCCGTCCGCAGCCCGGGCGTCGGCGGTGACCTCTGGATCATGGGCCTCTGGATGGCCGGTCTGGGCTCGATCCTCGGTGGAGTCAACTTCATCACCACGATCATCTGCATGCGTGCCCCCGGCATGACCATGTTCCGGATGCCGATCTTCGTCTGGAACACCCTGATCACCAGCATGCTCGTGATCCTGGTCTTCCCGATCCTGGCCGGCGCGCTGCTCTCCCTGGAGGCCGATCGCATCCTCGGGGCGCACGTGTTCGACCCGTCGCACGGCGGGCCGATCCTGTGGCAGCACCTGTTCTGGTTCTTCGGGCACCCCGAGGTCTACATCATCGCGCTGCCGTTCTTCGGCATCATCTCCGAGATCCTCCCGGTCTTCAGCCGCAAGCCGATCTTCGGCTACGTCGGCCTGGTGGCCGCGACGCTCGGCATCGCGATGCTGTCGGTCGCGGTGTGGGCCCACCACATGTTCGTCACCGGCGCCGTGGACCTGCCGTTCTTCTCCGGCATGACCTTCCTCATCGCCGTGCCGACAGGTGTGAAGTTCTTCAACTGGATCGGCACGATGTGGGGCGGAAGCCTGTCCTTCGACACCCCGATGCTGTGGTCGATCGGCTTCCTGACCACCTTCCTGTTCGGTGGCCTGACGGGTGTCATCCTGGCCAGCCCGCCGCTGGACTTCCACGTCTCCGACTCCTACTTCGTGGTCGCGCACTTCCACTACGTCGTCTTCGGCACCGTGGTGTTCGCGATGTTCGCCGGCTTCTACTTCTGGTGGCCGAAGATGACCGGCCGGATGCTCGACGAGCGCCTGGGCAAGGTGCACTTCTGGATCCTGTTCGTCGGCTTCCACACCACCTTCCTCGTCCAGCACTGGCTGGGTGTCGAGGGCATGCCGCGTCGCTACGCCGACTACCTCCCGGCCGACGGCTTCACCACGCTCAACCAGATCTCCACCGTCGGCTCGTTCCTGCTCGGTGCGTCGGTGCTGCCGTTCCTCTACAACGTCTACGTGTCCGCCAAGGCACCGGCGGTCGAGGTCGACGACCCGTGGGGCTGGGGCCGCTCGCTCGAGTGGGCCACCAGCAGCCCGCCGCCGCGCCACAACTTCCACACGCTGCCCCGGATCCGGTCCGAGTCGCCCGCCTTCGACCTGCACCACCCCGAGGTGGCGCTGCGTGAGCTGGAGGAGCACCCGGCCGAGCGCAACGGCGACGTCGCCGACGCCCCCGAGGTGTCGGGTCGCGAGGAGATGCTGCGCGACCGGGCCGACACGACCACCCCGACCGAGGAGGAGAACCGATGAAGGCCGAGGCCTGGATCTTCGGGATCACCGCGCTGTTCGTCGTGGTGGTCACCCCCGCCTACTGGTTCCTCGCCGAGGACCCGACCGGCACCTCCGCCCTGGTCATGACCGCGCTGCTCTTCGGCATGGTGACCCTCTACCTCGGTTTCCACGCCTCGCGCATGGACCCGCGGCCGGAGGACCGCAAAGAGGGTGAGATCGCCGAGGGCGCCGGGGAGCTGGGCTTCTTCCCGCCCTACTCCTGGTGGCCGCTCTGGTGCGCCCTCACCCTGGGCGTCATCGTCTACGGCACCGCCCTCGCGGCGTGGTGGCTGGTGATCATCGGCTTCACCATCGGCGCCGTGGCCGTCTGCGGCTTCGTCTTCGAGTACTACCGGGGTGAGCACGCTCACTGAGCGCCCGCCGCCGCACGCTCGTCGAATTCGGAAGAACCCCTCCACGCCGTACGCTGGAGGGGTTCTTCCGTTCCGCCACGCTGTCCCAGGGGGTCTCGCCGCATGCGTCTTCGTGCGTCCCTGCCCGTGTCCATGCGCCGCCCGGCCCACCGACGTACGGCACTCGCCGCGGCTCTGCTCGCGGCCGCCGGCCTCGCCGGCTGCTCCACCGCCGGCGGCAGCCCCTCGTCGTCGGACGGGCCCGCTGCCGGCTCCGCGTCGGAGTCTGCCAAGCCCGAGCCGGTGCGCCTGACCACGAGCTTCCAGGACGCGCGTGCGGTGCCGATCGACGCCCCTGTGACGGTGGGCGCCACCGGTGGCACGCTCGGCACCGTCCGGGTGACCTCCGAGGCCGGCGAGCTGCCGGGTGCGGTGAAAGACGGCTCCTGGACCTCGTCGGAAGCCCTCGAGCCCGGCACCGACTACCACATCACCGCGAGCGCGGAGCGGTCCGACGGGAGCAGCGTGGAGCGCTCGCGCAGCTTCCACACCGTCGACCTGACCCTCGACGAGCAGACCTACGCCGCCGTCGCGCCGCTCGACGGTGAGACCGTCGGCGTGGGCATGCCGGTCATCGTCACCTTCGACGTGCCCGTGACCGACAAGGCGCTGTTCGAGAAGCACATGAGCGTGACGAGCACCCCGCAGCAGAAGGGCTCGTGGCGCTGGCTGAGCGACCAGGAGGCGCACTACCGCCCGGCGAGCTACTGGAAGCCCGGCACCGACGTCTCGGTGGACCTCGACATCAACAGCCTGCCCGCCGGCAAGGGCATCTACGGCCAGGAGGACCGCCAGGTCTCCTTCCACGTCGGCGAGGCGCACGTCTACAAGGTCAACGCCCGGACCCACCAGATGCAGGTCTTCTCCAACGGCACCCTGCTGCGCACCATCCCGATCACCACCGGCAAGCCCGGCTTCACCACGCGCTCGGGCACCAAGGTGATCATCGAGAAGTTCGCCGAGAAGCGGATGAACTCCGAGACCGTGGGCATCAACCGCAACAGCCCCGAGGCCTACGACATCGACGACGTGAAGTGGGCGATGCGGGTCACCTACTCCGGTGAGTTCCTGCACGCCGCGCCCTGGTCGGTGGGCTCGCAGGGCCACGCCAACGTCTCGCACGGCTGCACGGGCATGTCGACCGCTGACGCCGGCTGGCTCTACGCGATGAGCCGCCGCGGCGACGTCGTCGAGTACACCGGCACCGACCGGCCGATGACGCTCGAGAACGGCTACGGCGACTGGAACCTCTCCTTCGCCGACTGGAAGCAGGGCTCGGCCCTGGCCTGAGCGGTTGCCGCCCCAAGGTGGCGGCATACGACGTGCTGCCACTCGTGGGTGGCGGCATACGACATGGATCTCGCGCGAAAACGCGCTGTATGCCGCCAGGGTGCGGTGCGCGAGTGTCGTATGCCGCCACCGTGCGGTGATCGCACCCGGCCGCCGGCACCGGCTCCCGCGGGCCGGACAGCGTCCACAGGACTGACCGCAGCGGGGCTGTCCACAGTCCCCGCCGACTGCGGGGGAGTGCAGTCGCACGCACGGAGCACAGTGCGGCGATGCGCGATCACCACGAGGGTCAGGACCACACACGGCCACGCCATGAAGAGCCGATGCTCAAGCCGGTGGGTGCGCTGCGCGGCCACCCGCGCTCAGCGGCGTACGTCCGCGAGTCGCACGGGATCCACCGCAGGCGCGACCTGGGCGATGACCTGACGGCTGCCCTGCATGCCTGGCAGCTGTTGATGCCGAACCACGGATCCTTCACGGGGTTGACGTCCGCCGCGGTCCGGAGGTGGTGGCTCCCACCGATCCCGAAAGGGACGCCAGTGTTCATCGCCCTGGGGCTCGATGACCCGCGTCCCATGCGGATGGGGGTGCGCACGAGCCGTCACACGCGCCCCATCGGGTACGACGACTTCGAGGGCCTGCGGTGCGCCTCGATCCCCGAGACGTTGCTGGCCTGCGCCCGTGCCGTGTCCCTGATCGATCTTGTGGTGATGATCGACTGCGTCCTCCATCTCCAACAGTGCACCGTCAAGGACATCGAGGCGGTCATACGTCCGCGGCGCCCTGGGGCAAAGGCGCTGAAGCGTGCTCTCGCCTACGCCGACGACGCGTCAGAGTCGGCGTACGAGACGCTGCTGAGGCTGCTCCACGTCCTGTGTGGGATCGACGTGGCGACGCAGTACGTCGTGCGGGACGAGGACGGGGTCAAGGTGGCGCGGGCCGATCTTCGCATCGTCGGGACGCCTGACCTCCCGGAGTACGACGGTGACGAGCACGAGAAGGCACCTCGTCGGGTGAAGGATCGCCGCCGCGACCGCGCGATCGAGCGTGCCGGATACGTGCGGCGTGGATACACCGCCGGCGACGTCCTGCATCGCAGCGCGTCCGTGCTGAGGGATGCCGAGCGCTCCTTGGGCCTTCCCCACGATCCGGAGCGGATCCGGCCGTGGCTCGATGAGCTCCGGAAGTCCCTGTTCTCGCCCAGCGGGCAGGCGGAATTCCTGCGGCGTACGACGCCCCGCCTGCCCGAGCGTGCCCGCCCGGGCCGGATCGACTGACCGCGTCATGCGGGAAGTCGACGGCAGCGCGCGGGCTCCTGCGTCCGAGGGTGGCGGCATACGGCAGGGGCTGCTGTGTGGGTGGCGGCATACGACATGGATTTGGCGCAGGATCTGGTCGTATGCCGCCAGGGTCCCGCGAGGGATGTTGTATGCCGCCAGGGTGGCGCGACAGACGTCGTATGCCGCCAGGGTCGCGGGAGGGATGTCGTATGCCGCCACCCACGCGCGGCGCGTAGCGGTCCCGCGAGAACGACGAGGGCCCGCCGGGATGTCCCGGCGGGCCCTCGTCGTGGTCGAGCAGACGATCAGTGGTCGCGCAGCGGCACGTCGTCGGTGTCGCGGAGGCGGTGGTCGTCGAACTGGTGGCCGTCGACCGGGTGGTCGAGACCGGCCGCGAGCTCCGCCTCGTGCTCGGCGTGGTGGTGCGCCTCCTCGAGCTCGGCGACCGTCGGCTTCTGCACGTTGTGGACGTACATCCACCGCGACAGCCGGGCCCGCAGCCGCTCCGAGCGGCTGTTGGGTGCTGCCACGCCGGCGGCGTCGGTGTCGCCGGCGCCGGTGAACACCTCGTCGCGGTCACGGGCGGTGAGGGTGTAGGCCGTCTTCGGGTTGATCGGCAGGTGCCGCTCGGCGTACTGGCCCTCGGGGGAGCGGGTGATGATGCCCGTCTCGTAGCCGTGGAGGAGCTTCTCGTTGTCGTGGCGCTGCAGGGAGATGCACCAGCGGCGGGTGATCCAGAACGCCAGGAGCGGGCCGAGGAAGATCGCACCGCGCATGAAGTAGGTGATCTGGTTGATGCTGGCGTGCAGCTTGATGGCGATGATGTCGTTGCCGCCGGCGGCCCAGGCGAGACCGTAGAAGGTCATCAGGGCGACCATCACCGCCGTGCGCGTCGGCGCGTTGCGCGGGCGCTGGAGCAGGTGGTGGTCACGCTTGTCGCCGGTGATCCAGCCCTCGAGGAACGGCAGCAGGATCAGCACCGTCAGCATCAGCGGCGGCACCAGGAGGATCGGGATCATCACGTTCCAGGAGATCGTGTAGCCGAAGATCACCGTCTCCCACCCGCTCGGGATGATGCGCAGCAGGCCGTCGGGCCAGCCCATGTACCAGTCGGGCTGCGAGCCGGCCGTCACCTTGGTCGGGTCGTAGGGGCCGAACTTCCACACCGGGTTGATCGACAGCAGGCCGCCCATGAGGGCGACGACGCCGAAGACCATGAAGAAGAACCCGCCGGCCTTGGCGGCGTACACGGGCAGCATCGGGAAGCCGACGACGTTCTGCTCGGTGCGGCCAGGGCCGGGCCACTGCGTGTGCTTGTGGTAGACGAGCAGCAGCATGTGGGCGGCGATCAGCGCGAGCAGGATGCCGGGGATCAGCAGCACGTGCACGATGTAGAGCCGGGGGATGACCGCCTCGCCGGGGAACTCGCCGCCGAAGAGCAGGAACGACATGTAGGTGCCCGCGACCGGGGTGGCCTTCAGGAAGCCGTCCGCGGCGCGGACGCCGGTGCCGGAGAGCAGGTCGTCGGGGAGCGAGTAGCCGGTGAAGCCCTCGAGGGTGCCCAGGAGGAGCAGCAGGCAGCCGATGACCCAGTTGAGCTCACGCGGCTTGCGGTAGGCGCCCGTGAAGGCGACGCGGAGCAGGTGCACCATCATCGAGGCGATGAAGATCATCGCGGCCCAGTGGTGCATCTGGCGCATCAGCAGGCCGCCGCGCACGTCGAAGGAGATGTGCAGCGTCGAGGCCATCGACTCCGACATGCCGATGCCGCGGAGCTGGTCGTAGGAGCCCTCGTAGGTGACGTGGCCCATCGACGGGTTGAACCACAGCGTGAGGAACACGCCGGTGAGGAGCAGCACGACGAAGCTCCACAGCGCGATCTCGCCGAGCATGAAGGACCAGTGGTCGGGGAAGACCTTGCGGAGGTTCTTCTTCATCGCCGTGGCGAGACCGAGGCGGTCGTCGGCCCACGTGGCGAGGGACCCGGCGGGGCCGGGCTTGGAGGCGGTCGCGGCCTCCGTGCGGTTGCTCGTCGCGACCGTGCTGGTGTCGAGCCTGGAGTCCGTGCTCACTGCTTCTCACGCTCCCAGTAGCTTGCCCCGATGGGCTCGGTGAAGTCGCTCTGCGCGACGAGGTAGCCCTCATCGTCCACTGCCAGGGGCAGCTGCGGGAGGGGCCGGGCAGCCGGACCGAAGACGACCTTGGCGTGGTCGGCCAGGTCGAAGGTCGACTGGTGGCACGGGCACAGCACGTGGTGCGTGGTGCGCTCGTAGAGGGAGATCGGGCACCCCACGTGGGTGCAGATCTTCGAGTAGCAGATGATGCCGTCGACGGTCCACTTCTCCCGACCCTCGGCCGGGATGATGTCGTCGGGGTCCATCCTGACGATGATGATCGCGCCCTTGGCCTTGTCGACCTGCAGCTGCGCGCCGTGGAGCTCCTCGTAGCCGTTCTCCTCGGTGGGGAACAGGGCCTCGGGAGCGGCGTTGATCAGGTCGCCCATCTCGATCTCGCTGGCGAGGATCGGGGTGCCGACCACGTCGCGGACCAGGCGCATGCCGGGCTCCCAGATCGTGTGCGCGAGCTTGTCGATGTCGAGCTCGTCGCCCGGCGCGAGGTCGCGGAGCAGCACGATGGCGGGCAGCCCGAGCACGCCGACCGCGCCGAGCATGGTGTTGCGCACGAGCGGGCGGCGGCCGATGCCGGCCTCGTCGAGGCCGTCGTTGAGGGCCTGGATCGTGGCCTCGCGGTCCTCGGGGGGCGAGGCGGCCGGGTGGCGCATCTCGACGATCTCGACGTCCGACATCAGCTTGCGGGCGAGATGGATGATCGCGACGCCGATCAGCAGCAGGGTGATGCCCAGGGTGACGCCGAGCGCCACCGTCGAGGCGCCCATGCCGGCGAAGGTGTCCCAGTTGTCACCGACGTCGAGGGTGAAGTAGGCGACGACGAACAGGACCGCGGAGACCATCGAGGCGATGAACATCGCGGCGATCTGGCGCTCGGCGCGCTTCTCGGCCTTGGGGTCGACGTCGGTCGGGCGCCACGAGTGCGGCGGCAGGCCCGGGTCGGGGATCGGCTCGGCCTCGCGGTGCGTCGGCACGTGCGACTCGTGCGGAGGGGTCTCGATGCTCACGCGCTCACCTTGCTCTTCTTGCTCCGGGTCGTGTGCGAGGCGATCCACACCGCCGCGCCCACGAGCGTGCCGATGCCCAGCAGCCACGCGAACATGCCCTCGGACACCGGCCCGAGGCCGCCGAGCGAGAAGCCGGCGTACTCGGGGGTCTCCTGGATGCTGTCGAGGTAGGCGATGACGTCCCGCTTCTCCTCGGGGGAGAGGTTTCCGTTGCTGAAGTTGGGCATCTGCTGCGGGCCGGTCAGGAGGGCCTCGAAGATGTACTTGCCCTCGACGCCGTGCAGGCTCGGGGCGTAGCCACCGCGGGGCATGGCACCGCCGTTGCCGTTGAAGTTGTGGCAGGCGGTGCAGTTGGTCAGGAAGATCTGGCCGCCGCGGGAGATGGCCTCCTCGCGCTCCTCCTCCGAGAGACCCTCGATGGAGTAGTCGGACTCGTTGGGGATGGCCGGGCCGGGGCCGAGCGAGGCGACGTACGCCGCGAGGGCAGCGGTCTCCTCGTCGGTGAACACGGGCTTCTTGCGGGGCGCCTGTGCGCCGGGGCTCGCCATCGGCATGCGACCGGTGCCGACCTGGAAGTCGACGGCGGCGGCACCCACACCGACCAGCGACGGGCCGATCTGGTAGCCCTCGCGCACGGTGGGCATGCCCTCACCGTTCTTGCCGTGGCAGAACGCGCAGCTGGCGAGGAAGAGCTCCTTGCCCTGCGCGACCTGGTCGGTCTCGCTCGGCTGGTTGTCCGCCTGCGCGGGGGCCAGGGCCGTGTAGAGGGAGCCGCTGATCAGCAGTCCCAGCAGCAGCACGACGAGACCCGCAAGAGGTCCCCGGCGGTGCCGGGAGAGGCGACCTGCGGTTCGGTTCAGCAAACGCACGTTGAGTCCTTGCCGGTTGCGACGGAGATTGTCGGGGGTGCTCACTTGATGACGTAGATCGTGAAGAACAGGCCGATCCACACCACGTCGACGAAGTGCCAGTAGTAGGACACCACGATCGCGGTGACGGCTTGCTCGTGGGTGAATCGTCGGGCCAGGTAGGTGCGTCCCAGCACGAAGAGGAAGGCGATCAGGCCGCCGGTGACGTGGAGGCCGTGGAAGCCGGTCGTGAGGTAGAACATCGTGCCGTAGGCCGAGCTCGGGATGGTCACGCCCTCGTGGATCAGCTCGGCGTACTCGAGCGCCTGGCCGCCGATGAAGATCGCGCCCATGACGTAGGTGAGGACGAACCACTCGCGCAGGCCCCACTTGGTGAAGTTGAGCAGCCCGCCGGTGCGTCCGACCTGACCGCGCTCGGCGGCGAAGACGCCCCACTGGCAGGCGAAGGAGGACGCCACCAGGATCGCGGTGTTGGCCGTGGAGAACGGCACGTTGAGCTTCTCGGTCTCCTGCGCCCACAGCTCGGGGCTGACCGCGCGGATGGTGAAGTAGGCCGCGAACAGCGCCGCGAAGAACATCAGCTCGCTCGAGAGCCAGATGATGGTGCCCACGCTGACCATGCTCGGTCGGTCGTGGTGCCCGTGCAGACGGGATGCCGGAATCGCTGTTGCAGTCGCCACGGGCCTCATTATGGCTGCTGTTCCGGACGGAGGGCACCCCGACCCCCTGTGTTGTCGCGTCATAAAGTTCACAGCGTGCTCATCGCCCTGCCCCTGCTCTCAGGAGAGGCCTCCGAGACCCTCCCGCGATTCACGCCCGGACGGGTCCTCACCGACTGGGGGATCGACCCGATCCCCTTCGTGGTGACGGTCTGGGCGGTCGGGTTGTACGCCCTCGGCGTGGCCGCGCTGCGCCGGCGCGGGGACCGCTGGCCGGTGGGCCGCACGCTGGCCTTCGTCGGACTGGGGATGGGGTCGTTCTTCGTGGCCACCTCGTCCGGCCTGGGCCGCTACGACACCACGCTGCTGAGCGTGCACATGGTCCAGCACATGGTCCTGTCGATGGTGGTCCCGCTGGCCCTTGCCCTCGGGGCGCCGGTGACCCTCGCCCTGCGCACCCTGCCCGCCGCGCCGCGCCGCTGGCTGCTCGCCGTGCTGCACTCGCCGGTGGCGAAGGTGCTGGCGTTCCCACCGCTGGCGTTCGTGCTCTACGTCGCCTCGCCGTGGGCGCTCTACTTCAGCCCGTGGTACGACGCCAGCCTGAGCTCGACGTTCGTCCACCAGATGATGCACGTGCACCTCGTCCTGGTCGGCACGCTCTTCTTCTGGCCGCTGATGGGCGTCGACCCGCTGCCCGGCCGGGTCGGCTACCCGTTCCGGGTGCTGCTCACGATCATGACGCTGCCGTTCCACGCCTTCCTCGGCGTGACGATCATGGGGCAGACGACCCTGATCGGCGGCGAGCACTACCTCGCGCTGCGCGAGGGGCCCATGGGCGCGTGGTTGCCGCCGGCGCTCGAGGACCAGCACCTGGCCGGCGGGATCCTGTGGGCGAGCGGCGACCTCATCGGCGTGCTGTTCTTCGCCGTGCTCTTCACCCAGTGGGTGCGGCAGTCGATGCGGGAGGCGTCGCGGGAGGACCGGCGGCTCGACCTGCAGGACTCAGCGGCCCGGCGTGCGGGCTCCGTGCCGAGGACGGAGACCGGGGTCGAGCCAGATGCGGCGGACCAGGACGCTCAGCAGCCCCGCCACGACGACGGCACCGACCGCCACCGTGGGGGAGACGGACACGGCCTCGACGAAGCTGTTGTGCGTCCACACCTGGGCGAGCGGTAGCCCGAGGCCGTTGTTGACGGCGCCCACGGCGATGGCCAGCGTCTGCACCACGAGCACGGGGGTCAGGAGCCACCGGGCCACCCGTCCCGTGCGCGGTGCCGAGAAGGCGAGCGCGGGCGCGCTGCACAGCAGCAGCTCCAGAGCCATGCGGTAGCCGTAGACGGAGTCGCCCCCGGGGAAGATCACCTGAGTGGACTCGGCCACCACGAACACCAGCCCTGCAGCCGCGAGCGCTCGGCTCCAGTCCGGGAGCGTGCGCCAGCTGCGCACCAGGGCGGGCAGGAGGAGCAGGATCACCGGGGTCCAGACGAGGATGCCGCGGTCCGGTGACACGAACAGGCCGAGCAGGTTCACCGGGTCGAAGAGGCCGTCGGGGCGCCACTTGGCGACGTCGTCGGGGTTGTAGTAGCCGACCGGGTTCCAGACGCCGTACATCCACCGGGTCCAGAGCAGGTCCACCCCGAGCAGGACCGTCGAGGGGAGCCCGACCTTCGCCGCCAGGCGCCAGTCACGGCGCAGGACGGCCAGCGTGAGCCCGAGCACCGCGGCGATGATCGCGGTCTGCGCGCGCCCGAGCACCGCGACGCCGGCGAGCACCCCGACGAGCCACCAGCGCTCACGCGCGCACGCCCAGCCCATGGCTGCGATCGCGACGACCGTGACGGTGTGCGGCCACACGCCGTTGGCGGCGACGCTCCACACCGGCGTCGCGAAGGCCAGGACGAAGGTGGCCAGCGACGCCTCGCGCACCGGGAGCCGGGTCCGGACGGTGGCGTGGAAGAACGCCACGGCGAGCCCGGTCACGAGCGCGGCGGTCACGGCCGCGGGGACCAGGGTGAACGTGTCGCCGCCGCCGAGCTGCGCCCAGAGCCAGTACGCCGGCACCGCCAGCATCATCGGCCCGGCGGACCGGCCGATGATCTCCCGCCCGTCCGCGTCGAGGACGACCCAGATGGCCCGGCCGGGGTGGTCGTCCAGCGGGGCGTAGGTGAACTGGTCGAGGTAGGGGCGGCCGTTGGTCGCGAGCTGCCACGACGCGAGGTTGGTGGTCAGCACGTCGCCGTTGATCTCGGCGTACGCCGCCGTGGCGAGGTAGACGCACGCGGCGGCGAGGAACCACCACAGCCAGGACGGGGCCCTCATGCGGAGCCGGTGTCCTCGCGGTCGGCGGACCGCACGACGGGGGCTCCGGGCGCGCCGGGGTCCACGCCGCGCGCCGCCGCGGTGAGCCGGGGGATGGCGGCGAGGAGCGTGAAGGACCCGTTCCAGATGAACGGGGTGGCGAGGACCATCGCGACCGGGAGCACCCAGACCCGGTCGGTGCGCGCGGCCCAGACCACGAGCAGCACGGCGACCGGCAGGCGGTAGAGCGGCCCGGGGATGAACTCGTAGCCGACCGCTCCGTCGGAGATCCGGGCCTGGTCGACGAGGAAGCCGATCCAGTCGCGCCACAGGTCGGGCGCCACGAGGGCGGAGACGACGACGAGGCCGGTGGTGGTGGCGACGACCCTGGCCAGGGCCGACCACTCGCCCCGCGCGGCGAACCAGACCGGGCCCAGGCACGGGGTGATCTTGGTCAGGGCGACGAAGGCCCACAGGTGGGGCAGTCGCAGGCCGAGGACGGCCACGACGGCCATCGGGATGAACACGTTGCCCGACATCACCTCCTGCGAGCCCGCGAGCCACAGCGGGACGGCCAGGGTGAGGGGGAGGGGGCGGAGCAGCCAGGCCAGCCCGACGGCGTTCACCGCGATGAAGAAGCCGGCGAAGGCCGGCCACGGCAGGTGCGTGAGCGGCCACACCAGCTGCGCGAACACGGGGCTGTAGAGGTAGTGCCCGGGGTCGCCGACCGAGCCGTCGTACATCGCGCCCTGCCAGGCGTTCCAGTAGGCGCGGGCGTCCCAGCCGGGTCCGGTGAGATCGAGGTGGACCTGCGTCTCGATGAGGCCGACGCAGGCCAGCAGGAAGCACAGCGCGACGGCCGGCAGTCGCTTGCGCAGGTCGATCTCCACCGTGCGGAGCCTAGGGGACATCGCGGCGCACGGCGTGGATACGATGGACCTCGTGAGCGACACCACGAAGCCGTTGAAGGTCCTGGTCTACAGCGACGACGTCAACACCCGACAGCAGGTCATCCTCGCTCTCGGTCGTCGGCCGCACCCCGACCTCCCCGAGCTGGAGTACGTCGAGGTGGCGACCGAACCCGTCGTGCTGCAGAACATGGACTCCGGCGAGATCTCCCTCGCCATCCTCGACGGAGAGGCCGTGCCGGCCGGTGGCATGGGCATCGCCAAGCAGCTCAAGGACGAGATCTACCAGTGTCCGCCGGTGCTGGTCCTGACTGGTCGCCCGCAGGACGCGTGGCTCGCCACCTGGTCGCGCGCCGAGGCCGCAGTGTCCCACCCGATCGACCCGATCCAGCTCGCCGAGGCCGTCATCGGCCTGCTCCGCAGCAACGTCCCGGCCACGTCCTGAGCCGGACCGGCCGTGCGCCGGCCCGGCCACTAGCCTGAGGCCATGTCCCACACGTGGCCCGATGTCCTCTCCACGCTGGTCGCCGGCGGCGACCTGACGACCGAGCAGGCGCGTTGGGCCATGGACGAGGTGTTCGCCGGCGCGGCGACGCCCGTCCAGATCGCCGGCTTCGTGGTGGCGCTGCGGGCCAAGGGCGAGACCGTGGGGGAGCTCTCCGGCATCGCCGCGGCCATGCTCGCCGCGGCGAACCCGATCTCGGTGCCCGGCCGGCTGCTCGACATCGTCGGCACGGGCGGTGACCGGTCGATGTCGGTCAACATCTCGACCATGGCGGCGATCGTCGCGGCCGGCGCCGGCGCGCGCGTCGTCAAGCACGGCAACCGCTCCGCCTCGTCCCAGTCCGGGTCCGCCGACGTGCTCGAGGCGCTCGGGATCCGCCTCGACCTGAGCCCGGCGCGCGTCGCCGAGGTGGCGGAGGAGGCCGGCATCACGTTCTGCTTCTCGGCGGCCTTCCACCCGGCCATGCGGCACGCGGCGGTGCCGCGTCGCGAGCTCGGCATCGCCACGGCCTTCAACATCCTGGGCCCCCTCACCAACCCGGCGCGGCCCCAGGCCCAGGCGATCGGCTGCGCCGACCCGCGCATGGCGCCCGTCATGGCGGGAGTCCTGGCCGAGCGTGGCGTCGACGCGTGGGTCTTCCGGGGTGACGACGGCCTCGACGAGCTGACGACGACCACCACCTCCACGGTGTGGCGGGTGCGCGACGGCGCGGTCAGCGAGGTCGTGGTCGACCCGCTCGCGCTGGGCATCGCCCGCGCCACGACCGCCGACCTGCGCGGTGGCGACGCCGCCCACAACGCCGACGTCGTACGTCGGGTGCTGGCGGGCGAGCCCGGACCGGTGCGCGACGCCGTGCTGCTCAACGCGGGTGCGGCGCTCGCCGTGCATGGTGCGCCCGAGGAGGAGGTCGAGCCCGCGCTGGCCGCCGGCGTCAGCCGGGCGGCGGAGGCCATCGACTCCGGGGCGGCGGGCCGAGCCCTGGACGGCTGGGTCGCCGCGACCAGTCGGGCCTGAGCCTCACGAGCCGGGCGGCACCAGCAGCACGAAGTCGTCGTCGCCCTCGACGCGCGTCCACCCCAGTTGCCGCTCCACGGCGTAGCCGAGAGCGGAGCCCGGGTCGAGGAGCGCAGCATCGGCGTCGAGGTCGGCGACCAGGTCGTCCCAGCCCGGCTCGAGGCGGACCAGGTCGGCGTTGCGCTCGAGCTCGGCGTCGGTGAAGACGTCGCCGTAGCCGTGCATCACCAGCTCGAGGTCGGGGTGCTCGGCGAGGACGTAGGCGCCGCTCGGCCAGTCGTTCAGCACCCTGGCGCCGGACGGCAGCGCGGCCAGGCGGCTGTCGACCCAGTCCGGCACGACCTGCTCGGACGCGCGGCGGGCGGCTGCGACGGCCAGCGCCGTCGTGGCGACCAGCAGGATCACCAGGAGCGCGGCCAGCTCGGGTCGCGAGAGCGGGCCACCCTCGGGGACGACGCGCTGGATCGCCGCGGCGAGCAGCGGGGCGAGCATGAAGGCCGCGACGGGGGTGGTCCGCACGGAGTAGAGGGCCCACGCCAGCGCGAGCAGCGCGAGCAGCACGTGCACCCAGTGGACGGGGGCGGAGCGGAGGCCGCTCATCAGCACGAGCGCGATGATCACCGCGAGCACGGCGGCGGCGGGCTCGGTGAAGTCCGTCGGTCCCCACTCGGAGAAGTACGACGCGCGCGAGCCCACGTCGAGCAGGGCGCGCACGACCGAGGGGCCGAGCGGGTTGAGGACCGCCACGAGGAGGGACAGCACCGGGACCGCCGCCAGGCGCAGGAGCGGACGCCCGCGGACCTCGCCCTGCAGCGCGATGCCCACGACCGCCACGGCAGAGATCGAGATGCCGATCGGCCACATGCCGTGGAGCATCGGCCAGGCCCAGGCGAGGCCGACCACCCACCAGCGGGGGCGCCCGTCGCGGGCCGTCTCCAGCCAGGCGTACGTCGTGGCCACGACCAGCAGGTAGCTCAGCAGCTGCGGCCGCGCCGAGAGCCCCGGCGACGCCGCCATCATGGCGACCGCAGCGGCCATGGCGGCCGGCAGCGGGCTCGCGAACCGGCGGCCGGCCACGTAGAGCAGGACCGCGGCGACCAGCTGGAGGAGGCCACCGGCGAAGACGACGCCACCGATCCCCAGGTGGTCGTCGAGCCAGGCCATGCCGATCTGCGGCAGCCACTGGGTGGGCACCCAGTCGGCGGTGTCGAACACGCCGAGGTGGCCGGGGTGGCGCAGGCCCCAGGCGCCGGAGAGGAACTCGTGGCCGAAGCGGAGGTGGAACCAGGTGTCCGACACCGCCGGGGGCACGTGCTGGGTGCGCACGATGGCGCCGAGGACCACGGCCAGCGCGGCGAGCGGGACGACGCGCCGGACCAGGACGGTGATCATCCAGCCACGTCCAGCACCCACGAGTCGCCCTCGCGGCGGAACCCCAGGCGGTCGTAGTAGGCGCCCACCATCGAGGGCGGGGTGACGACGCGGCGGATGCCGAGCTCGGCGAGCAGGCCGCTGCGCCGCCAGACGAACTCACCGGGGGAGAAGTCGCGGTAGCGCGGGGTGACGTAGTCGAGCAGCACGTGGGCGGTGCCCGCCTCCTGGCGCAATAGGACCACCCCGACCGTCTCGTCGCCCTTCTGGACCAGGAAGGCGTCCTGGGTGTCACCGGGGTCGTGGACGAAGTCGGGGTTGAACCGGAGGATGTCCTCGCCGTGCACGCGCAGGACGTGGCGGAGGTACTCGTCGGCCGGCCCGACCTGGAGCACCTGGAAGGCCGTCTCGTCGTGCCTCTCACGCAGCATCTTCACGATGAACCACGCGTTGATGGCGACCAGCACCGTGTTCATGCCGACCATCGGCCAGACGTCGAGCACGGCGTTGAACACGATCAGGATCACGCAGGCGATGCCGTTGAGCACCCGGAGGCGCAGGACGCTCGCCTGGAGCAGGGAGTAGACGAGGAGGGCGCTGCCGCCCCACCCCAGGAGGTCGAGCCAGTGGTCAGCGAGCCAGGTCACGGCGGGAGCCTACTTCCCGCCGTGACCGGCTCACGGAGCTCGTGCCGGGTGTCACTTGGTGATGATCAGGCGCTGCACCTTGGACGCCGAGCCACCGGTGGTGGCGTTGCCGACGTAGACGGCCTTGATCTTGTGCCGGCCCTTCTTCTTCAGCTTCAGCTTGGCCTTGACCAGGCCCTTGCGGAACGGGTCCATCTGGATCGTCTTCAGCGTCTTGACGCCGTCCATGATCTTGACCAGGCCGCTGGGGCCTTCGACGCCGGGCACCGAGACCGTGATGCCGAACGCGACCTTCTTCTTCTTGCTGGTGCGCGTCGTGCTCATCGTGAAGGCCGTGGTCGACGTCAGCTTGGCCACGGCCACCGAGGGCGCCGTCGCCGAGCCGTCGGAGAAGCCGTTCTTCTTGGCGAAGACGACGACCGAGACGTCCTTGCCGGCGTCCTCCGGGGTCAGCTGGTAGGACCCGCCGGTCGCCTTCGGGATGGGCGCTCCGGTGCGCAGCCACTGGAAGCTGAGCGTGGGAGAGGGCTGGGTCCACGAGGTGGCCTCGACCGACAGCGTCTGGCCCGGGGCAGGCGTGCCGGTGATGCGCACCGGGGCGGTGGGCGCGAGGGCGCCGCCGGCGGTGACCCGGATCGTGTTGCTCACCGAGGTGCCGTCGGCGTACGCCGAGCGCTTGCCGATGACGCGGAGCGAGATGTCCTTGCCGAAGTCGTCCAGCGTCAGCGTGTACGTCGGCTGGTTGGCGTTGTAGATCGTGCCGCCGTCGCGCATCCACTGGTACGTGATGGCCACGTCCGACTGGTTCCAGGCCGGCGGGGTGCTGGTCAGCGTCGCGCCGACACCCGTGCCGCCCGGGGCGTAGATGGCGGTCGGGGTGGTCGCCGCGAGGCCGGCCTGGACGACGAACGGGCGCTCGCTGGTGCCGATGGCCCGGCCGCTCATGTCGTACGCCGTCACCTGCCAGCGGTAGTTGCCGGAGGTCAGGCTGCGCGGGACGGCCCACGCCGTGGCCGCGGTGGTCTCGCCCTGGATCTCGTCACCGGAGCTGGTGAGCAGACGCACGCGGTAGTTGCGCGCACCGGCGAGCGGCTGCCACTGGAAGACCGGCCCGTTCGGCGGCTGGACCGCGCCCGAGGCGGGCGAGTCCAGGACCGGCAGGGCGGGGTCGACGTAGAACCGGCCCCAGTCCGACCAGGCGGCCTGCTTGCTGTCCACGTCGATGCGACGCACGCGCCAGCGGTAGGGCTCGCTCGAGGCCGGGATGGTGTCCTGCGTGGTGTAGGCGGCCTGGTAGGCCGTCTGGGTGTCGACGAGCATGTTGCCGGGAGCGCCGGTGGTGTCGTCGTTCTTGGCGATCTGGATCTGCCAGGTGCCGTCGAAGTCGTGGGCGCTCCACGCCAGCGTGGTGGTGCCGGCCGGCTGGTGGGAGTTGAACGCCGGGAAGGCGGAGGAGTCGAGCGCGCGCTCGTTGGCCACCGTCGTGCCCGGGTCGAGGTTCAACGTCGGTGTGGACTTGACGAACTTGCGGGTCGGCGACCACGCCAGGCGGTTGCCCTGGTCGTCGATGGCCTGGACCCGCCACCAGAGGTCACCCTCGGGGTAGGTCCGGCTCCACGAGGTGAACGTGGCCTGGTCGACCGTGACGTCCTGGAGCGCGTTCGCGTCGGTGATCGTCGCGTTCTGCGAGACCTGGAGGCGGTAGGCGCGAGCGGACTGGTGCGACGACGCCGCACCGCCGGCGAAGAACACCTGCGCGTTGGTCTCGCGGTAGTCCTCCCACGTGAAGGTCACCTCGGAGCCGCGCTCGACGGAGTCGGCCGCGGGGAGGAACTGCTTCACGGCGGGCGAGACCTTGCGGAAGGCGTTGGTCGCCGCGTCGGGCTGGTTGGCCGGGTCGGGGCCACAGTTGACGTAGGGGATCTGGGCCACGCTCACGCACGGCCGGATGAACCAGTAGTAGGACTCCTGCGACTCGTTGTCCTTGAGCGCGTTGAGGATCTCCCGGGTCGGCGTCCACCGCGAGTTGGTGGTCACCGCGTAGGGCTCCTGCACCCGGTACGAGATGTCACGGTTCCAGGCGAGGTACACGAGGTAGCCGCCGGCACCCGTCACCGACTGCCAGTCCAGCACCGGGGTGGCGGGCACGCCGTCGCAGAAGGCACCGCTGTTGGCCAGGGCGCTGGTGCACGCCGTGCCGTTGTCCAGCGCGCGGCCGTCGAGGGCCAGCCGCTGGCCGGTCACCGGCTGCGGGCGGGCGATGGTGAAGGTGCCGTCCGTGCCGGAGGAGCCGAGGTAGCTGTCGTTGGCGCCGTACGCCTCGACCCACCAGGTGTAGGTGCCCGGCTTGACGAAGAAGGTGCTGTCGTCGGTGACGCTCGGGTAGGCGAGTCGGCGGTTCAGCACCGGGGTGGCGTTGGTGGGGAAGGTGTAGCCCGCCTCCGAGACGCGCAGCCGGTAGTAGACGGCCCCGGGCATCGGGTTCCACCGCAGCCGCGGGACGCGGGTGTTGACGGGCTCGACACCACCGTTGATCGGGTCCAGCGGGGAGCCGGCGAACACCGGGTCCTGGTCGGTGAGGCTGAAGGTCCGGCCCTGGTACTTCGGCGAGCGCCGGCCGTCACTGTCGACGGCGACGACCGTCCAGTAGAACGGGCTCTCCGCGGGCGCGAGCTTGTCCGACGGGGTGTACGACAGCGCCGACGTGGTGACGAAGGAGACCCGGTTGCCGGCGTTGTTGAGGATCTCGACGTCGTACTGCGAGGCGTCGGTCGAGGGGGCCCAGCGCAGCGTCGGCAGGTTGTTCGTGTTGTCGAGGGCGGCGCCGTTGGCCGGGCTGGTGAGGTTCACCCGGCCGGAGTCGTAGACGAACTTGCCGGCCTGGTTGTCCGGCTCGTTCGGGTCGGCGTCGGAGAAGAGGCCCTCGGTGGGCGTCGGGCGGTCGAGCGGCTTCACCCGCCAGTAGACGGGGAAGCCCTGACGCGGCATGCACCGGTCGTTGGCGTTGTGGCCCGGGGTGAACGTCGTCTGCGCGGTGAAGCAGGTCTCGTAGGTGCCGGGGGTGAAGTTGGCGTCCGTGCCCACGTCGAGGCGGTAGGAGCTGGCATGCTTGACCGGCGTCCACTGGTAGTAGAGGTCGTCGCTGACCGGCTGCGAGAGGTCGCTGGGCGGGTACAGGAGGGTCGGCGCCATGTTCCAGCGGCGCTGGAACTGGTTCGGCGTGTCCGGCCACGGCATCTTCTCGCCGGCGGCGTTGACCGCGCGGACCTTCCAGAAGTACGGCGCGTTGTCGTAGGTGTCGGCGGGGGAGTAGCGGGTGCCGTAGACCTCGCGCGGGCCGTCGATCGTCGTGCTGAAGCTGATGTCCTTGGCGACCCAGATCTCGTACTTGCTGGCGCCCTGGACCGGGTCCCAGTCGAGGACGACGTCCTGGACGGTGACGCTCGGGCGCACGCCGGTCGTGGGGGAGGGGGCGCACACGAGGCCGACGTCGCAGGTCGCCGCGGTGACGTCGGGGAGGCGGTCGACGTCGTACTTCACCCACGGGGTGAACTGGGTCTGCAGGCCGTAGTCGAAGTTGGCGCGGACGCGGACGTAGTAGTCGCCCATCGCCTGCGGGCGGGGGATCACGTAGCTGGTGCCGCGGATGTTGGCGTACTCCGTCGGGTTGACCTCGTCACCCTCGTCGTCGACCTGGAGGGTGTAGCTCACCGCGGCGGTGACGGGGTTCCAGCGCGCGACCGGCGGCTTCACCGGGGGAGAGGTGGCCTGGCCGCCCGACACGGTGAGGTTGGTCGGGGCGGCGACGGTCGGCACCGCGAACGTGGCGGACGGGGAGTACGGCCCCCAGCCCTGGCCGTCAGTCGCCCGCACGCGCCAGTAGAGCGAGCCGGACTTCAACGTCCGCGTGGGGACGTACGACGTGTTGGTGGTGTTCCACTCGAAGACGAGCGAGCTGAAGGAGTCCGTCTCGGACCCCTGCACCTGGTACTCGGTGGCGCCGACCATCCGGTTCCACGACAGCATGGGGATGCTCGTGCCCGTCGACGTCAGGCCCGTGGGCGCCGTCGAGGGGGCGGCACCGACCGGCGACACCACGCCGATGGCGAGCCCGAGCGTGAGCACTGCGGTGATGAGAGCACGCGCGAACGGCGCGTGGACCTTGCGTGGCATGCCTGATTTCCCCTCGTGGGCACGGTGACGACCTCGTCACGCTAGGGCGGCACCGGGACCCCACGCCTGCGAATGGCCCGCGCATAGTCCCAAATGACTAGTAACGCTGCCCGATCGGTCAGCCGGGCGCGTGCGGCGCGGCTGGCGCTACGGTGGCGACATGATCACCGCCATCGTGTTCGTGAAGGCCGACGTCGCCCGCATCCCCGAGGTCGCCGAGGCGATCGCGGCGCTCGAGGGCGTGAGCGAGGTCTACTCGGTCACCGGCCAGATCGACCTGATCGCCCTGGTGCGGGTGCGCGAGCACGACGACGTCGCCTCGGTGGTGGCCGACCGGCTCAACAAGGTCGAAGGGGTCACCGAGACCGAGACGCACATCGCCTTCCGCACCTACTCGCGCCACGACCTCGAGTCGGCCTTCAGCATCGGCCTGGACTGAGTCCTGGACTGAGCTCTGGACTGAGCTGTCGGCTCAGCGCACCGGCCGGTGGACCGGCGAGGGCAGACGCTGCTCGTCGAACGGCGTCAGCGAGAGCCGCGACTGGTTGACCGCGTCGTAGACGGCCAGGTGGCGCGCGGCGCCGGCGACCGGGCACACCCAGTCGCCCTCGACGTCGACGAGCCGGATCCCCGGTGACTCCAGCCAGCGCAGGACGCGCTCGGTCTCCTCGGCGGTCGCCGCCGGGACCGGCCCGGGCGCACCGCCGATGGTCTCGGCGCTGGCCGTGAGCTCGCGGACGAACTGGTGGGCGTCGCCGCCGCGGGGGATCACCCCGGCAGCGGCCAGGCGGCCGTGCCGGACCACGTGCACGGCCCACCGCCCGTCGTCCTCGCGCCGGGCCGCCACGACCTCGGGACACCGGGTCAGCGCGGACAGCCGCTGCGTCCGGGCCGCGGCCCGGACGAACGTGGAGAGCCGGTCGCGGTGGATCCCGGCCTCCTCGAAGCGCTCGAGCTCGGCGAGCGCCTGCATCCGCTCGTTGATCGCCTCGACGACCTGGTCGGGTCGGCGCAGCAAGGTGTCGCGCAGCTGGCGCACCACCGCGGCGTAGGCCGTCGCGTCCACGGTGCCGTCGCAGGGGGACAGGCAGCGACCCATCTCCGCCAGCACGCACGGCGAGCCGGACGGGACGGCGGGCATCCGGCCGCTGCACTGCCGGACCGGGAACGTCTCGTGGAGCGCGGCCAGGCACTTCTCCGCCGTCTTGCGCGAGGAGAACGGGCCGAGGTAGTCGGCGTCGTCGTCGAGCACCCGGCGCACCAGCGAGAGCCTCGGCCACGCCTCCCGGGTGAGCTTGACGAAGTGCACCTTCTCCGGGAAGCGGGAGCGCCGGTTGTAGCGCGGCTTGTGCTCGGCGATCAGCCGCAGCTCGCGGACCTCCGCCTCGAGGGGGGTCGCGCACTCGATGCCGGTCACCGAGGTGGCCAGGCCGACCATCTCGCCCATCCGGCTGCGGGTCTCGGAAGCGGTGAAGTACGTCCGGACACGGGTGCGCAGGTCGCGGGAGGTGCCGACGTAGAGCACGCGGGAGCGCTCGTCGCGGAAGAGGTAGACCCCCGGCGCGTGGGGGAGGCCCTCGGCCAGGTGGCGCTTGCGGCGCTGCGCGGTGGAGACGCGCGCCGAGAAGGTCTGCAGCTCCTCGAGGGTGTGGACGCCGAGGCCACCGAGGCGCTCCATCAGCCCGTGCAGCACGTCGACGGTCGCGCGCGCGTCGGACAGCGCCCGGTGGTTGGGGGTGGTGGCGGAGTTGAACACCTTGGCGAGGGAGGAGAGCTTGCAGTTGGGCGCGTCGTCGCGGGTGATCACGCGTCGGGCCAGCTTGGCGGTGTCGAGCACCTCGACCTTCGGCCACGGGCGGCCCTGCTGGGCCGCGAAGTGCTGGAGGAAGCCGACGTCGAACGGCGCGTTGTGCGCGACCAGGACGCAGCCCTCGGCGAACTCCAGGAAGGCGGGCAGGGCCGACTCGATCGCGGGCGCGTCGTGGACCATCGAGTTGGTGATGCCGGTCAGGACCGCGATGAAGGCCGGGATCTCGGTGTGCGGGTTGACCAGGGTCTGGAACTCCCCGAGCACCTCGCCGCCACGCACCTTGACGGCGCCGATCTCGGTGATCATCGAACCGGCGGCGGCGGACCCGCCCGTCGTCTCGAGGTCGACCACGCAGAAGGTGAGGTCGCGCAGCGGCCGCCCCAGCTCGTCGAAGGTGCGTTGCGCCTCCCACCGGGATGTCGCAGACCGCATGATGGTCGTGCCCATGTCTCGAAGGTAGACACGACGTCCGACAATCCGGCGTGGGACGCGCCCGGTTGCTGGCACACTGAGCCCGTTTGACAGGTGCACGACGGTTGGCACGACGGAAGGGTGGAACCTGTGATCTCGGTCGTCATCCCTGCCTTGAACGAGGCGGAGAACCTGACCGTGCTGGTCCCGCGCGTGACGAGCGCGCTGACCGGCCTGGCCGGGGAGTGGCGCGTCCTCGTGGTCGACGACGGCTCCTCCGACGACACCGCGCAGGTCGTGGCGAAGCTCGCGGCCGAGGACGCCCGGGTGGCGCTCCTCCAGCACCGTCGCAACCTCGGCAAGGCCGCCGCGCTG
This sequence comes from Nocardioides sp., assembly GCF_041913365.1. Lineage (GTDB taxonomy): Bacteria > Actinomycetota > Actinomycetes > Propionibacteriales > Nocardioidaceae > Nocardioides. The sequence continues at coordinate 172,420 of NZ_JAYSFM010000005.1, forward strand.
GACCACGGCTTCTCCTGGGTCCTCGAGGAGGGGGCCGACGTCGTGGTGATGATGGACGCCGACGGCCAGGACGACCCGGCCGAGCTGCCCCGCCTGCTGGAGGCACTCGGGAGCGCCGACCTGGTGACCGGCGCCCGGCTCAAGCGGCAGGACCGCTTCATCAAGCGCAACACCTCCAAGCTCTACAACTGGACCACGGGCCGCCTCTCGGGCGCACCCGGACGCGACTTCAACTCCGGCTACAAGGTGATGCGCGCCGACGTCGCGCGTGACGTGACCCCGATGCTCTACGGCGAGATGCACCGCTACCTGACCGTGATCGCCCACCAGGCCGGCTACCGCGTCGCCGAGGTGCCGGTCGAGCACCACGCGCGGATGAGCGGCAGCAGCAAGTACGGCCCGGCGCGCTTCTGGCGCGGCTTCTCCGACCTCCTGACCGTCCGCTTCCTGATGTCCTACGAGAACCGTCCCTCCCACCTCTTCGGCGGGATCGGCGCGGTGTGCTTCCTGCTCGGCACCCTCACCCTGCTCTACCTGACCGGCGTGAAGCTCACCGGCGAGGCGATCGGCGGACGTCCGCTCCTGCTCGCTGGTGTGCTGTTCACCGTGGTCGGGCTCCAGCTGGTCCTGTTCGGCCTGCTGGCCGAGCTCGTCGTGCACGCCCGCAACCGGACGAACCGGGGCGGCGCATGAGCCCATGGGGCCAGCCGCCCCGGTGGTTCGTGTGGCTCTGCGCCACTGTGGTCGTGGCCGCGACGGTCGTCACGCTGGTCGGTGCCGTCCGCATCGGCATCACGGTCGACGAGACCTTCCACGTCGTCCGGCTCGGCAACTACTTCGACCACGGGTGGTACCTCCTCGACGACGACCTCCGCGCCGGCCGGCCCGGGGAGTGGGTCACCGACTCCTACGTCTACGCGCCGGTCGCAGCCCTGTTCCTCCACCTGCTCAACGTGCTGGTCGGCAACGAGGGCTGGTCCGAGGTCTCGACCGGCACCGGTGCCTACGTCGTACGCCACCTCGGCGTCGCGTTCCTGGCGCTGTGCACCGTCGCTGCCACGGCCGCCATGACCCGCCTGGTCTCGGCCTCCTGGCGCTGGGCGGTCGTGGCCTGTGCCGTGCTGGCGGCGCTGCCGATGTGGAGCGGGCACGCGATGTTCAACGTGAAGGACGTCCCGGTGGCGGCGGGCCACACCTTCGTCACGCTCGCCTGCATGCTCCTCGCCACCACCGAGCGCTCCGCACGCCGCCGGCGCGTCCTGACCGTCCTGCTGCTGACCGCCGGGGTCGTGCTGGCCGTCGGCACGCGGCCGGCGATCTGGCCCGGCCTGGCCGCGGCGCTCGGCCTGCTGGCGCTGGTCTCGCTGGTGCGTCGCGATCGGGCCGCGCACTGGTGGCGGGTCACCGACGCCGCGCTCGGCACGCTCGCCGGCCTCGCTGTCCTCACCGCCGTCTACCCGTCGGTGTTCCTGCACCCCCTCCGCTGGGCCCTGGGCGCCACGTCGGAGTCCGCCGGCTACCAGGGCGCGCGCTTCTGGGGCTACATCCCGCTCTACGTGATGTGCACGGTGCCGGTCGTGCTGCTGCTGTTCGGCCTGGCCGGGTCCTACGTCCGCTTCCGCGGCCGCGTCGCGCGCCGCCGGGAGGGCTGGGGCACGCGCGACCTGCTGATGGCGCTCGTCGCCTCGCAGGCGCTCCTGCTCCCGGTGCTGCTGATGATCCGGGTGCCGTCCCTCAACGGGGGGCTCCGGCACCTCCTCTTCGCGGCTCCCTGCGTCGCCGTCCTCATCGCTGCCGGCATCGCCCAGGTGCTCGGCGACGCCCCGGGTCGACGTGGACGCGGCCTGGTCGCCGGGATCGCGGCAGCCGGCCTCGTGGTCCCGGTCGGCGCACAGGTCCAGCTCTTCCCGCTGGGGTACTCCTACGCCAACCCGGTCTCGGACGCTGCCGACCTCGACCTGGCCGGGGACTTCTGGCAGGCCAGCTTCCGCGAGTACGCCGACGAGATCCCCGACGGCGCCTTCGTGGTCTGCGGCGCGAAGCTCGACGACGACGCGCGCCCGCTGCGCCAGATGCCCAACGGCGGCCAGTCCTGGCTCGACGTCGGCCGGGACTGTGCCACGTCCGGCGACCTGAGCGTCCTCCAGCCGTTCCTGCCCGCGGAACGGGCGCCCGCGGGGCCCGAGGTCGCGTCCGACTTCGTCGCCCTCGTCGTGTACGACGACCCGTCGCCGCAGGGGTGCCGGGAGATCAGCCGGGTCACCCGCCACCGGCTCGTGACCGAGGTGGTCGCCAGCCGGGCGCTGCTGTGCCCGCTCGTGCTGCCCGACTACGACGGGCCGTTCGCCGTCGACGGCGAGGGCCACGGTGCGATGTACCTCCTCGGTGGGTGGAGCGGTGACAGTGGAGCCGAGGACATCACGGTGGTGGACCGGGCGAGCCTCGGCTTCCACCTCGACGAGTGGCCGGCCGGCGGTGTGATCCGGGTGGAGGGCAGTGCGCAGGGTGGCCTCGACTTCCTGGTCAACAACGTCCCCGCCGAGTCCGAGCCGTCCGGCGACGGCTGGCTGGTGCGACCGGCCGAGGTGCTCCCCGAGGTCGGCGAGCCGGGCAACGTGGTCCTGACACTGGTCGCCGCGGACCGACCGGCGCGCGTCACGCACGTCGGGGTCGAGGGTGGTGCCGGGTGAAGCGCGCCTACGTCGCCGTCGTACGAGCCGTGCGCAGTGTCCTGCGGGCCGTCGGGGTGCTGCGCCTCCTCGACGCGTGGGCACGCCGCTCGCAAACCGGACGCTGGGTGCGGTCGCTGCTGGCGATCTACGACGTCCACGAGCTGGTCGCCCTCGACACGCCCTGGTGGACCTTCGAGTCGGCCGACCTCGTGGCCGCCCACCTGGCCGAGCACCCGGGTGCCCGGGTCTTCGAGTGGGGCTCCGGGGCGTCCACCGCCTGGCTCTCCCGCCGGGCCGGCCGGGTCGTCGCGGTGGAGCACGACGCCGCGTGGGCCGCTCAGGTCCGCCCCCTGGTCGGTGACGGCGTCGAGGTCCGCAACGTGCCGCCGGTGCCCGCACCTGCAGGAACGGGTGTGCGGTCGCAGAAGCCCGGCTTCGCCGGCCTCGACTTCAGCGACTACGTCGCGGCCATCGACGCGCAGGACGACGTGTTCGACGTGATCGTGATCGACGGACGGGCGCGCGAGGCCTGCCTGGCCCGGGCGATCGGGCACCTGGCGCCCGACGGCCTGGTCGTCTTCGACAACGTCGACCGCCGGCGCTACCGCGAGGCGTTGTCGGCGCAGCCGGGGATCGAGGTGCTGTGGACGCGTGGCCTGACGCCGTCGCTGCCGTACCCGACGCGCACCGCCCTGGTCCGCCGGACGCCACCGGCATGAGGGGTCGGCTCTGGAACGTCCTGCGGTGGGCCTTCGTGGTGGCCGTGGTCGTGGGCGCCTGGTGGTCGTGGCGCGACTCGGGGGAGGAGCTCGAGCGCGCGCTGGGACGACTGAGCCTGGGGGCGGTGGCGGTGGGGGCGGTCCTGGTCCTGCTCGGCCTCGCCCTGTCCGGCCTGGTGTGGCGGACGGCGCTCGCGTCGTTCGCCGCCGACGGGCCGGCGCGCGAGGTCGTGCCGCCGTTCTTCGTCGCCCAGCTCGGCAAGTACATCCCCGGCTCGGTCTGGACCTTCGCGGTGCAGGGTGCCCTCGGTGCGCGACGCGGCCTGCCGCCACGCGTCCCGGTCGCCGCCGCCGTGCTCTTCCTCGGCGTCCACGTCGCCTCCGGACTGCTGCTGACCGGCGTGGTGGGCTGGTGGACCGAGCTGCCTGCCTGGGTCGTGGCCGCCTCACTCGTGGTCGGGCTCGTCGGGCTGGTCCCGGCGGTCCACCGGCTCGTCGGCCGCCGCGTCGCGGGCGTGCCCTGCGACTGGGGTCTCGGCCACAGCCTCCGCGGGGCGCTGGTGATGACGGTGCTGTGGTCCCTGTACGCCGTCGCCCTGACGGCTCTCGCGCCCGGTTCGGGCGCCACCGCGCTGCTCACCCTCGGCTGCGCCTTCGCGGTCGCCCACGCCGTCGGGGTCGCGGTCCCGATCGCCCCGGCCGGTCTCGGCGCCCGGGAGGCCGCCTTCATCGTGCTGGTCGCCCCCGTGCTCGGCGCCGGTCCCGCGGGCGCGCTCGCCGTGGTGTTCCGGCTGCTCCACACCGTCGCCGACTTCCTGCTGGCCGGCGTCTCCTCGCTGCTGATGCGCGCGTCCGGCGCCCGGCAGCCGTCCGGCCCGCCGGTCGACGACCACTAGGCTGACGCCGCACCGGGCCGCGGGCCGGTGCGTCCCCCGCCCCCTCCCCGAACCTGTCAGGAGCTGATCGTGACCGACCAGAACGCCGGCCTTCGTGTCCCCGCCGAGGGCGAGAGGTGGCGCTGCGCGGGCTGCGGCAACCTGACCCGGTTCGACGTGACGCGCACCCGGCGCACCACGGAGTACTGGCACTTCGACCTCGCCGGCGAGCACCAGGTGGAGGAGGAGACCGTGCGGGCCGAGGCCGTCGAGGCCGTCTCCTGCCGCTGGTGCGGCCGCGACGACGCCATCGAGCTGGTCGACCGCGCCTCCGCCGACACCTCGGCCGACCCGGCTGCGGACTGAGCCCGAGACCGACCGGACGACCGTGCCCGAGGCCGACCTGCCCGAGCGACTCCGCCTCCGGGTGGTGGCGCTGGTGTCGGCCGTGCTCCCGTCGGTGACGCCGGTGCCGCCGCCGCTGCGCAAGGTGGCCGGCTTCGCGCCCGCCCGCCGTGCGCGCCTCGGTGGGCAGGCGATCTGGGAGGCCCTCGCCGACGACGCGTTCCGCCAGCGCGCCGCCGTGCAGGTCGCCGCGGTGCCGGCCCAGGCCGACGACCCGTACGACGCGGCCGCGCGGGCCTGGCTGGTGCGTGACGAGGGATGGGCCTCGGTCGTCGACGCCGTGGTGACCGACCTCGAGGAGGCGACGGCCGAGGACGAGCGCGTCCACGGCGAGGTCGTCCGCCTGAACGCGCAGGTGGCGGCGCTCCAGGCCGAGCTGGCCACCGCGCGGGCCGACCACAGGGCCGAGGTCGAGGCGATGCGGGCCGAGCACAAGGTCCTGCGCCAGCGGCTGGGCCAGGCCCGCAGCGCCCTGCGTGAGGCCGAGGAGCAGCGCGACGAGGCAGTGGCCGCGCGTGACGCCGCCGCGACCGCCGCCGAGGTGGCCGTCGCGGCCGCCGACGCCGACGTACGCCGGCTCCGTGCCCAGGTGGAGCAGGCCGAGGGCGAGCTCACCGCGTCGCGACGCGAGGGGCGCGCCCACCGGGACCAGGCCACGATCCGGGCGCGCTACCTGCTGGAGACCGTGGTCGAGGCCGCGACCGGGCTGCGCCGCGAGCTGGGCCTGCCGGCTGTGGAGGGCACGCCCGGCGAGGCGCTCGAGTCGTCGCTCGACGAGCCGTCCGCAGCGCCCGCGTCGAGCGCGCCGGGGACTCCGGCGCTTCTCGAGCAGACGATCGCACTGCCCCGCGCCCGGTTGCTCGTCGACGGCTACAACGTGACCAAGCAGGCCTGGGCCACGGCCAGCCTCGAGGCCCAGCGCAGCCGCCTGGTGACCGCGCTGGGTCCTCTCGTGGCCCGCTCGGGCGCGGAGACCACGGTCGTCTTCGACGCGGCCTCCGCGGCGACCCGTACGGTGATGCCCGCGCCGCGGGGCGTGAAGGTGGTCTTCAGCCCGCAGGGCGTGATCGCCGACGACGTGATCCGCCAGCTCGTCGCCGCCGAGCCGCGCGGACGCGTGGTGGTGGCGGTCACCGACGACCAGGCGCTGGCGAAGGACCTGACGCGGGCAGGCGCCCGGGTGCTGCCGTCGGCGGCCCTGATCGGCCTGCTGACGTGACCCGTCGCGTGCTCGCGTGGCTCGACGCGTGGCGGTGGTGCCTCCTCGCGAGCGTGGTCTCGCTGCTCCTGCTGGCCCAGTTCGTCCGGATCGGCGGCGACTGGGACTGGCTGGTGGCGATGGGGGACCACGTGGTGGCCACCGGCTCCGTGCCGGACCATGTCCCCTTCGTGACGGCGGACACCTCGGGCTGGCACAACGTCCCGGTCCTCGCCGAGCTGGTGGCCGCGGGCCTGCACGCCCTCGGCGACCGCACGGCGGTCCTCGTCCACCTCGGGCTGGTCGCCGCGACCCTCGCCGTGCTGGCCGCCACGGCTCGTGCCCGGGGCGCGCGTGACGCCTACGTGGGCGGCGCCCTCGGCGCTCTGGTGGCCGGCAGCCTCGCCACCCTGGGCGTGGTGCGGGCGCAGACCTTCTCGCTCCTGCCGTTCGCGCTCCTGCTCGCGCTGCTGGCGCAGCAGGCGCGCCGCCCCGACCGCCGGATCTGGTGGGCCGTGCCGCTCGTCGTGGTCTGGGGCAACCTCCACGGCGCGGCGCTCCTCGGCACGTGCGTCCTCGGTGCCCACCTCCTCCTGCACCGGCTCCCGCGCCGGCCGCTGGAGGCGATCGCCGTCGGCGTGGCGGCGCTGGTCGGCCTGTGCGTGACGCCGCAGGGATGGCGCACGCCGCAGTACTACGCCGAGGTCTTCGACAACGTGTCGGCCCAGCGGGCGGAGGGCCTCTGGGCCCGCCCGGCCCTCGACGCGCCGTTCGACGTCCTGATGCTGCTCGCCGCCGCCGTGCTGGTCGGTCTGGTCCTGCGCACCCGGCGCGACCTGTGGGAGTACGTCGCGGTGGCCGGGCTCGTGGTGGCGACTGCGAGCGCCGCCCGACACGGCGTGTGGCTGCTCCTCCTGCTGGTCGTGGTCGCCGCCGGACGACGGGACCCGGCGACCGAGCCGCAGCCCGGCGGGGTCGTGCGTGGCGACGTCGCGCGCGGGGCGGCGGCGGTGGCCTGCGTGGCGTACGTCGTCGCGCTGCCGGTGGTGGCGCTGCGCGGGGAGGCCGTGCTGGGCGCGCGCTCCGAGGTGGTCACGACCGTCGCCGAGGTCGCGGGAGACCGGGTCGTGCTGGCGCCGGCGCCGCTGTCCGAGGCACTCGCCGTGCGCGGGGTGCGGCTGTGGGCCTCGAACCCGCTCGACGCCTTCGAGCACGAGGACCAGGCGGCCTACCTCGACTTCCTCGACGGCCGCGCGGGCGGCCGGGCGGCGGTGGAGCAGGCCGACGTCGTCGTGGTCGGGGACCTCTCCGCCCCGCAGGCCCTGGTGGTCGACGACCCCGCCTTCGCCGCGCAGCCCTGCGGTGGACGCTGGATCTGCTACGTCCGTCGCTGAGCCGGTCCGATACGCCGCCGCGACACGCCGGGAGCCGTTGTCGGTGGGCCCTGTCACGGTGTGACCCATGACGACACGGATCGACTGCGACACCTGCGTGGTGCGGGGTCTGCACTGCCACGACTGCGTGGTGAGCGTGCTGCTGGGGCCACCGCCGGAGCTGACCATCGACGACGACGAGATGGCGGCGCTCGACGCGCTCGCGTCGGGAGGGCTGGTGCCGCCGCTGCGCCTGGTGGACCCGGTCGCAGGCCCGGTCGTCGAGTCCGCCTGACACGCCCGCGGGTCGAAGTGTGGCGAAGATTGGCGGGGCTCACGTTCCCGGTCTAGGGTGTCCCTGGCGCTCGTGGAAGTGGGTCACCCGGACCCGCGCGGGCGTCGCGCCGAGTCGCAGCCCACGTCCCCCGCATCACCCGTGGTCTGTGAGCCGGGGAACCACACTTCCCCCTGGGGTGAATCCCCTGCGAGGCGCATCGCGCGAGCGGTGCGTGGAGCAGGGGTAGGACACGTCGTGCCGAACCCGTCAGCTCACCCGGTAGGCGTACGACACCCCGAGGAGTTCCCCCGCTCGTGGCTCACACCCGCAAGCGAGTTGGTGCGACCGTTCTTGGTCTCTCCGCGATCGCTGCCATCGCTCTCGTGCCCGCGACCCCCGCGCAGGCCGACCCCGACATCAAGGACGTCAAGGCCAAGGTCGACCGGCTCTACCACGAGGCCGAGGCCGCCCAGGAGCGTCTCCACGACGCCCGGCTCGACCTCGCCGACCTCGAGCAGGACCTCGCCGGCCTGAAGGCCGACCAGGCCCGCCAGGACGAGCGGCTCGACGCCGTCCGCGACCAGGTCTCCGACGCGGTCGTCCGCCAGCTCGAGGGCGAGGGCATCTCGACCGTCGGCCAGATCGTGGTCTCCGAGGACCCGGGCTCCTTCCTCGACTCCCTCTCGACGATGTCGTCCTTCAACGACCTCCAGGCCTCGCTCCTGTCCGACTACGACACCGAGCTCGAGGCCCTCGAGATCCGCCGCGAGGCCACCGACGACCGCACCCAGGAGATCGCCGAGCTCACCGAGCAGCTGAGCACGGAGAAGGAGACGGTCGACGACAAGCTGGCCGAGGCCAAGAGCCTGCTGGCCGACCTCGAGGCCGAGGAGCGCGAGCGCCTCCTGGCCTCCCGCAGCGGGGTCACCCGCATGCCCAGCTCGGTCCCGGCCTCGGGCCGCGCGGCCGCGGCCGTCCAGTACGCGATGGCCCAGGTCGGCGACGCCTACGTCTACGGCGCCATGGGCGAGAACGCCTTCGACTGCAGCGGCCTCACGATGCGCGCCTGGGCCCAGGCCGGCGTCTCCCTGCCGCACTCCTCGAGCGCCCAGTACGGCTCCGGACCGCACATCGCCGCCGGCGACCTGCAGCCGGGCGACCTGGTGTTCTACTACAGCCCGATCAGCCACGTCGGCATGTACATCGGCAACGGCATGATCGTCCACGCGGCCAACCCCGGCACGGGCGTGGCGGTCTCCGGCCTCTACTCGATGCCCTACGTCGGCGCGGTCCGTCCTGGCTGACCCGAAGACCTCGAAGGCCGGTCGTCCACTCCTGTGGGCGGCCGGCCTTTCGTTGTGCCTGGTGGCCGTCCTGGTCGCGGTCCTGCTCGTCCGTGAGCCGCGGCACGAGGTCGACCCCGGCACGGTCGACGTGCCACGGGCGAGTCCCGCGGAGGCGGCCGAGGCGCTGCAGGCGTTCGTGGCGGCGGTCGGCTCGGGCGACGCGGACGCCCTCGCCTCGCTCGCGCCCGCGGGCGACGCCGGTGCGCGGGAGCGGCTCGCCGGCATCGGCGCCACCCTCGACGCGCTCGACTTGCAGGCCGTCACGGCACGCTACGTCGACCAGGTGGGCACCGTCGGGTCCGACGGCTCCTGGACCGGGGTCGCTGAGCTGACGTGGCAGCTCGGAGGCTTCGACGCCGCGCCGTCGGAGTCCGACGTACGGGTGTCGTTCGCGCCGTCGGGCGACGGTCTGGGCATCACCGGCTTCGGCGGCGGGCCGGCTGACGGCCCCGGGCGCGTGCCGCTGTGGCTGCGCGGCGAGCTCGCGGTCGCCACCGCTCCCGGCGTCCTGGTGCTGGACGACGGGTCCCGCGCCGACGCGGACGAGGTGGCGGCGCGTGTCGTCGAGGGAGTCCGCGTGGTGCGCCGCGTCCTGCCCGGCTGGTCCTCGCCGGTCGTCATCGAGGTCCCGGCCACGGCCGCCGACCTCGACGAGGCCCTCGGCGCCGCGCCCGGGACGTACGCCGGCATCGCCGCGGTCACCACGACCGCCGGCACCGCCTCGGACGGCGCGCCCGTGCACGTCTTCGTCAATCCCGAGGTGACCTCCGGGCTGCGTCGGGCCGGTGCGCAGGTGGTGATGAGCCACGAGCTCGTCCACGTGGCCACCGACGCGGCGCGCAGCCCGGCCGAGCCGTGGCTGCTGGAGGGCTTCGCCGACTACGTGGCGCTGCGCGACGTCGACCTGCCCGAGTCGACCACACTGGGCCGTGCGATCGCGCTCGTCCGCCGCGACGGTGCGCCCGACGCACTGCCGGCGGCTGCCGACTTCGACACCCGGGCCGCCGACCTGCAGGCGCGCTACGAACAGGCCTGGCTGGCGTGCCGGATCGTCGCCGAGCGGCTGGGGGAGCAGGGTCTGGTGGACGTGTACGACGCCGCGGCGGCTGGCACTCCCGTCGGCGAGGCGCTGGCCAAAGCGGGGTTGCCGCTCGGTGACCTCACCCGGACGTGGCGGACCCGCCTGCAAGACTTGGCCGGGTGACCCGCCCGACCTCCCGTGCCCGTGATCGCAGCCCGGCCGTGGCGGTGGTCCTCCTCGCCGGCGTCGCGTTCGTGGTGGCGGCGGCGTGGCTGGTGCCGTGGAGCCCGGTGCCCGGCGGCACGCCCGATCCGGTGCCGGCGGGGTCCGCGTTCACGGCGGCCGAGATCGCGGCGGGGGAGCACTACGCCTCCTGGACCCGGCTCTGGAGCTGGTCCAGCCTCGCGGTCCAGCTGCTGGTGGTGTGTGCGCTCGGCTCCGCACGGGTGCGGGAGCACCTCGGCCGGCGACTCCCCGGTCGGTGGTGGGTGCAGGTGCCGCTGGCCGTCCTGCTCGTGACGCTGGTCCTGCGCGTCCTCGCGCTGCCGTTCGGGGTGGCCCTGCAGCAGCACCGGCTCGACCACGGACTTTCCACGCAGTCGTGGTGGGGCTATGCCCGCGACGTGGCCACCGGCACGGCGGTGAGCGTCGTGGTGACGTCCCTGGCCCTGACGGTGCTCGTCGCTCTCGCGCGACGGTGGCAGCGGGCCTGGGTGGTCGTCGGAGCCGCGCTCGCGGGCGGCCTGGTGCTGGTGGGCTCGCTCGTCTACCCGCTCGTCGTGGAGCCGCTCTACAACTCGTTCACGTCACTGCCCGACGGGTCGCTGCGGACCAGCGTGCTCGAGGTCGCCGACCGCGAGGGCGTGCCCGTCGACGACGTCCTGGTGGCGGACGCCTCGCGCCGCACCACGACGCTGAACGCCTACGTGTCGGGCTGGTCGGGGACGCGCCGGGTGGTCCTCTACGACACGCTCGTCGAGTCGCTGCCCGAGGACCAGGTCCTGTCGGTCGTGGCCCACGAGCTGGCGCACGCCCGCCACGACGACGTGCTCACCGGCACGACGCTCGGTGCACTGGGCGCCGCCTTCGGCGTGGGACTGCTCGGCCTCCTGGTCGGGGGGGAGCGGATGCGTCGGGCGTCGGTCGTGCCGCTCGTGATGGCCCTGCTGGCGGTGGGCACCCAGCTTGCGAGCCCCGTCGAGAACGGGATCAGCCGTCGGATCGAGACCCGGGCGGACGTGGACGCACTGAAGGCGACCGGTGACCCGGTCGCCTTCAGGGAGATGCAGCTGATGCTGGCGCGGCGGTCGCTGGCGGACCCGACCCCGCCGGCCTGGTCGCAGTGGTGGTGGGGGTCGCACCCCACCGTGCTGCAACGCCTCGCCCTGGCCGACCGCTCGGCCGCTGGACCAGCCGCTGAACGCGCAAGGGCCGGCGCCGTGGAGCACGGCGCCGGCCCTGTCGACCGCGGAGGTCTGATCAGGTCGTGATCAGATCCGGTTGGCGATGTCGCTGAAGAGGGCCTTCAGGTTGCCACCCAGGAGGGTGACGGCGCCGATGATGACGATCGCGATGAGGGCGACCATCAGGCCGTACTCGACAGCGGTGGCGCCACGCTCGTCGCGCTTGGCCTTGAGGTCGTTGACGAGCATGAGCGTCATGAGCTGGAGCTTCTCGATCATGGTGATCTCCCTTGGTGTGAGTGGTGCGAGCTGGGGTCGGGCTCCGAGGGCCCGGGTGGTGCGGCCTAGCCGCGGCTGAAGATGCCGGCGGGGATGGAGTACAGCCGGACGACGGAGCTGCCGAACAGGGTCACCGCGCCGATGATCACGATGGCGATCATCGCCACCATCAGGCCGTACTCGACCGCGGTCGCTCCGCGCTCGTCACGATCGTGGACCCGGTGGACGAGTCGCAGGTACAGACGAGGCAGGGACATGGCTTTCACCTCCTGGTGGAAAGCGGGAACCGGCGCCGTGGGCACTTCCACGGCGCCGGTTCTCGAACCGCAGAGATCCTTGGATCAGATCTTGTTCGCGATGTTGCTGAAGAGGGTCTTCAGGTTGCCACCCAGGAGGGTGACGGCGCCGATGATGACGATCGCGATGAGGGCGACCATCAGGCCGTACTCGACGGCGGTGGCGCCACGCTCGTCGCGCTTGGCCTTGAGGTCGTTGACGAGCATGATCGTCATGAACTGCAGCTTCTCAATCATGGTGATTCCCCTTGTAAGTCGTGTGTGATGAGTCCCGAGCCCACGAGGACCCGTCGAGGAATACTCTGCTGGACTTCGTCGATCGGCGGATCGGGTGAACGGCCGCGAGTGGATAGTCCGATGTGACTATCTTGTGACCACCCTCGACGACACCCCGGGTGGCACGTCCACGCGTCAGCGCAACGGGTCGCCCGACGAGAGGTGGTCGAGCATGCCCATCCGCATCGCCGTGACCAGCGCCTGGGCGCGGTTGGCGGCCCCGAGCTTCTGGTAGATGTGCGTGATGTGGGTCTTGGCGGTCGACTCGCTGAGGTAGAGCCGGCCGGCGATGTCGCTGGTGCCGAGACCCTCGGCGAGCAGCACCAGGACCTCCTCCTCGCGGCCCGACAGCCGCGGTGCCGCAGGCGTGGTGGCACGTCGCATCATCGCAGCGCTGAGGCCCGCGCAGAGGAACGTGCGCGGCGCGACGGCTGCGTGCTTGGCGGCGCTCACCACCTCGGACGCCTTGCTGTCCTTGCCCACGAAGGCGGACGCACCGGCCTCCATCGCGGCGAAGATCTGGTCGTCGCCGGCGTGCATCGTCAGCACGACGAGGCCGACCGAGTCGTTCTCGCTCCGCACGGCGCGGACGATCTCGAGGCCGAGGCCGTCGGGGAGCTGGAGGTCCGTCACGACGACGTCGGGCGTGAGGTCGCGGTAGGTCGCCAGCGCCTCGTTGACGCTGCCGGCCTGGCCGACGATCTCCATCTCCTCGTCGCGCTCGAAGGCCTTGGCCAGCCCCTGTCGGATCAGCTCGTGGTCGTCGACCAGCATCACGGTGGTGCTCATGGGTGAGCGCTCCCCTCTCGGGCGGTGGTGGAGTCATGGGTTCGTAGGTGCACGCGGGTGCCGCCGCCTGGGCGCTCCCGCACGGTCAGGGTGGCGCCGATGCCACGGGCCCGCTCGGACATGGTCTGCAGGCCCCAGTGGCGGTCCCGCGGGCCGGCCTGGCCGACGCCGTCGTCCTCGATCTGGAGGTCGATGAGGAAGCCGTCGGTGGCGAAGGCGACCCAGACGTTCTTGGCCTGGGAGTGACGTCGCACGTTGCCGATCGCCTCCTGGGCGATGCGCAGCAGCTCGGTCTCGGTGCGGGCGGACAGCTCGGGCCCGGACTCGTCGAAGGTGAGGTGGACGCGCATGTCGGTGCCGGTGCTCAGCTCGCGGACGTACTCGGCGAGCGCGCCGGAGAGCCGGTGCTCGGTCACCTGGTGGCGCAGGTCGTAGATGGAGTAGCGCAGCTCGCTCACGACGCGGCTGATCTCGTCGCGCAGCGACGCGGCCAGCTCCCGGGTGCGGGTGTCGTCGGACACGGACTCGATCTCGTCGACGACGTAGCCGAGCGCGACGATCTCCTGTGCGACGCCGTCGTGCATCTCCCGGGCGAGCCGGTTGCGCTCCTCCGACGTCGCCATCCGGCGCACCTCGTCGAAGAGCTCGGCGGTGTCGATGCGCAGGGCGAAGTTGTCGGTCACCTGGACGGCCTGCTCGGCGATCTCGTCGTTCCAGCGCAGCACGCCGCCGAGCACGAGGTAGCCGAGGACGCCGTCGGTGCCCTGGACGGTCAGCACCCGCACCCCGGGCGAGCGGTGCTCGGGGGCGGCGCCGATCTCCGCGGCGAGCGGTGCGCCGTCGCCGTAGCTGGAGAGCATCACGGGCTCGCCCTCGGGCGAGCAGGTGAACACTGCCGACGCGACGGCCCCCGTCTTGCGCCGGAGGTCGGCCTCGAGGTCGGCGGCGAGCTGGGCGCTGTCCAGGCCGATGTCGCCGCGCCGGGCGAGGCCGTGCAGCTGCTCCATCAGCTGGTGGGCGGCCTGGTAGGGCGCCCGGCGGTCCACCTGGTCGCGCACGGACCGCGACTGCCAGCTGGTGAGCAGGCCGGCGCCGAGGCCGCTGAGGACCCAGGGGCCGGCAGCGACGAGCTCGGGGCGCGGGTCGGTGCCGGAGGCAGCGGCCGCCAGCACGCCGATCGCGCCCACGAAGGCCACGTTGACGGTGGTGACGAAGCCGTGGCGCACGCCCGTCACGACCGGTGGTGCGGCCAGGTAGGCATAGAGGCCGGCGGACGCGTCGGCACTCGCGAGCATCAGGGCCGCCAGCAGCATCTCCGCGGCGGCCGTCCACGAGGTGCGGGTGGACTCGGGGGTCCAGTCCAGCACGGCACCGGCGCACGCGATCAGGACCAGGGCCGCCAGGAGGGGGCCCGAGACCCCGGCCCGGTCGTCGGAGAACACGATCCCCGCCGCCAGGGCGAGCGCGAAGACCCGGACCGCGGTGGTGACCCGCCAGGTGTACGGCAGGCCGCCCCGAGTGCCTGTCCTGTCCACCCGATTGGTCAGGCGCATCGGCTCACTGGTTCCCGAACGTCTGGGCGATCTGGATCGCCGCCGGCCCCATGATCACGAGGAAGAGGCACGGGAGGATGAACAGCACCAGCGGGATCATCATCCGGACCGGCACCTGCTGGGCCTTCTCCTCGGCGCGCTGACGGCGCTTGGTGCGCATCTCACCGCTCTGGATGCGCAGCACGCGACCGATCGGGATGCCGAGGCTGTCGGCCTGCACCATGGCGAGGCAGAAGGACTTCAGGTCGTCGAGCGAGGTGCGCTCGGCCATGGCGCGCATGGCGTCGGTCCGGCCCACGCCGATGTTCATCTCTTGGAGCAGGCGCGCGAACTCGGCGGCGAGGGGGCCGTCGGTGTTGCGGGCCACGCGGTCGACGGCGGCGTCGAACCCGAGTCCGGCCTCGACCGAGACCGTCAGCAGGTCGAGCGCGTCGGGCAGCGCGTTGCGCATCAGCTTCTCGCGCTTCTGCCCGGCGTTGTAGAGCAGCACGTTGGGCAGCACGTAGCCGAAGGCGGCGACGGCGGCGGTGCCGATGACCACCCGGATGAAGGGCCAGTCCATGCCGGCGATGTAGAGGAACCCGATGCCGCCGAAGACGGCGAGGCCGAGCACCTTGAGGCCGATGAGCCGGTTGGCGTCCCAGCCGGGCGGGTTGCCGGCGACGTTGAGGCGGTACTCGAGCTTCGAGGCCGTGTCGGCGCGGACGAGCTTGCGCCCGGTGCCGACGAGCTGGTCGCCCAGCGGGCCGAGCACGCGCTCGGCGAACGGGCGCTCGAGCTCGGTCTTGAGCATGTCGGGCGTGCTCGTGCTCATGGCCTGGATGGCCGCCATCGAGCGCGCCACGCCGCGGCGTTCCTTGCTGACCACGCCGATCATCGACATCGCCAGCACGAGGGCCAGGAAGACGAGCCCGGCTCCGATGTACAGGATCATCTCAGACCTCCACCGTGGCGAGCTTGGCCATCGCGAACGATCCCAGGCCCAGCAGGAACAGGGCGACGCCCAGGATGATGTAGCCGGGCAGGGTGGTGTAGAGCAGTGCCACGTAGTCCGGGTTCGCGAAGGTCATGTAGAAGAAGATCAGTGGGGGCAGGCCGGTCAGAATGTAACCCGAAAGCCGGCCCTCTGCGCTGAGCGCCTTCACCTGGCGGCGGAGGTACTCCCGCTCGCGCAGGGTGTCGGCCACCGTGTGCAGGATCTCGGCGAGGTTGCCGCCGACCTCGCGCTGGATGCGGATCGCCATGACGACCCACGAGAAGTCGTCGCTCTCCATCCGCTCGCCGACGCCGTCCAGCGCGTCGGTGATGTCGACGCCGAGCCGCTGCTCGACGAGGGCTCGGCGCAGCTCGCCGGCCATCGGCTCGTGCCCCTCGCGCACCACGGTGTCGACCGCCTGCGGCAGCGACAGACCGGCCTGGAGACCGCCGGCCATCAGGCCGAGGGTCTGCGCCAGCTGCCCGTTGAAGGCGCTGAGGCGTCGGCCGTGGCGGAACTTGAGGTAGACCCACGGCAGCACGATGCCCAGGAGCAGGCCCAGGATGCTGAGTGGGATCCCGCCCATGACGAGCCCGACGAGTCCACCGCCGAAGGCGATGCCGGTGTGCAGCAGCACCCACTCGGAGGCGGTCAGCGCGGAGCCGGCGCCCGAGAGGCGCTGCGAGATCTTGGTCTCGAGGTCCTCGCTGACGAACTTGTTCGCCACGGAAACCGCCGAGCCCTTGAGGTCGGACGGGCTGGCCTGGCGCTTCTTGCCCTTGATCGCTGCCGGCGTGCCGTTGAAGTACGCCTCCAGCTGCTTCACCGACTGGGGCCGGTTGTCGCCGGCGCTGATCATCGCGGTGGCGAGCAGGCCGAAGAGCCCGATCGCGAGGGCACCGGCGCCCAGCAGCATGCCGGTGTTGCCGATGAGCGCCTTGCCCGAGTCGACCACGTCGGGGACGGCGAAGCCGGGACCGAGGGTGGCGAAGGCAGTGTCGTGGTACTGCGTCCCGCCGGACTCGACGACGACGTCGATGTTGGCGTCCTCGCCGCTGGCGTACGGCGCCTCGAAGGTCACCAGCAGCTGCTGCGACAGGGCCGCGGCGCGCTCGTTGAAGACCGAGGTCAGCGCCGCGGGGTCGGCCGGGATGACCGAGCCGTTGGTGTCGGTGGCCACGGTGGCCAGCTCGTCGGACTTGGCGCCCTGCACGAGGGACACCACGTCGACGACGACTCCGGCCTCCTGGGCGTCGGCGGTGGCGACCTCCAGCGTCATGTCGCTGCCGGTGTCGGCGCCGTCGGAGAGGACGAGCAGGTTGCGCGAGCCGTCGGCGTCGAGCAGCTTCACGCCCTCGACGATGCCGTCGTACACGCTCGTGCCCTTGGCCAGCGTCACGCCGGCCAGAGCCTGGCGCACGTCGTCGTGGTCGATGGTGGGGGAGACGGTCGTGGTGACCTTGCCGGCGAACGCCACCAGACCGATCGCGACGTCCTCCGGGGCGCTGTCGAGGAAGGCGTTGATCGCGGTGGTGGCCGCGTCGAACTTGCCCTGCCCCTTCATGCTGTTGCTGGCGTCGAGGACGATCACCGTCGAGCGGTCGATGTCGCCGGCGTCGACGAGCTTGGCCGAGGACTCCACCGACGAGCCGTTGAGCTCGATGAAGACCTGGGACGGGTCGACCGTGCTGCCGTCCGGCAGTCCGTCGGTCGACAGGAGCAGGCTGACCGTGCCCCGGTCGGTGGCGACGTGGTCGATGCTGATCTCGTCCTCGGCGAACGCCGGGGCGCCGGCCGACAGCGCGAGCGCCGAGGTGGCGAGCGCGCCGGCGAGCCAGCGCGAGGCGGTCCTCATCGGGCGCCGCCCACGGTGAACACGGCCGGGTTGAGGTGCACGCCGTGGTCGGCGAGCCGCTCCAGGAAGCGCGGGCGCAGTCCGGTCGACTCCAGGCCGCCCTTGAACTTGCCCTGCTCGTTCATGCCGGCGGCGTAGTCGAAGAGGAACACGTCCTGGGTCGTGATGATGTCGCCCTCCATGCCCACGATCTCGGTGATCGCGGTGATGCGACGCGTGCCGTCCTTGAGTCGGGTCTGCTGGATGATCAGGTCGACGGCGCTGGCCACCTGCTCGCGGATGGCGCGGACCGGGAGGTCCATGCCGGCCATGAGCACCATGGTCTCCAGACGGGAGAGGGCGTCACGCGGCGTGTTGGCGTGCAGCGTCGAGATCGAGCCGTCGTGACCGGTGTTCATCGCCTGCAGCATGTCGAGGGCCGCGGCGTCACGGATCTCACCGACGACGACGCGGTCGGGGCGCATGCGGAGGGAGTTCTTCACCAGGTCGCGGATGGTGACCGCACCCTTGCCCTCGATGTTGGGCGGGCGCGACTCGAGCCGCAGGACGTGGTCCTGGACGAGCCGGAGCTCGGCGGCGTCCTCGATGGTGACGATGCGCTCGTCGTCGGGGATGAAGGACGACAGCACGTTGAGGGTGGTCGTCTTGCCGGCACCGGTACCACCGGAGACCAGGATGTTGAGGCGACCGCGGACACAGGCCTCGAGCAGGTCGGCCGAGGCGCGGCTCAGCGTGCCGAAGCCGATCAGGTCGTCGACCGTGTAGGGGTCCTCGGAGAACTTGCGGATGGTGAGCTTGGAGCCGTCGAGGGCCAGGGGCGGGATGATCGCGTTGACACGGCTGCCGTCGGGGAGGCGGGCGTCCACCATCGGGCTGGTCTCGTCGACGCGACGGCCGATCTTGCTGACGATCTTGTCGATCGTGCGTCGCAGGTGGGCCTCGTCGGCGAACGTGGCGTCGACCTTGACCAGCTTGCCGCTGCGCTCGACGTAGATGTCCTCGAAGGTGTTGACCATGACCTCGGAGAGGTCCGCGTCGCGCAGCAGCGGCTCGAGCGGGCCGTAGCCGAGGATGTCGTCGGCGATCTCCTGGGAGATGCGGGACTTGTCGGCCGACGACATGGGCATGTCGACCTCGGAGAGCGTGGTCTGCAGGGCCAGGCGCACCTGCTGCTCGAGGTCGGACTGCGTCAGGTGGGCGTCGTACAGCGTCGGCCCGAGCGTGCTGACCAGGCGGGCGTGGACGATCTTCTTGAGGTCCTTGTAGGGGTCGTTGCCCGTGGCGCGCGCGGCCGCGCGCCGGCGGCCGGCCTCGGTGGACTCGGAGGCCTTCGCCGGCGTGGTGCTGGTGGTGGCTCCGCCCGCGGGGGCACCCGCGGGCGTGCCGGCGTGCGCGCCGGCCGGGTTCTCGCCGGTGCGGTTGCGCGACGCGGCAGCGAGACGGTCGGTGAGACTCATGTCAGCCCTTCCTCATGCGGAGACGGCCGGCCTTGCGACCGGCGGGAGCGACCGCGGGGTCCTCGGCGTGCGCCTTGGCCAGGGTGGTCGCGAAGGTGGTGAGTGCCTTGCTGTTGGCGTTGGCGGGGAAGGCGCTGACCAGCGCCTCGCCGCGGTTGACCGCTGCCAGGACCTCGCGGCTGGACACGAGGGTCGCGTCGGCCTTCAGTCCCAGCGTGGACTCGAACTCCGGCTGGGTGAGCCCGACCTTGGCGTCGGCCCGGTTGAGGACGAAGCTCCAGGAGTCGCGCGGGAAGTTGAGCAGGTCGAGGGTGCTGGTCGCCAGCTTCACGCCCTTGAGCGCCGGGATGTCCAGCGTGCCGACCAGGATGATGGTGGCCGAGCGGTCGAGCGCGGCCAGCGCCTGGTCGTCGAACACGCCGGAGGTGTCGACGACGATGAACTCGAACATCGCCTTGAGGCCGTCGAGCAGGCGGCCGATCTCCTCGGCCGACGCCTGGTCGGGGGAGTCGAGGGTGACCGGGGCGGCGATGACGGACATCGTGTCGGAGTGCTTGGTCAGCAGCGACTCGATGGCGCCCTCGTCGATCTCGCCGCGGAAGCTGACCAGGTCGTTGACGTTCCGGGTGGGCGAGAGCTGGAGCATGATCGCCACGTCGCCGCTGTTGACGTCGAGGTCGACCAGGCACACGCGGTGGCCGCGCTGCGACAGCGCGACGGCCGTGTTGACCGCGACGAGGCTCTTGCCGACGCCGCCCTTGGTGGAGAAGACCGTGAAGAGCTTGCCCTGCGGGGCCTCCTCGGCGGCGCGCTGGGCCTCCGCCTCGGCGACCAGGCGTGCCTTGGCCTCCTCGGCGGCCGCCTGGACCTCGCCCATCATGGTCTGGCCGATGGCGCTGGCGACCGAGCGGGCACGCTGGACGGCGGTGGTGATGCCGGCCAGGTCCTTGCTCTGCACGACCTCACGCATGCCGCTGCGCAGGGCGAGCGACAGCGTGCCGGCGTCCACGGTGTCACGCAGCAGGATGACACCGAGGTCGGGGCGGTTGACCCGCGCCCACTGGGCGAAGGAGGCTGCCTCGTCCGTCGTGATGCTGGGACCGATCACCACGGCGAACTCGGCGGGCTGGGACTGGATGTGCTCCGAGAGTGCCTCGGCGCTGGGCAGGCCGGTCGATCCGTGCAGCATCGCCTGCAGGACCGCGCGGTTGGCGGCGTCGGGCTCGAGAATGGCAGTCATGGTCAGCTCACGGCGGCGGCGGGGAGACCGGGCAGGACGATCGGGGCGTCGACACCCTTCTGGTCGACCACCTTGGTCTTGTCGCTGAGGAGGGCGAAGTTCAGGTCACCGAAGCGGTCGGCCCAGATGAGCTTCTCGCTCTCCTTCTGCGTCAGCGCCAGCGTCAGGATGGTCTTCGGGACCTCCTCGATCGTCTGCGCACCGGACTCGTCGGTGGTGGTCCGCGACGTGGTGGTCGTGGTGCCGACACCGATGACGGTGACGCGGGTCAGGAGGACCCGGGTGTACGACTTCGGGTCGCTGACCGTGACGAACACGGCGACCTCGGAGCCCGGGTTGACGAAGCCGGCCACGCGCTCGGGGTCGGTCAGCTCGACGGACATGGCGAGCATGTCGTCGGGGATGACCAGCGTCTCGGCGTCGCCGACGTTGCCGAACTTGTCCGCGATCAGCTGCTCGCCCGGGTAGATGTTGCCGGTGGCCACCAGGCCGGTGACGCTGGTGGAGGAGGAGAGGGCGCCCGGGACGAGGTCGTCGCGGCGGATCTCCTTCTTCTCGAACTTGCCGGCCTCTTCCGCGGCCGAGACGGCCTCGCCGGCGTTGACGATGTCCTTGGCCACCAGGACCTCGACCAGCTCCTGGCCCTCGGTGGCCCGGTTGTCGATGCCCTGGACGTACATGACGATCAGCAGGGTGCCGACGAGGGCCGTGACGATGGCCAGGGCGAGGAGTACGGAACGACGCGCCATCAGGCATTCCTTCGGTGTCAGGGATCCACGAGCGTGGATCGCTCAGCAACGTGCCGGGAAGGTCAACCGACCGTTGATGGTGCTGTGCCACCGTCTTCAGTCCACGAAGGGCCCCGACGTCCTCTCGTGCATCGATGAACATAGGGGCGCGCAAGCGCTGTCGGGGGCTAAGCCTGACAAACCACCCGAAGGTGGCCCTCGGGTAGTCCGATGTGACTAGTCCGTCGTAGTCATGGTCTAGCCCGCGGGCGGGGAGTCCCCCGGAGAACCCGGGGGAGAGCCTCAGGAGAGGTAGAGCGCCTCGATCTCGGAGCGGGCCTCGCGCACCACGACGTTGCGCTTGAGCTTGAGGCTGGGGGTCAGCTGACCGCCCTCCTCGCTCCACTCGCCGGGCAGGATCGTGAACTTGCGGATCGACTCGGCCTTGGAGACGGCCTTGTTGGCGTCGTCCACCGCTTCCTGGACGGCGGCGACGAGGTCGGGGTCGTCGACCAGGTCGGCGACCTCTCCGGTCTTGCCGTGCTGCTCCGCCCAGGCCGGGAAGGTCTCGCGGTCGATGGTGACGAGGGCGCCGATGAAGGGCTGGCCGTCGCCGACGACCAGGCACTGGTCGACCAGGGCGTGCGCGCGCAGCCGGTCCTCGAGGACGGCGGGTGCGACGTTCTTGCCCCCGGCGGTCACCAGGATCTCCTTCTTGCGTCCGGTGATCCGGACGAAGCCCTCCTCGTCGACCTCGCCGACGTCGCCGGTGTGGAACCAGCCCTCGCGCCCGAGTGCCTCCTCGGTCGCGGCCTCGTTGCCCCAGTAGCCGACGAAGACCTGGCCGCCCTTGAAGAGCAGCTCGCCGTCGTCCGCGACGCGCACGCTGGTGCCGGGCAGCGGACGCCCCACGGTCCCGATCTTCGTGGCGTCGGGCAGGTTGGCCGAGAGCGCGGCCGTGGTCTCGGTGAGCCCGTAGCCCTCGAGCACGACCAGGCCGATGCCACGGTAGAAGTGGCCGAGCCGGTCCCCGAGCGGCGCGCCGCCGGAGATGGCGTACGTGCAGTGGCCGCCGAGGGCCTGGCGGAGCTTGCCGTACACGAGCCGGTCGAACAGGGCGTGCTGGGCGCGCAGGCGCACCGGCACCTTCTTCGCGTCGAGCGCGCGGGAGTAGGCGATCGCCACGTCGGCGGCACGGTCGAAGATCTTGCCGCGGCCGTCCGCGGTGGCCCGCTGGGAGGCGGTGTTGAAGACCTTCTCGAAGACGCGGGGCACCGCGAGGATGAAGGTCGGCTGGAACTCGCCCAGGTCGGCGACGAGGTTCTTGATGTCGGCGCTGTGGCCCATCCGGGCGCGGCTCTTCACGCAGCCGACCTGGATGATGCGGGCGAAGACGTGGGCCAGCGGCAGGAAGAGGAGCGTGGAGGCGCCCGGCTTGTCGAACAGCTCGTGCAGCTCGTCGACCGCGACCCCGAGCTCGAACATGAAGTTGCCGTGGGTGAGCATGCAGCCCTTGGGCTTGCCGGTCGTGCCGCTGGTGTAGATCAGCGTGGCGAGGTCGAGCGGCGTGGCCGTCGTACGCCGCTGCTCCAGGACCTCGTCGGAGATGTCCGAGCCGAGGCGGTCGAGCACGTCGACGGCGTTGTCCTGGATGGACCAGACGTGCTGGAGCTCGGCGAGGTCGCCGGACTGGCGGGCCTCGCGCACGCGCGCGAGGTGGTCGGGGCCCTCGGCCACGACGGCGCGCGCTCCGGAGTCGGCGAGGATCCAGCCGATCTGCTCGGCGGAGGAGGTCTCGTAGATCGGCACCGTGACCGCGCCGGCGAACCAGATGGCGTAGTCGAACAGCGTCCACTCGTAGCGGGTCTTGGAGAGCAGGGCGACCCGGTCGCCGGCCTCGACGCCGGCGGCGATCAGCCCCTTGGCGACCGCGCGGACCTCGTCTTGGAACTGGGCGGCGGTGACGTCGACCCAGCCGTCATCCGTGCGGCGGCTGAAGACCGCGGTGTCGCCGGCCTCGCGTGCGTTGGTGACCACGTCGTCGGTGAGGTTCCCGGTCGTGGGGATGACGGTGGAGAGGGGCGTGGCGAACTCACGCACGGTGGAACCTCCTGGGAAGTGGTCAGTGCGTGCGCAGGTTACTCCGCGCGTCGGGCCCGAACACGCCCGGTGTCGGCGGTCGAGGGTGGGCTAGGCTCCGGCCATGGCCGAACAGACCTCATCGTCGATCGTCGTCGACGCCCCGCCGGCCGACGTCATGGCCGTCATCGCCGACTTCGAGTCCTACCCCGAGTGGGCCAAGGGTGTGCAGACCGCCGAGGTCACCGCCCCGGGGACCGGCGACCGGGCCGAGCAGGTCTACTTCGCCCTTGACGTCTCGCCCATCAAGGACCAGTACACCCTGGCCTACGACTGGGACGGCGACCGCGAGGTCACCTGGACCCTCGTGGAGGGCAACATGCTGAAGGCGCTCGACGGCGCGTACACCCTCGAGGACCTCGGCAACGGCAGCACCGAGGTCACCTACCGGCTGGCGCTCGACGTGAGCATCCCGCTCATCGGCATGCTCAAGCGCAAGGGCGAGAAGATCCTCATCGACACCGCGCTGAAGGGCCTCAAGAAGCGCGTCGAGTCGCTCTGACGCCCGGGTCCGGGATGCGGATCCTCCTCTTCACCGGCAAGGGCGGTGTCGGCAAGTCCACGCTCGCCGCCGCCACGGCGTGCGCCAGCGCTGCTGCCGGTCGGCGGACCCTGGTCCTCTCGACGGACGCGGCGCACTCGCTCGCCGACGCCCTCGACGTGCCGCCGAGCGCGGAGCCCCGCGAGGTGGCGGAGAACCTCTGGCTCCAGCACGTCGACGCGCAGGAGCGCTTCGAGCGCTCGTGGCGCGACATCCAGGGCTACCTGCTCAGCGTGCTCGACGTGGCAGGTGTGGACCCGGTCGCGGCGGAGGAGCTGACGGTCATCCCGGGCGCGGAGGAGGTGCTGGCCCTGCTCGAGGTCCGGGCGCAGGCGCGCTCGGGGGAGTGGGACGTGCTGGTGGTCGACTGCGCGCCCACGGCCGAGACGCTGCGGCTCCTCGCCCTGCCCGAGGCGCTCGGGTGGTACATGACGCGCGTGCTCCCCGTCGAGCGACGGGTGGTCAGGGCGCTCAAGCCGGTGCTGACCCGCGCGGCGGGTGTCCCCATGCCGGAGGACTCGGTGTTCGACGCGATCGAGCGGCTGCACGCCGAGCTCGACGACGTGCGAGCCGTGCTGACCGGGCCGGAGACTTCCGTCCGCCTCGTGCTGACGCCGGAGTCGGTGGTGCTCGCCGAGGCACGGCGGGCCTACACGTTCCTCACCCTCTTCGGCTACACCGTCGACAGCGCGGTCGTGAACCGCGTCTTCCCCGAGGGTGGCGCCGACGCGTGGCGCGCGACGTGGGTGGAGGCGCAGCGCCGGGTCCTCGCCGACGCCGCCGACTCCTTCGCCGGCCTCGACCTGCGCCACTCGGTCTACCGCGACGCCGAGCCGGTCGGGCGCGAGGAGCTGCTCGACCTCGCCCGCACGGTGTACGACGGCAGCGACCCGCTGGCCGCCGGTGAGGGCCGGGCCGGGCTGCGGGTGCGCTCGGTGCCCAGCGGCCGCGTCCTGTCGTTCCCGCTGCCCCTCGCCGTCCAGGACGAGGTGCGTCTCGCGCGCAAGGGCGACGAGCTCGTCGTGTCGGTCGCGTCGTATCGTCGTCTCCTGACGCTGCCCTCCGGGCTGGCGCGGCACCGCGTGTCGGGCGCCCGCGTGCGCGAGGGAGAGCTGCAGGTCAGGTTCACCGAGCCGACCTCCGATCCCGGACCCACCCCCGGCCCGACCCCCGGCCCGACCCCACAGGAGAGCACGTGAGCGACGCGGGTGACGCCCACGCCCCGGGCCACGAGGTCGGCTCGCTGGCCGACGAGGCCGCGAAGCTGTTCGGCGCGCTGGCGGGGTGGGCGCGCGACCAGGCGGGCGACGCCTCCGAGGGTCTCTCGGACCTGGCCGCCCACGCTGCCGCGTCGGCCCACGACCTCAACGAGCACCTCGCCACCGGCTCCACCGAGTGCACCGTGTGCCCGATCTGCCGCACGGTGCACGCCGTGCGGCACCTGAGTCCCGAGGTCCGCACGCACCTGACGGCCGCGGCCGCCTCGCTCGCGCAGGCGGTGGCTGCGGTGATGGCCTCGCCGGTTCCGCGAGCGGAGGACCAGGGCGGGGTGGAGCACATCGACCTCGCCGACGACTGGCCCGAGGACGAGTGAGCCGGCCGTGACCGGCGTCGTGGTCGGCGTCGACATCGGCGGCACCAAGGTCCTGGCCGGCGTGGTCGAGCCGGACGGCACGGTCTCCCGGACGGCACTGCGCACCACGCCGGGCCGGCGGGTGGTGACCAGCCACGTCGAGGACGCGCTCGTCGAGGCGGTCCTCGAGGCGGCCGACGGCCGACCGCTGGAGGCGGTCGGCGTGGCCGCGGCCGGCTTCGTCGACTCGGCGGGGGAGCGGGTCAGGTTCGCGCCGCACCTCCCGTGGCAGGACGAGCCGCTGCGCGACCTGCTGGAGGCCCGCCTCGGCTGCCGGGTCGCGCTCGACAACGACGCCAACTGCGCCGCGCGGGCCGAGGCGCACCACGGCGCGGCCCGCGGCGCGTCCTCGGCCCTGATGATCACCATGGGCACCGGCATCGGTGGCGCGGTGCTCCTCGACGGCGTCGTGCTGCGAGGAGCCAACGGCATGGCCGGGGAGTTCGGGCACATGCAGGTGGTGCCGGACGGCCGGGCCTGCGAGTGCGGCCGCAGCGGGTGCTGGGAGCAGTACTCCTCCGGGAACGCCCTCGTCCGCACCGCGCGTGCCCTGATGGCCGAGCAGCCCTCGGTGCTCCAGGAGATGAGCGACGGCAACCTCGACCGGGTCACGGGGCCGATGGTCACCGCGGCCGCCGAGCAGGGCGACCTGGTCGCCCGCCGCGCCTTCGCCTCCGTGGGGGACTGGCTCGGGGTGGGCACCGCCAACCTCGTCGCCGCGCTCGACCCGGCGCTCGTCGTGGTCGGCGGCGGCGTGTCAGCGGCGGGAGACCGGCTGCTCGAACCGGCGCGGGCGGCCCTGCAGCGCACGCTCGTCGGCGCTGCCCACCGGATCGTGCCCGACCTCGTCGCCGGCCGGCTCGGGCCCGGCTCCGGGATGGTCGGTGCCGCCCTGCTGGCCGGTCAGCCCCGGCGGTAGTCCGGCACCAGCTCGAGCGCCAGCTGCTCGAGGAAGAGGCCGACGTCGGTCACGATGCCGCGGCCCCGGTTGGAGCCGCGGTCGGCCAGCTTGGTCACGGTGGACGGGTTGATGTCGACGCACACGAGCGGCACCGTCGCCGGCAGGATGTTGCCGGTCGCCACGGAGTGCAGCTGGGTCGCCATCATCAGGCAGTAGCCGACGTCGGCGATCTCGGCCCGCATCGCGCGCTGGCCCTCGATCACGTCGGTGTGGACGTCGGGGAGCGGGCCGTCGTCCCGCACGGAGCCGACGAGCACGTAGTGCTTCCGGTGCGTGACGAGCGCGTGCATGATCCCGCTGGTCACCACCCCGTCGGCGACCGCCTGGGCGATCGAGCCGGCCTTGCGGACGGTGTTGAGGGCGCGGACGTGGTGCTCGTGGCCGTGCTCGACACCCTGGGTGACGGACAGGTCGACACCGAGGCTGGTGCCGTAGAGGGACGACTCGATGTCGTGGGTCGCCAGCGCGTTGCCCGCGAAGAGGGTGTCGACGAACCCGGCGCCGATCAGCGCGACCAGGGCCGGCACCGCGCCGGTGTGCACGACGCCCGGACCGGCGACCCACAGCAGCTTCCTGCCCTCGGCGCGGGTGCGTCGCATCTCGTCGGCGACCTGGCGCACCAGCACGGCCTGCGGCTTGTCGTACGGCGTGTCGCCGACGAGCTGGCCGTAGGTGTCCGAGCCGCTGTCGGGGTCGGGCACGGAGACCTGGATCCCGGCAGCGCCGATGACGATCCGCATCCCGACCTGCACGTCCGACATGGGCACGGTGCGCACCCGCAGGCCTGCGGGTGACTCCAGGACGACGAGACCGCAGTCCATCTCGGGGTTCTCGACGTCGTACCAGGCGCCGTCGATGCGGATGCGCGTCTCGAGGTTGGTCGTGGAGTAGAAGCCGTCGGGCAGCACCCCGTCGCGCTCGGCCACGCCGACGACCGCCTCGCCGGGGTCGATCTGGTTGACCCCGCGGGTCTGCAGCCGCATCAGCAGCCGCTGGAGGGACTCCTCGTCCTCGGCCTCGACGGTGATGCGGGCGCTGCTGGGGTCGTTGGCCTCGTGGCCCACGTCGAACTGCTCGATGACGTAGTCACCGCCGTAGTCGCGGATGTCGTCGAGGATCCGCGACAGGATGCCGCTGTCCATCAGGTGGCCGGTGACCTCGACCGTCTCGCTCGATCCCACTGCACGACCCTATCCAGAGCTGCTGGTCAGATGCGGGAGCCGTCGTCCCACGGGTCGCGGGGCGAGCGCGGCATCTCGCGCACGAGGTAGAGGAAGCCGCCGACGAACCAGGCCACCAGCGCCCAGCCGACGAGGCCCGGCAGGCCGAAGGAGAAGAGGCCGACCACCAGGGCCAGCACGGGGGCGACGAAGAGGCCCGCCCAGGCGAGCCCGCGCTGCCACGTCCGGGGGCGGGGGAACGGCGGCGCCGCCGGTGGCTGGAAGCGGTCGACGGCGGGGAGCTCGTCGCGGTCCTCCGGCTCGTCGTCGGGGTGTTCGTCGGGGTGCTCGTCGGGGTGCTCGTCGTACGTCGTCGGGGTGCTGCCGACCGCGGCCTCACCCGCGCCGCGCCCGCTGTCCTCACCGGCGCGGCCGGGCGTCTCGTCGGGCAGCACCGGGCGCTCGCCGTAGTTCTCCACGATCTCGCGCCACGCCAGCTCGGTGCGGCCCTCGTCGCCTGGAGTCGTCACGCGATCACGGTACCCGCGGCGCGGTTGCATGCGGCAGACTGACCGCCGTGAAGATCCCCTTCCGCGGCGCCGCGGCCGCGCCCATGGACCCCGCCCTCGTCGCCCCCATGTCCACGGCGGCGAAGCCGGAGCTCACCGACGGCCGTCGCGTTGGCGTGCTCGTCCAGCACGGGTTCACCGGCAGCTGCGCGTCGATGCGGCCGTGGGCCGAGGACCTCGCCGCCCGCGGCTACGCCGTGGAGATGCCGCTGCTGCCGGGTCACGGCACGCGCTGGCAGGACATGAATCGGGTCACCTGGTCGGACTGGGTGGCCACCGTCGAGGGTGCCTTCGACAAGCTCGCGGCCGAGAACGACGCGGTCGTGGCCGTCGGCCTGTCCATGGGAGGTGCGCTCTCGCTGCGCCTCGCCGCGGACCGGGGCGAGCAGCTGGCGGGCGTCGTCATCGTCAACGTGGCCATCGACACGCTGCGCAAGGACGCCGTGCTGCTGCCGGTGCTCAAGCGGTTCGTACCGGCCTTCCCGGGCATCCGCAACGACATCAAGAAGCCGGGCATGGACGAGATCGCCTACCCCGTCATGCCGCTGAAGGCGGCCTACGAGATGTCGGTCGGCTGGGCGCAGCTGCGTCACGACCTGCCGAAGATCACCATCCCGGTGCTGTCCTTCCGCTCCAAGGACGACCACGTCGCCGACATCTCGAGCTCGCGTGCGCTCCACGCCGGTCTGTCGTCGAAGGACTTCGAGGAGCGCGTGCTGGAGGACAGCTACCACGTGGCCACGCTCGACCACGACGCCCCGCGCATCTTCGCGGAGTCGGCGGAGTTCATCGACCGGGTCACCCGAGAGCAGGGATAGGCTCGGCGGCGTGCTCTATTGGTTCCTGAAGTGGATCGCCCTCGGGCCCGTGCTGCGACTCGTCTTCCGGCCCAAGGCCTACGGCGTGGACCACGTGCCGGAGGAGGGTCCCGCGATCCTGGCGAGCAACCACCTGTCGTACGCCGACTGGCTGTTCATGCCGCTGACGCTCACCCGGCGGGTCACCTTCGTCGCCAAGGCCGAGTACTTCACCACCCCGGGCATCAAGGGCTGGTTCCAGAAGAAGTTCTTCACCGGTGCCGGCCAGGTGCCGATCGACCGCTCGGGCGCCAACGCCGCCGAGGGCGCGATGAAGTCGGCGATGAAGATCCTCGCCGAGGGTGACCTGTTCGGCATCTACCCCGAGGGCACCCGCTCCCACGACGGCCGCCTCTACCGCGGCAAGACCGGCGTCGCCCGGCTGGCGCTGGAGACCGGCGCCCCGGTGATCCCGTGCGCGGTGGTCGGCACCGACGTGGTGGCCCCGACGGGCAAGGTCTACGGCACCTGGACCCGCCCGGTGGTGCGCTTCGGCAAGCCGCTCGACTTCTCCCGCTACGCCGGCATGGAGAACGACCGCTACATCCTGCGCTCGATCACCGACGAGATCATGTACGAGATCATGCGCCTCTCCGGCCAGGAGTACGTCGACCTCTACGCCAGCAAGGCCAAGGAGCTCGACAAGGAGGCCCGGGACGAGGCCAAGGAGAAGGCCAGGCAGGCCGCCGCCGAGCAGGCGGCCCGGGAGAAGGCCGGCGACGGGCCGGAGCAGAAGGCGTCCTGAGCGCGTTGCCGGCGTCCCGCGCGCCGACGCCCCGCGCCGACTCGGCGCTCGCCGTGGAGGACCGGCTCCACTCGGCGCTGGCGATCGTCCGCGTCGTGGTGACCGTCAACATGGTCGGGCTCAACGCCTACCGTCGCGACAACTTCGAGCACCCGACCGCCGGGCTGGCGATCGTCGTGGCGCTGGCCGTCTGGACGGTCCTCGCCATCTGGCTCTACCAGGACCGCGCCCGGCGTACGTCGCTGCTGCTGGTCGCCGACCTCGCGATCACCCTGGCCGCCATGGCGGCGACGCCCTGGGTGAAGTCCGAGGGCTTCAACGCGACCATCCCCGGCTTCTGGGTGATGGGTGCGCTGCTGGCGTGGGCGATCCACTGGCACTGGCGCGGCGGGCTGGCCGCGGCCGCCGCGATCGCGCTCTTCGACGTGGTGCCCCGCTCCGAGCTCGACCAGGGCAACTACGGCAACGTCTTCCTCGTGCTCATCGGTGGACCGGTCGTCGGCTACCTGTGCGAGTCGCTCCAGCGGATGGCGCGCGAGCGCGACGCCGCGGAGCACGCCGCCGCGGCCGCCGAGGAACGCACCCGGCTGGCCCGCGCCGTCCACGACGGCGTGCTCCAGGTCCTGGCGATGACCCAGCGCCGGGGCGCGGCGGCGGGAGGCGAGTGGGCCGAGCTCGGGCGGCTGGCGGGGGAGCAGGAGCGCAGCCTGCGCTCGCTCATCCGCCAGCAGGACACGGTGCCGGCCGGCGCGGGCGACCGGGTCGACCTGGCCGGCGCCCTGGAGGCGATGGCGACCGCCCACCCGGCGCGGGTCGAGGTCGCCACGCCGGGCACCGCGGTGCTGGTCGAGTCGCACGTCGCGACCGAGACGGTGGCCGCCGTGCGCGCCTGCCTGGACAACGTGCTGGCACACGTCGGGCCTGAGGCGACCGCGTGGATCCTCGCCCAGTCCGCCCCCGACGCGATCACCGTCTCGGTGCGCGACGACGGTCCCGGCATCGCGCCCGGCCGGCTGGAGGAGGCCGAGGCCGACGGGCGTCTCGGGGTCGTCTCCTCGATCCGGGGCCGGGTGGAGGACCTCGGGGGCACGGCCCGCGTGGAGAGCGGGTCGTGGGGCACCGAGTGGGAGCTCGTCGTCCCGGTTCAGCGCAGCACGGACAGCACGGACGAGTAGTCGTCCGACCACTCGACCGTCCGGTCGGTCGGCAGCTGCTCCCACCGCTGCTGCGCGTCGAGCGCCTCCGCGGTCTCCGCAGCGCGGGTGAGGACCACCCACTCGCTGACCGAGGCACCCGGGCCCTCGCCGCCGACGCCGACCACGGCGTGCAGGCCGAGCGCGCGGGCGTGCGCGGCCAGCACCGGCCGCAGGTCGAAGACCCGGTTGCTGATGTGGATGGCCAGGGCGCCGTCGTCGCGGACCCGGTCGAGGAACACCTCGATGCCCTCGCGGGTCAGGATGTGCACGGGGATCGAGTCGGAGCTGAACGCGTCGAGCGCGACGACGTCGTACGAGGCCGCGGGCTCCTGCTCCATCGCGAGCCGGCCGTCGCCGACCACCACGTCGACGTCGGCGCCGGAGTCGCCGAGGTAGGTGAACCACCGTGGGTCCTCGGCGATCCGCGCGACGACGGGGTCGATCTCGAAGAAGCGGATCCGTGACACGTCGGAGCCGTAGGTGGCGATGGCGCCGGCGCCCAGGCCCACGACGGCCAGGTCGTCGGGGGCGAGGGTCGCCATGACGTCGCCGAAGGGGCCGTCGGTGGCGTAGTACGTCGTCGGGGTCTGCGCCCGGTCCTCGTCGAGGAACTGCGTGCCGTGGATGGTGGTGCCGTGGAGCAGCCGGTGCTGGCCCTCGACGGCCTGCACCCGGTAGCTGCCGTAGAAGGTGCGCTCGGTGAGCAGCGAGGCCCGCTCCTGCACGACGATCACCGCGAGCGCGGCGACGAGGAGGGTGACGGTGAGCATCCCGGCGACCCGGAGGCACAGCCAGGTGATGACCGCGGCCACGACGGTCGCGCCGAGCAGCACCACGGTCTCGCCGGTGCTCAGCCCGCCGAGCGCGCGCACCGCTCCGAGCGCGAGGAGGACGGCGAGCATCGTGCCGAGCCCGGCCAGAACCCGCCGGGCGGTGACGTGGAGGGCGGGCAGGCCGATGGCGAGCACCGGCAGCAGGGCCACGGTCAGGAAGTACTCCCACACGCCGTCGAAGAGCAGCGGGGCCACGACGCCGTTGAGCAGGCCGCCCAGAGCGCCGCCGACCGAGATGACGAGGTAGAAGAGCGTCAGGTGGGCCGGGTCGGGGCGCGAGGCTGCGAGCCGCGCGTGGGCGGCGAACCCGGCGACACCCACCGCGACGACGTTCGCACCGACGACGAGGGCCACCAGCGGCGCGAGGGCCGTGCTGCCCAGGCCGGAGACGACGCCGGTGGTGACGGCGAAGGCGACGCACGGGACGACGAGCCGTGCCGAGACGCTGCGCGACGTACGGGCGAAGGCCAGCACGAAGGACGCGAGGTACGCCGCGAGGGGGAGCACCCAGAGCAGCGGCACGGCCGCGATGTCGGTCGAGAGGTGGGCGGTCGCGGCCAGCATCAGGCTGGACGGCAGGAAGGCCCACAGGCACCACAGCCCGACCTGCCGGGCCGAGGGACCCGGGGTCGTGGTCACGGCGTCCGCAGCATCCTGGCCCCGACCCCGGACGGTCAGCGCGCACGCCGCCATCAGCAGCATGAAGGCCACGAAGGCCGCCGACCACGCCGTGCGCTGCTGGGTGAGGGTGAGCAGCGGCTCGATGGCGAACGGGTAGGCCAGCAGGCCGACGAAGCTGCCGAGGTTGCTGCCGGCGAAGAGGAAGTAGGGGTCGTCCGACCGGGGGCCGCCGGACCAGGCGTACCAGCGCTGGATCAGCGGTCCCGTCGTGGAGAGCACCGCGAACGGGAGCCCGACCATCAGCAGCAGGGTCCGCAGCAGCCACAGCACGGGGCTGGCGTCCGACGGCGGCGCCGCCTCGGCCGGGAGGGCGAGCGGCAGGGCGAGGAGCGGGAGCGCCAGCAGCAGGAGGTGGGCGCGCGGCTGCCAGCGCGCGCCGAGCCGGCGCGTGGACACGTGCGCGTAGACGTAGCCGAGCAGCAGGAGCAGCTGGAACAGCAGCGAGCTGGTGCTCCAGACGGTCGCCGACCCCCCGTAGGACGGCAGGATCAGCTTGGCCGCGAGCGGCTGGATCATGAACAGCAGCGACGCGCCCAGGAACGTCGTGCAGGCGAACAGGACCGCGATCCACGCGCCGCGCTGCGGTGTCTCCGCGGCGGCACGGGGTCGGTCGGTCCTCACGGCGGTGTCGGTCACGGCGTCCCTCTCGTCGCGAAGAATCGTAGGGACGGCGCACGCCCGCCGAGGCTGAATGGCCGAACTGGTGACCGCTAGCGTGAGGTCGTGACGATCCACACCTCGCACCCGTTCCTCGAGCCGGAGGGCGACCGCGACCCCGTACGACGGCTCCGCGGGCGGCTCGGCACCACGGTCTCGCTCTGGACGGCCGGCACGGACGACCAGCGGTCCGGGCTGACGGTCTCGTCGTGGATGGTCGCCGGCGGGGAGCCCGGCCGGGCCTTGGCGCTCCTGGACCCGGACGCCGACCTGACCGAGGTGCTGCTCGCGACCGGGCGTGGGGTCGTCCAGCTGCTGGCCTGGCCGGACCGCGACCTGGCCGAGGCGTTCGCCGGGACCGCGCCGGCTCCCGGCGGCCCGTTCCGGATGGCGGAGTGGGTCGGCACAGACCACGGGCCACGGCTCGCGCACGCGACGACCTGGGCGCTGGTCTCGGTCGAGTCGGAGGCGGCCGTGGGGTGGTCGACCCTTCTCACCTGCACCCTCGACGAGGTCGTCGTGGGGGAGGACCACGACCCGCTCGTCCACCGTCGCGGACGGTTCAGCCCCCCGAGCGCGTAGCCGGTCTACGATTCCCCCATCTCTGGGACGGGGGGACTTTCATGGTGAGCGTGATGGTGGTCGACGACCACCCCATGTGGCGCGACGCGGTGGAGCGCGACCTGCGGGCGGCCGGCCACTCGGTGGTGGCGGTCGCCGCCAACGGGCGCGAGGCGATGGCCCGCTTCCCGGCAGCCGCCCCGCAGGTGGTGGTGCTCGACCTGCAGCTTCCCGACAACAGCGGCGTCCAGGTGACGAGCATGATGCTCGAGCACGACCCCACCGCGCGGGTGCTGATCCTCTCGGCCAGCGGTGAGCAGGCCGACGTCCTCGAGGCGATCAAGGCCGGGGCCACCGGCTACCTCGTGAAGTCCGCGTCCAGCGCGGAGCTCATCGACGCCGTGCAGCGCGTCGCCGAGGGCGACACCGTCTTCACGCCGGGCCTGGCCGGCCTGGTGCTGGGCGAGTTCCGGCGCATCGCGGACGGTCCGGCCGACGACCCCCGCGACCAGCTCACCGAGCGCGAGACCGAGATCCTCAAGATGGTCGCGACCGGGATGAGCTACAAGCAGATCGCGGCCCGCCTGGTCCTCTCGCACCGCACCGTCCAGAACCACGTCCAGAACACCCTGCGCAAGCTGCAGATGAACAACCGCGTCCAGCTGACCCGGTGGGCCATCGAGCACGGCCTCGACGAGGCGGACGACCCGGCCTGACGGGTCCGGAGCCGGCGGGTCACCTGATGGTCAGCGACGCGACCACCCGCTCGGAGACGCGGCGGCCGGCGAGGTCGACGTGCCACTCACCCGCGCCGTCCGGCGTACCGCACGGGACGGGGGAGACGTCCGCCGCGGGCGTGCACGCCAGCGACAGCACCTCCGGGGCCTTCACCACGCGGACCTCCCGCGCTGGGGCGCGGGAGAAGCGTGCCTCGAGCGCGGTCGCGACGGCGAGCGCCCGGCCCGGTGCCGAGTCGCTGCGCTGGAGGGCGCCGACGAGGCGGTAGCGCAGCTCGACCTCGGTGGCCCCGCCGAGGTCGTACGTCGCGTTGAAGTAGCTGATCTCCTCCCGGCCGCCGATCCGGGCGCCGTCGGCGAGCACCTCGACGCGGTCCGCGGCGAGCTGTCCGGCGCTCGTGACGCGCGGGACGTGCAGCGTCAGCCGCTCCAGCGGTTCGTCGGCCCGGATCCACTGCCGGACCTCCATCGTCCCGTCGGCGTGCACCCGCGTCTCGACGTAGCCCTCGTCGGCGGCGAGCCCCGACGGCGCCACCCACGCCCCCTCGGGTGCGGGGGATCCGTCGTCGCCCGCGCTCCACCAGTACGCCAGCGCGCCGGTCGCGATGCCCACGAGCAGGACGCCGATCAGGGCGAGCGGACGGGCCGGCCGGCGGGACCGCGACGGCGCTGCCTCCTCGTCCTCGGCCTCATCGACCTCGACGAGGTCGTCGTCGAGGTCCTCGTCGGCGTCCTCCTCTGCGCCCGCGGGCGCCGTCTCCACGACCCCGGCGCGCTGCTTCATCTCCCGCACGAAGTCGGCGGTCGTCTGCCCAGGGACCGGTGCCGGCTCGGGTTCGGGCGCGCGCGGCGTCGGGAGTGCCGGAGCGACCGGAGGCGCCTCCGGGGCGGCAGCCTGCGGCCGGGCCTCGGGATCGGTCCGTGGCGCCGGTGGCAGCACGGTGGGAAGGCGCTTCTTGTACTGCTTCCTCCTGGTCACGACTCCTCCGGCGGTCCGAGCGGGGCTGCCGTGACGACGGCCAGGTTCTGGTAGCCGCCGCGCGAGGCGTCGTAGGGCGGCGCGCAGGTGACGAGGGTGAGCCGGGCGGTGCCGGTGGCGGCGAAGATCCACGCGTCGTCGGTCAGCGAGCCCTGCGCGACCAGCCGACGCGAGCGGATCTCGAAGGTCTGCTCGAGCCCGGCGGACGCGAGCCGGACCCGGGCGCCGCGGTCGGCGGTGAGCAGCTCGGCGAACGGTCCCAGGCCCTGGGCGCGCGAGTCGACGTGCGCCGCGACGAGGATCGACCCGAACGGGTCGCCCAGCCGCGACCCACCGCGCCACCACCCGGCCACGTCGACGTCGTCGGGCACGGCCAGCAGGCCCTCGCTCGTCGTGCCCACCGCGCTGATGCGGACGCGCCGTCCGCTCGGCAGGGTGGCCTTCTCGGGAGGCTCTGCCTCGAGCACCGACCGCGCGCGGCGGGCCGGGGAGACCGAACCGGTCGAGGTGGTGTGGGCGGCCGCTGCCGGCGACGACGGCGCGGGGACCGGTTCGTCCGAGGATCCGGACGAGCCCGTCACCGCGCAGCCCCATGTCGTCGCCAGCAGCATGGCGGTCGCCACCGTTCCCCGCACCGGTCGGGTGCGCATCACGCCGGCGGCGTGGCACCGCCCGGCCGCGAGCGTCGTCGTACGAGCACGGCTCCCGCGGCCACGAGCACCCCCAGCGCGGAGAGGACGAGGGCGGCGCCGGCGGCGCCGGAGTCGTCGCCGAAGGTGGTCACCGGCTCCTCGACGAGCCCGGCCGAGCCGGTGTCGATGCGCGAGGGCCGGACGCTGCCGTCGGAGGAGAGGTCCGCGACGTGGGCGATGACGTTCATCGAGCCGTCGCGCGGGTTGCCGTAGGCGTAGATCATCGAGAGCGTCTCGGGCTCCAGCGACACGTCGAGCGGGCCGAGGATCGGGTCCTCGGTCGTGCCGGAGGGCAGCAGGGACACCGAGATCGTGCCCGCCGGGACGTCGGCGTCGGCGAACTCGCCGTTGGCGATGTTGGTGAAGACGGTCTCGCCGTCGACCTCCACGTCGGCGGGCGCGACGGTCGCGGTGTGGGCGAGCAGCACCCGGGCCTTGTCGGGTCCGATGGCGCCGGTCGGGGCGGCGTACGAGTGCACCACCGGGTCGCCGCCGACGTCGGCCGGCAGGTGCAGCACCACGTCGCTGGCTGCACCGGCCTCGACCGAGAGGCTGGAGTCGACGGCCACGTCCCCGCCGCCGAACGAGACGTCGTGGTCGCCCGGCGTGAGCTCGAACGGCCCGAGCACGTCGCCGACGGCGGCACCCGAGGCGACCGACCGGCCGTGGATGCTGACGTCGACGGTCGCCCCGGGCACGGCCTGGACGACTGTGACCAGCGCCGGGTTGGGCGCAGCGCTGCCGGCCTGGACCGGCACGAGCGCGAGCGTCGCGAGCGACGCGACGAGGAACGGCGGAAGAAGACGACGCACGTGGATGCCCCCCCGGTGGACGATCCCGTTCGGGAACCGGGCTTCACCTGAACACCGCGGGATCGGGCGACTCAACCCCAAAATCGGGGAGGCCGACCGGGTGTCCCACCCCTGCGGGTACGTTCGTGCTCTCCCCGGCAACGGCGGCGGAACAGGAGGGTGTCAAGGGATGGCTGACGGGACCACGGTGGTCGAGCAGTACCTGGCGCGGCTGGGCCTGGCGGACCGTCCGGCGGCGACCTTGGAGGGGCTGCGACAGGTGCACCGCGCGCACGTCGCGCGGATCCCCTACGACAACCTCTCGATCATGCTGGGACGTCCGGATGCGGTGGCTCCGGAGGCCGGTGTCGCGCGGGCCGCGTCCGGGGGTCGACTGGGCTACTGCTTCCAGCAGAACGGCGCCTTCGGGTGGCTGCTGGCGGAGCTCGGGTTCGCGGTCAGCCGGCGGCACGGCCACGTCTGGGCCCGGCCCGACGACCAGCTCGGCACCCAGCTCAACCACCTGGTGCTGGTCGTCTCGGGCCTGCCGACCGACGACAACCCGGGTGGTCACTGGTGGGCCGACGCCGGCCTGGGGGAGGGCTTCGCGGAGCCGCTGCCGCTGGTGCGCGGCGACCACGACGTCGACGGCTGGAGCTTCGGCATCGGCGCGGGGTTCGGCGCGCAGGCCGCGGGCCGGCCCACCGGCCCGGCCGCCTGGACCTACCGTCACCTTCCCGGAGGGGTGCTGGGCGGGATCGTGGTCACCTCGCGCGACCACTCGGAGGCGGCGATCGACGCCTCGCACGAGCAGCTCAGCCGCAGCGAGACCTCGCCCTTCCGCCGCATGGTGGTGGCCCAGCGCATCGACGGTCCCCGCCTGCGGACCGTGCGCGGGCTCGTGCACCAGGTGCTCACCCCGTCCTCCCGCGACCAGCGCGACCTGACGTCGTACGACGAGTGGCGGGCGGCGCTGGTCGACGACCTGCTGCTGCCGGTCGACGACGTCGACGACCACGAGTGGACGGCGCTGTGGGACCGCGCCCTGGCCGGCCACCGCGCCTGGGTCGAGGCGGGCCGGCCGTGACCCCACGACACGCGTGGCGCCGGGCCACCCGCGACGACGCGCTCGCGCTCCGCGACCTGGAGCGGACAGCCAGCCAGACCGGCCTCGCCCACGTCTTCGGCGACCTGCCCTACCCCGACGACGACGTCCTCGCCCGCTGGGTGCTGCTGCTCGACGACCCGGAGGTGGCGGTCGACGTGGTGGAGGACGAGCAGGGTCTCGTCGTGCTCGCCGCCCACGACGGCAGCACGCTGCGGCACCTGGCCGTTCGCCCCGACCACTGGAGTGCGGGCCTGGGGCGCGAAGGCTTCGCCCGCGCCGAGGCCGCGGGCGCGCAGCGGTTGTGGGTGCTGGAGGCCAACGCGAGGGCCAGGCGGCTCTACGAGGCGCTCGGCTGGACGCCCACCGGTGTCACCCAGGAGTGCCCGTGGCCCCCGTTCCCGACCGAGGTGGAGTACGCCGCCCCGGCGGCCGACTAACAGGAGACCCCGCTCCTCAGTCCCGCCACCAGTCCAGCACGGACTGGCCGGGAGGGGAGAGGAGGAAGGCCACGAAGGCGAGGGCGCCGACGACCGCGGCCAGGTGGAGCCGTCGCGTGGTGTCGTCCATCCGCTGGCCGCGGAGCAGGGACAGCGTGCTCGCCGCGCCCGCAAGACCGACGGCGGCCGGGCAGAGGACCACTGCCAGCGGCCCGCCCGCACGCCACAGGACGTCGGTGCCCGGCGGCGGTGCGAATCCCGGGACGGCGTAGGGGAGCAGGACGAGCACCGCGAACCCGACGACGGCCGCCGCCACGGTGCCGAGCGCGACTCGCGCGTCCGACTTCCGCACCGGGTCCACGACACCTCTCGTCGGAGTCGCACTGCTCATCGCGCAAGGATGACGGAGTCGTGGCCGGTCCACAATCGTCCCCGCGCGGGCCCGCGCGCCGCCGGACGACCCGGGAGTCCCGCCGGCTGACGGCTCCGCGCACCTAGGATCGCGGCATGGCCGACCCGCTGCTCGAGATCGCCGACGAGCTCTACGCCCTGCCGCTGGCCGACTTCACGCCGGCCCGCGACGCGCTGGTGAAGGAGCACAAGGCCGACAAGGCGCTCGCGGGGTCGATCAAGGGGCTGCGCAAGTCCTCGCTCGCCGCGTGGGTCGTCAACCTGCTGGTCCGTCGCGACCCGGACCAGGTCGACCAGGTCCTCGCCGTCGGTGCCGCACTGCGCGAGGCGCAGGAGAACCTCGACGCCGCCCAGCTGCGGGAGTTCACCAAGCAACGCCGCCAGCTCACCGCCTCGGTGACGACCTCGGCGCGGCGGATGGCCCGCGAGGAGGGCGTCAAGGTGACCCAGTCGGTCGCCGACCAGATCGAGGCGACGTTGACCGCGGCGATGCTCGAGCCGGACGCCGCGAAGGCGGTGCGCAGCGGGATGCTCGTGGCCGCGCTGGAGGCCACGGGTCTCGGTGACCTCGACCTCAGCGGAGCCGTGGCCCTGCCCGCCGCGCTCGGCTTCAGCGCGAAGGCGCGGCCGGCGGCACCTCCGGAGCCCACCGAGCGGCCCCAGCTGCACGTCGTACCCGACCCGGACGCCGACGCCAAGGCGCGAGCGGCCGCCGACGAGCGGCTCGCCGACGCGCGCGGCGTGCTGTCCGAGGCCGAGAAGGAGCACCGCGCGGCGCGCCGCTCGGTGGAGAAGCTGCAGGCGAAGACCCTCCAGCTCCAGTCCGAGATCGACGAGCTGCGCAGCCGGATCGTCGGCCTCGAGTCGGACCTCGAGGAGGTCGATGACGAGCTCGGGGAGGCCGAGGCGGCCCAGGTCGAGGCCGAGGAGGCGGTCGACGAGGCCCGCGCCGAGGTGGACGACGCGAAGGCCGCCCGCGAGAAGCTCTAGCCCCAGCCCTTGGCTCGCTCGACCGCGTCGCTCCACCGGGCGTACGACGCGTCGAGGACCGCGCGGTCGCCGCCGGGCTCGAAGCGCCGGTCCAGTGCCCAGGTCTGGCGCAGCTCGTCGGCCGACGACCAGACGCCGGTGCCGAGTCCGGCGAGGAACGCCGCGCCCAGCGCGGTGGTCTCCACGATCTCGGGCCGCTCGACCGCACGGCCGACCTGGTCGGCCTGGAACTGGCAGAGCAGGTCGTTGGCCGCCGCGCCGCCGTCGACGCGCAACGTGGACAGCTCGGGCAGCGTCTCGAGCACGTCGCGCACCTCGAAGGCGATCGCCTCCAGCGTCGCCCGCACGAGGTGGGCGCGGGTGGTGCCCCGGGTGATGCCGATGATCATGCCGCGCGCGTGCGGGTCCCAGTGCGGGGCGCCGAGGCCGGTGAGGGCGGGCACGAAGACCACGCCGTCGGTGTCGTCGACGGTCGAGGCGATGGCCGCGGTCTCGGCCGCGCTGCCGACGATCTGGAGGCCGTCGCGCAGCCACTGGACCGCGGACCCGGTGACGAAGATCGCGCCCTCGAGGGCGTACGTCATCTCGCCGTCGGGCGAGCGCCACGCCGCCGTCGAGAGCAGCCCGGCGTCGCTTCGGACGACGGAGGAGCCGGTGTTGGTCAGGATGAACGAGCCCGTGCCGTAGGTGCACTTGGACTCGCCCTCGTCGAAGCAGGTCTGCCCGAAGAGGGCGGACTGCTGGTCGCCGGCGATGCCGGCGATCGGCAGGGACAGGCCGAGGAACACCTTCGGGTCGGTCGGGGCGACCTCGCCCCAGTTGGGCACCAGGTCGGGCAGCGCGTCGCGGGGCACGCCGAAGAGCTCGCACAGCTCGTCGGACCAGTCCCCGGCCTCGAGGTCGAAGAGCAGCGTGCGGCAGGCGTTGGACACGTCGGTGACGTGCCAGGTGCCGCGGGTCATCCGGGCGATCAGGTAGGAGTCGACGGTGCCGACGGCGTACCGCCCCGACTCCACGAGCGCCCACGTGTGCGGCTCCTGCTCGGCCAGCCAGGTCAGCTTGGTGCCGGAGAAGTAGGGGTCCAGGCGCAGGCCGGTGAGCTCGGTGACGCGGTCCTCGTGGCCGTCGGCGCGCAGCCGGTCGCAGATGTCGGCCGTGCGCCGGTCCTGCCACACGATGGCGCGGCGCGGGGAC
Source organism: Nocardioides sp. (assembly GCF_041913365.1). Lineage (GTDB taxonomy): Bacteria > Actinomycetota > Actinomycetes > Propionibacteriales > Nocardioidaceae > Nocardioides. Next base: position 213,030 of record NZ_JAYSFM010000005.1, read on the forward strand.
CCGAGGGTCTCGCGGTCCCAGAGCACGATCGTCTCGCGCTGGTTGGTGATCCCGAGCGCGGTGAGCTCGGACTGGTCGACCTTGCCGAGCACCTCGCGGGTCGCCTCGAGGGTGGCCTGCCAGATCTCCTCGGGGGAGTGCTCCACCCAGCCCGGGTGCGGGAAGTGCTGCCGGAACTCCTGGTAGCCCTTGGCCTGGATCCGGCCGTCCTCGGTCACGACGACCGCCGTCACGCCGGTGGTGCCGGCGTCGATCGCCAGGACGCTCACGACCGCTCCTCGGCTCCGCCACCGCGGATGATCTCGAGGATGCGGCGGTCGATCCACGCCGGACGGGCGCCGGAGTCGACGCGCATCTCGTAGTTCTCCGAGCCGACCCACATGTGGAAGCTGTCCTTGCCCTCGGCCTTGGCGAGCGCCTCCAGCTCCATCATCAGCGCGTCGTCGATCGGCACCTGCTCCTCGGGGGTCGAGGCGGTCAGGTAGAGCTCGTTGAGGTCGACCAGCCGGGCGAGCTCGGTCACCGGGTCGGCGTGGTCGTCGACGCGGAGGTCGACCGCGACGTCGTCGTGCCCGCCGTAGCCCGCGCCGTCACGCACGACGAGCAGGGCCGCCGACTGCCGTCCGCGGCTGTCGCCCCCGGCGTCGTCACCGGCCGCGAGCGCGGCGAGCAGCCGCCGCTCGACCGACCGGCCCTCGGACTGCTGCCAGGCCCGCTCCATCGCCTCCACGACCTCAGGGCCGGTGAGGATGTTGCCCTGGATCGCGTAGCCGCCGCGCTCACCGCTGCGGCCGGTCACCCCGCCGGCCCAGGCGAAGCACTCCGAGCCGGTCCACGTGGCGGCGTTGCCGTCCGAGTCGACGACCCCGACCTGCCGGTGCTCGCGCCCGTCGTCCTCCTCCACGAGCCGGTCGAGCGCCACCTGCGCGGTCGCGCCGTCGTCGAGGTGGGCGAGGCCGAGGTACTTGAACGCCAGGTTGGCGTCGGCCTGCGTGGCGATCGCGCCCACGCCGGCCGCGGCGGCGGGGACGGCCGACCCCACGGCCAGGAACTTCGAGGCGACGGCCACGCCCCACGACTCACCGTCGTCGGAGCGGGCCACGATGGAGAACGTCATGACTCGACCCTAGTGTGATGCCGTGCTGACCCGTCTCGGATTCCCTCACGTGGGGGAGCACCGCCGCTTCGTGACCGCGATCGTCGCGGACACCGTCGGCAGTGGGCTGTTCATGCCCATCACGCTGCTCTACTTCCTCGCCATGACCGACCTGTCGCTGGTGCAGATCGGCTCCGCGCTCTCGCTCTCCGCAGTGCTCACGATGCCCGGCGCGTTCGTGATCGGCAGCCTGGTCGACCGGTTCGGCCCGCGCCGCATGATGCTGATCGGCAACCTGGTCCAGGCGCTCGGCATGGTGGCGTACCTGTGGGCCGACTCGCTCGTCGCCGTGGCGCTCTGGACGACCCTGCTCAACATCGGTCGCCAGTCGTTCTGGGGCTCCTTCGGCAACGTCGTGACCGCCATCTCCGCGCCCGGCGAGCGGGAGCTGTGGTTCGGCTTCCTCCAGGCGGTGCGCAACCTCGGCTACTCCGTCGGCGGCGTGCTCGCCGGCATCGCCCTGCAGATCGGCACCGACGTCGCCTACGCGTCGGTGGTGGTGATCAACGCGGTCACCTTCGTCCTCGCCTTCTTCCTGCTGCTCGACGTCCCCGACCACCGCGTCGTCGCGCCGGACGACGCGCCGCTCGAGGGCTGGGGCGCGGTGTTCCGCGACGGTCCCTACCTCCGCCTGGTCGCCGGCCAGATGGGCTTTGTCGTCGGGATGATGGTCCTCAACTTCGCGCTGCCGGTCTACGTCGCCGAGACCATCGACCTTCCGGGGTGGGTGGTCGGGGCGATCTTCACCGTGAACACCGCTCTCGTCGGTCTGGGCCAGGGCCTCGTCGTACGCCGCATGACCGGGCAGGTCCGTGCCCGGATGATGGGGCTCGCCCAGCTGGTCTTCGTGACGAGCTACCTGATGTTCGTCGCGGCCGGCTGGCTCCCGCTGTGGCTCGCCGTGGCGGTCATGCTCATCGGCGCCGCCGTCTACACCGGGGGAGAGCTCGCCGGCGGCCCGGTCTTCAGCGCGACCGCCGCCGAGGCGGCCCCCGACCACCTCCGCGGGCGCTACCTCGGACTGTTCCAGCTCAGCTGGGGCGTCGGGGGAGCCGTCACGCCGGTGGCCTTCACCTGGCTCCTCGCCCACGGCGCGACCACCGTGTGGTGGGTGCTCATCGCGATCGCCTTCGCCAGCGCGGCGTACCTCCAGACCCTGCCCCGCATCCTCCCCGCCGCCGGGCTCCGCGTGACCAACCGGGCGGAGCCCCAGGACGCCGCCGGGAGCGGCTGACCGGCGTCAGGACTGGCCGATGCCCGCGAGCAGGTCGGTGAACCAGCCCTGGGTCGCGTCGAACGGCTTGTGGCCGGCGATGCGCTCGAACTCGATGGCGCGCAGCTCGTCGTCGCGGTCCTCGTCGTGCCCGATCACGCCGGGCGTGCCGTCGAGCGCGCACGCCACGGCGAGCTCCGCCATCTCACGGATCAGCGCCTTGTCCGTCTCGTTGGCCGGCGCCGAGCGGGAGAAGTAGCCGGACTTCTGCACCATCCGCTTCTCGGCCCCGATCGCCTCGGAGAACCGGTCGGCGAAGTAGCGACCCGGGTTGATCGTGTCGATCTTGACGTGGCCGAAGGGGTCGCGGCCGACGGTCTCGCCCGCGGCCTCGAGGTCGGCCACGATGTCGTCGATGCCTGCGCCCTCGGCGAGGAAGATGTTGACGCAGCCGATCTCGTCCATCACCGCGCGCAGCCGCTCGGCCTCGGCGCCGAGGTCGATGCCGAGCTCGGGGACGTACACCGCGTGGATCGCCCAGCGCCGCGGGTCGAGCCCGATGCCGGGCAGCCACTCCTGCTCGGCGTGCCAGTCCATGTAGTCACGGGCCGCGGCGGCGGTCAGCCAGCCGCTCGCCCGGCCCATCACCTCGTGCACGATGAGCATGCGTGGGTTGGAGCCGTGCTCGGCGAGCACGTTCTGCGCGAACCGTGACGCCTGCTGCGCCGCGGTCTGCGCCCCCAGGCTCTGTCGGATCGGCACGATGTCGTTGTCGATGGTCTTGGGCAGCCCCACGACGGTGAGCTCGGAGCCCTGGGTCCGGAGGTACGCCGCCAGGTCGGCCGCGGCGGTGTTGGTGTCGTCGCCGCCGATGGTGTGCAGGACGTCGACGCCGTCGGCCTGCAGGCGCGCGGCGGCGACCTCGAGGGCCGTCTGGCCCTCGCCGATCAGGCCGCGGCGCCGGCAGTCGTCGTCGTTGGTCAGCTTGACCCGGCTGTTGCCGATCGGGCTGCCGCCGTAGCAGTGCAGCAGGCTCGCCCCGGCGCGCTCCTCGGGCCCGATGACGAGGCTGTTACCGGTGAGCAGGCCGTGGTAGCCGTGCTTGTAGGCCATCAGCTCGATGGAGGGATCGGCGGCGTCGTAGGACTCGATGAGGGCACCCACGGCGGAGGACAGGCAGGGGGCGTACCCACCGGCCGTCAGGAGCGCGACACGCTTCGGCATGGGCAGCAGGGTAGTTAGAACGATCTAAGTCGGGAAGGCCGACGGGCCGTCGGACACGAGCCGGGATCGGCCGACACGGCGTACCCCTTCGAGGCACGGTGGTTGCCTCTCCCGGCACGCAGGCGTCAAGGTGAGGGATCACCGTGCCCGGGCACGGACCGACGAAGGGATCTCCCGATGAGCGCGACCGAAGCCACGCAGCCCGACGTCAACGGACCGGAGCACGCCGACCTCAAGCGCGTGCTGGGGCCCAGGCTGCTCCTGCTCTTCATCGTCGGCGACATCCTCGGCGCGGGCGTGTACGCCGTCACCGGCAAGCTCGCCGGGCAGGTGGGCGGCATCGCCTGGCTGCCGTTCCTGGTGGCCTTCGCGGTCGCCACGATCACCGCGTTCTCCTACCTCGAGCTGGTCACCAAGTACCCCCAGGCGGCGGGCGCCGCGCTCTACACGCACAAGGCGTTCGGCATCCACTTCGTCACGTTCCTGGTGGCCTTCACCGTCGTGTGCTCGGGCATCACCAGCGCCTCGACGTCGTCGAACCTGCTGGCCGCCAACCTGCTGATCGGCTTCGGCAACGACGAGCCGAGCACGTCCGCCACGCTCATCACCGCGCTCGTCTTCATGCTCGTGCTGGCCGCGATCAACCTGCGCGGCGTGGGCGAGAGCGTGAAGTTCAACGTGCTGCTGACCCTCGTGGAGATGACCGCGCTCGCCATCGTGATCCTGATTGGCTTCTGGGTCATCGCCCGCGGTGACGGCGACCTGGGCCGGATCACGGTCTTCGAGAGCCCCGACGACAAGGGCCTGTTCATGGCCGTCACGATCGCGACGGCGATCGCGTTCTTCTCGATGGTCGGCTTCGAGGACTCGGTCAACATGGTCGAGGAGACCAAGGACCCGATGAAGATCTTCCCGCGCACCATGCTCACCGGCCTGGGCATCGCGGTCGTGATCTACATGCTGGTCGCGATCTCGGTGGTGGCCGTGATCCCGGCGGGGCAGATCGCCGAGCCCACCAACGCCGAGGCCGGCATCCTCCTCGACGTGGTGAAGGTCGGCGCGCCGGACCTGCCGATCGACAAGCTGTTCCCGTTCCTCACCGTGTTCGCCGTCGCCAACACGGCGCTGATCAACATGCTGATGGCGAGCCGGCTGGTCTACGGCATGGCGCACCAGGACGTGCTGCCGCGCTCGCTCGGCAAGGTCCTGCCGGGACGCCGCTCGCCGTGGACGGCGATCCTCTTCACCACCCTCCTCGCGCTCGGCCTGATCTCCGTGGTCACCCTGGACTCCGAGTCCTCGGTGGTGGCGGCGCTCTCGGGCACCACGGCGCTGCTGCTGCTGGCGGTCTTCACCATCGTCAACATCGCCTGCCTGGTCCTGCGTCGCGACCCCACGCCGGACGGCGCCTTCCGGGCACCGTCGCTCCTGCCGGTCCTCGGCGCACTGTTCTGCGGCTACCTCCTCGGCCCGTGGGCCCGCCTCGAGGCCGACATGGTGCAGTACAAGATCGCCGGGGGGCTGCTCGGCATCGGCGTCGTCCTGTGGGTGCTCACCTGGCTGACCAACCGCGGCGTCCGCGCCAAGCGGACCGGCTTCCGCGACATCGAGCACCTCGAGCACGACTGACCCCGACACGGGCGGGTTCTGACCCGAACGTCTGGGGTGCCCGTCTACGGTGGCCCGGTGACACGACGACCTCTCGGGCCGCTGACGGCTGTGCTCATCGCCTCCGCGCTCGGTTGCTCCTCCGTCACCCCGGCCACGCCGTCGGCGAGCGCCACCCCGGACGGCTACCCGCCCGCGACGGTCGCACCCGACGACCCGTCCGCGCTCGAGCGCAAGCCGACCAGCCGCCCGCCGGTGCCGCGGGTGCCCGACCTGCCCGGGGCCTACCGCTTCATCTCCACCCCCGACTTCCTCAACCAGGACGTCGCCGACCTCACCGCCGACGGCCGGCGACAGTTCGTCGACCGGCGCACCGGTGACGTGGCCAACTCCACCAACCCCGAGTACGACGCCGCGCTGGACCACGTGATCAGCGAGATGGCCTCCCACGGCACCGACGACGTGCTCGTCGCGGGCGACCTCGTGGAGGGCCGCTGGGGCCGCGACGACTCGCGGACCGGCGTCTTCGGACCGGTCCGGACCCAGGCCCAGCGGCTGCGCGCCTGGCGCCGGGCGGCCGCGGTGTACTACCCGGCCTGGCGCGAGCGCCTCGAGTCCCACGGCCTCACGACCTACACCGCCCTCGGCGACCACGAGATCGGCGACGACCCCTGGCGCCGCGGCAAGGACGCCTGGGTCGACTTCAAGCGGCGGCACGTGCCGGAGTTCAAGAAGATCTACGCCCGGCAGATGCTCACCGACGCCGACGGCAGGCCACGGTTCACGGAGCGCCCGAAGGGCCAGGCCCGCGACACGGCGTACGCCGAGCGCCTCGACGACAACGTCCTGCTGGTCACCATCGACGTCTTCGAGCGGCGCGGGGGAGACGTGCACCTGTCGGTCGACCGCCAGCAGCTGCGGTGGCTGGAGCGCGTCCTCCGCAAGGCGCGCCGCGACGACGTCCCGTGGGTGATGGTGCAGGGCCACGTCCCGATGACCGCCGACGTCCGCACCCGCAACTCCAGCCACCTCGTCTACGAGAAGGGCTACCGCTCCGCGCTCTGGAGGGCCATGGCCCGCGGGGGTGTCGACGTCTACCTCAGCGGCGAGGTCCACGACCAGACGGTGCGCCAGCGCGACGGCATCCTCGAGGTCTCGCACGGGTCGCTGCTCTACCGGGGCGAGGCGTCGTACGTCGTCGGGCAGGCCACGGCCGACCAGCTCGTGCTGGAGAACCACCAGTTCCGCGGCACGATCAGCTTCGAGGACCGGCTCTGGACCACCTCCCGCCAAGGTGCGCCCGGTCACATCAGCTATCCCGGGGCGTCGGTCGTGACAGGCACCCTCGAGGCGCGCCGGACGCCCTCGGGCGGCGTGAAGGTCGACGCGGCCGACGGGGTGCTCGAGCCGCGGCGCTGACCCGAGGCCGTCCGGGGCCGCCCAGGGGACGGTCACGGTTCGGGGCCAGCCCGCCCCGCGCCGTACCCTTGTCCGGTGAGCTCCATCCCCTCCCTCGAGCAGTTGCACGCCCTCGGGCCCAAGCAGCAGCCGACCTATCCCGACTCCGGGGCGGTCGACGCTGCGGTGGCCCGCCTGCGGACCGCGCCGCCGCTCGTCTTCGCCGGGGAGTGCGACGACCTCACCGAGAAGATCGCCGCGGTCACCCGCGGCGAGGCGTTCCTCCTGCAGGGCGGCGACTGCGCCGAGACCTTCGCCGGCGTCACCGCCGACAACGTGCGCAACAAGCTGCGCGTCCTGCTGCAGATGGCCGTCGTCCTCACCTACGCCGCGTCCGTGCCGGTCGTGAAGCTGGGCCGCCTCGCCGGCCAGTACGCCAAGCCGCGCAGCTCCGACGAGGAGACCCGCAACGGCGTGACGCTCCCGGCCTACCGCGGCGACGCGGTCAACGGCTACGACTTCACCCCCGAGGCCCGGGTCCCCGACCCGCAGCGCCTCGTCGAGGTCTACAACTCCTCGGCCGCGACGCTCAACCTGGTCCGCGCGTTCGTCACCGGCGGCTACGCCGACCTGCGCCAGGTGCACACCTGGAACACCGACTTCGTGCAGACCTCGCCGTTCGGCCAGCGCTACGAGGCGATGGCCGACGAGATCGAGCGCGCGCTCACCTTCATGAAGGCCATCGGCGCCGACCCCGACGAGTTCCACCGCGTCGACTTCCACTCCAGCCACGAGGCGCTGCTGCTGGAGTACGAGCAGGCGCTGACCCGCATCGACTCGCGCACCGACCTGCCCTACAACGTCTCTGCGCACTTCGTGTGGATCGGCGAGCGCACCCGCCAGCTCGACGGGGCCCACGTCGAGCTGCTCTCGCGGATCAGGAACCCGATCGGCATCAAGCTCGGCCCGACCACCAGCCCCGACGACGCGCTGGCGTACGCCGCGCGGCTCAACCCGGACAACACCCCAGGCCGGCTGACGTTCATCACCCGGTTCGGCGCGGGGAAGATCCGCGACGGCCTGCCTGCCCTCGTGGAGAAGGTCACCGCCGAGGGCCTCAACGTGGCCTGGGTCTGCGACCCGATGCACGGCAACACCTTCGAGGCGTCGTCGGGCTACAAGACCCGCCGCTTCGACGACGTCATCGATGAGGTCCAGGGCTTCTTCGACGTCCACCGCGCGCTCGGCACCTGGCCGGGCGGCATCCACGTCGAGCTCACCGGCGACGACGTCACCGAGTGCGTCGGCGGCGGCGAGGAGATCGACGAGGCCGGCCTGGCCAACCGCTACGAGTCGGTCTGCGACCCGCGCCTCAACCGCGTCCAGTCCCTCGAGCTCGCCTTCCTCGTCGCGGAGATGCTGCGCAAGGCCTGACCATCGATCGAGCGGTGACCCACCTACATTTCGACACCGCCGAATGTAGGTGGGCCACCGCCCGAGCGCGCGTTCTGCGTGTCGCGCCGCTGAGCGGTGGCCCACCCACATTTTCACTGCACGGAATGTAGGTGGGCCACCGCCAGTCCGCGGGCGTACGTCGCCTCGGTAGGTTCACACCTGTGATCGACCTGCGCTCCGACACCCTGACCCGGCCGACCGAGGCGATGCGCCAGGCGATGGCGCGCGCCGAGGTCGGGGACGACGTCTACGGCGAGGACCCGACCGTCGCGGCGCTGGAGGAGCGGGTGGCCGGGATGTTCGGGCACGAGGCCGCGCTGTTCACGCCGACGGGGTCGATGGCCAACGTGCTGGCCGTCGCGTCGGTGGTCGCGCCCGGGCAGGAGGTGCTCTGCGAGTCCTCCGCCCACATCGCGCGCGCCGAGCTCGGCGCCCACGGCGCGATCTCCGGCATCACCATGCGCACGTGGACGGACCGGCGCGGTCAGGTCGACCTGGCGGCCATCGAGTCGATGCACGCCCCCGACATGGGGCCGTTCTTCGTGGCGACCGCCGCCGTGTCGGTCGAGAACACCCACAACTTCGCCGGAGGGACCGTCCTGCCCCTCGAGGACCTGCGCGCGCTGCGTGCCTGGGCGGACACCACCGGCGTGAAGGTGCACCTCGACGGCGCACGCCTCTGGAACGCCCACGTCGCCACGGGCACGCCGCTGTCCGACTACGGCCGGGTCGCCGACGTGCTGGCCGTCTGCCTCTCCAAGGGCCTCGGCGCACCGATCGGCTCGTTGATGGTCGGCTCCGCCGACGCGATCGCGGAGGCCCGCGTGCGTCGCAAGCGCATGGGCGGCGGCATGCGCCAGGTCGGCGTGCTCGCGGCAGCGGGGGCGTACGCCCTCGACCACCACGTCGACCGGCTGGCCGACGACCACGCCCACGCGCGCCTCCTCGGCGAGGCGCTCGGGCTGGACCCGCAGGGCGTGGACACCAACATCGTCGTGGTCGGGCGCCCCGACGCACCCGCCTTCGTCGCGGCCGCCGCCGACGAGGGCGTCCGGATCGCCGCGGTGGGGCCACGTGCCATACGCCTGGTGACGCACCTCGACATCACGCGGGCCGACGCGGACCGGGCGGCGGCGGTGCTGGCGCGGCTCGGCTGAGCCTCATCCTCCGGCGCGCCACTCCCAGCGGCAGATGACCTCTCCCTCGTGGAGGGTCGCGCGCTCACCGGTGTCGGTGAAGCCCCGGGCGAGGTAGAGCCGCTGCGCCCGACGGTTGGTCTCCCGGGTCCAGACCGACAGCCGGGTCCAGCCCGGCCCGTGGTCGCCTCGCTGCAGCGACCGGACGAGCGCACCCGCCACGCCGCACCCCCACAGCGCGGGGTCGACGAAGACCATGGACAGGTGTCCGCAGGAGTCGTCGGGCCCGTCGTCGCCCTGGAACGGCTCGGCGACCAGCATCCCCGCAGCCCGCTCGCCGTAGTGGGCGAGCAGGGCGACCTCGCCCAGCTCCACACCGGTGGCGACCTTGGTGGCGACCCGTTCGGTGCGTGCGGGCGAGGGCCGGTTGCCGCTCGCCCGGCGCGCCGCCTCCCAGACGCCGACCGCCAGCCGCCGGGACTCCTCGTCCGCGATGGGGGTGATCAGCGTGCGCGGCATGGGGGTCAGGCCGCGTTGCGGCCGACGAGCGTGACCTCGCTGATGGCGGTGTAGTCGCGCCCGAGCGGCCCCGCACCGGGCGGCGTCACCGAGGTGATGGTGAGGGTGACCGTGCTCGTCTCGACCGGAGGCACCTTGAGCAGCTGCATGGCCGGCCGTTCGGCGAAGGTCTGCTCGACCGAGCTGCCGTCGTCGAAGGACCAGGTGGCGCTGAGGATGCGGCGGTTGTTGGGATACCAGTCCACGCCCGCGACCTTCTTGGCGTAGCCGTTGACCAGTCCCACCCGGCTGACGACGCCGGCCTGGGCGAGCGTGATCGTGATCGACTGGCCGGAGGCGTCGCCGGCCGTGCGCCACGTCGTCGCCGGGCTGCCGTCGCCCATCTGGCTCGCCTCGTAGGCGACGAGGTTGCCGTCGAAGTCCTGGGTGGGCGGTGCCGTGCCGGGTGCGGCGAAGGTGGCGGTGTCGGCCAGGTCGAGCCGCTTGCCGACGCCCTGCGGGGACTCGGACGAGTCGCCCTCCTCGGGCGCGGCTTCCTCGGCGGCGCCGGGTGACGTGTCGGGGGCGGTCGACGACTGGCCGCTGGACTGGTCGGTCGCGGTGTCGTCGACCGGCTCGCTCTCGAAGACCCGGAGGAGCACGAGCACGAGGGCGATGAGCGCCAGCGCGCCGACCACCCAGAAGATCCAGGCCCTGCCGGTCAGCGGCGCCTCGGGCTCCAGGTCGTCGACCTCGTGGTAGGGGAGCAGGTCGAGCTCGGGGTCCCACTCGGGGTCCGCGCCGGCGGCGGGGGCGGGCGTCGGCCGGTCCTCGCGCGCGGTGGCGGCGGGCCGCCCGCGCAGCCGGAACCGCGGCTCGCGACTCGGCGGCATCACCGGGGCGGGCGGGAGGGGAGTCGCGTCGGCCGCCTGCACGGGTACGGCGGCGGGCGGCGCCTCGCTGACCTCGGGCTCCGGATCGGGCTCGGCCTCGGCCTCGGGCTCCGGCTCAGCAGGAGGGGCAGTCTCCGGCGGCGCCTCGACGACTGCGGGCGCCGCGGTCCGGGGCGCGGACGCCTGGGGCACGGCCGGGGCGGGCGCCCCGATCGGGTGCCCGCAGTTGAGGCAGAACCGGCCCACACCGAGCTCGGCCCCGCACCGCACACAGGTGTCCACGGGTTCACGATAAGGGGCCGCACCCACCCTGAGCCGGGGTTCGCGGTTCAGACGGCGATGTGGGGGACCTCGCCCTCGACCACGCGACGGGGCGCCAGCTCGACGGTCAGCATGGCGACGAGCACCATCGAGCCGCCCACGAGCAGCCGCATCGTGAGGTCCTCCCCGCCGAGCCACACGGCGAAGAAGGAGGCGAAGACCGGCTCCATGCTCATGATGATCGCGCTGCGCGTGGGCGGCAGGTGGGCCTGCGCCCAGGTCTGCCCGAGCAGGCCGAGCGCCCCCACCACGACCGCCATGTAGGCCACCGACACCCAGTCGGACGTGCGGTCCGGCAGCACGATCCCGTCGTGGGCGGTGGCCAGCGTGCACACCACCGCGATCACCATGATCTGGAGGATCGTCATGCCGATCGCGTCCTGTGCGGACGACCACGCACCCAGGCCGACGATGTGGAGGGCGTAGAGCACGGCCGACGAGAGCGTGATGAGCTCGCCGTAGCCGATGCTGAAGCCGTTGAGCGCGAGCACGCCCAGCCCGACCGTCGCCAGGGCGACCGCGACCCAGGTGACCGGCGGGATGCGGGTCCGCAGGATGGCCGCGGCGAGCAGCGGGGTGCACACGACGTACAGGCCCGTGACGAAGCCGCTGATGCTGGCGGGCGTGTGTGCCAGTCCGGCGGTCTGCAGGATCTGGGCCACGCCGTAGAGCAGGCCGAGCACGACGGCGTGGCGCCGGACGAGGGGGGACAGCCGGCCCAGCGCCCGGGGTGCCACCAGCAGCAGCGCCAGCGAGGCGATGGTGAAGCGGACCGCGAGGAAGTCCAGCGTCGGCACCCGGTCCAGCAGGTCCTTGATGAGGAAGAACGTCGAGCCCCAGCAGGCGGCGAGGGCCAGCAGCGCCGCCGCCGCGAGCAGGGTCGTACGACGGTCGTGCGCGGATTCCACGGACGAAGGCTAGGACCTCAGATGAGGAACAGCGTGATCGTCGAACCCTTGGGCACCTGGTCGCCCTGCTCGGGGTCGGAGCTGAACACGAAGCCCAGGCCGAGGTAGTTGTCGGCCTCCTCGGTGCGGACCTCGAAACCGAGCCCGGTGAGCAGCTCGGTGGCCGCCTCGACGCCCATCGCGCGGACCCGCGGCACCTCGACCAGCTCAGGTCCCTGGGACACCACGAAGGAGACGGTGTCGCCGCGGTAGAGGGTGCCGGTGGTGGGGTCCTGGGAGATGACGTCGCCCTCGGGGACGGTGTCGCTGTACTCCTCGCTCGCGACGCTGACCTCGAGCTTGCGCTTCTCCAGCGCGGCCTTGGCGTCGGCGAAGGACTTGCCGGTCCAGTCCTTGATGGTGATCGGCTTGCGGCCCTTGCTGAGCACGAGGTCGACCGTGGCGCCGGGCTTCAGTGTGGTGCCGGCCTTGGGGGAGGTGCGGATGACCTGCCCCTCCGGGACGGTCTCGCTCCACCGCCCGACGCTCTTGCCGAACACCAGGCTCGTCGCGGCGAGCGCGTCCTGGGCCTGGTCCTCGGTCTGCCCCTTCAGAGGTGGCACGTCGTAGCGCTCGGGCCCGAGCGACAGGGTCAGCGTGACGATGCCGCCGTCGAGCACCTTGCCGCCCGGCTCGGGGTCGGTGGCGATGACCAGCCCGGCGGCGACGTTCTCGGAGTACGCCGGCTCGCCGGCCTCCGCGTCGAGCCCCGCGCTCTCGAGCCGTGCCGTCGCGGCCGCCTCGTCGAGCCCGAGCACTCCCGGCGCGGTGGTGTAGCGGGCCCAGCCGAACCAGTAGGCGCCGAAGCCGACGCCGGCGACGAGCAGGAGCGCGAGGAGCAGCAGCACCGGTCCCTTGCGCGAGCGCCGCCGGGCCGTGGTGGTGACCGGGGCGATCGGGCTGGGGGCCCGGGACGGGGCAGGGACGGGTGCCGTGACCCGGGCGGCCACCGGCTCGGACCTCGGCGCGGCGACCGGCTCGGGCTCGGCCGCGGGATGGCGCTCGATGGCCGTGGTCCGGTCCGGGCTCCCGTCGTCGACGAGGCCGGACTCCTTCGGGTCGACCTCGGTCAGCAGGGCCAGCGCCGCCGCGTCGAAGGGCTGGGGCATGGTGTCGTAGCCGTGCCCCTCGCCCGCTTCGGGGTCGGGTGCGCGGCGGGGCATCAGGTCCTCGGCGAGCTCGGGGTCGGAGGCCAGGCCCTCGCGCAGCGCCTGCGCGACCCGGTGCAGGTGGTGCAGCAGCACCGATGCGTCGGCCGGACGCTGGCTGCGGTCGCGCGAGGTCGAGCGGGCGACGAGCGCGTCGACGTAGTCGGGGATCCCCGGCGCCGCGGCCGAGGGGAGGGGCACGTCGTGGTGGACGTGCCGGTAGGCGACCTGGATCGGCGACTCGCCCTCGTGCGGCTTGCTGCCGGTGAGCAGCTCGTAGAGGACCACGCCGGCGGCGTACACGTCGGCGCGGGCGTCGGCCCGGCCGTCGACGACGAGCTCGGGCGCGAGGTAGGAGACGGTGCCGATCAGCACGCCGCCGGTGGCGGTGTGCTGGGTGTCGGCGCTGACGGCCTTGGCCAGCCCGAAGTCGGCGACCTTGATCCGCCCGCCGTGGGCCTCGTCGGCGATGAGCACGTTCTCCGGCTTCACGTCGCGGTGGATCAGGCCGGCGCGATGGGCGGCGGCGAGCGCGGAGACGACCGGCTCGAGCAGGGCCAGGGCCTTGCCCGGCGGCATCGGTGCCTCCTTGCGGATGACGTCGCGCAGGGTGTGGCCCGGGACGTACTCCATGACGAGGAAGACGGTGTCCGACCCGTCGGAGGTGTCGTCGCCCTGGTCGTAGACGCCCACCACGTGGGGGTGGTTGAGGCGGGCCGCGGCTCGGGCCTCGCGCACGAAGCGGGCCGCGAAGTCCTGGTCGTCACCCAGGCCCGGGTGCATCACCTTGACGGCGACGGTGCGGTCGAGGCGGGTGTCGGTGGCCTCGTACACACTGGCCATCCCGCCACGCGCCACCCGGGCGCCGATGCGGTAGCGGCGGTCCAGCAGCCGTCCGACCAAGGGGTCGCCAGCGGCGCCGGGCGCGGCTGCGCGGGCGTGCTCGGGTGGCTCCACGGTCGACCTCCAACACCGGACGGGGAAGGATCCGGCGCGACCATCGTACGGAAACCACGCGTCGGGCGGCTCTCCGTCTCGGCCCCGGCGTGGCGTCCGGTCATGCCGGACCCTGCTCAGCAGGCGTCGTTGTAGGTGCTCAGCTCGAACTGCGGGGCCTTGATGGAGCGCTCGTTGGGGGCGCGCATCGTCCAGTAGCGCATCCAGTCCATCTGCATCCGGGCCGGGTGCATCTTCTTGCCGTCCTGCGCGCGCAGCTCGAACTTGAGCTGGCGGGGCACCGGGTCGAGGGCGGCCTCGCGGCGCTCGGTGTGGACGACGTGGGCGTCGACGAACCACGAGATGTGGTCCTCGGCGACCTCGACGGCGTAGGTGTGCCACCGCTCGTGCTTGAGGTGGCGGTCCTTGAAGCCCCGGAACGAGTTGTTGGGCAGCGTGTGGACGTAGGACTTCACGGTGTTCTTGCCGAGGGTGAAGTTCTGCAGGCCGATGTCGCGTCCGCCGCAGTGCTGGTCGCGGTCGCCGGCGGGGACGAGCTCGGTGACCACCTTGTAGCTGCTGCCGCCCGGGGTGGTGCCCGTCCGGCCGGCGCGGGCCCGGATCTCCCAGCGGCCGTAGGTGTGGCCGGGCAGGTCGAGCTTGGCCGAGACGCTGCCCTTGCGGGTCGTCATCAGGGTGAGCATGCCGTTCTGGGTGCGGACGATGCCGCGACCCGCCTTCTTCCAGTAGCCCGGCTTGGGGCCGACGAACTCCTGGCGGAACACGCCGAACTGGTACCAGCCGAAGGTGTTGCCGGCGTGGATCGGACCGGGTGCGCCGTGGACGTGGTCGGCCGAGGCGGGGGAGACCGCCGGCGAGAGCGTCAGGGCCAGGAGGCCGACGAGCGCGGCGGCGAGGGCGGGTCGGAGGGAACGCATCCGGACACCGTACGAAGGCCGTCCGGGCGGCGACAAGTCCGCGGGCCCGCGGTCACGCGGGTGGACGCCCCGCCTCGAGGCGCCGCTTGATCGCTTCCACGTTGCGGACGTAGACGCGGGTCTCCTCGTAGAGCCCGTGCCGGCGCACGGCGCCGAGACCCTGGTAGTAGGCCCCGATCTTGTGCGCACGCCGATGGGTGTCGCGGGCGAGGACACGGAGCAGCAGGACCCCGGCCCGTGCGTTGTCACCGAGCCGGCGGAGGTCGAGCCGGCGCCCCGCGTAGTGCTCCATCCAGCGCCCGGTCGACGGCAGCACCTGCATCGCACCGATCGCCCGCGCGTGCGACACCACGCCCATCTGCCAGCCCGACTCCTGCCACGCGACCGCGAGCGCGAGCTGCGGGTCCACCCCGTTGCTGCGGGCGGCTCCGGCGATCACCCGGCGCACCTTCTCCCGCTCGCGGTCGGGGTGCTGCCACATCGTCGTCCGGCCCTTCCCGCCGCCGCGCGAGCGTGCGGCGACGACCGGGATCACGATCCGCTGCCCGGCGCGGAGCCCGCCGGCGCTGCCGAGGTGGTTGTAGGAGATCAGCTCGGCCGTCCACGCGTGGAACCGCGTGGCGAGGCCCGAGGCGGTGTCGCCCGGCTCGACGACGTACGGCACCGCCGTGCGACCGGCGGGCAGCCGCTCGTGGTCGGCGTGGGCGGGCGTCGCGACCAGCGTCGAGGCGGCCAGGCCGAGGACGAGCCCGGTCACGAGTCGGGGGAGTCGGGGAAGGTGTCCGGGTTCTCGGGGCATCACTGCTCCTCGTCACGTCCGCTGCGCCCACGGGTCCGAGGCCCGCGGGAGGGAAGCGCGCGAACGAGCCCTCGACGTTAGCGACCGGCGTACGACGACGCGAGGCGCCGGGTGGGTCGGGCGTGTCGCTCGTGACAGACTCCGCCCATGAGTGACGTCCCCCTC
This sequence comes from Nocardioides sp., assembly GCF_041913365.1. Classification (GTDB taxonomy): domain Bacteria; phylum Actinomycetota; class Actinomycetes; order Propionibacteriales; family Nocardioidaceae; genus Nocardioides. The sequence goes on from NZ_JAYSFM010000005.1 coordinate 228,865, forward strand.
GCCGACCGTGACCTGGCCGCCCTCGTGACCGAGTGGCTCGACTGGAGCCAGGCGGCGGAGCTGCTGGGCGTGACGCCGGCCAAGGTCCGCTCGATGGTCAGGGACCACGAGCTCGCGCAGGCCGTCTCCGAGCCCGGCGCCGGGCCGCGGGTGCCGGCCGACTTCATCCAGGACGGCCTCGTCGTGAAGGGGCTCCCCGGCCTGCTCACCCTGCTGCACGACCACAAGTTCGACGACCGCGAGTGCATTGCGTGGCTCTTCACCGACGACGACCTGCCCGGCCGCCCGATCGACGCGCTGCGGGAGAACCGCGGCAGCGAGGTCAAGCGCCGGGCGCAGGTGCTGGAGTACTGATGGCGCAGCCGACGACCGGCCGCCAGCGCTACCAGTGGGGGCTGCTGCTCCTCGTCGCGGTGATGCTCGTCGCCTGGCTGCTGACCGACGGCACCCGCCAGGACGAACCGAGCAGCAGCAGCACCTCGTCGGTCTCGTCGTCGCCGTCGTCCTCGCCGTCGTCGTCCCCGAGCCACGAGCTCACCGAGACCACCACGCCGACCACCGACCCGACCAGCTCGGAGACCACGGAGGACACCGGTGGGGACGGGGGCGTCGATCCCGAGAGCGGGCTGCCGATCGTGCAGCTGTCCGAGCTGCCCCCGCAGGCCGCCGAGACCCTCGACCTCATCGACGCGGGCGGCCCGTTCCCCGAGGAGCGCGACGGCGTCACCTTCGAGAACCGCGAGGACCTCTTGCCCGACCACCCCGTGGGCTACTACAAGGAGTACACGGTCCCCACACCCGGCTCCAGCGACCGCGGCGCCCGCCGCATCGTGGTCGGTGAGGGCGGGGAGCTCTACTACACGGGCGACCACTACAGGTCCTTCTCACGCATAGCGAGGTAGCCGACATGAGCGGACTGGCAGCAGTGCTGGCCGGGCACGAGGGGCCGGGCATCCACCTCTGGCACGGGGCGTTCGAGGTCGACGACGTACGCCACACGGTCGAGCACGCCGGCTGGGCCTTCGGGCACGTCGACGGCTGGACGGCGGCCGACAGCAAGTCGGGCTTCCTCGCCGCGGTGGGCGAGGCCCTCGACTTCCCGGACTACTACGGGCAGAACTTCGACGCCCTCGCCGACTGCCTCCACGACGTGGGCGCCCACGTGTCCGGTGTGGTGCTGCTGTGGGACGGCTGGGGCACCCTCGCCCGCGCCGACGAGCGGGCCTTCAGCGTCGCCCTCAGCGTCCTCGGCTCCCGCGTCAACGCCGACCGCGGCGCCCCCTTCACGGTCCTCCTCCGAGGCGACGGCCCACCCGTGCCAGGCATCACTTCGCTCGACTAGAGGCACGCCCGGATCGCCCCAGCCACCCGAGCACGCGCGAGCGGAGCGAGCGCCACAAGCACCGTCCCCAGCCCGAAGCAGCCAGAGTACGGAACTACACCGTGCGCTGGGTTGCCGCGGCGGCCAGCTCGGTGAGCACCTCGCGCGCGGCGGGGTCGACGTCGGCGGCCTGGAGCGCGTCCACGGCGCGGTCGGCGAGGTGGCCGATGACCTCCTCGACCTGCGCCCGCGCGCCGGAGTCCTCGATGATGCCGCGCAGCTCGTCGACGTCGGCGGGCGTGAGCGGCGTACCGAGGGCGGCGTCGAGGCGCTGGGCCTGCGCCTGGGGGGCGGCGTCGAGGGCGAGCGCGACCAGCACGGTGCGCTTGCCCTCGACCAGGTCGTCGCCGGCGGGCTTGCCCGTCTCCTCGGGGTCGCCGAAGACGCCGAGCAGGTCGTCGCGCAGCTGGAAGGCCTCGCCGAGGGGCAGGCCGAAGCGGGTGAGCTGATCGAGCTGCGGGCCGGTGGCTCCCGCGAGGCCGGCGCCGATGTGCAGCGGCCGCTCGATGGAGTACTTCGCGGACTTGTAGCGCAGGACCGTCATCGCGGTGTCGACGTCGGCCCGGCCGCGGGCCTGGACGGAGACGTCGAGGAACTGCCCGGCGATGACCTCGTTGCGGCACAGCTCGAACAGCCGGAGCCCGGCGGCCACCTCGTCGTGGGCGAACCCGCTGTGGCGCAGCATGTCGCCGGCCCAGCCGAGCTGCAGGTCGCCGAGCAGGATCGCGGCCGCGGCGCCGTACTGGGCGGGGTCGCCGCGCCACCCGGCGGAGCGGTGCTCGGCCTCGAACGCGCGGTGCGTGGCCGGGCGTCCGCGGCGGGTGTCGGAGGCGTCCATGTAGTCGTCGTGGACCAGCGCGCTCGCGTGCAGCATCTCCAGCGACGCGCAGGCGCGGGCGAGGGCGGCGGTGTCGTCGACCCGGGGCTGGATCGCGCGGTAGCCCCAGTGGCAGAAGGCGGCCCGGAAGCGCTTGCCGCCGCGCACCGCCGTACGCGCCTCGGCGATCAGGCGGGTGGCGTCGGGACCGAGCGGAGCGAGCTCGGCCGCCCGGTCGTCGAGGAACGTGTCGAGCACCTCCTGGACCTCGTCGCGGAAGGCAGCGGGGTCCCAGGTCGTCACCTATTCAGCCTAAACATTGGACAGGATGCGGCTGACGGCGCGGTACCTCCGTAGGCTGTTGCGTATGACGCACGCACGGGGACTGAGCATGCGCGAGCTGCTCGCGCGCGGAGACCGTTCCTTCTCCTTCGAGTTCTTCCCGCCCAAGGACGAGGCGGGGGAGCAGCAGCTCTGGCAGGCCATCACCGAGCTGGAGCCCTACGCACCGACCTTCGTGTCGGTGACCTACGGCGCCGGCGGCACCACCCGCGACCGCACGGTGGCGATCACCGAGCGGATCGCGCGGGAGACCAGCCTGCTCCCGGTGGCGCACCTGACGTGCGTGGGCCACACCACCGACGAGCTCGACGCGATCCTCGACGACCTCGCCTCCGCGGGTGTCCAGCACATCATGGCGCTGCGCGGCGACCCTCCCGGCGGCCCCGGCACGCCGTGGACGCCGACCGACGGTGGGCTGACCTACGCCAGTGAGCTCGTCTCGCTGATCCGCCGCCGCCCCGACATGCGCATCGGTGTCGCGGCGTTCCCCGAGGGCCACGTCGACGCCGTCGACCTGGAGCAGGACGCGCGGGTGCTCAGGGACAAGTACGACGCGGGCGCCGAGTTCGCGGTCACCGACATGGTGCTGCGGGCCTCCGACTACGTCGCGCTCCTCGAGCGGGCCGAGTCCGCCGGCGCCGACCTGCCGATCATCCCGGGCATCATGCCGATCCTGAACCTCCGCTCGATGGAGCGCATGGTCGAGTTCTCCCGCCGCCAGCTGCCGCAGGAGGTCCGCGACCGGCTCACGCCGTACGCCGAGGACCCGCAGGCGCTGCGCGCGGAGGGGATCGCGATCGCGACCGAGCTCTGCGAGGCGCTGCTCGACGCCGGAGCGCCGGGCCTGCACTTCTACACGCTCAACCGCTCCAAGGCGACGCGCGAGATCTTCGACAACCTGCGCATCACCGTCTGAGCGCCCCGCCCTTCCCGGGCGCACTACCGTGAGTGTCATGCGCACCGTCACCGTCAGTGGGACCGGCACCGCCAAGGTCGCCCCGGACAGCGCCGTCGTCCGGGTCGCCGCGGTGGCGCGCGGCTCCGGCGTCGCCGAGGCGTACGACGCCATGGCGGCCAGCGCGACGACGGTCGTGGAGGTCGCCGGCCGCCACACCGAGACCCGACGCATCGCCTCCACGGGCATCTCGGTGTGGCCGTTCCACGACCACGAGGGGCGTCGCCAGGGCTACGAGGCGCGCCACGCCTTCGCGATCGCGTGCGCCGACCTCTCCGAGGCCGGGACGATGCTCGGCGAGCTGGCCCGCGAGGTCGGCGACAGCCTCGCCGTGGACAGCGTCGGCCTCGAGGTCACCGAGGACCACGGTGCGGGCGGCAAGGCTCGCGAGGCGGCCTTCCACGACGCCCGCGACAAGGCTGCCGCCCTGGCCCGGATGGCGGGTGCGGGACTCGGCGCCGTGCAGTCGGTGGTCGAGGGCGGCGCCGGTGACGGGCCCGGTCCGCTGCCCAAGGTGGCGATGATGCGCGACGCGGGCGGGATCGAGCCGGGCGAGACCACGGTGACCACGACGGTCACGGTGGTGTGGGAGCTGGCCTGATCAGGCGCGTCCGACCAGCTCGGCCACCAGCGCCGCGCTGAGCCCGGCGAACGGCAGCCCCGAACCGGTCGTCGCGTGCGCACCCGCGGCCAGCACGCCCGGGACCGGCGTCCTCGGCCCGAGGCGCGTCCGCGCGGTGCGCGGGCCCTGCCACAGCACGCCGTGGGGCGACCCGCCCCACTGCTCGACGAGCTCCCGCGGGGAGCGGTCGACCCGCGCCACCACCTGCCGCCGCACGTCGAGCCCCCGGCGGGCCAGCGCCAGCAGCGGGTCCTCGGCCAGCCGGCCGCGTCCCAGCACGGTCCACGCCGCGCCCCCTCCGGGAGTCCGCCCGCCCGTCCGCACGACCAGCAGCGGGTCGCCGTGCAGCACCACCTCGTGGGGGAGGTCGGGCACGTCGCCGGCCAGCCCGACGTGGCACACGACCGGCGGGATCGCCGGCATGGTCCTCCTGACGTACGCCGCGAGCGCGGGGAGGCGACGCGGGTCGATCGCCACCACGACCCGGTCGGCGGGGACCTCGCCCTGCGCCGTGCGGACCGCGGTGACCCCCGCGCCCCCGGCGACCAGGTCGAGGGCCTCGGTGCCGGTCAGCACGGTGACGCCGCGCAGCCCGAGCCGCTCGGCCATCGCCGTCCCGAGGGCCGCCAGCCCGCCGGGGACCGTCCAGGCGCCGAAGCGCTGCTCGAGGTAGACGTCGACGCCGGCGAAGACCGGCACGTCGCCCAGGTCGTGCCCGTCCATGACCAGGCGGTGGCCGGCGACCAGGCGCAGCCGCTCGTCCCGGAAGGTCCGGCGCAGCCGCTTCTGGAGCGTCTCGCGCCGGCCGAGCAGGTCGGTGAGGTCGCGCGGTGCCACCTCGGCGTCGAACGGCCGCTCGAACCACTCCTTGCGCAGCAGCTCCCACACCTCGCCGTACGCCGCCACGTGGTCGACCCACTGCCGGCCGAGCCCGGGAGCCAGCTCGTCGAACGCGGTGAGCTGCGCCGACCGGGAGCCGCCGGGGAGCCGCAGCGACGTGCCGTCCGCGAAGCGGTGCTCGCGCACCAGCGCGAGCGGCTGGAGGTCGACCTCGCGCTCGAGCGGTCGCCCCGACTTGCGGAACAGGTCGCGCACGACCGCGGGCAGCAGCGTGGTGGTCGGGCCGGCGTCCCAGACGAAGCCGTCGAGCTCCTCGGTCGTCAGGGCCCCGCCCAGGCGCGCGGACCGCTCGAGCAGGGTCACGTCGTGGCCGAGCCGGGCCAGCCTGGCCGCGGCGGCCATGCCGCCGAACCCGCCACCGACCACCACGACCCGCGCCACGGTGGGCAACCCTAGGACCTCACGCGACCTGCCGAGCCGGGTCCCTCTTCTTCCAGCGCCGCCAGCCGCGACGTACCAACCGGCCGAGGACGACCAGCATCACCAGGCCGAGCAGCAGGAGGACGCCGGCGATCGCCGCGGCGGCGCGGGGGTTCTCGAGGGAGAACCACACGACGCCGAGGACGGCGGCGTCCTCGGTCAGGCTCGCGACGACGTTGGTCACCGGCTCCGGCGAGGAGTTGATGGCGAGTCGGCCACCGGCCTTGGCGAGGTGGCTGAGCAGCGCGGTGCCACCGCCGACCACGCCGAGCACAGCCTGGTCGAGCGAGTCGGCGTCACCTGCGAGGAGCACGCCGATGACGGCGCCGGCCGTGGGACGGATGGCCGTGGAGATCGCGTCCCACGTGGAGTCGATGTAGGGGATCTTGTCGGCGATGAACTCCATCGCGTAGAGGAAGCCGGCCACGGCCAGCACGTCCCAGCGCGCGAGCACGTCAGGGATGTCGGCGAACGACCCCACCCGGTCCGCCACGCCGAGGACGAGCACGACGAGGTAGGCGTTGATGCCGCTCGCCCAGCCGCTGGAGAAGGTGAGCGCCAGGGCGTCCATCAGTCCACCTCGACCTCGACCGCGTCGGTCATCGCGACGAGCTCGTCGTAGGTCGTGGAGAAGACCGCCGCCGGGTGGCCGGCCGCGGCCCACACGACCTCGTGCCGTCGCAGCCACGGGTCGATCCACGTGCGGACCGGCGCCGGGTGGTCGATGGGGGAGACGCCCCCGATGACCTGCCCGGTGTGGCGGCGTACGAAGTCGGGGTCGGCCCGCTTCAGCCGGCCGACGCCGATGCGTCCGGAGACCGCCGCGGTGTCGACGCGGTGGGCGCCGGAGGTGAGGATCAGGACCGGCTCGCCCTCGGCGTCGAAGAGCAGGCTGTTGGCGATGGCGCCGACATCACACCCCAGCGCCGCCGCGGCGAGTGCCGCAGTGTGGGCGCTGTCGGGCAGGATGACCACGTCACCCGTCCCACCGCGCCGGGTGAGCTCGCCTCGAAATGAGGTGATGGACGTGTGCTCGCTCGACATGATGGCGAGCCTAGCGACGACGACCGATGAAGCCCGAGGGAGTTTGCATGGCGCGCGACGTGCCCGGATCCGTGGTCAACAGCATGCGAGTGCTGGGACTGATCGTGGCGACCTCGGGTGTGATCACCCTGCTCATCTGGCTGATGCGCGACGACGTCATCCTCGGGTGGGCGGAGGGCAACCCGTCGGCGCAGGAGATCCTGGCCCAGGGCGGCATCGAGCAGCTGCGCGAGAGCCCGATCGTGCCCGGCTTCGTGGCGCTCTCGGTCGTGGCCTTCATCGGCTTCGCGTTGCTGGCGGTGGTGCTCGCCTCGTTCTTCCTCGGCGGCCACGGGTGGACCCGCTACGTCCTCACCGCCACCGCCGGGGTTGGCGTGCTGGTGGGTGCGGTGTGCCTCGACTCGCACCTGCCGACGATCTTCGTCGTGCTGTCCGCGCTGGTCATCCTCGAGGGCCTGGTGCTCTCGTTCTTCCTCTGGCAGCGCGAGACCACCGCCTACCTGCGCCACGCCTGAACGCCAGCCCTTGACGGGCTGTCGGTGGGGGGTAGTACCGTTCTGGGTGTTCGAACAGATGTTCGATGCGACCCGGTGGCGGTGACCTCGACCCCCACCGCCACCGGGTCGCCCCCCGGGGTCGACGGACGTGTGGAGGAGGCGCAGATGAGGCAGTACGACGACCCCGTCGAGGTGCGACGAGGCGAGACCGAGGACCCCGACCAGTTCCTGTGGCGCGGGCGGCTGTGGAAGGTGCGCGCGGTGGTCGCGCACTGGGTGGAGACGGGTCCGTGGTGGCAGGCCGCACCGGCCGACCGCGTCGACCCGGTCGCCGAGCGCGAGCTGTGGCGGGTGGAGGCCGGGCGGGGGATCCCGACCGGGGCGCAGGAGTCCTACGGCGTCTTCGACCTCTCCTTCGACTGGGCCGACGGGCGCTGGCAGCTCGTCGGCTGCCAGGACTGAGGAGCAGCCGATGAGCCCCCACCTGCTCCCGTCCACCGCCCACTCCTACCTCGAGCGGTCCGCGACCTCGCTCCGCGAGGCGATCACCGCACGCGACGTGCCCACCCGCTATGCGTGCGCCCACGTCGCCGCGCTGTGCGCCGCCGCGGCCCTGCTCGCCGCACGGGCCAGGCCCGCCCCGCGTGGACGACGCCAGAAGAACGCCTGGGTCCTGCTCGCCGAGGTCGCCCCGGAGCTCTCCGAGTGGGCCAGCTTCTTCGCGGCCGGTGCCGCCAAGCGGGCCGCCGCCGAGGCGGGCTCGACCCGTGCGGTGACCGAGCGCGAGGCCGACGACCTGGTCCGCGACGCCGACCGGTTCCTGGCCGTGGTCGAGCAGGCGCTCGGCCTCGTGCCCCACGCCAGCGTCGCCTGAGGGAGCGGGGTGTCACCCGACCCGTTCGTCCACCTGCACGTCGCCTCCGGCTACTCCATGCAGTACGGCGCGTCCCATCCCCACGTGCTCGTGGAGCGGGCGGCCGAGCAGGAGATGGACGCCCTCGCCCTCACCGACCGCGACGGCACCTACGGCGCGGTGAAGTTCGTCCGCGCGGCCCGGCGGGCCGGGATCCGGCCGGTGCTGGGCGTCGAGCTGGCGGTGGCCCCGACCTCGCCGCCGCCGGCTGCGGCCCGCTCCCGTCGTGCTCCCGTGCGGGGCGGCGCCGTCCGCGACCTCTCCCTCGAGCAGGGCGGCAGCGGTCGGGCGACCTTCCTGGCAAGCGGCCGGGCCGGCTGGGCGGCGCTGTGCCGGATGGTCTCCGCGGTGCACCTGTCGGGGGAGCGCGGCCGCCCGGTGGCCACCCTCGACGTGCTGGCGCCCCACCTCGCCGGCGGCGACGTGCTCGTCCTGCTCGGGCCGGCCTCCGAGCTGGGCGCCGCCGCCACGCGGCGCCGCGACGACCTCGGCCTGGCCGCGGTCTCCCCGTGGCTCGACCTGGTGCCCCGCACCAACCTCGTCGTCGAGCTGGTCTCCCACCGGCTCGGCGCGCGCGCCGGGTCGTGGGGCCCGGGCACCTCGCCCCATGCTGCGCGGATGGCCGGCATCGCGCGCACCGCCGGGCTCACGACCGTGCTGACCAACGCAGTGCGCTACGCCGACCGGCTCGACGCCCCCACCATCGACGTCCTCGACGCCGCGCGACGGCTGGTCCCGCTCGGGTCGGCCAGCCTGCGCGACATCGGTCCCGGCACGAGCCGCGGCAACGCGGAGGGCTTCCTCAAGTCCGGCAAGCAGATGCACGAGGTCGCCGAGGAGGTCTGCCGGCTCGCCGGGCTCGGCGACAGCGAGGTCGAGGCCAGGCGGCTGCTCGCGCGCACCCGAGCCGTGGCCGACCGGTGCGCCCTCGACCCGCGCACCGACCTCGGCATCGGTGAGGTCCACTTCCCCGAGCTCGAGCTCTCCGACACCGCCGCTCCCTCCGCCGACGTGGCGCTGCGCCTGCGCTGCGAGGGCGCGATCGGCGGCCGCTACGGCTCGGCACCGCGGATGCGGATCTGGAAGCGGCTCGACGACGAGCTCGAGACGATCCGCGTCCTGGGCTACGCGTCGTACTTCCTGACGGTCGCCGACGTCACCGACCTGATCGGCGAGATGGGCGTGCGTCGTGCTGCGCGCGGCTCGGGCGCGGGCAGCCTGGTCAACTACCTGCTCGGGATCTCCGGTGTCGACCCGATCCGCCACGGCCTGCTGATGGAGCGGTTCCTCTCCACGCGCCGGGCCTCGCTCCCCGACATCGACGTCGACGTCGAGTCCGCCCGGCGCGAGGAGGTCTACCGGGCGATCCTCGACCGCTACGGCGGCGAGCGCTGCGCCTGCGTGTCGATGATGGACACCTACCGCGTCCGCCACGCGGTCCGCGACGTCGGCGCCGCGCTCGGCATGCCGCCGGGCGAGATCGACGCGATCGCCAAGGCCTTCCCCCACATCCGGGCCCGCGACGCCCGGTCGGCGCTACGCGACCTGCCCGAGCTGCGGGCCAGCGGCCTCGACGACGGCGCGCTCGACCGCTTCTTCGGGCTCGTCGAGCGGCTCGACGGCCTGCCGCGCCACATCGCCGTGCACCCGTGCGGCGTGCTGCTCTCCGACGCCACCCTGCTCGACCGCACGCCTGTCGAGGCCTCCTGGGCGGGCTTCCCGATGAGCCAGTTCGACAAGGACGACGTCGAGGAGCTCGGCCTGCTCAAGCTCGACGTGCTCGGCATCCGCATGCAGTCGGCGATGGCCCACGCCGTCGCGGAGGTGCAGCGCGTCGACGGTGTCACCCTCGACCTCGACGACGAGGCCCAGGTCCCCTTCGACGACGCGTCGACCTACGCGATGATCAGCGAGGCCAGGACCCTCGGCGTCTTCCAGATCGAGTCGCCCGGCCAGCGCGAGCTCGTCGGCAAGTCCGGCATCGAGACCTTCGAGGACATCATCACCGACATCTCGCTGTTCCGGCCCGGGCCGGTGAAGAGCGACATGATCACCCCCTACCTCGAGGTCAAGCACGGCTGGTCGACCGCCCACTACCTCCACGACGACCTGCGGCCGATCCTCGAGCAGACCCGCGGCGTGGTCGTCTTCCACGAGCAGGTGATCGAGCTGATCGCCCAGCTCGGCGGGTGCTCCTACGCCGAGGGCGACGAGAAGAGGCGGGCGCTCGGCCACCCGGAGGGGATGGCCGCGACGAAGGCGTGGTTCTTCCCGCGTGCCCTGGCCCGGGGCTACGACCTGCCGCTCGTCGAGCGGGTCTGGCAGGTCCTCGCGGCGTTCGCGTCGTTCGGCTTCTGCAAGGCGCACGCAGCGGCGTTCGCCCTCCCGACCTACCAGTCGGCGTGGCTCAAGGCGCACTGGCCGGCGCACTTCCTGTCGGGTGTGCTGACCCACGACCCCGGCATGTACCCCAAGCGCCTGATCCTCGACGACGCCCGGCAGTTCGGCGTGGGGGTGCTGGGCCTCGACGTCAACGCCAGCTCCGCGACCTACCTCGTGGAGCGGGGCGGGACGGAGGAGGGGCACGCCATCCGGCTCTCGCTCACCGACGTCAAGGGCATCAGCGAGGCCGAGGTCGCGCGCATCGTCGACGCGCGCGACGGTGCCCCCTACGTCTCGCTGTCCGACTTCTTCCACCGGGCACGGGTCTCCCGGCCCGTGCTCGAACGACTGGTGCTGGCCGGTGGCTTCGACGGCGTGTACGCCATCGGCTCCGGCGAGCAAGCGGTGCACCGGCGCGGTCGGGTGACCCGGCGCGACCTGCTGCTGCAGGTGGCCGAGCTCGACCTGCACGCCCGATCGGTCGACCGGGCCTCGCGCGCCCGTGGGCGCGGGCTGCCCGGCCGGCGGGCGCCGCTGCCCGCCGCCACGGTCGCCGCCGAAGCGGCCGCACGCAACAGCTCCGACCCGGCCGTCCGGGAGGGCTCCGAGCCGACCGAGCGCCACGCCCTCGCCGACGCAGGCGTCTGGGCCCGCACGGCGGCGCAGTCGCGGGCGCCCCGTCCGGTGGTGGCTGCGGAGTCGGTGCAGCTCACCCTCCGGCTGGGCGACGAGCCGGGCGAGTCGGGGGAGCGGCCCACCGGACTCCCGGAGATGACCACGGTCGAGCGGATGCGCGCGGAGCTGGAGATCCTCGGCCTCGACGTCAGCCAGCACGCCGTCGCGGCCTACGACCCGTTCCTCGAGGCGCTCGGGGTCACCCGCAGCCGCGACCTGCTGCGTCGCCGCAGTCGCACCGAGCTGCTGGTCGCCGGGGTGAAGGTCGCCACCCAGACGCCGCCGATCAAGTCCGGCCGGCGCGTGGTGTTCCTGACCCTCGACGACGGCACGGGCCCGGTGGACGCGACCTTCTTCGAGGACGCCCAGGGTCCCTACGCCGCAACGGTGTTCACGTCCTGGCTCCTGCTCGTGCGCGGCGAGCTGCGTCGCACCGGCCGGCGGGGCGTCTCGGTGCGCGCGACCGGCGCGTGGGAGCTGCCGGCCCTGCACGCCCTGTGGCAGGAGGCTCGCACGAGCGAGGAGGGCGTCCGACGCGTGCACGACGAGCTGGCTCGTGTCCACGAGCCGGCGGTCGCGGAGCCGGCGCAGCGCCGGGTGCTCGTGCACACGAGCGGCTTCCGGGTGTCGCCGTACTCCGACGTCCGTCCCGCCGGCGACCGGGTCGAGGACGTCGCCCGCAAGCTGTGGCACCGCAGCCCCGGGAGCCCGGGATGAACCACGGCCGGACCCACGCACGTCACGCACTAGGGTTGCCCCCATGGCCCAGCCCTCCGCGAGCGATCGTCGCCAGTCCGTCCGCACGGGCGTGGTCTGGGACGGCGTACGCGCCCTGCTGGAGGGCGGCGAGCTGGGTGCCGGACAGGCCCGCATCGTCGACATCGGCGGTGGCACCGGCGGTTTCGCGGTGCCGCTGGCCGAGCTCGGCCACACGGTCCAGGTCATCGACCCCAGCCCCGACGCCCTCGCCGCCCTCGACCGCCGCGCCCGCGAGCGCGGGGTCGCCGACCGGGTCACCGGCCAGCAGGGCGACCTGTCCGACCTGCCCAGCCTGGTCGACGAGGCCGACCTGGTCCTCTGCCACGGCGTGCTGGAGATGGTCGACGACCCCGCCGCCGCACTCACCGCCATCGCCGGCGTGCTCCGGCCCGGTGGTCACCTCAGCCTGCTCGTCGCCCAGCGTCACGCGGCGGTCGTCGCCCGCGCCATGGCCGGCCACTTCCAGGCGGCCCGCGAGCTGCTCGACGGCGACCCGGCGACCGGGCGCGCCGGTCATCGCTTCACCCACGACGGGGTGGTCGACCTCCTCACCGCGGCCGGCCTGCAGCCGTCCACGGTCCAGGCGGTCCGGGTGTTCGCCGACCTGGTGCCCGGCAGCCTCCTCGACCTCGAGCCCGGCGCCACCGCCGCGCTCGTCGAGCTGGAACGCGCCGTCGCCACCCGCCCCGAATACCTCCCGCTGGCGACCCAGCTGCACGTCCTCGCCCGCCGCTGACCGGTCCCCGGTCGGGGGGTCGTGATGACCGACACCCCGATCCTGCACGTCGACATGGACGCCTTCTACGCGTCCGTCGCGCTGCGTGAGCGTCCCGACCTGGTCGACGAGCCCGTCGTGGTGGGCGGCAGCGGTCGCGGCGTGGTGCTCGCCGCCAACTACGTCGCCCGGCGCTACGGCATCCGCTCGGCGCTGCCCATGACCCGGGTCCGTCGGCTGTGCCCGCACGTCACCGTGCTCCCTCCCGACTACGACACCTTCACCAGCGTGTCCGCCTCGGTGATGGAGACCTTCCGCGAGGTCACGCCGGTGGTGGAGGCGATGTCCCTCGACGAGGCCTTTCTCGACGTCCGCGGCTCCACCCGGCGCCTCGGCCCGCCCGCCGAGATCGCCGAGCGTCTGCGGTCGACGATCCACGACGAGCAGGGCATCACCTGCTCGGTCGGCGTCGCGGGGTCGGTCTCGGTGGCCAAGCTGGCCAGTCGCCGGGCCAAGCCCGACGGCGTCGTCGTGGTGCCGCCCTCCCGGGTGACCTCCTTCCTGCACCCGCTCGACGTCGGTGAGCTCTACGGCGTCGGCGAGAAGACCCAGTCGCTGCTCCACCGCTTCGGCCTGCTCACCGTCGGCGACGTGGCGCACACCCCGGTGGCCACCCTCCAGCGCGCCGTCGGCGTCCACCTCGGGCGCCACCTGCACGACCTGGCGTGGGGCACCGACCGGTCCGAGCTCGCCCCGACCGACGGCCCCCACGAGCCGGAGCGCTCCATAGGGGCCGACGAGACCTTCGGTCGTGACACCGACGACCGGGAGGTGATCGTCCGGGAGCTCCTGCGGCTCTCGGCCCGCGTCGGGGGCCGGATGCGCGCGGCGGGCGTGGCCGGCCGCACGATCACCCTCAAGGTCAGGTTCGCCGACTTCACCACGATCACCCGGTCGCGCACCCTGTCCGAGGCGACCGACGTCACCGTCGAGATCCACCGTGCCGTGACCCGCCTCTACGACGCCCTCGGACTCCAGCGGGCGCGGCTGCGGCTGGTCGGCGTACGCGTCGAGGGGCTGGTGCCGCGGGCCACCGTGCACCGCCAGCTCGTGCTCGGCGAGCCCGAGCACGGGTGGGCCGAGGCGGACCGGGCGGTGGACCGGGCGACCCGTCGGTTCGGGTCCGCGGCGGTCCGTCCGGCGAGCCTGGTCTGACCCTGCCGATGTGATCCCACCCGCGCGGGGGTGAATTTTCTGAGGACGCCTACCGTAGGCGCGACACCGTGCCTAGACTTGTCGAGAGAGGTAGGAGGAACCGTGGAGCTCTCCGAGGAAGAACTGCGACTGCTCGAGCAGATGGAGCGCGCCCTCGTCGAAGAGGATCCCAAGCTCGCCTCCACCCTGCGCGGCACGTCGTTCCAGCGCGCCGCTCGACGCCGGATGATCCTCGGTGGCGTCATCCTCGCCGCCGGCGTCGGCCTGCTGATCCTCGCGGTGCTCCTCGACCAGGGCGTCGTCGTCCAGACGATCGTCGGCGTGCTCGGCTTCGTGGTCATGCTCGGGGGCGCGATCCTCGCCCTCACCTCCGCCCGCTCGCCCGGCGCCGCGCCGGTCGCCAAGGGCCGCCCGCACAGCCGTCCCGGCTTCAGCGTCATCGACGGAGGCCGGGCGCACCGCCCCTCCCGCCAGCGCAACGGCAGCCCCTTCATGGAGCGCATGGAAGAGCGGTGGCGCCGCCGCCGCGAGCGCGGCTTCTGATCCAACCCCTGCGTGGTGACCGGGCGATTCGTCCCCGTCCTGCGTGGTGAGCGGGCGGTTCGTCCCCGTCCTGCGTTGACGCACTCGGATGAAGGGGGGAGGTCGGTGACCCTGACGGGGAGGAAGTGCCCGGTCGGAGTCCCGGACGGGGAGGAAGTGCCCGGTCAGCCGACGAGCTCGTCGAGCGTCCGGCTGGTCTCGTGGTCGACCGGGGTCTCGGTGGTGCGGGAGCCGCTGGACCACGTCGGGCGCCAGGACGTACGCCGTCCCACGACCGAGGCCGGCCACCAGGCGGCCCGGCGTACGTCGCGGGGCGTGACGCCGGCAGCCAGTGACTCCTCGACCACGGCCGCATCGGCGTGGAAGCGGTCGGCGGTGAACGTCTCGGGATCGCGGGCGTAGCGGCTGCGCTCGAGCGCGATCACCAGGCGGTCGAGCGCCTCGGCCGCCTCGGGCGCCTGGTCGCGACCACGCCGCGGGCGGTCGGGGCGGGCGCGCTTGTCGACGGGCTTGGCGAGCAGTTGCCCGAGCCACTCCGCGGACCGCCGGGGCGAGCGGCCCACGGGCCAGGCGTGACCGAGGTCCTGCGCGACGTCGCGCAGCTCGACCCAGAGATCCTCGATGTCGCCGGCGAGGCGACGGCGACGGCGCGCGCCGCGCACCAGGCGCGGCGTGACCAGGAGCAGCGCCACCAGCGCCAGTCCGGCGAGGCCGGAGAGGATCGGGAACCACGGGATCGAGGACGCATCGTCGTCGGCCGAGCCGGAGTCGGCGCTGGCAGTCTCCCCGCGCTCGGGCAGCTCGTCGCTCGGCTGGTTGGTCGGCGCCGTGGTCGCGGTCTCGGGGACCGGCGCGAACTCGGTGGTGGTGTAGCCGGGCACGTCGCCCGCACGGTCCGACGGCGTCGGCTCGAAGCGCACCCAGCCGGAGCCGGGGAAGTAGAGCTCGGGCCAGGCGTGCATGTCGTGCGCGGAGAACTCCCACGCGCCGTTGGTGGCCCTCTCCGGCTCCAGGAAGCCGACCGCCACCCGGCTGGGGATGCCGAGCACGCGCGCCATGATCGCCATCGACGCGGCGAACTGCTCGCAGTAGCCGACGCGGTCGTCCAGGAACGCCATCAGGTCGGCCCCGCCGTTGCCGGCCGACTCGACCTGGGCCCGGTCGTAGCGGAACCCCCCGTCCTCGCGGAACCACTGCTGGAGGGCCTGGGCCTTCTGGAAGCGCGTCGGTGCCTCGGCCGTCACGCTGTTCGCCAGTCGGCGGATCTCGTTGTTCAGCGAGCTGGGCACATCGGTGAAGATGCCCGCCACGGTGCCCGCGCCGGACACGGCGCTGTTCATCGAGTCGGCGTCGTAGGTCAGCTGGGCGCCAGTGAAGTCGTAGCTGCGGTCGGCCGCGGTGACGTCGTCGCGCGCGGCGATGAAGTCGCGCGTGTTGGTGTCGTAGCGCCAGTCGGTGCCGGCCGCGATCCGGGTGACCTGCGCGGTGGTCGGGAGCCACGTGGAGGCGAAGTCGGGCCCGATGCGGACGTCGTACTTGAACTCCTTGCGGGTCACCGCCGAGCTCACGCCGTCGAGCGGCGGCAGGGCGCCGGTGGCGGTCTGGGTGTCGGGGATCTCGCGGTCGCCGGGCGTCCACTGCGAGCCGTTGAAGTTCGCGAGCACCGAGTACCGGAGGTAGCTGGGCCTCGGGCCGGACGTGGTCACCCAGAGCAGCGGGATGTCCTCGCCGCGGCGCAGGTCGCGGCGCAGGTCGACCATCGGGTCCTTGACCTCCACCTCGCGGGTGCCCGGGCCGTTGCCGTCGAAGACCGTCATGCGCATGGTCGGGACGGCCGCCGGGACGACGACCGCGAGGGCGATCGACGCCGCGCCGAGTGCGAGGGCGGTGTTGCCGATCGCGCCGGTGCGGACCGAGAACGAACCCTTCTCGCCGTCGGGCGCGCGGCCCCAGCTGGTGACGTGGTCGCTGTGCTGGATGAAGACCAGGGTGAGGAAGAGGCCGGCGATGACCACGAAGAGCCACCACGACACGGCGTCGCCGGTGACCGCGACGGGCAGGGTGTACGCCGCCAGCAGCAGGAGCCCGGCCACGGGTGCGCGGCGCAGGGTGCAGGCGACGAAGTCGACCAGCACGACCACGAGGGTGCCGCCGATGAGCAGCAGCGGGTGGACCGGAGGCACGCCGGCCTGCACGGGAGCGGCGTAGTGGCGCGAGGTGTGCAACGCGTCGCGGAGCGCGGCGAGGAGCTCATCGACGTTGTCGGGCGTCGGGACGGGGGAGCCGGTCGTCGTGCCGAGCACGAGCAGCGCACCGAGCACGAGCTGGCCGGCGAGGATCACCAGGGCGGGCAGACGGGTCCACCGGGCCAGCGCACCGCCCCCGGCGACCACCACGCCGATGAAGAGGAGCGGGAAGCCGACCTCGGCGAAGCCCTCGGTCAGCACCCGCCACGACAGGACCGTCGTCCACGCCGCGAGCATCGCGAGGCCGGCCACCCTGAGCTGGTGGGGGAGGCTGCTCCAGCCGGCCCTCATCGCGCCGCTCCTGCCGATGCGGTGGCCCGGCTCTGCATCAGGCCGAGCTCCTGCCACGCGGTGTCGAGCCGGTCGCGGGGGCCGAGGGTGATCGAGCGCCACCCGGTCGAGGTCAGGTGGGCCGCCGAGCCGGGGCCGGGCTGGACGGGGAGGTGCGGCGCCCACGCGTCGACGTCGAGGGCGATCGCCAGGCTCGAGGACGCGTGGTGCTGGAGGCGTCGCAGGAAGGGCAGGTCCGGCTCCCCGAGGCCGCCGAACACCCCGACGATCAGCCCGCCGTGGCCGGGCTCGGCCAGCCACTGGGTGTCCGGCGTGGGGGAGTGGTCCAGCTGCACCACCGCGAGCGCCTCCAGCAGCGGGACCGTGCTGGCCTCCGCGGTCTGGGAGTGCCACGTCGTCTCGCGGCTGTCTCCCGAGGCGGTGACCAGGCGGACGGTGTAGCCGTGGTGGGTCAGGTGCACCGCGATCGACGCCGCCGCGGACACGGCGCCCTCCAGCGAGCTGGCCGCACCCTGGCCCCGGTGGGAGGTGCCGCGGTTGTCGAGGAAGACCGTCGCGCGCGACTGCCAGGGCTGCTCCTCGCGCCGCACCATGAGCTCGCCGACGCGGGCCGAGCTGCGCCAGTGCACCCGACGCAGGTCGTCACCGCGGCGGTACTCGCGGACGGTCACGTCCTCCGCGCTGCCGGTGGCGAACGCCCGCGGCCGGTTGTCGCCCGACCCGGTCCACGCGCCACCGAGCGGGATGCTCGGGAGGACGGTGGTGCGCGGGGTGACGGTGAGCCGCGTGGTGGCGTGGAAGGTCCGGCCCAGCTCGACGAGGCCGAACGGGTCGGTCACCCGCACGGACATGGGGCCGATCTCGAACTGGCCCCGCAGCTCCGAGCGCACCTGGTAGGTGGCGTGCCGGCGCCAGCCGTGCCCGAGGCCCTCGAGCACGAAGCGGGGTCGGGTGCCCAGGACGTAGGGGAGCCGCTCCTCGAGGAGCAGCACGCCGGTGGGTGTGCGCGACTCGTTGGAGACGGTGAGCTCGACCGTGGCGGGCTGCCCCGCGACGACGAGCTGCGGTGACAGCGTGCGGACCAGCGCGAGGCGGTAGCGCGAGCGGCCGACCCACCACGCGGTGAGCAGGGGGAGGGCGGCGACGAGCACCCCGATGCGCACGACCGAGGAGTGGCCGACCACGATCGCCGCGACGACGGTCGTGATGCCGGCGGCGAGGAACGCCCGTCCGCGGACGGTCAGCGCAGCGAGTGCCTCACGCACGGCCGGCGTCGGGGACCGGCACCGACTCCACGATCCCGTTGAGGATCGCCGAGGTGGTGCGCCCGCTCATGGTCGCCTCGACATTCGGCAGCAGCCGGTGCGCGAGCACCGGCGAGGTGATGCCGTGGATGTCGTCGGGGAGGACGTAGTCGCGACCCTGGGTCGCGGCGACGGCCTTGGCGGCCCGCACCAGGTGGAGCGTCGCGCGAGGCGAGGCGCCGAGGTGCAGGTCGTTGCTCGTGCGGGTCGCGGTGGTGAGGGCGACGGCGTAGCGGTGGACGGCGGAGGACACGTGCACGCGGCCGACGATCTCGATCACCTTGCGGATCTCGCCGGCGTCGGTGACCGGCTCGAGGTCGTCGAGCGGGTTGTGGGCCGTGTGGCCCTCGAGCATGGCGATCTCCGCGGACTCGACGGGGTAGCCCACCGACACCCGCGCCATGAAGCGGTCGCGCTGGGCCTCGGGGAGGGCGTACGTGCCCTCCATCTCGATCGGGTTCTGGGTGGCGATCACCATGAACGGCTTCTCGAGCTGGTAGGTCGAGTTGTCGACGGTGACCTGGCGCTCCTCCATGCACTCCAGGAGCGCGGACTGCGTCTTGGGGGAGGCGCGGTTGATCTCGTCGCCGACGACGATGTTGGCGAAGATGCCGCCGGGCCGGAACTCGAACTGACGGGTGTCCTGGTTGAAGACCGACACACCGGTGACGTCCGAGGGCAGCAGGTCCGGGGTGAACTGGATGCGCCGCACCGAGGAGTCGATGCTGCGCGCGAGCGCCTTGCTGAGCTGTGTCTTGCCGACGCCCGGGACGTCCTCGATGAGCAGGTGCCCCTCGGCGAGCAGGACCACCAGCGCGGCATTGACGACGTCGGGCTTGCCGGCGATCACGCGCTCGATGTTCTGGCGGACCGCACCGGTCACCCGCCTCACGGTGTCCAGGTCAGGTGCCTGCCCCGATGCCCCAGTGGTCACGTCTCGCCCATCCCCTCGTTCGTGCTCCCCCCACGGTATGTGGTGCGCGCAACATACCTGTCCACAGCATCCGGACGGGCACCGCGACACCGATCGTTGCCGGACTGCGGCCCTCGTGCGTCGGCGCCGCTCCCCCCACCGTGCTCCCCGTACCTCCCCGGAGTCCTCCACTTCGCTCCACCACTCGCGCCTCTCGTCCCCCACCGGCGCTCCACCCGGACCCCGTTGAGCGTGGACGGGGCCGATCTCACGCTCAGGCGAGCCTTCCGCAGCGGGGGAGCGGCCCGGTCGGCCACGCCCGGAAATCGCCGAAATTCGCGCTCGCAACACGCTCGATCTGGTTGACGGTGGAGGGAAGTGGGGTAATGTGGGGCGAAGTGGGGGGCAGGGTCGATCTACCCGCCGAGCCAGGGGAGGTGCCGGATGTTCTTCGGCACCTACACGCCCAAGCTCGACGAGAAGGGCCGCCTCTTCCTCCCGGCGAAGTTCAGGGACGAGCTGACGGAGGGACTCGTGGTGACCAGAGGACAGGAGCGCTGCCTCACTGTCTGGTCGCTGGAGGACTTCGGTCGGCTCACCGACCGGCTCCGCGAGGCGCCGGTCACGCAGAAGAGCACCCGTGACTACGTCCGCATGCTGTTCGCGGCCGCCAGCCAGGAGGTGCCGGACAAGCAGGGCCGGATCAACATCCCCGGACCCCTGCGGGAGTACGCGTCACTCCGCAAGGAGTGCGTGGTCATCGGGTCGATGAACCGGATCGAGATCTGGGACCCGACGGCCTGGGCGACCTACTCCGAGGAGCAGGAGCAGAAGTTCTCCGAGCTCAGCGACGAGGTCTTCCCGGGCATCTGAGCCACCTGAACCACCTGACAACACCACAGCTGACACCCGGACCCGCATCACCAGGTCTCGAGCCCGCTCCCTCGCGTGCCATCTGGGGCACTTCCCCGGCACCAGAGGGCATCCCATCGCCAAGGGAGCGGGCAGGGACCTGGTGCGGCGGCTCACCCCGTGCCACTCAGGCGGGGCGTGTCAGCCGCACCGCCAGCACCAGCCCAGCACCAGCCAGCACCAGCCAGCAGCACACAGCAGTCAGTGGGGTCGAGAGATGAGCACCACCCAGCCCTGGGCACGCACCACGGCGGCACCGCCGCTGCGGGTGCGCGACCAGGCGCGCGCGGCGGCCGCCCTGATCGCGTTCTCCGCCGCCACGGCCTCCTGCCTGGCCTTCGCGCTGCTCCTGCTGACCCACCTGGGACGCCAGGGCTGAGCATGACGACTCCCAGCCACGCCCCGGTGCTCCTCGACCGGGTCGTCGCCCTGCTGGCGCCTGCACTCGAGGCGGAGGGCTCCGTCTACGTCGACTGCACGCTCGGCCTCGGCGGGCACAGCGAGGCCGTCCTGGAGCGGCTGCCTCAGGCACGGGTGATCGGCATCGACCGCGACCCGACCGCTCTGGAGATGTCGACCGAGCGCCTCGCGCCGTACGGCGATCGCTTCACCGCCGTGCACGCGGTGTACGACGAGCTGCCCGAGGTCGTCGGCAGCCTCGGCCTCGCCCACGTCGACGCCGTCTTCTTCGACCTCGGCGTCTCCTCGATGCAGCTCGACGTCCGCGACCGCGGCTTCGCCTACGCGGAGGACGCGCCGCTCGACATGCGGATGGACCCGACCACGGGGCACACCGCGGCCGAGCTGCTCAACACCGCCTCGGCCCAGGAGCTCACCCGGATCCTCCGGGAGTACGGCGAGGAGAAGTTCGCCAGCAAGATCGCCCGCGAGGTCGTCCGCCGCCGTGACTCCCGTCCGTTCACGACGAGCGCCGAGCTGGTCGAGCTCCTCTACGCGACGATCCCCGCCCCGGCACGACGTACGGGCGGGCACCCGGCCAAGCGCACCTTCCAGGCGCTGCGGATGGCGGTCAACGACGAGCTGGCCGTCCTGCGCCGCGCGATCCCGGAGTCCATCGCGGTCATCGGCGTCGGGGGCAGGGTCGTCGTGGAGTCCTACCACTCGCTGGAGGACCGCCTCGTCAAGCGGGCCTTCGCCGACGCGACCCGCCTCGACGTGCCGCCGGACCTGCCGTTCGTGCCCGAGGGCGCCGAGCCCGCGCTCCGCCTGGTCACCCGCGGCGCCGAGCAGGCCGACGAGCACGAGATCGCCGAGAACCCCCGCGCCGCCTCCGTCCGCCTCCGTGCCGTCGAGCGCGTCCGACCTTCCGCACCGTCCGCTTCCCACCTTCCCCAGGGAGTCGTCAGATGAGCAGTCCCGCCCTGCAGGCCCGCACCCGCGTCACCCGGATCGCCCAGGAGGCGGTCGACAAGGCGCGGCTCACCGTCGTGCCCCGGGTGCGCACCCGGGCACCGCGGGTGCCGTTCGTGACGCTGGTCAGCCTGGTGCTGGTCGGTGGCATCGTCGGGCTGCTGCTCTTCAACACGTCGATGCAGCAGGCGTCGTTCGCGGCGTCCAGCCTCGAAGACCAGGCCGACACCCTCGCGGCGCGCGAGCAGACGCTGCGCATGGAGCTCGACGAGCTCCGCAACCCCCAGCGGGTGGCGCTCGAGGCGCAGCAGATGGGCATGGTCATCCCGAGCGCCCCGGTCTTCCTCGACCTCGAGACCGGCAGGACCAGCGGCGTGCGGACCCCGGCGACCCGCGAGAACGCCATCCAGCTGCTGCCGCCGGCCCCCATCAAGCCCAAGGTCCTGGCACCGGACCCGACGGTCGTCGAGGTGCCGGCCACCACGACGACCGAGGTCCCGCCCACGACGACGGACGCCAAGCAGGACACCCGTCAGGGCAAGCAGAGGAAGAACCGGGACCGGTGACGGCGCGGAGGCGCTGATCCGCCTCGCTCCGCCTGTAGAAATGTCGTCAGGGCACCACTGATCGGTGGGGCCGGGAAAGAGGGAGAGCAGTGCCCAGCACCCGCACCAGGCGTGGCGCCTCGCGAGGCGCGCCCATGCTGCGACTGCGCATCGGGTTCGTGCTGATCGCGATGGTGCTGTCCTTCTTCGGCGCCCGGCTGGTCCAGCTGCAGGGCGTCGACCCGCGCTCGTACGCCGCCATGGCCGCGTCCGAGGGCGCGGTGAAGGTGCCGCTGCTGGCCGAGCGCGGCGACATCCTCGACCGCAACGGCATCCCGCTGGCCGACTCCATCAACGGCAAGGTCGTCTTCGCCGACCCCTCGCTGACCGCCGACAAGGCGCCCGAGATCGCGCGGCTGCTCTCCGACCGGCTCGCGGTCGACTACTTCAAGACGCTCACCGCGCTGCGCGGCCGGCGCGAGGGCAGCCGCTACGAGTACATCGCTCGTCGCGTGCCGAGCACGCTGGCGACCGACACCGTCGCCGAGCTCGAGGAGCTCGGCTACACCGGCATCGGCACCGACGACGACCCGATCCGCGACTACCCCGCGGGCGACGTCGCGTCCAACCTGGTCGGCTACATGGGCACCGACGAGCCGCTCGGCGGCTTCGAGCGGACCTTCGACAAGCAGCTCGCCGGCATCGACGGCGAGGCCACCTGGCAGTCGTCCTCCAGCAAGAGCGTGCGCATCCCGCTGCGGGAGAGCACGGTGAAGGAGCCGCAGGACGGCACGCCGCTGCGCACCACCATCGACCGCGACCTCCAGTGGTTCACCCAGAAGGTGCTGGCCCAGACGGTCCAGCAGTACAAGGCTGCGAGCGGGTCGGCGGTGGTGCTCGACACCCGCACGGGGGAGACCCTGGCGCTGGCCGACGTGCCGACCTTCGACGCCAACACGCCCAACGAGGCCGAGAAGGAGGACCTCGGCTCCCGCGCCATGAACGACACCTACGAGCCGGGCTCCGTCGAGAAGGTGCTCACGGCCGCCTCGCTCATCGACGCCGGCAAGGCGTTCCCGCGGCAGAAGTTCAAGGTGCCCGGCAGCCTGCCCCGCCAGGACCGCGTGATCGGTGACTGGTTCGACCACGGCATGATCCGGCTGACCCTGGCGGGCATCATCGCGAAGTCGTCCAACATCGGCACGGTGCTGGCCGCCGACGCGTTCACGCCCGCGGAGCTGGTGGCGTACCTCGAGCGCTTCGGCCTCGGCCAGAAGACCGATGTCGGCGTGCGCGGCGAGACCCCCGGCATCCTCACGCCCGGCGAGGTGATGACCTCGCAGACCAAGGACCGTGTCGCCTTCGGCCAGTCGCTCTCGGTCAACGTGCTGCAGATGGCGGCGGCGGTCAACACGATCGCCAACGGCGGCGTGCGGGTCTCGCCGAGCCTGATCTCCGGGAGGGCCACCACCGACGACGGCCTCACCGTCGGCACGGACGTGGCGACGCGCACCCGCGTGGTCAGCAAGGAGGCCGCCCGCGCGACCGCGAAGATGATGGAGAAGGTCGTCGACCCGGAGGACGGCGTGGCCCCTCGGGCGCAGGTCCCCGGCTACCTCGTGGCCGGCAAGACCGGCACGGCCCAGCGCGTCAACCCCGTCACCGGTCTCTACGACGGCAGCACGTCGCTGTCGTTCGGCGGCTTCGCGCCGGCCGACGACGCCCGCTTCACCGTCTACGTCGTGATCCACGCCCCGAAGGTCGACGGTGGCGGTGGCTCGGTGGCGGGCCCGGTGTTCTCGCGGATCATGGGCTACGTCCTCGGGCGCTACGGCGTCGAGCCGACCAACGGCAAGCCGTCGCGTCTCCCCGTCGAGTGGTGAGTCGATACGCTCGGTCGGTGGATGCGTCAGCGAGCCCGACCCGGCCCCGGTCCGCGCCCTCGACGCCCGCACGGGAGCTCGCCGAGTGGCTCGGCCGCACCACCGACGTCGGCATCCACGGTGACCTCGACGTCGCCGTGTCCGGCATCTCGCTGAGCACCGCACGCATCCAGCCCGGTGACCTGTACGCCGCCCTCCCGGGCGCGCGGGCCCACGGCGCCGACTTCGCGGGGCAGGCCCTCGCCGCCGGCGCCGCGGTCGTGCTCACCGACCCGGCCGGGCTCGAGCGGCTGCCCGCCGGCACGGCGGCGATCGTCGTGCCCGAGCCGCGCCGGGTCCTCGGCGTCCTCGCCGCCCACCTCTACGGCGACCCGGCCGCCGGCCTGCGCGTCATCGGTGTCACCGGCACCCAGGGCAAGACCACCACCACGCGTGTCCTGGAGCAGGGTCTGACGGCCTCCGGTGTCTCGTCCGCGGTGATCGGCACCGTCGGCACCCGGATCGCCGGGGAGGCGGTCAAGACGCAGCTCACCACCCCCGAGGCGCCCGACCTGCACGGCCTCTTCGCCCTGATGCGCGAGCGTGGCGTCGACACCTGCGCGATGGAGGTCTCCAGCCACGCGCTGGTGATGGGCCGCGTCGACGGCGTCGTCTTCGACGTCGCGGTCTTCCTCAACCTCGGCCGCGACCACCTCGACTTCCACCCCACCGTCGACGACTACTTCGCCGCCAAGGCGAGCCTGTTCACGCCCGAGCGCGCCGTGCGCGGCCTGACCAACGTCGACGACGCGTTCGGTCGTCGGCTGCTCGACGTGGCGACCGTCCCGATGTCGACGTACTCCTCCCGCGGGCAGGACGCCGACTGGCGCGCAGTGGACGTCGTCCTGTCGCCCACGGGCGCGACGTTCACCGTCCTCGGCCCCGGCGTCGAGGTGCCGGCGGCGGTCAACATCCCCGGCGAGTTCAACGTGTCCAACGCGCTGGCCGCGATCGCGTCCGCCGCGCTGGCGGGGCTCGACCCCGCACAGGTCGCCGACGGCATCGCCCGCGTCGGTGGTGTGCCCGGCCGCCTCGAGCAGGTCTCGGAGGGCCAGGACTACTCCGTCGTCGTCGACTACGCCCACAAGCCCGACGCCCTCGAGGCGGTGCTCGCCACGCTGCGCCCGCTCACCGAGGGGAAGGTCGTCGTGGTGATCGGCGCCGGCGGCGACCGCGACACCCTCAAGCGGCCGGTGATGGGCGAGATCGCCGCCCGGCTCGCCGACCTGGTCGTCGTGACGGACGACAACCCGCGCACCGAGGACCCGGCCGCCATCCGCGCGGCGGTGCTGGAGGGTGCGCGCGGGGGGCGGGCGGAGGTGCTGGAGATCGGCGACCGCCGGCTCGCGATCCGCGAGGCGGTGCTGCGCGCCGAGCCCGGTGACGTCGTCCTCGTGGCGGGCAAGGGCCACGAGACCGGGCAGGAGGTCCACGGCGAGGTGCACCCGTTCGACGACCGCGTCGTCGCCGCCGAGGAGATCCGGGGCCGTGGGGACGTGGGCGGATGATCGAGATGACGCTCGCGGAGGTCGCCGACGTGGTCGGGGGAGTGGCCCACGGGGAGGCGACCGTCACCGGCGGCGCCTTCCTGGACACCCGCACGCCCGAGCCCGGCGGCCTGTTCGTCGCGATCGCCGGTGAGCGGGTCGACGGACACGACTTCGCGTCCGCCGCGGGCGAGGCCGGTGCGGCCGCCGTGCTCGGCAGCCGTCCGACCGACCTGCCCACGGTGGTGGTGGACGACGTCACCGCCGCGCTCGGGCGGCTGGCCCGCCACGTCGTCGACCGGCTGCCCGACGTGGTCGTGCTGGCGATGACCGGCTCGCAGGGCAAGACCGGCACCAAGGACTTCCTCGCCCACGTGCTGGCCGAGTCCGGTCCCACGGTGGCGACCCGCGGCAACTTCAACAACGAGCTCGGCGTGCCGCTGACGGTCCTGCGGGCCACCGAGGAGACGAAGTACCTCGTCGTCGAGATGGGCGCGCGCGGCGTCGGCCACGTCGCCGAGCTCTGCGCCATCGCGCCGCCGCACGTGGCAGCGGTCCTCAACGTCGGCACCGCCCACATCGGCGAGTTCGGCAGCCGCGAGGCCATCGCGCAGGCCAAGGGCGAGATCGTCGAGGCGCTCGGCGCTGGCGGCGCGGCCGTGCTCAACGCCGACGACGACCTCGTCGCGGCGATGGCGTCGCGCACCGACGCGCAGGTGGTGACCTTCGGCGGCGCGGGCGCTGACGTCGCGGTCGGCGAGATCACCAGCGACGACCTCGGCCGGCTGTCGTTCGAGCTGCGCCACCGCGGCTCCGGCGCGACCGTCCACCTCGCGCAGGTCGGCGCCTACCAGTGGCGCAACGCGGCCGCCGCGGCCGCGATGGCCCTCGCCGCGGGTGTCGACCTCGACACGGTCGCGGACGCGCTCGGCGACGCCGTGCCCGCGAGCCGCTGGCGGATGGAGCTGCACGAGCGCGCGGACGGTCTCGTCGTCGTCAACGACGCCTACAACGCCAACCCCGAGTCGATGAGGGCCGCGCTCGAGACGCTCGCCGGCATCGGCGCGCGCAGCGGGCGGCGTACGGTCGCGGTGCTGGGGGAGATGCTCGAGCTCGGCGCCGGGGCCGCGGAGGCCCACACCGGCGTCGGCGCGTACGCCGCCGCGGCCGGGGTCGACGTGCTCGTCACCGTCGGACCCGCTGCGGGCGACATCGCGGCCGGTTTCGACGCGGCCGGATCGGCCGGTGTGGCGATCACCACGGCGGGGCGTGACGCGGCCTCGGAGTGGCTGCGGCACAATGTCTCGGCTGCTGATGTCGTCCTGGTGAAGGCATCACGGGGGGCTGCGCTGGAAGTGATCGCCGACGAGCTCCTCGTTGTGGAGGAAGGGAGAAGCACGAGATGAGAGCCATCCTGTTCGGAGGAGGACTCTCCCTGCTGATCTCGCTCCTCGGCACGCGCTACGCGATCCGGTTCTTCACGCGGCAGGGATTCGGCCAGCCGATCCGCGACGACGGGCCGACGACCCACCACACCAAGCGCGGCACGCCCACCATGGGCGGTGCGGTGATCGTGCTGGCCACCGTCGTGGGCTACTTCGCCGCGAAGGTGATCACGCAGTCCGCGCCGACCGCCTCGGCGCTGCTGCTGCTGTTCCTCTTCGTGGGTCTGGGCACCGTCGGCTTCCTCGACGACTTCCTCAAGGTCAGCCGCCAGCACAACCTCGGCCTCCGCAGCCGCGCCAAGATGATCGGCCAGACGGTCGTCGCGGTGGTCTTCGGCTTCCTCGCCCTGTCGCCGGCGCTCGAGGACGAGCGCGGCTGGCGCCCGGCGTCCGACCACATCTCCTTCATCCGCGACTACGAGGGCTTCGCCCTGCCGATCGTCCTCGCGATGCTCCTCGTCTGGTTCTTCGTGACCGGCTTCAGCAACGCGGTCAACCTCACCGACGGCCTCGACGGCCTCGCCGCCGGGTCCTCGATCCTCGTCTTCGCCGCCTACACGCTGGTCAACATCTGGCAGAACAGCCAGTCGTGCGCCCTCGAGGCCGGCCCCAAGTGCTACGAGGTGCGCGACCCGCTCGACCTCGCCGTGGTCGCCGCGGCCATCACCGGCGCCTGCTTCGGCTTCCTCTGGTGGAACGCCTCGCCGGCGCAGATCATCATGGGCGACACCGGCTCCCTGGCCCTCGGCGGCGCGATGGCCGGCTTCGCGATCATGACCCGCACCGAGCTGCTGCTGGTGATCATCGGCGGCCTCTTCGTCGCCGTCACCGTGTCGGTGATGATCCAGGTCTCGGTGTTCAAGGCGAGCCGCGCCAGCGGGTTGTTCCGGAGCATCTTCCGGGTCCAGCCCGGCCACCGGGTGTTCCGCATGACGCCGCTGCACCACCACTTCGAGATGCTCGGCTGGGAGCAGGTCACCATCGTGATCCGCTTCTGGATCATCACCGGGCTCGCCGTCGCCACCGGCCTCGGCATCTTCTACGCCGAGTGGGTCGCCGGCATCGGATGAGCACCCCACGATGAGCACCGACATCGACTCCCTCGGTCGCACCAGCGACTGGTCCGGCGTCCGCGTGGTGGTCGCCGGGTTCGGCGTGTCCGGCTTCGCGGCCGCCGACAACCTGCTCTTCCTCGGCGCGCAGGTCACCGCGCTCGACGAGGCCACCAGCACGGAGAAGGCCGAGAAGGCGCAGCTGCTGGAGACCCTCGGCGCGACCGTGCGCCTCGAGCCCGGCGCTACGTCAGTCCTCCCCGACGGGACCGACCTGGTCATCACCTCTCCGGGCTGGCGGCCCGATGCGCCCTTGCTCGCCCAGGCCACTGCGCGCGGCATCCCCGTGTGGGGGGAGGTCGAGCTCGCCTGGCGGCTGCGCGACCCCGAGCACCCCGCCCCGTGGCTGGCGGTGACCGGCACCAACGGCAAGACCACGACCGTCCAGATGCTGCAGTCGATCCTCCTCGCTGCCGGCCTGCGCGCGGTCGCCGTCGGCAACGTCGGCCTGCCGATCGTCGAGGCGGTGATGGACCCCGAGCCCTACGACGTGCTCGCCGTCGAGCTCTCCAGCTTCCAGCTCCACTACACCCACTCGATGTCGGCCGAGTCGGCCGCGGTCCTCAACATCGCCGAGGACCACCTCGACTGGTACGACGGCGCCGAGGGCATGCGCGACTACGCCGCCGACAAGGCCCGCATCTTCGAGCGCGTCCAGCGCGCCTGCGTCTACAACCTGGCCGACGCGGCGACCGAGGAGATGGTGCGCGACGCCGAGGTGGTCGAGGGCGCCCGCGCGGTCGGCTTCACCCTCGGCACGCCCGCGCCGGGCAACCTCGGGGTCGTCGAGGACCTCCTCGTCGACCGGGCCTTCATCGAGGAGCGGGCCACCAGTGCCGCCGAGCTCTGCACCCTCGGCGACCTGGCCTCGCCCGCCCCTCACTTCGTCGCCAACGCCCTGGCCGCTGCGGCACTGGCCCGCGCCCACGGCGTCAGCCAGCAGGCGGTGCGCGACGGGCTGCGCGCCTTCGTCCCCGACGGGCACCGCATCGCCCGCGTCGCCGAGGCCGACGGGATCACCTGGGTCGACGACTCCAAGGCGACCAACCCGCACGCCGCGCAGTCCTCGCTGGCGGCGTACGACCCCGTCGTGTGGGTCGCCGGGGGACTGGCCAAGGGAGCCCGCTTCGACGACCTGGTGGTCGCGGTGCGCGAGCGACTGCGGGGTGTCGTGCTCCTCGGCAAGGACCGCCAGGTCATCGCCGACGCTCTTTCGCGACACGCGCCCGATGTGCCGGTCATCGATGTGGGCGCCGACGAGACTGGTGCCCCGATGGAGCGCGTGGTCGACGCGGCCGTCCGGCTCGCCAGGAGTGGCGACACCGTGCTGCTGGCGCCGGGGTGCGCGTCCATGGACATGTTCACCAACTACGGCGCCCGCGGCGACGCGTTCGCGGCCGCCGTGCACGCCCACCTGGACCGCACCGACTG
This sequence comes from Nocardioides sp., assembly GCF_041913365.1. GTDB lineage: Bacteria > Actinomycetota > Actinomycetes > Propionibacteriales > Nocardioidaceae > Nocardioides. The sequence goes on from NZ_JAYSFM010000005.1 coordinate 258,024, forward strand.
ACCGACACATGAGGGGAGCGCGAGCGATGACGACCGCGAACCCCGAGGACGTCGCCACCGCGCCGGCCCGCACGCGCGCGCCGCTCGGGTCGGGCGTGGTCGCCGGCTGGCGCTCGGTGCGCGAGGCGCTCGACAAGCCGCTCGCCTCCTACTACCTGCTGCTCGGCTCCTCGGCGCTGCTGCTCACCATCGGCGTGATCATGGTGCTTAGCGCGTCCAGCGTCCGGTCGTACCTCACCTACGACGACTCGTACGCCGTGGTGAAGCGGCAGCTGATGTGGGTGGCCCTCGGCCTCCCCGCGGCGTGGATCGCCTCGCGGATGCCGATCAAGCACATCCGGCGGCTGGCCTACCCCGGCTTCCTCGTGGCCCTCGTCCTGCTCGGCCTGGTGGCGCGCTTCGGCGTGCTGATCAACGGCAACAAGAACTGGCTGGCCATCGGACCGGTCACCATCCAGCCGGCCGAGATCGCCAAGCTCGCGATCGTGCTGTGGGCGGCCAACATCTACGCCCACAAGGAGCGCCGCCTGCGCGAGCTGCACCACCTGCTGGTGCCCGTGGTGCCGGGCCTGCTCGCGGTGATCGGCCTGGTCCTCGTCGGCCGCGACCTCGGCACCGCGATGGTGCTCGGCATCATCATGCTCGGGATGCTGTGGGTCGTCGGCGCCCCGATGCGGCTCTTCGTCCTCAGCATCTCCATCCTGGGTGCGGCTGCCGTCGCGCTGGCCGCGATGGACCCCGAACGCCTCGAGCGCATCACGCACTTCACCGACCCCTTCAAGGACTACACCAACGCCGGCTGGCAGCCCGCCCACGGCCTCTACGCCCTCTCCAGCGGAGGCTGGTTCGGCCAGGGCATCAGTGCGTCGACCCAGAAGTGGGGCGACCTGCCTGAGGCGCACACCGACTTCATCTTCGCGGTGCTGGGGGAGGAGCTCGGCCTGGTCGGCACGATGCTCGTCGTGCTGCTGTTCTTCACCATCGCCTACGCCGCGATCCGGGTCGCGCTCAACACCGAGGACCCCTTCGTCCGCTACGCCACCTTCGGCATCGTGGTGTGGCTGCTCGGCCAGATGATGATCAACGTCGGCATGGTGCTCGCCGTCCTGCCCGTCATCGGCATCCCGCTGCCCATCGTGTCCTACGGCGGTTCGGCCCTGGTGCCGTCGCTGGTCGCGCTGGGCCTGGTCATCGGCTTCGCGCGACGCGAGCCCGAGGCGGCGGCGGCCCTGGCCGCCCGCAAGCGCAACCGGTCGGCGGGCCTCTCCACCGCGTCCCCTCCCGATCTCCGCCGCTAGATTTGGCCTGATGCGCGTTCTCCTCGCCGGTGGCGGTTCCGCCGGCCACACCTCACCCCTGCTCGCCACGGCCGACGCACTGCGCCGTCTCGACCCCGCGACCGAGATCGTCTGCCTCGGCACCCGCGAGGGTCTCGAGGCGCGGCTGGTCCCCGAGGCCGGGCTGCCGCTGGAGGTGGTGCCCCGGGTGCCGCTGCCCCGACGGCCCAGCGCCGAGCTGCTGCGCACCCCGACCCGGTTGCGCGCCGCGCGTGCCGCCGCCCTCGAGGTGGTCGACCGCGTCCGCCCCGACGTCGTCGTCGGCTTCGGCGGCTACGTCTCGGTGCCGGCCTACCTCGCGGCCCGCAAGCGCGGCCTGCCGATCGTGGTGCACGAGGGCAACACCATCCCCGGTGTCGCCAACCGGCTGGGCGCGCGGATGACGACCCACGTCGCGACCAGCTTCCCCGACACGGTGATCCCGCACGGCGTCTTCACCGGCCTGCCGATCCGCCGGATGATCTCCACGATGGACCGCGTGGCCCTGCGCGAGCAGGCGGTCACCACCTTCGGTCTCCGTCCCGACCTGCCGACGCTGCTGGTCACCGGCGGCTCGCAGGGTGCCGCTCGGATCAACGCCGCCGTCTCCGGCGCCGCACCGGCGCTCGCTGCCGCGGGGGTCCAGGTCCTGCACGTCGTCGGCCCCAGGCACGACCTGTCCGTGCCCTCCGGCGAGGTCCCCTACGTCGTGCTCAACTACGTCGACCGGATGGACCTGGCGTACGCCGCCGCCGACGCCGTGCTGTGCCGCGCCGGCAGCAACACCGTCACCGAGGTCTCGGGTGTCGGGCTGCCCGCCGTCTACGTCCCGCTGCCGATCGGCAACGGCGAGCAGGCGCTCAACGCCAAGCCCGTCGTCGACGCCGGCGGCGGCCTCCTCGTCGCCGACGGCGCCCTCACGCCGGAGTGGGTCGCGGCCAGCGTGCCCGGCCTGCTGACCGACGCCGACCGGCTCGCCGCGATGGGCGCGGCCGCGCGCGGGGTGATCCCGCTCGACGCCGACGAGAAGCTCGCCCGGATGGTCCTGGCCGCCGCGCAGGAGAAGACGTCGTGAGGATCCCGGTGCCCGACGAGATCCTCCCGGCGGCCGAGCTCGGCCGGGTCCACTGCGTCGGCATCGGCGGCGCGGGCATCTCCGCGATCGCCCGGATCATGGCCGCGCGCGGCGTGACCGTTACGGGCAGCGACGACCACGACACGCCGTTCCTCCCGGCACTGCGCGAGCTCGGCGTCACCTGCCACCTCGGCTACGACGCCGCCCACGTCGGCGACGCCGACACCCTCGTGGTGACCACGGCGGCGCGCGAGGACAACCCGGAGGTGCTGGAGGCACGGCGCCGCGGCCTGCGGATCCTGCCGCGCTCGGCCGGCCTCGCCGCGGTCATGGCGGGCTCGCGCGTCCTGGCCGTGGCCGGCACGCACGGCAAGACGACGACCACCGGCCTGCTCACCTCGGCCCTGCTCGCCGCCGGCGCCGATCCGTCGTACGCCGTGGGCGGGGTGCTGACCGCGACGGGCCGCAATTCCGACGCGGGCAGCGACGACCTGTTCGTCGCCGAGGCCGACGAGAGCGACGGCGCCTTCCTGGTCTACCGCCCCCACGCCGCGATCGTGACCAACGTGGAGGCCGACCACCTCGACAACTGGGGCACCGAGGAGGCCTACCACCGGGCCTTCGACGACTTCGCCGACACCGTCGACCGCGACGGCTTCCTGGTCTGCGTGGTCGACGACCCCGGTGCGGCGCAGCTGGCGCGCCGGGCCCGCGGGCAGGGGCTCGAGGTCCTGACGGTGGGGGAGTCGGCCGACGCGGGCCTGCGCATCCACGACCTGGTGCTCGAGGGCTCCACGTCCTCGTGCCGGGTCTCGCAGGACGGCCGCGACCTCGGCGAGCTGCGCCTGGGCATCCCCGGCCGCCACTACGTCCTCGACGCCGTCGCCGCGCTCGCGATGGGCCTGCGGCTCGGCTTCGCGTTCGACGCGCTGGCCGACGGGCTCGGACGGTTCACCGGGACCGGCCGCCGGATGGAGCTGAAAGGGGAGGTCGACGGCATCCGCGTGTACGACTCCTACGCCCACCACCCCGTCGAGATCCGCGGCGACCTCGAGGCGGCACGCGCCCTGGCCGGCGACGGCCGGGTCGTCGCGGCCTTCCAGCCCCACCTCGTCTCCCGCACGCGCATCTTCGGCGAGGCGATGGGCGAGGCGCTCGGAGCGGCCGACGAGGTCGTCGTGCTCGACGTCTATGTCGCCCGCGAGGACCCGGACCCCGCCGTGACCGGCCGCCTCGTCGCCGACGCCGTGCCTCTCCCTGCGCAGCAGGTCGCCTACGTCGACGGCCTCGACGCCGCCGCCCGCGCGCTCGCCGACCGCGCGCGTGCCGGCGACCTCGTCATCACCCTCGGCGCGGGCGACGTCACCACCGTCGGACCGCAGGTGCTCACCCTCCTCGGGGGTGCCTGAGTGGAGCAGGAGGAGCGCGCCGCCAGGCGCACCCGCCGCCGGTTCGCGCGCCGTCAGTGGGCCCGTCGCTGGCTGTCGCTGCGCTACGTCCTCGCCTTCCTCCTGGTCGTCGGGCTGGTGGCGACGTCGGTCTGGCTGGTGTTCTTCTCCGCCACCCTGCAGGTGAAGAAGGTCGAGGTCGTCGGCAACGAGCTGCTCAGCGACGGCCGGATCCGCGAGATCGCCGACATCCCGCTCGGCGAGCAGCTGGCCCTGGTCGACCTCGAACGCGCCGACGCGCGCATCGGCTCGCTCGCGGAGGTGAGGTCCGTCGACGTCACCCGCACCTGGCCCGACGCCGTACGCATCGAGGTCGTCGAGCGCACCGCGGTCGCCGTCGTCGAGCTCGCCGGCCGGCTGCGCGGGCTCGACGCCGACGGCGTGGTGTTCCGCGAGTACAGGAGCGCACCCAAGGGCATGCCCCGCATCCGGCCGGGCGGCGGCGCGGGCACCGACGCGCTCAAGGAGGCGGCCACCGTCGTCTCGGCGCTCCCCGAGGACCTCGCCACGCGCGTCGACCACGTCGAGGTCGCCACCGTCGACCAGATCACCCTGGTCATGCGCGACCAGCGCCAGGTGCTGTGGGGGAGCGCGGAGGAGTCCGAGCTCAAGGCCGAGGTCATCGACCGCCTGCTCGCGGCCCAGGAGGCCAGCGTGTACGACGTCAGCGTCCCCGGGAACCCGACCGTCCGCTGACATCGCCGCTGATTTCTTTGCCGACCCGCGTGTTGCGGGCGTGTCTGCGGAGTTTGGCGGCGTGCGCTGCCTATGGTCGTGCGAACGGCGAGGTTGACATAACTATAACCCTCAGGTTCACGGTTAGGGTTCCGCGGATCCCGAGGGTGGTGGATGTCCGGACCTCGTCACTTCCCCAAGCACTCCCGTACATCCGTTTCACACAGACCCACTCGAGGAAGGCCCCGGAGCCGTGGCAGCAGCGCAGAACTACCTGGCGATCATCAAGGTCGTGGGCATTGGTGGAGGTGGCGTCAACGCCGTCAACCGGATGATCGAGGTCGGCCTGAAGGGCGTCGAGTTCATCGCGATCAACACCGACGCCCAGGCCCTTCTCATGAGCGACGCCGACGTCAAGCTCGACATCGGCCGCGAGCTCACCCGCGGGCTCGGCGCCGGCGCCAACCCCGAGGTGGGCGCCAAGGCGGCCGAGGACCACGCCGACGAGATCGAGGAGGTGCTCAAGGGCGCCGACATGGTCTTCGTGACGGCCGGCGAGGGTGGCGGCACCGGCACCGGTGGCGCGCCCGTCGTGGCCCGCATCGCCCGCTCGCTGGGCGCCCTGACCATCGGTGTCGTGACCCGGCCGTTCGCCTTCGAGGGCCGCCGTCGGGCCAACTCCGCGGAGGAGGGCATCAGCCAGCTCCGCGAGGAGGTCGACACCCTCATCGTCATCCCCAACGACCGCCTGCTCTCGATCACCGACCGCAACGTGTCGATCCTCGACGCGTTCAAGCAGGCCGACCAGGTGCTGCTCCAGGGTGTCTCGGGCATCACCGACCTGATCACCACGCCCGGCCTGATCAACCTCGACTTCGCCGACGTGAAGTCCGTGATGGCCAACGCCGGCTCCGCGCTGATGGGCATCGGCTCCGCCCGCGGCGAGGACCGCGCGGTCGCGGCCGCCGAGATGGCGGTCTCCAGCCCGCTGCTCGAGGCCAGCATCGAGGGCGCGCACGGCGTGCTGCTCTCCATCGCCGGCGGCTCCGACCTCGGGCTGTTCGAGATCAACGAGGCCGCCGCGCTCGTGTCGCAGGCCGCCCACGCCGAGGCCAACATCATCTTCGGTGCGACGATCGACGACGCCCTCGGCGACGAGGTGCGCGTCACCGTGATCGCCGCCGGCTTCGACGGCGGCATGCCGAAGCGACGCTCCGACGGCAACGTCCTGCGCCAGGGCCAGCCGGCCCAGACCCAGGAGCAGACGCGCGCGGCGGCCCAGCAGATCGCCAAGGCCGCGGAGCCCGCCGCGGCGAAGCCGTCCACGCCGGCCAGCCCGGCCCCGGCCCAGACGACGTTCGCCCCCTCCTCCCAGGAGGCCCCGGCGGCGCCCGCCCAGCCCCGGCAGACCAAGCAGGTCCAGTTCGACGACGACGACCTGGACGTCCCCGACTTCCTGAAGTGACCGCCTCTGACGCGACGGGGCTCCTGCGCCACCGCGACCGGATCGAAGGCGACCTCGTGATCGAGGTCGCCTTCACCGACGTCTCCCTCAGCCTGGGTGACGCAGCCCCGGCCGAGGTCCGCAAGGACGCCCTGTCCCGGTTCTTCGGGGCGTCGGGCGCCTGGCCGGTGCTCATGGACCAGGTCCACGGCGCCGACGTCGCGCGGGTCGACGTCCCTCCGCGGTCGTCCGGGCGCCCGACCTGCGACGCCCTCGTGACGTCGCGCCCGGGCGTGGCGCTGCTGGCCCGCGCCGCCGACTGCGTGCCGGTGCTGCTCGCCGACCCGGCGACCGGGTGGGTCGCGGCGGCGCACGCGGGTCGCCCCGGCCTGGCTGCGGGGGTGGTGCCGGCCACCATCGCCGCCCTGCGCGGCCATGGGGCCGACCCGACCGTCGCGTGGATCGGGCCGCACGTCTGCGGCGCCTGCTACGAGGTCCCGGGCGACCTGCAGGACGAGGTCGCCGCGCTGGTGCCCGAGTCACGGTCGACCACGTCGTGGGGCACCCCCGCGCTCGACCTCGGTGCAGGCGTGCGCGCGCAGCTCGCGGCGGCCGGCGTCGACGACGTCCGTGCCGTCGGCGCCTGCACGCGCGAGGACCCCAGCTGGCCGTCGTACCGCCGCGACGGCGCCGCCGCGACCCGCTTCGCCGGCGCGATCTGGATCACCCGATGAGTGCCCGCCGCGACGAGCTCGCCGCGAACCTCGAGACCGTACGCCGTCGCATCGCCGACGCCTGCGCGGGCGCGGGACGCGACCCCGACGAGGTGTCGCTGGTCGTCGTGACGAAGTTCTTCCCCGCCTCCGACGTCCGCCTCCTGGCCGACCTCGGCGTCACCGACGTGGGGGAGAACCGCCACCAGGAGGCCGAGGCCAAGGCAGCCGAGTGCGCCGACCTCGGGCTTCGCTGGCACTTCATCGGCGGGCTCCAGTCCAACAAGGCCGCCGCCGTCGCCCGCTACGCCGACGTGGTCGAGTCGGTCGACCGCGCCAAGCTCGTCGGCCCGTTGTCGCGCGGGGCCCACGACAGCTCGCACGAGGTCGACGTGCTCCTCCAGGTCAGCCTCGACCCGCCCGGAGCCGACAAGCGCTCCGGCGCAGCGCCCGCCGACCTCGCCGACCTGGCCCGCCGGGTGGAGGAGGCGGGCATGCTCCGGCTCCGCGGCCTGATGGCCGTCGCGCCGCTGGGCGAGGACCCCGACGCGGCCTTCGTGCGGCTGGCGGGGATCCGCGCGGAGTTCGTGCGCGACCACCCCGGCGCCACCGTGCTGTCCGCGGGCATGAGCGGCGACCTCGAGGCTGCCGTCACGCGCGGCGCGACACACGTGCGTGTCGGCTCCGCGGTCCTCGGTCCGAGGCCCGCGGTCCAGTAATGTCCACAACAGTCAATCGGTGCCCGGACCCGGGTGCCAGGTCTAGCGGAGGATCTGTCTCATGAGCGGCGCGATGCGCAAGATCGGCGAGTACCTCGGCCTGCTCGAGGACACCGGCCACTACGACGACTACGACGGTGACACCGAGACCAGCACCCACGAGGCCGTCGAGCCGCGTGCGGTCTCCCGTGAGCGTCGCCCTGCCCCTGTGTCCGACCTCGCCGAGCGCCGTCGTCCGGCCTCGGTCCAGACAGGAGTCGTGGCCGAGTTGAGCCGCATCACCACCCTGCACCCCCGCAACTACAACGAGGCCCGCCTCGTCGGTGAGAACTACCGCGACGGCACGCCCGTGATCATGAACCTCAGCGAGATGGACGACAACGACGCCAAGCGCCTCGTCGACTTCGCCGCCGGCCTGATCTTCGCCACCCGAGGCTCGATCGAGCGGGTGACCAACAAGGTCTTCCTGCTGTCGCCGCCCAACGTCGCGGTCTCGGCCGAGGACAAGGAGCGGATCGCCGAGGACGGCTTCTTCAACCAGAGCTGACAGATACTTCAGCTGTGCAGATCATCGGCCAGACGCTCTACATCATCCTGTTCGTCTTCATCGGGCTGCTCTGGGTCCGGTTCATCGTGGACTGGGTCCAGGTCTTCGCCCGGCAGTGGGAGCCGCGCGGACCGCTCCTCGTCGCGCTCGAAGGCGTCTACTCGGCGACCGACCCGCCGATCATGGCGCTGCGCCGGGTGATCCCTCCGCTGCGGATCGGCTCGGTCGCGCTCGACCTGAGCTTCCTGCTCGTGATGGTGGCAGCATGGTTGCTGCTCAACGTGATAGCCACCATCTTCAATCTCTGAACCATCCGTCACACGGGTCACTGTGCCCCGCGCGGCGCCGGGCGCTATTGTCTCCTGACAGCAGAGCCACCGTGTCATCGATCGTGAAAGTTTGGGTGAGGTCATGCCGCTGACGCCTGAGGACGTGAGCAACAAGCGCTTTACACCTGTCCGACTCCGTGAGGGCTACGACATGGGCGAGGTGGACCAGTTCCTCGACGAGGTCGAGGCCGAGCTCGCACGGCTCACCAAGGAGAACGACGACCTGAGGTCGAAGCTCTCGGCGGCTCAGTCCGGCGGTGGGTCCGCCCCAGCGCCTGCCACGTTCGCACCGGCGGCTCCCGAGCCGGAGCCCGAGCCGGAGCCCGAGCCCGAGCCGGAGCCCCAGCCGATCGCTGCTGCACCCGCCGCCGCCCCCGTGCAGACGATGCGCGTGGAGACAGTGGCCGACGCCTCCAACGCGGCCGCCCGGCTCCTGGAGATCGCGACCCGCAACGCCGACGAGCTCGTCGAGGACGCCAAGAACGAGGCCGACCGCATCGTCGGCGCCGCCCGCACCAAGGCCGAGCGCCTCGAGGCCGAGTCCAAGACCAAGGCCGACCGCATGGAGGCCGACGCCCGCCAGCGTTCGCAGATGCTCGACTCCGAGACCGCCGAGCGCCGCCAGCAGATGTTCGGCGACCTGGAGAAGGAGCGCGACAAGCTCAACAGCGACGTCGAGACCCTTCGCCAGTTCGAGCGCGAGTACCGCTCGCGCCTGAAGACCTACTTCACCCAGCAGCTCGAGGCGCTGGCCAACGGGGCGGAGAGCCAGGCTCCCGTCGACAGCGGCAACGCGCCGAAGCGGCTCCGCTCGGTGCTCGGTGACGACGAGGGCTGAGCTTCGAACAGGCCTGTGAAAAGCGAGAACGACCGCCCGTGAGGGTGGTCGTTCTCGCATTTCGGCGAGCCGATGTTGGGTTCGGTCGGTGCCAGCGGCTAACCTCCGTGCCACCGTGTGGTTCCCACCACACCCGATGCATGGCTGGAGGCCCTCGGAGATGGCTGGCACCACGCGTAAGTCCCTGGCAGGCACTGCTGCGGCAGCCGCGAAGCGAGTGATCGGGCGACGCTCCGCGTCGGGCGGGGCCGCGTCGAAGAAGGCAGCGCCGGCGAAGGCCGCTCCCACCAAGGCAGCCGCCACGAAGGACGCCGCCAAGGCTCCTGCGAAGAAGGCGGCTCCCGCCAAGAAGGCGGCTGCGAAGGCTCCGGCGAAGAAGGCGGCTCCCGCGAAGAAGGCCGCTCCAGCGAAGAAGTCGGCTGCGAAGGCTCCGGCGAAGAAGGCGGCTCCCGCGAAGAAGGCCGCTCCAGCGAAGAAGGCGGCTGCGAAGGCTCCGGCCAAGAAGGCGGCGCCCGCCAAGCAGGCGGCTCCCGCCACGAAGGCGGCTCCCGCCACGAAGGCGGCGGCGAAGAAGGCAGCACCCGCCAAGAAGGCAGCACCCGCGAAGAAGGCGGCACCCGCGAAGAAGGCGGCGGCGAAGAAGACCCCAGCGACCAAGGCTCCCGCGAAGAAGGCACCCGTGACGAAGGCTCCAGCGAAGAAGGCCGCCGCGGCGACCGCGACCGCTCCCACCGCCCGCACGGTGGCGAAGGCCCCCGCGAAGAAGGCGGCCCGCAAGGCCACGCCGGCCACGCTCGTCGTGCTGGAGGGCGAGGACCCCTGGACCCGCGCCGAGCTCAACGAGGTCGTCAAGGAGCTCAAGGAGCACCAGGAGCGGCTCGCCTCCTCAGTCGGGCAGGCCGAGGCCGAGCTCGCAGGACTGATGCGCGACGCCGGGGACGGCGCCGGCCAGGACCAGGCCGACGTCGGGGCCACCAGCTTCGAGCGCGATCACGAGTTCACCGTGCTCGCCAAGGAGCGCGAGACGCTGGTCCAGATCGAGCGGGCCCTGACCCACATCGACGAGGGCACCTTCGGCGTCTGTGACTCCTGCGGCAACCCCATCGGCAAGAATCGGTTGATGGCGGTGCCCCATGCCACACTGTGCATGTCATGCAAGCAGCGCGAGGAGCGTCGCTGAACTCCAGCGACCCGGTCGATCACGACACAGCCAGCCGAGGTCTCGACGCGCGGCTGATCTTCGTCGCGGTGGGGGTGCTGGCGTACGCCCTCGACCTCGGCTCCAAGGAGTGGGCGATCCGGGCGCTCGCCGACGGCGACGTCCCGCTGGTCGGTGACTGGTTCGTCCTGCACCTGACCTTCAACCCCGGCGCGGCGTTCAGCACCGGCACCGACTTCACCATCGTGTTCACCTGCCTGGCGATGCTCGCCGTCGTGGTGGTGCTGTGGCTGAGCCGGCGGGTCGGCAGCATCGGCTGGGCCATCGCGCTGGGCCTGCTGCTCGGCGGGGTCGGTGGCAACCTCACCGACCGGATCGTGCGCGAGCCCGAGCCCTTCCACGGGCACGTCGTGGACTTCCTCATGCTGCCCAACTGGCCGGTCTTCAACATCGCCGACATCTGCATCAACGTCGCCGCCGGCCTGATCATCCTGCAGACCTTCCGCGGGATCTCCCTCGACGGCTCGCGCGACGGCGACACGGCCGACGCGGGCGCAGGCACCCCCGCGGACCCCGGGCAGTGAGCGTGCCGGCATGACCACCCACGCCGACCAGCGCACCGTGTTCGTCCCCGACGGACTCGCCGGCGAGCGCGTCGACGCCGCGATGGCGCGGATGTTCGGCTTCTCCCGCACCAAGGCCGCCGACCTGATCACCCACGGGCTGGTCCAGGTCGACGGGGCCGTGGTCGGCAAGAGCGACCGGGTGCACGCCGGGTCGATGCTCGACGTGACCATCCCGGCCGAGACGGACCCGCTCGCGGTCGTCCCGGAGATCGTGGAGGGCATCCGGATCATCCACGACGACGACGCCATCGTGGTGATCGACAAGCCCGTCGGCGTCGCCGTGCACCCCTCGCCCGGCTGGTCGGGCCCGACCGTCGTCGGTCACCTCGCGGGCGCCGGCTTCCGGATCTCCACCAGCGGGGCCAGCGAGCGGCAAGGGATCGTGCAGCGCCTCGACGTCGGCACCAGCGGCGTGATGGTGATCTGCAAGTCGGAGCACGCCTACTCGGTCCTGAAGAACGCCTTCCGGCACCGCACGGTCGACAAGACCTACCACGCCCTCGTCCAGGGCCACCCCGACCCGCTGTCGGGCACGGTCGACGCCCCGATCGGCCGCCACCCCAACCACGACTACAAGTTCGCGGTGATGGCCGACGGCCGGCACAGCGTGACCCACTACGAGACCCTCGAGGCGCACCGCTTCGCCAGCCTCCTCGAGATCCACCTCGAGACCGGCCGCACCCACCAGATCCGGGTGCACATGAGCGCCCTCAAGCACCCGTGCGTGGGCGACCTCACCTACGGAGCCGACCCCACGCTCGCGAAGCGCGTCGGCCTCCAGCGCCAGTGGCTGCACGCCATGCGTCTCGGCTTCGAGCACCCCGAGACCGGCGACTACGTCACCTACGAGTCGACCTACCCCGACGACCTCGCCCACGCGCTCGAGGTCATCCGCGATGCGCACTGACCTCGCGCTGCGACCCGCCACGGCCCACGACCTGGCGGCGCTGGCGGAGGTCCACCTCGCCTCCCGCGCCGCCGCGGGCAGCGCGTTCCCGCCGGGCGTGCACAGCGACGACGAGGTGCGCGGCTGGGTCGCCGGCTGGGACCTGACGACGTACGACGTGTGGCTGGCCGAGGCGGGCGGTCGTGTCGTGGGCTACACCCGCTCCACCCCGACCTGGCTCGACGACCTCTACGTCGTCCCGGAGGCGCAGGGTCAGGGCGTCGGCACGGCGCTGCTCGAGCGACTGCTGGCCGACCACCCCGACGGCATCGGCCTCTGGGTCTTCGAGTCCAACCGCCCCGCGCGCGACTTCTACGCCCGCCACGGCTTCGTCACGCTCGAGCGCACCGACGGCTCCGCCAACGAGGAGCGCGCCCCCGACCTCAAGCTCGTCTGGCCCGGTCGCGACCCCCTGGCCTGCTTCCGGTCGATGATCGACGAGGTCGACCTCGTGCTCGGCGACGTCCTCGCCCGGCGTACGGCACTGACCCGCGCCGTGCAGGCCGTGAAGCCGTCGGGGGAGCGCGACCCCCGGCGCGAGGCCGCGATCGCCCGCCGGATCGCCGAGGTGGCGCCGGAGCTGGGGGAGGAGCGCGTCGCGCGCATCGTCGACGTGATCATCACCGAGTCCCTCGACGCGAGCCGCTGACCGTGCTGCTGCACGACGACGTCATCGAGGAGTACCGCGACTTCGCGACGTACGCCGCCGGTGACTCACCGTGCTTCGAGGAGTGGGCGCTCGGTGTCACCGAGGACGAGGAGGTCCTCGCGTGGCTGGGGACGCTGCCGGCCGTCAAGCGCCAGCCCAACCTGGTCTTCGCCGCGGCCCGCTGGCACGGCGCTCCCGCGCCCGGTCCGTACGCCGGTCTGCGGCAGGTCCTGCGGGAGCGGGAGCCGGCGGTCCGCGCGACCGTCATGGCCCGGGCCACCCAGACCAACGAGGTGGGCCGCCTCGCCACGCTCGCGCCGGTGCTGGCGCTGGTCGAGGGCCCGCTCGCGCTGGTCGAGGTGGGCGCGAGCGCGGGGCTGTGCCTGTTGCCGGACCACTACGACTACGCCTGGCCGCCCGCCGGCGAGCTGCGGGGGAGCGGCGGCCCGCTCCTCACTGCGCGCGTGACCGGAGAGCTGCCCGTGCCGACGTCCCACCCCGAGGTCGCCTGGCGCGCGGGCGTCGACCTCAACCCCCTCGACGTGACCGACCCCGACGCCATGGCCTGGCTGGAGACGCTGGTCTGGCCCGAGCAGGACGAGCGGCGGGAGCGGTTGCGGGCGGCGGTGGAGATCGCCCGTCAGGAGCCGCCCCGGGTGCGGACGGGCGACCTCCTCGACCACGTGGAAGGCCTCGTCGAGGAGGCGTCGCCGCGCGGGACGCCTGTGGTCTTCCACTCCGCGGTGATCGCCTACCTCGAGGAGCCCGACCGCGAGCGGTTCCACGACCTGATGACCGGCCTCGTCGCGGCCGGTCGGTGCCGGTGGATCAGCAACGAGGGCCGCCGGGTGCTGCCGCGTGTCACGGGTGGTCGCGACGTCTCGTCGGGCCGGTTCGTGACCGCGCTCGACGGAGTGCCGGTGGGCTGGAGCCACGGCCACGGGCACGCGATCGACTGGCTGTGAGCAGCGACCGTGTCTTGTCGGTGGCGCCGTGCACACTGACGTAGGCTGACTGCTCTTCCCCCTCCCTTGGGCTGACAGGTTGAGCAGCCAGCAGTCCCGCCAGCCCGTTGATCCGGAATGGCACCGTCAGCGACCCCCTGAAAGGTGCGGAAGTCTCCTCCATGTCGGCCGCCGGCTCCCTTGAAACCTCGTCGGGCAACTTCGTGCACCTGCACGTGCACACCGAGTACTCCATGCTCGACGGGGCGTCCCTGCTCGACGGCCTGTTCACCCGCACCAGCGAGCTCGGCATGCCGGCCATCGCGATGACCGACCACGGCAACCTCCACGGCGCCTACGACTTCTACAGCAAGGCCAAGCGCCACGGCGTGAAGCCGATCATCGGCATCGAGGCCTACCTCACCCCCGGCACGCCTCGCGGCGAGCGCAAGCGGATCCGCTGGGGCCAGGGCGACTCCGCCGAGGAGGGCGGCAAGGACGTCGCCGGCGGCGGCGCCTACACCCACATGACGATGTGGGCCGAGACGACCGAGGGCATGCACAACCTCTTCCGCCTCGCGAGCCTGGCGAGCCTCGAGGGCTACTACTACAAGCCCCGCATGGACCGTGAGCTGCTCCAGCGCTACTCCAAGGGCATCATCGCCAGCACCGGGTGCCTCTCCGGCGAGATCCAGACCCGGCTCACCCTGGGCCAGTACGACGAGGCGCTCCGCGCGGCCGGCGAGTTCCAGGACATCTTCGGCAAGGACAACTTCTACCTCGAGCTGATGGACCACGGCATTCCCGCCGAGCGGGCCACCCGCACCGACCTGCTGCGGATCGCCAAGACGCTCGACCTGCCGACCATCGTCACCAACGACACCCACTACACCAACCCCGAGGACGCCGACGGCCAGGACGCCCTGATCTGCGTCGCCTCCGGCAAGCGGCTCTCCGACACCAACCGCCTCAAGTTCGACGGCGGCGGCTACTACATCAAGTCCGCCGCGGAGATGCGCGAGCTCTGGTCGGAGTTCCCCGACGGCTGCGACAACACCCTCGAGATCGCCGAGCGCTGCAACGTCGAGTTCACCGAGTCCACCGGTGGCTACATGGCGCGCGCCGACGTGCCGGCCGGCGAGACCGAGGAGACCTGGTTCCGCAAGGAGGTGTGGCGCGGCATCGAGGCGCGCTACCCCGGCGAGCGGCTGACCCAGGAGGTCAAGGACCGCGTCGAGATGGAGCTCGGCGTCATCTCGCAGAAGGGCTACTGCGGCTACTACCTCGTGGTCGCCGACTTCATCCAGTGGTCCAAGCGCAACGGCATCCGCGTCGGCCCCGGCCGTGGGTCGGGTGCCGGCTCCATCGCGGCCTACGCCCTGAGCATCACCGACCTGTGCCCGCTGGAGCACGGCCTGTTCTTCGAGCGGTTCCTCAACCCCGAGCGTCCCTCGATGCCCGACTTCGACATCGACTTCGACGACGCCCGCCGCGGTGAGGTCATCAAGTACGTCACCGACAAGTACGGCTCCGAGCGCGTCGCGCAGATCGCCACCTTCGGCCGGCTCAAGTCCAAGGCCGCGATCAAGGACGCGGCGCGCGTCCTCGACCACGGCTTCGCGATCTCCGACCGCATCACCAAGGCGCTGCCGCCCGACGTGATGGGCAAGGGCGTCCCGCTCAAGGACATCTTCAACACCGAGCACAAGCGCTACGGCGAGGGCGGCGAGTTCCGCGCGCTCCACGACTCCGACCCCGACGTCCGCACGATCTTCCACACCGCGCTCGGCCTCGAGGGCCAGATCCGCAACTGGGGCGTGCACGCCGCCGGCGTGATCATGTCGAGCGAGCCGATCATCGACGTCGTACCCATCATGGCGCGTCCGCAGGACGGCGCGATCATCACGCAGTTCGACTACCCGATGTGCGAGTCGCTCGGCCTGGTCAAGATGGACTTCCTCGGCCTGTCCAACCTGCGGATCCTCGAGGACGCGCTCGCGAACATCAAGATCAACCGCGACCTCGACGTGGTGCTCGAGGACCTGCCGTTCGACGACCGGCCGACCTACGAGCTGATGGGCCGCGGCGACACCCTCGGTGTCTTCCAGCTCGACGGCTCGGGCATGCGTGCCCTGCTGCGCTCGATGCAGCCCGACGTCTTCGCCGACATCACGGCGGTCTCCGCCCTCTACCGCCCCGGCCCGATGGGTGCCGACTCCCACAACAAGTACGCCCGCCGCAAGAACGGCCGCGAGGCGATCGAGCCGATCCACCCGGCGCTCGCCGAGGCGCTCGAGCCGGTGCTGGGGGAGACCTACGGCCTGATCGTCTACCAGGAGCAGGTGATGGCCATCGCCCAGGTGCTGGCCGGCTTCACCCTGGGCGCCGCCGACAACCTCCGTCGCGCGATGGGCAAGAAGAAGAAGGAGGAGCTCGACAAGCAGTACGCCGGCTTCCAGGCCGGCATGCTCGAGCGCGGCTTCCCGCAGGTCGCGATCGACAAGCTGTGGGAGATCCTGCTCCCGTTCTCCGACTACGCCTTCAACAAGTCGCACTCGGCCGCCTACGGCGTCATCACCTACTGGACCGCCTACCTCAAGGCCAACTACCCGACGGAGTACATGGCCGCGCTCCTCACCTCGGTGAAGGACGACAAGGACAAGATGGCGATCTACCTCAACGAGTGCCGTCGCATGAAGATCCAGGTCCTCCCGCCCGACGTCAACGAGTCGCAGGCCAACTTCACCCCCGTCGGCCAGGACATCCGCTTCGGCCTCACCGCCGTGCGCAACGTCGGCCACAACGTCGTCGCCGGCATCGTCGCCGCACGCGAGGAGAAGGGCCGCTACCTCGACTTCAACGACTTCATGGAGAAGGTCCCGGCGCTGGTGTGCAACAAGCGCGTCGTGGAGTCGCTGATCAAGGCCGGCGCCTTCGACGACATGAAGCACAAGCGTCGTGCGCTCGTCACGGTCCACGAGACCGCGGTCGACCAGTTCGTCGACCTCAAGAAGAACGAGGCGATCGGGCAGGACTCCCTCTTCGGCGGGCTCAGCGAGGAGGAGAGCGGCTTCGGGGTCAGCGTGGCCATCCCCGACATCGACGACTGGGACAAGATGACCCTGCTCGGCCACGAGCGGGAGATGCTCGGCCTCTACGTCTCCGACCACCCGCTGCTCGGCCTCGAGCACGTGCTGTCCCAGGGCACCGACTGCACCATCGGCCAGCTGATGCTCGACGAGGACCGTCCGCACGGCTCGACGCTGACCGTCAGCGGCCTGATCACCTCGGTCGCCCGCCGCATCACCAAGCGCGGCGACCCGTGGGCCACCATCACGCTGGAGGACCTCGACGGCGCCATCGACGTGCTGCTGTTCCCCAGCGCGTACTCCCTCGCCTCCACGCTGCTCGTCGAGGACCAGATCGTGCGGATCAAGGGCCAGCTGTCCCGCGACAAGGACCAGCCCGAGCTGCGTGCCCAGGAGGTCACGGCGCCCGACCTGACCCAGGGGCCGACCGGCCCGGTCGTGATCAGCCTGCCCTCCACGCGCTGCACCCCACCCGTGGTGGCGCAGCTGCGCGACGTGCTCGGCACCCACCCCGGCATGACCGAGGTCCAGCTCAAGCTGCTCACCCGCAGCTCGACCAAGGTGCTCAAGCTCGACGACAACCTGCGGGTCAGCCCGAGCCCGGCGCTGTTCGCCGACCTCAAGCAGCTGCTGGGGCCCGGGTGCCTGGCGGGTTGACCGGCTCCCGGACGCTGCTCCTGCGGCTCGGCGCCGTGGCCGTGACGTTCCTGGTCGCCGGGGTCCTCGCGGGCGTCGTGTGGGAGCTCCTCTGGAGCCCGCCCACGGGCGTGACCTACCAGGGCCAGTGGTACCTCGAGCCCGCCGGCCCCGACGTGTCGTTCCAGGGCATCGCGTTGTTCGTGCTCATCGCGTTCCCCCTGGGGATCGTGCTCGGCGTGCTGGCCGGCCTGCTCCGGGGGCACGAGACCGCGACGGCGCTCACCGTGCTGGTCGCGGCGAGCCTGGCCGGGATCGTGATGTACGCCGTCGGCAGCAGCCTCTCGCCGCCCGACCCGCAGCCGCTGGCGGCCGGCCAGCCCGACTACACGACCGACATCCCGGGCCACCTCGGGCTCACGGCCCCCGACCACGGACGGGTGCCGTGGCACTCCTCGGCGCTGGTCGTGCTGCCGACCGGCGCGATGGCTGGACTGGTCGGCACCTATCTGTTGTTCGGCAAGCGATTGCCGAGGCGTTCTCGCGGGTAGGCTGACGCGCGACATGATTGGGGCAGTCCCGGCGAGGTCGGGACCCGTGCAACGGGGGATCTGAACGAATGAGCACGACACCGGGTGGTCCGGAGTACCTGGACACCACGGGCCCGGCCGACGCCGCGCCTGACAACGACAACCGCAAGCGCCTGATCGCGCTGGGCGCCCTGGGTGCGACGGCCGTGGTCGTCGCCGGCGGCGCGTGGGCGGCCACCAGCTTCTTCGCGACCGGCTCCCAGCCGGCCGAGGCGCTGCCGGACTCGACCGTGGCCTACTTCAGCATCGACCTCGACCCGAGCGGCGGCCAGAAGATCGAGGCCATCAAGACGCTCCGCAAGTTCCCGGGGTTCACCGACAAGGTCGACCTCGAGACCGACGACGACCTGCGCGAGCGGCTCTTCGAGGAGATCACCAAGTCCGGCGCCTGCGAGGGCCTCGACTACGCCGAGGACGTCAAGCCGTGGCTCGGCTCGCGCGCCGCGTTCGCCGCGGTCGACATGGGCGAGGACGAGCCCCAGGTGGTCGCGGTGGTCCAGGTCACCGACGGCGCGAAGGCCGAGGACGGCATGAGCACGCTCGCCGAGACGTGTGGTGGCGAGGGCGACGCGGGGACCGACGTCGGCGGCTGGGTCGTCGACGGTGACTGGATGGTCATCGGTGAGACCAAGGAGGGCGCCACCAAGGTCGTCGAGGCGGCCGACGGCGGCACCCTGGCCGACGACTCGGCTTTCGGCACCTGGACCGGCGAGGCCGGTGACGACGGGTTCATGTCCTTCTACGTCGCCAAGGGCGTCACCAAGTACGCCGAGGAGCTCGGCGGCATGGGCGCGATGATGGGCGACATGGGCGGCATGGGTGCCGGCGACCCGATGGCCGACGAGCAGCTGCCCGAGGAGTTCCAGCAGATGCTCGACGACTTCGACGGAGCGGCGGCCACCGTCCGCTTCGACGACGGCGCCGTCGAGGTCGAGTACGCCATGTCCAACTACCAGAAGGACCTCACCAAGTTCTCCGAGAGCGACGAGGGCGTCTCCATGGTCGGCGGCCTGCCCGACGACACCGTGGCCGCCTTCGGCCTGGCGCTGACCGACGGCTGGGGCAACGCGATGCTCGACTACGTCAAGAGCACCATGCCCGAGGAGGCCGACGCCGTCGACGAGCAGCTCGCGCAGCTCGAGAGCGAGACCGGGCTGTCCATCCCCGAGGACCTCGAGACCCTCCTCGGCGACGGCGTGACCCTCTCCCTCGGCAGCGGCATCGACCCCGACGCGATCGCCAACGGCGGTCCCGGCGAGGTGCCGGTCGGGCTCAAGATCAAGGGCGACGCCGGCGAGATCCAGGCGGTGCTCGACAAGATCGCGGCCCAGTCCCCGCCGGAGATGGCGGAGTTCATGAAGGTGACCGAGGGCGACGGCTACGCCGTGCTCGCGCTCCAGGACGACTACCGCGGCAAGCTCGAGTCCGGCGGCGACCTGGGTGACTCCGACGACTACAAGAAGGTCGTCGAGTCCGACGACGCCCAGTCGGTCCTCTACGTCAACTTCGACGCCGACGACGACTGGCTGGTCCGGGTGACCGAGGACATGCCCGAGGTCAGCGAGAACCTCGAGCCGCTGTCGGCCTTCGGCATCAGCAGCTGGGTCGACGGCGACGTGATGCACGGCCTGTTCAAGCTGACCACCGACTGAGAGTCGTCAGCTCAACGCCCGATGGTGGCGGTCACCGCTCCGGTGACCGCCACCAGGTCGTTCGGGGCCAGCTCGAGGTCGAAGCCGCGGCGTCCGCCGGAGACGAGGATCGTGTCGTGGGCGAGCGCCGACTCGTCCAGGACGGTCGGGTGGGCCCGCTTCTGGCCGATCGGGGAGATGCCGCCGGCGACGTACCCCGTGGCGCGCTCAGCCGCCGCCACCTCGGCCATCACCGCCTTGCTGCCGCCCAGGGCGCGGGCGAGCGCCTTGAGGTCGAGGTGCCCGGAGACCGGGACGATGCCGACGACGAGCCTGCCGCGTTGTCCTGAGCCCGTCGAAGGGTCCAGCGAGGCGAGCAGCGTCTTGAACACCCGCGCCGGATCCGCGCCCAGCGCCTCCGCGGCCTCGAGCCCGTACGACGTCGCGCGCGGGTCGTGCTCGTAGGCCCGCACCTCGAACGCGATCCCGGCCGCGGTCAGCGCCACCGTGGCTGGCGTGCCGCCGACGCTCTTACGTTTCGCCACCGCTCATTCCTTCTTGTCGTGCTGGGTGATTTCGACGCGCTCGTGCGACTTCGTTCCTCAGTCGCGTCGCTTGCTCAATCTGGCCGCTCCCACGCGCCGCGCTCGTGCCTCGCGCGCCACTGCGCGTCTCAGTTCGGGGACCAGGCCGTCCGGGCCACCTGCGTGGCCGGCAGCGAGGGGATCACGTTGATCGCGCGCAGCTCCTCGGTCAGCAGCCGGGTCACCAGCTCCAGCCGCTCGGTCGCGTCCGACGCCTCGAGCAGCGACTGCCGCTCGGCCATCGGCAGCGGGGCCAGCGCGGAGAGCGTCCACGCGAGGTAGTCGGGGTCGCGGGGGAGCGTCCCGCTGAACGGGTCGCCCTGCAGCTCGGTCATCGCCACCCGGAACGCGGTGAACGTGGCGCGCGCCTTGTCGAGGAGCTCCTGGGGGACCTCGACCTCGGGCTCGGCGAGCACCTCGGCCGTGCCCTGCGGGAAGTCAGCGCCGCGCTGCATCTCCTCCAGCACGAGCCGCTCCCGGGCCACCGCGACGATGTCGAAGGTGCCGTCGTCGCGACGGTCGACCTCGGTGAGCTGGAGGATGCAGCCGACGCGGTAGACCGACTGGGCGCCGTGGTCGCCGACCTCGTACCCCTCCCGGATCGCGACGGTGCCGAAGACGCGCTGGGCGGGGTCCTCGACCGTCAGCAGGTGGCTCACGAGCATCCGGTAGCGGTCCTCGAAGACGTGGAGCGGCACGCTCATCCCGGGGAACACCACGGTGTTCAGCGGGAACATCGGCAGCGGATCGCTCACGTGCCCAACCTAGCGACCCACACGGCGCGGTTGTCCACGGCTCGCGGCCGCCGACCGGGCGCGCTGGGCCGGAACCTAGAATCGGGGCATGTCCCTGATCCGTCGCATCGACCTGAGGGGCGCCGACCCGGCGTCCGTCGACTACCGCGCGAGCGTGCCTCGCGCCGCGTTCGACGTCGAGGCCGCCACGCATCAGGTGCAGCCGATCATCGACGCCGTCCGCGCCCGCGGGGTGGAGGCGATCACCGAGCTCTCCGCCCGCTTCGACGGGGTCGAGAGCGACGACATCGCCGTGCCGCGCGCGTCGCTGGCGCAGGCGCTGGCCGACCTCGACCCGGCGGTCCGTGCCGGCCTGGAGGAGTCGATCCGTCGCCTGCGAGCGACCTGCGAGGCCGAGCTCGAGCACGACGTGACCAGCCGGCTGGCGCCCGGCGCCACCGTGACCCACCGCAAGGTGCCGATCGACCGCGTCGGCCTCTACGTCCCCGGCGGGCTCGCGCCGCTGGTCAGCAGCGTCGTGATGAACGTCGTGCCTGCGCAGGTCGCCGGGGTGCGCTCGATCGCCCTGGCCAGCCCGCCGCAGAAGGACCGTGGCGGCCTGCCCGAGCCGACGATCATGGCCGCGTGCGCCCTGCTCGGCGTCGACGAGGTGTACGCCGTCGGCGGCGCGCAGGCGATCGCGATGTTCGCCCACGGCGCAGGCCCGTGCGAGCCCGTCGACCTGGTCACCGGCCCGGGCAACATCTACGTCGCCGCCGCCAAGCGGCTGCTGCGCGGTGTCGTCGGCATCGACTCCGAGGCCGGCCCCACCGAGATCGCGATCCTGGCCGACGACAGCGCCGAGGCCTCCTACGTCGCGGCCGACCTGATCAGCCAGGCCGAGCACGACCCGATGGCCGCCTCGGTCCTGGTCACCGACTCCCTCGAGCTCGCCGACGCAGTGGAGGCCGAGCTCGACAAGCGGGTCTTCGCGACGCGCCACACCGAGCGGATCACCACCGCCCTGGGCGGCCAGCAGTCCGGCATCGTGCTGGTCGACGACATGGACCAGGGCGTCGACGTGGTCAACGCCTACGCCGCCGAGCACCTGGAGATCCACACCCGCGACGCCGCAGCGCACGCGGGCCGGGTCCGCAACGCCGGCGCGATCTTCGTCGGCCCGTGGGCGCCGGTGTCGCTCGGCGACTACTGCGCCGGCTCCAACCACGTGCTGCCGACAGCGGGATGCGCCTGCCACTCCAGCGGCCTCTCGGTGCGTGCGTTCACCAAGTCGGTGCACGTCGTCGACTACTCCCAGGCCGCCCTGGCCGAGGTCGCCGACCACGTCGTGACGCTGGCCGAGGCCGAGGACCTGCCCGGGCACGGCCAGGCCGTGTCGGTGCGATTCGAGTCCGGGCAGTGACCGCGGCGTTCCCACCCCTGCGGGAGGAGCTGCGGGGGATCGAGCCCTATGGCGCGCCGCAGCTGGACGTGCCGGTCCAGCTCAACGTCAACGAGAACCCCTACGGCCCCTCGCCGGAGGCGGCCGCGGACATCGCGCAGGCGGTGGGCGCGGCGGCGGCCACCCTCAACCGCTACCCGGACCGCGAGTTCACCGAGCTGCGCGAGGGACTGGCGGCCTACCTCAACACCTCCGGCGGGTCGGGCATCACCGCCGACATGGTGTGGGCGGCCAACGGCTCCAACGAGGTGATGCTGCAGCTGCTGCAGGCCTTCGGCGGGCCCGGACGCTGCGCGCTGTCGTTCGCGCCGACGTACTCGATGTACCCCGAGTACGCCCGCGACGCGATGACCGAGTGGGTGACCGGTCACCGCGCCGAGGACTTCTCGCTCGACCTCGACGCGGCACGCGCGCTGGTGCTCGAGCGCAGGCCGTCGGTCGTGCTGCTGCCCAGCCCCAACAACCCGACCGGGACGGCGCTGCCGCCCGAGGCGGTGTCGATGCTGTGCGAGGCCGCCGCGTCGTACGACCCCGGTGGTGTCGTCGTCGTCGACGAGGCCTACGGCGAGTTCCGCCGCTCGGGCACGCCGAGCGCGCTCGAGCTGCTGCCCGTCCACCGCAACCTCGTGGTGAGCCGCACGATGAGCAAGGCGTTCGCGCTCGCTGGTGCCCGGCTGGGCTACCTCGCCGCCGATCCCGCGATCTGCGACGCGATCCGGGTCGTGCGCCTGCCCTACCACCTCTCCGCGGTCACCCAGGCGACCGCGCGCGCCGCGCTGCGCCACGCCCCCGAGCTGCTGGGCAAGGTCGACGACCTGCGCGCCGAGCGAGACCGCACGGTCGACTGGCTGCGCGAGCAGGGACTGGAGGTGGCCGACTCCGACGCCAACTTCGCCCTGTTCGGCCGCTTCGCCGACCGTCACGCGGTCTGGCAGGGGCTGCTCGACCGCGGGGTGCTGATCCGCGAGACCGGGCCGGAGGGCTGGCTGCGCGTCTCGATCGGCACCGCGGACGAGATGGCAGCATTCAGGCAGGCGCTGCTCGCCACAATGGAGACCGAGCAGGTCATCGGACGAGTCATGGAGGAGCGGGCATGAGCCGCACCGCGAAGATCGAGCGCACCACCAAGGAGTCGCAGGTCGAGGTCCACGTCGACCTCGACGGCACGGGGCGCTCGGAGGTGTCGACCGGAGTGGGGTTCTTCGACCACATGCTCGACGCGTTCGCCCGCCACTCGCTCGTCGACCTCGTCGTGCACACCAACGGCGACACCCACATCGACGCCCACCACTCCGTGGAGGACACCGCGATCGTGCTCGGCCAGGCGCTGCGCGAGGCGCTGGGCGACAAGTCCGGCATCCGCCGCTTCGGCGACGCCACGGTGCCGCTCGACGAGGCGATCGTCCAGGCGGTCGTCGACGTCTCGGGCCGCCCGTTCTGCGTGCACTCCGGCGAGCCGGAGGGCCAGCAGTACGTCGCTATCGGCGGCACCGGCGCGCCCTACATGGGCTCGCTCACCCGCCACGTCTTCGAGTCGATCTCCTTCCACGCCCACCTCGCGCTGCACGTGCGCGTGCTCGGCGGCCGCGACCCGCACCACATCGTCGAGGCCCAGTTCAAGGCCTTCGCCCGCGCCTTCCGCGACGCGGTCGCGCTCGACCCCCGCGAGACCGGCGTACCGTCCACGAAGGGTGCTCTGTGACCGCAGAGGTCGTCGTCCTCGACTACGGATCGGGCAACCTGCGCTCGGCCGTGCGTGCCGTCGAGCGGGCCGGCGCCTCGGTCACCCTGACCGGTGACTTCGACACGGCGCTGGCCGCGGACGGCCTCGTCGTGCCCGGCGTCGGGGCGTACGCCGCCTGCATGGCGGGCCTGCGCGCGATCAAGGGCGAGCGGATCATCGGCCGCCGGCTCGCCGGGGGCCGCCCGGTGCTGGGCATCTGCGTGGGCATGCAGATCCTGTTCGCCGGCGGTGTCGAGCACGGCGTGGAGACCGACGGCTGCGACGAGTGGCCCGGGCTGGTCACGCGCCTCGAGGCCGACGTCGTCCCGCACATGGGCTGGAACACCGTCGAGGTGCCCAGCGGGTCGACGCTCTTCGCCGGCGTCGAGCAGGAGCGGTTCTACTTCGTGCACTCCTACGCCGCCCGCAGCTGGGACCTCGTCACCAACGACCGCACGGCGGCTCCGCTGGTGACCTGGGCCGAGCACGGCGGCGACCGGTTCGTGGCCGCGGTCGAGAACGGTCCGCTCTCCGCGACGCAGTTCCACCCCGAGAAGTCCGGCGACGCGGGCGCCGCGCTGCTCCGCAACTGGGTCGAGGCGCTCTAGCGACTGTGCCGCACCCGCGGTCCGAGCGGTCCGAGCAGGGAATTCGTCGGCGTCGGGTCGGGCTCGGCCCGACGCCATCTGTCGAAGCGGGAGCGGTCGCCAACGGTCCGGTAGGACTGCAGGCCGACCTCGACCCAACGCGGGGAGCCCAGGCACGAGCGCGGGATCACGACGGCGACGTAGTCCTCACGCGACGACACGGAGGCCGTCAGGCCCTCGCAGGGGACGCCGATGTTGATGGTCGAGTAGGTCCCGCACTCGTCCGGCGGGGAGGGGACGTCGGACGCGTCCATCAGCCACGGGTCCCTGGGGTGCGTCGACGGGTTCCGGGTGAGGTGCACTGAGTAGGGGCGCCGATCCGTCTGGATCTCGAAGTTCACCCAACGGTCGCCCCACCCGGTGAGGTTGCGCAGGTGCGCCCGCATCTCCACGGTGTCGCCCTCGTGCCGGACCGACAGCCCGACGATGTCGGTCGACGCGTCCTGGGGCGTGGTGTGCTGCTCGAATGTCCCGCAGGGTGGCGGCTCGGGAGAGTACGACGACTGCGCGACGTCGCCCTCTCGGTCGGCGCCCCACCACCGGTCCGCGGACGCCGCGCCTGCGGACAGGCCGATCAGGCACGCGGCGAGAGCCGCGACGGTGGTCGTTCGGATGGCTGCGAGCAGCACGGTGGATCCCCCTTGGTCGTCGACCCGGATCCTGCCCTGTGGGCGCGCCGCTGTCGCTCGAACCGCCGAAGTCCTCAAAAACTGGGTCGAGGGGCGGCGTGAGCGGCGGCTAGCGTCCCGGCATGGCCGAGCTGAGCATGAACCAGATCATCCACGCCGCCGTGCGCCGCGACGTGGCCCGCACCGAGCAGGCGCTCCGCCGGTTGCCGGACGGTGACGCCGAGCGTGCGCGTCAGGTCCGGGCTGCCTGGCAGAACCTCGTGCGCGAGCTGACCCACCACCACGAGGCGGAGGACGAGATCCTCTGGCCCTTCCTCCTCGGGCGCGGCGTCGACGCCGACCTCCTCCACGCGATGGAGTCCGAGCACGCGGCGATGAAGAAGGCCCTCTCGTCCGCGTCCGCCGCGATCGACTCGGTCGTGGCGACCCCGACCGCCTCCGCTGCGTCCGTCGCCGCCGACGTCGTGGCGCGGTCCAGCGAGGTGATCAACCAGCACCTCGACCACGAGGAGCGCGACGTCGAGGCACCGCTGGGTGACCTGGAGTCCGACCCGGAGTTCAAGGCGCTGAGCAAGAAGCTCCGGCCCGCCAGCATGGTCGACGCCGCCAACGCGCTCGCCTGGATGCAGGACGGCGCGGGCGAGCGGGAGCTGACCGCGCTCCGCGCCACGATCCCCGGCCCGGTCGTCACCATCCTGACCAAGGTCGTCGCGCGCCGCTACCAGCGCGAGGTCGCCCCGACCTGGCGCTAGTCCGCCTCCGCCAGCCGCTTGAGCGTGAGCAGCTGCTTCCGAGCCATGACGAGGTCGCCGACCGAGAGCGCGGGCGCGAGCCACCGGCGCGTCCGGGCCACGACCTTGAGGACGAGTCGGGAGCCGTCGGCGTGGGGGAGGACGGCGTACGACAGGTGGGCGCCCATGATCGTCGCGGTCAGCTCGCGCCCCGGGTCGACCGCGAGCACCCGGCCCTGGTCGCGCCCGAGCGCGCGGGTGAACGGGTCGCCGGCGACCGGGTCGGGCACGTCGAGCAGCGCGCGTGGTGACCGGCGGCCGAGGTTGTCGACGAGGTCGTAGGAGTAGGGCGCGAGACGGACCTGTCGCAGCCGCCGCCAGACGACCGCGGGGTCGGCGCGGACGGTGACGCCACGCCAGGCGGCGAGGGTCGGGTCGGGCACGAACGCGTCGCAGCCGAACCGCAGCCGGGTCTCGGCCGGCGTGACGCCCCAGCGGTCGCCGATCATGGAGGCACGGTAGCGAGCGCGGCCGACGTACCCCCGCTGGGGGATTGCCGGGTGGTGGGGGCGGGCCTACGTTCGGCTCACGGTTCGCGGCGGCGCAGCCGCGCCGGGAGGGATCGCCATGTCGCAGCGTCGCACCCGCACCTTCGCCCTCGTCACGGCCACTGCCGTGGCGCTCTGCCTCGCCGGCACGCAGACCGGTGCCGAGGCCGGTGGTCGCGGCGGAGGCCACGGTCCCACGCACGTCGACCGCCCGACCAAGGTCGTGGTCATCGTCGTCGACTCGCTCAGCAAGGAGATCGTCGAGAAGTACGACATGCGCAACGTCGAGGAGCTGATGGACGACGGGGTGGACAGCCCGCGCTCCTACCTCGGCCACACCGGGTCCGTCACCGTCGTCACGCACAACGTGATCACGTCGGGTCAGCTGCCCAAGCACATGGGCTGGACCGACGAGGGCTACCGGGACGTCGCCGGCGTGCTCGGCGACCCCGAGCCGGCCAACCCCGACCAGCTCTACATCACCAGCAACGCCACGACCGACCTCTTCAAGCTCCAGCAGGCGGCCGGCTACCCCAAGCTCGCCGACTACCTCGGTGCGGCCGACCCGACGGCGAAGACGTTCACGATCAGCCCCAAGGGGTACGCCGGTTACGCGTTCGGTGGTGCCGGGTCCGACTCGATCATCACCTTCGGCAGCGGACCCGAGTGCACGGCCGGCGGGTCGTGGCGCAAGCCGACCGGCATCAACGTGCCGTCGTACATCCTGGGTGCCCCGTGCAGCCGCTTCTGGGTGCACAGCGGCTACCCGGCCTACGCCTACGACACCGCCAAGCTGCCGGCGATCCTCTACCCGCTCGACAGCGACCGCTACGTCACGGGCAAGGACCCGGCCCACCTGGGTGGTGATGTGTGGGCCGCCGACGCGGCCATCGAGGTGATGCGCAACGAGGCGAGCTGGAACGGCATCTTCGTGACGCTGCCCGGCGTGGACAAGGCGGCGCACATGTGGGGCGGGGTGACCGACCCCGGCCCGACCGGCACCGACGGCGACCCGATGACGCACATGGTGGCCGCGACCGCCGAGGCCGACCGGCAGGTCGGCAAGATCATGGCCGAGCTCGAGGCACAGGACGTCCTCGACGACACCCTCGTCGTCCTCACCTCGGACCACGGCTCGGTCGCCGCGAGGACCTTCCACGGCAAGGAGGTCGCCGAGCGCGACTACGGCTACTTCAACTGGTACTACGGCGACGCGGAGAACGACACCGTCACCTACAACCGTCCCCAGGACGCGCTGCTCCCACTGGTGGGCACCGGCAACGTCGGGCTCTCCTACAGCGACTCGATGCTGCGGGTCTGGCTCAAGGACCAGTCGCCGGCCAAGGTCGACGAGGCGGCTGCGGTGATGCGTGCGCTGCCGAGCGTCACCGCGGTCTGGAAGCGGCACGGCGACCACTACGACCGGGTGTCGCCCGTGAGGTGGGACCGGATGCTGACCGGGGGCGAGCGGGCGTGGTTCGCGCGGAAGGCGCAGGAGCTCGTCGACACGCAGGCCGCGGACTACGGGCCCGACCTCATCGCCACCCTGCCCGACGACACGACGTACTCCGTCAAGGGCGACCACGGCGGCATCCAGCGCGCCGCCCAGCAGATCCCGATCGTCTTCGCCGGAGCGGGACTCTCCAGCCGCGACCTCCGCGCCGAGGTGCGCTCGGTCGACATCATGCCGACCATCCTCAAGGCGATGGGCATCCGCCCGACCTTCCCGATGGACGGCATCGCCTACGAGCTGCCGACGCGGAAGCGGGGGCGCCACTGATCCCGGTCAGTGTGGTGACGGTGACGTACCTGGTGCGTCACCACGACCACACAACGCCTGGAGTCCCCGGTCATCTCACTCGCCCGCGGCCGCGATCAGCTCCCGCTCCTCGTCGTCGGTGAGCCCGGCGCCGTGGGGCTGGTCGCGGTCGGCCTCCCAGACCAGGACGTCGGCGAGGGTTTCGGCGAGCGGGCGCGGGGAGAGACCCGCTGCGAGCGCGCGTTCGGTCGAGCGGGACGCCAGGCCGGGGTTGTCCTCGGGGCCGACCCAGAGCGGCAGCGAGCGCGGGCCGTACCACTGTGCGACCTCGTGCTCCTCCAGCCAGTCCGGCCCGACCTCGACGACGGGGCCCGTGTGGCCGGCCACCGCCCGCGCGGTGGCCAGGTGCTCGCTCAGCGGAGCGGCGTTGGCCACCACGTTGAAGGCGCCGGTCGTGCCCGCCTCGGCCGAGTGCACGAGCCAGGCCGCCAGGTCGCGTACGTCGATGAGCGCGGCGCCGGCCTCCGGGACCGCCGGCACCAGCACGCTGCCGTCGTCGGTGGCGGGGTGCGCGAAGCGCCACGGCCAGTAGCCGGTGCGGCCGGACAGGTCACCCGGTCCGCCGATCAGGCCCGCCCGTGCGAGCAGGGAGCGGTCGCTCCCGAAGGCCGCGGTGACCGCCTCCTCGCACGCCACCTTGGCGTTGCCGTACTGCTCCATCGACCCCATCTCGTCGGCGGCCAGTGGCTCGAGCAGCTCGGCGGTCTCGTCCGCACCCGCGACCGAGTGGTCGGCGTACACGCTCATCGTCGACACGTAGAGCCAGTGGCCGGTGCTGCCCGCGAGCGCGGCGAGGGCGCTGCGCACCTGGCCGGGCTGGGTCGCCACGTCGATGACCGCGTCCCAGCGCTCGCCCGCCACCTCGTCGTACGCCCCTTTCGCGGTCCGGTCGGCGACCACGTGCCGTGCGCCGGCCGGGGGAGTGTCGCGGGTGCCGCGCGCCAGGCAGGTCACGTCGTGGCCGCGGGCCAGGGCGTCCGTCGCCGTCGCGCGGCCGACGAAGTTGGTGCCACCGAGGATCAGGAGTCGCATGCCGCAGTGAACCACTCCGTCTCGTCCCACCGCCGCCGACTCGGGCAGAGCGGCCCGCGCTCCTAGGATCGGGGCATGCCCAGCACCTCGGACGACCGCTACCTCGAGCTCCTGCCCGCCGTCGACATCAAGGGCGGCCAGGCCGTGCAGCTCGTGCAGGGCGTGGACGGTTCGGAGAAGCGCTTCGGCGACCCGATCGAGGCGGCCCTGCGCTGGCAGGAGGCCGGCGCGGAGTGGATCCACCTCGTCGACCTCGACGCGGCGTTCGGGCACGGGCACAACCGCGAGCTCCAGGCGCGGATCGTCGGCACGCTCGACATCCAGGTGGAGATGAGCGGCGGCATCCGCGACGACGAGTCGCTGGAGGCGGCGATGGCGGCCGGGTGCCGGCGCGTGAACATCGGCACCGCCGCGCTCGAGCAGCCCGAGTGGTGCGCGCAGGCGATCGCGACGTACGGCGACCGGGTGGCGGTCGGCCTCGACGTGCGGGGCACGACGCTGGCCGCCCGCGGCTGGACCCGCGACGGCGGCGACCTCTACGAGACCCTCGCCCGCCTCGACTCCGAGGGTTGCGCGCGCTACGTCGTGACCGACGTCAACAAGGACGGCATGCTCCAGGGCCCCAACCTCCAGCTCCTGCGCGACGTGTGCGCCGCCACCGACAAGCCGGTCGTCGCCAGCGGCGGCGTCACCACGCTCGACGACATCCGCGCGCTCATGACCCTGGTGGACGAGGGCGTCGAGGGCGCGATCGCCGGCACCGCGCTCTACGAGGGCCGCTTCACCCTCGAGGACGCGCTCGCGCTGACGAGGGGCGCCTGAGCATGGAGTTCACCGAGTACCACACCCGCCTGGGGGCGTACGTCCTGCTCGTCGACGACCAGGACCGGGCCCTGCTCGCCTGGTGGAACGGCGAGGGGATCGCCGACCCGGCCTGGACGCTGCCCGGAGGTGGGATCGAGTTCGACGAGTCGGTCCGCGACGGGCTGGTGCGCGAGGTCTACGAGGAGACCGGCTACCACGTCGTGCCGGGAGCCCTCCTCGCGGAGGACTTCTTCACGGGTCGCGGCCGGACCTTCGACGGGTGGTACCGGTCGCAGCGCTTCGTCTTCGAGGCGACCATCACGGGCGGCGAGCTGGGCACGACCGAGGTCGGCGGGTCGACCGACCACGCCGCCTGGGTCCCGCTCGCCGAGCTCGGGGGCGAGCCGCGCGTGGAGCTCGTCGACATCGCACTCGCGGCCCGGGCGGCGAAGCGATGAGCCTCGCGATCCGTGTCATCCCGTGCCTCGACGTCGACGGCGGCCGGGTGGTGAAGGGCGTGAACTTCCAGGAGCTGCGCGACGCCGGCGACCCGGTCGAGCTGGCCCGCCTCTACGACGCCGAGGGAGCCGACGAGCTGACCTTCCTCGACATCTCGGCCTCCCACGAGGGCCGCGCGACCACGATGGAGGTGGTCAGCCGCTGCGCCGAGGAGGTCTTCATCCCGCTCACCGTGGGCGGCGGCGTCGGCAGCGTCGAGGACGTCGACCGCCTGCTGCGCGCCGGCGCGGACAAGGTGGCCGTCAACACCGCGGCCATCCACCGGCCCGAGCTGGTCGCCGAGATCGCCGACCGCTTCGGCAACCAGGTGCTCGTCCTCAGCGTCGACGCGCGCCGCACCCGCCCGGACCAACCGGGGACGGACAGCGGCTTCGAGGTGACCACCCACGGCGGCCGCAAGAGCGCCGGGCTGGACGCGATCGAGTGGGCCGTCCGCGCGGCCGAGCTCGGTGCGGGGGAGATCCTGCTCAACGCGATGGACGCCGACGGCACGACCGACGGCTTCGACCTCGAGCTCATCCGTGCCGTACGCCGCGAGGTGACCATCCCCGTGATCGCGAGCGGGGGAGCGGGTGCCGTCGAGCACTTCCCGCCGGCCGTCGAGGCCGGGGCCGACGCCGTGCTCGCCGCGACGGTCTTCCACTTCGGGACGCTCAGCATCCGCGACGTCAAGGCTGGTCTGTCCACGGCGGGTCATCCGGTCCGCTGAAGTCGAGTGGAGTCGTAGGATTCGGCCATGCTGAAGACCTCCCGGCCCCTCGCTCTCGCCGCCATCGCCGCGACGCTCGCCCTGACGGCCTGCGCCCCCACCGACGAGGCGGACGACGCCGCCGACACCGGGTCGGACACCACGAGCGAGTCGAGCGCCCCGGAGGCCGCCGACGAGTGCACGCCGGACACGATGGAGACCGTCGCCGACGGGACGCTGACCATCGCGACCGACGACCCGGCGTACGAGCCCTGGTTCGTCGACAACGACCCCACCAACGGAGAGGGCTACGAGTCCGCGGTGGCGTACGCCATCGCCGAGCAGCTCGGCTACACCCAGGACCAGGTCGCCTGGGTCAAGGTGCCGTTCAACAAGGTCGTCCAGCCGGGCCCGAAGGACTTCGACTTCGACGTCAACCAGGTCTCGATCACCGAGGCCCGCCGCAAGGCCGTCGACTTCTCCTCCGGCTACTACGACGTCGTGCAGACGGTGATCACCAACAAGGGCAGCGCGATCGACGGCGCGACGGGCATCGCCGACCTCGCCGACGCCAAGCTGGGCGCGCAGGTCGGCACCACGAGCTACACCGCGATCACCGACCAGATCCAGCCGTCGGAGGAGCCAGCGGTCTTCGACACCAACGACCAGGCCGTACAGGCCCTCAAGAACGGTCAGATCGACGGCATCGTGGTCGACCTGCCGACCGCCTACTACATGACCGCCGTCCAGCTCGACGACGGCGTCATCGTCGGCCAGCTGCCCCTGCCGGAGGGCGAGCCGGAGCAGTTCGGCGCCGTGCTGGCCAAGGACAGCCCGCTCACCGACTGCGTCTCCGGCGCCGTCGACGCGCTGCGCGAGGACGGCATCCTCGACCAGATCAACCAGGAGTGGCTGGCCCAGCAGGGCGCGCCCGAGCTGTCCTGATGGCCGCGGTCGCCGATGCGGCTCCCGAGGCGTGGGAGCCGTCCGCGGTCCAGCGTGAGCGCGACGAGTGGCGACGCCGCCGCACGCTGCGCAGCGCGGTCATCGCGGCGGGCAGCACGCTGCTGCTGCTCGGTGCGATCGGCGGCGCCGTGGTCAGCTCGCCGGGATGGGACCGGGTTCAGGAGACCTACTTCGACTGGGACAAGGCGGTCTCGTCGTTCCCCGCGGTGCTCGAGGGCCTCTGGCTGAACATCCGCGTGATGGTCGTGTGCTGGCTGCTGATCCTCGTCCTCAGCCTGACTGTCGCGGTGGTGCGCACGCTGCGCGGGCCGGTCGCGTTCCCGCTGCGACTGCTCGGCACGGCGTACGTCGACGTCTTCCGCGGCCTGCCGCTCCTGCTGGTGATCTTCCTGCTCGGCTTCGGCGGGCCGGCACTGAGCCTGCAGGGCCTGCCGACGTCGCCGCTGTTCTGGGGAGGCGCCGCGCTGGTGCTGTCCTACTCCGCCTACGTCGCCGAGGTCTTCCGCGCGGGCATCGAGTCGATCCACCCGAGCCAGCGCCTCGCCGGGCGCTCGCTCGGGCTGTCCTACGGCCAGACGCTGCGCCACGTGGTGCTGCCGCAGGCCTGGCGCCGGGTCATCCCGCCGCTGATGAACGACCTCGTCTCCCTCCAGAAGGACTCCGGCCTGATCGCCGTCCTCGGGGTGAGCGACGCGATCCGCAAGGCGCAGATCGAGACGGCGCTGGACTTCAACTACACGCCGTACGTCGTCGCGGGGGTGCTGTTCTGCTGCCTCACCATCCCGATGGCGCGGCTCACCGACCGGTACGCCCGCAAGAAGGGCTACCACAGCGCGGGAGGTCATCTGTGAATGCCGTCCTGGACCTGGCGGGGGTCCGCAAGTCCTTCGGCGACAACGTCGTGCTCCGCGAGGTCGACCTGACCGTCGAGCCCGGCCAGTGCGTGGTGCTGATCGGTGCGTCCGGCTCGGGCAAGTCGACCCTCCTGCGCTGCATCAACCTCCTCGAGGTCGTCGACGACGGCGTCATCACCTTCGAGGGCCGCGACATCACCGACCCGCGGGTCGACGGCGACGGGGTGCGCTCGCGGATGGGGATGGTCTTCCAGTCCTACAACCTCTTCCCGCACCTCGACGTGATCGGAAACGTCACCCTCGCGCTGCGGCTCGTGCACGGCGTCGGCTCCGACGAGGCCCGGACGCGCGGGCTCGCGATGCTCGACCGTGTCGGCCTGGCGGACAAGGCCGGGGCGCGTCCCGACGACCTGTCGGGCGGCCAGCAGCAGCGGGTCGCGATCGCCCGCGCGCTAGTGGCCAACCCGCGGCTGATGCTGCTCGACGAGGTCACCTCGGCCCTCGACCCGGAGCTGGTGGGCGAGGTCCTCGACCTGCTCACCGAGCTCAAGGGCGAGGGCGTGACGATGGTGCTCAACACCCACGAGATGGGCTTCGCCCGCGACGTCGCCGACCAGGTCTGCTTCCTCCACGACGGGCGGATCCACGAGCAGGGCAGGCCCGAGCAGGTGCTCGGCGACCCGCAGCAGGAGCGCACCCGCGTGTTCCTGTCGCGGATCCGTGCTTAGCGCGCAACCGATTCGCCCTCTGTCAGTCCCGAGGAATAGCCTGAGCCGGTTGGTTGCTGGAGGCAACCGATGGGACGACGTACGACGAGGGGGCGGGCGACACCGGTGGGCGAGGACGCGGAGCTGCGGGGCACCACCACTCTCGACGGCTTCCGGGTCCTGTGGGTCGGCATCAAGCGCGAGCCCACGGTCTTCACCGTCGCCACGCTCGGTGCGGTCCTCTTCGGCGTCCTGACCGTCGCCGACGCCTGGGTGCTCGGCTGGGCCACCCAGCACGTGCTGATCCCGGCCTTCGACACCGGCGAGATCGGCACCGACCTG
This sequence comes from Nocardioides sp., assembly GCF_041913365.1. Classification (GTDB taxonomy): domain Bacteria; phylum Actinomycetota; class Actinomycetes; order Propionibacteriales; family Nocardioidaceae; genus Nocardioides. Next base: position 292,187 of record NZ_JAYSFM010000005.1, read on the forward strand.
CTGATCTGGGTCGTCGCCCTCTTCATGGGCGTGGCGATCCTGCGTGCCGTCGGCATCGTCGCGCGCCGCCTCGGCGGCGGCATCATGTACTACCGGATGCAGTCGCACACCCGTCGCGGCGTCACGCGGCAGTACCTCTCCCTCCCGATGGAGTGGCACCAGCGGCACCCGACGGGGCAGCTGCTGTCCAACGCCTACTCCGACGTCGAGGCCGCCTGGTCGCCGATCATGCCGCTGCCGATGGCGCTCGGCACGATCGTGATGATGGTCATCGCGGTCGTGCAGATGTTCCTCGCCGACGTGGTGATGGCGCTGGTCGGGCTGCTGGTGTTCCCGGCGGTGGTCGTCGCCAACCTGCTCTACCAGCACTACTCCTCGCCGCTGATGACCCGCGCGCAGGGCCTGCGCGCCGAGGTCAGCGAGATCGCCCACGAGTCCTTCGACGGCGCGATGGTGGTCAAGACGCTCGGTCGCGAGGTCGAGGAGACCGACCGCTTCCGGGCCAAGGCCCACGAGCTGCGTGACGTCAACGTCCGCGCCGGCCGGTTCCGGGCGATCTTCGACCCCACCCTCGCCAGCCTCCCCAACCTCGGCGTGCTCGTCGTCCTCGCGGTCGGTGTCGCGCGGGTGTCGAGCGGCGCGACCGAGGCCGGCGACGTGGTGACCGTGGCGTACCTCCTCACGATCGTGTCGTTCCCGATCCGCGCCATCGGCTGGCTGCTCGGCGAGTTCCCGCGCTCGGTCGTCGGCTACCGCCGGGCCAAGGCGGTGCTCGACGCGACCGGGAGCATGGTCTACGGCGACGACCGGCTGCCGGCCGCCACGACCGGTGCCCTGCTCGAGGTCGAGGACCTCCACTACGCCTACGACACCGACGCGCCGCTGCTGCGCGGCGTCGACTTCGACGTCCAGCCGGGTCGCACCGTAGCCCTGGTCGGCGCGACCGCCTCGGGCAAGAGCACGCTCACGAGCCTGATGACCCGGCTCGTCGACCCCGACTCCGGCCACATCCGCCTCGACGGCCACGACCTCACCGGTCTGCGCAGGGGCGAGCTCCCGCGCGACGTGGCCCTCGTCCCGCAGACCGCGTTCATGTTCGACGACACGGTCCGTGGCAACGTCACGCTCGGGGCCGAGGTGCCCGACGACGTGGTCTGGGACGCGCTGCGCACCGCCCAGGCCGACGGCTTCGTCGCCGCCCTGCCCGAGGGTCTCGACACCCGGCTGGGGGAGCGCGGCACCTCGCTCTCCGGCGGCCAGCGGCAGCGGCTCTCGCTGGCCCGGGCACTCGTGCGCCGACCCCGGCTGCTGATCCTCGACGACGCCACGTCCGCCGTCGACCCCGAGGTCGAGGCCCGGATCCTCGCCTCGCTCCGCGACGACCGCCGCGGCGGCTCGGCGGCCTCGCTGGTCGTGGTCGCCTACCGCAAGGCGACCATCTCCCTCGCCGACGAGGTCGTCCACCTCGAGGACGGCCGCATCGTCGCTCGCGGCACCCACGCCGAGCTGCTGGCCACCAGCCCCGCCTACGCCCACCTGGTCAACGCCTACGAGGTGGACGCCGTGCTCGATGCCGGGGGCGACGTCGAGGGGAGCACGCGATGAGCACCACCGCACCCACGTCCGGCACCAGGATGGACACCGGGGAGGACATCGGCGCGCTCGCGACCCTCCGCCTCGGCATGAAGTACTCACCCGAGCTGCGCGAGGGGATGGGGCTGACGCTGGTGCTCGCCGTGCTCGCCTCGTGCGGGCAGGTCGTGGTGCCGATCGCGGTGCAGCAGACCCTCGACCGCGGCCTCAACGGGCCCGACGGCCCGCGCCTCGACTACGTCGCCTGGATGGGCCTGCTCGCGGCGGTCGCGATCGGCGTGACCAGCTGGGCCTCGTACCTGATGACGAGCCGGCTGTTCACCACCTCCGAGCGCGGCCTGGCGACGTTGCGCACCAAGGCGTTCCGCCACGTCCACGACCTGCCGCTGCTCACCCAGAACACCGAGCGCCGCGGAGCCCTCGTCTCGCGGGTGACCACCGACGTCGACCAGGTGAGCCAGTTCCTCGTCTTCGGCGGCCTGATCTTCGTGGTCAGCGTCGGCCAGGTGCTGGTGGCGACGGTGCTGATGGTCGTCTACAGCTGGGAGCTGGCGCTGGTCGTCTGGCTGGCGTTCGCGCCGTTGTTCCTCTCGATCCGCTGGTTCCAGAAGAAGCTCTCGGCCGCCTACACCGTCGTACGCCACCAGGTGGGCGTGCTGCTCGGCGCGATCTCCGAGCCGGTCGTCGGCGCGGCCGTGGTCCGCTCCTACGGCGTCGAGGACCGCACCCAGCAGCGCATCGACACCGCGATCCAGGACTGGCAGGACGCCTACACCCACGCCCAGACCTACACCGTCACGTCGTTCTCGCTGGGCGGCCTCTCGGCCGGCCTGGCCAATGCAGGCGTCATCGTCGTCGGCGTCCTCCTCGGCTTCACCGGCGACATGACGCCGGGCAAGGTGCTCGCCTTCGCCTTCCTCGTCACCCTCTTCGTGGGCCCGGTCCAGATGGGCACCCAGATCCTCACCGACGCCCAGAACGCGATCGCCAGCTGGCGCCGGGTGCTCGGCATCCTCGAGACGCCCGCCGACCTCGTCGACCCCGGCCCCGAGGGCGAGCACCTGCCGCGCGGGCCGATCGACGTACGTTTCCGCGACGTGACCTTCGCCTACCCCGACGGCCCGCCGGTGCTGCGCGACGTCGACCTCGTCATCGAGGCCGGCACGCGTATCGCGATCGTCGGGGAGACCGGATCGGGCAAGTCCACGTTCGCCAAGCTGCTCACCCGCCTGATGGACCCGGTCGAGGGCGCCGTGCTGCTCGACGGAGTCGACGTACGCACGATCGACGCGCGCTCGCTGCGGCGCAGCGTGGTGCTCGTGCCGCAGGAGGGATTCCTCTTCGACGACACCATCGCGGCCAACGTGCGCTACGGCAAGCTCGACGCCACCGAGGACGAGATCCGTGCCTCGGCGGTGGAGCTCGGCATCGACGACTGGCTCGCCGGGCTCCCGCGCGGGCTCGGCACCATGGTCGGCCAGCGCGGCGAGTCGCTGTCAGCGGGGGAGCGGCAGCTCGTCGCCCTGCTCCGGGCGCACCTGGCCGACCCCGACCTGCTCGTCCTCGACGAGGCGACCAGCGCGGTCGACCCGGCGCTGGAGATGCAGATCGGGCGTGCCCTCGAACGGCTCATGCAGTCGCGGACGTCGGTGACGATCGCCCACCGCCTGTCCACGGCCGAGAGCGCCGACGAGGTGATCGTGGTCGACAAGGGCCGCGTGGTGCAGCGCGGGCCGCACGCCGTGCTCGTCACGCAGCCGGGCAGCGTCTACGCCGGCCTGCACGCGAGCTGGGTGGCCCAGCACTCCCGCTCGTAGACGGGAGCGGGGGTGGCTCAGGAAGCCAGGACCTGGCTGATGAGCAGGTCGACGTCGAAGTGCTCCGACTCGTTGCCCGGGGTGACGACCGCCGCGGCGCGGGTCAGGAAGTCGTTGATGTCGGAGGAGCGGGCCAGCAGGACCAGGTGCCCGTCGGGCGAGCTGAGCTCGATGCTGACCATCGCGCGACCCGTGAAGCTGACGGCCGGGGAGACGTGCACGTCGCCGTCGCCGGTGGGGGACTCGACGCCCCGCATGAGCAGGTCACGGCCGAAGGTCCACACGAGGTTGCCCTCGCCGGTGACGAAGGTCATCGACACGGCGAACGGGTCGCTGCGCCGGTAGCCGAGCACGGTGTCGATCTCGTGGCGGATGCCACGGTCGTCCATGCACTCGACAGTGATGTCCAACGCGACATCTGCCAGTGTGTGCCCGCCACCGGACATGTTCATCAAGGCTCCTTCGGGGGGTTCCCTGCTTGGATGCTCATGAGACGACACCGTGAGGTCTTCGTGATGCGGAATGGCGAAAAATGATCCGGGGCGGTCCAGACCGGCGGATCACACTCACCCATGACAACGACGCCGTGCCCCGTTGGTGACGCCCGTTAGGGTTCCCCCATGACGGGGGCAGCCAAGCGCATCGTTCTCGAGGTCCTGGGCTGGGTGCTGCTGCTCCTCGGCATCGCCGCGATCTTCCTGCCCGGCCCCGGGCTGCTCGGGATCTTCGCCGGCCTCGCGCTGCTCTCCCAGCAGTACGAGTGGGCGGAGCGGCGCGTGGAGCCGGTCCGGCTCCGGGCCCTCAAGGGCGCCGCCGAGGGCGTCGAGACCTGGCCGCGGATCATCGCCTCCTGCCTCGGCGCGCTCGTGCTCGCGGCCTGCGGCGTGCTCTGGATCATGAAGCCGCCGGCGCCCGGCTGGTGGCCGCTCTCCGACGCGTGGTGGCTGCCCGGAGGCATCTGGACCGGCGTGACCCAGGTCGGCTCGGCGGTCATCGCGCTCGCGCTGATCGTCTACAGCTACCGCCGGTTCCACGGAGACCCCGACGCCGTCGACCAGCTCGGGCGCGAGATCGAGGACAACGACAAGGAACGCTCCGAGCGCAGGTGACCCCTGATTGCCGGTCCGGACCCACCATGGGATATCGTTCCGGCGTCTCGGGCGATTGGCGCAGTGGTAGCGCGCTTCGTTCACACCGAAGAGGTCACTGGTTCGAACCCAGTATCGCCCACCGAGCAGGAACAGCCCCCAACCAGCGAAGACGCGAGTCGGGGGTTGCTGCATTCCCGGGCCCGGCCGCGCATCCCCCTCGCATCGCGGCTGGGAACGAAGCACACTGGGGTGCATGTCCGAGCAGGTCACCGTCGGGCTTCCGACCAGTTTCCACTGCGACGCCGTGGTCGACTTCATGCTGGACTCGTCGTGGGTGGAGCTGTGGCTGGATCGATGCGGCCGTCTCGACGGAACGGTCGGCGGTCTGGTCCTTGCGCCGCCCCTGCCCTCAGCACCGCGCCAGGGTCTGGCGCCGGCGTCGCCTCGCGGTGCAACGGTCCAGGACGTGAGGCGGACGCACTCTTCCTTCCGCCTGCGCGCCACATGGGACGGCACTGATGCAGGCGAGCTCCTTGTCAACGTCACGACTCGACCGGGTGGACGAAGCAGGGTTCGGATCACCGAGACGGGCGTGCCGTCAGAGGCAGTGACCGAGCGGGCGCAGTACTGGTCGAAGGCCTTGAGCCGCCTGGGCGCTGCCTTCTCCATGGCCTCCGTCGAACGCCGACGCTTCAGGCAGGCGATCATCGTCATCCACGGGATCGGCGAGCAGCGCCAAACCTCGTCGCTGCGGCAGTTCGTCGGAGCTGTGTTCCCGGACGAGCGGAGCGAGCGGCGCTTCGTCAAGCCTGACTATGTGTCACCCCTGGTCGGCGCGAACTCGGTGACGGTGCCGGGGCGCTGGTCGGCCTCGCGCCCGACAACCGATGTCTACGAGCTCTACTGGGCGCACCTGATGCGGGACGCCACCATCGGCCAGGTCTATGGATGGGCGATCCGTTTGCTCCTCGCACGGCGGCGAAACATCTCAGCGAATCTGCGCCCGCACGTCTACGTCATGCGCGGTCTGCTCCTGCTGCCCGTACTCGCCGGGCTCGCGCTGCTTGTCGCCGTTCGCGTGGGGACTGTGCCCCAAGACTGGATCGTGGCCCTGGTCACGGCTGTCACGGCGGCCATCGCCTTGGTGCCGGGCGTGGTGTGGACCTTGGCCAAAGTGTTCAGCTCGACACTTCAACATCTCTTGGTGGGCAACATCCTTGGCGACGCAGCACGCTACTTCGACACCAGCCCCGCAAACGTCGTGGCACGTCAAGCGGTCCGCGAGGCAGGGCTCGAGCTTTTGGACGAGTTGCACCAGCGGCGCCGCTACGGCCGGATCATCGTGTACGGCCACAGCCTCGGCAGTGTTATTGCCTACGACGTCCTCGCCCATGCATGGACCCGACGTTCGCGAAGGCACGTGGGCGTCGAGACGATGAGAACGCCCGCCCTGAGAGCGGTTGAAGATCTTCTAAACCCTCGGGACGGCACGGCGCATGCCGAGATCGTCGCCGCTCAGCCCTACCAACACGCCGCATGGCAAGAGTTCACCGACAACGGGTTCGACTGGTTGGTGTCGGATCTCGTGACCGCTGGCTCGCCGCTCGCGCACGCCCAGTGGCTGCTCAACCCTCGCAAGGGCACTCCGATCACACAGCTGATCGGCGATCGTTCGATGCCGACGTGCCCGCCGCAGACTGCCGAAAGCAAGAGTCCCGTGCCAGGTCGTGTGCGGCGCGCGTTCACATTCACCCACATGTACTGGCTCGAGGGCGTGGACCGACCGCGTTCAGTGCTGGTGCCCGATCACGGTGCGATGTTCGCGATGGTTCGCTGGACGAACGTGTTCTTCCCTCATACGGGTGTCATGTCGGGAGACCCAGTGGGTGGTCCGATCGACACCTGCCTCGGAACGTGGATTCACGAGGTGCCGTTGCCACCCGCGCGGAGCGGCTTCCTCGGCTTCGCCCACACTAAGTACGTCGATCGCTCCGCCGGAGACGACCATGTGTCGCACCTTCGGGACGCATTGGAACTGCCGGTCGAGTGGGGCGTCGAGCGGTGGCTCCTCGGCGCGCTTGCGAGAGAGCCAGCCCGAGCAGGATCACGGGTGCCGCCGGCGTCGAATTCGCTGCAAAGCGAACCAGACGAGTCTCAACTCTTCGACGACCGGCGGTAGCCACCCGCTTGCCTTACGGTAGCGCGTTCATCTGGGGGCCGCGTCGCGTCAGCCGCGCTCGGGCCGTGCGGTTGTCAGCAGGCCGGGACGGCGCTCGCGTCGGGCGACGTCAGTGCGTGGAGGCGGGCCACCAGGTCGGCCAGGCGGAACGGCTTCGCGAGGACCCCGTCGGCGCCGGCGGCGAGGCACTCCTCGTCGTGGGCGGTCCCGGATCGTCCGCTCGCGATGAGCACGGTGCCGGTGAAGCCGTCCCGCCGCACGCGTCGGACCAGGTCCGCGCCGTCGGCGTCGGGGAGGCCGCGGTCGGCGATCATCACGTCGACGTGCCGCGACGCGAGGACCTCGACCGCGTCAGCGCTCGTGCCGGACACGAGCACGTCGAAGCCGGCCCGCGTCAGGGAGAGAGTCATCACGCGGACCAGATCGGGTTCGTCCTCCACCAGGAGCACTGTCGTCGACACACTCGAAACGTACACGTCGGAGTAACAGTCGCGGGGTAAAACGGTAACAACGGTCGGGGTGCGCGTGTGGCATCGTCCTCCCGTGGCGATCAAGGCGGTGGTGCTCGACATCGGGGGAGTCCTCGAGGTCATCGACGACGAGGTCTTCCCGGCTCCGGCTGAGGCCCGGCTCGGGCTGGTGCCCGGAGCGATCGCCGCCGGCCTGGCCGGGCTCCCGGGCGACGCGATGATCGGCGGCGCGACCGAGGAGGCGATCCGGGCCGAGTGGCAGCGCACGCTCGGCCTCGACGACGACCAGGTCGACGAGCTCGTCGAGGACTACTGGCGGTGGTACCTCGGCACCGTCGACCGGCCGCTGCTCGACTGGTTCGCCGCCCAGCAGGGACCGCGCCTCACCGGCATCCTGTCCAACTCGGGACCCGGTGCCCGTGAGCGCGAGCGGGTCCACGGCTTCGAGGACGTCACCGACGACATCGTCTACAGCCACGAGGTCGGCGTGGCCAAGCCCGACCCGGCGGCGTACGAGCTCACTGCGCAGCGCCTCGGCGTCGCGCCGGGCGAGGTGCTGTTCCTCGACGACGTCGAGGCCAACGTCGACGCCGCGCGGGCCGCCGGCTGGCACGCGGTGCTGCACGTCGACACCGCGGCGTCCATCGCGGAGATGGAGCGGATCATCGCCGGGCTGGACTGAACCCCGCCCCGTCGCCGGCCGGGATGCGGACGTCTGGGTAAGGCTCACCTAACCTTGGCGCGTGCCTGTCCCTGTCGCCGCCCCGGTCCAGCCCCTGCGAGCCCTGTGGCAGAGGTACGGCGCCTACCGCAGCCGCTTCGTCCTCGCGGTCACCGCTTCGACGGTCAACAAGGTCGCTGACATCGTCCCCGAGCTCCTCATCGGAGCCGCGGTCGACGTCGTGGTCCGCGGTGAGGGGTCCTTCGTCGGCGAGGTGCTCGGCGTGGAGTCGCGCTACGCCCAGCTCGGCTGGCTGGCCGCGATCAACGTGCTCGTGTGGGTGGTCGAGTCCCTCTCGGAGTACGTCGCCAGCGTGCTGTGGCGCGGACTGGCCCAGGGCGTCGAGCACGACCTGCGCGTCGAGGCCTACGACCACGTGCAGCACCTCGACCTCGGCTGGCACGAGACCCGGCCGGCGGGCTCGACGCTGGCCACGCTCAACGACGACGTCAACCAGCTCGAGCGCTTCCTCGACGTCGGTGCCCCGGCGATCCTCCAGACCGCCCTCAACGTGGTGCTCGTGGGAGCCGTGTTCGCGGCGGCCTCGACGCAGCTGCTGGTGCTGGCCTTCCTCCCGATCCCCGTCATCGTGGTGGGGTCGCTGGTCTTCCAGCGGCGCCTCGAGCCGCTCTACGACCGAGTCCGCGTCGCGGTCGCCGACCTGTCGAGCACGCTGAGCACCAACCTGGCGGGCATCGCGACGATCAAGGCGTTCACCGCCGAGGACCGCGAGCGCGACCGGGTCGCCGCCGTCTCGCAGGCCTACCGCGTGGCCAACACCGACGCGATCCGGTCGTCGGCGGCGTTCGTCCCGCTCGTGCGGATGGCGATCCTCACGGGCTTCACCTGCACGCTGCTGCTCGGCGGCTGGGCGACCCTGCGCGGCGACCTCGCCGTCGGGCTCTACTCGGTGCTCGTCTTCATGACCCAGCGGCTGCTCTGGCCGCTCACCGAGGTGGCCGAGGTGCTCGACCTCTACCAGCGCGGCCGCGCGTCCGCCGCGCGCATCCTCGGTCTCCTCGACGTCCCCGTCACCGTGCCGGCCGGCGCCGTCGCGCTCGAGCGACCGGTCGGCGGTCGCGTCGAGCTGCGCGGCGTACGCGCGGGGTACGCCGACGGGCCCGACGTGCTGCACGACATCGACCTCGTCGTCCCGGCGGGGGAGACCCACGCGATCGTCGGCACCACGGGCTCCGGCAAGTCGTCCCTGCTGCGGCTGGTGCTGCGCTTCGACGACCCCCGCGCCGGCCAGGTGCTGCTCGACGGTCAGGACGTCCGGGACCTCGACTGGGACTCGCTGCGCGGATCCACCGGCTACGTCGCCCAGGACGTGTTCCTCTTCGCCGGCTCGATCGCGGACAACATCGCCTACGGCCGTCCCGACGCCACCCGCGAGCAGGTCCGCGCGGCCGCCGAGGCTGCGGCCGCCTGGGACTTCGTGGAGGCGTTGCCCGACGGCCTCGACACGTGGGTGGGGGAGCGCGGGGTCACCCTGTCCGGCGGGCAGCGCCAGCGCCTGGCGCTGGCCCGCGCCCTGCTGCGCGACCCGGCGGTGCTGGTGCTCGACGAGGCCACCAGCGCCGTCGACAACGAGACCGAGGCCGCCATCCAGCGCTCGCTGCGACTGGCCACCGCCGGCTGCACCGCCATCGTCGTGGCCCACCGGCTCTCGACCGTGCGCCACGCGCACCGGATCTGGGTGCTGGACGCCGGGCGGATCAGCGAGTCCGGGACGCACGACGAGCTGCTGGCGCGCGACGGTGCGTACGCCGCGCTGTGGCGGGTCCAGACAGGTGAGCAGAGCCCGGTCGGCAGGTGACCGACCGGGCTCCGCTCCCTCCGGCGTGACGCCGGCGGCTCAGGCCGTGGCGAGCTCCGGCTGGAGCGTGGCCTCGGCCTTGTCGGTGCGCCGGGCGTGGCGCATGCCCAGCTGGGCGAGGGCCAGCAGGACGAACGCTCCGACGAAGGAGGCGATCGCGGCGTAGCCGGCGATGGTGCCGATGGTCGCGAAGGCGTAGCCGTAGAGGAGCAGGCCGCGCAGGGTGTTGCCCATGAAGAGGGTCTGCCGCAGGCCGCCGAGGGCCTGGCCCTCCTCGCTCGCCTTGGCCTCGTCGTCCAGCGCGAGGAACTCGCTGCTGACCTCCTGGTAGGTGCGACCGTCGCTGGCCGCGTTCATGTGCGCAAGGATGTAGTGGTCGGCGTAGGCCTTGGCCTCGGGGCCGGTGTTGAGCTCGCTGCCGGCGAACTCCTCGAGCGCCGCGGCGTCCTCCTTCGGCAGGCTGGCGAGCGCCTCTCCCTCCGGCATGGTGATGCCCTGCTGGGTCAGCTGCTGGTCGACCTGGTCACCGATGAAGGTGTTGGCCCAGGTGAGGAGACCTCCGGCGATCAGGAGCACGGCGGCGAGCGCCAGCCCGGTCCAGGAGATCAGCTTGTCGAGTACCGCGCGCATGATGTGCCTTCCGTTCGGGGGAGTCGTGGGTCGTCTCCTGCCTCGTCATCGAGGCTAGGGAAGGTTCCCGTCCGTCCAGATGGGGAGAACGCCACCAACTCCGCGGGACCTAGGTCCCCCGACGTCCCGGTGTCACCGAGGTCGCGGGGGTGAACCAGCCGTGGGTGGGTACGAGGGGCCATGGATCGTGCCTCGACCAAGACCCACCGTGCAGCCGACAAGCCCGAGTCGCCGAACGACCTCACCAAGCCGTCGTGGACCTATGTCCTGCGCAAGACGGTGCGGGAGTTCTCCGACGACCAGTGCACCGACCTCGCCGCGGCGCTGACCTACTACGCCGTGCTCGCGATGTTCCCCGCGGCCCTGGCGATGCTGTCGGTCGTCGGCCTGGTGAGCGACGGGCGGGAGACGGTGAACACGCTGCTGGGGATCCTTCGCGACATCGGAGCCGGCAGCGCGGCCGACACCCTCGAGCCCACGCTCGTCCAGCTCAGCCAGGGCTCCGGTGCCGGACTCGGCCTGGTCCTCGGCCTCGCTGCCGCCCTCTGGTCGGCCTCGGGCTACACCGGCGCGTTCGGCCGCGGGATGAACCGGATCTACGAGATCGACGAGGGGCGCCCGATCTGGAAGCTGCGGCCGATGATGCTGCTGGTCACGCTCGTCACCGTCGTGCTCGCCGCGGCGGTCCTCGTCGGCCTGGTCATCACCGGGCCCGCCGCCGAGGCCGTCGGCGACGCGATCGGCCTTGGTTCGACGGTCGTGACGGTCTGGAACATCGCGAAATGGCCGGTGATGCTCCTGGTCGTCATGCTCATCGTGGGGCTGCTCTACTACGCGACGCCCAACGTCAAGCAGCCGAAGTTCCGCTGGATCAGCGTCGGCGCGGCTGTCGCGATCCTCATCTGGATCGTCGCCTCGGCGCTCTTCGGGTTCTACGTGGCCAACTTCAGTTCCTACGACAAGACCTACGGCTCGCTCGCCGGCGTCATCGTGTTCCTGCTGTGGCTGTGGATCACCAACCTCGCGCTCCTCTTCGGTGGCGAGCTGGACGCCGAGCTGGAGCGGGGTCGCGAGCTGCAGGCCGGGATGCCCGCCGAGGAGGAGATCCAGCTGCCGCCCCGCGACACCCGCACGAGCGACAAGGCGGCGGAGAAGGAGCGCCAGGAGGTGCTGCGGGGGCGCCGGTTGCGCGAGTCCCGCGGCCGGGACGCCGACCCGGACCGGGGCGATCCCGACACCGAGGGCTCCGGCCAGCGCCGACGCGCATGACCTCGACGCCCTCGGGGGTACAGGGCGGCCCAACCCGATCCGACTACTCGAGGGAGCCTGGATGAGCACCAAGAAGACCGACACGCCGGTGCCCGGCGCACCGGGCAGCGAGCCGCCGACGCTGGAGGAGCCGACCGAGCCGCGGGAGGTCCCGCCGCCGAAGCCCGACCAGCAGCAGCCGACCCCGCTGTCGCCGACCGGCGCCCCGAGCGCCGACCCGCCGACGGCGAGCGCCCAGCAGGGTGCGTACCTCACCACCGCCACCGGCGTGCGCATCGGCGACAGCGACCACTCGCTCAAGGCCGGGACGCGCGGCCCGACGGTGCTCTCGGACCACCACCTGCGCGAGAAGATCATGCACTTCGACCACGAGCGCATCCCGGAGCGCGTGGTCCACGCCCGCGGAGCCGGGGCGCACGGCGTCTTCGTGGCCAACGGCGCCGCGTCCACCATCAGCCGCGCCGCGGTCTTCGGCAAGGATGAGGAGACCCCGGTCTTCGTCCGTTTCTCCACCGTCCTCGGCTCGCGCGGCTCGGCCGACACGGTGCGCGACACCCGCGGCTTCGCCACGAAGTTCTACACGAGCGAGGGCAACTGGGACCTGGTCGGCAACAACATGCCGGTCTTCTTCATCCAGGACGGCATCAAGTTCCCCGACGTCATCCACGCCGGCAAGCCGCACCCGGACCGCGAGATCCCGCAGGCGCAGAGCGCGCACGACACGTTCTGGGACTTCGTGTCCCTGCACACCGAGGCGCAGCACCACGCGATCTGGAACATGTCCGATCGCGGCATCCCGCGCAGCTACCGGACCATGGAGGGCTTCGGCGTCCACACCTTCCGGCTCGTCGACGCCGAGGGCGGCACCACGCTGGTCAAGTTCCACTGGAAGCCGCGGCTGGGGGTCCACTCCCTCACGTGGGAGGAAGCGCAGCTGGCGGGTGGCGTCGACCCCGACTTCCACCGTCGCGACCTGTACGACGCGATCGAGTCGGGCGCCTTCCCGGTGTGGGACCTCGGCATCCAGACCTTCCCGGACACGCCGGACCAGATGTTCGAGGGCATCGACCTGCTCGACTCGACCAAGCTGGTGCCGGAGGAGCTGGCGCCGGTCCAGCTGATCGGCACGCTGACCCTGAACGGCAACCCGACCAACTTCTTCGCCGAGACCGAGCAGGTCGCCTTCCACACCGGGCACCTCGTGCCCGGCATCGACGGCACCGACGACCCGCTGCTGATGGCGCGCAACTTCTCCTACCTCGACACCCAGCTGACGCGTCTCGCCGGGCCGAACTTCAACCAGATCCCGATCAACCGCCCGCACGCCCCGGTGAACGACAACCACCGCGACGGGTTCCACCAGCAGGCCGTGCACGGTGGCGTGGCGCCCTACAGCCCGAGCTCCCTCGACGGCGGTTGCCCGTTCTTCGCCGGAGCCGACGAGGGCGCGTTCGTCGACGTGCCGGTGGAGGTGCAGGGCGCGAAGGTCCGCGAGAACCCGGCGACGTACGACGACCACTTCAGCCAGGCGCGCCTGTTCTGGAAGAGCATGTCGCCGGTCGAGCAGGAGCACATCGTGAACGCGTACTCCTTCGAGCTGGGCAAGTGCTACGAGCAGGCGATCAAGGAGCGGCAGCTCCTCGCGCTGGCGAACATCGACGAGGACCTGTGCGCGAAGGTCGCCACCGCGCTCGGCCTGCCCGCGCCTGCTCGCTCCGTCGAGGTCGAGGAGCCCGACCCCAGCCCGGCGTTGTCGCAGGTCGGGGAGACCTGGCCGACGGACGGCCGGCTGGTCGGGGTGGTCGTGGACCCGGACGGCGACCTCGCGGCCGTCGCCGGGCTGCGCGAGGGCCTGCTCGGCGCCGGCGTGCTGCCGCTCCTCATCGCGCCGCACGGCGGCGAGCTCGGGGAGGGCCTGGTGGCGCAGCGGACCTTCGCGACCGTCCGCTCGATCGAGCTCGACGCGGTCGTCGTGGCCGGAGCCGCCCCGCCCGCGCCGGACGCGCTGGTCAGCCGGGACGGCAAGGCCGGTGACACCTCGACGGTGCGGACCGACCCGCGCGTCGGCATGCTCGTCGGCGAGTGCTTCCGGCACTGCAAGGCCGTGCTCGCCTTCGGCGACGGCCGGTCGGTCATCGACGAGCTCGGCCTCGGTGGGGCCGGCGTCGTGACGGGTGACGGACCCGGCGACGTGCAGGACGAGCTGCTCACGCTGATGGGCGCGCACCGGTCGTGGGAACGGTTCGCGACCCAGCCCTGAGCCCACCCGAACCCGGCGGCGGGCGCCGGCTCCACCTCACGCAGTGAGGAGCCAGCGCCCGTCGTCGTCATTCCACCCGGGTGAACCGAAACCGGGGTGAGCCCGCGGCAGGGCGGCCGATAGCATCGAGGGGGGCATCCGTCCCTCCCATCCACCCGCTCAGAAGGAGCTCTCGTGTCCGAGATCAAGGTCGTCCGCATCCACGCCGATCAGCGTGCGGAGACCGCGGTCACGACGGGCACCAAGGCCTGGGAGCTGTTCCGCGACGACGCCGACGTCGTGGCCGCGCGGGTCGCGGGCGCGCTCAAGGACCTGTCCTACGAGCTGGCCGACGGTGACGAGGTCGAGGCGGTGGCGATCGACAGCGCCGACGGCCGCGACATCCTGCGCCACTCGACCGCGCACGTGATGGCGCAGGCCGTGCAGCAGCTCTGGCCGGAGGCCAAGCTCGGCATCGGCCCGCCGATCGACAACGGCTTCTACTACGACTTCGACGTCGAGACCCCGTTCGTGCCCGAGGACCTGGCGAAGATCGAGTCCGCGATGCGCAAGATCATCAAGGAGAACCAGCGCTTCGAGCGCCGGGTCACCACCGACGCCGACGCGATCGACGAGCTCAAGGACGAGCCCTACAAGATCGAGCTGATCGGGCTGAAGGGCGGCGCCGGCACCGAGGGCACCGAGGGTGCGAGCGTCGAGGTGGGCGCCGGCGAGCTGACCATCTACGACAACATCGGCCGCAACGGCGAGGCCAAGTGGTCCGACCTGTGCCGCGGCCCGCACCTGCCGACCACCAAGCGGATCCCCGCCTTCAAGCTGATGCGCAGCGCGGCGGCGTACTGGCGCGGTGACGAGAAGAACAAGCAGCTCCAGCGCATCTACGGCACCGCCTGGGAGTCCAAGGAGGCGCTCGAGGCGCACCTGCACCGCATCGAGGAGGCCGAGCGGCGCGACCACCGCAAGCTCGGCCGCGACCTCGACCTCTACTCCTTCCCCGACGAGATCGGCTCCGGCCTGCCCGTGTTCCACCCCAAGGGCGGCGTGATCAAGCGGGAGATGGAGGACTACGTCCGCCGGCGGCACATCGAGGAGGGGTTCGAGTACGTCGGCACCCCCCACATCGCCAAGGAGGGGCTGTTCTACACCTCCGGGCACCTGCCCTACTACGGCGAGGGCATGTTCCCGGCGCTCGACGTCGACGGCATGGACTACCGCCTCAAGGCGATGAACTGCCCGATGCACAACCTCATCTACCGCTCGCGCCAGCGCTCCTACCGCGAGCTGCCGCTGCGGCTCTTCGAGTTCGGCTCGGTCTACCGCCACGAGAAGTCCGGCGTGGTCCACGGCCTGACCCGCGTCCGCGGCTTCGCCCAGGACGACTCGCACTCCTACGTCACCCCGGAGCAGGCGCCCGGTGAGATCCAGCACCTGCTGGACTTCTGCCTCGGCCTGTTCCGCGACTTCGGCCTCGACGACTTCTACCTCGAGCTGTCGACCCGCGACGACTCCAAGCCCGACAAGTTCATCGGCTCCGACGAGGACTGGGAGCTGGCCACCGAGGTGCTGCGCAAGGTCTGCGAGGAGTCGGGCCTCGAGCTCGTGCCCGACCCCGGCGGGGCCGCGTACTACGGTCCCAAGGTCTCGGTGCAGGCGCGCGACGCGATCGGTCGCACCTGGCAGATGTCGACCATCCAGTACGACTTCAACCAGCCCTCGACCGACCGCTTCGACCTCGAGTACGTCGCGGCCGACGGCACCCGCCAGCAGCCGGTGATGATCCACTCCGCGAAGTTCGGCTCGATCGAGCGGTTCATCGGCGTCCTGGTCGAGCACTACGCCGGCGCGTTCCCGCCCTGGCTGGCGCCCGTCCAGGTCCAGGGCATCCCGATCGCGGAGCGGCACAACGACTACCTCTTCGACATCGCGCGGCAGATGAAGGCCCAGGGGCTGCGCGTCGAGGTCGACGACTCCGACGACCGGATGCAGAAGAAGATCCGCAACGCGCAGCTGCAGAAGGTGCCGTTCATGCTGATCGCCGGTGACGACGACGTCGAGAAGGGTGCGGTCAGCTTCCGCTACCGCGACGGGCGCCAGGACAACGGCGTGCCGCTCGCGGACGCGATCGAGCGGGTGGCCGCGGCGGTCGCGAGCCGCGAGCAGGTCTGAGCGACCTCTCGATGGTTGAGGCGCGAGCGCAGCGAGCCTCGAAACCGCGTCGCCCGGTCGTGGACCTCACCGACGAGGAGGCGCGGCGGGCGCTGCCGCTGAAGTGGGGCGTGCCCGACGACGTCATCCCGGCGTGGGTCGCGGAGATGGACTACGCCGTCGACCCGGTGGTGCTCGGTGCGGTGCAGCGGGCGCTCGCCGACGGGATCACTGGCTACCCGCTCGCGCGGGACGAGGCGCTCGCCACGTCGTACGCCGCCTGGGCGGGGCGGCACTTCGGCTGGGCGCCCGAGCCCGAGGCCGTGCAGGCGGTGGTCGACGTGACGGCCGGCGTGCGGCTGGCGATCGACGTGCTCAGCGGGCCGGGCGGGGTGGTGTTCCCGACGCCGGGCTACAACGCGCAGCACCGCCTCGCCGAGGTCACCGGCCGCACCGAGCACCTGCTGGAGGTCCCGACGTCCGCGGACCGGTGCGAGATCGACCTCGACGCGCTCGACCGCCTCCTCGCCAAGGGCGCGCAGACGCTGCTGCTGACCCAGCCGCACAACCCCTGGGGCCGGGTCTTCACCCGTGCCGAGCTCGAAGGCGTCCGGGACGTGGTTGTCCGGCACGGCGCCCGCGTGGTGAGCGACGAGATCCACGCTCCGCTCGTGCTGCCCGGCGCCGAGCACGTGTCGTACCTCTCGATCGAGGGCACCCACGACCACGCCGTCGCGGTCGTCGCCGCCTCGAAGGCCTTCAACACCGCAGGCCTGCGCTGCGCGCAGCTGGTGGTGCCGTCGGCCGCCGACCGGGAGCTCCTGGCCGCCGAGCCGATGTCGCGCAACGACTCCTGGTCGCCGCTGGGCGTCGTCGCGGCCCGCGCCGCGTACGACCACGGCGACCCGTGGCTCGCCTCGCTGGTCGAGCGCCTCGACCAGCAGCGCGCCCTCCTCGGCGAGCTGCTCGCCGCCCACCTGCCCGAGGTGCGGATGCGCCCGCTCGAGGCGACGTACCTCGCCTGGCTCGACGCCTCGGCCTACGGCCACGACGACGCGGCCGCGGCCGCCCTCGATCGCGGCCGCGTGATGGTGAGTCCCGGCGCCTCGTACGCGCCGGGTACCACCGGCCAGGTCCGCCTCAACATCGCCACGTCGGCCGACCGGCTCACCGAGATCGTCGAGCGCCTCGCCAAGGCCTGGCGCTGAGGGGCGATTTGCCGCACACGTGCGCCCGAGCGGTCAGGCGACCTCCAGGTCGGCTCGCGCAGCGTCCCGGTAGGCGCTGATCGCCTCGAACACGGCCTGGCGCTCGGCCTGGAGCTGCGTCACCACGGCGGCGACCAACGGGTGGGACACGTCCTCGACCGCGGCCTGGGCCAGGAGCAGCTGCGTGTAGGCGTGCTCAGCGGTGCCGGAAGCGTGGGCCGACCCGACGAGCTGCACGCCCGCGAGCGCCTCCTCGACCAGCACGAGGTCGCCCGCGGGCGGCGCAGGATCGTCGTCCACCACGGCGTTGATCGACGAGCGAAGCGCGTCCAGCTCGACGTTGAGCCGCACGAGCAGGAGCGTGTACGCCTTCAGGCGGTCGTCCCGCCATCGGTCGCGGGCCCGCTCCACGCGGTCCTCCGTGCGGATGCGATCCTCACGATCGTGGGCGCGACGCTGCTGCCAGAACAAGGCCCCGGTCGGCAGCACCGGACTGACGAGGGCCACCACGAGGGTCTGCCACCACTCCATGCGCCACTGTAGGCGCGGCGGCTCAGAGCAGGCGACCGCAGTTCGGCCAGGGGGAGCGGCCGCGCTGCTTGTAGAGCAGCTTGGCGCGGTAGGTCTGCTCGCCCGCGGAGGCGGAGGTCGGGAGGCCGGAGCCACCGACGCTGCGCCAGGTGCCCACGTCGAACTGGTAGAGGCCGTAGTAGCCGGCCGGGTTGACCGCGTTGGGGTTGCCGCCGGACTCGCAGTTGGCGAGCGCGCCCCAGTTGAGGCCGTCGGTGCCCGGCACGGAGAACGGCTTGCGGCCGACGAGCACGCGGCGTGGCTTCGGGTCGCGGACCAGCTTGCGCTTCACCACGCGCGACCGGACCTGCTCGCCGTTGTGCAGCGTCTTCAGCTTGACGACCTTGCGCACGCCGGGCCGGCCCTCACGGACGACCTTGCGGTGGCCGGGCTTCAGCTTCGTGGTCGCGATCTCGACGGTGCCGCGGCGGACGCGCTCACGCTTGGAGGTGCGCACCTTCTCGACCTCGGTGAGCTTGACGACGTCGCCCTCGCGGACGCGCTTCTTGCCGCCTGAGACCTTGCGGCCGTCGCGGACGACAGCGACCAGGTCGTTGCCGTCCACGGGCACGCCGTGGGCCTCGAGCAGCTTGCCGGGCCACACGCGCGGCGTGGTCGCGACGGCGACGGCGGGCTGGTCGGCGATCTTCACGCTGACGGCGACGGCCTCCTGCGCGGATGCGGTGCCGGGCACGAGGCCGAGCGCGAGGGCGGCCACGGCGGTGCTGGCGGCGACGCGACGGCGGGGGGACATGATGGGTGTGGTGGTGGCACGCACGTGCTTCTGACCTCACGGGGGTTGTGCGCCTCGGGGCGCTCGGACGCGACACCGTCGGGACGGGCGTCGAGGCCGCGGCTGCGATCAACCTCGCGAGGGGAGGTGCCCCGTCCACGACGAGGGCCACTGCCTGCGGCCCCACCACGACAACACGCCTCGCCGGCCATGTCGAATCGGGAGCGCAGGCTGAGCGTGGCAGCGTGAGCGGACTCACGCCGACAGCGTCAGACGCTCTTGACGTACCTCCGGCACGGCGAGACGAAGCGCTGGCCGCCCGCGGTGACCTCGTAGGGCAGGCCGCCGGCGTCGGTCCAGCCCTGCTTCTCGTAGAACCTGCGGGCCCGGGCGTTGCCGGCCACGACGGCCAGCCACGCCGAGACGTGCCCCGCCGCGGCCACCTGCCGCTCCGCCTCGGCCAGCAGCAGGGGAGCCAGACCGGTGCCACGGGCGTCGCGCCCGACGAAGACCTGCTCGACCTCGTCGTCCGCGACCATCACGAAGCCCAGCAGAGCGCCGTCGTCGGAGACCGCGACGGACGTGTCGCCGACGCGTGCCGGCGTGCGTTCGTGGAACGCCGGCAGCGTCCGCGCGGCGGTCAGCCCGTCTGGCACGTGGCCCGCGTGGGCGTCGTGCCAGCCCTCGTGCCACAGGTCGGCCACGGCAGCCATGTCGGCGTCACCGGCCGGTCGGATCGACGTCATGCGCCCACCCTAGGATCGCGGCATGAGTGACACGACCGGTGAGGACGCGCTCGAGCGGATCTGGACGCCGCACCGGATGGCCTACGTCCGCACGGTCGTCGACGACGAGGGCTGCCCCTTCTGCGCGATCCCGCACCGCCCCGACGACGAGGCGCTCGTCGTGGCGCGGGGCGAGACGACGTACGCCGTCCTCAACCTGCACCCGTACAACCCGGGTCACCTGATGGTGCTGCCCTACCGCCACGTCGCGGACCTCACCGACCTGACCGAGGCGGAGTCGCTCGAGCTGATGGCGATGACCCAGCAGTCACTCCGCGCGATCCGGAAGGTCAGCCAGCCGCACTCCTTCAACATCGGCCTCAACCTCGGCCGCTCGGCGGGTGGTTCGCTGTCCGAGCACCTCCACCAGCACGTCGTGCCGCGCTGGACCGGCGACGCCAACTTCATCACCGTCGTCGGCGGCACCAAGACCCTCCCGCAGCTCCTCGAGGACACCCGCGACCTGCTCGCCGGGGCGTGGGCCGATGCCTGACCTCGCCGCCGACGCCGCGCTGGCCGCCGACCTGGTCCGCGAGGCCGCCCTGCTCGCCGCCCGGATCCGTGCGGAGGGGCTCGACATCGAGCGCAAGACCAGCGGCTCCGACATCGTCACCCAGGCCGACACCGCCGCCGAGCGGCTGATCGTCCAGCAGCTCACCGCCGAGCGTCCCGACGACGCGGTCGTCGGCGAGGAGGGCACGTCCCGCCCCGGCACGTCGGGCCGCACCTGGGTCATCGACCCGGTCGACGGCACCTACAACTTCTCCCGCGGCAGCGACTGGTGGTGCAGCGCGATCGCCCTCCACGACGAGGACGACGTGCTGCTCGGCGCCGTGCACCACGCCGCGACCCTGCGCACGTGGGTCGGCGGTCCCGACCTGCCCAGCACCTGCGACGGCAACCCGCTCGACCCACTGCCCGACACGAGCCGCGAGGCCCGGTGCGCCGTCACCTACCTCCACCCGCCGTTCTACGCCGGTGAGGTCGGGGAGGCCTTCGCCCGCGCGCTCGGCGAGGTCGGCACGCTGCGGATGCTCGGCTCGGGGACGATGGACTGCATGGCCATCGCGATCGGCCAGTGGGACGTCCTCTTCCAGCACTCGGTCGCCGACTGGGACCGGCTCCCCGGCGCCGCGATCGTCCGGGGCGCGGGCGGCGAGTCCGTCGTCGTACCTGCCGCCGGGGTGGACTGGACGGTCACCGGCGCGCCCGCCGCGGTGGCGGACGTCCGCGCCGCGCTGCTCGCCCGGTAGCCTGCCGCCGTGCTCGATCGGTTCAAGCAGTTCTGGCAGGGCGTCATGCTCGCGCCGTTCATCAACCTGTTCATCCGCCTCGGCATCAGCCCCGACGTGGTGACGCTGGTCGGCACCCTGGGCGTCAGCTTCGGCGCGCTGTTCTTCTTCGCGCAGGGCTGGGTGTGGCAGGGCGTCCTGTTCATCACCGCCTTCGTCTTCAGCGACCTCGTCGACGGCGCCATGGCCCGCAAGGTCGGCCGCAAGGACGACTTCGGTGCGTTCCTCGACTCCACCCTCGACCGCGTCGCCGACGGCGCCCTCTTCGGCGGCCTGGCGCTGTTCTTCGCCTGGCACCACGAGAGCCGGCTCTACCTGGTGCTGTGCCTCGTCATCCTGGTGATGGGCGCCGTGACGTCGTACGCCCGGGCCAAGGCCGACCACCTCGGCTACGACGCCAAGGTCGGCATCGCCGAGCGCCCTGACCGCCTCGTCGGCATGCTCGTCCCGGCGTTCTTCGCCGACGTGCTCGACCTCTGGGTGCTGCTCTACGTCGCCCTCTGGGCCCTCGCGATCGCCGCCACCGTGACCGTCGCCCAGCGCATCTGGGTCGTCCGCCGCCAGGCGCTCGCCCGGGCCGCCTCCAGCGCCTGATCAAGCGCTCAACCACCCCGGTCCCGATGCATCCTTTGGGATGAGGCCGCACTACGATCGAGGCATGGCTGAGCAGACCCCCGAGACCCCCATCGAGCACGGCACCAGCCGCGTCAAGCGCGGCATGGCAGAGATGCTCAAGGGCGGCGTCATCATGGACGTCGTCACCGCCGAGCAGGCGAAGATCGCCGAGGACGCCGGCGCCGTCGCGGTGATGGCGCTCGAGCGCGTCCCGGCCGACATCCGCGCCCAGGGCGGCGTGTCCCGGATGAGCGACCCCGACATGATCGACGGCATCATCGAGGCCGTCTCGATCCCCGTGATGGCCAAGGCCCGGATCGGCCACTTCGCGGAGGCGCAGGTCCTCCAGTCGCTCGGCGTCGACTACATCGACGAGTCCGAGGTGCTCACCCCGGCCGACTACACCAACCACATCGACAAGTGGGCCTTCACCGTCCCCTTCGTCTGCGGTGCCACCAACCTCGGCGAGGCGCTCCGCCGCATCACCGAGGGCGCGGCCATGATCCGCTCCAAGGGCGAGGCCGGCACCGGCGACGTCTCCAACGCGGTCACCCACATGCGCACGATCCGCGCCGAGCTCAACCGCTTGCACGGCATGGCCGAGGACGAGCTCTACGTCGCGGCCAAGGAGCTCCAGGCCCCCTACGAGCTGGTCAAGGAGGTCGCCGCTGCGGGCAAGCTGCCGGTGGTGCTCTTCACCGCCGGAGGCATCGCCACCCCGGCCGACGCCGCGATGATGATGCAGCTCGGCGCCGAGGGCGTCTTCGTGGGCTCCGGCATCTTCAAGTCCGGCAACCCGGCCCAGCGCGCCGAGGCGATCGTCAAGGCCACCACCTTCTTCGACGACCCCGACGTGGTCGCCAAGGTCTCCCGCGGCCTGGGCGAGGCCATGGTCGGCATCAACGTCGACGAGATCCCGCAGCCGCACCGCCTGGCCGAGCGCGGCTGGTGACGCTCCGGTGACTGCGCGCGGGCGCTACCTCAGCGCCCGCGTCAGCACCCGAGCAGCGTTGCCGAAGCCGTAGCCCTCCTCGCCCGCCTGGGCGGGGAGGCCGAGGCGCACCACGATCGTCCGGCTCCCCGGGTCGACCAGTAGCACCTGCCCGCCGAAGCCGAGCGCGGCGTACACGTCCTCGGGGGCGTACGCCGCCAGCTGGCCGGTCACTGGGCGCAGCGGCTGGCCCTGCGGGTCGACCGCGTCGGTCGCCCCGCGGATCCGGCCCGGCCGGTTGAGCCACCACAGGTAGCCGTAGGCCGCGTTGTGCACGGTCGACGACCGGCCGACGGCCCGCTTCACGTAGCTCGTGTCCAGCAACCGGGTGCCGCCGGCCCTGCCCCTGCCGAGGTACAGCGACCCGAACCTGGCGAGGTCGAGGCACGTCGTGCGCAGGCCGTAGAAGACCATCGCCGCGTTGTCGGAGCGATCGGTGATGAGCTCCGAGTTCGTCATCCCGAGCGGCTCGAACAGCCGCGTGCGCGCGAACTTCGCGACTCGCATGCCGGTCGCCTTCTCCAGCACCGGCTCGAGGACCTGGATGGCGGCGTTGTTGTAGGCCCACGCGCTGCCGGGGGCGTGCTGCTGCGTCAGCCCGATGGCGTACTTCGTGCGGCTCTTCGCGGCCAGCAGGTCGGCGTAGTCGGACTGCATCGACCAGAAGCGGCCGCTGTCGTTGGAGAGGAGGTTGCGCACCGTCACCGTCTCCGACGGGGTGCCGCGCCACTGCGGGACGTAGGTCGAGACCCGGTCGTCGAGGCGCAGGTCCCCATCGCGGACCGCGATGCCGACCAGCGTGCTCGCGACGGACTTCGTGATCGAGAAGACCTCGCGCGGCACGTCGCGCTCCATCCGCCAGCTCGCCTCGAAGGCGAGCTTGCCGTCCTTGACGACCGCGAAGCAGGTGGAGTCCAGCCGCTTCGCCTCCTTCGCCCCCGCCTCCAGCACGCCGCCGCGCAGCCCCAGGCTCGACGGCGTACGCACCGGCCAGCCGTCGACCGTGCGCTGGCCGTCGGGCTTCGCGGGCGCCGCGGTCGACACCCCGGAAGCGGTGAGGGCCAGGGCCAGCAGGGCGGCGCACAGCGCGGCCGGTCGGGGGAGCCTCATGGGCCCTGACCCTACGGCTCGGCCCCGCCCCTAGGATCGGCGTTCGTGAATCCGACCATCGGCGTGCTCGCCCTCCAGGGCGACGTCCGCGAGCACCTGGCCGCGCTCGGCTCGCTGGGTGCCGACCCGATCACCGTACGACGCCCCGCGGAGCTCGCGGCGTGCGACGGCCTCGTCATCCCGGGCGGGGAGTCCACCACGATGGTCAAGCTGGCCCGCATCTTCGACCTGCTCGAGCCGCTGCGCGAGGCGGTGCGCGACGGGCTGCCCGCCTTCGGGACCTGCGCCGGCATGATCATGCTGGCCGACCGGATCGAGGACGGCGCGGCGGGGCAGGAGACCATCGGCGGGCTGCACATCACGGTGCGTCGCAACGCCTTCGGCCGCCAGGTCGACTCCTTCGAGGAGGACCTCCACCTCGAGGGGCTCGCCGACCCGGTGCGGGCCGTCTTCATCCGCGCGCCGTGGGTCGAGTCGGTCGAGGCCGACGTCGAGGTGCTGGCTCGGGTCGAGGACGGACCCGCCGCGGGTAGGATCGTCGCGGTGCGCCAGGGCCCCCTGATGGCGACCTCGTTCCATCCCGAGGTCGGCAGCGACGACCGGGTCCACGGCATGTTCGTGGACCTGGTGCGCTCGGCCCGAGCACCGCACTGATCGTCGATAGATAGAGGGACTCATGTCAGGCCACTCCAAGTGGGCAACGACCAAGCACAAGAAGGCCGCGATCGATGCCAAGCGCGGCAAGCTCTTCGCCAAGCTGATCAAGAACATCGAGGTCGCGGCGAAGCAGGGTGGCGGGGACCCCGCCGGCAACCCGACCCTCTACGACGCCATCCAGAAGGCCAAGAAGAGCTCGGTCCCCAACAAGAACATCGACTCCGCGGTCAAGCGCGGCTCCGGCGCGGAGTCCGGCGGCGTCGACTACCAGGGCATCTCCTACGAGGTCTACGGCCCGCAGGGCGTCGCCTTCCTGGTCGAGTGCCTGACCGACAACAAGAACCGCGCCGCCATGGAGGTCCGCACTGCGGTCACCCGCAACGGCGGCACGATGGCCGACCCCGGCTCCGTCTCGCGCCTCTTCACGCGCAAGGGCACGGTCGTGGTCCCGAAGTCGCAGGAGGAGCGCGAGGTCACCGAGGACGACGTCCTCGAGGCGACCCTCGACGCCGGGGCGGAGGAGGTCAACGACCTCGACGACGCCTTCCAGGTCCAGAGCGAGGCCACCGACGTGGTCGGCGTGCGCACCGCGCTCCAGGACGCCGGCATCGACTACGACTCGGCCGACGTCGAGTGGGTCGCCAGCCTCGAGATCCCCGTCGACGCCGACGGTGCCGCCAAGGTGATGCGGCTCGTCGACGCGCTCGAGGACCTCGACGACGTCCAGGACGTCTTCACCAACGTCGACATCCCGGCCGACGTGATGGCCGAGCTCGAGGCCGCCGACGCCTGACGCCTCCTGCTGCCGCCCCGCCGCGTGTCGTACGCCGTCCCGCACCCGGGGCGGGTTAGCGTGATCCGGACGAACATGTGTTCGGACGGAGCAGGGAGAGAGGTGGAGCGGGTGCGCGTGCTCGGCATCGACCCCGGCCTCACCCGGTGCGGCGTGGGCGTGGTGGACGGCAGTGTCGGCCGGCCGCTGTCGATGGTCGACGTCGGGGTGATCCGCACGACCTCCACGCTGCCCGTCGCCGAGCGTCTGGTCAGCATCGAGAAGGGCCTCGACGCCTGGATCGAGGAGCACCGGCCCGACGCGGTCGCCGTCGAGCGGGTCTTCGCCCGCTCCGACTCCAGCACGATCATGGGCACCGCCCAGGCGAGCGGCATCGCGCTCGTGGTGGCCGCCCGTCGCGGCCTGCCGATCGCGATGCACACCCCCAGCGAGGTCAAGGCCGCGGTGTCCGGCAACGGTCGCGCCGACAAGGCGCAGGTCGGCGCGATGGTGGTGCGCATCCTCCGTCTCGCCGAGCTGCCCAAGCCGGCCGACGCCGCCGACGCGCTGGCGCTGGCCATCACCCACGTGTGGCGGGGCTCGGCCCAGTCGCGCATCGATGCCGCCGTCGCCCAGGCCGGCCCCCGACGCACCAGCTACGTGAGGACCCGATGATCGCCTTCGTCCGCGGCGAGGTCGCCGCCGTCACGCTCTCCAGCGCCGTGCTCGAGGTGGGAGGTGTCGGGCTCGAGCTGATGTGCACGCCCGGCACGCTCGCCACGCTGCGGGTCGGGCGTCAGGCGACGCTGCCGACCAGCATGGTCGTGCGCGAGGACAGCCTGACCGTCTTCGGCTTCCTCGACGAGGACGAGAAGTCGATCTTCGAGATCGCCCAGACCGCCTCCGGCGTCGGACCCAAGGTCGCCCAGGCCATCGTGGCGGTGATGCGTCCCGACGACGTACGCCGCGCGATCGCGACGGAGGACGTCAAGGCGCTGACCCGGGTCCCCGGCATCGGCCAGAAGGGCGCGCAACGCATCATCCTCGAGCTCAAGGACCGCATCGGGCCGCCGGTCGGCGTCCACCACCCAGCCGCTGCCGAGAGCGCGGGCGCGCCCTGGCGCGACCAGGTGCAGCAGGGGCTGGTCGGACTGGGCTGGTCGGCCAAGGAGGCCGACAAGGCGGTGGAGGCGGTCGCGCCCGAGGCCGGTGACGCCCCCGACGTGGGTGCGCTGCTGCGGGCCGCCCTGCGCACGCTGAGCAAGGCCTGATCCGTGAACTGGGACGACACCGACGAGGACCTCTCCGAGGCCGAGCTCAGCCACCTCCAGCGGCTGACCGACGCCGAGGCCGACGGCGACGAGCGCGCGGTCGAGGCGGCGCTGCGGCCCAAGACCCTCGACGAGGTGGTCGGGCAGGCCCGCGTGCGCGATCAGCTGGGGCTGGTCCTCGAGGCCGCCCGCCGCCGTGGGCGAGCCCCCGACCACGTGCTGCTGTCCGGCCCGCCCGGGCTCGGCAAGACGACCCTCGCGATGATCATCGCCGCCGAGATGGGCACGCCGCTGCGGCTGACGAGCGGCCCGGCCATCACCCATGCCGGTGACCTCGCCGCGATCCTGTCCGGCCTCAACGAGGGCGACGTCCTCTTCGTCGACGAGATCCACCGGATGTCGCGGCCGGCCGAGGAGATGCTCTACATGGCCATGGAGGACTTCCGGGTCGACGTGGTGATCGGCAAGGGGCCCGGCGCCACGGCCATCCCGCTGGAGATCCCGCCGTTCACCCTGGTCGGCGCCACCACCCGAGCGGGCCTGCTCCCGGGGCCGCTGCGCGACCGCTTCGGCTTCACCGCGCACCTGGAGTTCTACGAGCCCGAGGAGCTCGACCGGATCGTGCACCGCTCCGCCGGCCTGCTCGGCGTGCACCTCACGTCCGAGGGCTCCAGCGAGATCGCGTCGCGCTCCCGCGGCACGCCGCGCATCGCCAACCGGCTGCTGCGTCGGGTGCGCGACTACGCCCAGGTCCGGGCCGACGGCGTCCTCACGCTGCCGGTCGCGCAGTCCGCGCTGGAGCTGTTCGAGGTCGACGAGTCCGGGCTCGACCGCCTCGACCGCGCCGTGCTCGACGTCCTGTGCCGGCGCTTCGGCGGTGGGCCGGTCGGCATCTCGACCCTGGCCGTCGCAGTGGGGGAGGAGCGCGAGACCGTCGAGGAGGTTGCCGAGCCGTTCCTCGTCCGCACCGGCATGCTCGCGCGCACCCCTCGCGGTCGCGTCGCGACACCGGCTGCGTGGCACCACCTCGGCCTCACGCCGCCGCCGATGCCGACCGTCGACTCCACCCTCTTCGACGAGGTGTGAGCCGCGGGGGTCCGCCGCGTAGACTCCACGCGCTCACCCCCGCGCCGATCCGAGGAGATCCCCGACCGTGAACGACCTCGCTGCACTCCTGCCCCTCGTGGCCATCCTGGCCCTGTTCTGGTTCATGGTGATCCGCCCCCAGCAGCGGCGGCAGCGGGAGGTCACGGCCCTGCAGAACAGCATCGAGGTCGGTCAGCGGGTCATGATGTCGTCGGGCATCTTCGGCACCGTCACCTCGGTCACCGACGACAAGGCCCGCCTCCAGATCGCCCCCGGCACGGAGATCGAGATCGCCCGTGCGGCGATCGCCAAGGTCGAGTCCCCGGGTCCCGAGCTCGGCCAGGAGCCCGGCCGGGAGCCCGGCGATGCCTGACCGGCGTACGGCCCAGGAGGCGCTGAAGCGGCTCACGGTCGACGTCGCCGACTGGCCCCAGGACGGCGTGACCTTCAAGGACATCACCCCGGTCCTCGCCGACCACCACGCGTTCTCCGCGATCATCGCCGCCCTCGCGGCCGCCGGTCGCGACGACCACGGCAACCTCGTGGTCGACAAGGTCGTGGGCATGGAGGCCCGCGGCTTCATCCTCGCAGCGCCCGTCGCGCTCGCCCTCGGCATCGGCTTCGTGCCGGTCCGCAAGGCCGGCAAGCTCCCGCGCGAGACGCACGCCGTCTCCTACAGCCTGGAGTACGGCGAGGCGACTCTCGAGGTGCACACGGACGGCATCGCGGAGGGGGAGCGCGTGCTGATGGTCGACGACGTGCTCGCCACCGGCGGCACCGCCGCGGCGACCCGTCAGCTCATCGAGTCGTGCGGCGGCACGGCCGTCGGAGCGTCGGTCCTGATGGAGCTGAGCTTCCTCGACCCGCGGTCCGTGACCGGCGACCTCCCCGTCACCTCCCTGCTGACGGTCTGACCTGCACGACCGCTCACTAGACTGGCCCCATGGCTGAGGAGCAGGCGCCCGCGCAGGAGCCCAAGGGGGCCGCCCTGACCGCGCGCGGCATGCGGGCGCGGCTGGCGCGCGTCGGCACTCGGCCACCGTCGTCGAACCCCGTCCTCGAGCCGCTCTTCCGCGCCGTGCGGGCCAACCACCCCAAGGCCGACCTCGCCCTGCTCGAGCGCGCCTACGCCGTCGCCGACAAGTGGCACACCGGCCAGATGCGCAAGAGCGGCGACCCCTACATCACCCACCCGCTCGCCGTCACCACGATCCTGGCCGACATCGGCATGACCGAGCCGACGCTGGTCGCGGCCCTCCTGCACGACACGGTCGAGGACACGCCGTACACCCTCGACGAGCTGCGTGCCGACTTCGGCGACGAGGTCGCGCTCCTCGTCGACGGCGTGACCAAGCTCGACAAGGTGCAGTACGGCGACTCGGCGCAGGCCGAGACGATCCGCAAGATGATCGTGGCGATGTCGCGCGACATCCGGGTGCTGGTCATCAAGCTCGCCGACCGGCTCCACAACATGCGCACGCTGCGCTACGTGCCGGCGGCCTCGCAGGAGCGCTCCTCGCGCGAGACGCTCGACATCTACGCCCCGCTGGCCCACCGCCTCGGCATGAACACGCTGAAGTGGGAGCTCGAGGACCTCGCCTTCGCCACCCTCCACCCGAAGATCTACGACGAGATCGTGCGGATGGTCGCCGAGCGGGCGCCCTCGCGCGACCAGTTCCTGGCCGAGGTGGTCGCCGAGATCGAGCACGACCTCAAGGCCGCGCGGATCAACGCCAAGGTGACCGGACGCCCCAAGCACTACTACTCGATCTACCAGAAGATGATCGTCGGCGGCCGCGACTTCTCCGACATCTACGACCTCGTCGGCATCCGCATCCTCGTCGACGAGGACCGCGACTGCTACAGCGCGCTCGGCGTCATCCACTCCCGGTGGAACCCGGTCCTGGGGCGCTTCAAGGACTACGTCGCGATGCCGAAGTTCAACATGTACCAGTCGCTCCACACGACGGTGATCGGCCCGCAGGGCAAGCCGGTGGAGGTGCAGATCCGCACCTTCGCCCAGCACCGCCGCGCCGAGTACGGCGTCGCCGCGCACTGGAAGTACAAGGAGAACACCAAGGCCGGCGTCGACACCGACAAGCTCGGTGACAAGGACGACATGACCTGGCTGCGCCAGCTGCTCGACTGGCAGAGCGAGGTCGAGGACCCGGGCGAGTTCCTGGAGTCGCTGCGCTTCGAGATGAACCAGCAGCAGGTCTACGTCTTCACCCCGCGCGGCGACGTGATCCCGCTGCCGATGGGCGCCACGCCGGTCGACTTCGCCTACGCCGTGCACACCGAGGTGGGTCACCACACCATCGGCTCGCGGGTCAACGGGCGGCTGGTCCCGCTCGAGTCCACCCTCGACAACGGCGACGTGGTCGAGGTCTTCACCTCCAAGTCGCCGACCTCGGGTCCGTCCCGGGACTGGCTCAACTTCGTGCAGTCCCCGCGTGCCCGCTCCAAGATCCGCCAGTGGTTCACCAAGGAGCGCCGCGAGGAGGCGATCGAGCACGGCAAGGACCAGATCGCCAAGCTCATGCGCAAGGAGGGCCTGCCCCTCAACCGCCTGATGACCCACGACGTCCTCGCCCTGGTGGCCGAGCACTTCCACCACGCCGACGTCTCCGCGCTCTACGCCGCCGTCGGCGAGGGCAACCTCAGCGCGCAGGCCGTCGTACGCCGCGTCATCGACCTGCACGGCGGCGACGAGGGCGCCCAGGAGGACCTCGCCGAGGGCGTCACCATCACCGGGCGGTCGCGCGCGGCCAAGCGTGGCCCCACCGACTCCGGCGTCATCGTCAAGGGTGTGGACGACCTCTGGGTCAAGCTCGCCAAGTGCTGCACCCCCGTGCCGCCCGACCCGATCCTCGGCTTCGTCACCAAGGGCGGGGGAGTGTCGGTCCACCGCAAGGACTGCACCAACGCCGCCAGCCTCCTCGGCCAGCCCGAGCGGGTGCTCGAGGTGGAGTGGGCGCCGACCTCGCAGTCGACCTTCCTGGTCAACATCCAGGTCGAGGCCCTCGACCGGGCCCGCCTGCTCTCCGACATCACCATGGCGCTCTCCGACGCCCACGTGAACATCCTCAGCGCCACCCTCTCCACCACCCGCGACCGGGTCGCCAAGAGCCGCTTCTCCTTCGAGATGGCCGACGCCGCCCACCTCGACGGCGTCCTCCGCGCCGTCCGCGCGGTCCCCGGCGTCTTCGACGCCTACCGCGTCACGGCGTAGTTGGCGCTCGCTCCGCTCGCGGGGTAGTTAGGGACATTCTGGTGGTCCGGAAGCCGGATGACCTACCAGAACGTCCCTAAGTACCCCAGCACGAGGCGGCCGGCGTCCTTGTACCTCAGCCCTTGCGCTCGGCGCCCGACGTTGTCTGGACTGACGAGCGAGCGAGCGCGACGAGCGCAGCGAGGCAGGTCGGGAGCGAGGAGGGAAGACGACGTCTTGAAGGGCGCCGAGCACGCGCGAGCGGAGCGAGCGCCAAGAGCACTGTTCAGCTGAAGTCGGCGGCGGCCTTCTTGGCCATGTCGAGGAAGGCCTGCTTGTTGGCCAGCTCGGACTCGAGGTCCTTGACCTTCTTCGCGTCGCCCGCGGAGGTGGCCTTGTCGAGCTTGGCCTGGGTCTCGGCGATGCCGGTCTCGAGCTTGGTGATCATGTCGTCCGCGCGCGCGGACTTCTCGGGATCGCTGCGGCTCCACTGCTCGTCCTCGACGGCGCGGATGGCCTGCTCGACCTTCCGCATCCTGCCCTCGAGCTCCTTCATCCGGTCGCGGGGCACCTTGCCGGCGGCGTCCCAGCGGTCGGCGAGGTCACGGAAGGCCTTCTTGGCGGCCTCGAGGTCGGTCACCGGGACGAGCGCCTCGGCCTCGACGAGGATCTGGTCCTTCACCTCGGCGTTGGCGGCGAACTCCTGGTCGAGCGCGGCGTTGGCGGCGTCGCGGGCACCGAAGAAGGTGTCCTGGGCGCCGCGGAAGCGCTGCCAGAGCTGGTCGTCCACCTCGCGCGGCGCTGGGCCGGCGGCCTTCCACTCGCGCATCAGGTCGCGGTAGCGGCCCGCGGTCGGGCCCCACTCGGTGGAGGTCGAGAGCGACTCGGCCTCGGTGGCGAGCCGCTCCTTGATGACCCGGGCGCCGTCACGACGCTCGTGCTCCTCGGCGAAGTGCGCCTTGCGGTGCCGGGTGTACGTCGTACGGGCGGTGGAGAAGCGCCGCCACAGCGCGTCGTCGGTGGCGCGGTCGAGGCGGGGCAGCTCCTTCCAGGTCGCGAGCAGCTCGCGCAAGCGGTTGGCCCCGTTGCGCCAGTCGGTGCCCTCGGCGAGGCGCTCGGCCTCGGCGACGAGCTTCTCCTTCTCCGCCTTGGACTCCGCGCTCTTCTGGGCGCGCTCCTCCTTGCGGGCGGCGCGCTGCACCGCGACGACCGGCGCCAGGGCGTCGAGGCGGGCGGCGAGGGAGACCAGGTCACCGACGGCGTGGGCGTCCACCACCTGCTCGCGCAGTGACTTGATCGAGGAGGTCGCCTCCTCGGGTGCCAGCCGACCGGAGGCCACGCGCTGCTCGAGCAGGTGGACCTTGCCCTCCAGCTCCTCGAAGCGCTTGGTGAAGAACTCCAGGGCCTCGGCCGGCGTGCCGGCCTCGTAGGACCCGACGGATCGCTCCCCATCGGCGGTGCGGACGTAGACGGTGCCGTCCTCGGCCACCCGGCCCCAGGGCATCTCGCCCGGTGCCGAGTCGTCTCGGGACTGCTTGTCGGCGCTCATGGTCGCCCATCGTAGTCATGGCGAGGAGAGCCCTCGGTAGGCTTCCCACCGAAGGATTCGCCCGACCCCAGTGCGACGGGCAACAGACGAGCAACGACAAGCAAGGACTGACGCCAGTGTTCATCGCCGGCTTCCCCGCCGGACCCTGGGGGACCAACTGCTATGTCGTGGCGACCGGTCCCGGGTCGGAGTGCGTGGTCATCGACCCGGGCAAGGACGCTGCGGCAGGCGTCGACCAGGTGGTGCGCGAGCACAAGCTCAAGCCGGTCAGCGTGCTGGTCACCCACGGGCACGTCGACCACATGTGGTGCGTCGCGCCGGTGGCGGGCAGCTACGACGCGACGGCGTGGATCCACCCCAGCGACCGGCACCTGCTCACGGACCCGATGGCCGGGATGAGCCGCGAGACCACGCAGATGCTGCTCGGCGGCGCCTACGAGTGGGCCGAGCCCGACGACGTGCGCGAGCTGTCCGACCTCGACGAGCTCGAGCTGGCAGGCCTGCGGTTCGTCGTCGACCACACGCCGGGGCACACGCAGGGCTCGGTCACCTTCCGCACGCCGTACGCCCAGCAGGACGTGTCGGAGGTGATGTTCTCCGGCGACCTGCTCTTCGCGGGGTCGATCGGGCGGACCGACCTCCCCGGAGGCGACCACGCCACCATGCTGCGCAGCCTGGCTGACAAGGTACTCCCGCTGGCCGACGACATCGTCGTCCTCCCGGGCCACGGGGAGCAGACCTCCATCGGCCGCGAGCGCGCCACCAACCCCTACCTCCAGGACCTGTGATGAGCAAGATCAGCCCGCTGAGCGGGTTCCCCGAGCTGCTGCCTGCGCAGCGCGCCGTCGAGCGCGAGGTGATCGCGTCGCTGTCGCGGACCTTCGAGCTGCACGGCTTCGCCAACATCGAGACCCGCGTGGTGGAGCCCGTCGAGCGGCTCGCCAAGGGCGGCGAGGTCGACAAGGAGATCTACGTCCTCCAGCGGATCGCCGCCGACCCCGACGCCAAGGCCGAGCTCGGCCTGCACTTCGACCTCACCGTGCCGTTCGCGCGCTACGTCCTCGAGCACGCGGGGCACCTCGAGTTCCCGTTCCGGAGGTTCCAGGTCCAGCCGGCGTGGCGGGGCGAGCGGCCGCAGGAGGGGCGCTACCGCCAGTTCACCCAGGCCGACGTCGACATCGTCGGGCGCGACGAGCTGCCCTTCCACCACGACGTCGAGGTGATGTCGGTGATGGTCGACGCCCTCTCCCGGCTGCCGATCCCGCGGCTGTCCTTCCAGTTCAACAACCGCAAGCTGATCCAGGGCTTCTACCGCGGGCTGGGCATCGACGACGTCACCGACGCCATCCGGGTCATCGACAAGCTCGACAAGCTGCCGGCCGACGAGGTCGCGACCATGCTCGTCGAGCGGGTCGGCACCACACCCGAGCAGGCGCAGCGCTGCCTCGAGCTCGCGACCATCCGCGTCGCCGACACCTCGTTCGTGGAGAAGGTGCGGGCGCTGGGTGTCGAGGACGAGCTGCTCGACCAGGGCCTCGAGGAGCTCGCCGCCGTGGTCGAGGGCTGCCGGGCCGTCGCCGGGGAGCGGGTCGGCGTCGAGGCCAACCTCCGCATCGCCCGCGGCCTGGACTACTACACCGGCACCGTGGTCGAGGTCTTCATGGAGGGCTACGAGCGGCTGAAGTCCGTCGGCGGGGGAGGGCGCTACGACGCCCTGGCCAGCGACGGTCGTACGACCTATCCCGGCGTGGGCGTCTCCTTCGGCGTCTCCCGCACGCTCGTCCCGCTCATCTCCGACGGCGTGCTCGCCGGCGACCGGCCCGTGCCGAGCGTGGTGCTCGTCGCGCTCAACGCCGAGGAGGACCGGGCTGCGAGCACCGCCGTCGCGAGTGCCCTGCGGGCCCGCGACATCGCCTGCGAGGTCGCGCCGACCCCGGCGAAGTTCGGCAAGCAGATCCGCTTCGCCGAGCGGCGCGGCATCCCCTACGTCTGGTTCCTGCAGGCCCATGGCTCGGGGCAGGTCAAGGACATCCGCACCGGCGACCAGGTCGACGCCGACTGGGCCACCTGGGCGCCACCCGAGGCCGACCTCCGGCCCCGCATCATCAGCACCGCCACCCCCAGCGACACCCCCAGCACTTCAGAGGAGATCCAGTGATCCGCACCCATGACGCCGGCGCCCTGCGCGCCGAGCACGTCGGCCAGACCGTCACGCTCGCCGGGTGGGTGGCGCGACGTCGCGACCACGGCGGGGTCGCGTTCCTGGACCTCCGCGAGGCCAGCGGCGTCGTGCAGGTCGTCGTCCGCGACGAGGAGGTCGCGCACAGCCTCCGCAGCGAGTACTGCCTCAAGGTCACCGGCGAGGTCGTGGCCCGCAAGGCCGGCAACGAGAACCCCAACCTGGCCACCGGCGACATCGAGGTCGTCGCGCTTCCCGGCACGGCAGGTGTCGAGGTGCTCTCGGCGGCCGCGCCGCTGCCGTTCCCGATCGACGACGCGCAGGGGCACAAGGGTGGCGAGGTGGGGGAGGAGGCCCGGCTCAAGCACCGCTACCTCGACCTGCGCCGCTCGGGCCCCAACGCCGCCCTGCGCCTGCGCAGCAAGATCAACAAGGCCGCCCGCGACGTCCTCGACGAGCGCGGCTTCGTCGAGGTCGAGACGCCGACCCTGACCCGCTCCACGCCCGAGGGCGCCCGCGACTTCCTGGTGCCGGCCCGCCTGGCGCCCGGCAGCTGGTACGCCCTCCCGCAGAGCCCGCAGCTGTTCAAGCAGCTGCTGATGGTCGGCGGCATGGAGCGCTACTACCAGATCGCGCGCTGCTACCGCGACGAGGACTTCCGCGCCGACCGGCAGCCCGAGTTCACCCAGCTCGACATCGAGATGAGCTTCGTGGACCAGGAGGACGTCATCACGCTGATGGAGGACGTCCTCGAGGCGATGTGGGCGCAGGCCGGCCACACCATGCAGCGACCCCTGCCACGCATGACGTACGCCGACGCGATGGCGAAGTACGGCTCCGACAAGCCCGACCTCCGCATGGGCCTCGAGCTCGTCGAGTGCACCGACTACTTCAAGGACACCACCTTCCGGGTCTTCCAGGCCGACTACGTCGGCGCCGTCGTGATGCCGGGCGGCGGCAGCCAGCCGCGCCGCCAGTTCGACGCGTGGCAGGACTGGGCCAAGCAGCGCGGCGCCAAGGGCCTGGCGTACGTCACGATCGCCGAGGACGGCGAGCTCGGGGGACCGGTCGCGAAGAACCTCACCGACGCCGAGCGTGACGGCCTGGCCGCCCACGTCGGCGCCGCGCCGGGCGACTGCATCTTCTTCGCCGCCGGACCGGCCAAGAGCAGCCGTGCGCTGCTCGGCGCCGCCCGCCTCGAGATCGGCCGCCGCGGCGGGCTGCTCGACGACTCCGAGTTCGCCTTCACCTGGGTCGTCGACGCGCCCCTCTTCGAGCCCAGCTCCGACGCGGTCGCGAGTGGTGACGTCGCCGTCGGCGCCGGCGCCTGGACGGCCGTGCACCACGCCTTCACCAGTCCCAAGCCCGAGTTCCTCGACACCTTCGACACCGACCCCGGCAGCGCGCTGGCCTACGCCTACGACATCGTCTGCAACGGCAACGAGCTCGGTGGTGGGTCCATCCGTATCCACCGCGGTGACGTCCAGACGCGGGTGTTCAAGGTGATGGGCCTCGACGAGGACGAGGCGCAGGAGAAGTTCGGCTTCCTGCTCGACGCGTTCAAGTACGGCGCGCCCCCGCACGGCGGCATCGCGGTCGGCATGGACCGCATCGTCGCGCTGCTCGCCGGCACCGACTCGATCCGCGACGTGATCGCCTTCCCCAAGTCCGGAGGCGGATACGACCCCCTCACGGCGGCGCCTGCCCCCATCACAGCCGAGCAGCGCAAGGAAGCCGGTGTGGACGCCGTGCCTGCGAAGGACGTCCCGCACGAGGAGTGATCCTCGGGAGGTTTGCCGCCACAGGGTGGTTAACCGGTCGTAACTGGATCGTTACGCGTCAGTGATCGTGCGTGGGTCGCAGGTCACATAGAGTCCCGTTTCGGCGCCGCCCCCGGGGGACCCCCGGAGCGCGCTGAGACAGTCCCGAACCAGATGGGGAGAGCATGTCGGCAGAGACCGCAGGGCCGGAGACGCTTGGCTCGTTGACCGACGAGCCGCAGCAGGATCCCAACAGCCAGCAGGCCAAGGAGATCTCCGGCAAGTCGCCGATGCGGATCGCGATGGGCCGTCTGGCCCGCGACAAGATCGCCGTCGTCTGCGCGGTCATCGTGCTGTTCTTCATCATCTGCGCCGTCTTCGCCGGCCCCATCAGCAGCCTGTTCGGGGTGAGCCTCGAGACGCCACTCGCCAGCGAGCGCGTCGACGGCCTCAACAACGGTCTGCCGAAGCCCGAGACGGGCCCGCCGAACGGCTCGTTCACGTGGGAGCACCCGATGGGTGTCGCGCCTCGCACGGGTGAGGACAACCTCGCCTACTGGCTCTACGGCTGCCGGGTGTCGCTGCTGATCGCCACCTCGGCGACGGTGTTCGCGAGCCTCCTCGGCATCGTCGTCGGGCTGCTCGCCGGCTTCCTCGGCGGGGCGGTCGACAAGGTGCTGTCGTTCTTCATCGACATGTTCCTGACGATCCCCTACCTCCTGGCGGCCCTGACCCTGGCCCCGATCATCAACGAGCGGTTCTCCCTCTCCGACAACTACGGGACGATCCAGAAGTTCAGTCTCGTGATCGTGCTGGCGACGCTGGGCTGGATGGGCACCGCGCGCCTGATCCGCGGTGAGGTGCTGGCACTGCGCGAGCGGGAGTTCGTCCAGGCGGCCCGGGTGATGGGCATGCCGACCTCGCGCATCCTCTTCAAGGAGCTGCTCCCCAACCTGGCCGCGCCGATCATCATCAGCGTCTCGCTGATGCTGCCCGCCTTCGTGGCCGCCGAGGCCGGCCTGGCCTACCTCGGCATCGGCGTGACCGACGGCATCTCCTGGGGTCAGACGATCCTCAAGGGCACCAACCTGACGTTCTTCCGCGAGTACCCCCAGTACCTCTGGCAGCCGCTGCTCGGCGTGGTCGCCCTGGTGCTCGCGCTCAACCTCCTCGGCGACGCGCTCCGCGACGCCCTGGACCCCAAGACCCGCCGCTGAGGGACCCCCTCGGCCCCCTGGGTCCTCGATCGTCGCCGGAGACGCCGTCCTCGGTGAGAAACACAAAGAAAGGCTGGACAGCATGAAGCGGAACAAGCCGCTCGCGCTCGTCGCTGGTGCCGCTCTTCTGACCCTCGCTGCCTGTGGCGGCGGGTCGTCGGACGACGGTGACAGCGGTGAGGGCACGCAGAGGGACTTCGGTGGACAGGAGGGAGGCACCAAGGACGCTGAGCGTCAGGGGCCTGCTGCTGACGTCGAGGGCGCGACCGCTGGTGGCACCATCACGGTGTACCTCCCCGGCGACCCCGGACCCGACACCCTCGACCCGACCGGCGGCTGGTCCGTCACGGGCAACTCCATCCAGCAGGCGCTGACCAGCCGCTCGCTGACCCAGTACGTCCGCGACGAGAACGGCCAGCCCGTCCTGGTTCCCGACCTCGCGACCGACCTGGGCACCCCCAACGACGACTTCACGGAGTGGACCTTCACCATCCGTGACGACGCGACGTGGGAGGACGGCAAGCCCGTCACCGCCGACGAGGTCGCCTTCGGCATCTGCCGCTCGCTGGACTCCGAGGCGTTCCCCTCGGGCCCGGGCACCGAGTACTCCAAGCACTACTTCGCCGGCGCGGAGGAGTACGAGGGTCCCTACACCTCCAAGGACGCCAAGTGCGCCAACTGGGACGGTGTCTCGGTCGACGGCCAGGACGTGACCATCAAGATGGCCGTCCCGTTCCCGGACATGGACTACTGGGGCGCCTTCATGGCGATGGGCCCGGCCCCGCTGGGCAACGCCTCCAAGCCGCCGAACTACGGCAACAAGCCGCTGTCCAACGGCCCCTACAAGGTGGAGAGCTACAAGCCCAACGAGGAGCTCGTCCTCGTGAAGAACGACCAGTGGGCCGCTGAGTCGGACCCGGGTCGTCACCAGTACGCCGACGAGTTCGTGTTCAAGTTCAACCAGGACCAGGCCAAGGTCGACGAGATCATGCTCTCGGACAACTCCGACAGCCAGACCGCCGTCTCCACCGCCCTGGGCTCGGACAAGTACAACGACGCCAACGGCCAGCTCGGCGAACGGCTGGTGCAGCAGACCTCGCAGTGCGTGTCGATGCTGACGCCCGACTACGAGAAGATCCCCGAGATCGAGGTCCGCAAGGCCCTGGCGTACGCCTACCCCTACGAGGACGTCTGGATCGCCGGTGGCGAGGTGCCCGGCGTGACCCGCGTGCCGGCCAACTCCCTCATGCCTCCGGGCATGGCGGGGAAGAAGGAGTTCCAGGTCGACGGTGAGCAGATCACCTACGACCCGGAGAAGTCCAAGGAGCTCCTTGCGGAGGCCGGCTACGGTGACGAGCCGTACCCGATCACCATGGTGTTCTACGAGGTCGACCCGCTGGCCAAGGCCGCTCAGGACCAGATCACCAAGGGCTTCGAGGCCGGCGGCTTCTCCGTCAAGGCCATCCCGGTCCAGGAGTCGCCCTACAACGTGTGGCTCGACCCCGACAACAAGGTCAACAAGAAGCTGAACCTCCGTGGCGTCAACTGGTGCTCGGACTGGCCCGCCGGTTCGACCATGCTCCCGCCGCTGCTGAAGGGTGGTGCTGTCTACAACACCGCTCAGTTCGACGAGTCCTCCGTCAACGACGAGATGGACAACATCGCGACCCTTCCGATGGAGGAGCAGGCTGACGCCTGGGGCGCGCTGGACGAGAAGATCATGACGGAGTACTTCCCGATCATCCCGACCGCGTTCCGCAACGACCTGTTCGTCTTCGGCAGCAAGATCGGCAACCCGACGGGCGATGGCTCGATCGGCGCCCCGAACTACAAGGACCTGTACGTCATGCAGTGATCCTGGTGCTCGCTCTGAGCATCATGTAGTTCCCCAGTAGTAACCACTGACGGGTGGGGGCTCCCGGACCGGGAGCCCCCACTCGGCAGCCCGGACCACGTAGGCTGTCGTGCCTCGGTCCGACTCATCCACCATCCCCGGAGAGTGACCTGCGATGTTCGCGTATGTCGTCAAGCGGCTGATCTCGGGAGTCCTCGTCGTGACGTTGATCTCGATGGCGATCTTCCTGTTGTTCTGGTACGGCCCGTCGAGCCCGGCCCAGCCGATCTGTGACCGCGAGAGCCAGAACCGATGCACCCCTGCGCGGCTGGCGACGTACGAGAAGACGCTGGGTTACAACAACCCGGTCTACGAGGAGTACGGCAAGTTCGTGAAGGGCGTCTTCGTCGGGCGCACCCTCACCATCGCCTCCAACGACTACGAGTGCGCCGCCCCGTGCCTCGGCATCAGCTACCGCACGAAGGCCCCGGTCAAGGAGGAGCTCGTCTCCCGCATGCCGGCGACCTTCTCGATCGCCATCGGTGGCGCCTTGCTCTACGTCCTCTTCGGAGTGCCCATCGGCGTCGCGGCGGCGCGAAGGCGTGGCAGCGTGACCGACAAGGCGCTCGTCTCGAGCTTCCTGTTCATCAGCTCGATCCCCTACTACCTCTTCGCCCTGCTGACCTGGCTCTACCTCACGATCACGTTCGAGGTGCCGCTGTTCAGCGACACCGGCTACTTCTCGCCCATCGCCGACGGCCCGTGGAAGTGGTTCTCCGGGATGTTCCTGGCCTGGGTGGCCCTGGGCATCTTCGGCTGCACCCAGTACACGCGCTACACGCGCGGTGCGATGGTCGAGTCGCTGAGCGAGGACTACATCCGCACAGCCAAGGCCAAGGGCCTGCCGGCCCGCACCATCATCTACAAGCACGGCCTGAGAGCTGCGCTCGTCCCCGTCGTCACCATCTTCGGCATCGACTTCGGCACGCTCCTGGCCGGCACGATCTTCACGGAGCGGATCTTCGAGATCAAGGGCATCGGCTGGTGGGCGCTCGAGGCCGTCACCGGCAAGGACCTGCCCGTCGTCCAGGCGACCGCGCTCTTCGGTGCCGTGGCACTGATCATCTCCAACCTGCTCGTGGACGTGGTGTACAGCGTCCTCGACCCGAGGGTGAGGCTTTCGTGACCAGCGTTCCCATGACCCAGTCGTCCGCCGCCGAGCGTGAGACGTTCGAGGGTCCGTTCCTCCAGGTCGAGGACCTGAAGGTCACCTTCCCGACCCAGGACGGCCCCGTCACCGCGGTCCAGGGGCTGTCGTACTCGGTCGAGAGGGGCAAGACCCTCGGCATCGTCGGCGAGTCCGGGTCCGGCAAGTCGGTCTCGAGCATGGCCGTGATGGGCCTGCACGACACCAAGTCGGCCAAGATCTCCGGCTCGATCCGCGTGGGCGGCACCGAGGTCGTCGGCCTGAGCGAGTCGCGCATGCGTGGCCTGCGGGGCAACGCGATGGCGATGATCTTCCAGGACGCCCTGGCCGCGCTGCACCCCTTCTACAAGATCGGTGCGCAGCTCGAGGAGGCCTACCTGGTCCACCACTCGACTGCCTCCAAGCGCGACGCCCGCCGCAAGGCGATCGAGATGCTCGACCGGGTCGGGATTCCGCAGCCCGACCGGCGCGTGGACGACTTCCCGCACCAGTTCTCCGGCGGCATGCGCCAGCGCGCGATGATCGCGATGGGCCTGATCAACGACCCGTCCCTGCTGATCGCCGACGAGCCGACCACCGCGCTCGACGTGACGGTGCAGGCGCAGATCCTCGACCTGCTCCAGGACCTGCAGCGCGAGTTCAACTCGGCCGTCATCATCATCACCCACGACCTCGGCGTCATCGCGGAGATGGCCGACGACGTGCTGGTGATGTACGCCGGTCGCTGCGTCGAGTACGGCACGGCCAAGCAGATCCTCACCACGCCGGAGATGCCCTACACGTGGGGCCTGCTGTCCAGCATCCCCGACGTCACCGCGTCCACCGACGCCCGCCTGATCCCGATCCCCGGCAACCCGCCCAGCCTGCTGCGGCCGCCGTCGGGCTGTTCCTTCCACCCCCGGTGCGTGCACTCCGACAAGGTCCCCGGCGACCTGTGCGTCACCGAGCTCCCCGAGCTGCTGCCGGCCAGCTCGGGCACGGCGCACCTCAAGCGCTGCCACCTCGCCGACCCCGTGTCGGTCTACGAGACCGAGGTGCTGCCCGAGATCGCCCCCGACCTCGTCGAGGAGACCCGATGACCCAGGACCCCAACAGCCGCGCGGAGATCGAGCCGACCGAGGTCGGCGCCAACGCGGCCGAGACCGGCGAGCGCGTGCTCCACGACGACCACGACGTCACCGCCGACCACGAGGCCCTCGGGGAGGGCCTCGACTTCGCCACCGTGGCGGAGATGGGCCACCTCGCCTCCGAGCTCGACCCCGACGCGCCACCGGTGCTCACGGTCGACAACCTGAAGATGTACTTCCCGGTGAAGTCCTCGGGCGTCGTGCGCCGCACCATCGGCCACGTGCAGGCCGTCGACGGCATCTCCTTCGAGGTGCCCAAGGGCGGCTCGCTCGGCCTCGTCGGCGAGTCCGGCTGCGGCAAGTCGACGACCGGTCGCCTGATCACCCGGCTCTACAAGCCGACCGGCGGCTCGATGATGTTCGACGGCCACGACCTCGCCAAGCTGTCCAACCGCGAGATGAAGCCGCTGCGCCGCGACGTGCAGATGATCTTCCAGGACCCCTACACCTCGCTGAACCCGCGCCACACGGTCGGCACGATCGTGGGCGCACCGCTCGAGGTGCACAAGATCGTCCCGAAGAACCAGGTCCTCAAGCGGGTCCAGGAGCTGCTGGAGGTCGTCGGCCTCAACCCCGAGCACTACAACCGCTACCCCAACGAGTTCTCCGGCGGACAGCGCCAGCGCATCGGCATCGCCCGGGCGCTGACGCTCAACCCGAAGGTGCTCGTCGCGGACGAGCCGGTCTCGGCCCTGGACGTCTCGATCCAGGCGCAGGTGATCAACCTGCTCCAGGACATCCAGTCCGAGTTCGACGTGGCGTTCCTCTTCATCGCCCACGACCTGGCCATCGTGCGCCACTTCTGCCCCGAGATCGCCGTGATGTACCTCGGCAAGATCGTGGAGATCGGTGACCGCGAGACGATCTACGGCCGTCCGCACCACCCCTACACGCAGGCCCTGCTCTCCGCGGTGCCCGACGTGAAGCAGGCCGCGGTCGGTGGTCGTCGCGAGCGCATCCGCCTCGAAGGCGACGTGCCGAGCCCGATCAACCCGCCGTCGGGCTGCCGCTTCCGCACGCGGTGCCAGTTCGCCCAGGAGATCTGCGCCAAGGTGGAGCCGCCGCTGCTGCAGATCGGCTCGCGCCACAAGGTCGCCTGCCACTTCGCCGGCGAGCTGGGTGCCCACCCGGCCACGCCCGTCACGACCGACCTGCTGGGCGTCGACGACCAGGGCACCCCGGTGCCCGGCGCGACCCCGAGCCACCAGCTCACGGGTCCGGGCTACGAGAAGACCTGGTACGACCTGAAGACCAAGCAGACCGCGGGGGCCTGACCTCACACGTGGACGGCTTGTTCGAGATTCCGGGCGCGGGGCAACCCGCGCCCGGATCCATGTCCGGAGGCGTCCCCGGTGGCGGGTCGCTCGGGGCCAACACGCACGCCTCGGCGCCGCTCGCCGTACGCATGCGGCCGCGCACGATCGACGAGCTCGTGGGCCAGCAGCAGCTGCGTGCCGCCGGGTCGCCGCTGCGGCGGCTGATCGAGGGCGACCAGT
Organism: Nocardioides sp.; assembly: GCF_041913365.1. Taxonomy (GTDB): domain Bacteria; phylum Actinomycetota; class Actinomycetes; order Propionibacteriales; family Nocardioidaceae; genus Nocardioides. The sequence goes on from NZ_JAYSFM010000005.1 coordinate 334,851, forward strand.
CCATGTCGCTGCTGCTGTGGGGACCGCCGGGCACCGGCAAGACCACCATCGCCGCGATCGTCAGCCAGCAGACCCGGCGCCGGTTCGTCGAGGTGTCGGCGGTCGCCGCCGGGGTGAAGGAGGTGCGCGCGGCGATCGACGGGGCGCGCGCCGAGCTCGCCCGCGGCGGCCAGGAGACGGTGCTGTTCGTCGACGAGGTGCACCGCTTCACCAAGGCACAGCAGGACGCGCTGCTGCCCGGCGTGGAGAACCGCTGGGTCACCCTCATCGCCGCGACGACCGAGAACCCCTTCTTCTCGGTGATCAGCCCGCTGCTCTCGCGCAGCCTGCTGTTGCGGCTCCAGTCGCTCACCGATGACGACGTCGCCGAGGTGATCGACCTCGCGCTGGCCGACGAGCGCGGCCTGGCGGGGGAGACCGGCCTGAACGACGACGCCAGGGCCCACCTCGTACGCCTTGCCGGGGGCGACGCGCGACGTGCGCTGACCTACCTCGAGGCCGCCGCCGGCGCCGCGGCGAGCAACGGGCTCGACACCATCGACCTGGCGACCGCGGAGACCGCGGTGGACCAGGCGGCGGTGCGCTACGACCGGCAGGGCGACCAGCACTACGACGTGATCAGCGCCTTCATCAAGTCGATCCGCGGCTCCGACGCTGACGCCGCGCTGCACTACCTGGCCCGGATGATCGAGGCGGGGGAGGACCCGCGCTTCATCGCCCGCCGGCTGGTGGTCCACGCCAGCGAGGACATCGGGCTGGCCGACCCGACCGCGCTCCAGGCGGCGGTGGCGGCTGCCCAGGCCGTCCAGCTCATCGGCATGCCCGAGGCGCGGATCAACCTCGCCCAGGCCACCATCCACCTCGCGGTGGCGCCCAAGTCCAACGCCGTGATCACCGCCATCGACGCGGCCATCGCCGACGTCCGGGCCGGCAAGATCGGCCAGGTGCCGCCGCACCTGCGCGACGCCCATTACGGCGGCGCGAAGGACCTCGGCCACGGCAAGGGCTACGCCTACCCCCACGACGAGCCCTTCGGCGTGGCGGAGCAGCAGTACGCCCCCGACCAGCTCCAGGACGCGGAGTACTACCGCCCCACTGCGCTGGGAGCCGAGGCGTCGGTCAAGGAGCGCTGGGATCGGATCCGCCGCATCGTGCGCGGCTCGACGACGTGAGGCCGCACGCGGTCGCTGCGCTGGTCACCGGTGTCGCGCTGCTCGCGCTCGTCGCGTGCGACGGACGGGCCCCGGCGCCGCGCGTGCGCGACGCGGGCCGGACCTACGCTGAGGCCCAGGCGCCGACCAAGGACCCTGCACGGGTGGGGCCGGCCGCCGAGGTCCCCGGTGCCGTCACCGGCGGGACCATCACGGTCTACCTCCCGGGCGCTCCGGGGCCCGACACGCTCGACCCGACGGGCGGCTGGTCCGTCAGCGGCAACTCGATCCAGCAAGCGCTCGTCAGCCGCTCGCTGACGCAGTACGCCCGCGGCGACGACGGGCAGCCGGTCCTTGTGCCGGACCTCGCAACCGACCTCGGAAGGCACAACGAAGACTTCACCCGGTGGACGTTCACGATCCGCGACGACGCGACCTGGGAGGACGGCAGCCCCGTCACAGCCGAGGAGGTCGCGTTCGGGATCTGCCGCTCGCTCGACGCCAAGACCTTTCCGTCGGGACCCGGGACGGAGTACGCCAAGACGTACTTCGCGGGCGCGGACGACTACGACGGCCCCTACACGGGCGACGACCCGCTCTGCCACGACTACCCCGGGATCTCGGTGGTCGGTCAGGACGTCACCCTCGAGATGTCCAGGCCGTTCCCGGAGATGGACTACCTCGGGTCGGTGATGGCGATGGGCGCGGTCCCGACGGGCGAGGTGTCCGAGCCGTCGCGCTACAGCCAGCGCCCCCTCTCCAACGGCCCCTACAAGGTGGCCCGCTGGGAGCCGGCGGAGCGGTTGGTGCTCGTGAGGAACGACGCATGGGACGCACGCTCCGACCCCGCCCGTCACCAGTACGCCGACGAGTTCGTCTTCGAGTTCGACCAGGACCAGGCGAAGGTCGACGAGATCATGCTGTCCGGGGGTCCGAGAAGCGAGGCCGCGCTGTCGACGTCACTCACCTCGGACCGCTACGTCGAGGCCGACGCCCGGCTGGGCGACCGTCTGGTCCTCCAGGCCACGCAGTGTGTGACGACACTGACCCCCGACTACACCGAGATCAGCGACGTCCGGGTCCGCAAGGCACTCGCGTACGCCTACCCCTACGAGGACGTCTGGATCGCGAGCGGCGAGGTCCCGGGCGTCACGCGCGTCCCCGCCGACTCGCTGCTGTCCCGAGGCATGTCAGGGCGGCGCGACGTCCGCCTCGACGACCGGCAGGTCACCTACGACCCTGCGACTGCCCGCAGGCTCCTCGCCGAGGCCGGCTACGGCACCGACAGGCCGTACCCCATCACCATGGCCTACAACGCGCTCGACCCCTCGGCGTCGGACGCCCAGACGCAGGTCACGGCGGGGTTCGAGGCCTCCGGGTTCGAGGTCAGAGCCATCCCGCTGCAGGCCTCGCCCTACACCGTGTGGCTCGATCCAGACAACGAGGTGAACCGGGCACTGAACGTCCGGGGTGTCAGCTGGTGCCCGATCTGGCCGGCAGGGGCAGCCATGCTGCCGCCGCTGCTGCGCAGTGGTGCCGCCTTCAACACCGCGCACTTCGCCGAGCCATCCGTCGACGACGCGATGGACGCCATCGCATCGCTCCCGGTCGGCGACCAGGCCGCCGCCTGGGGTGCCCTCGACGAGTCGATCATGAAGGACTACTTCCCCGTCGTGCCGACCGGCTACGTCAACCAGCTGTTCTCCTTCGGCTCCCGCATCGGCAACCCGACGGGGGACGGCTCGCTGGGGACGCCCAACTACAAGGACCTCTACGTCGTGCCGTGATTCGTCCGGCTTATAGGGTGGCTGCGTGACTTCGGAGCAGATGGGGCTGGCTGGCGCCGGCGTGGTGGCGCTCGTGGCGCTGCTCGTCGCGCTGCGCGCGCAGCGCCGCGCCACCCGGGCCGAGGCGCTTGTGGAGCAGCTGGCGCTCCGCGTCGGCGTCCTGGAGTCGCCGGTGGCCGACGCCCCGCGGCCCGCGGCCGACGACGAGGTCAGCACCTTCGTCATCACCCACCTGGGCTCGACCGAGGCCCCCGAGCCCGTGCCGGTCGCCCATGACATCGACGGCCGGCTCTTCGCCGACATCGTCGCGCGCGAGACAGTGGTCAAGGCGGCCTCCTGGACCGCCGGGCTGCGCCGGGCGCTCTCACCGGAGAGCCGCAACCGGATCCGCTTCGAGGTCCGTCAGGAGACCCGGCGCGCCGGTCGCGAGCGCCGCGCGGAGATGAAGCAGGCCCTGCGCGAGTTCCGCGCGCGCGAGCGTGCCGACCTCGGTCGTGGCCCGAGCAGTGACCTCGGGGAGGACGTCGCCTGATGGGTCGCCCACTCTGGTTCGTCGCCGGGGCGGGGGTCGGTGTGTACGCCGCTGCCCGCGCCCGCCGTGCCGCCGAGGCCCTCACCGCGGACGGCCTGCGCGACCGCCTCCGCGGCTGGCAGGTCGGCGCGCGTCTCTTCGCCGAGGAGGTGCACCAGGGCCGCGCCGAGCGCGAAACCGAGTTGCGGGAGCAGCTCGGGCTGAGGCCCCATGGACTACCGGAGCTGGAGCGTGGTTTCGAGGCTCGCTCCGCTCGCACCTCAACAACCGAAGAGATGAAGGACACCTGATGGACACTGCCGAGATCCGCCGCCGCTTCCTCGCGCACTTCGAGGCCGCCGGACACGCCGTGGTGCCTTCCGCCTCGCTGCTCGCCGACGACCCGAACCTGCTGTTCGTGCCGGCCGGCATGGTGCCGTTCAAGCCCTACTTCCTGGGGCAGGAGACGCCTCCCTACGACCGCGCCACCAGCATCCAGAAGTGCGTGCGCACCCCCGACATCGAGGACGTCGGCAAGACCACCAGGCACGGCACGTTCTTCGAGATGTGCGGCAACTTCTCCTTCGGCGACTACTTCAAGCAGGGCGCCATCGAGCTGGCCTGGGACCTGATCACCAAGCCGGTCGAGGACGGGGGCTACGGCCTGGAGAAGGACCGCCTCTACCCGTCGGTGCTCGTCGGCGACGAGGAGGCCATCGGCCACTGGATGACGGTCACCGGCCTGCCTCGCGAGCGGATCGTCCAGCTCGGCCCCAAGGAGAACTACTGGTCGATGGGGGTGCCCGGTCCCGGCGGCCCGTGCTCGGAGATCCTCTACGACCGCGGGCCCGAGTGGGGACCTGACTTCGATCCCGCCACGCTCGGTCCGGACATGCCCGTCGAGCTCGAGGACCGGCTCCTGGAGATCTGGAACCTTGTCTTCATGCAGGACGAGCTCAGCGCGGTCCGCTCGAAGTCGGACTTCGACATCGCCGGCTCGCTGCCCAAGAAGAACATCGACACCGGCATGGGCCTGGACCGGGTGGCCTTCCTGCTCCAGGGCAAGCAGAACATGTACGAGATCGACGTGGTCTTCCCCGTGATCGAGAAGGCCCAGGAGCTCACCGGCAAGAAGTACGGCGACAACCACGACGACGACGTGCGGTTCCGCGTCGTGGCCGACCACGTCCGCTCCTCGATGATGCTCATCGGCGACGGCGTCACGCCGGGCAACGACGGCCGCGGCTACGTCCTGCGACGGCTCCTGCGTCGTGCGGTCCGCTCGATGCGTCTGCTCGGGTGCGAGGACCGGGTGCTGCCCGAGCTGATGCCGGTCTCCCGCGACAAGATGGGGGAGACCTACGACAACCTGGTCACCGACTGGGCGCGCATCTCGCAGGTGGCGTACGCCGAGGAGGACGCGTTCCGCAAGACCCTCCAGGCCGGCACCCAGATCTTCGACACCGCGGCGGGCGAGGTGAAGCGGACCGGCGGCTCGACGCTGTCCGGTGAGCGTGCCTTCGCGCTCCACGACACCTACGGCTTCCCGATCGACCTCACCCTGGAGATGGCTGCCGAGCAGGGCCTGCAGGTCGACGAGCAGGGCTTCCGCAGCCTGATGGCCGAGCAGCGCGAGCGCGCCAAGGCCGACGCGCGGGCCAAGAAGGGCGCGCACGGCGACACCGCGGTCTACCGCGGGATCTTCGACGAGTTCGGTCCCACCGAGTGGCTGGCCTACGAGACCCTCGAGACCGAGTCGCGGCCGCTCGCCCTGCTCAGCGGCGGTGCCGCGGTGCCGCGCCTGGCCCAGGGCGAGATCGGCGAGCTCGTGCTAGACCGCACGCCGTTCTACGCCGAGTCCGGCGGCCAGGTGGCCGACGCCGGCACGATCCTCTTCGACGGCGGCCAGCTCGAGGTCATCGACGTCCAGCGCCCGGTGAAGGGCCTGGTCGTGCACCAGGTCCGGGTCCTCGACGGCGAGCTGGACCCGTCGGGGCTCGTGCACGCCCGCGTCGACCCCGAGTGGCGCACCGGCGCCCGCCAGGCGCACTCCGGCACCCACGTCGTGCACGCCGCGCTGCGCGAGGTGCTCGGCCCCACCGCACTGCAGTCGGGCTCCTACAACCGGCCCGGCTACCTCCGCCTCGACTTCGGCTGGACGCAGGCGCTGAGCCCCGAGCAGGTCCGCGACATCGAGCTCGTCTCCCAGCAGGCGCTGCGCGCCGACCTCGCCGTGTCGTGGGACTACATGACCCTCGAGCAGGCCAAGGACTGGGGTGCGATCGCGCTCTTCGGCGAGACCTACGACAACACCAAGGTGCGCGTCGTGGAGATCGGCGGTCCGTGGTCGCGCGAGCTGTGCGGCGGCACGCACGTGGACCACTCCTCGCAGATCGGCACCGTCGTGGTGACGGGGGAGACCAGCGTCGGCTCGGGCAACCGTCGCATCGAGGCGCTCACCGGCGTCGAGGGCTTCGGCTACCTCGCCCGCGAGCGCGACGTGGTCGCCCAGCTCACCGGCCTGCTCAAGACGCAGCCCGACGACCTGGTCAGCCGAGTGCAGGGCCTCATGGAGCGCCTCAAGGCGGCTGAGAAGGAGCTGGAGAGGGCCCGGCTCGCCCAGCTGCTGGGCGCCAGCGCCGAGCTCGCGGCCGGTGCGACGCAGGTCGGGCCCGTCAAGGTCGTGGCCCACCGCGCCGAGGGCGCCGGCGGCGGCGACGTGCGCAACCTGGCCATGGACGTCCGCGGTCGGCTCCCGCAGGGTGAGCCGGGCGTGGTCGTGATCATCGGCCACGTGGACGGGAAGGTGTCGGTCGTGGCCGCCACCAACGACGAGGCCCGCGCCCGTGGCCTGTCCGCGGGCGAGCTCGTGCGCGCCGTCGGTCCGCTCCTCGGTGGCAAGGGTGGTGGCAAGGACGACGTCGCCCAGGGCGGCGGCACCGACGCCTCACGCATCGACGAGGCGCTCGCGCTGGTCGGCCACGAGGTCGCCAAGCACGCGGTGCAGGGCTGACCGGGACCGGCGTTGCGGTTCGGAGTGCGCCTCGGCGTCGACCCGGGTGATGCCCGCATCGGCGTCGCCAGCAGCGACCCGTCGGGCTTCCTCGCCACGCCCGTCGAGACGGTGCGGCGAGGCAAGGGCGACGTACGCCGCCTCGCCCAGCTCGTCGACGAGCTCGAGGCGGTCGAGGTGGTCGTCGGGCTGCCGCGCTCGCTCAGTGGCGCGGAGGGACCCGCTGCGGAGAAGGTGCGCGAGTTCGCCGCGCGGGTGGCGCGCCGAGTTGCGCCCGTACCCGTCAGACTGTGTGATGAACGACTGACCACGGTCTCGGCCGAGTCGATCCTGCGCGACCAGGGTCGGCGCGGTGCGAGGAGACGCGCCGTGGTGGACCAGGCAGCCGCTGTGCTGATCCTGCAGACTGCCCTCGACACGGAGCGGTCGAGCGGGCAGACACCGGGAGAGATCGTCGAGGTAGCAGATGAGTGAGCACGAGGCCGCACCCGAGGCCGGGCCCGAGGAGGACCGGCAGGAGGAGGCCTACGAGTACGTCCCGGGGGGCAAGCGGCGAAAGGGCCGCGGCTTCAAGGGGTGCCTGGCCGTGCTCGTCGCGCTCGTCGTGCTCGTGGGCGGCTTCTACGTCGCGCTCACCAAGGGCGTCGACTGGGTCTCCGGCCAGTTCCAGGGCCCCGACGACTACCCCGGGCCGGGCACCGGCTCGGTCGAGTTCACCGTCAACGAGGGCGACACGACCGCCCAGATCGGCCGCAACCTCAAGGCCGAGGGCGTCACGAAGTCCGTCCAGGCGTTCATCGACGCGGCCGCCGGCGAGCCCGACTCGGCCGGCATCCAGGTGGGCGCCTACGAGCTCAAGGAGGAGATGAAGGCCGCCGACGCGCTCGACGTCCTCATCGACCCCGACAACCTCATCGGCTTCCCGACCGTCACGATCCCCGAGGGCCTGCGCCTGACCGAGATCGTCTCCACGCTCGCCGAGAACACCGACTTCCCCGAGGAAGCCTGGAACAGGGCCCTCGACCAGCCCGACAAGCTCGGGCTGCCCGACTACGCCGAGGGCAACGCGGAGGGCTACCTCTTCCCGGCGACGTACGAGATCAAGCCGGGCATGAAGCCCGCCGGGATCCTCAAGACGATGGTCGCGCGCTGGCAGCAGGCGGCCGACGAGGCCGGCCTGGAGGAGAAGGCCGCCGAGCTCGGGCACACGCCGGCCGAGCTGATGATCATCGCCTCGCTCGTCGAGGCGGAGGGTCGCGGCGACGACATGCCGAAGATCGCGCGCGTCATCTACAACCGGCTCGACGGCCCCGGCGACAAGGGCGGCACCAACGGCACGCTGGGCATCGACGCCTCGATCGCCTACGGCCTCGGTCTCTCGCCCGGCTCGACGGAGCTCACGCCCGAGCAGCTGGCCGAGGACACCCCCTACAACACCCGCATCAACGCCGGCCTGCCCCCGACGCCGATCGAGGCACCGGGCGACGACGCGATCGCTGCGGCGGCCAACCCGGAGGACGGCGACTGGTACTACTACGTCACGGTCGACCTCTCCACGGGCGAGACCAAGTTCTACGAGGACTACGACGGCTTCCTCGAGGGGCGTGACGAGTACAAGGCCTACTGCGAGACCTCGGACCGTTGTTGAGGTGCGGCGTGCTGGGCGACCCCATCGCCCACTCGCTCTCGCCGGTGCTGCACCGGGCCGGCTACGCCGAGCTCGGCCTGGACTGGACCTACGACGCCCACCGGGTGCCCGCGGGCGGGTTGGCGGCGTTCCTGTCCGGGCTGGACGACTCGTGGCGCGGCCTCTCGCTGACGATGCCGCTCAAGCGTGAGGCGCTCGACCTGGTCGACCGGCTCACCGACCGGGCCAGGACGGCAGGTGCGGTGAACACGCTGCTGCTCGACGCCGACGGGGAGCGGGTCGGTGACAACACCGACCTCCCGGGCGCCGTCGCCGCGATCCGGGAGCGTACGTCGCTGCCACTGGCGTCTGCCGCGATCCTCGGCGGCGGTGCGACCGCCACCTCCGTCGGGCTGGCGCTGGTCGACCTCGGCGTGACCTCCGTGGAGCTCCTCGTCCGCGACGAGGCGCGGGCCGGGGAGACCGTGGCCGCGCTGCGGGCCCACCCCTCGGGAGTCGACGTCCGCGTCGGACCGCTCGCCGTAGCGGAGCCGCTCGCCGCTGACGTCGTCGTCTCCACGATCCCCGCCGACGCGCAGACCGGCGATCTCGTTGCCCGTTGCGCGGACGTCCCGGTGGTCTTCGAGGCGCTCTACGACCCGTGGCCGACGCCGCTGGCCGCGTCCGCGACCGACCGGGTGCTCGTCGGCGGCCTGGACCTGCTGGTGCACCAGGCCGTCCTGCAGTTCGAGCTGTTCACCGGGCGCCCGGCGCCGCTGGGGGCGATGCGGGCCGCAGGCGCGCAGGCGCTCGCCGGGCGGAGCACGGCATGAACGAGACCCTCTGGGCGGCGCTGCTCGGTGCCGTCGCCGGGCTCGGCGGCCTGCTGGTGCCGATGCTCATCGCCCGCGTGCCCGAGCCGGCGCCCCGGGAGCGCGACTCGGACGCCGACACGGACGCCGAGGCCGAGGCCGACGCGGCGGCGGACGAGCCGCCCAAGACGCGCTACGCCGAGATCGCGGCGAGGCCCGGGCTCGGCGTACGCAGCGCGCTGGTCGCCGCGGTCGCCGGCGCCCTGCTCGGCGCGGCCACCGGCCTCGACTGGCCGCTGGTGTGGCTGCTCCCGCTGACCCCCGTCGCCGTGGCCCTGTCGGTCATCGACTGGCACACCCGCCTGCTGCCGCGCGTCGTCGTCGTACCTGCCACGCTCGCGGCCCTCGCCGTCGTCAGCGTGGCGGGGTTGGCGACGGGGGAGCGCTCGGCCCTGCTCTGGGCGCTGGGCGGGATGGTCGGTCTGCGGTCGTTCTTCTGGATGCTGTGGTTCATCCGCTCGGCCGGCATGGGTTTCGGCGACGTGCGGCTGGCCGCCCTCGTGGGCCTGGTGCTCGGCTGGGAAGGATTCGAGGTCCTTCTCCTCGGCGCCTGGATCGGCTTCGTGTCCTTCGCCCTGCCCGGCGTCGCGCTGGCCGTCGTGCGACGCGACCGCAGCCTGCTCAAGAAGCCGTTCCCCTACGGCCCGTTCATGCTCGGCGGCGCGCTGGTGGGTCTCGTCTGGGGGACTGCGCTCGCCGGCGGTTTGTGGGGCTGAGAGACTTCCCCCATGCTCCGATGGCTCACTGCAGGCGAGTCCCACGGTCCCTCGCTGGTGGCGATCCTCGAGGGGCTGCCCGCCCACGTCCGCGTCACGACCGACGACCTGGCCGACTCGCTGGCCCGGCGTCGTCTGGGCTACGGCCGCGGCGCGCGGATGAAGTTCGAGCAGGACCAGGTCCGCGTGCTCGGTGGCGTGCGCCACGGAGAGACCCAGGGCGGCCCGGTGGCCATCGAGGTCGGCAACACCGAGTGGCCCAAGTGGGAGAAGGTCATGTCGGCCGACCCGGTCGACCCCGTGGAGCTCGACGCGCTGGCCCGCAACGCCGCGCTGACCCGCCCGCGCCCCGGTCACGCCGACCTCGTGGGCATGCAGAAGTACGCCTTCGACGAGGCGCGCCCGATCCTCGAGCGCGCCTCCGCGCGTGAGACCGCCGCCCGCGTCGCGCTAGGCCGGGTGGCCTCCAACTTCCTCGAGCAGGCCGTCGGCGCCCGCATCGTCTCCCACGTCGTCTCGCTGGGTGGCGTGAAGGCGCCCGCCGGGCTGGTGCCCGAGGCCGACGACGTCGCCCGGCTCGACGCCGACGAGGTGCGCTGCCTCGACCCCGGGGCGAGCGCCGCGATGGTCGCCCGCATCGACCAGGCCCACAAGGACGGCGACACCCTCGGCGGCGTCGTCGAGGTCGTCGTGCACGGCCTGCCGCCGGGCCTCGGGTCCCACGTGCACTGGGACCGTCGCCTCGACGCCCGCCTCGCGGGCGCGCTCATGGGCATCCAGGCGATCAAGGGCGTCGAGGTCGGCGACGGCTTCGACCTCGCCGACACCCCCGGGTCGCAGGCGCACGACGAGATCGTGGCGACCGACGAGGGCCTGCGCCGCACGTCCGGGCGCTCGGGCGGCACCGAGGGTGGCATGTCCACGGGCGAGGTGCTGCGCGTGCGCGCTGCGATGAAGCCGATCGCCACCGTGCCCAAGGCGCTGCGCACCGTCGACGTGGCGACGGGCGAGGCCGCCGTCGCCCACCACCAGCGCTCCGACGTCTGCGCCGTGCCGGCCGCCGGCATCGTCGCCGAGGCGATGGTCGCCCTCGTGCTCGCCGACGCCGTCGTCGAGAAGTTCGGCGGCGACTCCGTGTCCGAGACCCGGCGCAACGCCGAGTCGTACCTCGACACCCTCCGCTTCCGGTGACGGGCGAGATGGGCCCTCGCGTGGTGCTCGTCGGCCCGATGGGGGCCGGCAAGACGACCGTCGCCGGTCTGCTCGGGAGCGCCTGGGACCTGCCGGTGCGCGACACCGACGCCGACATCGAGGCCGCCACCGGCCGCGAGATCTCCGACATCTTCGTGGAGTCCGGGGAGGACCACTTCCGCGAGCTCGAGGCGGCCGCGGTCGCGACCGCCCTGGCCGAGCACGACGGTGTGCTCGCCCTCGGTGGCGGCGCCGTCCTGCGCCCGCAGACCCGCGTGCTCCTGGCCGGTGCGCCTGTCGTCTTCCTCCGCGTCGGGCTCTCCGACGCAGTCAAGCGGGTCGGCCTCGGGGTGGGCCGGCCGCTCCTGCTCGGCAACGTCCGGGCCCGGATCAAGGCCCTGCTCGACGAGCGGACACCGGTCTACGAGTCGGTGGCGACGCACGTCGTGGACACCGACGGCCGCACGCCCGACGAGGTCGCGGGCGAGATCCTGGAGCTGCTGCGATGACGAAGCGGCAGACCAGGAAGCAGCGGCAGCAGCGGCCGCAGCAGCCGGCGCCCCGCGCCCCGAAGGCGGCGGACACCGTGATGCACGTCGGCGGTGCCTCGCCGTACGACGTGGTGGTCGGGCGCGACCTCGCCGGCCGGCTTCCGGCGCTGCTCGGCGAGAGCGTCGAGCGCGTCGCCGTGCTCTACGCCGGGTCGCTCGGCGCGCTCGCCGACCCCGTCGTCGACTCCCTGGTCGAGCACTACGACGTGCTGGCCCTCGGCCTCCCCGACGGGGAGCGCGCGAAGACCGCCCCGGTGGCCGCCGACTGCTGGGAGGCGCTGGGGGAGGCGGGCTTCACCCGCTCCGACGCGGTCGTCACCCTGGGCGGCGGTGCGACCACGGACCTGGGCGGCTTCGTCGCTGCGTCCTGGCTGCGCGGCGTCCGCGTCGTGCACGTCCCGACGACCCTGCTGGCGATGGTCGACGCGGCAGTGGGCGGCAAGACCGGCATCAACACCGGTGCGGGCAAGAACCTCGTCGGCGCCTTCCACGAGCCGGCCGGGGTCCTGTGCGACCTCGCCCTGCTGGAGTCGCTGCCGCGCGAGGAGCTGGTCGCCGGGCTCGGGGAGGTCGTGAAGTGCGGCTTCATCGCCGACCCCCGCATCCTGGAGATCGTCGAGACCACCGACCCCGCGGCCCTCACCGCCGGCTCCGCCGAGCTGCGCGAGCTGGTCGAGCGGGCCATCCGGGTCAAGATCGACGTCGTGGTCGACGACCTCAAGGAGACCGGCGGCGCCGACGGCCACCCCGGCCGCGAGGTGCTCAACTACGGCCACACCCTCGCCCACGCGATCGAGCGCACGAGCGACTACTCGGTCCGCCACGGCGAGGCCGTCGCCATCGGCTGCGTCTATGTCGCCGAGCTGGCCGCTCGCGCCGGGTCGCTCGACCCTGCCCTCGTCGGGCGGCACCGCGCGGCCCTGTCGCGCGTCGGGCTCCCCACGACGTACGACGGTGCCCCCTTCGACGACCTGCACGCCGCGATGAAGGTCGACAAGAAGGCCCGGGGCTCGCAGCTGCGCTTCGTCGTCCTCGACGACCTCGCCGCGCCGCGGATCCTGGCCGGCCCGAGCGAGGATGACCTCCGCGCGGCCTACGAGGCGATAGCCTCCGCCGGGTGACCGAACCCGACGTCCAGATCTCCGACTCCGGCGGCACCATGCAGCGTCTCGTGGGCACGGCGTCGCCGCGTGCGGTCGACCTCGACACGCTCACGACGCTGCGAGCTGCCGAGGACGACGGGCCGTGGGTGCGCGCCGGCGCGGGGACGTTCCTCGACGCGGGAGCGGTCGTCCAGTGGCGCTACGGCACGAGGTGCGACCCGATGCGGGTGGTGCGCGACGACGAGCGCGGGCTCGTCGCGTGGCTGGCACCCGACACCGAGCTGTTGTCCTCCGCGCCCGACGACGGCGTCGCGCTGCGCGACCGGCCGTTGGCCGAGCGGTTCCTGGGCGCGCGGGTCCCGACCGTGGGTCGCTGGCGCGGCGCCGGCATCTTGCGCATCGCCCCGACGGGCCGACCCTGGTCGGTGTGGGTGTTCCGGGAGGACGACGGCTCGCTGGCCGGGCACTACGTCAACCTCGAGCTGCCGCACCGCAGGCAGGGCGACGAGACCAACACGCGCGACCTGATCCTCGACCTGTGGCTGGAGCCCTCGGGCGCGCTGTGGCTCAAGGACGCCGACGAGCTCCAGGCGGCGGTCGAGGTCGGGCGCCTCACCTCGGAGCAGGCCGCGGAGATCGAGGCACTGGCCGAGTGGGCTCGCGCCGAGCTGGTCGAGGGCGGCGACTGGCCGCTGGACGAGGAGTGGACCGCGTGGCAGCCCCCGGCGGAGTGGAGCGTGCCGCCCCTGCCGGACACCCCGCTGGTGCGGTCGGCTCGGGCAACTACGCTGCCGTCATGACGAAGGTGCTCGTCCTCAACGGTCCCAACCTCGGCCGGTTGGGCCGCCGGCAGCCGGAGATCTACGGCACCACGACGCACGCCGAGCTCGCGCACCGGTGCGTCGAGTGGGGAAGCGAGCTGGGGCTCGACGTCGAGGTGCGACAGACCAACCACGAGGGCGAGCTGCTCGACTGGCTCAACACCGCGGCCGACGACGGCACGCCCGTCGTGCTCAACGCGGGGGCGTGGACGCACTACTCGCTCGCGCTGTACGACGCCTGCGCGCAGCTCACTGCCCCGCTGGTCGAGGTGCACATCTCCGACCCCAAGCAGCGTCCGGAGGAGTTCCGGCACACCTCCGTGATCGAGCCGCATGCCGAGGTGACCATCGCCGGCGAGGGCATCGACGGCTACCGCCAGGCCCTGGGCGTGATCGTCTCCCACATGGGGTAACCACCCGAAAGGGTGTATCAGCCGCCGCGCCGGCACCTCCTCTACCCACAGGTCTTTACCTACAGGGCAGCCGTGGGGGGTGCCCGGCTCGGAGGTGCCATATGTCCACTCGCAACCAGTCCCGCCGGCGACGCACGATCCCGGCCCTGCTCCTCGCCGTCGCGGCATCGATGCTCGTCGCAGGAGAGGCGGCGGCGGCCCCGCCGGTCGCCGAGTCGGGGCCAGACGTCACCGTGGTCGCCGGGACCGACGCCCAGCTCGCCGGGAGCGTGAGCGACCCCGACGGGGACGCCCTCGAGATCCACTGGATGATGACCGTCGTGAGTGGTGGGGACCTGTCGACCTGCACCTTCAGCGGTCCCTGGTCGTGGGCGCCCGTGAGTGCGCCGGGGCTGGCCCCGACGCTGAACTGCACGCAGCCGGGGTCGTACCTCCTCCAGCTGGTGGTCGGCGACGGCACGTCGTCCGACGACGACACGGGCGCCCTCGTCACCTTCACCGACCCGGACACGACGCCCGCGACCTGCTCGTTCCGGCCGTGGATCAAGCGGCTGACCAGCCTGCGGATCGGCGACGCGCAGTCGGGGCTGGAGTCCTACACCGTGCTCCACACGTTCAACATCGCGATGAAGCCGATGTCGGGCATGTGGTCACCGCCGACGCCGTCGGCGACCCTCGCGTGGTCCCGTCCCGGTCGCGGCGCCGGTGTGGCGCTCATCAGCCACACGAACGGTGCCGGGGTCAGCGGTGAGTGCGTCCTGTTCGTGCGCCGCGACGGCACCGCCAGGGTGGTCAACTGACGTCCTGCCACTCCCTCGCGGGTGGAGTGGCAGGATCGGCCCGTGGACGAACCCGAGGACGAGCTCGTGGTCGAGGTCAGCGCGCTCGCGATCAACGTGACGGTCCCGGAGGAGCTGCGCTGGCGCGACTCGCGTCGCGGCGAGGAGTTCGAGCTCCAGACCCTCAACGTGCGGCTGCTGCCCGACGGGTCGCTGGCCGCCAAGGCCTACGGCCGTCCAGTGGCCGGCGGCCGGGGAGGCTTCGTCTCCTTCGCGGTGCCTGACCGGCCGGAGCTCGCCGCACTCGTCTCGGCGGCGGCGGACGAGGCAGGCCGGCGGTGGTCCACGCACCTCTGAGGCTGTGCTTGGATCAGCCGGTGCTGCCCTTCCGCCAGGTCGACGTCTTCAGTGCCACCCCGTGGCTCGGCAACCCGCTCGCGGTCGTGCACGACGCCGACGGGCTCAGCGACGAGGAGATGGCGCGGTTCGCCCGGTGGACCAACCTCTCGGAGACCACGTTCCTGTGCACGCCGACCGACGACCGCGCCGACTACCGGGTGCGGATCTGGACGACCGGCGGTGAGCTGCCCTTCGCCGGCCACCCGACCATCGGCAGCGCGCACGCGTGGCTCGAGGCCGGCGGCGTGCCGCGCGGGGACGTCGTCGTGCAGGAGTGCGGCGCCGGGCTCGTCGACGTACGTCGCTCGCCCGGGCTCGGCTTCGCGGCGCCGCCGCTGAGGCGGTCGGGGCCGGTCGAGGCCGACCTGCGGGCCCGGATCGTGACGGCGCTGGCCGTGGACGAGTCGGCCGTGCGCGACATGGCGTGGATCGACAATGGCCCCGGGTGGGTGGGTGTGGACCTCGGCACCGCCGATGCGGTGGTCGACCTGGTGCCCGACATCGCGGCGTTCACCGACCTGAAGGTCACCGTGCTCGGCCGGTGGAGCCCCGAGCGGGCTGCGGGGCTCGGCGCCGACGTCGAGGTCCGGGCGTTCTACGCCGACGGCCGCGACTTCGGTGAGGACCCGGTGACCGGTTCGGCGAACGCCGGGCTCGCCCAGTGGCTGATCGGCTCGGGCGCGCTGCCGCCGGCGTACACGTCGCGGCAGGGGAGTGTGATCGGGCGCGAGGGCCGGGTGCGCGTGGTCGCCGAGGGCGACCACGTGTGGGTGCACGGCGACGCGGTCACGCGGATCGTGGGCGAGGTCGACTTCTAGAGCCTGAGCTCGCGGACGTTGTCGTCCTCCCACGTCTCGCCGATGTGGAACCGCTTCCGGCCGACGACCTCGAAGCCATGCCGGGCGTAGAACGCGTTGGCGCGCGCGTTCTGCTCACTGACGCCGAGCCAGACGCCGCGTGCACCGGTGCGACGTGCCTCGTCCAGGGTCGCGGCCATCAGCTCGCGGGCGACCCCGGTGCCGTGGTGGTCGGGGTGCACGTAGCACCGCTCCAACGCGATCGTCGGGCGCACGGTGATCGCCGCGGCGACGTCGGGGTCGGCCGGCTCGCCGGCGAGCAGCATCGCGTAGCCGACCGGGTCGCGACCCGCGCCCTGCTGGGCGAGCAGGACGACGGTCGACGGCTCCGACAGGTGTCGCCGGAAGCTCGCCGCGTCGAGGTGGCGGGCGACGTGGTCGGCCAGGAAGTCGGCGGGCGTCTGCGGTGTGCACGCCAGCGGGAAGGTCAGCGCGGCGAGGCGGCTCAGTCCGTCGGCGTCCTCGTGGGCGGCGCGGCGGACGGTCACGTACACACGTGGAGGCTAGCGAGGCGCCGTGCAGGAACATCAGTGAAACTGCGGATGTGGCCCCGGGCGGGTAACGCCAGACTCGGACCTGACGCTGACACCTGTGTCAGGTCACGGGGAGGGGGACGGCCATGAAGAGCGTGCTGAGCAGGAGCGCCAACGCGGACCAGCTGGAGGCCGAGGTGCGCGACGCCACGTGCTGCACCGCGTGCGACCGGTGCCACGACTGCCTGGTCAAGCTGGAGGAGGTACGCGCCGTGCGACGCGACGCCCTCATGCACATGATCAGCCAGGTCAGGCCCCGACGCCCCGTGTGGTGACCGTTCACCGCGCCGGGAACTGGTCCAGACATCGGTAGTAATGCGGATGTGGCCGATCATCACCGCGGGCGAGACTCGGGTGCAGACCCGGCGAGGTGCCGGGTCGGGGGAGGAAGTCATGCGAAGCGTCGTGGGCAGGAGCGCACACGCCGACCTGCTCGAGGCCGAGGTCAGGAACGCCACGTGCTGCGTCGCGACCGACCGCTGCTGGTCGTGCGAGGTGAAGATGGGGGAGGTGCGGGCCGCGCGCCGGGACGCCGTCCTGCACAGCATGAGCCGGGTCCGCCCGCGCAGGCACGTCCGATGATGGTGCGTGAGGGCGTCGTGGGCGCCGCCGGAGCGGGCGGGCGCCTGCCCCGCTCCGTCCTGGAGGGCGACGGCGCGGCCGACACCACCGGCGAGGCTCAGACCGAGTCGAGCCAGGCGTCCAGTCCCACGTCGCCGTCGCCGAAGACCAGGGTCTTGCCGTAGGACCGAGGGTCGTCCAGCACCGCGAGCGCGACCTGGGCGACCAGCTCGCGGGACGTGACGTCGCCGTCGTTGAAGCGGGCGCCAGGGTTCACCGCGCTGCCGCCCGGCTCGAGCGTGAGGGTGCCGGGGGCGAGGATCGTCCAGTCGAGGCCGGCGCCGCGCAGGTGGTCGTCGGCCGCGATCTTGGCGTCCTGGTAGTGCCGGAACGGGTTGTCCTCGGGCACCAGCGCGTCGGGGGTGGACCCGGAGAACGAGACCATGACGTAGCGACCCACCCCGGCGGCCACGGCCGCGTCCATCGAGCGGATCGCCGCGTCGCGGTCGACGGCGTACGTCCGGGCGGGGTTGCCGCCGCCGGCGCCCGCGGACCAGATGACCGCGTCCTGGCCGACGAGCTGCGCGACCAGCGTCGCCTCGTCGGCGTCCTCGACCGACGACACGAGGGCGGCCGCGCCGGTGGCCTCGACGTCGGCGACGTGGTCGGGGTTGCGGACGACCGAGGTGACCTCGTGCCCCGCCTCGACCAGCATCGGTGCCAGGAGGAGCGCGATCTTGCCGTGTCCGCCGAAGATGGTGACTCGCATGTGTGCCACGGTAGCGGGGTGCAGAACTCGACCCACGGCGTGACCATCGGGGAGCGCGAGGTCCGCAAGGAGTTCGTCGCCGACCACGAGGCACAAGCCGAGCGGGAGTGGGCCTGCCTGACGTTGCTCGCGGAGCACGCGCCCGGCCTGGCGCCGCGGCCGATCCGCCGCGAGGACGGCGCGACACCCGTGATCGTGATGGAGCGGGTGCCGGGGTCGCACCTCGAGCCGCGTCCGCTCGACTCCCGGCAGAACCTCGCCGTCGGCGCCGCGCTGCGCAGGATGTTCGATGTCCCCGTCTCCGCGGTGCGGGACGCGGGGATCGGACGCCGGAGGTACGGCGCCCACGAGCACGTGCAGGTGATGGTGGACTGGCTGGCCGAGGAGGTCGACCTGGGGGAGTGCCGCGACCCGGCGCTGGTCGCCGAGGCGGTCGAGGCTGCGCGGACCTACGTCGCCGCGCCGACCCTGCCCGAGCCCCTCGAGACGGCGCTCGGGATCGCCGACCTCAACCCGGCCAACGTGATGTGGGACGGGCGGGTCGCCCGGCTGGTGGACTTCGAGGACGGCGGCCTGAGCGATCCGGCGTACGAGCTGGCCGACCACGTCGAGCACCTCGGCAGCCGCCTTCCCGGCGTGTACGACGCCCCGGCGCTCGCGGACGCCGTGGGCCTGGACGCGGACGGACGGGAGCGGATGGCCGCCTACCGCCCGCTGTTCGGTGCGTTCTGGCTCGCGATGCTGCTGCCCGGCAACACCGCCTGGCGGCGCAACCCGCCCGGCACCACGGAGGCGCACGCCGCGCATTTCATGGCTCTGGTGGCCGCCCACTAGACTTGCGGGTCGGCGCGTGCGCCGGTGAACTTTGACAACTCGACGAAGGCGGACAGATAGAGATGGCTAGCACCAACGACCTCAAGAACGGCATGGTCCTCAACCTCGAGGGTCAGCTCTGGTCCGTCGTCGAGTTCCAGCACGTGAAGCCCGGCAAGGGTCCGGCCTTCGTGCGCACCAAGCTCAAGAACGTCGAGTCGGGCAAGAACGTCGACAAGACGTTCAACGCCGGCACCAAGGTCGAGACGGCCAACGTCGACCGCCGCGCCATGCAGTACCTCTACAACGACGGCTCGTCCTACGTCTTCATGGACGTCCAGAGCTACGAGCAGCTCGAGGTCTCGCCTGAGGTCGTCGGCGACGCCAAGAACTTCATGCTGGAGAACCAGGAGGCGATCGTCGCCACCAACGAGGGCCGCGTGCTGTTCATCGAGCTGCCCGCCTCCGTCGAGCTGCTGATCGCCGAGACCGAGCCGGGCCTGCAGGGCGATCGCTCCACCGGCGGCACCAAGCCCGCCACCCTCGAGACCGGCCACACCATCCAGGTCCCGCTCTTCATCACCACGGGCGAGAAGGTCAAGGTCGACACCCGCGACTCGTCCTACCTCGGCCGCGTCAAGGCCTGACACCGCGTGGCTGCCCGTTCCAAGGCCCGCAAGCGCGCGCTGGACATCCTGTTCGCCTCCGAGCTCCGCTCCGAGGACCCCGTCGTCGCGCTCGACCGCGCCATCGAGGCCGGTGAGGGCCCGACCAACGACTACACCAGCACGCTGGTGCGGGGCGTGGTCGAGCACCGCGAGCGCATCGACGAGGTGCTGACGACGTACAGCAGGGGCTGGACGCTCAGCCGGATGCCCGCGGTGGACCGCAACGTGCTCCGTATCGGTGTCTACGAGCTGCTGTGGGGCGACGCTGACGTCCCGGAGACGGTCGCGGTCAGCGAGGCGCTGCACCTGGTGCAGGACCTCTCCACCGACGACTCCCCGGCCTTCGTCAACGGCCTGCTCGGCGCGGTCATGAAGGACCGGGCCAGCCTCGTCTGAGGACCACCCCCAGGGGGTGTCGCCGCCACGGCCGTACCGTCCTAGGTTGGGCGCATGAACGCTCCGTCGAACACCGCCGAGCAGGTCCACGAGAGCGACTGGCTCGACCACGCGATCCGTGTCGGCCTGGTGGCCTACGGCGTCGTGCACCTGCTCGTCGCGTGGCTGGCGATCCAGCTGGCGCTCGGCGAGAAGGAGGACCAGGCCTCCAACAGCGGCGCCCTCCACTACCTCTCGCAGCAGCCACTCGGCGGGGTGCTGGTCTGGGGCGTGGCGATCGGGATGTTCCTGCTCGTCCTGTGGCGGCTGCTGGAGTTCGCCTTCGGCTACCGCGACGAGTCCGACGACGCGAAGCGCTGGCGCAAGCGCGCCACGTCGCTCGGCAAGGCGATCATCTACGGCGCCATCGGCTGGAGCGCCATCCAGACCGCGACGGGCTCCGGCGGCGGCAAGGGCGGCACCGACTCGACGACGGCGAAGCTGATGGACCTGCCGGCCGGCCCGTGGATCGTCGGCGCGGTGGGGCTGGCGATCATCGGCTACGGCGGGTCGCTGGTCTACCGCGGCTGGAGCGAGAAGTTCCGCGAGCACCTCGACTCCCAGGGGCAGGCGGGCAAGGACGGCTCGGCGTACGTCCTGTCCGGCAAGGTCGGCTACATCGCCAAGGGCCTCGCCATCGGGATGGTCGGCGGCCTGTTCGTCTACGCCGCGCTCACGCACGACCCCAAGAAGTCCGGCGGGCTCGACCAGGCGCTGCAGAAGGTCCTCGAGGTCCCCTTCGGCCAGGTGCTGCTGATCGCCATCGGCCTCGGCATCGCCTGCTACGGCGTCTTCTGCTTCGCCCGCGCCAAGCACCTCTCGCGCTGAGCCACGCCCGGCACCGGTCGTACGCCAGCGTGTCGTACGTCAGCGGGGCGGGCCGGCCGCGACGGCCAGCGCCGAGGCCACCATGTGGTCGCGCACCTGGTCGGCGGTGATCCGGCTGATCCGGGGCACCCCGGGGGCCTCCTCGGACACCAGCATGGCCACCCGGCCGAGCTGCAGGGTGCCGAGCCCGCTGGCGTAGAGCATGTTGGCGAGCAGCCCCGGGTCATCGACGTGGAACTCGCCCTTCTCGACACCCGCCTCGATGGTGTGCGTGAGCACCGAGAGGCACCCGCTGATGGCCTGGCCGAGGCGGTACATCGCACTCTCGCTGACCTCCTCGAGGAGGTCGCCGCCCGGGCGCCGCATGATCGCCTGCGCGCAGTCGACGAACGCCGGGTGCGCCAGGCCGTACTCGACGAACGCCTCGACGAGGCTCTCGAGCTGGCGGCGCGGGTCGTCGGTCGTCTCGGCCGCCGACGAGAGCGCCACGCGGAGCTCGTCGAGGTACTGCACCAGCGTGAGGCTGAACAGCTCCTCCTTGCCGGTGAAGTGGCGGTAGATGATCGCCCGGTTGATCCCGACGGCCTTGGCGATGTCCTCGATCTGCGCGTCACGCACACCGCGCTCGTCGAAGAGGCGGCGCGTCGCGGAGATGATCTCGGCCTCGCGCAGGCGGCGGCGCGCGGCCGCGGTGCCGCCGCGCCCGGTGACCGACGGGGCCGACGACTCGGAGCTCATGGCACCAGTCTAGGGAGGCCGGGTGCCGGCCCCCGGGTGTGGTTCGATGCTGGGCATGCCGCTCCTCGGACTGCGTCGCCTGCTCAGTGCTGTGGCCGTGCTGCTGGTGGGGGCGTCCTCGCTCGCGCTCGCGTCGCCGGCATCGGCGGCCGACGACCGCTTCACGGGCACGGCCCGGCTGGCCGGCTGCTCCGGCGCGGTGGTGCGCTGGGCGTCCGCGCTGGACGCGGACCCGGCGGTCGTGATCACCAACGGCCACTGCGTGCGGACGCCGTTCCTCGGCGCCCGCGAGGTGCTCGTCGACCAGCGCCAGTGGAAGCGGATCGAGCTGCTGGACGGCGACGGCGACGTCGCGATGACCGTGCGCGGGGTGCACCTGCGCTACGCGTCGATGTACCGCACCGACCTCGCGGTCTACGAGCTGCGCGAGACGTACGCCGACCTCGCCGCGAAGGGCGTCACCCCGCTGGCCCTCGCCGCCACCGGACCGTCACGCGGTGACCGGATCCGGATCCCGTCCGGCTACTGGACCGAGCAGCGCGCCTGCACCACCACCGGCACCGTCCACCGCCTCCACGAGCGCGCGTGGGACTGGTGGGACTCCATCCGCCTCCCCGCACTGGACGGCTGCGCCATCCGAGGCGGCTACTCCGGCTCGCCGATCGTGTCGCGGGAGACCGGCGAGGTCGTCGGCATCGCCAACACCGGTTACGTCGGGGGCCGTCGCTGCATCGACTCGGCCTGCGAGGAGAACAGGCGCGGCCGGATCGTGATGCGCAGGAACATGAACTACGGCCAGCAGACCGCGCTGCTCACCGGCTGCATCGGGGTCGACCGGCGCTTCTCCCTGGACACGCCCGGGTGCCGCCTGGCGGAGCCGCGCGGCTGAGGGCCGTTCGACCCGGCTCACGGCCACGACACGCCGTCGCCCTCGTACGACACGCCGCGTCCGATGCCGCACCCGCCGATCGAGTGGCCCTCAGCCCGCCGACAGCGCCCGCACGGTCTCGATCGTGTCGGCCTCGTCGGCGGTCTTGTCGTCGCAGTAGCGGACGACCCGGGCGAAGCGGAGCGCGACACCGCCGGGGTAGCGCGTGGAGCGCTGGAGGCCGTCGAAGGCGATCTCCACGACCTGCTCGAGCCGCAGCTCGACGGCGTAGTGGTCGCGGATCGTCTCGGGCGAGACGGCGAGCTCGGTGAAGCGCTCGGTCTGCCAGGCGAGCATCTCGTCGGTCATGCCCTTGAAGGTCTTGGATGCAGCGAGTTACTGATGCAGCCGGGCGTGCGGTCTACTCACTTGCCAGATCCGCTGCGAAGACGCCCTCGGCCTTGGTCGGCCTCCTTCGCCACCACCACCCGGCCTTGTTCTCCACAGCAAAGAATCTGCCGATGGCGCGACCACCGTCCTCGTAGGTCGCCGCACGAAACCGCGCGTCGAGGCTGTCCAACTCGCTCGCACGTGCTGCGCGCACATTCTCGGTGAGCATCGGCCAAGCCAGTGAAAGCCAATCGCGGCATGCCATGTCGTTTGTGTACTCATCGACCATCTGGTCGTAGCCGCGCTCGACATCAGCGACGAGGGATGCCCATGCCGCAAACATCTCGTTCAGAGTGAACGCCTTGCGCCAGCCCGCAGCATGGAGTTCGCGAGAAGCACGATCCACGGACGCGTAGTCCTCGGCGGTCATCTCCGACATGCCGTGAATCTTGTCAGGTTGTCTCGGACGCTCCGCCGATGAACGACCGAACCGCATCGAGGGTGTCGGCCTCCGCAGCAGCCTTGTCGTCGCGGTATCGGATCACCCGGGCAAAGCGAAGGGCCACTCCGCCCGGGTAACGGGTAGACCTTTGAACTCCGTCGAAAGCGATCTCGACCACCTGTTCGGGACGGACGGTCACGACCCAACCATTGTCATTGATCTTCAGTTCCGTGAAGCGTTCCGTCTGCCACTGCAACGTCTTGTCATCAAGGCCCTTGAAGGTCTTGCCGAGCATCACGAAGCCGGTCTCCGAGGACGGGTCACGGGCGCCGAGGTGGATGTTGGAGAGCCAGCCCTCACGGCGGCCCGAGCCCCACTCGACACCCAGCACGACGAGGTCGAGGGTGTGGACCGGCTTGACCTTCACCCACGCGGAGCCGCGGCGTCCGGCAGCGTAGGGGGCCGAGAGGTCCTTGAGGACCACCCCCTCGTGGCCCGCGGCCACCGTCTCGCGGGCGAAGGCGTCGGCGGCCTCCGTGGACGAGGTGACGAGGCGTCGCACGCGGTGCTGCTCGGGCACCAGCGCGTCGAGGGCGGCGAGGCGCTCGTGGCCCGGGAAGTCGAGGAGGTCGCGGCCGTCGACGTGGAGCAGGTCGAAGAAGTGCGGCGTGACGGCGACGCCGGTCTCCTGGGCGGTGCGGCTCGCGGTGTCCTGGAAGGCCATCGGCCGGCCCTCGTCGGTCAGGGCGAGCGCCTCCCCGTCGAGGACGAACCGCTGCGCGGGCAGCGACCGCGCGACCTCGACCACCTCCGGCAGCCGGCCGGTGATGTCGTCGAGGCTGCGCGTCACGACCAGGACCTCGTCACCGTCGCGGTGGACCTGGATGCGGATGCCGTCGAGCTTGGCGTCGATGGCGACCTCGCTGCCGTCGGCGGAGAGCCCGGACATCGCGGTGGCGACGTCGGGTGCGCTGGAGGCGAGCATCGGCATGATCGGCCGACCGACCTCGAGCCCGATCTCGGCGAGGGCCTCGACACCCTCGAACGCCGCCCCGGCGGCCGCGACGGTCGATCCGGCGAGCATCGCGGCGCGGCGTACGGCGGCGAGCGGAACGTCGGCCACCTGGGCCACCGCCTCCTGCGTGACGGCGTCGAGCGCGCCCTGGCGGACGTTGCCGGTGACGACCGCGCGCAGCCACGCCTGCTCGGCCTCGGTGGCCCGACCGAAGAGCGCCTCGACCGCGTCGCGGCGCGCCTGCTGCGAGCCGGCTCCGGAGATCTGCGACATCGCCTCGAAGGCATCGTGGACCTCGAGCACCGTCAGCGACGGCTCGTCGGCGGGTGCGGGGAGGTCGCACACGCCGCGCCAGCCCAGCCCGGTCCGGCGCTGCCGCAGCGCGCCACCGAGGTAGGACACCACGACCTCGAGCTCGGCGGGCTCGACCCGGCGCAGCGTCTCCGCGAGCGCGGCGACCTTGGCCTTGCGGGAACGGGTCGCCGCCACGGCGGCCGACGTGGCGACGAGCTCGGCGAGCAGCATGGTGCCATCCTGCCGCCCGCCACCGACACCCGCGCCACCCGACGGTGCGGGACGGGTCGGGCAGGATGGGACCGTGCCCGACCAGCAGTCCGACCCGCAGCTCTACGTCCCGCGCTTCAACGTGATGGACGCCGACGACGTACGTCCCTTCGTCGCATCGGTCGCGACCGCGCAGCTGGTGACCGTCGGCGAGGACGGGCTGCCCGACGCGACGTTCCTGCCGGTGCTGTGGGAGGGCGACCGGCTGGTCGGCCACGTCGCCCGCGCCAACGCCCACTGGCGGCGGATCGTCGACGGCTCGCGGGCGCTGGCGATCGTGACCGGGCCGGACACCTACGTCTCACCGTCGTGGTACGCCACGAAGGCCGAGCACGGCAAGGTCGTGCCGACGTGGAACTACTCCGTCGTGCACCTCCGCGGCCGCATCGCCGTCCACGACGACCCGGCGTGGGTGCGCGGGCTCGTCACCCGCCTCACCGACCGTCACGAGGCCGCCCGCGACGACCGGTGGCACGTCACCGACGCGCCCGAGGACTACATCGCGAAGAACCTCCGTCCGATCGTCGGTGTCGAGCTCGTCGTGGAGTCCGTCGAGGCCAAGGCCAAGCTCAGCCAGAACCGCTCGGACGAGGACCGCGCCGGTGTCGCCGCAGGCCTCGCGGCCGATGGCCGCGACCCGTCGGACCTCGTCCTCCCGTGAGGGTCGGTCGCGTCCGCGAGCGCTTCACCGGCCGGATCGCCGGTGTCGGCAGCACCAGCGGTGTGCGCGTCGTCGTCGGTCGGTGGGACGACTCCCCGTGGGGCGGCTTCGCCGACGTGATGCTCGAGGACGCCTCCGGCCATCGCGTGCTGCTGGCGCCGGACGAGACGGTCCGCGGCTTCGTCGCAGCGACGTACTCCTTCGACGAGCACGTCCTCGAGCCCGTGTCGGTCGACGACACCGCCGACGGGTGGCAGGTGACGACACCCTCGCTGTCGCTGCACCTGGTAGTCGGGAGACGTACGCCGCTGGGCGCGGCCCTCGCCCTCGTGCCCGGGCGCGTCGCGACCTCGCCCGCCTGGTGCGCCGTCGCCGACCCCGTCGCCCGCGTCGTGCTCCGCGGGGTCCGGACCCGCGGGACCGCCGGCAACGACCGCAAGGAGTGGTACGGCGCGACCTCGGTCGCGGCCGTCACGCACATCACCGGCGAGTGGCGTGGCGCCGACCTGGGCGCACTCGCCCCGGTCGACCCGCCCTGCCGGTTCGGCTTCTCGTCCACACCGAAGCGGCCCTCGGTCACCAGTGTGGTGACGACGATCGAGCGGCGCGCCTAGGCAACCGCCGACAATTGCCCCATCGATGGGATGTCGCGCGGCTGAGCCCCAACCGTAGATTCGAAGGTCGGCGGCTGACCCCCTCGGCATCGGGTCGAACGCGTGCGTCGGCAGCCCGAGAGGGAGTGCGATGAACACTGGGTCCAAGCTGCTGACGGCGAGTGCGGCTGCTGTCCTGCTCGCCACGGCGGCCGCCACGGCCGGATCAGGCGCCGTCCAGACAGTCACCACGGCACACGGGGGTCACGGATCCCACGGTGTCACCCCGAACAGTCCGCAGGCCAAGAAGTTCGTGAAGGGGGTATCCGTCCGGGAGATCACCGGGCACCAGGTCGCACTGCAGCGGATCGCCTCGCTGAACGACGACACCCGTGAGGTGTTCTCGAACGGCTACCAGGAGTCGCTCGACTACGTCGTGTCGACGCTGCGCGACGCGGGCTACCGGCCGAAGGTCGACATGTTCAACTTCCCGTTCTGGCAGGAGTCGCAGCCCCCGGTGCTGAACCAGGTCGCCCCGACCGCGAAGACGTACGTCCCCGGCGACGCCGAGGACAGCGACCAGCCGACGGCCGACTTCATCACGATGGCCAACTCGCCGACGGTCGAGCTGACAGGTGCCCCGGTCTTCCCGGTCGGCGGCATCGTCGACCCGCCCACGGGTGGCTCCGACAGCGGCTGCGAGGCGGCCGACTACTCCGGCGTGTCCGGCAAGGTCGCACTCGTCCAGCGCGGCACGTGCGCCTTCGTCACGAAGTGGTCGCTGGCGCAGGCCGCCGGCGCCACGGGCGTGATCATCTACAACGAGGGCAACACCCCCGCACGCCAGAACCCGATCTTCGTCGACAACCAGCCGGACGTGCCGGCGACGATCGCCGCGGTGATCACCAGCTACGCGCTCGGCAACGAGCTGCTCCAGGCGTACAAGCAGGGCCAGAACCCCACCGTCGACTTCAAGGTCTACGGCACCTTCACCGACCGCTTCCTGCCGCAGGTGATCGCCGAGACCCGCGGAGGAGACCCGAACCGCGTCGTCGTGGTCGGTGCGCACCTCGACTCCGTCGAGGCCGGACCCGGCATCAACGACGACGGGTCGGGCTCGGCGATGCTGCTCGCCCAGGCCGAGGAGCTGGCCAGCGGGCACTACAACCTGCGCAACAAGGTCCGCTTCATGTGGTTCGGCGCCGAGGAGAACGGGCTGGTCGGGTCGACCTACTACGCCCACAGCCTGAGCCAGGCCGAGGTCGACAAGATCGCGGTCATGCTCGACTACGACATGCTCGCCTCGGCGAACTACGTCCGCGGCGTGTACGACGGTGACGGCAACGCGGTCCCCGGGAACCCGGCCGGCCCCGAGGGCTCGGGCAAGGTCGAGCAGGTCTTCGACGACTGGTTCGACGCGCAGGGGATGGAGAGCGTGCGCAGGGCGTTCGACGGCCGGTCCGACTACGTCGGCTTCACCGACCGCGGGATCCCGTCGGGTGGTGTGTTCGCCGGTGCCGAGGGCGTCAAGACCGCTGTGGAGGCCGAGGTGTACGGCGGTGCGGCAGGCTCGTGGTACGACCCGTGCTACCACCAGATCTGCGACAACCTCATCACCGTCCTGACCGGGGTGCCGCCGCTCGACGCCGACGGTCTGGCCCCGACGGGTGACGACGCCGCCAAGCGGGCGGCCCAGCGGGCGATGGCCGGGGGCGCGATCAAGAGCCTGACCGAGCTCTCCGGTGCGGCCAGCTACGCCGTGTACTACTTCGGCGCGACGA
This sequence comes from Nocardioides sp., assembly GCF_041913365.1. GTDB lineage: Bacteria > Actinomycetota > Actinomycetes > Propionibacteriales > Nocardioidaceae > Nocardioides. Next base: position 362,301 of record NZ_JAYSFM010000005.1, read on the forward strand.
AGGACCCCTTCAGCGCCAAGGTGCACAAGGCACGCAAGGAGGCCCGCAAGGTCGGCGCGCGCGGTCCTGACTTCGCGTGGCACGGCCACGGGAACCGTGTCCGTCGCTGACCTCTCCCAGTCCCGTACGCCGCCCCACCCGGGGCGGCGTACGGGGCGGCCCAGCGACTGATCTGACCGTCCTCGGCCACGTCGGGCGAGGTGAGCAGCGGCACCGGCAGCCAGCCGGCGCCGGGTTGTGACAGCCCTTGCCTCGCGGATTCAACGGGTGAACAGTGGGCTGACACCTCTCGGGCCCGTCCGAGTCGACGATGAGGAGCCGTCTCCGTGAGCAGAGACAGTGGCGGCAATGTCAGCCAGACCAGCGCCCCGGTCGCGGTCGGGCCGGAGTCGATCCGCAACGTCCTGGTCGTCGGCGCGGCGGGCGCCGGGAAGACCACGCTGGTCGAGCGCCTGCTGGTCACGGCCGGGGTGCTGAACCGCGCCGGCAGCGTCGAGGACGGCACCACCGTGTGCGACTTCGAGGAGGTCGAGCACCGGCAGCGCCGCTCGGTCGCGCTCGCCCTCGCGCCGCTCGTGCACGACGGCGTGAAGATCAACCTGCTCGACGCGCCCGGCTACGTCGACTTCGTGGGTGAGGTGCGCGCGGGCCTGCGGGCCGCCGACTGCGCGCTGTTCGTGGTCGCCGCCAATGAGGGCGTCGACGAGCCGACGTTGACCCTCTGGCGCGAGTGCGCGGACGTCGGGATGCCGCGGGTGGTCGTCGTCTCCAAGCTCGACCACGCCCGCGCCGACGTCGACGCCGTGGTGGCCCAGGCCCGCGGCGCCTTCGGCGAGCGGGTGCTGCCGGTCTACCTGCACGACGGCGGGCAGCTCGTCGGCCTGATCACCGGGGACCACGGGCACGAGGCCCAGCGGGCGGCGCTCATCGAGGGCATCATCGAGGAGTCCGAGGACGAGACGCTGATGGACCGCTACGTCAGCGGCGAGCCGATCGACACCGACCTCCTCCTCCGCGACCTCGAGCTCGCGGTCGCCCGGGCGTCCATGCACCCCGTCGTCCCGGTCGACGCGACCAGCGGCGTCGGGGCGAGGGAGCTCCTCGACCTCGTCGTGTCCTCGTTCCCCTCGCCGCTCGAGCACCAGCTGCCGCTGGTCTACACGCCGGCCGGTGGCCCCGGCCCGGCGATCGCGTGTGACCCGTCGGGTGCGCTGGTGGCGGAGGTGGTCAAGACGACCACCGATCCCTACCTGGGACGGGTCAGCCTGGTCCGGGTGTTCTCGGGGACGGTGCTGCCCGACGCGACCGTGCACGTGTCCGGGCACCGCTCGGTGTGGGCGGGCGCCAGCGACCCGACCTCGAGCCACCCCGACCACGACGAGGACGAGCGCATCGGGTCGCTCTCCGTGCCGCTCGGCAAGGCCCAGCGCGCCGTACCCTCCGTGACCGCCGGCGACATCTGCGCGGTCGGGCGGCTCAGCCGGGCGGAGACGGGCGACACCCTGGCGTCGGTCGAGACACCAGTGGTGCTGGAGCCGTGGCGGATGCCCGACCCCCAGCTCCCGGTGGCGATCAAGGTCCTCACCAAGAGCGACGAGGACAAGCTGGGCTCGGGCCTCCAGCGGCTTGCGGCCGAGGACCCCACCCTGCGGATCGAGCACAACGACGAGACCCACCAGATCGTGCTGTGGACGATGGGGGAGGCCCACGCCGACGTGCTGCTCGACCGGCTCGCGACCCGCTACGGCGTCGGGGTCGAGGAGGTCGAGCTCCGGGTGCCACTCCGCGAGACCTTCGTCCGGCCGGCCAGCGGACTCGGTCGCCACGTGAAGCAGAGCGGTGGCCACGGTCAGTACGCCGTGTGCAGCATCGACGTCGAGCCCCTCCCGGAGGGCAGCGGGTTCGAGTTCGTCGACAAGGTGGTCGGCGGCTCCGTGCCCCGGCAGTTCATCCCGTCGGTCGAGAAGGGGATCCGCTCCCAGATGACGCGCGGCGTGGAGTCCGGCTACCCGACCGTCGACCTCCGGGTGACCCTCACCGACGGCAAGGCGCACAGCGTCGACTCCTCCGACATGGCGTTCCAGACCGCCGGCGGACTTGCGCTGCGCGACGCGGCGACGCGCGGCGGCACCTGCTTCCTCGAGCCGGTCGACGAGATCGCGGTGCTGGTGGCCGACGCCCTCGTCGGCACCGTCATGGGCGACCTGTCCGCGCGACGGGGCAAGGTCCTCGGCAGCGAGACGACGGACGAGGCGGGCATGGTCGTGGTCCGCGCGCACGTGCCCCAGCTGGAGCTGCGCAAGTACGCCGCCGAGCTGCGCTCGCTGTCGCACGGATCGGCGACCTTCACCCGCGCGTTCGCCCACTACGACCGGGTCCCGGACCAGGTCTCCGCCAAGCTGGGGTCCGGAGCCGACTAGCGCACCTGGCTGCGCACGCCCTCCCACGCCCCGCCCAGCGCGGTCACCGCGACCAGGGCGATGGCGAAACCGGTCCAGTCGCCGACCGGGAGGTAGCGGCCGAAGGCGTAGAGGGCTGTGTTCACGACACAGTAGACGGCGCCGTACTGGACGACCCGCCTCGTCGTCGTGAGCCCGACGTGGCCGTCCGGCGCCGGGAGGTTGGCGCGGCGGTAGACCTGCCACGGGGCGCTCATCACGATCGCGTCGAGGAAGTAGCGGGTGTGGTCGGTGTCGTCGTCGACGGGCCGGTGGCCGACCAGCTCCGCCCGGTGCCGCTCGATGCCGCGCTGCACCAGCCCGAGCGCGACCGCGAGGACGAACGCGATGAGTGCGGTGACGGCGTACGCACCCAGCAGGCCGGTGAGGGCGTAGGTCTCGAGGTAGATCCAGTAGCCCGGGATGTCGTCGGCGACCTGGTAGACCGGGAAGACCGTCGCGCACCAGACCCGCGCGAACGCGAACCTCCGGCGGTCCGCCTCCGACTGCTCCCCGGTGGCGAGCGCGCGCGTGATCTCGGCGTTGCGGGCCGACATCTCCCGGAACACGCCGATCGCGTCGGGGACGTAGCGCCACACGCTGAGCACGGCACCCTGGACGGCGCGTACGGCGACGCTGCGTGCGGGCATGCTGGCTCGGATCTGTCGGACTGGCTCGTCCGAGTGCAGCGGAGCCGGCGGGGGGCCGTCAAGGAGATGGCGGGGTGACTGCGTCTGCTACCGTCCTCGGCGTCCACACGGGAGCCTGCGGTAGCGGGCTGAGAGGGAGCTGGGACCGCTCCGACCGTCGCACCTGATCCGGGTAATGCCGGCGAAGGAAGTGAGTTCCGGTGTCACTGCCACGCATCTTCTGCCTGGTCTCGTCCTCCGACGACCTGGCCCTGCTGCCCCGTCTCGCCGAGGCGGGAGTCGACGGCTTCCAGGTCCGCGACAAGCACGCCACCACGCGCGAGCTCGTCGAGCTGACCCGGATCGTCCAGGCCGCGACGGTCCCGCTCGGTGCGACCGTCGTGGTCGACGACCGGCTCGACGTCGCGCTGGCGACGGAGGCCCACGGCGTCCACCTCGGTGCCGACGACCTGCCGGTCGACCTCGCCACCGGTGTGGCACCGCACCTCCTCGTCGGCTCGACCTGCCGGGACCGGTCGGCGGTCGACCGCGCGGCGGCTGCGGGTGCCACCTACGCCGGCTTCGGTCCGGTCTTCGACACCACGAGCAAGGCCGGGCTCCCGGCTGCGCTGGGCCCCGAGGGCGTGGCAGCGGCCTCCGGAGTGCTGCCGCTGGTGGCCATCGGCGGGATCACTCCGGAGCGGGTGGCGCGGGTCCTGGCCGCCGGCGCCCACGGGATCGCAGTGCTCGGCGCGATCTGGCGCGAACCCGATCCGGTCCGGGCAGCGAAGGAGCTGGTGCGGGAGCTCGGCTGATGCGCATCCACGTCCTCGGCGGCGGGATCATCGGCCTCGCGAGCGCCGACGAGCTCCTGACGCGGGGCCACGACGTGGTGGTCGTCGACCCGGCGCCCGGCAGCGGCGCCTCGGCGGTCGCCGCCGGCATGCTGTCGCCCGGCGGCGAGGCGTGGCACGGGGAGCCCGACGGCCACCGGCTCGGTGCGGCGAGCGCGCGGCTGTGGCCGTCGTACGCCGCCCGCCTCGGGGTGCCGCTGCACGAGGACGGAGTCCTCCTGGTCGGCCACGACGCGGGCGACCGGCAGCTCGTGCTGCGCCAGGCCGAGCTGCTCCAGTCGCTCGACGTCGAGGCGGAGCCGCTCGGCGGCGGCGACCTGCGCCGGCTCGAGCCGTCCCTGGGACGGGTGGCCGGCGGGATCCGCCTCCAGGAGCGGGCCGTCGACCCGCGGTCGGTGGTCGCCGCGCTGCTCCTGCGGCTCGGCGCGCGGGTACGTCGTAGCGCGCCGCGCGGCGAGGCGGACGTCGTCGTCGTGGCCACGGGTTCCACGCTGCCCGAGCCGTGGTCGAGCCTGGTGCGAGGCGTGCGCGGTGAGGTCGTGCGCCTCCGCACGGACGACGCACCGCGGCACGTGGTCCGGGGATGGGTGGCGGGGGAGCCGGTCTACCTGGTGCCCCGCCCCGGCGGGGAGGTGGTCGTCGGCGCCACCGTCGAGGAGCACGACGACGGTCCCCGCCCGACGGCCGGAGGCGTGCTGCGGCTGCTGCGCGCGGCCCGGGTCCTGGTCCCAGCCCTCGACCGGGCGGAGGTCCTGGCCTGCGAGGCGCGCGACCGCCCGGCGACCCGGGACCACCTGCCCCTCGTCGGCCCCACGCACCACCCGTGGACCTTCCTCGCCGCCGGTCACTTCAGGCACGGCGTGCTGCTCGCTCCGCTCACGGCACGACTCCTCGCCGACGCCGTCGAGGGCGCCGACCCCGATCCGGCCGTCGACCCGCGACGGCTGCTCCCCGAACCCGTCCCAGCCGCACCCGACCCATCCGCACCCGACCCAGGAGGCCCGCAGTGCACCTGACCCTCAATGGCGTCACCCTCGACGCCGACCCGACCACCGTGCAGGACCTCGTCGGTCCGCTCCCCGACGGCCATGCCGTCGCCGTCAACGCCGAGGTCGTGCCACGCGGCGAGCTCGACACGCGCCTGCTCGCCGACGGCGACGTCGTGGACGTGGTGACCGCGGTGGCCGGCGGATGAGCACCTTCTCGATCGCCGGCACGGAACTGGGCTCGCGGCTGCTCCTCGGCACCGGCGGCCTGCCGCGGCCCGACCTGGTCGCGCCCGTCGTCGAGGCGGCGCGACCGGCCCTGGTGACGGTCAGCGTGCGGCGTACGTCGACCTCGGCGCCGGGCGGACTGCTGACGCTGCTGGCCGAGGCGGGGGTGCCGGTCCTGCCCAACACGGCCGGCTGCCTGTCGGCCAGGGAGGCCGTGCTGACCGCCGAGCTGGCGAGGGAGGCCCTGGCCACGACCTGGGTCAAGCTCGAGGTGATCGGCGACGAGGTCAGCCTCCGCCCCGACGCCGTCGAGCTCGTCGCGGCTGCCGAGGAGCTCGTCGGCCGGGGGTTCACCGTCCTGCCCTACACGACCGACGACCCGGTCCTCGCCCGCCGCCTCGCCGACGCCGGTTGCGCGGCCGTGATGCCGCTCGGTGCCCCTATCGGGTCCGGCCTGGGCATCCTCAACCCGCACGCCATCGAGGCGGTCGTCGCTGCGGTCGACGTGCCGGTCATCCTCGACGCCGGTGTCGGCACGGCCTCGGACGCGGCGCTCGCCATGGAGCTCGGGTGCGACGCGGTGCTCGCGGCGACCGCGGTGACGCGCGCCGCCGACCCGGTCGGGATGGCCCGCGCACTCCGGCTCGCCGTCGAAGCAGGCACGGCCGCCCGAGGGGCCGGTCGCATCCCACGCCTCGCGACGGCACGCTCGGCCAGCCCCCTGGACGGACGCATCGCATGATCCCGCGACTCGTCCTCCTGACCGACCGGTCCCAGCTGAGCCTGGGGCGCGGCCTCCTCCGGACGGTGCGGGAGTGCGCCGGCGCCGGGCTCACCGCCGTGGTGGTGCGCGAGCACGACGTGGACCCGGTGGCCCGCCGTGCGCTCGTCGCCGAGCTCGCCGCCATCGACGGACTGACGGTGATCTCCTCGCGGATCCCCGACGAGGCGGCCGACGGGACGCACCTCGCCGCCGACCAGGTGGTGCCGTCCGACGGCCCGTGGGGACGGTCGTGCCACTCGGCCGCCGCCGTCGCCCGCGCGGCCGAGCAGGGCGCGTCGTGGGCGACGCTCTCGCCGTACGCCACCAGCGCGAGCAAGCCGGGCCACGGCCCGCCGCTGCCGGCGACGGCGTTCGCTGCGCACCCCGTCCCGGTGCTGGCTCTGGCGGGCGTCGACGTCCGCAACGCTGCGGCTGCGGTCGAGGCTGGCGCCCACGGCGTCGCCGTCATGGGAGCCGTGATGCGGGCCGCCGACCCGGCCGGGGTCGTCGAGGCGCTCCTACGGGTTCTCCGGTGCTGACCCCGCCCGTCGTGCTCGCCGTCGCCGGCACCGACAGCGGTGGCGCCGCCGGCCTGGCCGCCGACCTGGCGACGATCGGCCACCACGGCTGCCACGGCGCCTGCGCGGTCACGGCCGTGACGGCCCAGGACACCTCCGGTGTCCGCGCCGTCCACGCCCTCCCGGTCGGTGCCGTCGCCGACCAGCTCGACGCGGTGCTCGACGACCTGCCCGTGGCGGTGGTCAAGACCGGGATGCTCGGCTCGCCCGACGTCGTACGACTGGTCGCGGACCGGCTCGGGCACCTGCCGCTGGTGGTCGACCCGGTGCTGGTGGCGACGAGCGGCGCGGTGCTCGGCGACGCTGCCGTCGTCGCGGCGTACCGCGACGACCTGCTCCCGGCCGCGACGATCGCCACCCCCAACCTCGTCGAGGCCCGGGTCCTCGCCGGACGCGAGGCACCCGCGCGCGAGCTGGCCGAGCGCCTCGCCGACCTTGGCCCCGCCGTGGTGCTGACCGGCGGCCCGGAGTGGCGCCCCGGCAGCGACGTCGCGGACTGCACCGACTGGCTGTGCGAGCCCGGCGGTCGCCCAGTGGCGCTGTCGCACCGCGCCGTCACGACCAGCGCGGACCACGGGAGCGGCTGCACGTACGCCAGCGCGCTGGCCGCCCGGGTCGCGCACGGCGCCGACCTCGTGCCCGCGGCGCAGGCTGCGGCGGCGTACGTCACCGGGCGTCTCGAGCAGAGCCGCGACTGGTGCCTCGGCCGTGGCCGCGGCCCCGTCTCCCACCTCGCCCCGGCATCCGACAACCCACCATCCGCACCCCACCAGGAGGAGCCCGCATGACCGACCCCACGACCGACCCCACCACCGACCCCACCACCGTCCACCCGTCCCACCAGCGCGTGCTCGTCGGGCCGCTCGGCGTCCCCGTCACCCGCGTCCACCTCACCAACGGCGAGACCTTCGACCGCTACTGCACCTCTGGCCCGGGGGCGCCACCGGAGACCGGGCTGCCCGCGCTCCGTGCGGACTGGATCGCGGGCCGCGGGGACACCGAGGAGTACGAGGGACGGCAGCCCCGCCTGCTCGACAACGGCCGCTCGGCCGTGCGCCGCGGGAGCGCCCGCGACGAGTGGCCGGGGCGTCGGCAGGCACCGCGGCGAGCGGGCGAGGGCCGCACCGTCACCCAGATGCACTACGCACGCCGCGGCATCGTGACCCCGGAGATGGAGTACGTCGCCGCGCGCGAGGGGTGTGCCGTCGAGCTGGTGCGCGACGAGGTGGCTGCCGGGCGCGCGATCATCCCCGCCAACGTCAACCATCCCGAGTCCGAGCCGATGATCATCGGTCGTCGGTTCCTGGTGAAGGTCAACGCCAACATCGGCAACTCCGCCGTCACCAGCAGCATCGCGGAGGAGGTCGACAAGCTCACCTGGGCGTCGACGTGGGGCGCGGACACGGTCATGGACCTGTCCACCGGCGAGGACATCCACACCACGAGGGAGTGGATCCTCCGCAGCTCACCCGTCCCGATCGGGACCGTCCCGCTCTACCAGGCGCTCGAGAAGGTCGGCGGCGACGCGGACCAGCTCACGTGGGAGGTCTTCCGGGACACGGTGCTCGAGCAGTGCGAGCAGGGCGTCGACTACATGACCATCCACGCTGGCGTGCTGCTGCGGCACGTCCCGCTCACGGCCCAGCGGGTCACGGGGATCGTCTCCCGCGGCGGGTCGATCATGGCTGGTTGGTGCCTGGCCCACCACGAGGAGAACTTCCTCTTCACGCACTTCGACGACCTGTGCGAGATCTTCGCCGCCTACGACGTCGCCTTCTCCCTCGGGGACGGCCTGCGGCCCGGCAGCGTCGCCGACGCGAACGACGCCGCGCAGCTGGCAGAGCTCCGCACGCTCGCCGAGCTGACCACCCGGGCGTGGGAGCACGACGTGCAGGTGATGGTGGAGGGCCCGGGCCACGTGCCGCTCGACCTCGTCGAGGAGAACGTCCGGCTCCAGCAGGAGTGGTGCCACGGCGCGCCGTTCTACACGCTCGGCCCCCTGGCGACCGACATCGCGCCCGGCTACGACCACATCACCAGCGCGATCGGGGCCGCGGCGATCGCCATGCACGGCACCGCGATGCTCTGCTACGTCACGCCCAAGGAGCACCTCGGGCTCCCGAACCGTGACGACGTGAAGACGGGTGTCATCACCTACAAGCTGGCCGCGCACGCCGCGGACGTCGCCAAGGGGCACCCGGGCGCGCGGGCCTGGGACGACGCGTTGAGCACGGCCCGTTTCGAGTTCCGGTGGCGTGACCAGTTCGCGCTGTCGCTCGACCCCCACACCGCCGAGTCCTTCCACGACGAGACGCTGCCGGCCGACGGCGCGAAGACAGCCCACTTCTGCTCGATGTGCGGACCGAAGTTCTGCTCGATGCGGATCAGCCAGGACGTCCGGGAGCGGTTCGCGGAGAAGTCGGCCGAGTTCCTCGCGCTCGGCGGGACCGTCTACGTGGAAGCACCGGAGGCGGGTGGATCACCCGCTACATCGCGGTGACCTGGAACGCCGCGACGGCCCGACGGGGGAGCGCGAGCCGCCGCGGCTGCTCAGGGGTCACCCTCTTCTCGGGTCACACCCCACCGCTGGATGCACTCGCGCCGGGGAATTCCCGCGTCACTGCCCGATGCGGGTGCGCACCTCGTAGAGCTCGGGGAAGAAGGTGAGGTTCAGCGCCCGGCGGAGGAAGTCGACGCCGGACGAGCCGCCGGTGCCGACCTTGTGGCCGATGGTGCGCTGGACGACCTGGAGGTGGCGGAAGCGCCACTGCTGGAAGGCGTCCTCGACGTCGACGAGCTCCTCGCAGGTCTCGTAGACGCCCCAGTGCTCGGCAGGAGCGGCGTACACGCCGGCGAAGACCTCGACGAGGTCCTGGTCGGTGGTGTGCGGCTGCGACCAGTCGCGGTCGAGGAGGCGCGCGGGGATGGCGTACCCCTGGCGGGAGAGGTACGCCAGGAACTCGTCGTAGAGCGACGGCTCGTGCAGCAGCTCGGCGAGGGCGTCCCGGGCGCGGGAGTCGTGGGAGAAGACGTTGACCATGTCGGCGTTCTTGTTGCCGAGCAGGAACTCGACCTCGCGGTACTGCGCCGACTGGAAGCCCGACGAGGTGGCCAGGAACGGCCGGATCTCGGCGTACTCCGAAGGCGTCAGCGTCGCGAGCACGGACCACTGGTCGGTGAGGGTGTGCTGGATGTGCTTGATCCGGGCCATCCGCTTGAGCGCGGGGGAGAGGTCGTCGGTCCGCAGCAGGGCCCGCGCCGAGCGCAGCTCGTGGATCATCAGCTTGAGCCACAGCTCGCTGGTCTGGTGCTGGACGATGAAGAGCAGCTCGTCGTGCTGCGGCGGGTCGGACAGCGGCTGCTGGGCGGAGAGGAGCACGTCGAGGCGGAGGTAGTCGCCGTAGGACATCGACCGTGAGAAGTCCTGCTGGATGCCCGTCTCGAGGTCACGCTTGTTCGATGAGTCGCCCATGGGGCGCAACCTAGTCGGTGGTCTCGTCTAACGTCGCACCCATGGCCCCCTCCACCGTCGGCGAGCGCACCCGCACCTGGGTGCCCGACTGGCCTTGCTCGGTGGCGCAGGTGCTGCGTCCGCAGCGGCGCGGTGCCGGTGACCCGACCCAGCGCCACGAGGAGTCGGGCCGCATCTGGCGCGCCATGCGTACGCCGATCGGCCCGGCGAGCCTCTGCGTCCACCAGCGGCCGTCGAGCGGCGACGTGCACGCCCGCGCGTGGGGCGCCGGGGCCGAGTGGGCGCTCGACCGGCTGCCCCGGCTCCTCGGCGCCGACGACGACCCGACCGGCTTCGTCGCCCACCACCCGGAGGTCGAGGAGGGGCTCAAGCGCCACCGGCACTGGCGCATCGGCGCGACCGGCCTGGTGATGGAGTCCCTCGTGCCGTCGATCCTCGAGCAGAAGGTCACCGGCAAGCAGGCGTTCGGCTCGTTCCGCGAGCTGGTCCGCCGCCACGGCGAGCCCGCCCCTGGCCCGGTCGCCCCGCTGCGGCTGATGCTCCAGCCGACCCCCGACACGATCGCGAGGATCCCGAGCTGGGAGTGGCTGCGCCTCGGCGTGCAGCCCGCGCAGTCGCGCACGGTGGTGACCGCCTGCCGGCTGGCGTCCTCCCTCGAGCGGGTCGCGGAGGTGTCCGCGGAGGAGGCCGACCGGCGATTGCGGTCGGTCCGCGGGATCGGGGTGTGGACCAGCGCGGAGGTCCGCCAGCGTGCGCTCGGCGACCCCGACGCGGTCAGCTTCGGCGACTACCACCTCGCCAACTGGGTCGGATGGGCCCTGCTCGGCCACGACATCACCGACGAGGAGATGGCCGAGCTGCTCGAGCCCTACCGTCCCCAACGCGGCCGCGCGGCGGCCATGGCGATGGCCGGCGGACGGGAGCGGCCCCGCCGTGGCCCGCGGATGAGCGTGCCCACGCACCTGCCCACCCGGTGACCCTGCTCCCCAGAAATGGAGTCGCCAGCCCCGTGAGGCGAGGGTAGCGTCGATGCCGATGTCAGGGCTTTGAGGGAGGCCGCATGAGCGACGTCGATCCTGTCCTGCTGCTGGCCACGACCGACGAGACGTCCCGTGACGTGATCGGTGGGGAGCTCCGGCGCAGGTACGGCGCCGACTACGAGGTCGTGGTGTGCGCGAGCTACGCGCACGCCCGTGCGGTGCTCGAGGGGCTGCGCCGGTGGGGCCGCCAGGTCGCGCTCGTGATCGGGTGCTACGGCCCCGACGACCGTGACGGGCTCGACTTCCTGCGTCGGGCGTACAACCTGCACCCCTCCGCGAAGCGTGCGATCGCCGCGATCTGGGGTGACTTCGGGAGCACGCACGAGGTCTTCTCCGCGATCGCGCACGGCCATGCCGAGCTGCTGCTGCTGCGGCCGGAGCGCCAGCGCGACGAGGAGTTCCACGGCACGATCTCCGACGCCCTCGACGACTGGCACCTCGCCCAGGGCATCGGCTTCGAGGCGGTCCGGCTGGTCGGCGAGCAGCGTGACGAGCGCACCCACGTCCTCCGCGACACCTTCGGCCGCAACCACATCCCGGTCGCCTTCTACGAGATCGGCAGCCCGGCAGCCACCCGACTGCTCGCCGGCGCCGGCCTCGAGGACCCCGAGCTCCCGGTCGTGATGCTGTCCTTCACCTCGCCGCCGACCACGCTCGTCGCACCGAGCGACCTCGAGATCGCCGAGGCGTTCGGGCTGATGACGCCGCTCTCGCCCGACAAGGTGTACGACGTCGTGGTGGTCGGCGCCGGCCCCAGCGGTCTGGCGGCGGCGGTCTACGCGTCGTCCGAGGGCCTCTCGACCCTCGTGATCGAGCAGCAGGCGGTGGGCGGCCAGGCCGGCACGTCGTCGCTGATCCGCAACTACCCCGGCTTCTCGCGCGGCGTCAGCGGCGCGCACCTGGCCTTCCGCTCCTTCCAGCAGGCGTGGGCCTTCGGCACGGAGTACTCCTTCATGCGGCCGGTCGAGGCCCTCGGCACCGACGACGGGATCCACACCGTCTCGATGGCCGACGGCAGCCTGGTCCGCGCGCGCAGCATCGTGATCGCGACCGGCGTCGACTACCGCCGCCTCGAGGTGCCCGAGCTCGAGTCGCTGGTCGGCCGCGGCGTCTACTACGGCGCGGCCGTGGCGGAGGCCCCGTCGATGACGGGGGAGGACGTGTACGTCGTGGGCGGCGGCAACTCGGCCGGGCAGGCCGCGCTCCACCTCGCGCGCTACGCCCGCCAGGTCGCCCTCGTCGTGCGCGGGCCGTCCCTCGCGGCGAGCATGTCCGAGTACCTCATCTCCCAGCTCGAGGCGACCCGCAACGTCACCATCCGCTACGGCTGCGCGGTCGTCGGCGGACGCGTCGACGACGGCTGCCTGGTCGGGCTCACGCTCGGCGACCCGCACGGCGAGGGCCCGACCGAGGACGTCGCTGCGGGCGGCCTCTTCGTGCTCATCGGGTCGATGCCGCGCACGTCGTGGCTGCCCGAGGAACTCGAGCGCGACAGCACCGGCTTCGTCCGCACGGGTCGCGACGTCACGACGCCCGCGCCCGACGGAGTGATGCGGCTGCCGCTGGAGACCAGCCTGCCGGGCGTGTTCGCGGTCGGCGACGTGCGCGCCGGCTCGGTGAAGCGGGTGGCCACGGCCGTCGGAGACGGCGCCATGGTCATCGCGACGCTCCACGGCTACCTCGCCGCCCACCCGCTGGAGGAACCGGCTTCATGAGTCGTCAGCACGCCGCGCGGCGCGATGCCGCCGTGGCCCTTCCGATGCGCGTCCTGCTGGTCGTGGCCGCGTTGCTGGTCTTCCTGGCCGGCCTCCAGCTCACCGTCTTCACCACGCGCACCGACGAGTGGTTCTCCTGGACGATCGACGTGCCGATGACCGCGGTCTTCCTCGGCGCGGCCTACTGGTCCAGCGCCGTCCTCGAGCTCGCCGGCGCCCGGTCCTCGGACTGGGGGCGCGCCCGGCTGACCGTGTGGACCGTGCTGGTCTTCACGACCCTGACCTTCGTCGTCACGATGGTGCACCTCGACAAGTTCCACCTCGGCGCCGAGCAGCCGACCAGCGCCCGCCTCGTCACCTGGGGCTGGCTCGCCATCTACGCCGGCGTCCCCGTCGCGATGGCCGTCGCGCTGGTGCTGCAGGCCCGTGTCGGCAGCGAGGTCGGCGACGGCCTGCGCCGACCGCTGCCCGCGGTCCTGCGCTGGCTGCTCCTCGGCCTCGGCGTCGTGCTCCTCGCCTCGGGGATCGCGCTGCTCCTCGACCCGGTGTGGGCCGCGCAGGCGTGGTCGTGGCCGCTCACCCCGCTCACCGGGCGGGCCGTCGGCGCCTGGCTCGTCGGCCTGGGCTGGGCGGCGGTCCACGCGCGGCTCATCGACGACGCGGAGCGGGTGCGCCCGCTCGGGCTCACCGGCGTCGCCTTCGTCGTCCTCGAGGGCATCGCGCTGGCACGCTACGGCGACGTGCTCGACCGCTCGAGCTGGCAGGCGGCGGCGTACGTCGTCGGGCTGGCGTGGATCGCGGTCGTCTCGGTGTGGATCCTGCGGCTCCGGTCGCCCCGGTCGGTCACATGACCTCGGGCGCCTCGATCCCGAGGAGCTCGAGTCCGCGGAGGAGGACGTCGCGGGTGAGCGCGGTCAGGGCGAGGCGCGAGGCCATCACGGGTGGCTCGGCCTTGAGGATCGGGCACCGCTCGTAGAACACCGAGTAGGTCTGGGCCAGGTCGAACAGGTAGGTGCAGAGCCGGTGGGGCTCCAGGGTCTCGCCGACCTCGGCGACCACGTCGCCGAACGCCAGCAGCGCCAGGCCGAGAGCACGCTCCTCCGGCTCGGTAACGGCGACGGCACCTGAGGTGGCGGCACCGGCATTGCGGAAGATCGACCGCGTGCGGGCGACGGCGTACTGCAGGTAGCGGCTGGTGTTGCCGTTGAGGGCGACCATCCGGTCGAGGTCGAAGACGTACTCGCTGTCGTGCGCGACCGACAGGTCGGCGTACTTCACCGCACCGATGCCGATCTGCGGGGCCAGCGCCACGCGCTCCTCCTCCGACAACCCGGGCCGGTCCTCGTCGATCGCGGCCCTCGCCGTCGCGACGGCCTCGTCGAGCAGCGCCATCAGCCGCAGCGGGGCGCCGGAGCGGGTCTTGAGGATCTTGCGGTCCGCGCCGAGGACGTTGCCGATCTTCACGTGCACCGGCTCGACGCCCTCGGGCAGCCAGCCGGCCAGCCGCGCGGTGTCCCACACCATCTGCAGGTGCAGCGACTGGGGAGCGCCGATGACGTAGAGCATCCGGTCGGCGGCGAGGTCGCGCACCCGGCGGCGGACCGTCGCGAGGTCGCTGGTGCCGTAGCCGTAGCCGCCGTCGGACTTGCGGATGATCAGCGGCAGCGGCTTGCCCTCGCGGCCGGTGTAATCGTCGAGGAAGACGCAGAGCGCGCCGTCGCTGACGGTGGCGATGCCGGCCTCGGTGAGCTCGTCGCAGACCCGCGCCAGGTCGTCGTTGTAGGTGGACTCGCCCGCGAGGTCGGCGTCGGTGAGGGTGATGCGGAGCCGGGAGTAGATGGCGTTGAAGTAGTGCGTGGACAGCTCGACGAGCTCGTGCCAGAGCCGCAGCGTCTCGGGGTCGCCGCCCTGCAGCGCGACGACGCGCGCCCGGGCCCGGGTGGCGAAGTCCGCGTCGTCGTCGAACTTCCGGCGGGCCGCCTGGTAGAAGGAGTTCGGGTCGGTCTCGACGAGCAACGCCTCCTCGGAGCCCTCGCCGACGTCGAGGAGGTGCTCGATGAGCATGCCGAACGGCGTGCCCCAGTCGCCGATGTGGTTCTGGCGTACGACGGTGTGCCCGAGGTGCTCGAGCAGTCGCGCGAGCGCGTCGCCGACGACCGTCGTGCGCAGGTGCCCGACGTGCATCTCCTTGGCCACGTTGGGGGCGGAGTAGTCGATGACGACCCGCTCCGGCGCCTGCTGCGGGACGCCCGCGCGCGGGTCGTCGGCGAGGGCGTCGAGCGACGAGTCGAGCCACGAGCCCGCCAGGGTCAGGTTGATGAAGCCCGGGCCGCTGATCTCGACCCGGTCGCACACGCCCTCGACGTCCAGCGCCGCGACGATGCGCTGCGCGACCTCGCGCGGCGGCAGGCCCAGCACCTTCGCCAGCGGCAGGGCGGCGTTGGACTGGAGGTCCGCGAACTGGCTCGGCCGCAGCACCGGGTCCGCGCCTCGTCGCTCCTCGCCGAAGGCCCTCTCGATCGCAGCGGAGACGAGGGGCGCGAGGGTGGCGTGGGCGGACGGCATGGCCGCAGGCTATGTCGAGAGCTCCGGAGGCGGCGCACCGGTGAGCTGCACGTCGGTGATGCGCCGCCGTGTCAGGGCGAACGCGGCGACCGCGACGGCGATCAGGAAGCAGCCGATCTCGACGCTGCCCGCACCGAAGGCGACCGCGGCAGGGCCGACGGCGATCTGCCCGATGGGGGTGGCCACGAAGGAGAAGAACCCGTCGATCGCCATGATCCGCGACAGCATCGCCTCGGGCACCTTCTCCTGCACCAGCAGGTTCCACGCGAGGTCGAGGAGGCTCAGCGCGGCACCGGCGACGACGAACGCCACGGACAGGAGCCACACGTCCACGTAGGTGCCGAGCACGAGCATCGGGACGCACCAGATGACGAAGGCCACCATGATCGCCTTCATCGGCCACGTGATGGTGACCTTGGCGAGGAAGAAGGCCGCAACGAAGACGCCGACCGCCTGCGCCGACCGGGCCAGGCCCCAGCCCTCGCTGCCGATCGTGTCGTCGGCGATGACCGGGCCGAGGACGTTGATCGCGCCGCTGACCAGGGCGTTGAACACCAGCGCGCACGACGCTGCGGGGATCACCCAGCCGAGCTGGCGCGCGAAGGCCCAGCCGGCGACGAAGTCACCGATGACGCTCGGCTTGGCGGTGCTGCGGTCCCCGGGCGGCAGGCGTACGAGGAGGAGCAGAGCAGCCGCGACCAGGTACGTCGCCGCGTCGAATCCCAGCGCCCATCCGGGTCCGGTCGTCGCCACGAGCACGCCGGAGAGCGCGGGTCCGAGGATACCGACGGCGCTCGTGGCCTGGCCGATGAGCAGGAACGCCCCCTGGCGCTCCTCGACCGGCAGCAGGATCGGGACCATCCCGAGGAACGCGGGATAGCTGACGGCGAAGACGATCCCGGCGACGGCCTGGAGGACCACGAGGTGCCAGATCTCGGCGGTCCCGGTGATGACCAGGACCGCGGTGAGCGCCTGTGCGACGCCCTGCACGGTGTTGCAGCCGCGGAGCACCACGGCGCGGGGGAGCCGGTCGGCGATCGCGCCGCCGAGGAGCATGAGGACGACCATCGGGATGCTCGACGCGGCGGTGACCCAGCCCAGCGCGGCGGCCGAGTCGTCGATGTCGAGCACCGCGAACGCCAGCGCCACGCCGGCCATCGACGAGCCGAGCCGGTTGACCACCTGGCCGATGAAGAACCAGCGGAAGGCCGGCGTCGCGAGAGGGGACAGCCGGGAGCCGCCCGTGGTCTCCGTCGTCACGACGTCAGAGGAGGGGACGCAGCGGGCCGAGGAAGGTCTCGGTGAACTTGCGGTTGAGGTCGCGGGCCTCCCACTCGTCCAGCGTCAGCTCGAGGCTGTTGGACTCGTCGGTCGCGAAGACCTCCTCCATCACCGCCGCGAAGGCCGGGTCGATGACCTCGAGGTTGATCTCGTAGTTGCCCTGTAGGCTGAGGCGGTCGATGTTGGCCGTGCCGACGGTCGCCCAGCTCCCGTCGATGGTGGCCGTCTTGGCGTGCACCATCGCGTCCTTGAACCGCAGGATCCGTGCCCCGGCGCCGAGCAGCTGGCCGTAGTAGCCGCGCGAGATCCAGTCGGCGACGATGTGGTTGGACTTCAGCGGCAGCAGGATCCGTACGTCGACGCCCCGCCGGGCCGCCTCCACGAGGCAGTCGACGAAGTCCTGGTCGGGCAGGAAGTACGCCGTGGTGAGCCAGATGTTGCGGCTGGCCCGGTTGATCGCCTCGAGGTACATGCTGCGGATCGGGAAGTTCCACTGGCGCGGGATGTTGCGGTGGATCCTGATCTGCGGGTCCCAGTCCGAGGCGGTCTCCAGCAGCAGCGGGCGCTCGTTGCGGCGCAGCCGGTGGCGGCGGTTGAGGTTCCAGAAGTCGGCGAAGGAGCGCTTGAGGTCCCACACGCCCGGGCCGGTGATCCGGACGTGGGTGTCACGCCACTCGGTGGCGTAGGCAGAGCCGATGTTGTAGCCGCCGAGGAAGGCGACCTCCTCGTCGACGACCAGCATCTTCCGGTGGTTGCGGCCGTAGCGGCGCAGGTCCCAGAAGCGCAGCCCGGCGGTCCAGATCGGGTAGCGCAGCACCTTCAGCGAGGGCGGGAAGCGCTTGAAGGCGGGGGAGACGACCACGTTGGCGAAACCGTCGTAGATGCAGTGCACGTCGACGCCGCGCGCCGCCGCGGCGGTGAGGGCGGTCTTGAACTTCCACCCGATCTCGTCGCCCTTCCAGATGTAGGTCTCGAAGAGGATCTGCTTCTTCGCACCGTCGATCGCGGCCAGCATGTCGTCGTACAGGTCGCGCCCGAAGGTGTACGTCGTGATCTCACCGCCGCCGACAGGCACCGTCGCCGGGCCGGTGACCGGGAACGGCTTGGGCTTCTTGCCACGCCGCCGGTAGGAGTCGACGAGCGACAGCGCGACCGCGAGGCCGAGCTGGAGGCCGAGGAGCCCGAGCAGGCCCCGCCGAACGGTGGTCAGCAGGCGGGCGGCGGTCACGCGGACAATCTAGCGATCACGGTCCAGCGGCCGCTGCTCACTTCCGCTTGGACAACGGCCCGTCCGCGAAGGCCGCGAACCGTTCCGACCGAGCGGCGGCGAGGTTGGCCACGCCCAACACGAGCTGTGCGCACCCGAGCAGCGGGCGTCCGTCGACGATCGTGACCAGCCCGAAGAACGCCCAGGCCAACCCCAGGACGTAGAGCCACGTGCGTCGTCCGCTGTCCGCTGCGTCCCCGTCGACCATGACGGCAGCGTAGGCCCTCAGGCCAGGGCCAGGGCCGCGTAGCGCTCCACGTCGCACGGCCGGTCCGACAGCACGCGGAACAGCACGGCCCGCAGCATCGCCTGCCGCTCCGTGCCCGAGCGCCAGGCGTCGAGCGCCCCGGCGGGTGCACCGAGCCACAGCACGGCGTCGAGGACGCAGACCGCCTCGGCCCACAGCGGTGGGCGCCAGGTGGGGGACAGGTCGATGACGAGCGGTACGCCGGACGCGTCGAGCAGCACGTTGCCCGCGAGGTCGCGATGGACGAGCTGCTCGCGTCCGAGGTCGGCCGGCTCGAGCCCGGCGACGAGCCGTCCGACCAGGTCGCCGAGGCCCGGCTCCGGCCGGTCGGTGGCGGCCTGCAGCGCCGCGTCGGCGTCGTACGCCTGGTGGTCCGCCCGGCCCCAGCGATCGGTCTGCGCGTCGAGCCCCGCCGGTCGCGACGGCACCGCGCTCGCCAGGTGGGCGTGGAGGAGGTGCGCGGTGGCCCGGAGCACGCCGAGGTCGCGGCAGTGCGTCGTGCCGGGCTCGAAGCGGGTGGCCGCCCAGCCGTCGACGGTCAGGTTGCCGTCGCGCGCGGGCACGGGCAGCGCGAGCCGGACGGAGCGCGGCGACTGCTCGTCGAGCCGCACCGCGAGCCGCGCCTGGACCGGCGCCAGCCAGGCCTCCGACTCGTCGTGCCCGGGGGAGAGGACGAGGTCACCGGCCCGCCAGCTGGTGCCCTGCCCGCCCTCGAGGCGCTCCAGGACGCCCTCGGCCGCGAACAGGTCGAGCACGCGGTCCGGCGGCTGGCTCGGGTCGGGCACGGTGCGAGCGTAGGACACGTCAGGACCCGTTGTCGGTGGCGCGTCGTAGGCTCGACGCATGCGTCCAGTCACCGATCTCCAGCGCCGGGTGGCCCCCTTCAAGGTGGTCTCCGACTACGACCCCTCCGGCGACCAGCCGGCGGCGATCAAGGAGATCGTCGGGCGGATCCAGGGTGGGGAGAAGGACGTCGTGCTCCTCGGCGCGACCGGCACCGGCAAGACCGCCACGGTCGCCTGGGTGGCCGAGCAGCTCCAGCGACCGGTCCTGGTGCTCCAGCCCAACAAGACGCTGGCCGCGCAGTTCGCCAACGAGCTGCGCCAGCTGTTCCCCGACAACGCAGTCGAGTACTTCGTCTCCTACTACGACTACTACCAGCCCGAGGCCTACGTCCCCCAGACCGACACCTACATCGAGAAGGACTCCTCGATCAACGAGGAGGTCGAGCGGCTGCGTCACTCCGCGACCAACAGCCTGCTCACCCGCCGCGACACGATCGTGGTCTCGACGGTGTCTTGCATCTACGGCCTCGGCACCCCCCAGGAGTACGTCGACCGCATGCTGCGGCTCAAGGTCGGCGAGGAGCACGACCGCGACTCCGTGCTGAGGCGCCTGGTGGAGATCCAGTACACCCGCAACGACATGACCTTCACCCGTGGCACCTTCCGCGTGCGTGGCGACACCCTCGAGATCTTCCCGGTCTACGAGGAGCTCGCGGTCCGCGTGGAGTTCTTCGGCGACGAGATCGAGCGGCTGATGACGCTCCACCCGATCACCGGCGAGGTGATCTCCGAGGACACCGAGCTGCACGTCTTCCCCGCGACCCACTACGTCGCCGGCCCCGAGCGGATGGAGCGGGCGATCAAGGGCATCGAGCTCGAGCTCGACGACCAGCTGGCCGCCTTCGAGAAGCAGGGCAAGCTGCTCGAGGCGCAGCGCCTTCGCATGCGCACGACCTACGACGTCGAGATGATGCGGCAGGTCGGCTCGTGCTCGGGCATCGAGAACTACTCGATGCACATGGACGGACGCACCCGCGGCAGCGCCCCCAACACCCTCCTCGACTACTTCCCCGAGGACTTCGTGCTCGTCGTCGACGAGTCCCACGTCGCGGTGCCGCAGATCGGCGGCATGTACGAAGGCGACATGTCGCGCAAGCGCAACCTGGTCGACCACGGCTTCCGGCTGCCGAGCGCGATGGACAACCGTCCGCTGCGGTGGGACGAGTTCGTCGACCGGATCGGCCAGACGGTCTACCTCTCGGCCACCCCGGGCAACTACGAGCTCGACCGCGTCGGCGGCGTCGACAACACGGTCCAACAGATCATCCGCCCGACCGGCCTGGTCGACCCCGAGGTCGTGGTGAAGCCCACCAAGGGACAGATCGACGACCTCATCCACGAGATCCGGTCGCGGGCGGAGAAGGGCGAGCGGGTCCTGGTCACCACGCTGACCAAGAAGATGTCCGAGGACCTCACCGACTACCTCCTCGACGCCGGCATCCGCACGCGCTACCTCCACTCCGAGGTCGACACCCTCAAGCGGATCGAGCTGCTGCGCGACCTGCGCCTCGGCGAGTACGACGTCCTCGTCGGCATCAACTTGCTCCGCGAGGGCCTCGACCTCCCCGAGGTGTCGCTGGTGGCGATCCTCGACGCCGACAAGGAGGGCTTCCTGCGCTCCGACAAGTCGCTGATCCAGACCATCGGCCGTGCCGCGCGCAACGTGTCCGGCCAGGTCCACATGTACGCCGACAAGATCACGCCGTCGATGGAGGCGGCGATCGACGAGACCAACCGTCGTCGCGCGATCCAGGTCGCCTACAACACCGAGCGCGGCATCGACCCGCAGCCGCTGCGCAAGAAGATCGCCGACATCACCGAGATGCTCGCCCGCGAGGACGAGACCACCCAGGAGCTGCTCAAGACCTGGGCCGACGTCGGCCAGAAGGGGCGTGCCGGCGGCGTGAAGGCCGGCAAGTCGCCCACGCCTGCGCTGTCGCGGATCCACCACGACGCACCCGACACCGCCGGCATCCCGAGCAGCGACCTCGCCGAGCTGATCCAGGAGCTCACCGAGCAGATGAAGCACGCTGCCGCCGAGCTCCAGTTCGAGGTCGCCGCGCGCCTGCGCGACGAGATCTCCGAGCTCAAGAGGGAGCTCAGGCAGATGATGGAAGCCACCAAGTGACGAGCGGGCCTACGCGTCGTCCTCGCGCTTCCTGAGCTCCTTGCGCTGCTTCTTCTCGAGGCGGGCCCTCTCGGCGCCGATGATCTCGTCCTTCATGAAGATGACGCGTCCGGCGTTGAGCCCGGTGCCGAGCATCACGAAGAGCGGCCACGGGAAGTCCATCCCGGTGGCGAACCAGATCACCCAGCAGACGATCGACGCGGACAGGAACCCCCAGATCGCCTGACGGCGCTCGGTGACGTAGGCGCGGTTGGCCTCGTCGACCACCGATGGCGTCGACGGGGCACTCGCCGCGACCGGGAGGTCGGCGACGAGGGGCACCAGGTCGCCCAGGGTCCGGCTGGCCAGCGCAGCGTCGGCGCGCTCGTCGTACTCGGCCCGGGTGAGCCGGCCCTCGGCGAAGGCGTCGGCGAGCACCGTCTCGATCACGGCGCGGTCCTTGTCCGAGGCGCGCATCGGCGCATTGGCGGAGTTGCGTGGGTCGTGGTCGAACTGGCTCCACACCTCGATGCCTGGCACGACGCCCATCGTAGGCACGGCGCGCCGACGGCGGACGGGATGACCCGTCCGCCGTCGGTGAGGGTGGATCAGGGACAGCTGCTCGTGACGCCGGTCTGCGCCGTCGCGAGGGCCGTCTGGGCGGAGGCGAAGGCCGTCTTCGCCTTCTTGTACTTCTTCTTGGCCTTCTTCTTCGCCTTCAGCTTCTTCTTGACCTTCTTCTCGGCCTTGGCGACCTCGGACCGGGTGGCCTTCTTCAGCGCCTTGCGGGCCTTCTTGAGCTTCTTCTTGGCCTTCTTGTAGACCTTCTTGGCCGACGTGGCCTGGGCCGACGCCGCGGTGGCGGTGGCCTGCGCCGACGTGGCCGTCGCGTTCGCCGTGGTGCAGGCGGTCGAGGCGCTGTCGGTGAAGGTCAGCGAGTCGATGCCGATGTACTGGCCGGCCTTGCTGGTGTCCTTGATGAAGTAGCGGAACGCGAGGCAGCCGGAGACGTTCGTCGTGCTCAGCCCGGTCAGCGGGAGGTTGTACTGCGTCCACGCGGTCGGGTAGCCGTTGACGGCCTGCCCGGGGTTGATGCCGCCGATCAGCGTGGTGAAGTCACCCACGCCGTCGGTGGTGGTGCCCGGGCTGCACGAGCCGTTGGTCGACATCCGGACCTCGAGGCGGTCCGGGTAGTTGCCACCCTCGGACCGGGACCAGAAGTTGAGGACGTCCGTGCTGGACAGGCTGGTCTGCTGCGGCATGATCAGCCACGTGCTGACGTCGGCCCCGCCGCTGTTGTAGTTCACCCCGGCGTAGGAGTTCGTGGCGCCGGCGTGTGCCGCGAACCTGGACGCGTCGCCCTGGGACCACGAGGGCTTCGGCGTCGTCGCCGTGGGCTCGCTGAGGTTCACGACCTTCCAGGTCGTCAGGGCTGCGACGTTGTCGAAGCCCTCGGTGGCGCTGGCGGCCTGCGCCGGCTGGGCGGTGACGGCCATGGCGCCGGCCGCGAGGCTGACGGCCACGGCACCGGCCATTCGTCGATACATGGACATGCGAAAGTAACCCCCTGGTTGTCGTCGCCTGCCCCCGCGGCAGACGCACCGGGCCTGACCCTAGGGAGTCCGGGGCCCTGGGGGAAGCCACACGCCGCAAACATGGACCTTGGTGTGACCCGCAGGGGTGATCCTCCGGCGACGCGGCCGCGGCTAGCGTCGTCCCATGAGCACTCCCATCGACCTCGGTCGCCCGGTGTCGGGCGACGTCATCGACCTGATCCTCGAGGACCACCGCCGCTTCGAGGCGCTGATGCGCCAGCTGCGGGACAGCACGTCCGACCGCGACGCCGTGCGCAAGGCGCTCGCCGCGCTGCACGTCGCGCACGCCGAGGCGGAGGAGAAGCACGTCTACCCCAAGCTGCGCCGCAAGGACGCGATCACCGCGCACGAGGCCGAGCACGGCGAGGAGGAGCACGCCGAGGGGCACGAGGCGATGCTCAAGGTCCTCGAGCTCAAGGGCACCGACACGCAGGCCTTCGACGACGCCGTCGAGGAGCTGGCCACCGCGCTCAACCACCACCTCACCGAGGAGGAGCTCACCATCCTCAACCCGGCGCGTGAGGAGGTCGGCGAGAAGGTCCGGGCCGAGCTCGGCGAGGCCTTCGCCATCGAGCGCAACGCGCAGCTCGACGCCGACTGCGGAGCCATCGACAACGTGCGCCGGATCGTGGAGGCTGCCGAGCGAGAGGGTCTCCTCGACGACGACGACGAGGACGACGACGAGGACTGACCCGGACGGGGGAGCGGCGTGGACGTCAGGCGGATGCAGGAGGTCTGCGCGGGTTTCCCCGGCGCCTGGCCCGACAACCCGTGGGACCACGAGCACCCCGTCTTCAAGGTCGGGCCGGGCGAGAAGGGCAAGATCTTCGCGTTCCTCGGCGCCGGGGGCGTGGGCGTGAAGGCCGGCGCGACGCGCGAGGTGGCCGACGAGTGGCTGCACCGTTACCCCGACGACGCCAGCGTGATGGCGTACATCGGCCGGTCGGGGTGGAACGACCTCGCCTTCGGCGGCGCGATCCCCGACGAGGAGCTCGTCGAGGCCGTCGAGGAGTCCTACCGGCTGGTGGTCTCGAAGCTGCCGAGGAAGGACCGCCCCGCCGGCTGGGAGGGCTGAGCCGCTCAGCGGCGCCGCATCATGGTGAGCCCGACCATGCGGGCCACCACCATCGCGATGTAGAACACGCCGACCATCATCTCGACCATCAGGATCGAGCGGGCCTGGGCGCCGACCGCGACGATGTCGGACAGTCCGACGCTGGTCAGGGTCGAGAACGACAGGTAGAGCAGCTCGAACCAGGTGTGGTCGAAGCCGCCGGCGTTGGAGAAGGAGTCGGGCCACACGACCTGCACGGCCGCGAAGAGGTAGGCGAAGCCCCACGCGACCACGGTGAAGGCGGCGCCCGTCGCGTAGTACTCGTCCGTGGTGATCACGTCGTCGTGGAAGAGGTAGCGCAGCATCGCGTAGGAGACGTAGAAGTAGAACGGCGCGTGCAGCAGGCCCGAGACGAGCACGAGCGGCTCGGTGTCGGAGAACACGGCTTCCAGCAGGGTGAAGACGATCGTGGGAGCGCCCAGGAAGAACACCACCCGGCTCACGTTCGGCGTACGCCGGACCGCGAGGACCGCGGAGCCCACGGCGAGCATCCCGATGACGCCGAGGAACGAGCGCCCCACCACGGAGCCCTCGAGGAACGGCCACGCCAGCACCTGCAGGAGCTGTGCCCCGAGCAGCATCGCGGAGGGGTGCGCAGTCAGGTGCTCGATCTGCCGTCTCACGGGCACGAAGTCTAGGCACGTCGATCAGCGGCGCGGGGACCCTCGACTGGGCTAGGTTCGGCGGCGTGGGAGGACGCGGCACCATCTGGCTGATCGGCGCGCTCTCCGTCGTGCTCGCCGGCCTGCTGACCGGCATCGTCCTGCTGGCCGGGTCGGCGGAGTCGGCCGACGAGGAGCTCACCGCGGCCCAGCAGGAGGTGGCCGCCGCCGCCCGCTCGGAGGCGCTGGCGTTCCTGACCGTCGACCACCGCACCATGGACGTCGTCGTCGAGCGGGTGCTCGACGGTGCCACCGGAGACTTCCGGGAGCAGTACGAGTCGCAGAGCAGGCGCCTCACGCGGGAGGCGACGCGAACCCGGGCGACCTCCGCCGGCGAGGTCGTCGCCCTCGGCGTCTCGGACCTCGGCGACGACTCGGCCACCGTGCTCGTCGCCGCCAACAGCACCGTGACGAACACCCGCACCGAGCAGCCCCAGGTGCGCTACTACCGCCTCGAGCTCGGCCTGGTGCGCGAGGGCGACCGGTGGCTCACCAGCAGCCTGAGGTTCGTGAGGTGACCCGATGACCCAGAAGCGCGTCGCCGCCGTGCTCGCCGTGGCGGTCCTGGTCGCGGCCGTCGCCCTCGGCTGGCTGTGGACCCAGCGCGACGACACGTCCGGCGCGGACGTCACGAGCGCGGCGGCCGAGGACGCGACCGTCGCCTCCGCCGACGTCCGCGACACGGTCCTCCGGTCGGCCGAGGACGCGGCCGCCCGGGTCTACAGCTGGTCCTGGGACTCCCTCGCCGACGACAAGGCCGCGGCCCGCGCGCTGCTCACCGGCGGCATGCTCGACCAGTACGACCGCACGATGGCCGGCGTCGCCACGTCGAGCCGTCGCGACCACCGGGTGGTGTCGGCCGAGGTCGTCGGCCGGGCACTCGTGCACGCCACCACGTCGTACGCCCGGGTGCTGGTGTTCGTGAACCAGTCCACCGAGAGCAAGGACCTCGAGAAGCCGACGCTCGACCTCGACCGGGTGCTCGTCACGCTCCGGCTCGTCGACGGCGACTGGCTGGTCAGCGAGCTGGACGCGCTGTGAGGGGACCCTTGTGGCGGGAGCCGGGGATGGGAAGGATCGCGGCGTGGACGACGTGACGACCGACCTGCTGATCATCGGAGCCGGCCCGACGGGCCTCTACTCCGCCTACTACGCCGGCTTCCGTGGCATGAGCGTGGTGGTGGTCGACTCGCTGCCCGAGCTCGGTGGCCAGATCACCGCGATGTACCCCGAGAAGGCGATCCTCGACGTCGCGGGCTTCCCCAGCATCAAGGGCCGCGACCTGGTGGAGGGACTCGTGGAGCAGGCCGCCACCGCCGACCCGACGTACCTGCTGGACCGCACGGCGACCACGCTCGAGCACCGCGAGGACGACGTCGTGGTGACGCTCGACGACGGCACCCGGATCACCGCCGGGGCCGTCCTCATCACCTCCGGCATCGGGAAGTTCAGCCCGCGACCGCTGCCCGCCGGCGACGGCTGGGTCGGGCGCGGCATGGAGTTCTTCGTGCCCAGCTTCGCGCCGTACGCCGGCAAGGACGTGGTGATCGTCGGCGGCGGCGACAGCGCCTTCGACTGGGCCCAGCACCTGGAGCCCATCGCCGCGTCCGTCACGCTGGTGCACCGGCGGGACGCCTTCCGCGCCCACGAGCGCACCGTCGCCGCTGTGAAGGACTCGACCGTCGAGATCGTCACCAACGCCCAGGTCACCGAGCTGCGCGGCGACGGCCACCTCGAGGAGGTCGACATCAGCGTCGACGGCGAGGAGCTCCGCACCGTCAAGGCGCAGGCGCTGGTCGCCGCCCTCGGCTTCGTCGCCGACCTCGGCGCGATCCAGCAGTGGGGCCTGGTCACCGAGAAGCGCCACGTCGTCGTCGACTCGGCGATGCGCACCAACCTGCCGCGCGTCTTCGCCGCCGGCGACATCACCGACTACCCCGGCAAGGTGCGGCTCATCGCGGTCGGCTTCGGCGAGGCGGCGACGGCGGTCAACAACGCCGCGGTGGCCATCGACCCGACCGCCCACGTCTTCCCGGGCCACTCCAGCGAAGGCTGACCGCGAGGGCCCTACCGGCCAGTAGGCATAATGTCCCCGTGCGCATCGCCATGCTGTCCTACCGGAGCAAGCCCCACTGCGGTGGGCAGGGCGTCTACATCCGCCACCTGAGCCGTGAGCTGGTCCGCCTCGGCCACGAGGTGGAGGTGTTCTCCGGGCAGCCGTACCCCGTGCTCGACGAGGGCGTGACGCTGACCGAGGTGCCGAGCCTGGACCTCTACCGCGAGCCCGACCCGTTCCGGGTGCCGAGGCTCCGGGAGTTCCGCGACCGCATCGACGTCGAGGAGTTCCTGACGATGTGCACGGCCGGGTTCCCCGAGCCGAAGACCTTCAGCTCGCGCATCGCGCGGCTGATGAAGGACCGTGCCGGCGACTTCGACATCGCCCACGACAACCAGGTGCTCGGCACCGGGATCATGGAGCTGGAGACCTACGGGCTCCCGGTCATCGCCACGATCCACCACCCGATCACCATGGACCGCCGGATCGACCTGCAGACCGCGCCGACCTGGCGCAAGCGCCTGACGCTGCGCCGCTGGTACGGCTTCCTCCGGATGCAGACGAAGATCGCCAAGCGCTACCGCAAGGTGCTCACGCCCTCGGAGTCCTCGAGCCGCGACGTCGCCCGCGACTTCGGCGTCGACCCGGCCCGTCTGCAGACCATCCTGCTCGGCGTCGACGACGTCTTCGCGCCGCCCACCGAGCCGCGCGTGCCCGGTCGCATCCTCGCCATGGCGAGCGCCGACGCCCCGATGAAGGGCATCGCGACGCTGCTGGAGGCCTTCGCCAAGCTGGGCGTCGAGCGCGAGGTCTCGCTGGTGCTGGTGACCCGTCCCGAGCCGGGCGGGCGCACCGAGCAGCTCATCGACCAGCTCGGCATCGCCGACCGGGTCGAGTTCGTCAACGGCGTGAGCGACGAGGAGCTGGTCCGGGTCATGGGCTCGGCCGAGGTCGCCTGCGTGCCGTCGCTCTACGAGGGCTTCTCGCTGCCGACCGCCGAGCTGATGGCCTGCGCGACCCCGCTCGTCGTCTCGCGCGCCGGCGCGATCCCCGAGGTCGTCGGCCCCGACGGCGAGTGCGCCGACCTGGTGACGCCGGGTGACGTCGGCGAGCTGGAGCAGGCACTCGCGGCGCTGCTCGACGACCCCGAGCGGCGTACGGCGATGGGCGCGCGTGGCCGCGCCCGGGTCGAGGAGCTGTTCAGCTGGCGTGCCGTGGCCGAGGCCACCGCCGCCGCCTACGAGGAGACCATCGCCGACTACAGGCGTGACAAGGAGAACCACCGTGCTGACCGTTGACTTCGACCGGCTCGGCCTCCGGCCGGGTGAGCGCGTGCTCGACATGGGCTGCGGCGCGGGCCGCCACGCGTTCGAGATGTACAAGCGCGGTGCTGACGTCATCGCCTTCGACCAGGACGCCGACGAGCTGGCGACCGTGCGCGAGTGGTTCGCCGCGATGCGCGACGCGGGCGAGGTGCCGGCCGGCGCCGAGGCCGACGTGAAGGAGGGCGACGCCCTCGCCCTGCCGTTCGCCGACGGCGAGTTCGACCGGATCGTCGCGGCCGAGGTGCTCGAGCACATCCCCGCCGACATCCAGGCGATCCACGAGCTGGTGCGGGTGCTGCGTCCCGGCGGCACCCTGGCGGTCAGCGTGCCGCGGTGGTTCCCCGAGATCGTCAACTGGAAGCTGTCCGAGGACTACCACAACGTCGAGGGCGGCCACATCCGGATCTACACGCAGGAGGAGCTCGTCGACAAGGTCACCAAGGCCGGGATGACCTTCACCGGCAAGGACTACGCGCACGGCCTCCACTCGCCCTACTGGTGGATCAAGTGCGCCGTCGGCGTGACCAACGACGACCACCCGCTCGCCAGGGCGTACCACAAGCTGCTGGTCTGGGAGATCATGGAGAACCCGCGGGCGCTGCAGGTGGCGGGCAAGGTCCTCGACCCGCTGATCGGCAAGAGCATGGTGCTCTACTTCACCAAGCCGGCGGCATCCGACTGATGGGAGCCACCCCCGCGATCGAGGACATCCTGACGCGCGGCCAGGTCGAGCAGACCGCCGCCACGATCGCGGCTGCCCAGGAGCCCTCGGGAGCGATCCCGTGGTCGGTCGGCGAGCACACCGACGTCTGGAACCACGTCGAGTCGGCGATGGCACTGATGGTCGGCGGCGAGCACGCGGCCGCCGAGCGCGCGTACGCGTGGGTCCGCGGGACGCAGCGAGCCGACGGATCGTGGCCGATGAAGATCGTCGGCGGTGTCGTGGAGGACCACTCCGGCGAGACCAACATGTCGGCCTACGTCGCGGTGGGCGTCTGGCACCACTGGCTGGTCGCCCGCGACGAGGTGTTCGTGCGCCGGATGTGGCCGACGGTGCGCCGGGCGCTGGACTTCGTGGTGACGATGCAGCTGCCGTTCGGTGGCGTCGCGTGGTCGCAGGAGTGGCACGACGGCGCGCCCGCGAAGGTCAACGAGGAGGCGCTCCTCGCCGGCTCGTCGAGCATCCACCACTCGCTGCGCGCCGGGGTCGCGCTCGCCGAGCTGGTCGGGGAGCCGCAGGTCGAGTGGGAGCTGGCCGGCGGCCGGCTCGGCCACGCGCTGCGCGAGCACCGCGACCTCTTCCTCGACAAGTCCACCTTCTCGATGGACTGGTACTACCCGGTCCTCGGTGGGGCGGTGCGCGGCGCGGCGGCGTACGACCTGCTGGCCGAGCGGTGGGACACCTTCGTCGAGCCCGGCCTGGGCATCCGCTGCGTGTCCGCCAACCCGTGGGTGACCGGCGCCGAGACCTGCGAGCTGGTGCTCGCGCTGGAGGCCCTCGGCGACCGCGAGCGCGCGCTGCGGCTGCTGGCCGACATGCAGCACCTGCGCGCCGACGACGGCTCGTACTGGACCGGCTACGTCTTCCCGGAGGGCGTCAACTGGCCCGTGGAACAGACCACCTACACGGCCGCGGCGGTCATCCTCGCCGTCGACGCCCTGTCTGAGGGCACCCCGGGCGCGGACATCATGCGCGGCACGACGCTGGCGCCGGACTTCGCCGAGATCGGGCTCGAGTGCGGCTGCGCCTCAGAGCGGGTCGCCGGCGCCACCGGCCGTCCGGCGTAGCACCCGCATCGAACCCACCGCCTCCACCTCGGTGAAAGCGCCGCTGGCGAGGGCGGGCAGGTAGATGTCCTCGTAGGGCGGCCGTCCGCCGTCGGCGGCATCGGGGAAGACGTCGTGGATGACCAGCAGGCCCTCGGCCATCACCCAGTGCGCCCATCCGCGGAAGTCGGTGCGAGCGGGCTCGACGCCGTGGCCACCATCGATGAACAGCAACGACAGCGGCGTACGCCACCAGCGGCTGACGGTGTCGGACCGGCCGACGACGGCGACCACCTGGTCCTCGAGGCCGGCGTCGGCGATGGTGCGCCGGAAGGTCGGGAGGGTGTCCATCAGGCCGAGGTCGGGGTCGACGAGGGAGTCGTCGTGGTGCTCCCAGCCGGCCTGGTTCTCCTCCGACCCGCGGTGGTGGTCGACCGTGAACACCGTGCCGCCCACCTCACGCGCGGCGGCGCCGAGCCAGATCGCGGACTTGCCGCAGTAGGTGCCGACCTCGAGCGCCGGACCGTGCGGCAGGCGCTCGCGCGCCTGGCGGTGCAGCATCTCGCCCTCGTCCTCAGGCATGAAGCCCTTCGCGGCGCGGGCGTGGGCGAGGAGGTCGGCGGGCATCACGGGACGCGAGCCTAGTTCTCCCACCCGGTCACACCCGGACGCGCCCACTCGTCAGGTCAGGTGAAGTCACCACCACACCCCGAGGAGCAGTCATGAGCAACCACACCATCGTCATCCCGACCCCCGACCTCGCCGCCGCCACCGCGTTCTACACGGTCGCGTGGGGCACCGAGCCGCACACCGACACGCCCTACTACGTCGGCTTCAACCTCGACGGCCAGGAGATCGGGCTCAACCCCAACGGCGAGCGGGACCGGATGGCCGGACCCGTCGTCTACTGGCAGACCGACGACCTGGCCGCGAAGGTCGCCGAGGTCGAGGCGGCCGGCGGGACCGTCGTACGTCCCGTGAGGGAGGTCGGCGGCGGCACCTCGCTGGCGCTGATGACCGACCCGGCGGGCAACCAGGTCGGCTTCATCACGCAGGCCGGCTAGCTTGCACGGTCGTCGAGCTCGGCGACCTGCTCGGGCTCGACGCCGCTGTCGGCCTCGAGGCCGTGTCGCCAGGTGTTCCAGTGCCAGGACAGGTAGCGGTCGACCGCACGAACCGCGTGAGCGCTGCGGATGGAGTGGAAGACGTCGAAGGCGTGCTGGGCGCCCGGCACCTCGGCGTACACCACCGAGCTCGTCGACGTGCGCCGCAGCTCGGCGACGAACATCCGCGCCTGGTCGACGGACACCAGGCTGTCGTGGTCGCCGTGGATGACGAAGAAGTCGGGTGCGTCCGGGGTGACGCGCAGGATCGGGGAGGCGGCCTCGTAGACCTCGGGAGCGTCCTGCCACGTCGTCTTCAGGACGCGCGGGCCCAGGAACGTGTCGCGCATCGCGATCGCGTTGGTCAGGCCGGTCGAGCCGGCGAAGTCGTAGACGCCGTAGAACGGCACCGCCGCCCGGACGCTGGTGTCGGCGTCCTCGAAGCCCGGCTGGAACTCCGGGTCGCCCGGCGTCAGCGCGGCCAGTGCGGCGAGGTGGCCGCCCGCCGAGCCGCCGGTGATCACGACGTAGTCGGGGTCGCCGCCGTAGTCAGCGATGTTGTCCTTGACCCACGCGATCGCGCGCTTCACGTCGACGATGTGCGCCGGCCACGGGTCGCGGGGGGAGAGGCGGTAGTTGATCGCCACGCACACCCAGCCCTTGGCGGCCATCTGGTTCATCAGCGGGCGGCCCTGCTGCTCCTTCTGGCCGAGGATCCACGCGCCGCCGTGGACCTGGAGCAGGACCGGGGCGTCCTTGATCGCGTCCTCGCCGGCCGGCAGGTAGATGTCGAGGTGGCCGCGGCGGCCGGCCTCGGTGTAGGGCAGGTTGCTGATCACCTTCACCGCGTCGTCGGCGAAGCTGAAGGGGCGAGCGAGCCGCCGCCACGGGGTGGCGAGGTCGGCGGGCGAGGGGACCTCGTCGAGCTGCTCGACGTAGTCGACGCCGAGGCCCTCGACGAGCGCGTCCTCGAAGCCGTCCCGGGCCTGGCGGCTCTGCCGGACGATGTGGGTCAGGCCGAGCGCGCTGGCACCGGCCAGGGCGAGGCCCGCCTTGGCCTTCCAGCCCGTGCGGCGGCCCTTCGTGAGGTGCGTCGCGGCGTCGAGCGCGGTCAGTGCCAGCATCTGCGGGGCACTCTCGCCGAAGAGCCAGCCGGCCGGGAAGGCGGCGAGCCCGCTCCGCTGGCCGCGGGGCGGGCGGAGGGCGTTGGCGGTCAGGGCGGCGACGATGGCCTGGCGGCGCAGGAAACTCACACGACCAAACCTACTCGCCGGTACTACGTTGCTGTCCGATGAGTGGGATGCACGCGGACGAGATCGCGATCGACGACGGGACCGTACGCCGCCTGGTGGACGCCCAGCAGCCAGAGTGGGCCGGGCTGCCGCTGCGCCGGCTGCCGCCGATCGGCACCGACAACCAGCTGTTCCGCCTCGGCGACGACCTGCTGGTCCGGATGCCGCGGATCCACTGGGCCGCCGAGTCGGCGCTGCAGGAGCACGAGTGGCTGCCGCGGATCTCGCCGCACCTCACGCTGCCGATCCCCGCGCCGGTCGCGCTCGGGCAGCCCGGCGAGGGCTACCCGTGGCACTGGACGGTGGTGCCGTGGATCGAGGGCGACAACCCGACGCGGGAGACCTTCGATCCCGACGAGTGGGCCGTGTCGCTGGGCTCGTTCGTCCGGGAGTGTCGCGCGGTCCCCGGGATGGACGGACCGGTGAAGACCGAGGGGCGCGGTGCCCCGCTGGCCGCGCTCGACCCATGGGTGCAGGAGTGGACCGCGAAGGCCGACCCCGCCGAGGTGTCTCGCGACGCGGTGCTCGCGGTGTGGGCGGACGCCCTCGCCGCGCCGGCGTACGACGGCAAGCCCTGCTGGTTCCACGGCGACCTGCACGAGGGCAACCTCCTCGTCCGCGACGGCCGTCTCGCGGCCGTGATCGACTGGGGCGCCGCCGGACGCGGCGACCCGGCGATCGAGCTGAACGCGATGTGGGGCTACCTCCCCGAGTCCGCAGCCGACCTCTACCGGACCACCGTCGGCCTCGACGAGGCGGCGTACCGACGAGCGCGTGGGTTCGCGCTGGCTCCCTCGATCAGCGCGACGACCTACTACCGCGACACAGCTCCCGAGATCGCGCGCGGTGCGCTCGGGACCGTCCGCCGGCTGATCGTCTCCCTGGACCGCTGACGTTGCGAGACCCGGCGGGTCAGGCGTGCAGCCGCTCGCCGAAGAAGTCGAGGATCGCGTCGACCGCGCGCTGCGAGCGGTGCTCGGTGACCGTGGAGTGGCCCTTGCCCTCGAGCTCGACCTTGACGAAGGCGTCGCCGATGAGCGAGGTGAGGGTGTCGAAGCGGGTGCCGGGGAGCGGGTCGGAGGCGTAGCGGATGCCGAGGACGGCGCAGCCCTCGGCGGCGCGGCGGCGTACGACGTCCGCATCGGCGGGGGAGAGGTTGAGGTCGGCGGCGCGACCGGGTAGGCCGATGAACGGCGTGCTGGGCTGGCAGACCACCGGGGCGACGGTGGACTCCTCGACCATCATCGCCAGCGCGAAGCCGCCGGTGAAGCACATGCCCAGCGCACCCACGCCCGGCCCGCCGAGCTCGGCGTGCAGCGAGCGGGCCAGCGAGCGCAGCCACCCGGCGACGGGCGTCGTCACGCCGCGGGCGAGCTTGGTGAACTCCCGGCTGATGCAGATGCCCGGCATCGCGCGGGCCACGTCGAGGTTGCTGAACTCGCGCCCGGCCGGCCCGAAGAGGTGGGGGAGCAGCACCGTGTAGCCGGCCTCGACGAGCTCGTCGCCGAAGCGGATCACGCCGTTCGTGAGTCCGGGCATCTCGTGCACCACGATCACCCCCGGTCCGGTGCCGCGGCGCCAGACTGGGTGGGTGGTCGGGGCGCCGTTGACGTCGGCAGTGTGCTCGGACCGGGTCCAGGAGTCGAGTGCGTCCACGGCCGAAGGGTGGCAGCACGGACGCGCCGAGGAAAGAGGACACGCCTCTGTCCAATTCCTGACCGCGCGGTTAGGTTGCTGCGGACCCCACCCCCCGACAGACAGGTGATCTCGGCATGCCTCACTCCCGTCTCCTCCGCTCGGTCGTGGTGGCCGGCTCGCTGGCGCTCGCCACCACGACGCTCTCCGCCACCGCCGCCGTCCCCGCCGCCGCTCTCGCCTCCTCGCCACAGGTCGCCGCCTGTGCCGACGACCACGGGGCGTCAGCCTCGGCGCGCGTCCGCGAGGGATCCAAGAAGCTCGAGCCCCAGCTGTTCGACGGGTCGGGTGAGCAGTACGCCTCCCTCGCCGACGCCAGCACCCTCGCCGCCGCCTCGGTGACCGTCCCGACCTACTTCCACGTGGTCCTGCCGGCCGCCGAGCAGAGCAACGGCTCCGCCGCCGAGGACCGGCTCGCGTCGCTGGTCAACGCCCAGGTGGGTGTCCTCAACGAGGCGTACGCCGGACGCACCGGCTCGCAGTCGTCGGCCGCGACGCCGTTCCGGTTCGCCCTCCAACGCATCGACTTCTCCTACAACGACGCGTGGTACGGCGTCACCCCGGGAGGTGTCGAGAGGCAGATGAAGGCCGCGACGCGGGTGGGCGGCAAGAACACCCTCAACGTGTGGACGGCGAACATCGGCGATGACCTCCTCGGCTGGGCGACGTTCCCGAAGAAGAAGCTCGACACCAGCGACGGCGTGGTGATCCTCGACGAGTCGATGCCGGGCGGCACCGCCGGCAAGTACGCCCTCGGCGACACCCTCACCCATGAGGTCGGCCACTGGCTGGCGCTCTACCACACGTTCCAGGGCGGTTGTAAGGGCCAGGGCGACCAGGTCGCCGACACCCCGGCCGAGGCGACCCCGCAGTTCGACTGCCCCACCGGCGCGGACACCTGCACCGCACCGGGCCTCGACCCGATCCACAACTACATGGACTACACGCAGGACTCCTGCATGTACCAGTTCACCGCCGGACAGGTCGCCCGCATGAGCGACGCCTGGCAGCAGTACCGCGCGAGCTGACGCCCAGCGGCCGACTGCTCAGAAGGTGTAGCCGAAGGCGTCGAGGTCTGCTGCGTAGACCTCGGCGACCTTCGCTCGCGTCGCGTCGGTGTAGTAGTCGCGGTAGCTGCCGTGGGGCGACTTGTTGCGGTGCGGGACACGCGTCGGGGGGGGGGCCCCGCCCGGCGACACCCCCACGGGGGGGTCGAGGGCCTTTAAAGTGGGGCGGGCGACGTGGACCGCGCGACCGCGCGGCCCCCCGGGGTGGACCAGCG
>NZ_JAYSFM010000006.1:0-77472 GCF_041913365.1 Nocardioides sp.
TCCCCGGCCGGACCTGACCCACACATCAGTCAGGAGAGCCGGATATCCGGTGACCACCCCGCTTGTCACACCAGATCTCGGCCGACAAGCGGGAGACTCGGGTGCAAAGGTCGGATCAGTGGGGCTGCCAGGCGTCCTCGTCCTCGGTGAGGGCGGCGACGCCGCCCGGGAGCCTGCCGTCGGCGAGGTCCTGGATGGTGACCTGCTCGAAGACCGCGCGCAGCGAGCTGCGCGCCGCGATCCAGACGTGCTGGAGCACCTGGGCCGAGTCGTCGTACTCGACGGCTTCGGGGCGCAGGCCGTAGACCGACACGAGGGGGCCGTCGACCGCGCGGATCACGTCGGCGACGGTGACCGACTCCGGCTGCCGGGCGAAGCGCCACCCGCCGGACTGGCCGCGCTGCGACACCACGATGTCGGCGCGACGGAGGTCGGCGAGGATGGCCTGGAGGAAGCCGTGGGGGATCCCCTGGGCCTTGCCGAGCTGCTCGGCACTGACGGCTGCCCCGTCCGTGCGCACCGCGATCTCGATCAGGGCCCTGAGGGCGTAGTCGGCTTTGGCGGAGACGCGCATAAGGGCAGTTTGTCAGATATGTCGGCTTGGACAGTCATGCTTGACGGCTACGAGTCGGTAAAGGCCCCGGCGACAGCACGCCGCCACCCCCGGTGCAGCAGGGGTGACGGCGTACGTCGTGGGGTCGGAGAGGCGCGTCAGGCGCGGGCCGTCTCGAGCTCGCGCTCGTCGAACAGGGCCGCCTTGGCGAGGCGCTCCTGCTTGACCGCCCAGGTGATGCCGGCGATCCAGAGGACGAAGATCACGGCCGCGGTGACGGCGACTCCGACACCCGGCACGCCGACGGCCTCGAGGAGCGTCTTGGAGTTGGTCAGGATGATCAGGCCACCGGCGGCGGTGCCGAGCACGCGGGCCGCGAGGTGCTTGACCAGCCACGCCGCGATCGGGGCGGCCACCACGCCACCCGCCAGCAGCGCACCGGCGTAGCCCCAGTTGATGTTCTCGGCGCCGAGGCCGAGGAGGAAGCCCAGCGAGCCACCGACGGCGACGACGAACTCGGAGGTGTCGATCGAGCCGACGACCTTGCGGGGCTCGAGGCGACCGCTGGAGAGCAGCGAGGTGGTGCCGACCGGGCCCCAGCCGCCGCCACCGACGGCGTCGAGCGTGCCGGCGACCAGGCCCATCGGGGCGAGGAAGAACGCCGACGGGTGGCCCTTGAAGGTCGGGCGAGCGCCGCCGAGGCGGAGGAAGCGGTAGACGACGTAGAAGCCGAGGCTCAGCAGGATCACCGCGACGACCGGCTTGGCGACCGCGGCGTCGAGGTTGGAGAGCAGCGTGGCGCCGATGAAGGCGCCGACGAAGCCGGGCACGGCGAGGATCGAGACCGTGCGCCAGTCGACGTTGCCGAGCTTGTGGTGGGACGCGCCGGAGACCAGCGAGGTGCCGATCTCGGAGAAGTGGACGGCGGCCGAGGCGGCGGCCGGGGCGACACCGGCGGCCAGCAGCAGGGTCGAGGAGGTCACGCCGTAGGCCATGCCCAGGGAACCGTCGATGAGCTGGGCGATCAGGCCCACCACACCGAGCACGATGAGCTTGCGCATGCGCAGGCTCCTTTCTGGTGATCTGTCAGGTCTAGGTCATGTGACCGTGGTTTGTCACTTGAAAGAGTAGACATACTTTGAGTGATAGACAAAACCGACCACCACATCGGCGGGTCGTGGCACCCGGTGTGGCGGGCGACATTGGGCGTTCGTGTTGCGTCGCGGGCGGTGGCGAGGCATGATTTTGTTACCGGCGAGTAGCACGTTGCTGATTCGGCATCGGCTCGCCCCCACGACCGCGACACGGAACAGGTGGAAGCTGTGAGCCACTACAAGACCAACCTCCGCGACATCGAGTTCAACCTCTTCGAGGTGCTCGGCCGGGACGAGGTGCTCGGCACCGGTCCCTTCGGCGAGATCGACGGCGAGAGCGCCCGCGAGATCCTGCGTGAGGTCGAGCGTCTCTCCCGCGAGGACCTCGCCGCGTCCTACGAGGACAGCGACCGCAACCCGCCCGTCTTCGACCCGGCCACCCACACCGCCCCCGTACCCGAGTCGTTCAAGGCGAGCTACCAGGCGTGGATGGACTCCGAGTTCTGGCGCCTCCAGGTCTTCGAGGAGATGGGCGGCACCCCGGCCCCGTCGTCGCTGATCTGGGCGATCGGCGAGATGGTGCTCGGCGCCAACGCCCCCGTGTGGATGTACGCCGCCGGCCCGGCGTTCGCCAACGTGGTCCACCGCAACGGCAACGAGCGCGACAAGGCCGTCGCCCAGTTCATGGTCGACCGCCAGTGGGGCTGCACGATGGTCCTCACCGAGCCCGACGCCGGCTCCGACGTCGGTGCCGGCCGCGCCAAGGCCGTCCCCAACGAGGACGGCTCGTGGAACATCACCGGCGTCAAGCGCTTCATCACCAGCGCCACGCACGACATGAGCGAGAACATCATGCACCTCGTCCTCGCGCGCCCCGAGGGCGTCGAGGGCGCCGGCGGCCCGGGCACCAAGGGCCTCTCGCTCTTCTGGATGCCCGAGCAGCACTTCGACCTCGAGACCGGCGAGCTGACCGGCGAGCGCAACGGCGTCTACGTCACCAACGTCGAGCACAAGATGGGCATCAAGGTGTCCAACACCTGCGAGGTCACCTTCGGCGACCCGCAGGTCGGTGGCGGCGAGGCGGCCAAGGGCTGGCTGCTCGGCGAGGTGCACGACGGCATCGCGCAGATGTTCCAGGTCATCGAGAACGCCCGGATGATGGTCGGCACGAAGGCCATCGCGACGCTGTCGACCGGCTACCTCAATGCCCTCGACTACGCCAAGGAGCGCGTCCAGGGCGCCGACCTGACCCAGGCCGCCGACAAGACCGCGCCCCGCGTGACGATCACCCACCACCCCGACGTACGCCGCTCGCTGATGACGCAGAAGTCGTTCGCCGAGGCGATGCGCGCGCTCGTCCTCTACACCGCCACCTGGCAGGACCAGGTGATGGTCGCCGAGCACGCGGGCACCGCCGACTCCGACGAGGCCCGCCTCGCCGCCGCGGTCAACGACCTGCTGCTCCCGATCGTCAAGGGCTACGGCTCCGAGCGCTCGTGGGTGCTGCTCGGCACCGAGTCGCTGCAGACCTTCGGCGGCTCGGGCTTCCTGCAGGAGTACCCGATCGAGCAGTACGTGCGCGACGCCAAGATCGACACCCTCTACGAGGGCACCACCGCGATCCAGGGCCAGGACTTCTTCTTCCGCAAGATCGTCAAGGACCAGGGCCGCGCCCTGGGCCACCTGGCCAAGGAGATCGAGGGCTTCATCACCGCCGAGGCCGGCAACGGTCGACTCAAGAACGAGCGCGCCCTGCTCGCCACCGCGCTCGAGGACGCCAACGCGATCGTCGGCCACATGATCAACGACCTGATGTCCTCGCAGGACGAGCTGCGCAACATCTACAAGGTCGGCCTGAACACCTCGCGCCTGCTGATGGTGCTCGGCGACGTGGTCTGCGCCTGGCTCCTGCTCCGCCAGGCCGACGTGGCCCTGCAGAAGCTCGCCGGCGAGGTCTCCGCGAAGGACAAGGCCTTCTACGAGGGCAAGGTCGCCGCGGCGCAGTTCTTCGCGCAGCACAACCTGCCGAAGATCGGCTCCGAGCGGGCCATCGCCGAGGCGACCACCCTCGACCTGATGGACCTCGACGAGTCCGCCTTCTGATCGACCTGCACCTCACCCCCGGTGGTCGAGGTGCGAGAAGCGCAGCGACGAGCCTCGAAACCCATGGAGACATGTGGCTTCGAGGCTCGCTGCGCTCGCACCTCAGCCACCGAGCTGCAGGCCCGGTGTGTCGTGGTGAGGCGTCAGCCCTTGATCAACAGGGGACGGGACGTGACGACGAGCTTCTGCAGACCAGTCGCGCGGAGGGTCACCTTGACGCTGACCTTCTTGCCCGCGACCTTGCGAGTCACCTTCAGGCTCTTCGCCGTTGCACCCTTGATCGGGCGCGTGCCGACGTACCACGCGTAGGTGGCTGAGGCGCTGGACGGCGAGACTCCACTCAATCTGGCCACCAGCTTGTTGCCGACGACAGGCTTGCCGGTGAGTGCCACGCGTCCGGTGACCCGTGAGGGGGCAGCGGGAGTCGTCGGCACGGGCGTCGGCGTCGCGGTAGATACCGGCGTCGGCACCGGCGGCGTGGGCGGCTGGGGAGCCTGGGCCGTGGTCAGCGCGGCGTTGACCGAGGAGGAAGCTCCGGGGCCGAGGACCACGTCGTCCGCGGCCTCGACGGTGGCGACCCCCGGGTGGAAGAACGGCTGCGCGGCGCCGCTCACGGTGTAGCGGAGCCGATAGGTGCCGGGGACGAAGTCACCCTCGAAGATGCCGGTCTGCGATCCCGCGCCGAGCGGGACGGTGTCCGCAACCGTCCAGGTCCCGTCGATCTTCGTGAGCAGGTCGACAGTCCCGACGGCCTGGGAGCCGTTCAGGGTCACACCGCCGTAGAGGTGGCTGGTCGCGACGACCTCAGCGTCGATCGTGGGCTGCGTGCCACCGGCGAGCATCGCGATCGGGGTGGCCGCCGCGAGCGTGGGCTGGTCCAGCCAGTACTCGTCGACCGTGTATCCGCCTGGCCCGTCGCCGAACCGGATCTTGTAGGTGCCCGCGGGCAGCCCGCCGATCGTGTAGGTGCCGTCCTGCGCGCTGAGGAGCTGGAACACGCCGATCTCGTCCCAGGTGCCGGTCGCCGGGTCCTCGAGGTAGGCCGCCGCCATCTCCTCACCGAACATCGGCGCTCGTCCGATGCGGGTGATCGTGCCCCGGATCCGCTCGGCGACCGCGAGCCGGGCGTCCACCTGGACCGGCGTGCCGTCGTCGGGTACGTCGATCACGCTGGCGTTGCGGCGGAAGAGCTGGTCGCCCGACCACTCGTTGACGACCGAGCCGGTCCAGTCCTCGAAGTAGACGACGTACTTGCCAGGACGCAGCGGCGGCAACGTGTAGGCCCCGGTCGAGTAGTCGACGCCGGCCATCGAGGCCATCGACCCGTCGAGCGGGTATGCCCAGACCTTCACCGAGGCCGGTCGTCCGGAGTCGTAGGACACGGTGCCGGTGATCTTGCCCGGGGGCGTGAGCCTGGCGTCCACCTGCGTCGGCGCGCCGTTGGCGACGGCGACCGGGGTCCCCCTCAGCGCGTCGGGCGCGTCGTCCCAGCACTCGGAGGCGTGCAGCCCGGCGAGGTCCTGGAAGCACACGACATAGGTGCCGTCGGCCATCCCCTGGAGGGCGTAGCTGCCTGCCCCGTCGACCATCGTCTCCTTGGCGATCCCGCCGATCTGGCCGTCGACCGACGTCCACGCGGTGACCTTGACCTGCGACAGGTCTGCACCCGTCGACGACGTCAGCTGGCCCCGGATCGACCCCGTGCCACTTGCCTGCGCCGGACTGGTCCCGGCAAGAACGGCGAGCATCGCGACAATCGTCGCCCCTGCTCGCACCCCCGTGCTGAACAACGTGTGTTCTCCTCTGTGCTCTTGTGTGGTGACGGCCGTGGCGGCCGCCTCCGCGACCCTAGGTGGAAGTCAAGGACTCCATGACGCGAATCGACCAAGTGAGCCGATGACACGTGTCACGGTGACCTCGTGACACTTCGGCGAGGGGCGTGAGCGCATCCGGCCACAGGCTGGTGCCATGAGCACACCAGCGATCCGCGCGACCGGGCTGCGCAAGCAGTTCCGCGCCACCGACGGCGCGACCGTCGTAGCGGTCGACGACGTCGACCTGACCATCCAGCCGGGCGAGATCGTCGCCTTCCTCGGGCCCAACGGTGCCGGCAAGACCACGACGGTCGACATGCTCCTGGGGCTGACGCGGCCCGACGCGGGCACGATCGAGGTGTACGGCGTCGAGCCGGGCGCCGCGGTGCGCGGCGGGCGGGTGTCGGCGGTGATGCAGACCGGCGGGCTGCTCAACGACTTCACGGTCGAGGAGACCGTCCGGGCGATCGCCGCCCTGCACGGCCGACTCGACCGGGTCGGGGTCGTGCTCGAGCGCGCCCGCCTCACCGGGCTTGCCGGCCGTCGCGTCGAGGCGTGCTCGGGCGGTGAGCAGCAGCGCCTGAAGTTCGCCCTGGCCTTGCTGCCCGACCCCGACCTGGTGATCCTCGACGAGCCGACCGCCGGCATGGACGTCGGCGCACGCCAGGAGTTCTGGCAGGCCATGCGCGAGGACGCCGCGCACGGGCGCACGATCGTCTTCGCCACCCACTACCTCGCCGAGGCCGACGAGTTCGCCGAGCGGACCGTGCTGATGAACCGGGGCCGGATCGTCCACGACGCCGCCACCACTGACGTACGCGCTGCCTACGGCGGCCGCACCCTCACGTTCCGGCCGCCGGCCGGCGTGGTCGGGTCCGACGGGATCGACCCGGCCTGGCTGGCCCTCGTGCACCAGGCGCTGGCGCCGCTTGGCGTCACCGACCTCGAGGTCTCCGCCGCCAGCCTTGAGGCCGCATTCCTCGCCCTGACCGCGGACGAGCCGGTCGACACCATCCTCGAAGGAGCCACCCGATGACCGCCCAGCTGATCCAGCCCGACGTCCGCACCGTGCCGCGCCCGGACGTGCTGGCGTACGCCCGGCTCGACCTGCGCCGCCAGCTGCGCGACAAGTTCGGCATGTTCTTCATCGTCGGGCTG
Organism: Nocardioides sp.; assembly: GCF_041913365.1. Classification (GTDB taxonomy): domain Bacteria; phylum Actinomycetota; class Actinomycetes; order Propionibacteriales; family Nocardioidaceae; genus Nocardioides. Next base: position 6,723 of record NZ_JAYSFM010000006.1, read on the forward strand.
CCCACCTTCATGTTCCTGGTGTTCGGGCTCGGTGACGACGAGCCGGTCGGCAGCGGCAACGTCGCGATGTACGTCATGATCTCGATGGCGGCGTACGGCGCGGTCACCGCCACCACGGGCGTCGCGGGCAGCGCGGCGACCGAGCAGGTGATGGGGTGGGGTCGCCAGCTCGGCCTGACCCCGATGCGCCCGCTCGCCTTCGTCGTCGCCAAGGCCGGCATCGCGATGGTCGTGGCGCTGATGCCGGTGACCCTGATCTTCGCCATCGGCGCGACCACGGGCGCGCGCGGCAGCTGGAGCGACTGGGTGCTCGCGGCGCTGCTCGTGTGGTGCGGCTCGGCCCTCTTCGCGATCTACGGCCTGGCGATGTGGCTGGTCTTCCGCGGGCCGAATGCCACCGGCATCGCGTCCGGGATGATCGTGATCATGGCGTTCCTGGGCAACGTCTTCACGCCGATGAGCGGCCTGCTGCTCGACATCGGCCGGCTCACCCCGCTCTACGGCTACGCCGCGCTGGCGCGCTTCCCGCTCACCGAGGGGTACCTGCCCGTGGGCGGGCGCGACCCGCTCTGGCTGCCGGTCGCTAACGTGCTCGCGTGGACGATCGCCTTCTCCCTGCTGGCCCTGTGGGGCGTACGCCGGAGCCGGGCGCGGACGTGACCGCGGCGACGCTGCCCGACAACCCCTGGGAGAAGTGGGGGTGGGCCTTCGCCGCCATCTGGCTGGTCTTCCTCGCCTTCCCGGTCATCGCGGTCCTCGACTCCGACGTGGGCGTGCCGGCGAAGGGCGTCGCGCTGGTCTGCATCGCCGGCTTCGCGGTGGCCAACGTGCTGGGCTACTCCTCCCGCCTCAGCCCGTGGTGGGCCCTGGGCCTGATGCTGGTCCTGGCCCTGGCCACCGTCCCGGTGATCGGGATCGGGGTCATCTCCTTCACCCCCTACCTCGCGATCCTCTCGGCCCTCGAGCTCCCGGGGCCGTGGTGGAAGTGGGCCGTCGGGCTCTGGGCGGCCTTCCCGCTGCTGTCGCTGCTGGACATCGACGGCTTCCCGACCTTCTTCTTCCTGATGCTGTGGCCGGTCATGATCGGCGGCGTGATGCTGCGGCTCTTCGGCGAGCGCGAGTACCTCGCCAACGCCGCCCTCCGCGAGCACGCCGTGGTCATCGAGCGTGAGCGGGTGGCCCGCGACGTGCACGACGTCCTCGGCCACTCGCTCACCGCGCTGTCGGTCAAGGCCGAGCTCGCCGCGCGCCTGGTCGACGTCGACCCGGCGCGCGCCAAGGAGGAGCTGGAGTCCATCCAGGCCACCGCCCGCCAGGCGCTCGCCGAGGTGCGGGCCACCGTCGGCGGGCTGCGTGCGGGCAACCTCGAGGCGGAGCTCGCCGCCGCGCCGCGGGTGCTGGCCGACGCCGGTGTCAGCACGCGCGTGGTCGGCGGGGTCGCCGACACCGACCCGCGCCACCGGGCGCTGCTCGCCTGGGTGCTGCGCGAGTCGGTCACCAACGTCGTACGCCACGCGCGCGCCGGGTCGGTCGAGATCGAGCTCGGCCCCCGCGGGATCGTCGTGACCGACGACGGCGTGGGGCTCACGGGGCCCGAGGGCAACGGCCTGCGCGGCATGCGCGAACGCGTCAGCGGCGTGGGCGGCACCCTCAGCGTGGCCCCCGCCGACCCCGGCACCCGAGTAGAGGTGGGACTCCCGTGATCAAGCTGCTGCTCGCCGACGACCAGGCGCTCGTGCGGGGCGCGCTGGCCGCGCTCCTCGACCTGGAGTCCGACCTCGAGGTGGTCGCCCAGGTCGGCCGCGGCGACGAGGTCGTCGAGGCGGCCCGGGCGTCCGGCGCCGAGGTGTGCCTGCTCGACATCGAGATGCCCGGCCTCAACGGCATCGACGCCGCAGCGGCCGTACGACGCGAGCTGCCCGGCGTACGCTCCCTCGTCGTCACCACGTTCGGGCGCCCGGGCTACGTCCGGCGGGCCATCGAGGCGGGGGCGTCCGGCTTCGTCGTCAAGGACACCCCGGCCCGCCAGCTCGCCGACGCCGTGCGCCGGGTGCACGCCGGGCTGCGGGTGATCGACCCCGACCTCGCGGCCGAGTCGCTGATCGACGGCCCGAGCCCGCTGACCGACCGGGAGCGCGAGCTGCTCACCCACGCCCTCGACGGCGCGCCGGTGGCGACGATCGCGGCGCGCGTGCACCTGTCGGAGGGCACGGTCCGCAACCACCTCTCCGCCGCCATCGGCAAGACCGGCGCGACCACCCGCAGCGAGGCGGCACGGATCGCCCAGGACCGCGGCTGGTTGTGAGCCGGGCAGCCGCCGACGAGGCACGAGTCGGCGGCGTGGGCCCGGCCAGATCGAGTGAGCCCGCGGTCGAGGAACGAGGCCGCGCCCGGCTCGTACCGAGATCGAGCCCGCGTCAGCGCACCACGGCCAGGTAGCGCACGTCGACGGTGAAGGTGGCGACGTCGACGGAGTCGGTGCCCGACGTCGTGAACCTCCACAGAGCGGCCGGGTCGCGCTGGGGCAGCTCGTCGTCGCCGTCGCTCAGACCGGCGCCCCAGGGAGGTCCCTCCACCCAGGCCGACTGCCCGGACGTGCCGGTGACGGCCGAGGGGGTGCTTCCCGACACCGTGAGCGTCCCGGTGTCGGGCTCTCCGGTGACGGTGGCGGCGCCAGAGAAGGACACGCGGACGGCGGCCAGGCCACGGACGCCCGTGGCATCGGGCACCTCGAGGAGGTGACTGCTGCTCGCGACGTTGCCGTAGGTCTGGGGCGGGTCGCACACCGTCGACCGGTAGCTGAGGCCACCGGCGTAGAGCGTGCTCGGGACCACGCTGCCGCAGTCCGGGAAGTCGCCGCACCCCATGGCCGTGCTCCACGTGCACGGCCCGAAGTCGGTGGCGTCGGGGGTCACCGTGGCGGTCGTCTCACGCCACTCCAGCTCCTCCTCCGACACCCAGATCCGGAGGGGTGTCGAGCGACCGGTGTTGCCCGCCAGGTCGCGGCCCGACGCGACCGCCGTGTAGCGCCCCTGGGGCAGCGGCTTGCCACCACGGACGGCGGCCCACTCCACGGTGCGGCCGGTGCCGAAGGACGGGCCGGTGGGCCCGGTGTGGCGTTCGTCGAGGTCGGCGCGGCGCACGACGCGGCCCTTGGCGTTGCGGATGACCAGCTCGAAGGAGGCGACCTTGTTGTCCCAGACGCCGGCCGTGAGGGGGAGGACGTCGGTGACGACCGTCGTGCGTGGGTAGACGCGCGCGGGTGCGTCCGAGGGCGCACCGAAGCGTGGGGCGGCGAGGGTCGGCGAGAAGTGGGTGTCGACCTGCACCTTCTCCGTCGCCCGCGACGTGAAGATGCCGGCCGCGGGGTCGGAGTCGTACAGGCGGATCGTGTAGGCGCGGTCCGGCACCACCTTGCCCGACTGGTTGCGGCCGTTCCAGGTCCACGTGTGCGTGCCGCGGGACTGCATGCCGAGATCGACCCGCCGGTCGGTCGTGCGGCGGGAAGCCGGTCCGATCGTGAGCCGGACGTGTGCCGGTTCCTTCAGCGTGTAGCGGATCCGGAGGGTGTCCTTGACGCCGTCACCGTTGGGCGAGAACCGGCTCGGCGCCCCGATCGTGAACGCGGGGCCCGAGGCCGCTTCAGCGGGCGCCACCACCGCGGCGGGCGAGGCGAGGAGGGCGAGGACCAGGGCCCCCTGGACGAGACGACGTGGCACGGGATCTTCCTTCTTCCGGGTGGCGCGGGTGCGCCGTGGTGCTGGGACGCAGCAGGAGCGCCCGAAGTTGTCCTCGGGCGCCCCTGGCGGATCGGCGGCTGCGTGTCTCAGAGGTCGCGGCGCTCCTCCACGTGGGTGGTCTTCGAGCGCTGGTTGTTCATGACGAGGCCCAGCACCAGTGCGAGCACGCCGGCGATGACGAGGATCCAGCCGACCGTGCCCGGGTCGACTACGTCCTGGACCGCTGCGGGGAACTCCTTGATCGCGAAGAGCAGGATCAGGCCGAGGACGAGAAGCAGGATGCCCAGTCCGATACCCATGACGACTCCTTTGTCGAGGTGGCGCGGCCGGCTCGGGGAACGGCCGTCCCCGGCAGCGTAGAGCCGATGCACGCGCAGACGGCGCAACCCGCTCCCCCGCAGGGGTGGGCCTACCCTCTGCACCATGACGGATGCCGACCGACTCAGCGCCCTCGTCGCCGTGTGGTGGGAGGCGGTGGACTCCTTCACCCGCCTGCTCGAGCACGTCGACGACGACCAGTGGGCGACGCCGACGGACCTGCCGGGGTGGGACGTCCACGCCATCGCGGCGCACACCGCCCATCTCGAGTCCCTGCTCGCCGGCCGGCCGCACGACGACGTCGAGGTCGGCGACGCACCGCATGCACGCGGGATGATGGGGCAGTTCACCGAGCAGGGAGTCGTGGCGCGGCGTGACCGGGCCGCGGACGCGCTGATCACCGAGATCCGCGAGGCCACGACCGCGCGCCACACCCAGCTGCTGGCTGACCCGCCGACCGACCCCGCGGCGCCGGCGCCCGGTCCTTTCGGAGCGATCGGCTGGAGCACCGGGCTGCTGCTGCGCAACCGCCCGCTCGACGTGTGGATGCACGAGCAGGACGTACGCCGGGCGCTCGACATGCCGGGCAACCTCGACTCCGCGCCGGCACGGCACAGCGCGGCCTACCTGATGGAGACCCTGCCCTTCGTCGTCGCCAAGCGGGCGCAGGCGCCGGTGGGCAGCGTCGTACGCCTGGAGGTGGCGGGCCACGACCCGGTGACCGCGATCGTGGGCGCGGACGGCCGCGGACGACCCGGCGGACCCGAGGACGGCGAACCGACGGTCACGCTCACCACCGACCGGGAGACGTTCATCGTGCTGGCCGGCGGGCGTCGGCCCGCCGAGCCCGGCGTCGTCCGGGTGGCGGGCGATGCGGAGCTCGGCGAGCGGGTGCTCGCCTCGATGGGCGTCACGCCGTGAGGCTCAGCTGCGGTCGGTGACGCGGACCAGTCCGGCGAGCGTGCCCATCCACACCGAGCCGCCCGGACCGACGGCGAGCCGGGAGCCGTCGCTGCTCGCCAGCAGCCCCGTACCGGCCCGCACGCTCCACATCGCGCGACCGGTCGCGGCGTCGAGCCCGGTGACGTACCAGGCGCTGACCCCGAGCAGCGAGGGCCGCTTGGTCCAGGCGTAGACGAGGCCGTTGGGCCAGCTCGCCACGGCGCCAGAGCCGGGGGCGACCTGGTCGCTGGTCCACCGCTCGGCGCACGAGCCGTCGGTGAGGTCGACCCGCGCGATGCCGTGGCTGCTGGTGAAGCCGAGGAGGGTGCTCCGCGGGGAGGAGTAGTCGTGGTCGTTGGTCACCACGACGCCCGGCCCGACCGGCGCGAGGTCGGCGTCGACGGCTCCCTCCCCCTTCCCGAAGACGGGCTGGCGGCACACCTCCTCGCCGGTCCCGCGCCGGAGGAACACCACCGACAGCTGGTCCTTCGTGGTGTCGGTGACCGCGATGGCCCCTCCGTCCACCAGCACCGGAGCCGTGCCGCTCGGGTGCTCCGTCGCGGACGTCCACGCGACCTGCGGTGCGCCGTCGGCAGCGAGGCCGAGCCGGTGCACGCCCTCGTCGGTGGCCAGGAGCATGCCGCCGTCGGGGTCCGCCGCGAAGCCGTGCTCGACGTCCGCACCCAGGTCCAGCACCCGTACGTCGCCGGAGTCGGGCGCGATCGTGCCCACCAACCCCTTCCCGGACGCCCACCACACCCGGCCGGACCAGTCGGGCGCGAGTGCGACGAGGCAGTCGCCGAAAGGCACGTAGGGCTTGAGGTCCCAGGTCGACTCGGTGCGCAGCTCGGCCTCGCCCTCGGCGCCGGACGTGCGCACGGCCAGGACGCTGCGCTCGGTGGTCGCCACGACCGCGCGGTCCTGGGCGTCGAGGTAGAACGCGTCACCGCGGCAGCCCGCCCGGTCGTCGTGCTCGGGAAGGCCCTTGGTCGCCTGCGGACGGATCGAGTCCGGGTCGACGAGGCGCAGGCTCGGTCCGGACCGGCCCTCGCAGAGCGCGACCAGCAGGTCCGTCGAGGTCACCTCGAGCCGCCCGCAGCGCTGCAGGCCGAACCACGAGGTCTCGACCTCGGGCTGGAGGCCGAGCGGCCCCGGCCGGGCGACGGCGGGCACCGCGGAGAGCTGCGGGTTCGGCGGCAGCTCGGAGGTGATGGCCTGTGCGGTGGCCGGGCGACCGACGTACGCCGGTGCGGCGAGGACGCCGGGCGCCGGCGGGATCGGCAGCCAGCCGTCGGGGACGACCACGACCGCGGCGACCAGGACGGCGACCACGCCGGCGGTCCGCACGGCGATGCGGCGGCTGACGTAGAGGTGGTCCTGCACCCACCACCGCAGCCGCGGCACGCAGAGCGCGGCCGCCGCGAGCACCAGGACGAGCGGCCCCCACGCCATCCAGGCAAGCAGCAGCACCCCCACCACCCAGATCACTGGCTGACTCTAGGTCAGCTGCGGGTCCGGTTCAGGGAGGCGCAGCGGCGCCCGCCCGGGTGATCGTCAGTCGGTGACGTGCCGGATGCGCGGCGCGGTCAGCGTCAGGTCGGCGAAGGCGCCGTGTCCCTCGCCGTGTCGCAGGAAGACCCGCGACCGGCGGGGGACGGGAATCAGAGGGCGCGCCGCCTCAGGGATCACGACCACCTCGGGCTCACGCCGTGGGAGGAGGCCCCCCGTGATCCGTTCGAGCTCTGCGAGCCGACCGGCCATGTCCGACGTTTCCATCCTGTGCTCGCCCATGTCAGCGAACCCCCTCTGGTCCCCACCACCAGGCGACCCCCCACGGATCGCCTCGTGGGAGAGGCTAGGAGCGCCCCCGGCCACGAGGGAATGGCCTGAACGAAGCCTGCGAAATGTCTTGAGGGACGGTCCAGACCAGGACCGTCCCTCGTCGACGAGTTGACGTGTGCTTGATGTGCGAGGGCCCTCAGGCCGCCGGGAACGCCGGCCACTCGTCGGCCACCGACCCCCTCGGGCGCGGCACGTAGACCACGACCCGACCGGTGTCCTCCTGCAGGGGCCGCCCCACCGAACCGACGCGGATCATCGGTCCGCCCCCGTGGTGGCGGTCCTGCTCGTCATGCGCACGTCCATCTCTCTCCCCCTGTTGCTCCCCCGGATGTGTTCCCCCGTGACACCCGCGCCAGGCACCCCCGAGCCTGGCGCGGTGTCGACATCAAGGATGTCCGGGAAGCCGATCTGATACATCCGCAGGACTACGGATTCGACAGATGCGGGAACTACGCAGCGGCGGCGCGCGCCTCGCTCTCGAGCTTGCGGCCGAGCAGGCGGCGCGTGCGGCGGTCGCCGGTGGCCATCTTGTAGAGGACGGCGAGCTGCTGCGGGGCGTTCTTGGCGTTGGTCGTGGCGAGCCAGCCGTTGGGCAGCGAGAGGCGTACGACCTTGTGCCAGGCCGAGTAGACCTGCGGGACCATCGGGCGCGAGCAGTAGGTGAGGTCGTACTTCTCGAAGAGGGCCTGCACCTTGGGGGCGATCTCGCCGTAGCGGTTGGACGGCAGGTCCGGGAAGAGGTGGTGCTCGATCTGGTGCGACAGGTTGCCGGTCATCAGGTGGAGGAACTTCGAGCCGGAGATGTTGGCGCTGCCGAGCATCTGGCGGACGTACCACTCGCCCTTGGTCTCGCCCTCGATCGAGCGCTTCTCGAAGGTCTCGACGCCCTCGGGGAAGTGCCCGCACAGGATGACCGAGTTGGACCAGAGGTTGCGCACCACGTTGGCGGTGAAGTTCGCGGCGAGGGTCGGCAGGAAGGACCCGGTGGGCAGCGACAGCAGCGGGTGGACGACGTAGTCCTTGGTGGCCTGCTTGCGGATCTTGCCGAGGACCGCCTTGGCGCGACGGCGGAACTCGGGGTCCTTGGTCTGCTTCTTCTTGATCACCGCGCCGAGCTCGAGGTCGTAGGCGGCGATGCCGTACTCGAAGAAGACGGCGTTGATGAAGCAGAAGAGCGGCTGCGCGAGGGAGGCCGGGGTCCAGGCCTGGTCCTCGTCGACGCGCATGATGCCGTAGCCGAGGTCGTTGTCCTTGCCGATGACGTTGGTGTAGGTGTGGTGCAGCTCGTTGTGGCTGTGCTTCCACTGCTCGGCGGGCGAGGCCATGTCCCACTCCCAGGTGGAGGAGTGGATCTTGGGGTCGCGCATCCAGTCCCACTGTCCGTGGAGGATGTTGTGGCCGATCTCCATGTTGTCGAGGATCTTGGAGATGCTCAGGCCGGCGGTGCCGAGGATCCAGGCGGGCGGGAACGCGCTGAAGAGCAGCACCGCGCGCGAGCCGAGCTCGATCTTGCGCTGGGTGTCGATGACCCGGCGGATGTACGCCGCGTCGTTGGCGCCGCGGGTGTCGAGGACCTCCTGGCGGATGGCGTCGAGCTCGATGCCGATCTGCTCGATGTCGGCCTCGGTGAGGTGCGCGATGGGGTTGGTCTGGCCGAGGACGGCCTTCTTCTGCACGGTGGTCATGTCGATCTCCTGGGGGTGTCGGGGAGGTCTGGTCAGTGGTCGATGTGGCAGGGGCCGGCGGCGGCGTTGATGCAGGTCTGCACCTTGAGGTCGCCGGTCTCGCCGGGGACGGCGGTGGTGATCGCGCCGTTGCGCAGGTCGCGGACGCTGCCCTCGCGCAGCGGGATCACGCAGCCCATGCAGATGCCCATCCGGCAGCCGCTCGGCATCAGCATGCCCGCCTCCTCGGCCGCGTCGAGGATCGGCGTGGCGCCGTCGAGGTCGAGGGTGGTGCCGGACGAGAAGGTGACCGTGCCACCGTCGCCGGGCTCGACCCGGGCGGTGCGGAACTGCTCGGTCGTGAGGGTCAGGCCCGCGGCGTCGTGGTGGGCGTCGAGGGCGTCGAGCAGGCCTGCCGGCCCGCAGGCGAGGGTCTGGCGCTCGGCCAGGTCGGGGACCAGGGCGGCGAGGTCGTCGACGTCGAGGACGCCGTGCTCGTCGTCGTACCGCGCGACGAGGCGGATCGCGCCCGCGGCGTCGAGCGCCTCGAGGTCGCGGATGAAGATCGAGTCGGGGTGGCTCGGGGCGACGTGGACGACGACGATGTCGTGGCCGGCGCTGCGGACCGGGCGCAGCACGCCCTCGTCGGTGCTCGGGAACAGGTTGCGCAGCATCCCGATCACCGGGGTGATGCCCGAGCCCGCGGTGACCATGAGGAACTTGCCACCCGCCGGCGGGAGGACGAACTCGCCGGCCGCCTGCTCGAGGTGGACCAGCGTGCCGGGGCGGGCCTCGTGCACGAGGTGGTTGCTGACCAGGCCGTCCGGCACCGCCTTCACGGTGATGGAGATGCGGCCGTCGCGGCGGGGGCCGTGCGTCAGCGAGTACGCGCGCCACTGGCGTACGCCGTCGACGTCGATGCCGATGCGGAGGTACTGGCCGGGCACGTGGCCGGCCCAGTCGGCGCCGGGGCGGATCACGATCGTGGCGGCGTCAGCGGTCTCGGGGTGGACCGACTCGATGCGCCCGCGCAGGTCGGCGCCGGAGCGCAGGGGCGCGAAGAGGTCCATGAAGTCGGCCGGGAGGTACGGCGTGGTGGCGGCCTCGGCGACGCGGACCAAGTGGTCGCGCACGCGGGCGCCGCGCACGGGCGGCTCGAGAGTCGTGCTCATGACATCCAATGTCCCCGAACGGACGCCTGCTTGCCTGCTCTGGGCACGTGAATCGGCGGTAGACTCTTGTTCGCCGCGAACAAAAACCACCTCAGGAGCCCCGATGGCCACACAAGCTGTGCGCGCTGCCACACAAATGCAGACCGTCGTCGGCCTCGACCCGCAGGTGGCCGAGGCGCTGCGCTCGCGGCTCGCCGAGGTCGCGGACCGGGTCGTGCTCACCATCATCGACGAGGTGCCCAGCTATGCCGGCGCGTTCAGCGGGCGGATGGGCGAGGTGATCCGCAACGCGGTCCAGCTCGCGCTCGGCGGCTTCCTCACCCTGGCCACGCGGCGTGAGGGCAACGCCCCCAAGGCGCCGGCGATCGAGGGTGCCTACCAGCTCGGCCGCGGCGAGGCGCGGAGCGGCCGGACCGTCGAGGCGCTCCTGGCCGCCTACCGCGTCGGGGCGCGCACGTCGTGGCGCGACATGGCCGACGCGGCCGTCGAGGCCGGGATCGGCGCGGACCAGCTCTCGCGCTTCGCCGGACTGGTCTTCGCCTACATCGACGAGCTGTCCGCGGCCTCCGTCGCCGGGCACACCGACGAGCTCGAGAGCAGCGGGCGTGTCCGGCAGCGCAACCTCGAACGCCTCGCGCGGGCGCTGCTCACCGGCGCGCCGGCCGACGCGGTCAACGCGGCCGCCGAGCGCGCCGACTGGGAACCTCCGGGCGCGCTGACCGCCGTCGTGCTGCCGGAGTCGCAGGTCTCCCACGCCCTGACCGCGCTCGACCCGCGGACCCTCCAGCCGACCGACGACGTGCCCGGGCTGCCCGAGGGACACGCCTCGCTGCTCGTGCCGAGCACGGGTTCGGCCACTGCGCGACGTACGTTGCTGCGGGCGCTGCGCGGGACGGACGCGGTGGTCGGGCCGAGCGCGGCGTGGCTCGAGGCGTCGGCGTCGTACCGCCGCGCGCTGCGCTGCGCCGCCCTCGGCCTCGAGGGGCTGGTCGACTCCGACGAGCATCTCGCTGCGCTGGTGCTCGCGGCCGACGCCGAGGCCCGCGCCGACCTGCGCGCCCGCGTGCTCGCGCCGCTCGCCGACCTCCGCCCCTCGACCGCCGAGAAGCTCACCGACACCCTCCGCAGCTGGCTGCTCCACCACGGCCGCCGCGACGCGGTCGCCGAGGAGCTGTTCGTCCACGCCCAGACCGTCCGCTACCGCGTCGGCCAGCTCCGCGAGGTCTACGGCGACCGGCTCGAGGACCCGGCCTTCGTCCTCGACGCGACGTTGGCGCTCGCCTGACGTCGCCGCTCGGGCGGTGGTCGAGGGGGATTCCGCGGTCCGGAAATCCCCCTGGAACACCGCCCACGGGCGTGGCGTACACCGACACGAGCTCGGGCGGTGACTGAGGGGGAATCGGGGTCCTCAGAATGCCCCTCCATCACCGCTCGGCGGTGGTCCACCTACATTCGGCGGCCTCAAAATGTAGGTGGATCACCGCCCGTGGGCGCGGCGGACCGAGACACGCCGGCCAGCGGTGGTCCACCTACATTCGACGGCCCGGAAATGTAGGTGGATCACCGCCCATGGGCGCGGCGGACCGCGACACGCGGCTCAGCGGTGGTCCACCTACATTCGGCGGCCCCGGAATGTAGGTGGATCACCGCTCCACGAACGCTGGCGGGCGGCGGAGGAAGGCGAACTGGGCCTTCTTGGGCGGGAGGTCGGGCAGCGGGGGCGGGAGCTCGGTGACCGGGCCGAGCTCGGCGCCGGAGCGGAGGAGGAGGGCGAGGGACAACTCGTTGTCGACGTCGGGCTCGAGGACGATCCGCTGCACGGCGGGGTCGGCGAAGAGGCGCGCGGCGAGGTACGCCATCAGCTCGGCCGTGGTGCCCGCGCGCGCGGCGTCGTCGGCGAGGAAGAGGTGGACACCGAGGTCGCCGGGCTCCCGGTCGTAGTGCTGCCCGATCTCGTCGACGGACGGGTCGTAGGTCTGCACGAGCCCGATCGGGTGGCCGCCGACGAGGACGAGCGAGGCGGTCAGGTGGTCCTGCTCGTCGATCCAGCCGTAGATCTCGCCGACCTCCTCGACCGTCCGCGACGCCATCCCCCAGAAGCGGGCGCGCGGCTCGGTGAACCACGCGTGGAGCATCGGGGCGTCGGCGGCGGGCTCGACCGGCCGGAGGGCGAAGGGGCTGACGGGGAGCAAGGTGCCGTCCTTCCAGAGGGGGAACTGGTCGTCGTGGTGGGGGTCGGCCACACGTCCGCCGGCGCCGAGGGGCACGGCCCAGCGGCTGCGTGAGCGGTCGCCGAGGTCCCAGACGATGCGGGCGATCGGGCCGGTGGTGCACGCGTCCGTGCCGGGGATCCAGCGCGTCGAGGCCACGCACTCGGTGTCGCCGTCGAGCGGGTGCCCGGCCACGGAGGGGAGGTACGACGTGGGATCGAGGCCGAGGTCGGCTAAGGCGTGGCAGGGGGCGAACCGGTGCTGCTCCCCCCAGGTCCGCGCCGGCATCGCCGCGACCTGCGCGAGCGCGTCGCCGGCCAAGGCCACGAGGTCGAGTCCGGCCGGCGGGTCGGTGACGAGGTCGGGCAGCACCCGGGCCACCCGGCTGGGCAGGTGCCACCACGGCACCAGCACCTCGGCGTGCACCGGCGGCACGGCCGCGCGGGCCGGCGCCAGCACCGGGTGCGCGACGACGGCCGCGACCAGGGCGTCGCGCACGGCGGCGTACGTCCCCGCGGCCGCCGAGTCGGCGCTCATCGCACCGTCCCACGACCGGAGCTGCTCGACGAGGCGGCGGCTCGGCTCCGGGAGGTCCTCGAGCCCCCGCAGCAGCGCGAGGAGCGGGCCGGCCGACGTGTCGCGGGCGTCGGTGATGACCGCCGCCGCAGAGCCCACGTCGACCGCGCCCTCGGCGAGCAGCGCGGCGATCCGGTCCCGCCGGAAGGACGGTGCGAACCGGTCGGCCAGCACGTCCCAGCGGTCGTCGGTGCGGTCGTTGGCGGTGACGGCCACAGCGGCCGGCGCAACCTCGATCCGGGGCAGGTCGGCCCACCCCGTCCACGACTCCCCCTCGCGCACCGGCACCCGGCCGGCCACGCGGTGCAGCACCCGCCCGGCCGTGTCGGCGACGAGCACGTTGTTCACCGGCTCCACCCAGTGCTCGAGCGCGGCGTCCACGTCGGCGACGCTCCGGGCCCGCAGCAGCGGCAGCACCGCGGACAGGCCGGTGTCGCCGAGCTCGGCGGTCGGGGTGCGGACGACGAGCCGGCCGTCGACGACGCGGGCGTCCTGGTAGTCGGCCATCGCGTTGGTGACCGCCCAGGCGACGTGCCCGGTGTGGCCGAAGTGCTGCACGCCCGGCACGCCCGGGAAGGCCAGCCCGACGACGTCGACCTCGTCGCAGGCCAGGCCCACCTGCTGGTAGATCCCCGGCGCCTCGAAGACCCGGTGCGGGTCCGCGCCGATGAGCGGCGAGCCCGAGGTCGTACGCCCACCGCCGACGGCGAAGGCGTTGCTGCCGTGCGGCGGCTCGCCGACGCCGAGCAGCGCGCCGAGCCGCGGGTCGAGGCCCGGGCCGACGGACGCCGCCCACAGCTTCGTCGGGAAGCCCGCGAAGAGCACGTGCTGGACCAGGAACACCGCGAGCGGGGTCCACGGCTGCCACGACCCCGGGGCCTCGCGACCGGCGAGCTCCGGCGAGGTGGCGCCGTCTGCGAAGCCGGTCCGGACCCCGTCGACGTACGCCGCGAAGAGCTCCTGCGACTCGGCGTCGAGGGCCGTGAAGCCGCGGCGGGCGGTGCCCTCGATGTCGAGGTCGCGGGCGAGGGCGTCCCAGGCGTCGGACCCGCCCAGCGCGCCGACCCGCGCCTCGCCGCGCAGCCGCTCGACCTGGAGCTGCCAGGCCCGGTCGTGCGCGGTCACCCGGCCCTGCTCGAAGGCGAGGTCGTGCAGCGTGCGGGTGCGGACGTGGGGGACGCCGTGACGGTCGCGGTGGACGCTCATCGGCGCGCGGCCGGGTTGCGGAGCGTGCCCGCGAAGATCAGCGACTCGGCCTGGTCGGCGAGGTCGACCATCTGGAGGGTGTTGCGCAGCTGGAGCCGGTTGAGGCAGCTGTGCGCGAACTCCCCACGCAGCAGGTCGTACGTCGCCGCGGCCGGCGCCAGCTCCGGGTGGTCGGCGGCGTGCCCGGCGATGCAGTCGTGCACCAGTCCCCAGAAGTCGTCGTCGGGCAGCAGGCCGGCCTCGTCGAGGATCGCACCGAGGTGGCGGAGGAAGCCGTCGAAGACGTCGGTGTGCACGGCGAGCGCGGCCAGGTCCGGCGTCACGACCGCACGGATCCGGGCGACCTCGTCGGGCAGCGGACGGTCGGTGAGCACGGCGACCTCCTCGCCGATGTCCTTCATGACCATCCGGACCGGCACGTGGTCGCGCAGCACCATCACGAGGTTCTCCCCGTGGGGCATGAAGGCGAGGTCGTGGGCGAGCAGGCAGTGCACGACGGGACGCAGGTAGGCGCGGAGGTAGGTCGACACCCAGGTGGTCGCGTCGACACCCGAGGCGGCGATGAGCTCGCCGACCAGCGGTACCCCGGCCGCGTCGCGGTGCAGCAGCGAGGCCATCGTGGCCAGCCGCTCCCCCTCGGCGAGCTGCGGGACGGGGCTCTCGCGCCAGAGCGCCGCGACCATCTTGCGGTAGGGGGAGGTGACGGGCAGCCGGTGGTAGGCGTCGCCGGTCCAGCCGATCGCGCCGTGCTCCCGCAGCACCGTGAAGCCCAGCGCGGTCAGCTCCTCGTCGCCGGTCACGAGGTCGTGGACCCAGTCGTTGATCGCCGGGGTGGCGGCCATGTAGGCCGGGGACAGGCCGCGCAGGAAGCCCATGTTCTGGATCGCGAGCGCGACCTTCACGTAGGACCGCTCGGGGTGGTCAACCGGGAAGAAGGTGCGGATCGACTGCTGGGCGCGGTGGGCGCCGTCGACCTCGCCGAGCGGCACGAGGGCCTGCCGCGCGACGTCGGGCGCGAAGGTGATCGCGAGCCGGTTGGTCCACTGCCACGGGTGCACCGGCAGGTAGAGGTAGTCCGCGGGGTCGAGGCCGAGGTCGCGCAGCCGCTTCTCGAAGTCGACGAGCACCTCGTCGCCGAGCTCGTCGCGGTAGTGCTGCACCTCGGTCCGGCCCGCCGCGAGCGACAGCTGCGCCTCGTCACGGCGTACGCCGATCCACCACAGGCGCACGTCCGCGCCCGTCTCCGGCGCGAAGGCGGCGTGGTCGTCGACCCCGAAGCCGATGCGGCCGTTGCAGGCGACGAAGCCGGGATGGCCCTCGGTCATCGCCGCCTCGATCTCCTGGTAGCCGGCGTGCACGAGGTCGGCCGAGGAGAGCGTGTGGTGCGTGAGCTTCCACGCCGCGGAGGCGAGGGTCGCGGCGATCTCCTCGAGGTAGACCGGCAGGAGGTGGTCGGGGATGCCGAGGGCGTCGTTGCAGTCGACGACGAAGTCCTGCGCATCGACCGGCAGCGCGCGCTCGTCGACGACGCGGACGATCGACGACGGGTCGACGACCCAGTGCTCGAGCGGGTGCCGCCGGGCCGAGAAGGCGTACGTCGAGGTGCCGAGGCGGAGCTGCCAGTCGGCGCCGTCGGGCTCGGGCGTCAGCAGCCGCTCGTGGCTGAACTCGGCGATCGCCTTGGCGACGAGGTGGCGGTGCGCCCGGGCCATGGTCGCGGGGGTGAGGTGGGCGGTGTCGATCATGCGGTCCTCCGAGGAGCGGATGCGGCGAAGTCGGTGCGGCTGCAGAAGCTCAGCGCCGCGGTCTTGTCGGGCAGCTCGACGTGGCGGGCCACGACGAAGCCGACGGCCGCGTTGAGGACGGCGATCCTGTCGTTGCGCGCGTCGGGCTCGACCACGACGCGGCGGGCGGTCGGGTCGGCGAAGCACTCCTCCATCACCCGGCGCATCACCGCGGAGGTGAAGCCGTGGACGGGGGTGTCGGTCGGGGCGACGAGGACGTGCATCCCCACGTCGCCGGGGCGGAGCTCGGCCAGGCCGGCGAGGGGCGAGTGGGACGGGTCGTAGCGCTCCATCAGGAACGCGGGTGCGCCGTCCGCGCGGCCCAGGAGCGCGTCGTGGTGCCGGTCCTCAGCGATCCGGGCGTACTCGTCGTGGACCTGCTCCGGCGTCGCGTCCTGCATGCCCCAGAAGACCGAGCGCGGGTGCGTCACCCAGGCGTGCAGCAGGGCGAGGTCGCGGGTCGGGTCGAGGGGTTCGAGGGTCAGTCTCATGCGGTCACTCCTTCCCGGAAGCGGTCGGGGATGCCCCACTCCTGGAAGGCGATCCGCTTCTCCACGGCGTACGGCTCGCGGCCGAGGACCTGCGCCAGGATCACCGAGCTGCGCATGGCGCCCATGCCGAGGTCGGGGGCGACGAAGCCGTGGGTGTGCTCCTCGGCGTTCTGCACGAACACCTCGGCGTCGGCGTGGTCGACGGCGAAGGTCGGTCCGGCCAGGAACCGGCCGCGCTCGTCCCACCGGATCCGGTCGCGGACCGGCTCGAGGAAGTCGGGCACCCGCGGTGCGTAGCCCGTGGCGAGCACGAGCGACTCGGTGGCCAGCCGGCCGGTCGTCCCCTGCTCGGTGTGGCGCAGGTCGAGGGTGTAGCGGCTGCCGTCCCAGCGGGCGCCGGTCACCTCGGTCGCCGTCAGCAGCGTCGTCGCGACGCCGCCGGTCGCCTCACGGCGGTAGAGCTCGTCGAAGATCGCGTTGATGGTGTCGGAGCTGATGCCCTTGGACAGCGCGGCCTGCCCGGCCTGCACCTCGGCACGGCGGGGCGCCGGCAGCGCCTGGAAGTACGCCGACCACTCGGGCGAGGTCATCTCGAGGGTGAGCTTGGTGTACTCCATCGGGAAGAACCGCGGCGACCGGGTCAGCCAGGTCAGCTCGAAGCCGTGGTGCTCCTGCTCGGCGAGCAGGTCGGCGTAG
The DNA here is from genome assembly GCF_041913365.1 of Nocardioides sp. Lineage (GTDB taxonomy): Bacteria > Actinomycetota > Actinomycetes > Propionibacteriales > Nocardioidaceae > Nocardioides. The sequence goes on from NZ_JAYSFM010000006.1 coordinate 23,364, forward strand.
ACCTCCGCGGCGCTCTGGCCGCTGCCGACGACGGTCACCGAGTCGCTGGCCAGCAGGTCCGCCTTGCGGTCGCAGTAGTCGGCGGAGTGGAGGGCCGGGCCGTCGACGTCGAACGGCAGGCGCGGCGCGGTGCCGGTCCCGAGCGCGAGGTGGCGCGCACGCCAGCTGCGACCGGTCGCCGACCGGACGACGTAGGCCTCGCCGTCGTGCTCGACCGCCACCACGCGCTCGCCCCAGCGCAGGGAGTCGAGGCGCTCGGCCGCCCACCTGCAGTAGTCGTCGTACTCGCGGCGGAGGGGGTAGAAGCTCTCCCGGATGTAGAAGGGGTAGAGCCGGCCCACGTCCTTGAGGAACGCCAGGTAGGAGAAGCGCGAGGTCGGGTCTGCGAGCGTCACGAGGTCGGCCATGAACGGCACCTGCAGGGTCGCGTCGGGCAGCATCATCCCCGGGTGCCAGGAGAAGCCGTCGGCGGCGTCGAGGAAGACCGCGTCCAGGTCGTCGATGGGGTCGGCGAGGCAGGCCAGCCCGAGGTTGAACGGCCCCAGCCCGATGCCGAGCAGGTCGTACGTCGTCGTCATCGCGCCACCGCCAGCCGCTGCCGCGACGGCCGCGGGACGGCGGGCTCCCCGGCGATCCGCCGTCCCGCCTCCCGCACCATCTCGACCACGCCGAGGACGTCGGCGACCGTCGCGACCGGGTTGAGCAGCGTGAGCTTGAGGTAGCTCCGGCCGTCGACGCGGGTGGCGGCGACGAGGGCGCGACCGTCGTCGAAGAGCTCCGCGCGGATCGCCGCGTTGAGCGAGGCGAGGGCCGCCTCGTCCAGTCCCGGGGGGCACAGGCGGAACACGATCGTGCTGAGCTGTGGGGCCGCGGCGACGTCGATGTCGGGCATCGCGGTGAGCTCGGCGGCGACGGCGTCGGCCAGGTCGATCACCGCGTCGAGGTGCTCGCCGATGGCGTCGGCGCCCATCACCCGCAGGGTCATCCAGAGCTTGAGCGCCTCGAAGCGGCGCGTGGTCTGCAGGCTCTTGTCGACCTGGTTGGGGTGCGCGGAGTCCTTGGGGTTGAGGTAGTCGGCGTGCCAGGTGACGTGGCCGAGCGTGGCCCCGTCCCGGACCAGCAGGGCGCTGCACGAGACCGGCTGGAACCAGGTCTTGTGGTAGTCCACGGCCACCGAGTCGGACAGCTCGATCCCCTCGAGCCAGTCGCGCCGGCGGGGTGACACCAGCAGCCCGCCGCCGTAGGCCGCGTCGACGTGGAACCACGCGCCGTACGCCCGGGCGAGCGCGGCGACCTCCGGAAGCGGGTCGATGGAGCCGAAGTCGGTGGTCCCCGCGGTGGCCACCACCGCCATGGCCACGTCGCCGCGCTCGGCCGCGTCCGCGAGGGCCGTCGACAGCGCCGCGGGGTCCATCCGGCGCGAGACGTCGACCGGCACCGGCACCACAGCGGCGTCGCCAAGGCCGAGCATCCGCGCGGCCTTCTGCACCGAGAAGTGGCCGTCGGCGCTGGCGAAGATCCGCAGCCGCTCGGCCGGCGCGGCCTGCTGCCCCCGCGCGAGCAGCAGTGCCTGGAGGTTGGACTGGGTGCCGCCGGTGGTGAAGATGCCGTCGGCAGCGTCGTCGTACCCGATGCGGGCGGCCGTCCAGTCGACGAGGTGGCGCTCGATGAAGGTGGCGCCGGCGCTCTGGTCGAAGGTGTCGAGGCTGGAGTTGACCCCGCTGATGAACACCTCGGCGGCCAGCGCCGGGATGACGACCGGGCAGTTGAGGTGGGCCGCCGCGGTCGGCTCGTGGAACCAGATCGCGTCGTCGAGCCAGAGCCGGGACAGCTCGGCCAGCGCGTCCGGGCCGGTGCCGAGCGGACGGTCGAGGTCGACGGCGGCGACCCGCTCGGCGGCCTCGCGCGGGGTCACCCCGGTGAGCGGCCGGCCGGCCGTCGCGCCGAGGTGCTCGACGAGGTGGTCGACGGCCGAGCCGACGGCCTGCCGGTAGCCGGCGGCGTTGGCCGGGTGGAAGAGGTGCTGCCAGGGTGCGCCCACGTGCGTAGCTCCCGAGACGAAGGAATTAGGTAAGCCTTACCTTACTCACATCGACCGGGATGGCTACGTGGCCCGGGTCACATGCTGGTCCCACTGCGCTCGTACGCCGGCTCCCCCGCCACCCAGGTCGCGACCACGTTGTCGGCGAAGCCCCGCAGCGCCAGACCGTGCTCACGGTCGGACGCACCCTCGAGCGGGTCGGCGTCGAGGAGCACCAGGTCGGCCGGGTGGCCGGCGGCGACGGTGCCCCAGCCGTCGGTCGAGGCGGCCAGCGCCTCCCGGGCGGTGATCGACTGCTCGGGGTGCCACGGCTCGCGATCGTCGCCCGAGCGGTGCACGGCCGCCGCGATCGCGAGCCACGGGTCGAGCGGCGACACCGGGGCGTCCGAGCCGAGCACGACCTCCACGCCGTCGTCGAGCATCCAGCGCAGCGGGAAGCAGCGCTCGGCCCGCCCCGGCCAGAGCCGCTCGGTGACGTCGCGGTCGTCGAGCAGGTGGGCCGGCTGGACGCTCGCCCGGACACCCAGCTCGGCCATCCGGCGTACGTCGTCGCGGGTGGTGAGCTGGACGTGCTCGATCCCGCCGCGGGCGCCGGTGTCGGCGAAGGCCGCCAGCGCCTCGGTGACCGCCCGGTCGCCGATGGCGTGCACCGCCACGTCGAGCCCGCCGGCGGCGGCGCGGGCGAGCAGGTCGCGCAGCTCGGCGGGCGTCTGGTTGGGCTGGCCCTCCTCGAAGCCGGGCACGGCCTTCTCGGCGTAGGGCTCGCAGCACCAGGCGGTGCGGGTGTTGAGCGACCCGTCGCTGATGATCTTCAGCGGTCCCATGGTCAGCCGTGGGTCGCCGGCCAGCGGGTCGCCCGAGCGCAGCCCGCGCGCGAGCACGTCGTCGAGGCCGTCGGCGTAGCAGGCGTGCCGGACGCGGATGAGGTCGGCGCCGCCGGCCCAGCGGGCCGCCCAGTCGGCCACGCCGCCGCTGAACTCGAGGTCGACGACCCCGACCACGCCCTGCGCCGCGGCGGCCTCCATCGACCGGCGGTAGGCCTCCGGGCCGGTGCCGTCGGAGCCGACGACGGCGGCGAGCCGACCGTAGGCCTGGAACCACTCGCCCTCGCTGACCACGCTGTCGCGGATCGGCAGCGCCAGCATGTGCAGCGCGATCGTGTTGAGCCAGCCGTGGTGCCCGTCGCCGGCGATGAGCACGACCGGCTGGTCGGTGCCGATCGCGTCGAGGTCGGACACGGTCGGGTTGTCCGGCCACGCGGTCGGCCGGTGCCCCCAGCCGATGACCGGCAGGTCGGGCCACTGCTCGAGCCGCTCGCGGACCAGCGCCACCGCCTCCTCGCGCGACCGCGCCGGGCCGAGGTCGAGCCGCGCGGAGGCGAGCGTCCACTGGCCGAGGTGCACGTGCTGGTCCCACAGGCCGGGCATCAGCCAGCCACCCGCGACGTCGTACGCCGTCTCGCCCGTGCCGGCGGTCAGGCCGGGGCCGACCTCGACCACGCGACCACCCTCGACCCGCACGTCGACGGGTCCGGGCACGGGCTCGGTGACGGCGACCAGGCGGGCGTTGCGGAGGAGCATGGGGCCACCGTAGGAGGTCGTGCCGCGACCGCCGCGCGAGGCCCTCCGGATAGGTTGTGCCCATGGAATGGCAGGGGCCTGCGGTGCTGGTCGCGCTCCTGGCGATCGGGGCCGGGAGCGGCTACGCCGCGTCCGCGCAGACCCGCGACACCAGCATCGGGGCCGGGGTGCCGGTCCCGGTGCCGCTCGAGAGCCCGGATCCCCCGGTGGAGGCGCCGCGCCCCTACTCGCCCGACCCGGACGACCCCGAGCTGGAGCCGGGCATCCCGATGACCACCGGCACGATGGGCACCGGCAAGTTCGAGATCCTGTTCCCGGTGCCGGTGGGCTGGCGCACCAACGCCAACGCCTCCAACGAGATGAAGTTCAAGGCGCCGGGCACGTCCAACAACAGCTACGTCATGCGCGTGGAGCAGATCGACAGCCAGGACATCACCATCGAGGACGCCATCGACATCCGCGTCGAGCGGCTGCGCGCCGAGCAGGAGGACGTGGTGATCGTCGACCGCGGCGCGAGCTCGCTCGAGTACACCTACCGCAGCAACGAGGGCAACGCGCGCCACAGCTTCATGCGCTGGCTCGACCTGGACTCCAGCGGCCAGGCGGACGTCGAGATCGTGGTGCACGGGCGCGAGCGCGACGTCCCCGGCAGCAAGGACCTCATCGATCGTGTGGCCGAAGGCATGCGCGGCGCGACCGGCGGACCCGTCGAGTAGCTGGTTGGATCCGTGACTGTGAGGACGCGAGGCCCGTTGGCGCTGGGACTGCTGCTGGTGCTGGGCACCGCGGCGGGCTTCGGCATCTCCCTGGTCGTCGCCGAGCACCCGCCCGGCAGCGGTGCCGCGGCGCCAGTGGCCGCCCAGTCGCCGAGCCTGCCCGTCGACCCGGTCCCCGAGCTGCTGCCCGATCCCCCGACTGCGCCGCTCGCCCCGTCGCTCGACCTGGTCCGCACGAGCGTCGGCACCGGTGACTTCCAGATGTCGCTGCCGGTGCCCCGCGGCTGGGACTTCTTCGTCAATTCCCTCAACGAGTGGCAGTGGCGACCGCCCGACCAGCCCGACTTCGGCTACGTCCTGCGCGTCGAGCAGGTGCTGAGCAACCGCCGCTCGATCCAGTGGACGCTCGAGAACAGGATCGCCGAGCTGGACGAGGACGAGGACAACGTCGAGATCCTCAGCCAGGACGACGGGCTGCTGCACTTCACCTTCGTGACGTCCAACCACCTGCGGCACGGCTACCTCACCTGGCTGGACCTCACCGGCTCCGACAACGCGCAGGTCGAGATCGCGGTCACCGGCCGCGAGGTCGACGACGCGGGCATGGCCGACCTGGTCGCCCGCGTGGCGGCCGGCATCGAGCTGGGCTGAGAGCCCCTCAGATCCCCATCCCGGAGACCTTGACGGCATCCAGCACCTGGTTGGCAGTCGCGCGGTCGTCGCTGCGGACCTGCACCCAGAGCAGCTGGCTCTCGTTGACCTGCACCACGCGCTCGACGGTGTAGTCCACCTCGGGGCAGCCGTTGAAGAAGACGGTCATCGAGCGGTCGCCGTTGCGCTCGTCGAAGACCGGCTTGCGCGCGGTCTCGCAGGCCGGGTGCTGGGGAACGCGCGTCGGCAGCTTCTCGCCCTCGAGCAGCCCGACGAACACGCCCTCGGCGGGCTCGGTGTCGGTGTTCCAGCCGGCGCGCACGCCGGCGGCGATGGAGGGCTGCTCCTGCTCGCCGTCGGCGGGCGTCCACGGCTCGGGATCGACCTGCGCGGTCCAGGCCTCGGGCACGGTCACCGAGATCGTGCCGGTGGCGTCGTCGACGGTGCGGTCGGTCGTCGCGGCCCGCTCGAGGAACCAGCCGACGCCGCCACCGACCACGAGCGCCAGCACCCCGGCGACCACCCACGGCCACGTGCGACGGCGTACAGCATCGGGCAGGGGCGGCAGGCTGGCGGCGATGCCGGTGCTCGCCGGACGGCCGGCCGCCTGGGTGAGCTCGGGGTCGGGCGGGATCCACGCCTGCGGGGCCTCGTCCATCTCGCCGCCGAGGGCGTCCACCAGCGCGCCCACGAAGGACGCGACGTCCTCGTAGCGGTCGTCCCGGTCCTTCGAGAGCGCCTTGAGCACGACGGCCTCGGCGTCGGGGTTGTCGATCTCCATCGGGGGCGGGGGCGCGGGGTCCTCGGCCGCGGAGAGGCTCTTGTGGTCGTAGGGCTGGCGGCCGGCGAGCAGGTAGTAGCTCAGCGCGGCGAGGGAGAACTGGTCGGCCCGCGGGTCGAGGCCCTCGCCGAGCGCCTGCTCCGGGGCGACGTACGTCGGCGTGCCACCGACCATGGTCAGCCGGGACGACATGTCCATCGCCTTGCCGAGCCCGAGGTCGCCGACCATCGCGACGACCTGCGAGCCGCGGCCGTTCTCGATCGTGCGGAAGAGCACGTTGGCGGGCTTGATGTCGCGGTGCAGCACGCCGCGGTCGTGCAGGGCGGTGAGCCCCTGGCCGACCTGGGCGATGACGGTGAGGGCCTGCGCGGGCTCCAGGGCGGACAGCTCGAGCCGGTCGGCGAGCGTGCCCTGGTCGGCGTACGCCATCACGAGGTAGGGGCGGTCGTCGGCCAGCTCGCCGGCGTCGTAGACGGTCACCACGTGCGGCGACTCGACCTTGCGGAGGAACCGGCCCTCCTCCAGGAAGCGCTGCCGGATGTGCAGGTCGCCGGTCCAGTTGTCCGCGAGGACCTTGATCGCGACGGGCGAGTCGAGGTGCTCGTCGTAGGCCAGCCAGACGGTCGCGAAGGCTCCGGACCCGATGCGACGGCGCACCGGATACCGACCGAGACGAGAAGGAGCGGACACCCGGGCATTATCGTGCAGGCGTGAGCTATTCGGGGGACGGCGGGGCCGCACTGGCGCCGGACGACATCGACGCACTGGCCCGAGACGCGCGTGACGGCGACCGTGACGCGCTGGAGCGGCTGCTGTCCGAGGTGCGCCCGCGCGTCCTCAACATCTGTCGCGGGGTGCTCCCGTACTCCGGCGACGCCGAGGACGCCTGCCAGGAGGCGATGCTCAACGTCGCCACCAAGATCGGCAGCTGGGGCGGCCGGGGCCGCTTCACCACGTGGCTGCACATCGTGGCCGTCAACAGCGCGCGGACGACGTACCGCCGGCTGCGCAACCTGGCCACGCCGACCGACTTCGAGGACGGCGCGCACGACCGTCCCGACCCGCGCACCACGAGCGTCATCGCCGGCACCCGGCTCGACCTGCTCGAGGCGATGGAGACGATCGAGCGCGACCACCCGCAGTTCGTCGAGCCGCTGCTGCTGCGCGACGTCTACGGCCTCCCCTACGACGAGATCGCCGCGCTGGTCGACGCCCCGCTGGGCACCGTGAAGGCGCAGATCCACCACGGCCGCAAGCTCGCCCGGCCGCTGCTGCGGGGCGAGAGATGACCCTGCCGCGCCGGTCGAGTGCGCCCGCGGCAGCAGTCGCCGCGCGGCTGCGCACTCGACTCGGGGTCGCGGCGATGGTGGTGCTGCTGGCCGGCTGCTCGACCGAGCAGGACGCCGCCGACGAGCTCGCGCCGCCGTCGGCCACCACGACGAGCGGGTCGACCGAGGACGTCCTCGCGCCGACGTCGCCCGCCCCGGTGACCGACGCCGTCGAGCAGGACCTCGACCTCGCGCTCTCGGAGCCGGTGGAGGACAGCGTCTACCCCGACGTCGGCGACCCGCGCGTCGACGCCCTGCTCTACGACCTCGACCTCACCTGGGATCCGGCGGACAAGCGGCTGGAGGGCGAGGCCGTCATCGACTTCCGCGCCACCCGCAGGGCCCCGCGCTTCCAGCTCGACCTCGGCCCGGGCCTCACCGTCGGCGAGGTCTCCCTCGACGGCGAGGTCGTCGGCTTCGCCCGGCGCGGCAAGGACCTCGTGGTCAAGGCGCCGGTCACCGCCGACCAGCGCTACCAGCTGAGCCTGGACTACGTCGGCACGCCGGAGCCCGCGCCCGCCCCCACCACCCGGCGCGACTTCTCCACCACCGGCTTCACGATCACGCCCACCGGCGAGGTGTGGACGATGCAGGAGCCCTACGGCGCCTACACGTGGTACCCCGTCAACGACCAGCCGTCCGACAAGGCGCTGTACGACGTGACCGTGCACGCGCCCGCGCCGTGGACCGGCATCTCCAACGGCCACCTCACCGAGCTCACCACCGACGACGCCGGCACCACGACCTCCTGGCAGCTCACCGAGCCCGCGTCGTCGTACCTCATCACGCTCGCCATCGGCGACTACGCCCACAGCAGCAACACCACCAGCAGCGGCATGCGCGTCGACTACTGGACCCCGCGCGGACTGGCGCAGCACCTCGAGCAGGTCCAGGGCGCTGCCGCGTCGGTCGACTGGATCGAGTCCAAGCTCGGCCCCTACCCCTTCGACTCGCTCGGCCTGGTCGTCACCGACTCGATGAGCGCCATGGAGACCCAGACCATGGTCACGCTCGGCAACAACGACTACGTGCTGTCGCCCGCGGTCATCGCCCACGAGCTCGTCCACCAGTGGTACGGCGACCAGGTCTCGCCGAGCGACTGGCGCGACGTGTGGCTCAACGAGGGCATGACGATGCTGATGCAGTGGATCTACCAGGACGAGCACGAGATCCAGCCGATGCGCGTGAGCGTCACCAACGCCCGCGCGAGCGACCAGGCGCTGCGCAACGACTACGGCCCGCCCGGTGACTACGACCCGCGCCAGTTCGGCGGGTCGAACATCTACACCTCGCCCGGCCTGATGTGGAACGAGCTGCGGCTCGAGCTCGGCGACGACGAGTTCTACCGGATCGCCCGCTCGTGGCTCACCGAGAACGACGGCACCTCGGTGACCCGCGAACAGGTCTTCGACCACTGGGAGAAGGAGACCGGCCGCGAGCTGTCGGCCTTCTTCGACGCCTGGATCACCGGACGCACCACACCGCAGCCAGGCGTGCCGAAGGCCTGACCCGCAGCCGGGGATGGCCTAACCTCGCGCAATGAGCGAACGACTGAGTGCGCGCGACCTCATCGACCTCGTCCTGGACCCCGGTTCGTGGTCGTCGTGGGACACCCCGCCCGCCAGACACGGCATCTCGGAGGAGTACGCCGCCGAGCTGGCGGCCGCGGCCGAGAAGTCGGGCGTCGACGAGTCCGTGCTGACGGGCGAGGCCCGGATGCACGGGCGCCGGATCGGCGTCCTGGTGGGCGAGTTCGGCTTCTTGGCCGGCTCGATCGGCCGCGCCGCCGCCGACCGGATCGTCGCCGGGATCGAGCGCGCGACCCGCGAGGGGCTGCCGCTCGTGGCCGCCCCGATCAGTGGCGGCACGCGGATGCAGGAGGGCACGCCGGCCTTCGTGCAGATGGTCCGCATCTCTGCGGCGGTCGCCGCGCACCGCACCGCGGGACTGCCCTACCTCGTCTACCTCCGCCACCCGACCACCGGCGGCGTGATGGCGTCGTGGGGCTCGCTCGGCCACGTCACCGTCGCCGAGCCGGGCGCCCTCGTGGGCTTCCTCGGTCCCCGGGTCTACGAGGCGCTCTACGGCAAGCCCTTCCCCAGCGACGTACAGACCTCGGAGAACCTGTACGCCCACGGCATCATCGACGCGGTCCTGCCACCCGACGAGATCGCCGACATCCTCGACCGGGCGCTGACGATCCTGATGGCGGCGCGCGAGGGCGTGATGCCGGTGGCCGACCCGGGCCAGGAGGACGTCCCCGACGTCGACACGTGGGACTGCGTGACCCGGTCGCGGCGGCCGGACCGGCCGGGCGTGCGCCGGCTGCTCCGCTACGCCGCCAGCGACGTCGTACCCCTCAACGGGACCGGGCAGGGCGAGGCCGACCCCGGCCTGCTGATCGCGCTGGCCCGCTTCGGCGAGGCGCCCTGCGTGTTCCTCGGCCAGGACCGGCGCGGCCAGACGACCGACCACCCGCTCGGGCCGGAGGCGCTGCGCGAGGCCCGACGCGGAATGCGGCTGGCGTCCGAGCTCGGGCTCCCGCTGGTGACGGTGATCGACACCCAGGGCGCCGCGCTGTCGGCCGACGCCGAGAACGGCGGGCTCGCCGGCGAGATCGCCCGGTCGCTGGCCGACCTCGTGACGCTGGACGCGCCCACGCTGTGCCTGATGCTCGGCGAGGGCAACGGAGGCGGCGCCCTCGCGCTGCTGCCCGCCGACCGGGTCGTCGCCGCACAGCACGCGTGGCTCTCGCCCCTCCCCCCCGAGGGCGCGTCGGCGATCGTGCACCGCGACCTCGACCACGCCGCCGACATGGCGCGCGCCCAGCAGGTGCGGGCGATCGACCTCTACCGCCGCGGTATCGTCGACCGGATCGTGGCCGAGAAGCCCGACGCCGCCGACGAGGCGGAGGACTTCTGCCACCGCGTCGGCGCCGTGCTCGAGCACGAGCTCAGCGCCCTCCTCGCCGCCGGCCCGGGGTCGCCGGAGAAGCGGGCCCGGCGCTACGTCTGATCTTCGCGGGGGCGGCGTTGTCGTACGCCCGGGCGGTGGTCCACCTACATTTCCGGCCGTACGAATGTCGGTGGGCCACCGCTCGCCCGGTTCGGCGGTGGTCCAGGGGGATTCCGGGCTGTCGGAATCCCCCTCGATCACCGCTCCTCGGGGGAGTCGGGCGTGTCGGCGCGCTCGGCCTGCTCGGCGGCCGCCTCGTCCTGGGCCTCGACGACCTCGGCCTCGGTGACGGCCTCGGGCTCGTCGGCGGGACCGTCGGGCGCCTCGTCGGCAGCCACCTGGGCGGCGGGCTCGGCGGCGGGCTCGGGGGGCACCATGCCGGGCACGGTGCCGGTGAGGGTGGCGAGCATCTGGCGGACGTTGGAGAGCTGGGCGTTGATGCTGTCGCGACGCTGGGCGGCGGCGGTGAGCTCGCGCTCGGACTCCGCGCGCACGCGGTCGGCGGTCGCCCGGGCCTCGGTGACCATCGCGGTCGAGCGCTCCTCTGCATCGGCGAGCATCCGTGCGATGCGGGCCTCGGCCTCGGCGCGGCTGCGCTCCATCGCGGACTCGGCGTCGCGGTTGCGCGCGGTCATCGCGTCGAGCTCGGCCTGGGTGGCGGCCTGCTGTGCCTGGAACTCCGAGGTCGCCTTCTGCCGGCGCTCGGCCAGCGTGGTCTCGAAGTCGGCCGCGGCCTGGGCGGCCTTGGCGCGCTGGTCCTCGTGCAGTGCCTCGGCCTCGGCCCGGCGGGCGGAGGCGTCACGCTCGGCCGCGTCGCGCTCGGAGTCGGCGGCGGTCCGGGCGTCAGCGACCAGCCGGGCGCTCTCCGCCTCGGCGTCGCGGCGGGTCTCCTCGGCGTAGCGGTCGGCGTCCTGCCGCAGCGCCGAGACCTCCATGTCGGCGTCCTTGCGCAGCGCCTCGATCTCGCCGACCACCCGGTCGCGGATCTCGGCGGCCTCGGTCTCGGCGAGGGACAGGATCTGCCCGACGCGCTCACCGAGGTGGGCGTACGTCGGCGGCTCCGGCTGCTGCGCCTCCCGGGAGACCAGCGCCTCGCGGGAGGCTGCGGCCTCGGAGCGGGACTGCTCGACGGCCTGCTCGGCCGCCTCGACGCGCTGGCGCAGGGCGGCGAGCTCGGTCTGGGCGGCGCTGAACGCTCGTTCGACCTCCGCCGGGTCGTAGCCGCGGCGCACGGTGGTGAACAACTCTTCAGGCATCGGGGGTCTCCTGGTCGGGCTGGAACTCGGGGGCGAAGGGGTGGGGTTCGGGGGCGCGCTGGACGGTGCTCGGCTGGTCGGTCTCGGGGACGGACAGCGCCTCGATGACGCCGGACCACTGACCGAGCTCGGCCACGATGCCGTCGCGCCTGGCCTGGAGCTGGGCGATCTCGGAGCGGGCGCGCTCGAGCGCGAGGCGGGCGCTCTCGCGCAGCTGGTCGGCCTCCGCGCGGCCCTCCGCGACGTGCGCGACGGACTCCTCGCGGGCGCGGCGGCGCTCCTCGGCAGCCTCGGCACGAGCGCGGGTGACCTCCTCGGCGACCAGCGCGCGCAGGCTGGCCGCGCCGGACTCGGCCTCGGCGCGTCTACGCTCGAGGCGCTCGACGGCGCGCTCGGACTCGTCGGTCGCGTCGGCGACGATCCGGACTGCCTCTGCCTCGGCCTGCTCGAGGACGGCACGCGCCTCCGCCCGCCGCTCCTCCGCGGCGTGGAAGGCGTCCTGCGCGACCTCCTCGGCGCGCTGCTTGGCCTCGGCGAGCTCGAGCGCCACCCGGGCGTTGACGGCCGCGATGACGCCGTGCGCGCGCTGGCGTACGAGCCGGGCGTGGTCACCGGCGTCGGCGTGGGCGGCCTTGCGGATCGAGTCGGCCTCGGTCCCGGCGCCGGCGAGGACCGACTCCACGGTGCGGGTGGCCCACTCGGTCTGCTCGGCCGCGTGGCGCAGCTTCTCCTCGCTCTCCACCCGGGCGGCGGCCAGCATCTCCTCGGCGGCCTGGCGCATCCGGTCGACCTCGGCGCCGGTCGTACGCCGCAGCTCCTCGACGTGGAGCCCCGCGTCGTCACGCATCCGGGCGGCATCGACGGACGCGGTGGCGCGGAGCGACTCGGCCTCGGCGGTCGCGGAGTCGAGGTGCTGCTGGCCAGCGGTGCGGCCCTCCTCGACCAGCCGGGCGGCGGCCTCCTGCGCGGCGGCGACGGCCGACTCGGACTCGGACCGGGCGCTCTCGAGGAGGTCGGCGCGCTCGAGCGCCGCGGTGTCGCGCAGCTCCTGGGCCTCGGCGCGGAGCACGATGGCGTCGTCCTGGGCCTGCGCGCGGAGCTTCTCGCCCTCGGCCCTGGCCGCCTCGACCTGCTCGTCGCGGGCGCTCGACGCGGAGCTCATCAGCAGCGCGGCCTGCTCGTTGGCGTCGAGGACGATCGTCGAGGCCTCCTCGGACGCGCCCGCCAGCACCTGCTCGGCCTGGTTGCGGGCCCGGCCTGCCTCGGCCCGGTCACGCTCGGCCTCGACCTTCAGCAGGCGGGCCTCCTCGCGGAGGTCGGCGAGGTCGGCGGTGAGCCGCTCGGCCTCGAGCCGGGCCTCGGTGACCAGCTGGTCGGCGACCTGCTGGGCCCGGGCCAGCAGCGCAGAGGTCGAGGACTCCCCGGGCGTGGTGTCCGGGGCACCGTCGTTCATCCGCTGCTCCTCTCCGGCCGAGTCCGACGCCCTACATCCTCTCAGGACACCCCTGAGGGTGACAAAGGGATGTCCACCCCGATGGGCCCCGCTGACCGGGCACTCCGTCCCCGTCCCGAACGCCGACCGGGCACTTCCACCCCGGGGGGGGGGTGGAATTGGCCGGGCGCGCCGAAGAGCCGCGCGGTGCCGGGGGGGCTCAGCCACCCCGCCCCGTCGGCGAGGAAGCGTGAACCCTTCTCGCCGTCGATGTGGCGGTGGTCGAAGGACAACGCCAGCGTGGTGACGTCGCGTACGACGATCTCGCCCGTCTCCTCGTCGACCCAGGGCCGCTTGTTGATCGCGCCGAAGCACAGGATCGCCGACTCGCCCGGGTTGATGATCGGGGTGCCGGCGTCGACGCCGAAGACGCCCACGTTGGTGATGGTGAACGTGCCGCCCGCCATCTCCGCCGGCTGCGTCTTGCCGTCGCGCGCGGTCGCGGTGAGCTCGCCCAGCGCGGCCGCGAGCTCGGTCATCGACAGCGTGTCGGCGTCCTTGACGTTGGGCACCACCAGGCCGCGCGGGGTGGCGGCCGCGATGCCGAGGTTGACGTAGTGCTTGTAGACGACCTCCTGCGCGGCCTCGTCCCAGAAGGAGTTGATCTCCGGGGTGCGCTTCATCGCCAGGATGACGGCGCGGGCCAGTACGAGCAGCGGGCTGACCCGGGTGTCGCGGAACTCCGGGCGCTTCTTCAGCCGCGCGACGAGCTGCATCGCGGCGGTGACGTCGACGGTGATCCACTCGGTGACGTGCGGGCTGGTGAAGGCCGACTGGCTCATCGCCGTCGCCATCATCTTGCGCACGCCCTTGATCGGCTCGCGGGTCTCGCGCTCACCGGGTGCCGCCGCAGGGGCGACCGGAACGGTGGCTGCCGGAGCGGCCGGGGCCGCGCCGTTGGCAGCGCCCTGCACGTCGTCGCGGGTGATCGAGCCCGACGGGCCCGAGCCAGTGAGGGTGGTCAGGTCGACGCCGAGGTCCTTGGCGAGCTTGCGCACCGGCGGCTTCGCCAGGGCGCGTACGACACCCGGCTCCTGCGCCGCGGCCGGCACCAGCGCCTCGGCCGGGGCGGCCTGCGTCGCCCGCTGGTCGGTCGCCGGCACCGGGGACTCGTCGGCCGGCATGACCTCGTCGGACTGGGCACCGCCGGGCGAGAACGCGCCCTGCACCTGCATCTGGGTCTGGCCGCCGGCCACCGTGCTCGGCGACGCCGAGCCGCGACGGGCGCGACGCATGGGGCCGCGCTCGGCCTTGATCCGGCCGACGAGGGACGCGCCCTCCATCGAGCCGGAGGCGGCCGGGTTGGACAGGTCGATGTCGGCCGGGTCGACCTGAGCCTCGGCCGCGCCGGCCTTCTCGGCCATGCCGAGGTAGGGGTCGGACTCGGTCTGCTCCGTCGGGGCGGTGGGCGCGGGGGCCTCGCCCTCGGCGCCGATCGAGATGATCGGGGTGCCGACGGGGATGGTCTCGCCCTCGGGGACGAGCAGCGCGAGGACGGTGCCCTCGAACGGCGAGGGCAGCTCGACGAGCGACTTGGCGGTCTCGATCTCGACGATCACGTCGTTGATCTCGACGGTGTCGCCGACCTTGACCTTCCAGGCCACGATCTCGGCCTCGGTCAGGCCCTCGCCGACGTCGGGAAGGAGGAATTCAGACATCAGGATCCTTTCGGAGGTCCTTGGTTTCGACACGGTCGCTGCGCGACCTGCTCAACCAGCGGACGTGGGCTCAGTAGCCGAAGGAGCGGTCGACGGCGTCGAGCACCCGGTCGAGGTCGGGGAGGTACTCCTCCTCGATCCGCGAGGGCGGGTAGGGGGTGTCGAAGGCGCCGACGCGGAGGACGGGGGCCTCGAGGGAGTAGAAGCACTCCTCGGTGACCCGGGCGGCGAGCTCGGCGCCCATGCCGAGGTTGACGTGGGCCTCGTGGGTGACCACGCAACGGCCGGTGCGGCGTACGGACTCGTAGACCGGTGCCATGTCGAGCGGCGAGAGGGTGCGCAGGTCGATGACCTCGAGGTTGCGGCCCTCGGACTCGGCGGCCTCGGCCGCCTTCAGCGCCGTCTTGACCGTCGGACCGTAGGCCAGCACGGTCGCGTCGCTGCCGGCCCGCACCACGCGCGAGGTGAACAGCGGCTCGGGGGTCGCCGACTCGTCGAGCTCGGCCTTGTCGGCGTGGTACTGCCGCTTGGGCTCGAGGAAGATGACCGGGTCGTCGTGGGCGATGGCCTGCTGGATCATCCAGTAGCCGTCGACCGGGTTGGAGCAGGCCACGACCTTGAGGCCGGGGGTGTGCGCGAACTGCGCCTCCGGGCTCTCCGAGTGGTGCTCCACCGCGCCGATGCCGCCGCCGAAGGGGATGCGGATGACGATCGGCATCTTCACCTTGCCCTGCGAGCGGTAGGTGTACTTGGCGACCTGGCACACGATCTGGTCGTAGGCGGGGTAGACGAAGCCGTCGAACTGGATCTCCACGACGGGGCGGTAGCCGCGCAGCGCCATGCCGACCGCGGTGCCGACGATGCCGGACTCCGCGAGCGGGCTGTCGATGACGCGGTCCTCGCCGAAGTCCTTCTGCAGGCCGTCGGTGATGCGGAAGACGCCGCCGAGCTTGCCGACGTCCTCGCCCATCAGGAGGACCTTGTCGTCGTCCTCCATGGCCTTGCGCAGGCCCATGTTGAGGCCCTTGGCCAGGGTGATCTTGCTCATCAGTGGGCTCCTTCGAACGACTCGAGGTAGGCGGCGAAGCCGTCGCGCTGGGCGGCGATCTCGTCGGTCATCTCGCTGAAGACGTAGCCGAACTGGTCCAGCGGCTTCGGGTCGGGCAGTGCCTTGCAGCCCTCGCGGAGGTGGTGGCCCAGCTCCTTGGCCTCGGCGTCGAGGTCGTCGAAGAACTGCTGGTCGACCAGGCCGTTGCGGCGCAGGTAGACCTTGAGGCGCTCGATCGGGTCCTTGAGCTTCCAGTGCTCGAGCTCGTCGTTGAGGCGGTAGCGGGTGGGGTCGTCGGTCGTGGTGTGCGCGCCCATCCGGTAGGTGTAGGCCTCGACGAACGACGGCCCGTTGCCCTCGCGGGCGCGCTGCAGCGCGGCCTTCGTGACGGCGTACGTCGCCAGCACGTCGTTGCCGTCGACGCGGATGCCCGGGAAGCCGAAGCCCAGCGCGCGCTGGTAGAGCGGGATGCGGGTCTGGCGCTCGATCGGCTCGGAGATGGCCCACTGGTTGTTCTGGCAGAAGAACACCACGGGTGCGTTGTAGGAGGCGGCGAAGATGAACGCCTCGTTGACGTCACCCTGCGAGGACGCGCCGTCGCCGAAGTGGGCGATCACGGCCGCGTCGCGCTCGGGGTCGCCGGTGCCGACGACGCCGTCGCGCTGCATGCCCATGGCGTAGCCGGTGGCGTGGAGGGTCTGCGCGCCGATGACGATCGTGTAGAGCCCGAAGTTGTTCTCGTTGGGGTCCCAGCCACCCTGGTCGACGCCGCGGAACAGGCCGAGGAGGCGCAGCGGGTCGACGCCCTTGCAGTAGGCGACGCCGTGCTCGCGGTAGGTCGGGAAGACGTAGTCCTGGGGGCGCAGCGCGCGGCCGGCGCCGATCTGGGCGGCCTCCTGGCCGAGCAGCTGGGCCCAGATGCCGAGCTCGCCGTGGCGCTGGAGGGCGGTGGCCTCGACGTCGATGCGCCGGGTCAGCACCATGTCGCGGTAGAGGCCGCGCAGCTCCTCGGCGGAGAAGTCGTGGTCGAACTCGGGGTGGTGCACGCGCTCACCCTCAGGCGTCAGCAGCTGGACGAGGTCGGGGCCACCGTCGGACTGGGAGGGCCCGAAGACCTCCGCAAGGTCGGGGCCGAAGGTGTCACTCCCGGGGGAGGCAGGATCGGACAACGCAGTCTCCTTCAACAGCTAGCGGCGGTCTCGGGATCGCCGGACGCCGACGGCTTGCAGCGTGGTCGTCGGCGTGTGTGACCCCGACCACATGGTGGTGCTCAACGTATCGGCCGCAGCCTGCCAGCACCAATCAGGAGGGGGTCCCCGGGGCGCTCCGGAGAGGCACGCGGGCGCGCAGACGAGCCGGCGCCGATGGACTCGTGGGTGATCCGTCGACGCCGGCTCCCTCCATGGGGGGTGGAGGCTCGGGCGGCTGTTCTGCGTGCGCCCGGAGTTCGTCCCTCGTCTGGCGTCCGTCACCCCGAGGTGAGAGTCCGGGAGGACCGACGAGGCTCATGTCGCCCCCCTGTCCGACGTGTCGTCGGCCCTCCCGTATCCGCGGCCCCCTGCACACCCCCGTGCTTTCCGCGAACGCTCTTCGCACAGCATCGAGATGCCGGGGGCGCACGCCAAGCCCCCTGCACGAAGATCGGTCAAGCGTGCGGCGTGGCTTGATCGTTTCTGGACGACGCGTGCCGATCAGCGGCCCACCGGACCAGACCGGACGTAGCCTGACGACCTGTCGAGGTGCCGGAGACGGGGGTGTGGGCGGATGCGAGACGTGACCCGCGCGCTGCTCGCGGTCGCCGTCTCGGCGCTCGCGCTGGGCACCTCCGCGCCCGTCTCGCGGGCCGACGTGACGACCTTCCCGCCGCGCCCGCTCTTCTGGGAGCAGCCGCTCGCCGACCCGTCCGTGGTCCACGACGGGACCCGGTGGTTCGCCGCGGGCACCGGTTGGCGTGGTGGCACCAGCACGAGCACCCAGGAGTACGCCGGCTGGGTCGCCGGCGCGCCGCTGCTCGACTCTCGGCCGCTGTGGGCGCGCAACGGCGACGTCTGGGCGCCGGAGGTCGAGCGGGCGTCGGACGGCACCTGGCTGGCCTACTACTCGATCCCGGTCACCGGGCTGCCCAACCTCACCGACCGCTGCATCGGGGTGGCCACCTCGCCGGACCTGTCGACACCGTTCACGCCGCTGCACTCCCAGCCGCTGGCCTGCCCGGCCGGCGCGTCGACCGCGGCCGCCAGCGACGTCGTGCCGACCGAGGCGGGGCTCCCGCGGCGCGGCGTCATCGACCCCTCGTCGTACGTCGCTCCGGACGGCCGGCGGTTCCTGCTCTACCGCACCCAGGGCACGCCGTCCTCGATCCGGATGGTGCGGCTGACCCGCAGCGGGCTGCGCGCCGCCGGCCCGAGCCGCGAGGTGCTGCGCGACCCCGGCGTCCTGGAGAACCCGGAGCTCGTCGACGCCCGCGGCCGGCACCACCTGCTGCTCAGCCGCGGCGACTTCGGGCGCTGCGGCTACCGCACCGTCTGGCGGGAGTCGGTCTCGATCCGTCGCGGCTGGCAGTCGGCCCCCGAGCGCGTGCTGCTGGACCGCTCCACCACGGGGATCTGCGGCCCGGGCGGCGCCGACTACGTCGCGACCACGCCGAACCGGCTGTTCGTCCACGGCTGGGTGTGCGACGGGGTCAACGGACCGTGCGAGTCGTCGTACTCCTCGCACACCGACACCCTCGACCGCGGGCACCGGGTGCTCTACCTCGCCCGCCTCCGCTGGACCAAGGACGGGCCGCGGCTCGCACGCTTCGGCCAGGGACCTGCCTGGACCTCGCCGCCCACTCCGACCCCGACTCCCACGCCGACCCCGACTCCGTCGCCCACACCCACTCCGACACCGACGCCCAGCCCGCCTCCGACGAGCCCGACGCCGCCGCCTGAGTGAGGATCAGCCGCGCCCGTGGGGCGTGAGCCACCCCGACTCGTCCGGGCCGACGGGCACGATGCCGGTCGGGTTGATGTCCTCGTGGACGACGTAGTAGTGCTTCTTGATCTGGTCGAAGTCGACGTCGTCGGCGAAGCCGGGCGTCTGGAAGAGGTCGCGGGCGTAGCCCCAGAGGTGCGGCATCTCGGTGAGCTTGTTGCGGTTGCACTTGAAGTGGCCGTGGTAGACCGCGTCGAAGCGGACCAGGGTGGTGAACATCCGGACGTCGGCCTCGGTGAGGCGGTCACCCATCAGGTAGCGCCGGTCGGCGAGCCGCTCCTCGACCCAGTCCATCGCGGTCCAGAGCCGGTCGTAGGCGTCCTCGTAGGACTCCTGGGACCCCGCGAAGCCGCAGCGGTAGACGCCGTTGTTGATCTCGGTGAAGATCCGCTTCATCACCGGCTCCATCTCCGCGCGGAGGTCCTCGGGCCAGAGGTCCGGCGCGTCGGGGCGCTGGTGCTCGCGCCACTCGAAGGAGAGGTCGTGGGTGATCTGCGGGAAGTCGTTGGTGACGACCTTGCCGGACTCGACGTCGACGATCGCCGGCACGGTGATGCCGCGCGGGTAGCCGGGCTCGCGGGCGAAGTACGCCTCCTGGAGCCGCTCGATGCCGAGCACCGGGTCGCGGCCATCGGGGTCGAGGTCGAAGGTCCAGCTGCGCTGGTCGTGGGTCGGGCCGGGGGCACCCCACGAGATGACGTCCTCGAGGCCGAGCAGGCGGCGCACGATGATCGAGCGGTGCGCCCAGGGGCAGGCGCGTGCGGCAACGAGGCGGTAGCGGCCGGGGGTCGCCTCCCACACCGGGACGTCGCGCGGGCTGTCCTTCGAGCCGCTGGGGAACTCCTCGTCGAGCGGGTCGGCCGACCGCTCCCCCGCCAGGATGCGGTCGGGGAGGTAGGTCATGTCGCGCTCGAACGGCTCGCCCTGCTTGGTGTAGCTCGCCTTGTCGTTCACCCTTCAACCTTACGACGAGGATGCGCGGCGCCCTCAGGGCGCGAAGCGGGCGGCCACCTCGACGACGCGGTCGAAGGCCTCGGCCTCGCCGATGCTGACGCGTACGCCGTCGCCGGCGAAGGGCCGCACCGAGACGCCGACCTCCCCGCACGCCGCGGCGAAGTCGAGGGCGCGGTCGCCGAGGGGGAACCAGACGAAGTTGCCCTGCGCGTCGGGCAGCTCCCAGCCGACCTCGCGCAGCCGGGAGATCAGGTCCGCCCGACGCTCGACGAGGTCCGCGACCCGCGCGAACAGCTCGTCCCGCGCCTCGAGCGAGGCGATCGCGGCGGCCTGGGCGACGTGGCTGACACCGAAGGGCAGCGACACCGCGCGGAGCGCGGCGGCCAGCGGCGCGGGGGCGACGGCGTACCCGACCCGGAAGCCGGCGAGGCCGTAGGCCTTGGAGAACGTGCGGGTCAGCACGACGTTCTGGTGGCGCTCGTAGGTGGCGATGCCGTCGATCGCGTCGTCCATGCGCACGAACTCGAGGTAGGCCTCGTCGACCACGACGACCACGTGGGTGGGGATCTTCGCGATGAAGGCGTCCAGCTCGGCCTGCGTGACCGCGGGACCGGTGGGGTTGTTCGGGGTGCAGACGATGACGACCTTGGTGCGGTCGGTGACCGCCGCGGCCATCGCGTCGAGGTCGTGGCGCCCGTCCGCGGTCACCGGCACCTGCACGCTGCGCGCGCCGCCCGCGGTGACGGCGATCGGGTACGCCTCGAAGGAGCGCCAGGCGTAGACGACCTCGTCGCCGGGCTCGCAGAAGGCGTTGACGAGCTGGTAGATCAGCGCCACCGACCCGGTCGCCGCGGCCAGGTCCTCCACGGGCACGCCCATCGCCTCGCCGAGCGCGGCGTAGAGCGCGGTGCTGCCCATGTCGGGGTAGCGGTTCATCGCGGCCGCCGCCTCGGTCGCCGCCTCCAGCACGCCGGGCAACGGCGGGTAGGGGTTCTCGTTGGAGGAGAGCTTGTACGACGCCAGCCCGGGTCGGGCGACGGGCGGCTTGCCGGCGACGTACGCGGGGATGGCGAGCACGTTGGGCCGGGGCTGGGGACTCGTGGTCATGGCCCCGACCTTAGTGAGCCGGCTTCCGCCCCCGCCACGGCCTCACGACCGGCAGCAGCACGAGCCCGATCGCGAAGCCGATCGCGGCGCCGAGGACGTTGTCGACCATGTCGGTGACGTCGCAGGCGCGGTCGAGGCGGGCCAGCTGGAGCTGGAGGAACTCGATGCCGAGGCTGTACGCCGCCAGCGCGGCGAGGCCGAGCGGCGCGAGCACGACGCCCGACCACCAGCGTCCGACCGCCAGCACGAGGAACAGGCCGGCCGGGACGAAGAGCAGCACGTTGAGGGTCCGCTGGTCGAGGCCGAAGACCTCGAACGTCGTCCCCGACGGGCCGCCGTAGTCCCACGAGCAGGTCTCGCTGCGTCCCTCCGCCGGCACGATCCCGACGTCGGGGCGGGTCGGCACGAGGGTGACCAGGGCGATCGCGACCAGCGACCAGAGCAGCCCCGCGACGGCGACCGCCGAAACGGTGCCCAGCCACCGGCGGGCGACCACGGCGAGCAGGACGGCGACGACAGCGGCGAGCAGACCGCCGAGCACCATCACGCCCGTCCCGCCGATCGTCACCACGCGGGCGAGGGTAGCCACCCGCCGCTGGTTGAGCAGGGCGCCCCGGCGCCCGTGTCGAAACCGAGGCCACCACGCACCCTTGGTTTCGACACGCTCGCTGGCGCTCGCTGCTCAACCGGCGGGGTCCTCGCTGGCGCTCGCTGCTCAGCCGGCGGAGGTCGCGAGGACGGGTGGCTTGGCTACTGTCCTACCCATGCGTTTCGTGACGTGGTTGCTGACGTACGCCGCCGGCCTCGCCGTGGCGGCGCAGCTGCTCGATGGCATCTGGTTCGACGGGCCGAGGAACGGGCAGGCCGAGCTGCAGGAGAAGATCGTGCCGCTGCTGGTGGTGGCGCTGATCCTCGGCCTCGTCTCGACCTTCATCGAGCCGGTCATCAAGCTGCTCTCGCTGCCGTTCATCATCCTCACGCTGGGCTTCCTGCTGCTGGTGATCAACGCGCTGATGCTGCTGCTGACCGCCCGGCTCGCGGACGCCTTCGACCTCGGCTTCCACGTCGACGGCTTCTGGAACGCGCTCGTCGGCGCCATCGTCGTCACCATCGTCGGCTGGGGCGTCCGGACCGCCCTGCCCGCCCGGGACTGAGGCGCGTGCGGCTGCCCGATCCCCGCATCCCCGGCCACTACCGCATCGCGCTGGTGTGCCTGGGCAACATCTGCCGCTCCCCGATGGCGCACGTCGTCCTGGAGAGCCGGCTCGCCGACGCCGGGCTCGACGACCGCGTCGAGGTCCGGTCCTCGGGCACCGGCGGCTGGCACGTCGGCAACCCGATGGACGACCGCGCGGCCGCCACGCTCACCGCGGCGGGCTACGACCCGACCCGGCACCGCGCCCAGCAGTACGACGCCACCTGGCCCGAGGCGTACGACCTGGTGCTCGTGATGGACGGGTCCAACCTGGCCGACGTCGGCGGGCGCAGCGACCGGATCGGGCTGTTCCGCGACCTCGATCCGGTCGATCCGGGTGGCGAGGTACCAGACCCGTACTACGGTGGGGCCGACGGGTTCGAGGAGGTGCTGGCGATGGTCGAGCGCACGAGCGATGCGATCGTGACCGCACTGGACGGTGCGCTGGGGCCCCGCGCCTGATGGCTCGCCAGCCGCTGGTCGCCAAGCGCGCCGAGGAGCTCCTCGGCGCGTCGGTGGTGGCGACCTCGCCCGTGGCCGGCGGTGACATCGCGACCGCCACCCGGCTGCGGCTCTCGACCGGGCAGACCGCCCTGATGAAGACGCTGCCGCACGCCCCGGAGGGGTTCTTCGAGGCCGAGGCCGCCGGCCTGCGCTGGCTCTCCGCGGTCGAGGGCGGGGTGCCGCTGCCCGACGTGCTCGGCGCGGCCAGCGACTGCCTGATCCTCGAGTGGGTCGAGCAGAGCGCCAAGACCCCGATCGAGGCGGCGGCCGCGTTCGGCCAGCAGCTCGCCACCACCCACGCCGCCGGCGCCGACGGCTGGGGGCTGGACCACGACGGCTACATCGGGCGGCTGCCGCTGCCCAACAAGACCGCCGGCTCGTGGCCGGAGTTCTACGCCGTGCGCCGGGTGCTGCCCTACCTCAAGCTCGCCCGCGACCGCGACGCCATCACCGAGGAGGACGCCGCCTCGGTCGAGGCGGTCGTCGGCCGGCTCACCGACCTGCTGCCCGACGAGCAGCCCGCCCGGCTGCACGGAGATCTCTGGAACGGCAACTGCCTCTGGGGCCAGGACCTCGCCATCCACGTCATCGACCCGGCGGCCCACGGCGGCCATCGCGAGGTCGACCTGGCGATGCTCCACCTCTTCGGCCTCACCCACCTGCCGCGGGTGATGGCGGCCTACGACGAGGCCACCCCGCTGGCCGAGGGCTGGGAGGACCGGCTGGGCATCCACCAGCTGTTCCCGCTGCTGGTGCACGCCTGCATGTTCGGCGGCGGCTACGGCGCCCGGGCCGGCGCGGTCGCGGCGCGCTACACCTGACCCGGGGTCGAGTGCCCTCGCGGTAGCGGTGGACACGGGGCCGCGCACCCGACGTTCAGGATCGCCTCAGGCACGGCTGGCATCCTTGCGCTGTGAGTGACTCCCGGCCCCGCGTCCTCGTCGTCGACGACGACCGGGCCGTGCGCGACTCGCTGCGGCGGTCGCTGGAGTTCAACGGCTACGAGGTCGTCCTCGCCGCCGACGGCGCGGAGGCGCTGGTCACGCTCGGCGCGCAGCACCCCGACGTGGTCGTGATCGACGTGATGATGCCGCGGCTCGACGGGATCGAGACCACCCGCGCCCTGCGCGCGGCCGGCAACGACGTACCCGTGCTGGTCCTGACCGCACGCGACGCGGTGGGTGACCGGGTCGAGGGCCTCGACGCCGGTGCCGACGACTACCTCACCAAGCCCTTCGCCCTCGAGGAGCTGCTGGCCCGGCTGCGGGCGCTGCTGCGCCGCGTCGTGCCCGACCCCGACGCGGAGGGCGAGGTGCTGACCTTCGCCGACCTGACCATGGACGTGGCCAGTCGCGACGTCTCACGCGGCGGGCGGCCGATCGAGCTGACGCGCACCGAGTTCACGCTGCTCGAGATGTTCCTGCGGCGACCTCGCCGGGTGCTCGAGCGCTCCTTCATCCTCGAGGAGGTCTGGGGCTACGACTTCCCGACGAGCGCGAACTCCCTCGAGGTCTACGTCGGCTACCTGCGTCGCAAGACCGAGGCCGAGGGCGAGCCGCGGCTGATCCAGACGGTGCGGGGCGTCGGCTACGTGCTCAAGGAGTCGTGATGCCCGCCTCCACGTGGCCCGACGGCCGCTGGCACTACCGGAGGTCGCTGGCGTCGCGGGTCGCGGTGCTGACCACGGTCGCGCTCGGCCTGTCGATCGCGGTCATGGCCTTCACGGCGTTCGTGGTGATGCGCCAGCAGCTGATCAGCTCGCTCGACCAGTCCCTGCTCAACCGGGCGCACAAGGCCACGGCCGTCACCTCGCTGTCCGGGATCGCCGTCGGTGACGTCCCGCCGTGGCTGCTCGGCGCCGCGGACGTGCGCATCATCTTGATGACCGCCGACGGCCGCGGCATGTCGGGCACCGCGATCCCGACGTTCTCCCTGGGCAAGCCCGAGTACGAGGTCGTCACCGGGCAGCGCGAGTCGGTCGTCCGCACGCTGGTGACCGACGAGGGCGAGCGCTACCGGGTGGCGACCGTCAGCGCCGGCAGCGGTCAGGCGCTGATCCTCGCCCAACCGCTGACCGCGACCGACCGCACGCTGGGCAAGCTCGGCGGGGTGCTCTTCGTGTTCGGCGCCCTGGGCGTGCTCGCCGCCCTGATCGCCGGGTGGCTGGTCGCACGCAACGGCCTGAGACCCGTGCGCCGCCTCACCTCCGCGGTCGAGCGGATCGCCGTCACCGAGGACCTGACCCCGCTGCGGGTGGAGGGCGACGACGAGGTCGCCCGCCTGGCGACCGCCTTCAACCAGATGCTGCTGGCCCTCGGCGCCTCGCGCGACCGCCAGCGCCGCCTGGTCGCCGACGCCAGCCACGAGCTGCGTACGCCGCTGACCTCGCTGCGCACCAACCTCGACCTGCTCCGCCAGGCCGAGGGCAACACGGCGCTGCCGACGGAGGCACGGCTCGAGCTGCTCGACGACGTGCGCGGGCAGATCGAGGAGCTCAGCGCCCTCGTGGGCGACCTCGTCGAGCTGGCCCGAGACGAGCCGATGACGCGCGTGGTCGCACAGGTCGACCTCGCCGAGGTCGTCGAGCGCGCCGTGACGCGGGTGCGCCGCCGCGCGCAGGGGATCTCCTTCGACCTCGAGCTCGACCACTGGCCCGTGGTCGGCGACTCCAGCAGCCTCGAGCGGGCGGTGACCAACCTGCTCGACAACGCCGGCAAGTGGAGCCCGCCGGAGGGCACCGTGTGGGTGCGGCTGACCGACGGCGTGCTCACCGTCGACGACGAGGGCCCCGGCATCGCGGAGGCCGACCGCCCGCACGTCTTCGAGCGGTTCTTCCGGTCCGAGGAGTCCCGGGCGATGCCCGGCTCCGGCCTCGGGCTGGCCATCGTGCGCCAGGTCGTCGACCGGCACGGCGGGCGCATCGACGTGTCCGAGTCGCCTTCGGGTGGCGCGCGGATCTCGCTGTGGCTGCCCGGCGTGGCGGCCGACGCCCCCGCTGGTTGAGCAGCGAGCGAAGCGAGCGTGTCGAAACCCAGGCCCCCTCGGTTTCGACACGGGCTCGTTCCTCGCCCTGCTCAACCAGCGGGATGGTCGAAGACGCGTAGCAGCCGCTCGGCCTTCCACTCCGACTCCGCCCACTCCTCGGCGACGTCGGACTTGACCGTGATGCCGCCGCCGGTGCCGAGCGTCCAGGTGCCGCCGCCGTCGGTCATCAGCGAGCGGATCACGACGCCCAGGTCGGCCGGGCCGTCGCCGCTGATCCAGCCGAACGCACCGGCGTACACGCCCCGCGGGGTCGACTCGACCTCCTCGATGACCTGCATGGTCCGCAGCTTCGGAGCCCCGGTCATCGAGCCCGCCGGGAAGAGCGCGCGCAGCGCGGCGACGGTGGTGACGTCGTCGCGCAGCCGCCCGCGCACCGTCGAGACGAGCTGGTGCACCGACTCGTAGGACTCGACCTCCATCAGCGCGGGCACCTCGACCGACCCGACCTCGCACACCAGCGAGAGGTCGTTGCGGAGCAGGTCGACGATCATCAGGTTCTCCGCGCGGGTCTTCGGGTCGGCCGCCAGCCGCACGCGATGGGCCTCGTCCTCCTCTGGCGTCGCGCCGCGCGGCGTGGTGCCCTTGATGGGCTTGGTCTCCAGGTGCCGGTCGGGCGTGACCAGGGCGTACCGCTCCGGTGAGCTCGACAGCAGCCACGCCCGCGCGCCGTCGACGTCGTGCTGGAGGAACCCGCTGTAGGGCGCGGGGTTGAGCTCGCGCAGCCGGAGGTACGCCGCGACCGGGTCGAGGTCGGACTCGCGGGTGAGGCGGTGGGTGAGGTTGACCTCGTAGGAGTTGCCCGCGTGGAGGTGCTCCTGCACGCGCGCGAAGGCAGCGGCGTACTCATCGGGCGGGGTTGTCAGGGAGTCGCTGAAGTTGTCAGGCCGTGCACGGGCCGACATGTTCAGCGATCCCCGGCCAGCCGGGGATCCCGAAGGGGGGTGCTCGAAGACCCGCACCGACGACGGCCGCATCCAGACCGCGTCGGGGAGGGTCGGGTCGGGGTACGCCGGGACGTCGGTGCGCGAGGCGTAGCCGAGGTAGCCGAACCACTGCTCGCCCGGGCGGAGCCACTCCTCCAGTGCGGCGAACACGTCGTCGCCGACCACCGTCGACGTGCCGCCCGACCACGCGCGCACCTCGCGCCGGCTGGCGGACCAGGTCAGCGAGACGTCGTCGTCGTCGAGCCAGCCGACGATCGAGCGGCGGCCCGACCACTCGCGGGCGCCGCCGCCGTCGAGCCAGAAGCAGCGCCGGTGCTCGGCTGCCACCGAGGTGAAGAAGTCGACCGGGTCGTTCATGCCAGAAAGTTCCTGATCATGGCCTCGCCGTGCGCCGAGAGGATCGATTCCGGGTGGAACTGCACGCCCTCCAGCGGCAGGTCGCGGTGGCGTACGCCCATCACCACGCCGTCCTCGCTCCAGGCGGTCGCCACCAGGCTGTCGGGCAGGTCGGTCGCGGCGAGCGAGTGGTAGCGGACGGCCGCGAAGCCCTGCGCGAGCCCGGCGAAGACGCCGGCGCCGTCGTGCCGGATCGCGGCCACCTCCCCGTGCGCCGGTGCGACACGGTCCACTGTCCCGCCGTACGCCGTCACCAGCCCCTGCATGCCCAAGCACACCCCGAGCACCGGGCGGCTCGCCGCGAGCAGCACCTCGGTCCCGACGGCGAAGTCCGTGTGCGACGCCGGGTGGCCCGGGCCCGGGGAGAGCACCACGTGCGAGTGACGCAGCACGTCGTCGGGCTCGACCTCGTCGTGCTGGACGACCCGCGGCAGCGCGCCCGTGACCGCGGCGACCAGGTGCACCAGGTTCCACGTGTAGGAGTCGTGGTGGTCGACCACGATCACGTCCGGCGTCACGCGCCGAGGTTACTCACTGCCGTGCTCACTGGGTCAGCAGTCGGCAGGCCTCCGAGACCGGCTGGTCGGCCTTCTCGCGGCACCCGTCGAAGGCGGCGAGCTTCGCCATCAGCAACGCCACCTCCTCGCGCCTCTTCGGGTTGGCGACGTTGTTCTTCTTCTCGAAGCGGTTGAGCTTGTAGTTGTAGTACTCGTAGCCCCACTTCTTCCTGCCCGGCCGCGGGTCGAGGTCGAAGCGCGCGAGGAGCGCGGTCCGGCTGCGCACCGCGGTGAAGGACGGGATCCGGTCTAGCTCGGAGCCGGTGAACGCGGCGTCCGGGTCGCCGCCGGTGAGCGTCTGCTGGGTGTGCTCGAGGAAGGCGTACGACCGGCGCACCAGCGCGGGCTGGGCGAAGGTCGGCGCGAGCGAGACTCCGCTGCGGTAGGGCGCGGGCGGGAGGCCCGCGAGCTCCTCGAAGGTCGGCGCGAGGTCGATGTTGCTGGTGACCTCCTGCCGCTTGCCGGGCACCACGCCCGGTCCGGTGACCAGCAGCGGCACGCGCACGTCGGTGTCGTACGGCGTCCCCTTGCCGCGGCCCATCCCGTTCTGGCCCAGGTGGAAGCCGTTGTCCGAGGTGAGCACGACGTAGGTGTCGGGGCCGACGGAGCGGAGGATCCGCGACACCAGCCGGTCGGCGGACTGCGCCATCCGCGCGCGGTCGCGCAGGTCGCGCACCGCGACCGCCGCCCGCAGCGTGCCGGTGGTGTTCCAGGCGCGCAGCTTCTTGCCCTTCGCGTTGCGCGGGACGTTGTCGCCGCGCGCGTCGCCGTAGCCGGGCAGGTCGGCGACGGTGAGCTTGCCGCACGCCACCCGGCCGCAGCTGCGCTTGCCGGTGCGGTCGCCGAACGCCGGCGGGAACAGCGGGTCGCCGGGGTAGTGGCCCTCCGGCTGGGTGCGGTTGTGCGGCGCGTAGACCGCGACCTCGAGGAAGTACGGCGCGTCGCCCGCCTCGCCCTTGGCGAGGAAGTCCATCGCCAGGTCGCCGATCACGGTGCCGGCGTAGGCCCGGTCCTTCTCGGCGTTGCTCGCCGAGGCCGGCGGCGCCGGGTGCTGCCGGACCTGGAGCCGCCCGTCCGCGACCGACGTGCTGGCGAAGTCCCAGCCGTCGTAGGCCGAGCCGAAGACGGTGTTGAAGGTCGACCAGCCCGGCACCACGGGGGGCAGCGCGCGCCCGGGCGTCCACTCGTACTCGTTGAGGAACTTGCCCACGAAACCGGTCGTGTAGCCGGCCTCCTGGAGGCGCACGTTGAAGGCGCGCTCGGGGTTGCCATGCGTGTCGTAGGCCGGCCAGCCGCCGAGCATCGACGTGCCGTTGTTCGACGTGTTGGTCCGTACGCCGGTCTGGTGGGGGTACTGCCCGGTGAAGAAGCTCGACCGCGAGACGCAGCACAGCGAGTCGGTGACGAAGGAGTGGGGATAGCTCGCGCCGGCCTTCCGCATCTTCTGCACCGACCGCATCGTCTGGACGAGGTCCATCGAGAAGTCGTCGAGCACCACCACGACCATGTTGGGCCGAGCGGCCCGGCTGGCGGCCGGCTGCAGGTCCGCGACGGGCGCGGCCCGACCCGTCTCCCGCGGCGGACGCACGTCCTCGTCCGTCGTCGTACGGCTGGTGCCACCGCAGGCCACCAGCCCGAGCAGGCACACGCCTGCCAGCGCTCGCTTCAGATGTCGCACGTCTCCCCCGTCATGTCCCGAGCCGGCCTGTACAGGGTGACGTCGTGGAGGCGCGATCGGTTGCGTGCCACGCCGACCCAATGTCGACCGTTTGACTCGACTTTAGCGGAGGACCCGGCCACCCCCGGGGTAGTTAGGGACGAAATAGGTGGATCTCGGGTATCCCACCTACGAGAACGTCCCTAACTACCCCAGCATCAGGGGGCTCGACAGACCGCCCGGTTCAGGTCAGGAGGTCGCGGACGGCGCGGTGGAGCAGGTCGTAGCCGTTCTCGGTGAGGATCGACTCGGCGTGGAACTGGATGCCGCGGAAGTGCGGGCCGGTGATCGCGTGGATGTCACCGGTGGCCTCGTCGGCCTCGACCTGCACGCCCTCGGGGACCGCACCGCCGGACGGCACCCGGCCGACGAAGGTGTTGTAGAAGCCGACCCGCTCGGTGCGGCCGTCGAGCCGGACCGGCGACTGCGTGCCCTGGAAGACGACGTCCTTGTAGCCGAGGTCGAGGCCGAGCCGCTGGCACAGCGTCTGGTGGCCGAGGCACACCGCCAGGAACGGCTGGCCCGAGGCGAGCAGGTCGTCGACGGCGCGACGGAACGACGCGATCTTGGGGTGGTCGCCCTCGCGCGGGTCGCCCGGCCCGGGGCCGACGATGACGAGGTCGGCGCCGTCGAAGGCGCCGGTGGCGTAGTCCTCGTGCCGCACCACGCGCGAGGTCATGCCGAAGACGCCGAGCACGTGGACGAGCATGTTCACGAAGTCGTCCTCGCCGTGCAGGATCACGACCTCCTTGCCCGCCAGACCCGGGTCGGCCGGCTCGCCGGCCTGGTCGGTCAGCCAGAAGCGCGAGAGCCGCTGGTTGCGACCGCCCAAGGCCAGCACGACGTCCTCGTCGCGGGCCAGGTCGGCGATGTCGGTCCCATCAGTCGCCGCCGCCGGCGCGAGGCCGAAGGCGCTGAGGATGCCGCCGGCTTTGGCGCGGGTCTCGGCGACCTCGTAGGCCGCGTCGGAGTCGCGGACCAGCGTGGCGCCCGCGGTGACCTTGAGCTCGCCGGACGGCGACACGTCGGCGGTGCGGATCAGGATCGGGCTGTCCATGGTGGGCGTCCCGTCGGGCGCGCGGCCGAAGAGCGCGAGCGCGGCGCCGTAGTAGCCGCGGCCCTCGGGCTCGTAGTCGGCGATCAGCCGGCAGGCGTTCTCGACCGGCGCGCCGGTGACGGTCGCGGCGAACATCGTGTCGCGCAGGATCTCGCGGTGGTCGCGGTCCGAGCGCCCGGCGAGGAGGTACTCGGTGTGGATCAGGTGCGTCATCGGCTTGAGGAAGGGCCCGAGCACCTGACCACCCTCGTGGCAGATGTCGCACATCATCTTCAGCTCCTCGTCGACGACCATGAAGAGCTCGAAGATCTCCTTCTCGTCGGCGAGGAAGTCCAGCAGCCGGTCCTTGAGCTCGTCGCCGTGGCCGCCGACGCGGAACGTCCCCGAGATCGGGTTCATCCGGACGTCGCCCTGCCGCACCGACACGTGCCGCTCGGGGCTGGCGCCGATGAGGAACCGCTCGCCGGTGAAGAAGCAGAACGTCCAGTAGGCACCGCGCTCGCGCTCCATCAGGCGACGCAGGACGGTCAGCGCCCGCGAGGCGTCCCAGTCGGCGACGACGGCCCGGTAGTGGCGGCCGATGACGAGGTTGGCGCCCTCGCCCTGGCCGATCTCGTCGCGGATGATCGCCTCGACGACCGTGCCGTAGTCCTCGTCGTCGGTGGCGAAGCCGCCCCGGTCAGCGAACTCGACTGGCACGTCGGGGAGCGCCGCGAGGAGGTCGTCGACCGCCACCTCGTGCTCGGCCTCGATGTCGACGACGGTCAGCGGGGCGCCGTCGTCGATCGCGGCGAAACCCCGCTCGCGCACCTGGCGGAACGGCACGGCGACCAGCCGGTCGGCACTGCGCCCGGGCTCCGGCGTACCGGTCTCGAGCGGGATGTCGAGCAGGCTCGCCACCTCGTGGGGCGTCCCGCCGACCAGGCCCGCGGTGGGCGCGGCCTTGCGCCGGATCACCGCCCAGGCCCCGAACCCCTGGATCTGCTCCAGGAGGTCGGCGACGGCGGGGGTCTCGGTCATGGCCGAAACCCTACGACCGCGCGGCGGGCTCCTCGACGGGCGTCCCAGCCGCTGGCGCCGGCTGCGGGCGCGGCCGGGTGAAGCGGCGCACGACCCGGTCCTTGAGCTTGAGCGAGGGGTGCTCGACCACGTGCCACGACGCGAGCGCCAGCAGGGCGGTGATCGCGGTGACGACGACGAGGTTGACCGACATCCGCTGCACGCCCCACAGGTCGATCACCAGCTGCTGCACCGGGAACGCCCAGAGGTAGAGGCCGTAGGACAGGTCGCCGAAGCGTGAGGCCCGCCGGACGTACGGCGTCGACGCCAGGCCGACAGTCAGCACGACGTAGGGCAGGAAGAGCCACGCCACCTTCGCCGTGTGCTGGGGCAGCGTCGCGGCGAAGACCAGGTGGACGGCGAGCAGGCCGACGGCCACGTCGGTGCGGAACCTCAGGCCGCGCTCGGCGAGCAGCCGCAGGATCGCGCCGGCGGCGAAGAAGGCCCACATCAGCGCGTTGTCGGAGATCCGCGAGTGCCAGATGATGGCCGACTCCAGCGGCGGGGTCATCGAGTACCAGACCGACCAGGCCAGCAGCAGCGCGATCACCGGGATCCGCAGCACCTTCGGCACGAGGAAGACCAGCGGGACGAGCAGGTAGCAGAAGAACTCCGCGGGCAGCGTCCAGAGCGAGCCGTTGACCGCGTTGGGGTAGGGCTGGTCGGCCCAGACGCCGGGCAGCTCGTACTGCGGGCGCAGGATGATGTTGCCGAGGTAGGACCAGAAGTTGGGTGCGTCGAAGTACTGCCCGGTCGTCAGGACCGTGACCAGCGGGCCGACGACGAACATGCAGACCAGCACCACCACGGCCAGCGCCGGGAAGATGCGCAGGCTGCGGGCGGCGAAGTAGCTGACCGGGTTGCGGGTGCGGCTCCAGCTCGCGGTGATGAGGTAGCCGGAGATGCTGAAGAAGATCACCACGCCGAGCGTCTGGACGGGGTAGCCGGCCACGACCGGGTTCTCGAACGGCCGCCCGACGATGTGGTAGGCGTGCCCGAAGATCACCGCGAGCGCACCGACCAGGCGCAGCGCGTCGAGGTTGTTGGAGCGGTGTGCGGTGGCGGTGACCGGTGCGGTCGCCGGGACCCCGGCGGCAGGTACGCCGTCGGGTGCGGGAAGGGGCGTGGAGGCAGCCATCAGTCGAGCTGGGTCCCGATCCACTCCTGGAGGCCGGCGACGCCGTCGCGCAGGCTCCAGCGGGGCTCCCAGTCCAGGCGCCGCACGGTGTCCTCGACGACGCACGAGGCGTGCCGGACGTCGCCGTCGCGGTACTGGCCGGTGACGTGCGGCTCCGGGGCGGAGTGGTAGAGGGCGATCTCGCGGGCGAGGTCGCCGATGGTGGTCCGAACGCCGCTGCCGATGTCGACGGTGCGCATGTGGTCGGCCGGCATGTGGGCGATCGCGGCCACGAGCGCGCTGACGACGTCGTCGATGTAGACGAAGTCGCGGGTGATGTCGCCGTCCTCGTAGAGCGGGATCGACTTGCCCTCGCGGGCGAGCCGCGAGAAGAGGGAGACGATGCCGGTGTAGGGGTTGGAGAGCGACTGGCGCGGGCCGTAGACGTTCTGCAGGCGCAGCACCGACAGGCGGGTGTCGTGCGAGCCGGTCCACGCGGCGAGGATCTGCTCCTGCGCGAGCTTGGTGGCGCCGTAGACGTTGATCGGGTTGGGGTGGGTGCCGGCCACGGTGTTGGGCACGTGGGCGGCGCCGTCGCCGTGGTCCCACTTGCCGGCCTCGAGCTGCGCGTGGGTGCGCAGACCGGGCTGGAAGGTGGAGCCGTCGTGGTTGCGCCACACGCCCTCGCCGTAGACCGCACGCGAGCTGGTCAGCACGAAGTGGGCGGGCACGTGGCCGGCGCGGGTGAACGCGTCGAGCAGCTGGGTGGTGCCAACGACGTTGACCATGCCGTGGCGGGTGCTCTCCGACAGGGACTGCGCGGTGCCGGTCTCGGCAGCCAGGTGGACCACCGTGTCGGGGCGCAGGTCGGCGACGACGGCATCGAGGTCGTCGGCGCTCGTGACGTCGCCGACGCGGAGGTCGACGGAGTCGGGGAGGTCGGCCGGCGGCTGGGAGTCGGGGTGGACCTGCGGGTGGAGGTTGTCGAGCACGACCCAGGACTCGGCGCGGTCGGCGAGCTGGGTGGCGAGCGTCGTGCCGATGAAGCCGGCGCCTCCGGTGACGAGCACGCGGCCCGGTCGGACGTCAGTCGCTGAAGTCATGCGGTCGGAAGTTCCCCTCGTTGTGTCTGGCACGGCTGGGCTCGTCCGCCTCCTACGGACACCCGATGCTAGGCCACGGACGCCCGCCCGCCGAAAAGCGTGCTGGCGGCACGCGAGGCTTTGGCACAATCGCCGGCATGAGCCTGACGCCGCGCCTGCTCCCGCCTCCGGTCGCCTGACCGGAGCGGTCCCCGCCGCTCCGCACCGAGCCCTGTCCCGACTCGCGCCACGGAGCGTTCCTGCATGTCCACCCACTCGTCCCACCTGCGCGGCCTCACCGAGGTCGCCGCCGCCAGCGTCCTCTGGGGCACCGGCGGCCTCGCCGTCCAGCTGATCCGCGAGCACGACGACCTCTCACCGGTCACGATCAGCGCGTGGCGGATGGCCCTCGCCGCCGCCGTCCTGCTCGCCGCCCTCCTCCTCGCGCGGCGGGGCGGCGAGCTGCTCGACCTCGCCCGGTCCAGCCCGCGGCAGCTGCTCGCCGTGGGCGTCGGCACCGCGGCCTACCAGGGCTTCTACTTCGTCTCCGTCACCCAGGTCGGCGTCGCGGTCTCGACCGTCGTCAGCCTCGGCCTGGCGCCCGTGCTCCTCACGGTCGCCGAGTCCGTACGCCACCGCAGCGCGCCCGCGCCGGGCCGCCTGGCCGTGCTCGTCGCGGCGCTCACCGGGCTGGTGCTCGTCAGCGTCGCGGGCCACGAGTCCTCGACCGGTCCCGCCCCGGTCGCCGGGGTGGTGCTCGCGATCGCGTCGGGGACGACGTACGCCCTGACGACGGCCGCCGGTGGCTCCATCAGCCGTACGACGTCGCCGCTGGTGCTCACGAGCGGGATGACCCTCGTCGGCGCGGCCGTGCTGCTGCCCTGCCTGGCCCTCGTCGACGGGCCGCGGGTGACGACCGACGTGCCTGCCCTCGCGTGGCTGGTCTACCTCGGGGTGCTCACCATGGCCCTGGCCTACGTCCTGCTCTACTCCGGCCTCCGCGTCGTCGCGCCCAGCACAGCCGTGACCGCGTCACTGGTCGAGCCGGTGACCGCCGCGGTCGTCGCCGCCGTCGTGCTCGGCGAGACGCTCGGGCCCGCCGCCGTGGTCGGCATCCTGCTGGTGCTGGGTGCGGTCGCCGGGCTCGGGCGTCCCACTGCTGCTGCGGGTCCGGTGCTGCCGGATCCGGAGCTCGGCTGAGGCTAGGGGAACGAGTAGTACCCGTCGGAGGGTGAGTGGAACGGCGTGTCACTGCAGAACACGGTGACTGCCTGGCCCTCCGCCAAGGCCTCCTCGTCGGGCTCCGTGCAGTGGTAGCCCTCCGGGATCATCGGAGCGCCGGCCGACGCGGGGCATCCGTCGCCGCCGTAAACGCGCCAGGTCTCGTCGACGCGCCAGAGCTGGTACACGCCCGGGACACCTCGATGGGAGACACGCACCTCTGCCAGCCACCGGGTCTGGCTCACGACGTCGCCGACCGTCACGGACTCGTCGACGAGGGCCCGAACGGCATCCCGCGGTGTCGGACCACTGCCCCGCGGGTCACCCATCCCGACCGACGTCCGCCACGACGCGTACGTCCCGCACCCTGCCGGTCCGCCAGCCCCGGGCTCGTTCACGCCGCCCACCGAACCGGACAGCGCTCCAAGCATCACCAGCAGGACCAGAAGCACGAGCCACCTCGCACCCTTCCGCTCGGCAGTCCTCACCGGTTCCTCCGTGCTCGCCGTGAACCGCGAGGGTTCGCTGACGACGAGTTCTACCAGCGGCCGGCGGCTGCGACAGCAGATCTAGCAGATCGCTGCGTTCCGGTAGCGGTGAGCGCGGGTCGGCCCGACCGGCGCTGGTCGCAACGCACGGGCGACGAAGGACGCGGGGCCGAGCCGCGCGGTGCCTGACCGGGTGTGTCCCTCTTGGCGACGCCGGTTACCGGATCTGCCGAGATGCGGATGTGGTTGGTCGCTGCGCTACGGCGTTGCGGGGTCAAGCACGGTCAGCGCCGGTTCCTCGGAATTGGACTGACAAGAAATGACTTCGTCGCCGAGGCCCATGGCATCTGCGAAGAACTGCACATCTTCCAGGCCGTCCATGAGTCCCCCTCCGCCTGAGGTCCTGGACCCCACCTGCACGACCCCTACATCGGCAACGTCTACCGACCTCTCGCCTTCGAGAACGCGAGATCCCTTCCCGACAACCAGCACTCGGTCGTCAAGAGTGAAGCAACCTTGATCGTTGATCGCGAGCGTCCCCGAGACACGGGAGAACATTCCGTCGTCGGTGACTTCGGGAATGACGATGAGGCGAGCGTCGTCCGGACCGCTGACTGAAGACTCCGATCCGCAGCCAGCCACCGTGCCGATACTCGTGCTGAGTAGGAGTGACGCAAGAAGACCACGTTTCCCGATCCGAGAAAGCACTTCTGCAAGGTACCGAACGCACGGCGCTGAAGGTCCGGATCGGCCGCGTTGAGGGCGGCTACGCCCGTCCGGATCTGCTGCTGGTGGTGGCGCGAGCGCGGGGAGCTCGGACGTGCCTGTGGCCCCGCCATCGTGGTCACTGGCGGGGTGTGGGGCGGGGTCATGGTCGGGCTGGTGGCTCCGGTGGCACGTCCGGACTGATCGGGCTCGTGCCGTGGCGGTCGCGTCGGTAACGGTGGCCGTGGGGGCTGGTCCACTCGAACACCCCGCGCGCGACCATCCGGTAGGTCCAGGCCGAGTGGGTCTTCAACCTGTGGTGGAACCTGCACAGGCAGGCCAGGTTGGACGTCGTGGTGGGGCCGGGCTGTGGTCGGCCTTCCGCTTCCGCCTGGTGGTCGTACTCGACGATGTGGTCGACATCCGTCCTGCGGGCTGGTCTTGTGCAGTACGGGAAGACGCAGGTGCGATCGCGGAGAATGATCTGTTCGCGGATCCGGGCGGGGATCTCGTAGCCCGGCGCGGAGAGCTCCGCGTTCAGGTCGATGACCGGCTTGATGGTCACCTTCGTGTGGCTGTCGCCGCACCAGGCCTTGACCTGGTCGAGCAGGACCAGGCGCTGGCCTTCCTCGATCCGGCCGGTGGGACCGAACACGGTCTGGACGCCGTCGAAGCGCGAGTCGAAGTGCGCGTGGATGACGACCTCGCGGGCAGCGGGACTGGCGGGGTGCCCGGATCGGAGGTCGGGTCTCGATGCGCCGGCTCGTTCCTCACCGGCTACTCGACCACCTATCTGAGGGGCGGCATCGATGGTGAGGTCGAGGGCGGTCTGGGTGCGGGCCAGGTTGCCGAGTGCCTTGGACCGGCGGACGTCGAGGGACTCCGTCGACCCCAACGCCTTCTGGGTCTCGGCGTCACGGGCCACGGCGTTGTTGACGTCGAGGGCGTCGGCGATGTCGAGCTCGGCCTCGAACCGCATGGTCCCGGCGAAGTGGACGTCCTCATCACGCAGGGTCGCGTGACGGGGGTCGACGTGCAGGTAGCCGTCCTCCGGATCCGCGGCAGGATCTGGGTGCGCGAGGTCGTAGCGCTTGATGGTGTCGGCAACGAGCCGATCAAGCTGGGCGGGACCGATCCGCCCGGCGACCGCCGCGACCTGCGCATCCACGTGCGCCGCCGCCTCGACCGTGAGGGCGGGCACGGTGTGGATGGTGGTCTCCGCGACCGTGCGGGCCTTCCAGGCCGGCACGACACCGGCGTGGACCTGCGCCCACAACCGCGGCAATCGGTGCCGCAGCTCCAACGCCTGGCCGATCAGCTTCTTCGCCGACGTCGACGACATGCCGAGCACGCCGCCGAGCTCGGCGATGCAGAACTCCGCCACCAATGGGGTGCCCTGCCCGGCGATGGGTTCCTCGTGCTCACAGCCCGGAGTGGTGAAAGTGGCGGCGGAGTGGATCGACTCAGGCGGGTGCAGGTCGGCCCAGCGGGCGGCGAGGTCGAGCTGGCGGGCGGCTTCAGCGTGCTCGACCTGCCGGGAGGTCTTGATCGAGGCGAGCAGGCCGCTGGCCGAGAGGTCGTCTGCGACCCTCCCGGTGTTCCGCTCCAGCGTCTCGATCATGTGTTCGATTCTAGGCGATGGCACCGACACTCGACCCCGGCCGGACCGACCTCTGTGGAAAGGTCTCGATACGCCGGGCTCGTTCCTCGCCGGCTACTCGACCACCTACGCGGAAGCTGGGCGCCAGTCCCTCGCCTGGCTGCTCGACCACCGGGGACGGAAGAGGCTACGGGTACTTGACCTCGACGCTGACCCAGTCGACGAGCATGCTGTGCTGGGCGCCGCCCGGGACGGCGTACTCGGGGAGGACGTCCTTGTTGGAGAGGCGCAGGTGGAACGGGGCCGCGTTGCCGGGGACCCGGCGCGCGTCGGGCGTGGAGGTCATCTCGTAGGGGCGGTTGCCCGAGGAGTCGCTCGCGGAGAACAGGACGGTGTCACCACCGACGGTGAAGTCGGCGGCGTACTCCCAGTAGGCCTGCCAGGGCTGGGCCCCGACGGGGAAAGTGTCGGTCACCGGGATGGTCTCCGGCGGCCGGCCGGTCGCGGCGCACGCGTTGATCGCGGTCTCGGGGGTGTCGTCGTAGCAGATGTGGGTGGCGACCTGCGCTCCCGCGGGCTTGAGCGGGCCGTAGCTCTCGATCACGTCGACCTCGCGGGGGTCCACGCCGTTGGGGTGCTGCACCCAGAAGGCGGCGTAGTTGGACCCGGTGTCGGGCATAAGGATGCTGGCGGTGACCCGGACCTCGGTCCCGGCGGGGAGGGTCCACCCCGTGTTGGTGCGGATCTGCGAGAGGTGGCCGACCTCGAGCTTGCCGAGGCCGTTCTGCGCGGCGCCGTTGACCCAGGGCATGTTGTGCCACTGGTCCGGCCACGCACCTGCCGGACCCTCGAAGCCGTCGTAGAAGATCGTCTCCCAGCCCCACGTCGGGGCAGGCTCGGAGTCAGCCGTGTCGCCCGAGGCCAGGCCAGCGCCGACCGGGGCGGCGGGGGCGAGCACGAGCGCGAGGAGCACCGTCAGCAGCCCGAAGGCGCGCGTGAGCCGGGACATCACCCTCCCGAGGTGTGTGCTGACGTGACCAGTGGAGCGGGAACTGCGTGGCGAGATGCTAACCGCCGGGACCAACAACTTCCTGATCGGCGCGCTCAGCCGACGGTGGTCA
The DNA here is from genome assembly GCF_041913365.1 of Nocardioides sp. Lineage (GTDB taxonomy): Bacteria > Actinomycetota > Actinomycetes > Propionibacteriales > Nocardioidaceae > Nocardioides. The sequence continues at coordinate 61,715 of NZ_JAYSFM010000006.1, forward strand.
GCAGCTGGGTCGCGCGGGTCAGCACGACGTAGAGCGTGGCGCGGCCGGTGGCCGACTCGTCCTCGATCTCCTGCGGGGAGACGACCACGATCCCGTCGAACTCCAGGCCCTTGGTGTCGAGGCCGGTCAGCACGACGATCCGGTCGTCGCCGCTGGGCGTGACGCTCGAGTCGACGGCCGCACGGGCCCCGGCCGCGTCGCCCGCGAACTCGGGCCACGAGGCCAGCCAGGCGTTGACCTCGGACCGCCGCGCGACCGGCACGACGATCCCGACTGTGCCCTCGACCCGCTCCGAGACGGCCGTGACCGCGGAGCGCACGGCGGCCTCGAGGTCGTCGACCGGACCGACCACCAGCGGCTCCTCGCCGGTGCGGCGTACGGCGTCGGGGAGGTCGGCGTCGAGCCCGACCCGGCGCGCGTAGTCGGCGGCGAAGGCGTAGATCTCGGCGGAGTTGCGGTAGTTGGTGGAGAGGTGGAACTCGTGGAGCCCCTTGCCCTCCAGCGCCTCGGCGCGCGCGGCGGCCGCCTCGGGGGCGTCGGGCCACGACGACTGCGCCGGGTCGCCGACGATCGTCCAGCTCGCGGTGCGACCGCGGCGGCCGACCATCCGCCACTGCATCGGGGTCAGGTCCTGCGCCTCGTCGATGAGGACGTGGGCGTAGCCGTCGTCCTCGATGCGGTGCGTCGGCGGCGCCCACTGGCGGCCACCGGGGGCGTAGTCGCGCTCGGAGATGGTGGTCAGCTCCTGGAGGTCGACGCCGCCCTCGAGCAGGCCGGTCTCGTCGAGGTCGCGCTCGTCGTCGGTGCGCTGCGGCACGTCACCCAGGGCGTAGCGGAGCTCGTCGAGCAGCGGCACGTCCTCGATCGAGAGGTCGGACGACCACGACTTGAGCAGCAGCAGCTGCTCCTCGCGGGTCACCACGCCCTCGCCGACGCGGGCGAGGAAGTCGGGCTCGCGCAGCCAGCCGAAGACGGTCTGCGCGTCCAGCGGGGGCCACCAGGCCGCGGCGAACTCGATGAAGCCCTCGTGGCCGAGCATGTCGTCGTCGAAGGCCTCGCGGCCGCGCTCCTTGCCGCGCTCGCCGGTGACCTGGCGCCACATGGCGTCGAGCAGCGTCTTGGCGACCCGCGGCAGCTGGCGGTTGCGGCGGCCCTGCGACATCAGCTGGCGACGCAGCCGGCCGAGCAGGCCGGGGTCGAGCACGATCGTCTCGTCGCGCCAGTAGATGCGGAAGCTGGTGGGGGCGCCGGGCGCGTGCTGGCGCGCGGTGCGGCGCAGCAGCTCGGCCATCTTGGTGGCGCCCTTGACGTCGGCGACGGCCGGCTCGTCGTGGCGGGTGGCCCGGACACCGCCGACGACCTCACCGAGGGAGCGCAGCGCGACCGCGGTCTCACCGAGGCTGGGCAGCACCCGCTCGATGTAGCGCATGAAGACACCGCTCGGGCCGACGACGAGCACGCCGCCGCCCTCGTAGCGGCGACGGTCGGAGTAGAGCAGGAAGGCCGCGCGATGCAGCGCCACGACGGTCTTGCCGGTGCCGGGGCCTCCGGAGATCGACACGACGCCCTTGCCCGGCGCGCGGATCGCCTTGTCCTGCTCGGCCTGGATCGTGGCGACGATGGAGTGCATCGAGCGGTCGCGGGCGCGGGAGAGCTGCGCCATCAGCGCGCCCTCGCCGACGATCGGCAGGTCGGTCTCGGCCTCCTGGTCGAGCAGCTCGTCCTCGACGCCGACGACGGTGCGGTGCAGCGACCGCAGCACCCGGCGGCGTACGACACCCTGCGGGGTCGCGGCGGTGGCCTGGTAGAAGACGCCGGCGGCCGGCGCACGCCAGTCGATCAGCAGCACGTCGCGGTCGGCGTTGCGGACGCCGATGCGCCCGATGTAGCGCGGCTCGGCGTCGATCGACGGGTCGAGGTCGAGACGGCCGAAGACCAGGCCCTCGTGGGCGGCGTCGAGCTGCGCGATGCGCTTGGCGGCCTGGAAGACCATCGCGTCGCGCTCGACGAGCCCGCCCTCGTGCTCCAGCTTGCCGCGGCTGTGACCCTCCGCAGCGAGCGCCTTCGCACTCCGGGTGGACGCCTCGAGCTGGACGTAGACCTCGTCGACGTACTGCTGCTCCGCCGCGATCTCCCGCGCCTCGAGCTCCTCGCTCACACCTGCTCCTCATCCCCCGAACCACTGCTGCCCGTTCCCGGCAGGCAGACCGTCAAGCGTACCGGCGCACCTCGCAGACCGCCGACTTACCGGGAATCCGTGGAACCGGGCCTCGCACCGCGCCGTCGGGTTGGATGGGACGAGGAGGTCGGGTGGACGAGCAGGGGCGCGCAGTACGCCGTGGGCGCTGGGTCGGCGCGGCCGTGGCCGTGCTGGTCGTGCTGGGCGCCGTCCTTGCGGTGCCGCGCCTGGTCGCCGACGCGCCGCCGGCCGCCGAGCCCGGCACCAACTGCGTCGCCGACGCCGACGCCTCGCTGGAGGAGACCGGCGCGGACGGCGCACGGTGGGTGCGCTTCTGCCCGCTCGCCGACGAGGGCCGCACCGGGCGGGCCCGGCACCCCCAGGGCGTGGTGACCGGCGACCTCGCCGCGTCGGTCGCCGACAGCCTCTGGCAGACCCAGGACGGTCGCCCGACCTGCGCCGTCGACGACGTGCCGACGCTGCGGCCGAGCCGGCTCTTCCGGATCGAGGTCGGCCTCGCCGACGGCCAGGTCGCGGAGCTCACCGGCGACACGGGCTGCAGCACGCGCGACGTGACGCTGTTCAGCCAGCTCGAGACCACGCTGCTGATGGAGGCCGCCCCCGAGCCCGAACCGGGCGCGGCACTGCCCGCCCCCGTGCGCTGCCCGGAGGCCTTCACCACGACCGAGACCAACGCCGACGGCGCGTCCGCGGACCAGTTGGTCGACACCGCGGAGAGCCCGTGGCAGTCCACGGTCCCGCTCCTCCCGATGCCCGCGACCGCCACGGACGTCTGCGCCTACCGCGGCGGCGACCGGCGCCGCGAGCTCCTCGACCAGTGGCAGGTCGGCTCGCCGGCCTCCGAGGCGATCCGCGCTGCCGCGACCCTCGGCTACCGGGACGGGATGGCCGACTGCGAGCTCCGGCCGCGCGCGACGTCGTACGTCGTGGTGCTCACCGACGCGACCGGCACCGCGCGCACCCTCGCCCTCGACCCCACGCAGTGCGCGACCCTGCAGGCGGCCGTCGGCAGCCCGGCGGTCGACACCTATCTCGGACTCGCCGGGCCCGAGCTCGTGCGGCTGGTCGAGCACAGCCGGCCCTGAGCTGCTGCTCACCAGGGCAGCGGCTCTCCGTCGCGGGTGAAGGTCCCGGTCGGCCCGTCGTCGGGGAGCAGTGCGGCGGCGACCACGCTCCGCGCGCCGTCCCGCACCGGCCGCGCGCCCATCGCCTCCATGCCGGGCGCGGTGGCGGTGAGCCCGGGGTCGACCGCGTTGACCAGCACGCCGGTGGACCGGAGCTCGGCCGCCAGCTTGGAGGTGAGCGCGTGGAGCGCCGCCTTGGAGACTGCGTAGCTGGCCGATGCGGGACTCGTCGACAGCCCGAACTGCGGGTCGCCGTGCGATCCCGAGCCGCTCCCGACGTTGACGACTCGGGCCGACCCGGCCCGCACCAGTGCGGGCAGCAGCGCCTGCACGACGCGCCAGGCGCCGAAGAGGTTGGTGTCCATCACCTCGCGAGCCCGGTCCAGGTCCGCGGTGGAGGCCGTCTCGGACCAGTCGGCGAAGGCCGCGGCGTTGTTGACCAGGACGGTGAGCGGGCGGAAGCCGATGGCGTCGACGAGCGCGGCCACGCTGTCCACGTCCCCGATGTCGAGACCGAGCGCCGTCGCCTCGTGGCCGTCGGCGACGAGCTCGTCCGCGTGGGCGCGCGCGGCGGACTCGTCGCGCGCCGAGACGATGACGGCGTACCCCGCCTCGGCGAGCTGGCGGGCGACCTCGGCGCCGATGCCGCGTGCGGCACCGGTGACCAGGGCGAGCGGGCGGGCGGCGTCGATGGCCATGACGGTCTCCTCCGGAAGGGTTCCCACCCTTCTCGCCCCGGAGCCGCCCGGCGGATGCAGCCCCGGGCTACTTCTTGCGGGACAGGAAGGCGGTCATCGCCTCGCGCGCCTCGTCGCTGGCGAAGAGCCGCGCGCTGGTGGTGGCCATCTCGTCGCCGAGGACGTCGATGCGGGCGACCAGGTCGCCGTTGAGGATCCGCTTGGACTCCCGCAGCCCTTGGGGAGCGCCGGTCGCGAGGCTCGCGCAGATCGCGGCGACCTCGTCGTCGAGCCGGTCGGCGGGCACGGCCTTGGTGACCAGTCCGTACGCCGCCGCCTCGGCGCCGGTGAACACCTCGCCGCCGAGCGTGGTCAGCGACGCGGCGCGGGGGTTCATCCGGTGGTGGACGGTCAGGCTGATGATGGCCGCGGCCAGGCCGAGCTTGACCTCGGTGAGGGCGAAGGTGGCGTCCTCGGCGCTTACCGCGATGTCGGCGGCGGCCACGATGCCGATGCCGCCGGCCCGCACCGCGCCGAGGTTCTTGGTGACGACCGGCTTGTCCATCGTGACGATCAGCCGCTGCAGGTCCACGATCCGGCGCGCGCCGACCTCCATGCCCTCGGTGGTCGCCTCGGACAGGTCGGCGCCGGAGCAGAAGACCTTGCCGGAGCTCTCGATCAGCACGGCGCGTACGTCGTCGTCCGCCCCCGCACGCTCGAGGTGCCCGAACAGCTCGGTCACCAGCTGCTTGCTCAGCGCGTTGCGGTTGGCCGGGCTGTCGAGCGTGATGGTCGCGACCGCGTCGGCGACGGCGTAGTGGACCAGCTCTGCGGGGGCGTCGGTCATGGGGGCATCCTGCCGCACCCGCCGGGGTAGTCCAGTGGCAGATGGTCGTCCCGCCTCGGTAGTCCAGTGGCAGATGGTTGTCAGGAGGGCCGACGGACAGCCGTTTGCCACTGGACTACCCCGACAGCCGTTTGCCACTGGACTACCCCGACGACCGATCCGCGAGGCCCGCCGCAACGAACACGCCCCATGGAGACCTCCACCTCGCAGTCCCGGTGGCACCTCGCGCGCCACGGTGCGTACGGCGTGCTGGCCACGCTCGTCGGGCTCGCGGCCGCCCACCTGGTCGCGGCCCTGACGGTGCCCGCCGCGTCGCCCGTGCTCGCGGTGGGGTCCACCGTCATCGACCTGACGCCGACGCCGCTGAAGGAGTGGGCGATCCGGCAGTTCGGCACCGCCGACAAGCTGGTGCTCGTCGGGTCGGTCACCGTCGTCGTGCTGGTGCTCGCCGCCGTCGCGGGGATCGTGGCCGCGCGGCGGCCGACCGCCGGGCTGCTGGTCGTCGTCGGCCTCGCCGCGGTCGCGGGCGCGCTGGCCGTGCTCCGCCCGAGCGCCGGTCCGTTCGACGTCGTACCTGCTCTGGTCGCCGCGGTGGTCGCGTCCGCCTCCCTGGCGTGGCTGCACCGGGTCGACGACCGGAGCTCCCAGGAGCCGTCCGCCCAGACGGACGGCCCGACCCGGCGCGGGGTCCTGCTGGCGAGCGGCGGCCTCGCCGCGGCCGCGGTGACCATGGGGGCCCTCGGCCGCGGGGTGACGTCGGACCGCCTGCGCGGGGCCGCCGTCACCCGGCCGGGCGCCGGCGCCCCCGCGCCGGCCTTCCCGCGCGGCCTCGAGGAGCAGTACGCCGGCATCACCCCGCTGCGCACGCCCGCCGGCGACTTCTACCGGGTCGACACCCGGCTCACGCTGCCCACCGTCGACGCGGACTCGTGGACGCTGACGATCGACGGCGACGTCGAGCGGGAGGTCACGCTGACCTTCGACGAGCTCGCCGCGATGCCGACCATCGAGCGCGACATCACCCTCACCTGCGTCTCCAACGAGGTCGGCGGCCCCTACGTCGGGGGCGCCCGCTGGCTGGGCGTGCCGCTGAAGGACGTGCTGGACAAGGCCGGCATCGATGCGACGAAGGCCGACCAGATCCTGTCGACCGACGTCGACGGGATGACGATCTCGACGCCGCTCGCGGTCGCCATGGACGGCCGGGACGCGATGCTGGCGATCGGCATGAACAGCGGCCCGCTGCCGCGCGAGCACGGCTTCCCGGTGCGGATGGTCGTGCCCGGCCTCTACGGCTTCGTCAGCGCCTGCAAGTGGATCACTCGGATGACCCTGACGACGTACGACGCCCAGCAGGCGTACTGGACCGACCGCGACTGGGCGGTCGACGCCCCGATCAAGCTGTCCAGCCGGATCGACACGCCGAAGGCGCTGTCGGAGTCGACGGCCGGGAAGGTCGTCGTCGGCGGCATCGCGTGGGCGCAGCACGTCGGCATCGAGAAGGTCGAGGTGCGCATCGACGGCGCGGCCTGGCAGCCGGCACGGCTCGGACCGCAGGTGAGCGACGACTACTGGCGGCAGTGGTTCTTCGAGTGGGACGCCGAGCCCGGCCAGCACTTCATCTCCTGCCGGGCGACCAACAAGGACGGCGACGTGCAGACGCCGGTGCGGATGCGGCCCTTCCCGGAGGGGTCGAGCGGCCTGCAGGAGATCGCCGTGACGATCACCTGAAATTCCTCGCCGCACCGCCCATCCGCCGGCCCACCGGCACCGAACACCCCATGACAGCGGGCCTTCTGGCCCGGATTGTGGCCCCCACCGAAAGGCAACGCCATGAACACCAAGCTTCGCACCCGCACGATGGGCCTCGCCGCCCTCGCCCTGACCGCGACGATGGGCCTGTCGGCCTGCGGCAGCGAGGACGACGGCGGCACCACTGCCTCCGACGACACCACCTCGTCGGCCCCCATGGAGTCGGAGTCGCCCTCCGAGGAGCCCATGGAGTCCGAGGAGCCGATGGCCGCCGGCCCGTTCGGTCCCGCCTGCGCGCAGGTCCCCACCGAGGGTGAGGGCTCCGTCGAGGGCATGGCCGACGACCCGGTCGCGACTGCCGCGTCCAACAACCCGCTGCTCAAGACGCTGGTCGCGGCGGTGACCCAGGCCGGCCTGGTCGACACCCTCAACTCCGCGCAGGACATCACCGTCTTCGCGCCGACCGACGAGGCGTTCGCCAAGATCCCGAAGAAGGACCTCAACGCCCTCCTCAAGGACAAGAAGGCGCTGACCACCGTGCTCACGCACCACGTGGTCCCCGGTCGCCTCACCCCGGAGGACGTGGCCGGCGAGCACGAGACGCTCGCGAAGGACATGATCACCGTCGAGGGCTCCGGCGAGGAGTTCACCGCCGAGGGCGCCAACGTCGTGTGCGGCAACGTGCAGGTCGCGAACGCCAACGTGTACCTGATCGACTCGGTGATGATGCCGCAGATGTGACTCGTCCCCCCGACGATCACTACGCAAGGATGCTGACGTGGACCACGTGAGGCCCGTACCGGACGGGGCGCCCCAGGGCGCCCCGTCCGCGGGCGACGCATCCCGGCTGGCCGACCTGCTCCGCCGGTCCGGGCTCGGGGACGAGGCGGCCTTCGCCGAGTTCTACGACGCCACCTCGGCCCGGGCCTACGGCCTCGCCCTGCGCGTCGTACGCAACCCGGCGCACGCCGAGGAGGTCACCCAGGAGGCCTACCTCGACGCGTGGCGCTCGAGCGCCAGGTACGACGCCGGGCGCGGCAGCGCGGCCGGCTGGTTCCTGACGATCGTGCACCGCAAGGCCGTCGACCGGGTCCGCTCGGTCGAGGCGGCCACGGCCCGCGACGAGGGCTGGAACCGCGAGACCGCGCCGGTCGACCACGACCAGACCTCCGAGACGGCCCACGCGTCGCTCGAGGCGGCCCGGGTCCGCAGCGCGGTCGCCACGCTGACCGACGTGCAGCGCCGGGCCGTCGAGCTGACCTACTTCGGCGGCTACACCCACACGGAGGTCGCCACCCTCCTCGACGTGCCGCTCGGCACCGCCAAGACACGAATACGCGACGGACTGATCCGGCTGCGAGACCTGATGGGAGTTGGCTCATGAGTTCCAGTGACATCCACAAGCTCACCGGGGCCTACGCCGTCGACGCCCTGGACGACCTCGAACGTGCTCGCTTCGAGCAGCACCTGTCGGGTTGTGAGGACTGCCGCGCCGAGGTCGCCGAGCTGCTCGAGACCACCGCCCTGCTGGCCGAGACCACCGCCACCCCACCACCGGCGTCGCTGCGGGACTCGGTGCTCACCGGCATCTCCCAGGTCCGCCCCCTCCCGCCCGAGGTGCCCCGTCCCGTCGAGCCCGCCGGCCGAGGTGCCTGGGTCCCGCTGCTCGTCGCCGCCGCACTGGCGCTGGTCGTCGGCATCGGCGCGATGGTCGCCCAGCCGTGGGCCGACGACGACCGCGCGCCGGGCAACCTGACCGCCGCCGAGCAGGTGCTCCAGGCCGACGACGCCCAGGAGGTCTTCGTCGACCTCGGTGAGGCCGGGCGGGCGACCGTCGTCCGGTCGAAGTCCGTCGACCGCGCCGTGATCGTCACCGAGGACATGGTCGCCGCGCCGTCGGGCAAGGCCTACGAGCTGTGGTTCCAGACGCCCACCGAGGACATGGTCCCCGCCGGGATGATGCCCGAGGGCGCCGACCAGACCATGGTGCTCGAGGGGTCGGCCGCCACCGCGATCGCGGTCGGGATCACCGTCGAGCCGGAGGGCGGCTCACCGAAGCCGACCACCGAGCCCATCGCGCTCTTCGACCTCAGCGAGGCCACGTGAGCGCGCCGGAACGACGCCGGGTCGCCGTCGTCGGCTCCGGCGTCGCCGGCCTGACCGCTGCCTGGGTCGCGTCGCGCACGGCGCACGTCACGCTCTACGAGGCCGACGACCGCCTCGGCGGCCACGCCGACACCCACCGGGTGGCCACGCCGGACGGCGAACTCGCGATCGACACCGGCTTCATCGTGCACAACCGGCGCACCTACCCGACGCTGCTCCGCCTCTTCGCCGAGCTCGGCGTCGCGACCCAGCCGTCGGAGATGTCGCTGTCGGTCAGCGACGCCGGCACCGGTGTCGAGTACGCCGGCGCACTCGGCCCGCGCGGCCTCTTCGCCCGGCCCTCGTCGCTGGCGTCCCGCGACCACTGGCGGATGCTGCTCGAGATCCCGCGCTTCCACCGTCGGGCACGGGCCCTGCTCGCCGCCCCCTCGGGTAGTTCGGGACGTTCTGGTAGGAAATCGGACCAGGACCCGCCCACTTCGTCCCGAACTACCCCGACGGACGAGCTCACGCTGCGCGACTTCCTCGCCGAGGGCGGCTTCTCCGCCGGCTTCGTCCGGCACTTCATGGAGCCGCTCGTCGCTGCGGTGTGGTCGTGCGACCCGGCGACCTCGCTCGACTACCCAGCGCGCTACCTCTTCACCTTCCTCGAGCACCACGGGATGCTCGGCGTCTTCGGCTCCCCGCAGTGGCGGACGGTGACCGGTGGCTCGGCGACGTACGTCGCCGCGGTCGCGGCCGGGCTCGACGACGTCCGGGTCGAGACGAAGGTGACGTCGGTGCGCGAGCTCGCCGACGGGGTCGAGGTCACCGACGGCAGCGGCGCGACCACCACGTTCGACGCCGTCGTCGTCGCCACCCATCCCGCCCAGGCGCTCGCGATGCTCGAGGCGCCGACGGCCCTCCAGCGCGAGCTGCTCTCCGCGATGCCCTACAGCAGCAACCCGGCGCTCCTCCACACCGACACCTCGCTGCTGCCCGCGGCCCCGAACGCCCGGGCCTCGTGGAACTTTCACCGCCCGGCGGGCCAGCATGCGAGCGGCGTCACGGTCACCTACGACCTCACCCGGCTCCAGCGGCTCCCCACCGACACCCACTACCTCGTCACCCTCGGCGGCGAGGACCTCGTCGACCCGGCGACGGTGATCGACCGGATGGAGTACGAGCACCCGCTCTACACACCCGAGTCGGTCGCGGCCTCGCGCCGGCTGCCGGAGATCAACAGCGCCCGGATCGCCTTCGCCGGCGCCTACCACGGCTGGGGCTTCCACGAGGACGGCTCACGGTCGGGCCTGGCCGCGGCCACGCACCTCGGCCTGCCGTGGCCCCGAGCGACGCACGTGGTGCCGGAGCCGGGACGCTTCGAGACCACGATCCGCCACACCCGCCGCACGCCGTTCGCCCGCAGCTTCGAGCACGCCTCGACCTTCTGGCTGGTGGACCTCGACGACCTGCCCGACCACGGCCGGCTGGCGCGCTTCGAGGCCCGGGACCACCTCGGGTCGCCCGACCGCACGCTGCGGCACAACGTGGAGGCGTTCCTCGCCGACAACGGCGTCTCGCTCGGCGAGGGCGGTGGCCGGATCCTCATGGCCGCCCACCCCCGCTCGCTGGGCCACTGCTTCAACCCGATCAGCGTGTTCTGGTGCTTCGACGACTCCGGCGCCCAGGCGGGCGTCGTCGTCGAGGTGCACAACACCTACGGCGACCGGCACGCCTACCTCGTCCACCCCGACGAGCAAGGCCGCGCGCAGACGGAGAAGGCGATGTACGTCTCGCCCTTCCACGGCGTCGACGGCACCTACGACGTCGCCGTCCCGCTGCCGACCGACCGGCTGCACGTCGCGGTGACCCTCCGCGGTCACGACGAGGGCAGCTCCGCCCCGTTCAGCGCCAGCCTCACCGGCACCCGCAGCGACATCCCGGTCCGCCGCACCCTCGGCGCCGCGATGCGCGGCAGCCTGCTGATCCGCGCGCACGGCGTCTGGCTGTGGGCGCGCCGGCTCCCCGTCCGTCCCCGACCCGGCCACCGCCAGGAAGGCGTCCGATGACCCTCGAGAAGAACCCCCGCACCGCCGAGCAGAGCCTCCCCGCCCTCGAGCCCCTGACCCGCACCCCCCGCACCGTCGTCTCCGCAGCCGTGGCACGCCGGCTCTTCCGCAGCGCCGTGGCCAGGCTGGACGTCACGGTGGTCGAGGAGCCCAGCGGCCGCCGGCTCGGCCGGGGTGGGCCGACCATGCGTCTGCACCGTCCCGACGAGTTCTACGCGCGCCTGGGCCGCGACGGACTGATCGGCTTCGGCGAGTCCTACCTGACCGGGGCGTGGGACGCCGAGGACCTCGCCGGCTTCCTCACCGTCCCGGCGGCCCGCATCGCCACGCTCGTCCCGGACTCGTTGCAGCGGTTGCGCGCCCTCGTCACCCACCGCATGCCCGGGCACCACCGCAGCACCGAGGCCAACAGCCAGGCCAACATCGCCCACCACTACGACCTGTCCAACGAGCTCTTCGCGCTCTTCCTGGACGAGACGCTCTCCTACTCCTCCGCCCTCTTCGACACCTCCCTCACTCGCACCGGCAAGGGACCCGGCTCCGTCGGTGATCACCTGGTCGCCACTCCACCAGAGCCCACCGACAGCAGGGACGCCCGTCTCCACAGCCCCGATCTCGCCGAGGCGCAGGCCGCGAAGATCGAGCGGATGCTCGACGAGGCCGGGGTCACCGACGGCACCCGCGTGCTGGAGATCGGCACCGGCTGGGGCGAGCTCGCCATCCGCGCCGCCCGCCGCGGCGCGACCGTCCACACGATCACGCTGTCGGTCGAGCAGCTCGGGCTGGCCGAGGATCGGATCGCGGCCGCCGGGCTCGCCGACCGGGTGACGGTCGAGCTGATGGACTACCGGTCCCTCGCGGCCCGCGGGACGACGTACGACGCGGTGCTGTCGGTGGAGATGATCGAGGCCGTCGGCCACGAGTTCTGGGACACCTACTTCGCGACCCTCGACGCGGTGCTCGCGCCGGGCGGGCGGGTCGCGATCCAGGCGATCACCATGCCCCACGATCGGATGCTCGCCACCCGCGGCGGCCACACCTGGATCAACAAGTACGTCTTCCCCGGCGGCTTCCTGCCCAGCGTCGAGGTGATCGACCAGGTCACCCGCGACGCGACCACGCTGCGGCTCACCGACCAGCTCGAGATGGGCAGCCACTACGCCGAGACCCTGCGCCGCTGGGACCGTCGCTTCCTCGCCCAGCGCGACGCCGTCCTGGCGCTCGGCTTCGACGAGACCTTCATGCGGATGTGGCACTTCTACCTCGCCTACTCCCAGGCCGGGTTCGCCAGCGGCTACATCAACGTCTCGCAGCTCACCTTCACCCGGGAGGCCCCGTGACCAGCACCACCCAGCGGCCGGTGACGGCTGGCATCGCGCACCGCCTCGCCGACGCGGTGCGGCCCTTCATCGGCGGCGAGCTGCCCGTGCGCCTCGAGGCGTGGGACGGCTCGGTCGCCGGTCCGGACGACGCGCCGCTGGTGGTGCTCCGCTCCCCCGACGCGCTGCGCCGGCTGCTCTGGCACCCGGGTGAGCTCGGGGCCGCGCAGGCCTACGTGACCGGCGAGCTCGACGTGCCCGAGCAGGACGGCTGGGACCTCGGCTCCGCCCTGACGCACGCCTTCGCGGTGGGCGCCGAGCGCGGCCTGTCCGGCGTACGCCTCTCGCCCCGCGCGCTCCTCGACGCGGTCCGCACCGCCGCCGGCCTCGGTGCGCTCGGTCGCCCGCCCGCACCGCCCGCGTCGCAGGCGCGGATCTCGGGACGGCTGCACAGCCTGGCCCGTGACCGGTCGTCGATCAGCCACCACTACGACCTCTCCAACGAGTTCTACTCGTTGATCCTCGAGCCGCAGATGGCCTACAGCTGCGGCTACCACGCCACGCCGGACGTGCCACTCGAGGAGGCGCAGCGCGCCAAGCTCGACCTGGTCTGCACCAAGCTCGGGCTCGAGCCGGGCATGCGGATGCTGGACGTCGGCTGCGGCTGGGGCTCGCTGTCGCTGCACGCGGCGCAGCACTTCGGCGCGCAGGTCACCGGCGTCACCATCTCGGCGGAGCAGAAGGCCTTCATCGACGCCCGGATCGCCGAGCGCGGCCTCACCGACCGCGTCGAGATCCGGCTCCAGGACTACCGCGAGGTCCCCGAGCGCGACCACTTCGACGCCGTCGGCTCGCTGGAGATGGGCGAGCACGTCGGCGCCCGCAACTACCCGGCGTACGTCGAGGTGCTGCGGCGCGCGGTGCGGCCCGGCGGGCGGGTGCTGGTCCAGCAGATGTCGCGACAGGGGGCCGGTGGCGGCAGGCACCCCGGCGGCGGGCCGTTCATCGAGTCGTTCATCGCCCCCGACATGACGATGCGCCCGGTCGGGGAGACCATCGCGCTGATCGAGGCCGGCGGCCTCGAGGTGCGCGACGTCCACGCCCTGCGCGAGCACTACGTCCTCACCGTCGCCGGCTGGATGGAGAACTTCGAGGCCCACCTGCCGCGCCTGCGCGAGCTCGTCGGCGAGGAGGTCGTCCGCGTCTGGCGGCTCTACCTCGTCGGCGGCGCGCTCGCCTTCCGCGACGGTCGGATGGGGGTCGACCAGGTCCTGGCCGTGCGCCCGGGTGCGGCGCACAGCCTCGCGCCGGTCCGGGGCTGGTGAGCGCCGTGGTCCAGGTGCTCGTCGCGCTGCTCGCCGCGGCCGTTGTCATGGGGGCGACGGCGGTGGTGAGCCGCCGGCTCGACCGGGTGGCCGTCGTCGACGTGGCGTGGGGGCTGTCTTTCGTGGCGATGGCCGTCGTGCTCGCGCTCGTCTGGCCCGACACCCACTCGTGGCTGCTGGCCGGGCTGGTCGTCATCTGGGGCGGCCGGCTGGCTTGGCACATCGGCCGCCGCTCGCGCGGCCACGGCGAGGACCCGCGCTACGAGAAGATGCTCGGCGGTCCCGGCTGGTCCTCCGGTGCCGGACGCGTGATCGGCAAGGTCTTCCTGACGCAGGCGGTGGTCTCGTGGGTGATCGCCGCCCCCGTCCAGGCCGCGGCGATCGCCGAGGTCCGCTGGTGGCCCGTCGTGTGGGTCGGCGTCGCCGTGTGGGCGGTCGGCGTCTTCTTCGAGGTGGTCGGCGACGCCCAGCTCGAGGCCTACAAGGCGCAGCCCCGCGAGTCGCGGCCCCGCATCCTCGACACCGGCCTGTGGGGCTGGAGCCGCCACCCCAACTACTTCGGCGACGCCTGCGTCTGGTGGGGGTTGTGGATCGCCGGCGGCCTGGCGCTCGGCTGGCTGCCCGGCCTGCTCACCGTGTGGGCGCCCGCCGCGATGACGTACTTCGTGCGCAACGTGACCGGCGCCAGGCTCCTCGAGCGGACCATGTCGCAGCGGCCGGGGTGGGAGGCGTACGCCGCCCGCGTGCCGCTGTTCGTCCCGCGCCCGCCGCGCCCCTGACCACCTTTGGGGATCCTCACGCCCGGTGACATTCGGCCCTGTCGGGGGTCGGTGCCCGTGTGCACACTCGTCCCGTGGCGAGGGAGGACGGGCTCGACTCTGCCGTCGCGGCCATGCGTAGTGGTGACGAGGCGGCGTTCCGGCGCGTCTACCGGGCGGTGCAGCCGCCCCTGCTGCGCTACCTGACCGTCCTGGTCGGCGCTGCCGACGCCGAGGACGTGGCCAGCGAGGCCTGGGCGCAGGCCTTCCGCGACCTCGACCGCTTCGAGGGAGACGCCGACGGCTTCCGTGGCTGGATCACCACGATCGCGCGCAACCGGGCGCTCGACCACCTGCGCCACGCCCGGCGGCGACCGACCTCGGACGAGCCGGTGGAGCGGATGGTCGAGCTGCGGGACGACTCCGACGTGGAGGGTGACACCCTCGGCCGGGTCCAGTCGGAGGCGGTGCTCGCGCTGATCGCGACGCTGCCGCGCGACCAGGCAGAGGCCGTCATGCTCCGCACCGTCCTCGGCTTCGACGCACCCACGGCCGCCCGGATCCTGGGCAAGCGGCCGGGGGCGGTCCGGGCGGCTGCCCACCGGGGGCTGCGGCAGCTCGCGAAGAAACTTTCCGAGGAGCCATAACACTTCGGCGCGCCGCGACGCTGAGGGTGTGAGATGACGACTCGGGACGACCGCCTGTCCCGCCGAGACGCCGAGCGCCTGCTCGCGGATCCGGCGGCGTCCGGCAGCGCCCTCGGCACGGCCCTCGTCGCCGCGTCCGCACCTGCCCGTCCGGCCGAGCTCCGGCGTGAGGCGTCCACCGTGTCGACGTTCCACGCGGCACGGCTCTCCCCACCGCCGGCCACCCGGGACCACTACGTCTCGCCGACCCGGCTCGGGCGCCGGGTCGCCGCCCGTCTCGTCGTCGCCACCGGGACCGTGCTCGCGCTCGCCTCGGGCGGCCTCGCGATCGCCAACGGCGTACGCCTCGACGACCTGCCGGGGCTGGCCGCCGGCGGCGCCGCGCAGTCGGTCGCGGGACCGTCCGACGACGACTCGCGCAGCGCCGACCCCCGGACCACGAAGCCGCCGACCGCGAAGAAGCACCCGCCACGCTCGTCCCGGGGCGGCACGGGGCCGGGGTCGGAGGGCAGCTCGAAGGGCAGCACGTCGCCGGACACCTCGGTCGCACCCGAGGCCCCGACCGTCCCCCGTCCCGACAGCCCTTCCAGCGCGCCGCCCGACACCCAGGCCACCCGCCTGCTCGAGCGGGTCTGCCAGGACGTGCTGGACCGGGACGACGACCGCTGGGCCCGCCACGACGGAGCCCACGACGATGCCCTCGCCACGCTCACCGACCTCGCCGGCGGCCGGGCCGAGATCGTCGACTTCTGCGTGGCGTTCCTCGGCACCCTCCCCGCCTCCGACGAGGACCCGGGCGCGGACCGTGACCGCGACGGCGACCGGGACTGGGACCGCGACGGCGACCGGGACTGGGACCACGACGGCGACCGGGACTGGGACCACGACGGCGACCGGGACTGGGACCACGACGGCGACCACGACTGGGACCACGACGGCGACCACGACTGGG
>NZ_JAYSFM010000006.1:77572-211986 GCF_041913365.1 Nocardioides sp.
GACTGGGACCACGACGGCGACCACGACTGGGACCACGACGGCGACCACGACTGGGACCACCACGACCACGAGGGGGACCGATGACTCCCGGGTGACACCTGGAGGCGGCTGCGTTCCGCGGAGCACCCTCCCGCTCCCGCGCGCCCCGACTGCCCCCAGTCGGGACGTACGGACAACCCCCCGCATACGGCGGGAGACCGGGCTCCACAACGCACACCGGCAGCGGCACGGCCCACCCCACCCACCCAGGGCCGTGCCGCTGTTGCGCGTAACCTCGATGGCGTGGACGCCGTCGACCGCGCCTTCGCGGCCCACCCGCGGCGGGGCTTCCTGCCGCGAGCGGTCCGGCGCCGCGCGTCGTACGACGGCCCGCTGCAGATCGCGGCCGGCCAGACCAACTCCCAGCCGCGCACCGTCGCCGACATGCTCCGGCTGCTCGACGTCCGGCCCGGCCATCGGGTGCTCGACGTCGGGTCCGGCTCCGGGTGGACGACCGCGCTGCTCGCCCACCTCGTCGGCCCGACGGGCGAGGTCCGCGGCGTCGAGCTGGAGCCGGAGCTGGTGCGCTTCGGCGGCCGCAACCTCGCCGCGACCGGCCAGCCGTGGGCGACGATCACTCTCGCGACCCCGGGCGTGCTCGGCGACCCCGACGGGGCGCCGTACGACCGGATCCTGGTCTCCGCCGAGCCGTCGGTGCTGCCGCAGGAGCTGGTCGACCAGCTCGGCGAGGACGGCCGGATGGTGATCCCGGTGGCCGGCACGATGCTGCTGGTGACCAACCCGGGAGGCCGGGTCAGCGAGCACGGGTGGTATCGCTTCGTCCCGCTGAGGTGACCTCAGGGAGCCGGCCGGACGACCTGCTCGGCGAGGGCGGCCGGCGCCTGGACGCAGTAGGAGTCGGTGAGCAGCTCGGCGAGCTCCTCCCAGTCGGTGTCGTCGTCGAGCAGCATGCCGATCGCGTTGCCGCCCCAGCCGGAGCGGAAGTAGGGGTCGCCCATGTGCTCGAAGGCGGCCACCTCGTCAGGCTCGCCCCGGAAGGTGATCCGGAAGAGCTGGTCCTCACCGCCGAAGACGTGGGCCACCGTGGCACTGCCGACGCGCCACCGGGTGCCCGTCCACGCCTGCTCCTGCCGGCAGCGCGGCAGCCGGCCCAGCACGCCGTCGATGCGCAGCACCCACTCCTCGGGGACGAGCGGTCGGTCGGCGAGTGACACGGCCTCAGCCTGCCACTCGCCGCCGACAACCGGACGCGCTCAGCGCACCGGGACCCGCAGCACCTCTCCGGCTCCCGGGCAGACGCTGCACGTGGTGACGTACGCGCTGCGACCCGAGAAGGCGAGCCCGTAGGGCGCGACCAGACCTCCGGCCACGGTCTCGTGGTTGCCGCTGGTCGAGACCCGCAGGAGCGAGCCGACGGGCGGCTGGCCCGGCGGGACCGCGAGGAGCCCGCCGTCGGCGAGCTGCACGGCGTAGAGGCGGCCGCGGTGCCAGGCCAGGTCGGTCACGTTGGTCAGGCCGCTGGCGTAGACGGTCGGCTCCTGGCCGGGGACCAGGCGCCAGACGTTCGCACCGCCCGCGGGGAACGGGAAGCCGGTCAACTGGCTCACGTAGAGCGCACCGTCGGGACCGAGCACCGCCGAGGTCGGCACCGCGTCCATGGGGATGTCTCCCGGCGGGAGGAACGGTGGCGCCGGCACGAGCCGCGTCGGGAAGACGCCGAGGGTGGAGACGTCGCCCCACCAGCCCACGTGCACCACGTCGTTGCCGCCGGCGTCGGCGACCACCCAGCCGTAGCGGCCCTTCCAGAGGCCGACCGGGTTGGAGTCGACCTGCGCGCCGTCGGGGTTCTCTGCCGACTCGTGGGCGGCCACGTCGGCCAGGATGCGCGGCTCGTCGTCGTGGACCGGCTGGCGCTTCTTCCAGTGGCCGCGGCCTCCCCACAGCTTCCCGCCGAGCAGCGTGCCGAACTTCTCGGCGAACTCGGGGACGGCCGGGTCGTCGCGCAGGGCCGGGTCGGCGCCGAGACCGACCAGGACGGCGTACCGACCGTGGTCGACGGCGACGTCGCCGGCTCCGATCGCGGACGTGCCGTCGGGGGCGGCGATCGAGGGCAGCCCGGTGAGCACGCGGCGCTGGCCCCACCGGTCGACCTTGGTGACGGAGCCGCTCTCGCCCATGCACACCTCGCCCCCCTCGGGGCCGGGCATGCACGCGAGCTCGCCGCCGGTGCCGGCCTCGGCGACGTAGAGGTCGTTGCCGTCGAAGGAGAGCTGCCGGGGATTGTCGAGCCCGGTCGCGACGACCACCGGGGTGGTCGGCTGCGGGGGCGGGTGGTGGCCCCGCCCGGCGTTGGCCGGTCCGGGGGCGACGAAGGTGATGGTCAGCGCGGTCGTCAGGACGAGCGCGAGCAGGGATCCGCTGGCGGCGAGACGTCGTCCGCGGACCCGGTCGGAGACAGGTTCCATGTCGGGTCCGATGGGTCGGGAATGGGACCCCACGCACATTTCCTTTACTCGCCGCGCAAGGTCAAACCCCAAATGTGGGAGTCGGCCCGCGGGGCTAGGGTCAGGTTCATGAGCTACCCACCGGCGGTCTACCACGGGGACTCGGGCGAGGTCTCGGCGCGGCTGGTGCGCGGCGACGGCGAGCCCGCGCTGGTCTACCCCAACGGCAACAAGGTCTTCCACCTCGCCCTCGGGTCCGGCACCGGGGGGACGTACGGCCTCTACCGCTGGGAGTTCGGCGGTCCGCCGAGCGGGCCGGGCGCGCACTTCCACCGCACGATCACCGAGTCGTTCTACGTCCTCGAGGGCACCGTCACCATCTACGACGGCACCGAGTGGGTGAGGTGCCGCTCCGGCGACTTCGTCCACGTGCCGGCGGGTGGGCTGCACGGCTTCCGCAACGAGGACGGCGCGGCCAAGATGCTGCTCCACTTCGCGCCGGGAGCACCGCGCGAGCGCTACTTCGAGCAGCTGGCCGAGGGCACGGCCGACATGTCGCCGCAGGAGTACGACGCGTTCATGCGCGAGCACGACAACATCTGGGTGTGAGCGTGGACCTGTCTGCGCAGGAGGACACCAACCGCCGGATGCTGCGGGCGCGCGACGAGATGGACCGGCGCTACGCCGAGCCGCTCGACGTACCCCACCTGGCGGCGATCGCGCACCTGTCCGCCTCCCAGTTCGGCCGGGTCTTCAAGTCGGTCTACGGCGAGACCCCGCACCGCTACCTCCAGCGCCGTCGGGTCGAGCGCGCGATGACGCTGCTGCGCCAGACGGACCGGCCGGTCACCGAGGTCGCGTGGGACGTGGGCTTCGCGAGCCTGGGCACCTTCAGCCGGACCTTCAGCAACATCGTCGGCTGCTCGCCGTCGGACTTCCGCGCGCAGCACGCACCCGTGCACGTGCCGAGCTGCTTCATCGCCGCCTGGACGCGGCCGCGCGAGTCGGCCCCGCCGTCGCCCGCGCAGACAGCGGTTTCGGAGAAGCGCCCGGGGTCGGTGGCTGAATAGCGTTCTCGTCATGAACACCAACCACATCACCAGCCTCCACATCCGCTCCGTGCCCGTCCTCGACCAGGACGAGGCGCTCGACTTCTACACCTCGCACCTCGGCTTCGAGGTCCGCGACGACATCGACCTCGGCTTCATGCGCTGGCTCACCGTGGGTGTGCCCGGTCAGGACACCTCCCTGCTCCTCGAGCTCGTCGGCGGGCCGCAGCACGACGAGGCCACCGCCGCGCAGGTGCGTGAGCTCGTCACGAAGGGCGCGCTCGGCGGGCTCTTCCTGCAGAGCAGCGACGTGCACGCGACGTACGCCGCCCTCGTCGACGCCGGCGTCGAGGTCACCCAGGAGCCGGTCCAGCAGCCCTACGGCACCGACTTCGGCATCCGCGACCCGTTCGGCAACCAGATCCGCATCAGCCAGCCCAACGGCGCGACCTCCGGTGAGGTCCAGGAGCAGTACGACGCCGCCGGCGCCTGACCCTCGTCTCGTCCGTCATACGTTCCCGATCCGATGCGTTCGGGAACGTATGACGGATCCGTCGGAGTCAGTAGGACTTCGGCAGCCCCAGGCTGTGCATCGCGACGAAGTTGAGAATCATCTCCCGGCTGACGGGGGCGATCCGCCCCGCACGCGCGGCGACGAGCAGGCCCGCCATGCCGTACTCCTGCGTGATGCCGTTCCCGCCGTGGGTCTGGACCGCCGCGTCGACGGCGTGCACGGCCGCCTCGGCAGCGGCGTACTTCGCCATGTTGGCGGCCTCGCCGGCAGCCAGGTCCTCGCCCTCGTCGACCAGCGCGGCCGCCTTCTGGGTCATCAGCCGGGCCAGCTCCGTCTCGATGTGCGCCATCGCGAGGGGGTGGGCGATGGCCTGGTGCGCGCCGATCGGGTCCTTGAACACCGTCCGCTCCCTGGCGTACGCCGACGCCTTGGCGAGGGCGTGCCGGGCGAGGCCGGTCGAGAAGGAGGCCGCCATGATCCGCTCGGGGTTGAGCCCCGCGAACAGCTGCACCAGGCCGCCGTCCTCGTCGCCGACGAGCGCGTCGGCCGGGATCCGGACGTCGTCGATGAACACCTGGAACTGCTTCTCCGGGCTGACGATCTCCATCGGAATGACGGTGTGCTCGAAGCCGGCCGCGTCGGTGGGCACGACGAACAGGCAGGGCTTGAGCTTGCCGGTCTTCGCGTCCTCGGTGCGCGCGACGACGAGCACGTTGGCCGCCTCGTCCACTCCGGAGATGTAGATCTTCTGGCCCCTGAGCACCCACTCGTCGCCGTCCCGGCGGGCGGTCGTGGTGATGTTGTGGGAGTTGGTGCCGGCGTCGGGCTCGGTGATCGCGAACGCCATCGTGGCGGTGCCGTCGCAGATGCCGGGCAGCCACTTCTCCTTCTGCTCGTCCGTGCCGTAGCGGGCGATCACGGTGCCGCAGATCGCCGGGCTGACGACCATCATCAGCAGCGGGCAGCCCTGCGCGGCCAGCTCCTCGCACACCGCGGCCACGTCACCGATGCCGCCGCCCCCGCCGCCGTACTCCTCGGGGATGTTCACGCCGAGGTAGCCGGCCTTGGCGATCTCGAGCCACAGCTCGGTGGTCTTCTCGCCGGCGCGGGCACGCTCGACGAACCAGTCCCGGCCGTAGCCGCTCGCCAGCTTCGCCACCTGGCGGCGCAGCTCCTGACGCTCCTCGGACTCGGTGAAGCTGGTCATGCCTTCTCCTCCACTACGGCAAGAACTTCCCCGGACGCGACCTGCGCCCCGGGCTCGACGTTGATCTCGGTGACCGTGCCGTCGTGCGGTGCGGTCACGGTGTGCTGCATCTTCATCGCCTCGAGGACGAGGACGACGTCGCCGGCCACCACCTCGCGGCCGGCCTCGACCGTCACCGCCACGACGGTGCCGGGCATCGGTGCGAGCAGCGACCCGCTCGCCACCGCGTCGGCGGGGTCGGTGAACCGCGGCACCTCGCGCAGGCGGACGGACCGCAGCGCGCCGTCGACGTACACCTCCCGCGTGCCGGAGGGTCGCTGGACGTCGACCAGTCCGTCGTACTGCACGGTCACGCCGTCGACCTCCAGCCGCACGTGCGTCGGCGACACCTCGAGCACCGTCACGCCGTCGACGACGAAGCCGTCGCGCGTGCCCCACCACTCGACCGGCTCGTGGCCCTCGAAGGTGATGCGCTGCGGCTGGCTGACGACGTTGCGCCAGGCGGCGGGGACGCCCTGCTGGACCGTACGCCGCGCGGCGTCCTCGGCCGCCAGCATGAGGGCTCCCGCCACGACACTGGCCCTTGAGTCGCTGGGAGACTCAGCGGAAATCGGACGCGACTCCAGCCACGTCGTGGTCATCTCGCCGGCCACGAAGACCGGGTCGGTGAGAATCTCCACGAGCTGTTCGCGGTTGGTGGTCACGCCGTGAATCCGGGCACGTTTCAACGCAGCCACGAGCTGGCGGATCGCCTGCTCGCGGTTGGGCGCCCACGAGACCACCTTGGCCAGCATCGCGTCGTAGAACGTCGAGACCTCGTTGCCACTCGCGAAGCCGGAGTCGACGCGGATCCCGCGCTCACCACCCAGCCCGAACGCGAGGTCGTGGTCGACCTCGAAGGTCACCAGGCGACCGCTCTGCGGGACGTACGCCGCGTCCTCGGCGTAGAGGCGCACCTCGATCGCGTGTCGCTGGGGCGCGTCTTCGCTGGTGGAGAAGCCGAGCGTCCCGGCGCCGTTCGCGGCCTCGGCCACAGCCAGCTGGAGATCGACGAGGTCGGTGTCCCAGACCAGCTCGGTGACCGGGTGCTCGACCTGGAGCCGGGTGTTCATCTCGAGGAAGAAGAAGCGCTCGGTGTCGGGGTCGTAGAGGAACTCGACCGTCCCGGCGCCGCAGTAGGAGATCGCCTCGGCGGCGCGGCGCGCGGCCTCGTGCAGGGCGTCCGCGACGTCGCCGTCGAGCTCCGGCGCCGGCGCCTCCTCGACCACCTTCTGGTGACGCCGCTGGACCGAGCAGTCCCGCTCGCCGAGGACGAGCACCTGGCCGCGGCCGTCGCCGACCACCTGCACCTCGACGTGCCGCCCGCGCTCGACGTACGGCTCGACGAAGACGGTGCCGTCACCGAAGGCAGACTCGGCCTCGGCACGTGCCGCCTCGATCTCGGCGTCGAGCCGGTCGAGGGAACGGACGATCCGCATGCCGCGGCCGCCCCCACCAGCCGACGCCTTCACCAGCAGCGGCAGGTCGACCTCGGTCGGGTCGTCCGGAGCCTCGAGCGTGGGGACGCCCGCCTCGCGCATCAGCCGCTTGGCCTCGACCTTCGAGCCCATCGCCTCGATGGACTCCGGGCTCGGCCCGACCCAGGTCAGCCCGGCGTCGGTCACGGCGCGGGCGAAGTCGGCGTTCTCGGAGAGGAAGCCGTAGCCAGGGTGGACCGCGTCGGCGCCCGACTTGAGAGCCGCCTCGACGACGAGGTCGATGCGGAGGTAGGTGTCGGCGGGTGCGTTGCCCGGCAGGCGTACGGCGTGATCGGCCTCGGCCACGAACGGCAGCCCGGAGTCGGCGTCGGAGTGGACCGCGACCGTCTCGATGCCGAGACGGCGGCACGTCGCGAAGACGCGGCGGGCGATCTCGCCGCGGTTGGCGACCAGGAGTCTGTTGATCACGTGCGGAACACCCCGAATCCTTCGGCGCCCCGGAAGGGCGTGTTGGCGATGACGCTGAGGCAGATGGCCAGCACGGTGCGGGTGTCGCGGGGGTCGATGACGCCGTCGTCGTAGAGCATCCCGGACAGCGCGTAGGGCAGGGACTGCTCCTCGACCATCGCCTCGACCATGGCGCGCATGCCGGCGTCACCTTCCTCGTCGTACGCCTGTCCCTTCGACTCGGCGGCGGCGCGGGCGACGATCGACAGCACGCCGGCCAGCTGGGCCGGGCCCATCACCGCGGACTTCGCGCTGGGCCAGGTGAAGAGGAAGCGCGGGTCGTAGGCGCGACCGTTCATGCCGTAGTTGCCCGCGCCGTACGACGCGCCCATGATCACCGACAGGTGCGGCACCGAGCTGTTGGAGACCGCGTTGATCATCTGCGCGCCGTGCTTGATGATGCCGCCCTGCTCGTACTCCTTGCCGACCATGTAGCCGGTGGTGTTGTGCAGGAAGAGCAGTGGCGTGTCCGACTGGTTGGCGAGCTGGATGAACTGCGTCGCCTTCTGCGCCTCCTCGGAGAACAGCACGCCCTGAGCGTTGGCGAGGATGCCGATCGGGTGGCCGTGCAGCTGCGCCCAACCGGTGACGAGCGAGGTGCCGTAGAGCGGCTTGAACTCGTCGAACGGCCGGCCGTTGCGCTCGCTGGCCCCGTCGACGATGCGCACGATGACCTCGCGCGGGTCGAACGGCTCCTTGAGGTCGGTCGGGATGAGGTCCAGCAGGCCCTCGGGGTCGGCGTCGGGCGCGGCGAAGCCCCGATGGGTGGTCGAGGGAGTCCGGTTGAGGCGGGCCACGATGCGCCGGCCGATGCGGATCGCGTCGAGCTCGTCCTCGGCGAGGTAGTCGGCGAGGCCGGAGACCCGGGCGTGCATCTCGGCGCCACCGAGCGACTCGTCGTCGGACTCCTCGCCGGTCGCCATCTTCACCAGGGGCGGGCCGCCGAGGAAGACCTTCGCGCCACCGCGGACGAAGACCGTGTAGTCGCTCATGCCGGGGACGTACGCCCCGCCGGCGGTCGAGTTGCCGAAGACCAGCGCGATCGTGGGCTGCTTGCGGGCCGACGACCGGGTCAGGTCTCGGAAGAGCCGGCCTCCGGGGATGAAGATCTCCTTCTGCGTCGGCAGGTCGGCGCCGCCGGACTCGACGAGCGAGATCGTCGGGAGGTCGTTCTCCTCGGCGATCTGCGAGGCGCGGAAGATCTTCTTCACCGTCCACGGGTTCGACGCGCCGCCCTTGACGGTCGGGTCGTTGGCGCTGATCAGGCACTCGACGCCCTCGACGACACCGATGCCCGTCACGACGGACGCGCCGACGGTGAAGTCGGACCCCCAGCCGGCCAGGGGCGACAGCTCGAGGAAGGCCGAGCCCGGGTCGACGAGGAGCTCGATCCGCTCGCGGGCGGTGAGCTTGCCGCGCGCGTGGTGGCGGTCGACGTACTTCTCACCACCGCCGGCCACCGCGACCGCGTGCTGCGCGTCGAGGTCGGCGAGCTTCTCGAGCATCGCCTCGCGGTTGCTGGTCACTTCTCCAGCACCGCCTTCATCCGCTCGAGGGTGGTGCGCATGCCGCGCTGGTTCGTACGCCGGCGCAGCGGGCCGAGCACGAGCCAGTAGACCCGCGTCGGGAGGTTCGTGCCGAGGCGGAAGTACTCCGTGACCAGGGTGCCGCCGTCGCGCGGCTCGAGGCGGTAGCCCCAGTTGTTGACGTTCATCTCGTCGGTGCCGACGGCGAACTCGAAGACCTCCTCGGGCACGCACTGCGTCACCCGGCACAGGCTCCAGTAGGTCGGGCCGACGCCGTTGCGCTTCACGTGGCCCTTGAAGTACGCGCCGACCTCGGGCCCGGTCGCGCCGCGGGTCCAGCGGGCCTCGAAGGTCTCCGGGCTGAACTCGCCGATGCGGGTCACGTCGCTGACGAGGTCCCAGACCGCGGCGGGCGGCGCGTCCATCCACACCGAGACCTGGTCCCCCAGGGACGGGAGCTTGATCATCGCTTTCCTCTCATGACGCATAACCCATCAACTTCGCCGTCAGGTCGCGCAGCACCTCGTCGGCGCCACCGCCGATCGGCAGCAGCCGGGCGTCGCGGTAGTGCCGCTCCACCTCGGTGCCGTGCATGTAGCCGGTGCCGCCGAAGAGCTGGACGGCCCGGTCGCAGACGTACGCCGCGCAGTCCACGGCGGTCTGCTTGGCCAGGCACGCCTCGGCGACGACGAACTCCCCCGCCGCGTGCCGGGCCGCGACCGACCGGGTGAAGGTGCGCGCGACCTCGACCTGGCGGCGCATCTCGACGAGCGTGTGCTGGACGGCCTGGTTGCTGATCAGCGGCCGGCCGAACGTCGTGCGCTCGCGGCAGTGCGCCGCTGCCAGCTCGAGCGAGCGGGCCGCGATGCCGTAGCCGTGCACGGCCAGCGCGATCCGCTCGACGACGAACTGGTCGGCGATCTGGCCGAAGCCGGAGTCCTCCGCGCCGACGAGGTTGGCGACCGGCACCCGCACGTCGACGTAGGACAACTCGGCGGTGTCGGAGCAGTGCCAGCCCATCTTCTGCAGCGACCGGTCGACGGTGAAGCCGGGCGTGCCCTTCTCGACGACGAGCAGCGAGATGCCCGAGTGGCCGGGCCCGCCGGTGCGGACGGCGGTGGTGACGAAGTCGGCGCGGACGCCGGAGGTGATGAAGGTCTTGGCGCCGTTGACGACGTAGTGGTCGCCGTCGCGCACGGCTCGCGTGGTGATGCGGGCGACGTCGGAGCCACCGCCGGGCTCGGTGATCGCGAGCGAGCCGATCGTGTCGCCGGCGAGCGTCGGCCGGACGAAGCGGTCGACGAGGTCGGGGTTGCCGCTCGCCGCGATGTGCGGCAGCGCGATGCCGCTGGTGAAGAGGCCCGCCATCAGGCCGCTCGACGCACCGGCCTCGAACATCGCCTCCTGCACCGCCACGGAGTCGAGCAGGTCGCCGCCGGATCCGCCCACCTCCTCGGGGAAGGAGACGCCGAGCAGGCCGAGGTCGCCGGCGACCTGGTGCAGCGCGCGCGGGATCTCCCCGGCGTCCTCCCACTCCTGGAGGTGCGGCACGACCTCGCGACGGACGAGCTCCGCCGCCGTCGCGCGCATCGCCTCCCGCTCGGTGCTCACAGCAGGCTCTCCTCGATCGAGACGGTGCGGGAGCGTAGCCACTCGCCGAGACCCTTGGCCTGCGGGTCGAAGCGCGTGGAGGCGGCGACGCCCTGGCCGAGCAGGCCGTGCACGACGAGGTTGACCGCGCCGAGGTGGGGCAGCAGCCAGACCTCGACGTCGAGGTCGGCGGCCTCGGGGAGCAGCGCGCCGATCCCCTTGGGCGACATCATCTTGAACAGCCACTGCACGCGGGCGTCGTACAGGTCCTGGTCGACGCCGTCGTGCGCGACCCAGAGG
Organism: Nocardioides sp.; assembly: GCF_041913365.1. Taxonomy (GTDB): domain Bacteria; phylum Actinomycetota; class Actinomycetes; order Propionibacteriales; family Nocardioidaceae; genus Nocardioides. The sequence continues at coordinate 88,188 of NZ_JAYSFM010000006.1, forward strand.
CCGATGTTGGCGTCGCCGCCCTTGTCGCCCGAGCGCGCGTGGACGAAGGTGCCGAGCGGGAGCCGGCGGGTGAGCACGTCGGTGCGCCCCGGGTACGGCGACGGGCGGGCGCCCGGGGCCTCCTCGTCCGAGGCGTACGACGTCGGGTCCGCGACCACCTCGCGGCGGCCGTCGGCGTGGACGACGGTCTGCGTGACGTCGCTGCGGTCGACGTACTCGGCGCGGTAGACGCCGTAGGGGGTCGCGGCCGCGGGCGGCGCGGTCATCGTGAAGCCGGAGTAGGAGGCGAGGGCGAGCTCGACGGCGGCGGAGGTGAAGGCGCGACCCACGGGATCGGGCGAGGAGTCCTTGACGGTGCAGCGCAGCAGGGTCGAGGCCGACTCCTCGGTCTCCGCGTCCGCCGGCGGCGGGGTGACCTCGGACCAGGCGACCTCCGCGGCGGTCAGCCGCGCGCCGAGCTGGTCGCGCACCCACGCGGCCTTCGCCTCGACGTCGAGCCCCGTGAGCACGAACTCGGCGCTGTTGCGCCAGCCGCCCAGCTCGTTGACGCAGACCTTGAGCCGCTCGGGCGGCGCCTCGCCGACCACGCCGCTGATCGCCACGCGGTCCGCGCCGGCCTGCTCGAGGCGGACCGAGTCGAGGTGCACGGTGACGTCGGGGCCGAGGTAGCGGGTGGACTGGATCTCGTAGACCAGCTGGGCGGTGACGGTGTCGACGGTGACCGCGCCGCCGGTGCCGTCGTGCTTGGTGATGACGCAGCTCCCGTCGGCTGCGACCTCGGCCACCGGGAAGCCGAGCGGACGGTCGCGGTGGGGCAGGGTGAGGAAGCCGCTGAAGTTGCCGCCGGTCGCCTGCGCCCCGCACTCGATCACGTGGCCGGCGACGACCGCGCCCGCCAGCTCGTCGTACGACGTCGGGGTCCAGCCGTGGTGCGCCACCGCCGGGCCGACGACGAGCGAGGCGTCGGTGACGCGGCCGGTGACCACGATGTCGGCGCCGGCCGTGAGGGCTGCGGCGATGCCGAAGCCGCCGAGGTAGGCGTTGGCGGTCAGCGCGTCGGCGAAGGACAGGTGGCGTACGTCGTCGCCCTCCACGTGCGCGACCTGCGGGTCGAGGCCCAGCCCGGCCGCGACCTCGCGCAGCCGGTCGGCGAGCCCGGCCGGGTTGAGGCCGCCGGCGTTGGCGACGATCTTCACACCGCGCTCGAGCGCGAGACCGAGGCAGTCCTCGACCTGGCGGACGAACGTGCGGGCGTAACCCAGGGTCGGGTCCTTGAGCTGGTCCTTGCCGAGGATGAGCATGGTGAGCTCGGCGAGGTAGTCGCCGGTCAGCACGTCGAGCTCGCCGCCCTCGAGCATCTCGCGCATCGCGCTGAGGCGGTCGCCGTAGAAGCCGGAGCAGTTGCCGATCCGCAGTGCCGTCACCTCGGGGCCCTCCCCTCACCCGGCTGGCCGGCGAAGGCCTGCGCGATGCCGAGCCAGCGGTCGACATCGGCGCCCGTCGCGACGAGGTCGGTGTCGGCGCGGTGGACCCGCTGGGTGACGAGGCGGCAGAAGTCGCCGGCGCTGCCGGTCAGGGTCTGCGCGGCGTCCTCGGGCCCCCAGCTCCACACGTCCCCGGACGGCGCGACCAGGTCGATGCGGAACTCCTCGGCGGGTGCGTCGAGGCCGTGCACCCCGAAGGCGAAGTTGCGGGTGCGGACGCCGAGGTGCGCGACGTGGCGGATCCGGTCGGTGTCCTCGACAGGGGCGCCGAGCCCCTCGTGCACGTCGAGGCTGTGCGCCCAGGTCTCCATCAGCCGGGCGGTCGCCATCGAGGTCGCCGACATCGGCGGGCCGAACCACGGCATCTTCTCGCCGGACGGGTACGCCGCCAGCACCTCGCGCAGCCGGGTGCGGCCGTCGCGCCACCGGTCGAGCAGGTCCGGCTCCTTGGCCAGGGCCAGGGCCTCGGTGTCGACGAAGCCTTCCGGGTCGGCGATCGCCTCGAGCACGACGGCGTCCCACGCCTCCTTGTCGGTCGCGGCCAGCAGCGCGACGCCGTCGGTCCAGGCCAGGTGCGCCACCTGGGCGGCGACGTCCCAGCCCGCGGCCGGGGTGGGCGTGTGCCAGCCGGCGTCGTCGAGGTCGGCGACCAGCGCGTCGAGCCGGTCGCCCTCGGCGGCGAGGTCGGCGAGCACCTGGGTGAGTACGTCGGTCATGCGGGCGCTCCTGATGTGCTCGAGGCGGCTCGGTGGTGACGGTCCCGATGGATTTCCACCCGAGCGAGTGGAACTCCATCGGGGGCTGAGCGTGATCCCGGCCCGACGGCCGTGAACTTCCACGCGAGCGGGTGGAAGTTCATCCGGGGGGACGTCATGACAGCTCCTTGTCGAGCACGTCGGCCCATTCCTGGAGGATCCGGCGGCGGCGTGCCGAGTCGTCGGAGATGGTCGAGGCCAGGCCCAGTCCGCGGACCAGGTCGAGGGTCGCCTGCACCAGCTCGCGGACGCCACGCTGCGACTCGTCGGCGCCCAGCGCGGCGACGGTCATCCGGTGCGCCTCGCGGCCGACCCGCTGCTCCAGCGGCGCGACGGCGGCGAGCAGCGCCTCGTCGGTGCGGGCGGCGACCCACAGCTCGAGGGCCGCGGCGAACACCGGCGAGGCGAAGTGGTCGCCGAGCATCTCCAGCATCCGCCGGAGTCGAGTGCGCCGGTCCGCGGCGGTCGCGACCGGCTCCGCACTCAACCGGTCGAAGGCGGCGGCCAGCTCGGCGCCCCGACGCTCGGTGAGGTGCTCGACGGCCGCCACGACGAGGTCGTTCTTGGTCGGGAAGTGGTGCAGCTGGGCGCCGCGACTGACGCCCGCACGCTCGGACACCAGCGTGGTGGAGGTGCCGGCGAAGCCGCGCTCGACCAGCAGGTCGACGGTCGCCTCCAGCAACCGTGCGCGCATCGCGCGGCTGCGATCCGCCTGCGGCACGCGGGCGGAGGCCGGCGCAGGCGAGGTGGGCATGCGCCCAGCCTGCCGTCGTACAAACAAACAGTCAAGCCTGACTTTAAGTCAGGACGCACCCATCACCCGGCACGGAGAGGATGTGCCCGCCCAGAGATCGCCGGCGGCGGTATCGGCACGCCACGAGTACGTGCCCGCGCTCGGAATGAAGAACGAGGTGTCGGCGGAGCCGTTCCCGAAAACGGTCACGTCATCGAAGTCGATGGCGCTCCCGCACACGCCATCCTGGAAGAGCGTGATCCTGATCTGGACCTGAGCCGGGAACGGGATACCGGTGAGCGACGCCGTCGCCGTCACGTTGGAGTTGGCTGCGGGAGCGACCGGTGACCAGTCCACGCTCGTGACCGGTCGCGCTCTCACCCTCGTGATCGCGCCGCAGCTGCTTACGGGCGCGTTCGTGTCGTTCCCCGCGATGATGACGCGCCAGGCGTAGTAGCCGCCCGGCGGAGTGAGGGTCGGGAGGGCATACGCACCGTCCGCGGCCACTGTGGCCGACACCTGGCCGACCGTCTTGTCCCCACACGTCGCAGCGCCCGCGGAGGGGTATGGCCCGTGCAAGGTGGCGGTGGCCGTGCGCTGCGTGCCGTCGCCGGCGATGGTGGCGACCACCCGCGCCTGCGCCCCGACCAGGAGCTGGGAAGGGTCGGCGCTGAGGCTGAGCGTCTGCGCGCCGCGGACCGCGGCGTTGGCCGAGACGACGAGGGTGCGGGTCACGCCGCCCTCGGCGGCGGAGGCCTGGCTCTTCCGGTCGGGCAGCCGCACCCGCAGCCGGTGCTCCGGGACGTGGGCCACCTCGGCGGTCACGCCCTGCCACCCGCGGGCGTCGGCGGCGAAGCGGGCGACGGCTCGGCCGTCGTCGCCCGTGACCGCCTCGCGCGGGTCGCTGCCGGCCATGCCGAGCGTCACCGGCAGCCCTGGCGCGGGCCTTCCGTGACCGTCCAGCACGCTCACCGTGACCGCCACGGTGCCTCCGACATCAGTGCCCGCGGCCTCGAGACGAGCCGTGTAGGCACCCGCGCTCTGCCGTGACTGGCGCAGCATGATGCGGGCGAAGCGGGCGACCGCGGCCTCGTTGCCGGACTGGCGGATCCTCCGCGCACCGAGGCGGTGGTCGATGCGCCAGGCCCCGCCGACCAGCAGGTGGTAGACGCTCGCGTCGACGGCGGCCGACTGGGTGGCATCGCGGTAGGCGCCGTACTTCGACAGGATCCAGGCTGCCCGGGCGGTCTCGCGCCGCGCGACCGCGCGGCCGGGCAAGTTGCCGACGAGCTTCGGTGCGCGGAACCCGGCGCGGTTGGGGTCACGGGTCGGGGTGGTCAGGTACAGCTCCGCGCGTCCGACCTGGTAGCCGCCGATCCACCCTCCGGCCGCCTCGCCAGTGACCGCGATCCGGTAGCCGGACCAGCGCTTTGGGGAGTCGCCCGCCGCCGCCGCGCCGGTCACGCTGGCGAGACCCCCGCCCACGAGCAAGAAGGCGGCCAGCCGGACGGCCCGCCTCCGCGGGCGATGCGTGTGCTCGGACATGTCGGCCTCCTCAGCCCACCGGTGTCGGGGCCACCGTCCCGGGGTCCGTCGGCGTCCCGGTCGGCCGGGCGGACGGGGACGGGCTCGGGGTGTGGCTCGGGGAGGGGGTCGGAGTGGGGGTGGGGGTCGGGGTGTGACTCGGCGTCGCGGTCTGCGACGGGGAGGTCGACGGGGTCTGCGTCGGGGCCTGCGACGGGGCCTGCGACGGGGTCTGCGCTGCCGTGACCACGTCGGGGGTGGCGGTCACGGGCGGCGGGGTCACGGAGACCTCGCCCCGCACGCCGGGGGCGGACGCGGAGGTCGCCGACCACTCGTAGGTCCCGGCGTCGAGCCCGGTGACCAGGACCTGCCGGCCGCCGGCACCGCGGACCACGACGTGGCGTACGACGCGCAGGCCAGCCTTGCCACGCACGACCAGCCGCACCTGCGCGGGTCGCTGGTTCGCCTGCACGGCGAAGGCCGCAGACCCGGCGACCGTGCGGACGGTGCGCACGCGCACCGTCCGGGCCGGGTCGGTCGTGGTCGTCGACGTGGGCGCGGCCTGCGTGACCACCCGGGCGGCACCGGGGTCACGGTTGGCCTCGGGCGACCGGTCCGGCCCGGTCAGCGCGACCCCGAGCGAGACCGCCAGCGCGACGCCGGCGGCACCGACGAGGGCGGCGCCCGCGCGGCGCAGGCCCGACGTCCGGCGGTCGTCGCCGAGGAACTCGGCGAGGCCCTGCACCGGCGGGAGGGGCGGCGGCTCGAGGCGGGCACGAGGACGTACGTCGTCCGCGGGTGCGACGCGCTGGCGGGGCACCGCTACCGGCGGCGGCACCGGCGCGGGCGCGGGAGCCGTGACCGCTGCGTCGACCAGGGCCTGGATGCGCTCCGAGGGCGCGACGCCGAGCTCCTCGTCGAGCAGGTCGTGGTAGCGCCGCAGCTCGTGCCGAGCGCTCGCCACGTCGCCGAGGCCGAGGTGGCCGCGGATCGACATCTCGCGTGCCGACTCGCGCAGCGGCTCGATCTCGCCGGCCGCCGTGGCGGCCTCGACGACGAGCGTCGGCTCGTCGTGGTCGAGGCCGTGCTGGGCGACCCGCTCGAGCGCCTCGACCCGCAGCTGCTGCAGGCGGGGCCGCTCCTCGACCACCCAGTCGTCGAACCACCCGGGCAGCAGCTCGGGACCGCGCAGCGCGTCGAGCAGCTCACGGGCGGCGCCGTCGTCCATTGGCAGCTCGGTCAGCCCGGCCGCGCGTCGCAGGTCGTCGGTGTCCACCCGGATCTCCGGCGCCAGGGTCAGGGTCGACCGGCCCGGGCTCAGCAGGCCCGGGCACTTGCGCTGGCAGTGCCACACCGCCCGGCGCAGGCTGCCCAGGGCGTGCTCGTCGGTGCTGTCGGGCCACAGCATGCTCGCGACCTGCGCCCGGGTGCCCGGGGCGGCGAGGCCGAGCAGGGCGACCAGCCGCTGCTCGCGGTGCCCGAGGGCCACCTCGGCCCCGTCGACGACGAGCTGCCAGCCGCCGAGCAGCCGCAGGCGCGCGGAAGCGACAGCGACGGCGCTGTGCTCTGACATGGAACGGCACCTCCCCCGAAGGAAAGCCATGAAGACGTGCGAGGTCAGTCGGGTCGGGGGTCTGATCTCTTTACCTTCCGCAGCGTCCTCCCCACCCGTGCGGGTGAGAAGGGCGCGACGCAACATCCCCAAAATTCGCGTCTCTGTCTAGACCGCGGATCGCTCCGACGGCCCTCGTCACGTGCCAGTCACGCAGAAGTCACGGCGGTGCGCGTCCACTCTCCGGCACGCAGACGCAGAAGGGGGGAGGTGAATCACCATGCGCAACGTACTTTCCATCGCCGAGCTCGACTCCGAGCTCACCGAGCTGCTCCCGGTCCGGGAGACGCTCACGTTCGGCTTCGGCAACAACAACTGGGCCGCCGTCTACGCGAGCAACTCGTCGCTGGCACTCAACGCCGCGTCGATCCTCGCCAGTGCCAACAGCGCCGCTGTCCAGACGATCGTCGTCGGCCAGGGCTGATCAACCCGGCGTGGCCCCACCGCGGGGGGCCACGCGCACCGACCGGACCCGAACGGGCCGGCGACATCCAGGGAAGGGGGTGAACCGGAATGTCCCGACGACCTCTTGTGAACGTGGCCGATCTCGACGCCGAAGTGGCAGTGCCGCTCCCCCGTCGTCAGACGATGTGCTTCATCGGCTGCGTCAACGTCAGCCCTGTCGTTGGCGTCAACCTCGCCATCGCCGTCAACGCCGCAACGATCAACTCACAGGCCAACGCCCTGGCGATGCAGTACCTCGCCTCGGTGAACATGCCGTGATCCCGATCAGGCGGCGGCTGTGTTGCTCTGGCGCAGCCGCCGTCCTCAGCTTCGACCTCCAGAGCACACCAGAGCGATGAACAACACCCAGACTGCTACTCAGCACGCCACCGACACGGACGTCTCATCGGGAGCCTCGAGGCCGCGATGGCGACGGGCACTGGGCCTGCAGTTCCTGGGGCCGGTCCAGGGGTCGGGTCTGCGCGACCCGGCCTACCTGGTCCGCAGGATCGACGACCAGGTGGTCCAGCTCTCCGAGCTCCTCCACCTGGTCGTCGTCCACGCCGAGCCACCGCGGGCCTCCGCCGAGCTCGCCGACGCGGTGAGTGCGGCGTACGGCCGGACGCTCACCGTCGAGGGCGTCGAGCACCTGATCTCGACCCGGCTCGAGCCGCTCGGGCTGGTCGTCGCCGACGAGGCCGAGGAGCCGCAGCGTCCGGCGAAGGCGCGGCCGCTGCTGGCCCTCACGCTCAAGGCGACCCTCGTCCCGGCACGACGTACGCGCGTGCTCGCGGCGCTGCTGGCACCGCTGTTCTGGCCGCCGGTCGTGCTGGCCGCGCTCGTCGCCCTGGTCACCGCGGACGTCCTGCTGGTGACCGGAGGCGGCTTCTGGCAGGCGGTCTCGGAGGTGTTCGCCACCCCCACGACCGCGCTGCTGATCTACGCCCTCCTCGTCGCCTCGGCGGTCGTGCACGAGATGGGGCACGCGGCCGCCTGCCGCTACGGCGGCGCGGAGCCGGGCGAGATCGGGATGGGCGTCTACATCGTCTTCCCCGCCTTCTACACCGACGTCACCGACTCCTACCGGCTCGGTCGTGGCGGCCGGGTCCGCACCGACCTGGGTGGGCTCTACTTCAACGTGCTGACCGTGCTCGTGCTGGTCGCCGCCCACCTGGCGACCGACAGCGGGCTGCTGCTGCTGACCGCGCTGGCCCTGCAGCTGCAGATGCTGCAGCAGCTGATCCCGGTGGTGCGCTTCGACGGCTACTTCATCCTCTCCGACCTCGCGGGGGTCCCGGACCTCTTCTCCCGGGTGGGTCCGGTGCTCCGCAGCCTGCGTCCCGGGCACCCGGTCGACCCGAGGGTCGCCGAGCTCCGCCCGAGGGCGCGCCGCTTCGTGACCACCTGGGTCGTGCTGGTGGTGCCGCTGCTGACCGGCGCCGTCCTCTGGTTCCTGTGGGCGCTGCCCCAGTTCGTGGACCGCGGTCGCGACGGGATCCGCCTCCAGCAGCTGGTCTTCGACCTGGCCTGGCAACGCCGGGACTGGCCGGCCATGGCGCTGGCGGTCGTCTCGATCACCCTGCTGCTCGTGCCGCTGGTCGGCATCGCGGTGCTGCTGTGGCGCCTGACCACGACCCTGTCCACCGTCGTACGGCGCCACCTGGAGCTCCGGGTCGCCGCGCGGCTGCGCACCGAGGAGGGACGCATGGACACCTTCGACGAACCACCCGCCCCGGAGCCCACGGTGCTCTCGGCGGCCGACTTCACCGACGCGATCATGTACGCCCCGCGCGTCCCGCCGCCGCGCCAGGGCTGGCGCCGCGCGGTCTACCAGGGCAGCGGGCACGTGGTGAATCCCGGCCCCAGCCCCACCGAGCAGCGCCGCCAGGAGCTCGAGCGACGACTGCGCACGCCCATCGAGGGGTCCCGACGCGTGGTGGTGCTCAGCCGCAAGGGCGGCGTCGGCAAGACCACGATCACCCTCGCGCTGGGCAGCACCTTCGCGATGCTGCGCGGGGACCGCGTGATCGCCGTGGACGCCAACCCCGACGCCGGCAACCTCGCCCACCGGGTCGCGCCACCGCACGACATGAACATCACCCACGTGCTGCGCGACCTCGACGACATCACCAGCTATGCCGCGCTGCGGGGCTACACGTCCCAGGCGATCGAGTCGCGCCTGGAGGTCCTGGCCTCCGACGACGACCCGCGCATCCAGATGGCGCTCGACCGCGACGACTACCACCGTCTCGTCGGCCTGCTGGACCACTTCTACAACCTGATCCTGCTCGACACGGGCACCGGGATCCTCGACAGCGCCAACCAGGGCCTCCTCAGCGAGGCCGACCAGGTCGTCCTCGTCGTCCGCGCCGGCCTCGACGGCGGCCGGGCCGGGGCACTGACCCTGGACTGGATGGACGAGCACGGTTTCGGCGACCTCGTCTCGCGGGCGGTCGTCGTCGTCAATGCGCAGCGCCACGGCGCCGCACCTCCCGAGAGGATGCGACGTCACTTCGAGAAACGTTGCCAACGCGTGGTCACCGTCCCGTGGGACGGAGCCCTCGAGCAAGGAGCCCTGACCGACATGTCTTCCCTGCACCGCAAGACCCGGGACAGCCTGGTCGACATCGCCGCCGCGGTCGCCGACAACTTCGCCCGGATGGAGGCACGACCGTGAACCGCCGCGCCGTCGTGCTCCCGGCCGTCGCGGCCGCGCTCGTCCTCGTGGCGACGTACGGCGGTTCCTCGCCGGCCGCCCATCCCGAGCGCAGCCGGACCAGCACCATCGACCTGCTGGCCAGTGCGCACCCGTCGGGTGCGATGCCGACCGTCGTCGACCGCGCCTACGACGCCCGCGGCTGGGTCCGCGGCTCCGACGTCTCCGCCGACACCGCGGCGCTCACCTCGGCCACCTGCGACGGATGCGCCGGCGAGAGCACCACGCTCCAGGTCATCTACGCCGGCCGGCCGCGCCGGGCGCACCTCGACAACGTGGCCAACGCCTGGGCGCAGGAGTGCACCGGGTGCACCGGCACCGCACTGTCGGTGCAGGTCGTGGTGCTGCGCGGCCGGCCGACGGCGGTGCCCAACAACCGCGCGCTGTCGGTGACCGCGGCGTGCGACACGTGTCGTACGTCCGCGCTGGCCTTCCAGGTCGTGCTCGTCGCCGACGACGCCGAGCCGATGGGCGAGGCCGACCTGGCCGGGCTGCGGGCGTGGTTCGACGAGCAGGCCGCCGTCGTCCGCGCGTCGGTCACCGAGCCGCCGACACCCGAGCCGACCCCGACCGAGCCGACGCCGACCGAGCCGACGCCGACGGGGACCGTCCCGACGTCGTCCCCGACGAAGCCGGTCGGCAACGGTCCGATCAAGCCCGATCGGCTGATGCGGCGCGACGCCGGCTCCGCGCTGGCCGATCTCGAGGCGCTGCTCACCGACGCGCTCGACGCCGAGGCGGTCTCCGCGGACGTGGAGCTGAGCCGCTGACCGCGGGGCTCAGTCGAGTCGGGCGACCAGCGGCAGCCGCGAGCGGGCGGTCAGGCCGACGACCGCGGCGGTGAGCAGCGGCAGCGCGAGCACGATCACGGCGATCAGCAGCCACGGGACGTCGAGGTAGGGGCCGGTCTCGCTGAACGAAGTGAGCGGCCGCGAGATCGCGATGCCCGGGATGAAGCCGACCGCGGCGCCGAGCACCGCACCGACGAAGCCCAGGACGAGGGCGTACGCCGCCGCGACGCGCCGCCGGGTGCGGGGCGCGGCGCCGACGGCCGCGAGCGTGGCCAGGTCGGGACGGGCGTCGGAGAGCGCGAGGAAGGTCGCGGTCAGGGTGCCGCCGAGCATCAGCACACCGCCGAGGGCGCCGAGCACCAGCAGGACGATCACGGCCTCCGGAGGACGTTGGTAGCCACGCTCGACGTAGAGGTCGGACCCGTCAGCCGCTCCCTGCACGGCCTCCCTGATGCGGGTCTCCGTGGCCGCGGACATGTCCCCGTCCAGGCTCAGCCTCGCGGTCGCGACCTCGAGCCCGAGCTCGTCGACGACCGACGTCGGCAGGATCGAGAAGGCCGGCGCCGGCCCCCAGTCGTCGTCCCACGCCAGCAGGGTCGCCGAGACGGTGTCGCGGCGCCTCGACTCCGGCTCGGAGTCACTGACACCCCAGGTCTCCTGCTTGACGACGACGTCGGAGACCGTGTCGGTGCTCGTCGTGAGTGCGACCGCGCGGCCCGCCGCGAGGGCCTCGTCGATCGCGCCCGCCGGCTCGCCCTCGATGCCGAGCTCCGCAGCACTGTCGGCGAAGGCCATCACCGGCCCGTAGACGTTGAGGCAGCACTCGTCCTCGGCACCGGGCACCTCGACCCACGTGCTCGTGTAGCCGCTGGGCGAGTAGGTGTCGTTGGGGCCGCGCACCACGCCGACCTCGACCTCGGGCGCCGCCGCCTCCACTGCCTCCTGGATGCGCGTCCACGTGCCGACCGTGTCGGGTGCGTCCTCGCCCGGCAGCACGTCCGGCGCCCAGCTGACGTAACCGCCGCCCATCGGCGCCTGCGGGGTGTAGGTCCTCTCGTTCTCGAGCTCGTCGCTGGCGTTGGCGATGCCGAGGGCGACCACACCGGCGACGGTCGCCGCGACCGCGGCGACGGCGGGGACGGTGCGGGTGCGGTGGCGCGCGGCGTCGCGGGCGGCGTACCTCGCCGTGAGGGGCAGCCGGCCCGACGCCCTCGCGACGGCCGAGACGACCACGGGGACGACGAGGATCATGCCGAGCACGGACACGATGGCCGCGGCGGCGATCCAGTAGGCGCCGTTGCCGCTGTCGGAGGTGAACGCCCCGTAGGTCGAGGCGGCGATGCCGGCACCGAGGAGCGCCACGCCGACCACCGGGGTCGACGCGCGCGGGCGCCGGTCGCCGCGACGTCCTGCCAGCACGGCGACGACGTCCTGGCGGCTGGCGAGGAACGCCGGCACGACGGAGGCGAGCAGCGCGGAGACGAGGCCGAACGCGACGATGGCGGCGAGGTAGCGCCACGGCAGCTCGAAGGGGCCGAACCAGTCGCCGTTGAAGCGCTGCACCAGCGGCAGCAGCGCCCAGCCCACGACGATCCCGAGCACCAGCCCGACAGCCGAGGCGACGATCCCGAGGACGAGCCCGCTGCCCAGGATCACCCGCCGCGACTGCCGCGGCGTACCTCCCGAGGCGGCGATGAGGGCCAGCGTGCGGGCATGGCGGCGGGCACCGACCGCGAAGGCCGGTCCGGCCAGCAGGACGACCTCGATCAGGGCCATCACGACGATGAGCACGACGACGGCGACCATCTCGTCGGTGCCGGTGTCGTAGCCCATCTGCTCGGCCATCGAGGCCAGGTCGGGCGGGTCCGCGAGGACGGCGCGCGAGGTCACGAGACCACCGATCTCGTTGAGCTGCTGGACCGTCGACCACGACACAGGTCCGGCGTCGACGAGCCACTCGTGGACGTTGGTCGAGTCGCCGGGCAGGTCGGCGACCGAACCGAGCATGACGGGGTAGTCGCGGGCGGTCGCGTCACGGCCGACGCCGACGATCGTCAGCGTGGAGCCGTCGACGTCCAGCTCGTCGCCGACGGCGAAGCCCTTGTCGAGCATGGCGTCGTTGACGACGACCTCGCCGGTGCCCTCGGGGAGATGCCCCGACTCGACCTCGAAGAGGCCCTCGGCAACCGGGTCGGAGAGGTCGACGCCGGTCGTGGTGAAGCTGATGACCTTGCTCCCCAACCGCGCGCGCTGCCAGCCGGTGGCGATCGGCACCAGCCGGGCGTCGTCGCCCAGGACGCCGAGCACGTCAGCCTCGTCGAGCGGGTCGTCGTAGTCGAAGTCGCCGAGCTGCATCCACTGGCCGCGCATCGGATCGGCCGACTGCACGACCCGACCCCGGCCCTCGGTCCGGACCCGCGCGTCGGCAGCACCGAGGGTGCGGTCGGCGCCCTCGATGCCGCTGACCTCGGAGGTCTTGATGATCACCGCGGCGGCACTGACGGCGAGCACCGGCAGGCTGATCATCACGAGGACGAGGATGCTGCGACCCTTGTGGCGCAGCGCGTCGCGCCAGGCGATCAGCAGCGCCGGGCGCCAACCGCTCACCGGCCGGCCTCCTCGACCAGCAGCTCCTCGGGCTCGTCGGCCCCGGTCTCGTCGACGATGACGCCGTCGCGCAGGAACACCACCCGGTCCGCCCAGGCGGCGTGGCGGGCCTCGTGGGTGACCATCACGCCGGCCGCGCCGGCGTCGCAACGGGCGCGCAACAGCCGCAGGATCTCCTCGCCGGTATCGGTGTCGAGGGCGCCGGTCGGCTCGTCGGCGAGGATCAGGCGGCGCTCGCCGACGATCGCGCGGGCGATCGCCACGCGCTGCTGCTGACCGCCCGACATCTCGTCGGGGAACCGGTCGGCGAGGTCGACGATGCCGACCTCCTCCAGCGCGGTCAGCGCGAGGCGGCGGGCGATCCGCGACTTCTCGCCGTCGAGCTCGCGGGGCAGGGCGACATTCTCGGCGGCGGTCAGCGCGGGGATCAGGTTGAAGTCCTGGAAGACGTAGCCCACCGACGTACGCCGCATGCGCGCGCGACCCGCGTGGTCGAGCGAGGCCAGGTCGGTGCCCTCGATCCAGACCGAGCCGGCGGTCGGGGCGTCGAGGCCGCCGGCCAGGGTGAGCAGGGTCGACTTGCCGGAGCCCGACGGGCCCATCACCGCGACCAGCTCGCCCGGGTGGGCGCGGAAGGTGACGCCGCGGAGGGCGTGCACCTCGGTGGCACCCTCGCCGTGGACCCGGGTGACGGCGGCGAGGTGGAGGACGGCGTTCACCGGGTGACCTCCTCGGTGGTCGCCGCGGCGGGCGCGTCACGGCGTACGTCCTCGCGGTCCAGCGCCGCGCGGCGCAGGCGGGCCTCGCAGTGGTCGAGCCAGCGCACCTCGGCCTCGGCGTCGAAGACGAGGGAGTCGAGGACCAGGCTCCACGCGAGGTCCTCGGGCGCCTCCGGCGCCGCGGCGCGGCCGGTGCGCTTGAGGCGGGTGTAGTCCTGGAGCGCGGCGATGGTCGCGCTGCGCTGGCGCTGGATGATCGTGCCGACGTCGACGCCGGGCAGCGTCACCGCGATCGCGAGCTTGATGGCGAGCTCGTCGCGTGGGGGTTGGGAGCGAGGCACCGGGGTGGCGAACCACTCCGACACCTCGCCCCGCCCGGCCTCGGTGGCGCGGTAGCTGACGTGCCGCTCCGATCCGGACTGGTGGTCGTCGGCTCCCCCGAGCTCGACGACCTCGACCAGTCCGTCACGCTCGAGTCGCGTGAGGGTGGTGTAGACCTGCCCGATGTTGAGCGGCCACGTCTCGCCGGTCCGCTGCTCGAACTCCGCCCGCAGCTGGTAGCCGTACATCGGCCCCTGCTCCAGGATCGCCAGCATCGCCTGTCGGATCGACATCCGCGCCTCCGTGGTCCCGTCCGTCGCCCCCCGTGAGCGATGGATACCGGGTATGTATACCACGTATGCAGTCGTGCCGCCGCCTTCTTCGTCTCCCGAGCGGGGGGTAGTTAGGGACGTTGTGGTAGGCCGCACGCCCTGATGACCTACCGAAACGTCCCTAACTACCCCGGGACTTCGAAGGCTGAAAGACGTCAGACGGCGGCGACGGTGAGGACGACCCGGGCCCGGTCGGCGGGGTCGAGCCAGCGCCGGCGGGCGCGGAGGAGACGGCGGGTCGACCAAGCCAGGAACGGCACCGCGAAGGCGGCCGGAAGGCAGGCCCAGGGCAGCGCGGCGAGGGCGGTGAAGAGCATCGCCGTGAGGGTCGTGACCAGCGACAGCTTGCCGGCGTACCCGGCCATGGCACCGTGCGGCGCGGGGGTCGCGCGTGGCGAGGAGAGGTCGACGGAGTACGGCGAGCGCACCGACCACGTCATCACGATCGCGAGCACCTGGACGAGCACGACGAGCCAGCAGGAGACGACGGCGACACCGGTCACGAGGGGCGGCAGGCCGTTGCGCAGCAGGGCGAGGACGACCGTCACCCCCGACACCATCGCCATGCACTCGGCCACCACCAGCGCCCGTACGTCGAACACGTCGCGTGCCGACACCGGCAGGGTCTCCCGCCAGACCATCCCCTTGCCGTCGAGGCACCAGGCGTTGACCCCGAAGAGCAGCGCGGCGCCGCTCGCGGTCAGTCCGGGCAGCAGCATGACCGAGCTCCACTGGAGCCCGGCGACCAGCGCGATCAGGCCCGGACCGAAGCCGAGGACCAGCAGGCCGCGACGCATCCCGACGGAGCGCCACACCGAGCCCCGGTCGAGCCGCCGCAGCAGCGCTCGCTCGGTCGTGCCCCAGCGCGGCTCGGGGACGTGCCGCGCCTCGTGCACGCCGGACTGCACGCGCAGCTCCTCGCGGGGCGGCAGTCCGAGCGCCCAGGTCGCCGGGCGTGCGCCGACGACGACCGCGGCCGCGGCGAGGACCAGCAGCACGAGGACGGCGAGCGGCCAGCGCGAGGTCGGGGCCGCCTCGGCGAGCCACGTCGTGGGCAGCGCCCGGACCAGCGACCCGAGCGCGCCGGCCAGGTGCAGCCCGGCCAGCCCGAGCAGGACGAGCCCGCTCGCCACCCGCACCGCGACGACGCCGTGCGCGGTGCGGCGTACGCCCTCGACCGTCCAGCCGATCGCCTGCCCGGCAGCCGACGCGGCGACGACCCAGGCCAGCACGACCAGCTGCGCGCCGAGCAGGTGCTCGGGCGCGGCCACGAGCGCGGAGACGGCGAGGAGGCCCCACATCTGGACAAGCCACGCCAGGTTGACCGGCGCGAGCAGGAGCGCGCCGAGGTGCTCGGTGACCGGGCTGATCGGGTGGATCGCCGCCTCGCTGCGCGACAGCAGCTCGCGACCGCCGCCGCTGCTCATCGCCGAGCTGACCGAGAGCAGCAGGAAGCCGACGAACGTCGCGCCGAGGTTGGCCTGCAGGGCGGTGACCGCCTTCTGCACGGTCTCGCTGCGGACCGACTCGAGGTCGAGGAAGGCGGGCGTGACGGCGAAGCCGAGGGTCAGAAGGAGGACCACGACGGCTCCGGTCACCGCGGCAGCGGGACGGCGTACGGTCCGGGCGCGGAAGCGCACCAGCTGGCCGGTGTCGCGTGCGGCCTCGACCCAGTCAGTCGAGGAGGTCACGGTAGGCCTCGCCGGTGAGCTCGGCGGCCTGCATCGCGGCGACGCGGTTGCCGCCGCGGAGCACGACAGCCGTGCCGCAGGCCTCGAGGGCCAGCTCGCGCAGGTGGGTGGAGAGCAGCACGCAGGCGCCACGGGCCCGCGCGTCGGCGACGACCTCGAGGGTGGCCTCGACGCCGAGCGGGTCGACGCCGTCGAAGGGCTCGTCGAGCAGCAGCACCGCTGGCTCGTGGAGCGCAGCCAGCACGACGCTGAGCCGGCGGCTCATGCCGTGGCTGAACCCGCCGACCACGCGGTGCGCGACGTCGCCGAGCTCGAACCGCTCGAGCAGGTCGCGACCGCGCTCCTCCCAGTCATCCATCCGGCGCAGGTGGGCGCTGAGCTGCAGGTGCTCCCAGGGCGTGGCCCGCGGCACCAGGCCGCCGACGTCCGGGCAGTAGCCCACGACCCGCTTCACCCGGAGCGCGTCGGTCGCGGCGTCGTGACCGGCGACGGTCACCTCACCCGCGGTCGGCGGGACGACCCCGGCCAGCACCTTCATGGTCGTCGACTTGCCCGCGCCGTTGCGCCCGAGCAGCGCGGTCGCCTGCCCGCTCGCGGCGGTCAGGTCGACGCCGGAGACCGCCTCGACGTCGCCGAAGCGGACGTGGAGGTCGCGCACGACGACGGCGGGGCTGTGGTTCACCGCACCATCGTCCCCGAGTCGGCGCATCCGCACAGGAGAATCGAGCGGGCACTTCCTCCCCACTCACGGGGAGGAAGTGCCCGGTCGGCACGCAGGACGGGGAGGAAGCGCCCGGTCAGGCGGGGAAGGACTCGCCCTTCGCCGCGAGGTCGCGGAGGTACGCCGTGGGGCGGAAGCGCTCGCCGTAGGCGTCGGCCAGCTCGTCGGCGCGGGCCAGGAAGGCCTCGAGGCCGATCGGGCCCACGCCCTTGCCGGTCTCGTCGAGGGCCTGCCAGCCGGTCATGAACTGCGCAGCACCGCCGGTGAGCGCCGGGAAGCCGATGCCCATGATCGAGCCGATGTTGGCCGCCGCGGCCGAGGTGATCACGCCCTCCTCGAAGCACTTCGCGGTCTCGAGCGCCTCGATGAACAGCATCCGGTCACGGACGTCGCGGATCGGGAGCTGCTGCTCGGCGACGGGGAACGTCTCGGCGAGCCCGGGCCACAGCGTCGTACGCCGTCCGTTCTCGTCGTAGTCGTAGAAGCCGGCGCCCTTGAGCCGCGACGGGCGACCGATCCCGATCATCGTCGAGATGACCGCGCCGGCCGGGTAGTCGCCGAGGTCGATGCCGTCGCGGGCGGCGGCGTCCTCGGTGGCCTTGCGGATCTTGGCCATCAGCTCCATGTTGAGCTCGTCACTGATCTGCAGCGGCCCGACGGGGAAGCCGGCGGACGTGGCCGCCCGCTCCAGGGAGACCGGGTGCACGCCCTCGGCGAGCATCGCGAGGCCCTCGTTGATCTGGGTGCCGATGACGCGGGAGGTGTAGAAGCCGCGCGAGTCGTTGACCACGATCGGCGTCTTGCGGATCTGCTGCACGACGTCGTACGCCTTGGCCAGCGCGACGTCGGACGTCTCGGCGCCTCGGATGATCTCGACCAGCGGCATCTTGTCGACGGGGCTGAAGAAGTGCAGGCCGATGAAGTCCTTCGGGCGGTCGACGCCCTCGGCGAGCTCGGTGATCGGGAGCGTCGAGGTGTTGGAGCACAGCAGCGCGTCGTCGTTGATGAACGGCGCCACCTCGGCGAACACCTTCGCCTTCAGCGACGGGTCCTCGAAGACGGCCTCGATGACGAGGTCGCACCCGGCCAGGTCCGACGCGTCCGCGGTGGGCGTGATCCGGCCGAGCAGCTCGTCGGCCTTGTCCTGCGTGATCTTGCCGCGCTCCACGCCCTTGGCGTTGAGCTTCTCGGTGTACGCCTTGCCGCGCTCCGCCGCCTCGAGCGAGACGTCCTTGAGCACGACCTGCATCCCGGCGCGAGCGCACGAGTAGGCGATGCCGGCGCCCATCATCCCGGCGCCGAGGACGGCGACCTTGGTGGCCTGCCAGCGCTCGATGCCCTGCGGGCGCAGCGATCCGGAGTTGATCGCCTGGAGGTCGAAGAAGAAGGCCTGGATCATGTTCTTGGCCTGCTGGTTGACGACCAGGTTCGTGAAGTAGCGGGTCTCGATGCGCGAGGCGGTGTCGAAGTCGACCTGAGCGCCCTCGACCGCGGCGCTCATGATTGCGCGCGGCGCCGGGTAGACCGCCCCCTTGGTCTGCTTGCGCAGCAGGGCGGGGAACGCCGGCAGGAACTGCGCGAGCGCCGGGGTCTTCGGGGTGCCGCCGGGCATCTTGTAGCCGGCGCGGTCCCACGGGTTCCGCGCCGCTTCCTCGTCGTCGCGGTGGGCCAGGATCCACGCCTTGGCGGCGGGCAGGAGCTCCTCGCGGGTCGGCACGAGCTCGTCGACGAGGCCCTTGGCCAGTGCGCCCTGCGGGTCGAACTGCGTGCCCGGCATGAGCACGTCCATCAGAGCTGACTGCAGCCCCAGCATGCGTACGACGCGGGTGACCCCGCCGCCGCCGGGCAGGAGGCCGAGCGTCGCCTCGGGCAACCCGATCTTCACCGAGCGGTCGTCGACCGCGATCCGGTGGTTGGCGGCCAGCGCGATCTCCAGGCCACCGCCGAGGGCGGCGCCGTTGATGGCGGCGACGACCGGACGCGGGAACGTCTCGAGCCGGCGCAGGCTCGCCTTGATCGCCTCCGCCGTGGCGAAGAGCACCGGCGCGTCGTCCGGTGTCGCGGTGACCATGCTCTTGAGGTCGCCGCCGGCGAAGAAGGTCTTCTTGGCGCTGGCGATGACGACGCCGGTGACGCCGTCCTGCTCGTCGTGCAGCCGCTGCACGGCGGCCTCCATGGACGAGACGTACAGCTCGTTCATGGTGTTGGCGCTCGCGTTCGGGTCGTCGAGCGTGAGGGTGACGATGCCGTCGGCGTCCTGGTCGTAGCGGACGGCGGTCTGGGTGTCGGTGGTGCTCATGCTGGTGCTCTCCTTCGCGCCGCTCGGGGTGGCGGCACATTGCACGGAAGTCGGGGTGTCAGCTGCGTTCTGCCGCCACCACGGGCGGCGGGCCGGCGGAGGTGGCGGCACATTGCGGGCCACGTGGCTCGTGAGGTGCGATCTGCCGCCACCCCGGACCGGAGGGAACCTCAGACGAGCTCCACGATCGTCGCGATGCCCATCCCACCGCCGACGCAGAGCGTGGCGAGGCCGCGCTTCTGGTCGCGGCGGGCGAGCTCGTCGACGAGGGTGCCGAGGATCATCGCGCCGGTGGCGCCGAGCGGGTGGCCCATGGCGATGGCGCCGCCGTTGACGTTGGTGACGTCGTAGCTGATGCCCATGTCGCGCATGAAGCGCATCGCCACGGCGGCGAAGGCCTCGTTGATCTCCCACAGGTCGATGTCGTCGACCTCGAGGCCGGCGCGGGCGAGCGCCTTGCGGGCGGCCGGGGCCGGCCCGGTGAGCATGATCGTCGGGTCGGCGCCCGAGACGGCGGTCGAGATGATCCGGGCCCGCGGGGTCAGCCCGAGCGACGTACCGACCTCCTCGGTGCCGATCGCCATCAGGGCCGCGCCGTCGACGATGCCCGAGGAGTTGCCGGCGTGGTGGACGTGGTCGATCGCCGGGACCCAGTGGTACTTCTCCAGGGCCACGTCGTCGAAGCCGGCGTCGCGGCCGATCTGGGCGAAGGACGGCTTCAGGCCGGCGAGGCCCTCGACGGAGGTGTCGGGCCGGACGGTCTCGTCCCGGTCGAGCACGGTGACCCCGCTCAGGTCGCGCACCGGGATGACGGCGTCGTCGAAGTATCCGTTGGCCCACGCCTTCGCGGCGCGGTGGTGGGACTCGGCGGCGTACGCGTCGACGTCCTCGCGCTTCCAGCCCTCGATCGTGGCGATCAGGTCGGCGCCGATGCCCTGCGGCACGAAGCCGGTCTGCAGCGCGGTGGCCGGGTCCATCGCCCAGGCGCCGCCGTCGCTGCCCATCGGCACGCGGCTCATCGACTCGACACCACCGGCGACGATCAGGTCCTCGAAGCCCGACCGCACACGCTGCGCGGCCTGGTTGACGGCCTCGAGCCCGGAGGCGCAGAAGCGGTTGAGCTGCACGCCGGCGACGGTCTCGGGGTAGCCGGCCTTGAGCGCGGCGGTCTTGGCGATGTCGCCGCCCTGGTCGCCGATGGGGGTCACGACACCGAGCACCACGTCGTCGACGCGGGCGGGGTCAAGAGTGGGGTTGCGGGTCTTGAGCTCGTCGAGGAGTCCGACGACCAGGTCCACCGGCTTCACCTCGTGCAGCGAACCGACGGCCTTGCCGCGGCCGCGAGGTGTGCGGATGTGGTCGTAGACGAATGCTTCTGCCATGTGGGCGATTGTGACACCATTACTGTCACAGTCCAACAGGTGTGGTCGGCGTCACGTCGGTCCCGCGGACCGACGACGAGAGGATGGGTGCGTGGAGACCGAGCTGCTGACGCTGGACGAGCTCACGGAGCGCACCGGGGTGAGTGCGCGCAACGTGCGCTTCTACGCCTCCCGCGGCCTGGTCCCCTCCCCCATCCGCCGCGGCCGCTCGGGCTACTACGGCCCCGACCACGTCGCCCGCCTCGAGCTGGTCCGTGAGCTCCAGGGCCACGGCTTCACCCTCGCCGCTATCGAGAAGTACGTCGACCAGATCCCCGACAGCGCCACCCCGTCCGACATCGCCCGCCACCTCTCGCTGCTCGCCCCGGTCACCGGTGACCGCGACGTCGACGTGCCGGGCGGGCTGTCGGGGATGGGCATCTCGCCCGAGGCGGCCGAGGCCGTCGCCGAGGTGTACGCCGAGCACGGCCGGCAGGTCGCCGAGGAGCTGTCGGAGATCGTGCGCACCATGGTGTGGCCGCAGTTCCGCGAGCACGGCTACACCGCCGAGCAGCTGCGCGAGTTCATCCACCGCCTCAAGCCGCTCACCATCGCCGGCCTGGTCACCGCCTACGAGCAGGCGATCGACGAGAGCCAGGCGTCGTACGACGGCAAGCGGGTGCGCTGACCGCCCATCGGGGTGTTCGCCCACTCGGCGGGAGTTGGGAGGCTGAGGGGGTGACCCGCCCGAGCAGCCACCCGCGGACCTGATGACCGCAGCCGCGGTCTACTTCCTGCTGGGCCTGTCGCTGCTCGTCGCGACGGTCCTGCCCCAGGTGACGCGCCGCATCGCGCTGTCACCGCCGATGGTGCTCGTCGCGCTCGGGATGCTGTTCGGCCTGCTCCCCCAGGCGGACAGCGCGAACCTCGAGCCGCAGGACCACCACGCGCTGATCACCCACGTCACCGAGTTCACCGTCCTCGTCGCCCTCATGGGCGTCGGGCTCGCCATCGACCGCATGCTCGAGCTCACCTCGTGGCGGTCCTGGCGCACCTGGTCGCCCGTCTGGCGGCTGCTGCTGGTGACCATGCCGCTCACCATCGCCGGCGTGGCGCTGCTCGGCTGGTGGGTGGCCGGCCTCGCGCCGTCGGTGGCGCTGCTGCTCGGCGCCGTGCTGGCGCCCACCGACCCCGTGCTGGCCTCCGACGTGCAGGTCGGCGAGCCGCTCACCGACGACATCGACGACCCCGAGGACGAGGAGGGGCACGACGAGGACGACGACATCCGGTTCGCCCTGACCGCGGAGGCGGGGCTCAACGACGGCCTCGCCTTCCCCTTCGTCCACCTCGCGCTCCTGGTGATGGCGGGCGGCTTCACCCTGGTCGACGGCGTCGCCTGGCTCGGCTGGTACGTCCTCGGGAAGGTCGCCGTCGGCGTGGCGGTCGGTCTCGTCCTCGGGTGGCTGCTCGGCCGCCAGGCCTTCCGCGCCAAGAGCGACAACCTCCGGCTGGCCGACGTGGGCGAGCCGCTGCTGGCCCTCGCGGCGCTGCTGGCGGCGTACGGCGCCGCGGAGCTCGTCGGCGGCTACGGCTTCCTCGCCGTCTTCACCTGCGCGATGACCCTGCGCGCGTCCCACCACGGGCACTCCTACCAGCGCGCGATGCACGCGGTGGTCGAGCGCCTGGAGCGACTGATGACGCTCCTCGTGCTGCTGGTCCTCGGCATGGCGATGACGCAGGGCCTGCTGGCCCACCTCGACTGGCGGGGCATCGTCGTGGCCGCGGCCCTCGTGCTGGTCGTGCGGCCCGTCGCCGGGTGGCTCGCGGTCGCCGTGCTCGCGCGCGACGAGCAGGAGGACGGCGGGCTCGACCGCGGCGAGATGGCTGCCGTCGCGTTCTTCGGCGTCCGTGGCGTCGGCTCGCTGTTCTACCTGGCGTACGCCGCCTCCCACGAGCACCTCCCGGACGAGCCGTGGCTGTGGTCGACCGTCGCGTTCACCGTGATCATCTCGGTGCTGCTGCACGGCGTCACCGCCACGCCGGCCATGGCCCGCCTCGACGCGCGCCGCGGACGCACAGGCACGCAGGGATGAGGCACCCCGTTCGCCCGGGCTGACAGCATGGGGGCATGGCGACTGTTCTCGTGACCGGCGCGACCGGCTTCATCGGTCGTCGCCTCGTCCCCGCCCTGCTCGACGCCGGGCACGACGTGCGGGCGATGACCCGCCACCCCGACACCTACGACGGGCCGGGCGAGCCGGTCGGCGCCGACGTGATGGACGCCGACTCGCTGGCCCCGGTGCTCGACGGCGTCGACGTCGCGGTCTACCTCGTCCACTCCCTCGACGACCCCGACTTCGAGCGCAAGGACGCCGAGGCCGCGCGGAACTTCAGCGCCGCCGCGGCCGGCGCCGGGGTCAGGCAGATCGTCTACATGGGCGGTCTGGGCGACGAGGACCAGGACCTCTCCGCACACCTGCGCTCGCGTCGCGAGGTGGAGAGGCTGCTGGCCGCCGACGGCGTCCCGGTCACCGTGCTGCGCGCGGCGATCGTGGTCGGGCACGGCGGCATCTCCTGGGAGATCACCCGGCAGCTGGTGAAGAACCTGCCCGCCATGGTCGTGCCGAAGTGGGTCGGCACGCGCACCCAGCCGATCGCGATCGACGACGTGGTGCGCTACCTCGCCGGCGTGGTCGATCACCCCGACGCCGTCGGCCGCACCTTCGAGATCGGCGGCACCGAGCAGCTGACCTACAAGGAGATGCTCGTCGTCGCCAACGAGGTCGCCGGCAGCCGCCCGCTGCCGATCGTGGTGGTCCCGCTGCTGACGCCGCGGCTGTCGTCGTACTGGCTGGCGCTGGTCACCGACGTCGACGTCACGACGGGGCGCAACCTCATCGACTCGATGTCGACCGAGGTGGTGGTCAGGGACACCTCGATCCGCGACGTCGTGCCGGGCGAGCCGCTGACCTACCGCGAGTCCGTACGCCGGGCGCTGGCCGAGCGCGACGGCTCAGGCGAAGAGCAGGGGTAGCAGGAACAGCATCGACAGCGACCACGTGATGTGCGTCAGGATCGGCGCCAGGATCCCGCCGCTCGCCCGCCGCTCGAGGCCGCACACCGCGCCGAGCAGGACGGCGGCGAAGGCCAGCATCACGTTGCCGGTGGCGAGCGTCGCGATGACGTAGGCCACGGTCGTCCACAGCACCGGGTGCCGCGGGATCGCGGCGTACATCGCGCCCCGGAAGAAGAGCTCCTCGGCGATGCCGTTGAAGAACGTGATGACCGCCAGGGCCGTCAGCGAACCCTCGTCGGCGTACTCCAGGACGGAGGAGACGTACGTCGCCAGCGGGTCGATCTCGCGCACCACCAGCGCACCCAGCACGAAGACGCCGACCATCAGCAGGCCCAGCAGGATCGGCGCCAGGATCGGTCGGACGAACAGCTCGCCCTCGCCGGCGATGCGACCGAGGTGCAGCCGGCCCGACAGGAACGCGCCGGCGGCCCACACGCCCGCGAGGACGACGGCGGCGACGTAGAACGTCGTGCCGCCCGGCTCCAGCCGCAGCGACCAGCCGAGGACGCCGGCACCGACGAGCACCACCACCGCGGCCACGACCTGCCGGCGCCGGAAGGCCGCGTCGGTGTCGCGCTGGTCGCGGGGGACGACGTCCCACAACGATCGGCGGATCCAGGTGCGCATGGCGCCCAGCCTAGGTAACGCCGTTCAGCCGCCACCTTGGGAGGCTGACCCAGGACACAGACTCGCCCGTGAGTCTCCGAGAGACTCACGGGCGAGCGAGGTGCGTCAGGAGGTCAGCGGCGGCCGGAGAAGCCAGCCGCGCTGTGGCCGCCGCTGCGCGACTGGCCGCCGGACTGGCCACCGCTGCGACGACGGCGCTGGTCACCGCCCTGCGACTGGCCGCCCTTGCCGGACTGACCGGCGGACTGGCCGGCGGACTGGCCGGTGCGCGGCTTGCCGCCCTGGCCACCGGCACCGCCGGAGCGACGGCCGCCGCCCTGGCCGGCGGACTGGCCGCCGCCGTTGCCGCGGCGACGCGAGCGGTTGCGCCCGCCGCCGCCGGCACGCGAGCCCTGGGCGCCGGCACCGGTCGGCGTCTCGACCACGAGACCGCCGGGGACGAGCGACCGCTCGCCCGGGGCCAGCTGCACGAGCACCGGGTGGTCGGGGCCGTTCACCTTGGTGGTGACCGGCTTGATGCCGGCCTGGCGGGTCAGGTCGCGCACGTCGCGCACCTGCTCGTCGGTCATCAGGGTGATGACGGTGCCCTCGTTGCCGGCGCGTGCCGTACGGCCCGAGCGGTGCAGGTAGGCCTTGTGCTCGACCGGCGGGTCGGCGTGCACGACCAGCGACACGTCGTCGACGTGGATGCCGCGCGCGGCGATGTCGGTCGCGACCAGCGTGGTGGCCGTGCCCGAGTGGAACGCGTCGAGGTTGCGGGTGCGGGCGTTCTGCGACAGGTTGCCGTGCAGCTCGACGCTCGGCACGCCGGACTTGTTGAGCTGGCGGGCCAGCGCCTTGGCGCCGTACTTGGTGCGGGTGAAGACGACCGTGCGGCCCGGCGCGCTGGTCAGGTCGACCAGCACCGGCACCCGCTGCTCGCGGGAGAGGTGCAGCACGTGGTGGTGCATCGTCGCGACGGGCGACTGCGCCGAGTCGGCCTCGTGCGTCACCGGGTTGGTGAGGAACCGCTTCACCAGGACGTCGATCGCCTTGTCGAGGGTGGCCGAGAACAGCAGGCGCTGGCCCGGCTGCGGCGTCTTGTCCATGATCCGACGGACGCCCGGCAGGAAGCCGAGGTCGGCCATGTGGTCGGCCTCGTCGAGCACGGTGATCTCGATGGCGGAGAGGTCGGCGTGGCCCTGGCCCATCAGGTCCTCGAGCCGGCCGGGGCAGGCGATGACGATGTCGACGCCCTTCTTGAGCGCGGTCACCTGCGGGCCCTGGCCGACACCGCCGAAGACCACGACGGTCGACAGGCCGGCGGCCTTGGCGAGCGGCGCGAGCGAGGCGTGGATCTGGCCGACGAGCTCGCGGGTCGGGGCGAGGATCAGGGCGCGCGGCTTGCGCGGCATCGCGGGCAGCTTGCTCGCGTCGAGACGGGCGACCAGCGGGAGCAGGAAGCCGTACGTCTTGCCCGAGCCGGTGCGGCCGCGGCCCAGGACGTCACGGCCGGCGAGGCTGTCGGGCAGCGTTGCGGCCTGGATGGGAGTGGGAGTGGTGATGCCCTGCTGCTCCAGGATCTGGGCGAGCGAGGACGGAACGCCGAGGTCGGCGAAGGTCATGTGCGTTGCTTTCGGTTGGCGTCTCGCCACCGTGAGCCGCCCTGCCATCAGGTGGGAGCGGCGTACGTGCCTCAGAGTGAGGGAGGTGTCGCACGTGGCGACGACCTGCGCCCGGGGCAAGACCGGCCGGGCGTCTGTGGGGTCAACGCTAGTGGTGCGGGTGGTGTTCCCGTGAATCGGGCACCGTGTGAGCCCGCCCTCAGCCCACTTGCGCGCTCGCAACTCAGTCAGTGATGATTGACTCAATCGCAGTTGAGCGAAAGGGACGAGGGTGGATTTCGAGGCACGAGTGCAGGGTCTGGCCGCGCTGGCCGACCCGGCGCGCCTGCGGCTCGTCGACCTGCTCGGCGAGGGCGACGCGTCCCCCGGCGAGCTGCGTGCCCAGGTCGGGCTCTCGTCGAACCTGCTCGCCCACCACCTCAAGGTGCTGGAGGAGGCAGGCATCGTGTCGCGCCACCGCTCGCACGCCGACAAGCGGCGGACCTACCTGCGGCTGCACCGCGACCGGCTGGCCGGACTGCTGCCCAGTGCCAGGTCACAGAGCGGTGAGGTCGGCGGGGTGGAGCGGGTGGTGTTCGTGTGCACCGCGAACTCGGCGCGGTCGCAGCTCGCCGCCGCGCTGTGGCAGGAGGCCAGCCCGATTCCCGTGGCGTCCGGTGGCACCCACCCGGGCACGGCGATCGCCCCCGGCGCCGTGTCGGCGGCCCACCGACACGGACTGACCCTGGTCCGGGACCGCCCCCAGTCCCTCGAGGGCGTGCTGCGCGACGGCGACTACGTCGTGACGGTGTGCGACGCCGCGCACGAGGAGCTCCGTGTCGTCGGAGAGGCGTCCCCGACAACCGTCCGCCTGGCGGGCGTGAGCCACTGGTCGGTGCCCGACCC
Source organism: Nocardioides sp. (assembly GCF_041913365.1). Lineage (GTDB taxonomy): Bacteria > Actinomycetota > Actinomycetes > Propionibacteriales > Nocardioidaceae > Nocardioides. The sequence continues at coordinate 114,490 of NZ_JAYSFM010000006.1, forward strand.
GGTCGCGACAGGGACGAAAGCCGCCTTCGACGCCGCACACGACGAGATCGCCGTCCGCGTCGCCGACCTGGCCCAGCGCCTCCATGCCGCCTCCGGGGAGACACCGTGAACCCGCCCCTCCACCGCCGCCTGGTCGCCGAGCTGCTCGGCACCGCGCTCCTGGTCGCCGTCGTCGTCGGCTCGGGCATCGCGGCCCAGCGGCTCTCGCCGGACGACGTGGGACTCCAGCTGCTGCAGAACTCGACGGCGACGGTCCTCGGCCTGACCGTCCTCATCCTGCTGTTCGGCCCGGTCTCGGGCGCCCACTTCAACCCGGTCGTGTCCGCGGCCGACTGGCTGCTCGGTCGTCGCGCCGGCACCGGGCTCACGGCCGCGGAGGTGGGTGCGTACGCATTGGCGCAGACCGTCGGTGCCGTCGCCGGCGCGGTGCTGGCCAACACCATGTTCGACCTCAGCATCACCGAGCTGTCGGTGAAGGACCGCACCGGCTCGCACCTGCTCGTCGCCGAGGTCGTCGCCACCGCGGGACTGGTCGCACTCGTCTTCGCCCTCGCCCGCACGGGGCGCGGCGCGGTGGCCGCGCCGGCCGTCGGCGCCTACATCGGCGCGGCCTACTGGTTCACCTCGAGCACGTCCTTCGCCAACCCCGCCGTCACGATCGGCCGGGTCTTCTCCGACTCCTTCGCCGGCATCGACCCGGCCTCGGTGCCGGGCTTCGTCGGCGCCCAGGTCGTCGGCGGACTCGTCGGCATCCTCCTGGTCCGCTACCTGTTCCCCGACGTCGCCGGCACCGCCGACGACGTCGTCGTCCCGCACACCACCTCGTCCCCCGCACCAGCAGGCACCAGGAGCCCTCGATGAGCACAACGACCCCCACCGACGCACCGCAGGTCGTCTTCGCCTGCATCCGCAACGGCGGCCGCTCCGTCATCTCCCGAGTCCTCGCCGAGCACTACGCCGGTGGCCGCGTGGTCGCTCTCTCGGCCGGCACACAGCCGGGCGAGCACATCCACCCCGAGGTCGCTGAGGCGCTGGAGAAGCTCGGCCTCGACACGTCCGCCGAGACCCCGACGAAGCTGACCCGCGAGACCATCGCGGCGTCCGTCATGGCGATCACCCTCGGCTGCGGGGAGGAGTGCCCGTACGTCCCCGGCGTGCGCTACGTCGACTGGCCGGTCGCCGACCCGGGCGGCCAGGACGAGGAGACCGTGAGAGGCATCATCGCCGACATCGACGGGCGGGTCCGTGCGCTGCTGGTCGAGCTGGTCCCGGACCTCGAGCTGCCTCCGTCCGTCCTCGCCTGATCGACGCGCCGCAGCACTCCTGCGTCAGTCGGCCCGGCGGCGCTCGAGGAGCACGGTGTCGCGCCAGACGCCGTCGAGCTGGGCGATGCGGGAGCGGACCGCGAGGGTGGCGTAGCCGGCGGAGTGGTGCAGCGCGATGGAGGCGCGGTTCTCCGGGAAGATCGCGGTCTGCAGCGTCCACAGACCACCGGCGTCGGCCTCGTTGACCTGGCGCCAGAGCAGCGCCTTGCCGACGCCGCGGCCGCGGGCGGCCTCGGTGACGTAGACCGAGCTCTCACCGACGCCGGCGTAGCAGGCGCGCTCGGAGACGGGCGAGATCGCCGTCCACCCCACGACCCGGGTGGTGCCGTCGAGCTCGGCCTCCGCGACCCACCGGTGGCCGGGCAGCCACTTGGTCGACAGCGCGGGGAGGTCGGGGACCTCGGTCTCGAAGGTGGCGTTGCGGGTGGCGATGCCCTCGGCGTAGATGTCGCGCACCACGGGGAGGTCGGCGTCGGTCATCGCGCGGGTGGTGACGTCGGCCGGCAGGTCCTCGGGGCAGCACGGCCGGGCGGCGAGGGTGCCCATGACGACGTCGGCGGCGTGCGGGAGCCCGGAGCAGCAGGCCGGGTTGACCGAGACGTGCTTGCTGGTGCCGACGCGGTCCACCGACACGAAGCCCACCTCGGCGAGCTTCTGCACGTGGTGGGTGACCGTGGGCTGGCCGATGCCGAGCTCCAGCGCCAGGTCGCCGATGCGGATGTGCCCGGCGGGCGCGGTCGACACCGCGTGGAGCAGGCGCACCCGCGTCGGGTCGGAGAGCGTCGCGAACCAGCTCGCGAACGTCTCGGCCTCGTCGCGCCCCAGCACCAGGGAGGAGTCGTTCCCGGTCGGCTCGCAGGAGGGGTCGTCGCACCCGGCTCCCGGCGCGACCTCGACCGGGTCTCGCTCGAGCGTCTGGGCAGCTTCGGCGTGGGTCGTCGTGGTCACGGGTCCACCTTACATCGAAGTTCGTCGATGAAACCCTTGCTTTCATCGATTCGGGTCGATACTGTCCCACTACATCGATCCCCGTCAATGTTCGCAGGAGCACCGCCGTGACCACGTCGCCCAGCACCACCACCGCCACCCTCCCCGCCACCCTCCCCGTCGCCATCATCGGCGCCGGCCCGATCGGCCTCGCCGCCGCGGCGTACGCCGCCGAGCGCGGCCTGGACTTCGTCGTCCTCGAGGCCGGCGCGGACGCGGGTGCCGCCGTGGGCGAGTGGTCCCACGTCCGGCTGTTCTCGTCCTGGTCGGAGCTCGTCGACCCGGCGGCACGTCGCCTGCTCGAGGAGTCCGGGTCGTGGACGGCCCCCGACGACAGCGTCTACCCGACCGGCGGCGAGTGGCGCGCGGCGTACCTCCAGCCCCTGGCCGACCTCCTGGCGGCGACCCCCGGCGGCTCCGTGCGCTACGGCACCCGGGTGGTGGGCGTGGGCCGCGCCGGTCGTGACCTGATGGTCGACTCGGGGCGTGACGGCGCGCCGTTCGCCCTCCACGTCGACGGGCCGGACGGACCGGAGCGGCTGCTCGCCGGGGCGGTCGTGGACGCCTCCGGCACGTGGACGCACCCCAACCCGCTCGGCGCCGACGGCTACCCCGCGCTCGGCGAGACCGAGCACGCGGCGCGGATCACCTACGGCATCCCCGACTTCCGCGACCCGGCCGTGGCGGCTCGCTACGCCGGCAAGCACGTGGCCGTCGCCGGGAAGGGCGCCTCGGCGCAGGGCGTGCTCATCGGCCTCGCCCGGCTCGCCCGGACCGAGGCCGGCACGCGTGTGTCCTGGCTGCTCCGTCGTCCGTCGGTCGGGGACGCCTTCGGCGGGGGCGACAATGACCAGCTCGAGCAGCGCGGCAAGCTCGGCCAGGACGCCCGGGCGGCTGCCTCGAGCGGCATCGTCACCAGCGTCACCCAGTTCCGCACGGTGTCGGTCGCCGGGCAGGACGACGGCCGCCTGACCATCGCCTCGGTTGACGGCCAGGAGGTCGTCGACGTCGACGAGGTCATCGTCGTGACCGGCTTCCGCCCCGACTTCACGTTCCTGTCGGAGGTCCGACTCGACCTCGACCCCGCCCTCGGCTCCGCCCGCATCCTGGCCGACCAGATCCACCCGGACCACCACAGCTGCGGCGACGTCGCCCCGCACGGCCACCGCGAGCTGGCGCAGCCCGAGCAGGGCCTCTTCCTGGTCGGGATGAAGTCCTACGGCCGTGCGCCGTCCTTCCTGGCGATGACCGGCTACGAGCAGGTCCGCTCGGTGGTGGCGGCGCTGGACGGCGACCTCGAAGCAGCCGACCGGGTCGAGCTCGTCCTGCCCGAGACCGGGGTCTGCAACGGTGCCGGGGCGTTCGACGACCCCGACGCCGTGGCCCTCGCGGGTGCCGGCGGCTGCTGCGGCGCCCCCGCGGCCACGACGCCCCAGCTGGTGACGATCGGCGCCCCGGCCACCGCCGTGCCCGTCGCGCAGGAGGACAGCAGCTCGAGCTGCTGCGGATGACCGAGGACCGCCTCGTCGACCCCGGGACCGCAGCACGCGCGGTCCCGGGGCTCTCCGGCGTGGTCGCGGTGCTGTGCCTGACCGAGATCGTGTCGTGGGGCGTGCTGTTCTACGCCTTCCCCGTGCTGGCGAGCAGCATCAGCACCGAGGAGGGCTGGCCGATGGTGTGGCTGGTCGCGGCGTTCACGCTGGCCCTGGTGACGTCCGGCGTGTGCGGTGTCCGGGTCGGGCGGCGCATCGACCACGCCGGCCCGCGGACCGTGATGACCGCAGGCTCCGCGCTGGCCGTCGCCGCGGTGCTCGCCCTGGCCGCAGCACCGTCCCTGCCGTGGTTCTTCGCCGCCTGGGTGCTCGCCGGCGCGGCCATGTCCGCGACGTTGTACGCGCCGGCGTTCGCCGCGGTGACCGGATGGAGCGGGGACGACGCCGTGCGCCGCGTGCGGTCGCTGACCGCCATCACCCTGGTCGCCGGGCTCGCCTCGACGGTCTTCGCGCCGCTGACGGCGTACCTGCTCTCCGGACTGGGGTGGCGGGGCACCTACCTGGCGCTCGCGGTCGTGCTGCTGGCGACGGTGCCGCTGCACGCCTGGGCGCTCCGGCTGCCCTGGACGTCGACCCGGCTGCGGACGACCCCGACGACCGGGACCGACGCGGCCACGCACCCCGAGGGCTTCGACGGCCGGGCCTTCACGCTCCTGGTCGTCGCGATGGCACTGGCCGGGTTCGCCGTCTATGCCGTCGTGATCAACCTCGTGCCCCTGCTGACCGGCAACGGGCTCACGACCGGACAGGCGGCGACCGCGCTCGGCGTCGGCGGGGTCGGGCAGGTCGTCGGCCGGCTGTTCTACGGCCCTGTCCTCAGCGCGACGGGCCCGACCTTCCGCGCGGTCGTGACGATCGTCGGAGTGGTCGTGACCACCGGCGCCCTGGCGGTGTGGCAGTCGCCGTTCGTGCTCGTGTGCGTCCTGACGTTCCTGTCGGGCACCGTGCGCGGCATCTTCACCCTCATCCAGGCCACGGCCGTCGTGGACAGGTGGGGCATCGGCGACATCGGGCACCGCAACGGCATCCTCACCGGCGCGATCACCGTGGTGTCGGCGTTCGCGCCGTGGGTGGGCGCCGTGCTCGCCGCGGTGCTCGGCTCGTACGACGCGACGTTCGCGCTGCTCGCCGGCCTCGCGGCGGTGTCGGTGCTCGTGCTGGCCGGCGCGCGGGAGCCGTCGCCGCGCTGACGAGGGGTCAGGCGCTGTCGCGGTGGACGAGCGTCGGCGGGATGATCAGCCGCATCGGGTGGCTGCCCTCGGTGTGGTCGACCCGCTCGAGCAGCAGCCGGGTGGCGCGCTCGGCCATCGCCACGACCGGTTGGCGCACGGTCGTCAGCCGCGGTGTCGCGCGCTCCGCGACACCGAGGTCGTCGAAGCCCACGACCGCGATGTCGTCAGGGACCTTGCGGCCCAGCTCGGCGAGCACCCGGAGGGCACCGATCGCCATCAGGTCCGAGGCGACGACGAGCCCGTCGAGGTCCGGCCACCGCTCCATGAGTGCGCGCGTCGCGTGCACGCCGCTCTCCTCGGTGAAGTCGCCGTGCTCCACCGCGTCGGTCGGCAGTCCCGCGGCGACCATCGCCTGCCGCCAGCCCGCGAGCCGGTCGGCGGCGGCCGTCATGTCGAAGGGTCCGGCGACGTGCCCGATGCGACTGCGGCCGTGGGAGATGAGCACCTCCGTGGCCTCGCGCTCACCCGCGGTGTTGTCGACGTCGACGTAGGCCACCCGGTCGCCACCGGTCCAGGGCCGCCCGCCGAAGACGCACGGCAGGCCGATGTCGGAGAGGTGCTCGGCGAGCCGGTCGTCGCGGTGGTGCGAGGTCACCAGGGCGCCGTCGACGTGCCGACCGGTGAGGTAGCGCAGGGTGCGGGCCGAGGAGGCCCCCGGGCGGGCGAGCAGGAGCACCAGCTGGATGTCGCGCTCGGCGAGCACCCGGTTCACACCGCGCAGCGTGCCCGCGAAGAAGGGGTCGGAGAAGACCCGGTCGTCGGGCTCGGGCACGACCACGGCGATCGAGTCCGTGCGCCGGGTGACCAGGCTGCGCGCCGCCGGGTTGGGGACGTAGCCGAGCTCGCGCACGGCGAGGTCGACCGCGGACTGCGCGCGGGCGCTGACCCGCTGGCCGCCGTTGATCGCACGCGAGGCCGTGGCGCGCGAGACACCCGCGACTCGGGCCACCTCGTCCAGGGTGGGGGTCCCGGAGCCGTGAGGGGTCCGCGGGGTGTTCACGCGCGCCACGTTAGTGGGCCGAGCCGTCCACCGCGGGCAGCGTGCCGGTGCGGGACAGCGCGGCGTACCAGTGGGCGCTGGACTTGGGGATCCGCTGCTGGGTCTCGTAGTCGACGTAGACGAGGCCGAACCGCTTGGCGTAGCCGAAGGCCCACTCGAAGTTGTCGCAGAACGACCACTGGAAGAAGCCCCGCACGTCGACCCCCTCCTCGACCGCGCGGTGCACGGCGCGGAGGTAGGCGTCGAGGAACGCGATGCGGTCGGGGTCGTGCACCTCGCCGTCGTCGCCCGGGCTGTCGGCGAAGGCCGCTCCGGTCTCGGTGAGGTAGATCGGCAGGTGCGGGTAGTCGTCGTGCAGCCGCCGGAGCAGGCGGTGGAGCCCGTCGGGCTGGATCTCCCACCCCATGTCGGTGACCGGCAGTCCGCGGCTCGGGAAGGTGACGTGCTCCGAGCCGACGAACGGCGAGAGCGCGACCCGGTCGGGGTGGTCGGCGCCGATGCCGACGACGTCGGTGCGCGGGTGACCCGACACCTCGTTGCCGTGGTAGTAGTTCACGCCCAGGACGTCGATCGGCGTGGAGATCGTGGCCAGGTCGCCGTCGCGCACGACGTCGTGCCAGGGACGGCCCTGCCACTGGAGGTCGGCTGTGTCCTCGAGCAGGTCGGCGGGGTAGGCACCCCGGAAGACCGGGTCGAGGAAGAGCCGGTTGTGCAGCGCGTCGATGCGCCGGGCCGCGTCGACGTCGACCGGGTCGGTCGGGTCGCTCGGGTCGGGCACGGTCAGGTTGAGGCTCAGCCCGAAGCGCACGTCGTCGCCGCGGGCGCGCAGCGCCTCGGTGGCCAGGCCGTGGGCGAGCAGCAGGTGGTGCGCGGCGACCAGCCCGGCCGCTCCCTCCTGGCGCCCGGGCGCGTGGTGGCCCGCGGCGTAGCCCAGCAGCGAGGAGCAGAACGGCTCGTTGAGGGTCGTCCACGTGGGCACCCGGTCGCCGAGCACGTCGTACACCGCCGTGGCGTAGTCGACGAAGCGGTGCGCCGTGTCGCGGTTGGTCCAGCCGCCTGCGTCCTCGAGCACCTGCGGCAGGTCCCAGTGGTAGAGGGTCAGCCACGGCGCGATGCCGCGGGACAGCAGCTCGTCGACCAGCCGGTCGTAGAACGCGAGGCCGGCCGCGTTGACCGGCCCCGCGTCGGGGCGCACCCGCGGCCACGCCACCGAGAAGCGGTACGACGTGGCACCGAGGTCGGCGAGGAGGCCCACGTCGGCCGGCATCCGGTGGTAGTGGTCGCAGGCGACCTCGCCGGTGTCCCCGCCCAGGATCGCTCCGGGGACCCGGGAGAAGGTGTCCCAGATCGAGTCGGTGCGCCCGTCCTCGGCGACGGCACCCTCGATCTGGTACGACGCGGTCGCCATGCCCCACACGAAGTCGCGCGGGAACCGCGCCTCGGCATGGGTCACTGCGGCCGTCTCCGGCCTGCTCTGCACACTCATCCCTTGACTGCTCCTTGCATGATGCCGGCGACCATCTGGCGGCCGGTGAGGACGAAGAGGACCAGCAGCGGGACCGTCGACAACGTGGCGCCGGCGAGCACCAGGCTGTAGTCGACGTAGTAGCCGCTCTGCAGCTGCTGGAGGGCGATCTGGATGGTCGGGTTGCTCGCGGGCAGCACGACCAGCGGCCAGAAGAAGTCGGTCCAGGTGGCCATGAAGGTGAACAGCCACAGGATCCCGGCGGGCGGGCCCCCGGCCGGGGCCCCGCCCGTGCAGAAAGTGCGGACCAACCCGCCACCCACCCCCCCCCCGCCCACCAGGACGACGGCGGGGGGCGCGGGGACGAGGGGAATGCGCATGAAGAAGACACCGAACGCGGTGACCATGCCGGGCACGATGAGGGCCCACAGCGAGCCGACCCAGCCGAGCTTGGCCATCACGATGAAGAGCGGGATGATCCCGAGCTGCGTCGGCACCGCGAGGGTCGCGACCACGAAGACCAGCAGCGGCGTACGTCCCTTGAAGGCGAGCTTGGCGAAGGCGAAGCCGGCCAGGGTGGAGAAGAAGACGACCGAGGTGGCGACCGTGCCGGAGACGATCAGGCTGTTGCCCATCGCCTTCCAGAACGGCACGGCGTCGAACGCCCGCTGCGCGTTGTCCCAGAAGTGACCGCCGGGGATCAGCGGCGGCACCCGCTTGGTCAGCACGTCGCGGCTGTGCGAGCCGACGAGGAAGGACCAGTAGAGCGGGGCGCACGAGCCCAGCAGGAAGGCGGTGAGCAGGCCGTAGACGAAGAGGCCGGGGCGGCGGTTCATCGGCGCAGTCCCTTCAACGCGCCGGTGTGCCGGCTGAGGAACAGGTTGAACAGCGCGAAGACGATGATGATCAGGAAGAGCAGCCAGGCCACGGCCGAGGCCATGCCGAGGTCGCGCACCCGCCAGCCGAGCTCCCAGAGGTACATCGTCAGCGTCTGGTACTGCCGGTCGGAGCCGCCGAGGCCCTGGGTGTCGAAGAGCCGGGGCTCGGCGAAGATCTGGAGCCCTCCGATGGTGGAGGTGATGATGACGAAGATCAGCGTGGGGCGGATCAGCGGGACGGTGATCTTCGTGAACTGGCGTACCTTGCCGGCGCCGTCGAGCTCGGCGGACTCGTAGACGTCGCGCGGCACCGCCTGCATCGCGGCGAGGAAGATCAGCGCGTTGTAGCCGGTCCAGCGCCAGTTGACCATCGAGGCGATCGCGAGGTGGCTCGAGAGCCGGTCGACGTGCCAGCGGATCGGGTCGAGGCCGATGCCCTGGAGGGCCTCGTTGACCAGGCCGTAGCGGTCGCCGAAGACGTTGCCGAAGATCAGCGCGACGGCCGCGGGCGCCACCACGAAGGGCAGCAGCACGCTCATCCGCCACAGGGTGCGCCCCCGCAGCTGCGTGTCGAGCAGGCCGGCGAGCGCGAGCGCGATGATCACCTGCGGCACCGAGGAGAGCAGGAAGATGCTGATCGTGTTGCGCAGCGCGTTCCAGAAGTAGCGGTCCTCCAGGACGCGGCGGTAGTTGTCGAGGCCGGAGAAGTCACCCTGCCCCGACAGCAGGCCCCACTGGTGCACCGAGACCCAGGCCGTGTAGCCGAGCGGGAACATCCCGACCAGCAGGAACAGCAGGAAGAACGGTGAGACGAAGACGTACGGCGTGAACCGCACGTCGAGCCGCGACAGTCGCTGCCGCCACTCCGGGCGCGGCCCGCGCCGTCCGTCGTGCCGGTCCCCGGTCGGGGACGCCAGGTGAGTGGCGTCCCCGACCGGCTTCACGGCGGTGGAACCTGCATCCATGGGTCGGGTCAGCCGAGCCGCTCGACGTCGGCCAGGAAGGAGTCCCAGGCTTCGTCGGGGGTCTCCTGACCCTCGTCGACCCGCTGGATCGCCTGCTGGAATGCGGTGTTGATGTCGGCGAACTTCGGGCCCTTGTGCGGGATGAACGGCACGGCCTCGGCGCGCTCGGCGAGGATCTCGCCGGTCGGGGCGTCGTTGAAGAACGCGTTGGTGGCGCCGGTCAGGGCCGGGTCGTCGAGCGCGTCGACCTGGCTCGGGAACGTGCCCTTGGCCTCGAAGGCCTTGATCTGCTGCTCGGGCGCGGTCAGCCAGGCGGCGAGCGCCTTGGCCTCCTCCGGGTGGTCACCCTGCGCGGGCACCGTGAGGTAGGAGCCGCCCCAGTTGCCGCCGCCACCGGGGAACACGTTGGCGATGTCCCAGCCCTCGATGCCCTCGGCGTTGCCCTCGATGACGCCGAGCATCCAGCCCGGGCACGCCATGGTGGCGAAGCCGTCGTTCTGGAACGCCGCGGTCCAGTCCTCGCTCCACTGGGTGAGCCCGGTGGTGAGGCCGTCGGCGACGTTGGCGGTGACGGTGTCGAAGACCGCCTTCACGTCGGCGTTGTCGGCCGCGATGACGGTGTTGTCCTCGTCCTCGAAGGAGTACTCGGTCTGGTTGATCATCGCCTGCGCGGTGCCGCCGGAGCTGTCGTACCAGGCGGTGTCGGGCACCTTCTTCACGAACTCGCGACCGGTCTCGAAGTAGGTGTCCCAGTCGGCGAACAGCGAGGCGACCTTCTCGCGGTCGGTGGGCAGGCCCGCCTTCTTGAACAGGTCGGACCGGTAGCACATGCCCTCGGGGCCGATGTCGGTGCCGTAGCCGATCAGCTTGCCGTCGGGCGTCGTCGCCGCCTCGGTCTTCCAGTCCAGCCAGCGGCCCTCGACCTCGGGATCGGAGAGGTCGACGAAGGCGTCGGACTGCTCCATCAGCGCGGACCACCAGTCGACCTCGATCGCCTCGATGTCCGACAGGCCCGAGCCGGCCGCCAGCTTGGTGTAGAGGTTGTCCTGGTGCTCGTTGGCCGTGCCGGCCTTCTTCTGCTCGACCACGACGTCGTCCTGCATCGCGTTGTACTCCTCGATGAGCTCCTCGTAGCCGAACTCGTTGAAGGTCGCGACGGTCAGCTTGATCTTGCCGTCCGCGGTCGTGCCGTCGTCGTCGCTGCCGCCGCACGCGGCAGCCGTCGACGCGAGGGTGAGCGCCACCAGCGCGCTCGTGGCGATTCGTACCCGCCGGGTCTTCCGTGTCTGCACCACTGCACTCCTGCCGTCCTGAGGCGCCGGACGGGGTGTCCGGCTGGGGGAGGTGGACGGTGAGCGAGGTGTGAGAGCGCTTCCACTTCCGTCCGTCCCTCACTATGACCGCCGTCACAGGGAGTGTCAATGGTCTGCGTGATTGTCACGTTCAAGTGCTTGAAAGCGCTTCCACTCTAGACCACTTCACACGACCCTCAGTCCGAGGCGAGCAGGGCCCGCACGCGGGGGATGACCTCCTCGCCGTAGAGCCGGACCGACTCCAGGCGCTGCTCGTGCGGGAGCTCGCCGACCGAGTACTTCAGCTGGAAGCGGGAGAGCCCGAGCGTACGCACGGCCCAGGCGATCTTGGCCGCCACGGTGTCCGGCGAGCCGACGAACAGCGCACCCTTGGGCGAGGCGCCCTGCTCGAAGGCGGTGCGGCTGTAGGGACCCCAGCCGCGCTCGCGGCCGATGCGGGTGAACAGCTCGGCCTGGTGGGGGTAGAGCTGCTCCTTCGCCTCCGCGTCGGTGGCGGCGACGTGGCCGGGCGAGTGCATGCCGATGGGCAGCTCGGGGTGGCCGTACTCGATGAGGGCACGCCGGTAGAGGTCGGCGAACTGCACGAACCCCTCGGGCGAGCCGCCGATCACGGCGAGCACCAGCGGCATGGCGTACTTCGCGGCGCGCACCACCGACTCCGGGGTGCCGCCGACGGCGATCCAGGCCGGGAGCCGTCCGGCGGCCGTCGTCGGGTAGACCCGCCTGCCCTCGATCGGCGGCCGGACCGTGCCCTCCCAGGTCACCGGCCCCTCGGCCTGCAGCGCCGCGAAGAGGTCGAGCTTCTCGGCGAAGAGACGGTCGTAGTCCTTCAGGTCGAGCCCGAAGAGCGGGAACGACTCGATGAAGGAGCCGCGCCCGAGCTGCACCTCCGCACGCCCGTCCGAGACGGCGTCCAGGGTCGCGAAGCGCTGGTAGACCCGGATCGGGTCGTCGCTCGACAGCACCGTCACGCCGGTGCCGAGCCGGATCCGCTCGGTCCGGCCGGCGATCGCCGCGAGCACCACGTCCGGTGCGGTGATCGCGTAGTCGGGACGGTGGTGCTCGCCGAGGCCGATGTAGTCGACGCCGACCCGGTCGGCCAGGGCCGCCTCGGCGACGACCTCGCGGATCGTCGCGGCATGGTTGGCGGGGGCGGCGCCGACCGGCGCGTCACCGAAGGTGTCCAGGCCGAGCGAGGGGTTCTCGCGGGTGCCGAGGACGTCGTAGCTCTCGTCGCGGGACATGTCCGTGATCCTCCCTCACGCCTCGGTGCCGGTGCGGCCGGCGATCCAGTCGGCCAGCTCCGCGACCGTCTCCGCGGAGAGGCCGTGGCCGCCCGGGTCGCGTCGCGAGGTGACGGTGGCGCCGGACTCCTCGTGCAGCCACGACCACGTGCGGGCCTGCAGCTCGAGCGGGATCACGGTGTCGGCGTCGCCGTGGGCGAGGAACACCGACGAGCCCGCGAGCCGGCCGGGGGTGACGTCGACGCCGGCGTCCTCGAAGGGCAGCGTGCCGTGGAGGACGGCGGTCCCGGCGAGCCGCTGCGGGTCGTCGAGCAGCACGCCGCCGGCGAAGGCCGCCCCACCGCTGAAACCCACCAGCACGACCGGACGGCCCTCGGGCGCGACACTGTCGAGCCAGGTCCGGAACCACGCGGTGGTGGCGGCCAGCGACTCGGGCAGCGGCCGGCCGATCCCGCGGTTGGCGAACCACGCGTAGCCACCTCCCTCCGCGATCGGCGCGCGCACGGCGGCGTACGACACGGAGGACAGGTGGCCGGGGAGGTGGCCGGCGAGGCCGAGGATCGAGCGCTCGTCGGCGCCGCGGCCGTGGAGCAGCACCACCAGGGGGAGGTCCGGACGGTCGGCGCCTCCGGACCAGGCGACGACGGGATCGGGGAACGGGCTGGTCATACGGGCCTCCGGGGCGTGAGTTGGTTGAAGACTCAACCACATCGGCGGGTCGCCCATTCCCTCACCGGAAGGACAGCACCCCGTCATCGATCCGCGCGCGTCGCAGCGTGCGCGAGTCGTGCAGGTAGTTCTGCTTCAGCTGCCACGGTGCGACGTCGCCCTGCCGCGGCAGCGTGTGGATGACCCGCTGCACGTAGCCGGCGTCGAAGTCCATCAGCGGCACCTCGCCTACGGCCGGGTCCCGGACCGGGACGACCGTCCGGGCGCCGGTCTCGCGCAGGTGCCGCAGCAGGCGGACGACGTACTCCGCGACGAGGTCGGCCTTCAGCGTCCAGGAGGCATTGGTGTAGCCGATGGTGAAGGCGAAGTTGGGCACGCCGCTGAGCATCATCGCGCGGTAGGCCATCGTCTCGTGCGGCTTGACCGCGGCCCCGTCGACGACGAGGTCGGCACCGCCGAAGATCCGCACGTTCAGCCCGGTGGCCGTGACGACGACGTCCGCCTCGAGGTGCTCGCCGGACTCCAGCTCGACGCCGGTCTCGGTGAACGTGCGGATCCGGCCGGTGACCACGTCGGCCCCTCCCTCGCTGATCGCGCGGAAGAGGTCGCCGTCGGGCACCAGGCACAGCCGCTGGTCCCACGGGTCGTAGTCCGGCTTGAAGTGGGTGTCGACGGCGTAGCCCTCGGGCAGCAGCTTGACGTTGGCGGCCCGGATCAGCCGCCGGACGAGCCGTGGCCGGCGCCGGCTCAGCCCGTAGAGCGCGGTCGCCAGCCCGATGTTCTTGGCGCGCACGAGCGGGTAGGACAGGCGGTCGCCGAGGACCCGGCGGGCACGTCGGGCGAAGCCGTCCTGGGCCGGGAGCGGCAGGACGTACGTCGGCGAGCGCTGCAGCATCGTGACGTGACCGGCCCCGCCGGCGGCCATCGCCGGGACCAGCGTCACCGCCGTGGCGCCCGACCCGATGACCACGACCCGCTTGCCCTCGTAGTCGAGGTCCTCCGGCCAGTGCTGCGGGTGCACCACGCGGCCGGCGAACCGCTCCTGGCCCTCGAAGTGCGGGGCGTAGCCCTGGTCGTAGTCGTAGTAGCCGCTGCACGCCCAGAGGAAGTCGGCGGTGAGCTGTCGCGTCTCGCCGTCCACCTCGACGGTCACCGTCCAGCGGGCGGTGGTGCTGTCCCAGGCCGCGGAGGTGACCCGGTGGCCGTAGCGGATGTGGCGGTCCACGCCGTAGGCGCTGGCGGTGTCGCGGACGTAGCGCAGGATCGACGCACCGTCGGCCAGCGCCGTCGTGCCGCGCCACGGGCGGAAGCGGTAGCCGAGGGTGAACATGTCGGAGTCCGAGCGGACGCCGGGGTAGCGGAACAGGTCCCACGTGCCGCCGCTGGCCTCGCGCCGCTCGAGGACGGCGTACGACGTCCCGGGCAGGTCCTTGGCCAGGTGGGCGGCCGCGCCGATGCCGGACAGCCCGGCACCGATGATCAGCACGTCGACGTGGTCGGTCACACCTCCGAGACTAGGCGATCCACCCGAGTTTGTAACTACGAGTTACATCACTAGGGGATCATGTGCTCCCACGGCCGGGACAGCTCGAAGTGGCGGCCGCTGATCTCGGTGATCTCGACCTCCACCACGTTGTACTTCGGCGTCGCGACCCAGGGGCGCAGCGGGACGTTCTCGGCGCGGTGCTCCTCGACCTCGTCCAGCACCCGGGCGCGACCGCGGGCGATGACGCTGGTCGCGGCGTCGTCCAGCATCTCGTCGGCCTCGAAGGCCACGTCGGCGTTCATCACGACGCCGATCAGCTTCGACCCCTCGGCCGTGCGGAACAGCAGGGTGCGGTGGCCGCTGTGGTCGCGGTCGACGGCGTAGTTGACCGGCACGATGTGCACCTCCTCGAGGAGGTGGTACGCCAGTCGGCCGAGCTCGTGGCGGTCCAGGAAGTCCCAGCACTGCTCGGTGCTCATCCGGGTGATCGGCTCGTCCATGACTAGACGGTAGGTCGGTCCCCGCGGGCCGCCGTAGGGCCGAACGTCCCGACCTCAGCCGCGCGCGTGCAGCTCGACGAACCTCGCCAGCAGCCGGACCGGCTCGGTCACCATCGCCTCGCGCGCGGCGGCCTTGAGCGACTCGCGCTCGTGCGGCTCGTAGTAGCCGTGCGCGCTGTAGGCGTCGATGCGGTCGCAGATGGCGACGGCGTCGAGCTCGGGGTGGAACTGCGTGGCGTAGACGTTGCGCCCGAGCCGGAACGCGTGGACCGGGCAGGTGTCCGTGGACGCCAGCAGGACCGCGCCCTCGGGCAGCCGCGAGACCGCCTCCTTGTGCCCGAGGTACGCCGTGAACTCGCTCGGCAGGACGCCGAAGAGCGGGTCGGCCTGCCCGTCCGCGGTCAGCCGCACCGGCAGCGCGCCGATGGGTTCGCCGAAGGTGCGGTCGACGACGCCGCCGCCCAGGCCGCCCAGCACGCCGATGCCGTAGCAGGCGCCGAGGAAGGGGAAGTCGGCGGTGAGGACCTGCTCGGCGAGCCCGCGCAGGTCGGCCTCGGCCCGGCGCTGGGCGTCGGACTTCACCTCCTCCGGGTCGGACGCGTTGAACGGGCCGCCGCCGAGGATGACGCCCGACCAGTCGGCCAGGTCGACCGGACCGAGCGGCCGCTGCTCCAGACGGACCCGCACCAGCTCGTCGGCGTGGAGGCCGCAGCCGGCCAGCACGGCGTCGTACTCCTGCTGGGCGACGTCGTCCTCGGCCCGGGTGCCGAGGAACAGGAAGGGGCGCACGGGGTCAGGCTTGCACGGCGGCGCCGGACTCGATGAGGGCGTCCACGTCGGCGATCCCCCACGCGGTCAGCGCCTCGCGCGTGTGCTCGCCGGGCAGCGGCGGGGCGCTGCGGATCGTCGACGCGGTGCGCGAGAAGCGCGGCGCGGGCGCCGGCTGGGTGACCTCGTCGAGTGAGACGAAGGTCTGGCGGGCGGCGAGGTGCGGGTGGTCGGGTGCGTCGGCCAGGGGGACGACCGGGGCGACGCACGCGTCCGTCCCGTCGAACACCTCGGCCCACTCGGCCTGCGTCCGCTCCTTGAAGCGGGCGGTCAGCGCCTCGCGGATGGCGCGGAGGTTGGCGGGGTCGTCGCGGTCGGGCAGGTCGACGCCGATGCGCGCCACCAGCTCGTCCCAGAACTGCGGCTCGAGCGCGCCGACGCTGACGTGCCGACCGTCGGCGGTCTCGTAGAGGTCGTACCAGGGAGTGCCGCCGTCGAGCAGGCCCGAGCGGCGGCGGCCGGAGTCGAGCCCCAGCGCGGCGAAGGTGGACGCCATCGCGTTGAGGTGGGCGGTGCCGTCGACGATCGCGGCGTCGACGACCTGGCCGCGGCCGCTGACGCGCGCTTCGAGGAGCGCGGCGAGGACGCCGATGACGAGGTACGTCGACCCTCCCCCGAAGTCGCCGAGCAGGTTGCTCGGGAAGTGCGGGCGGTCGCGGTCCTGGCCGAGGCCGTGCAGGGCGCCGCTGGTCGCGATGTAGTTCATGTCGTGGCCGGCGACCTGGCTCCACGGACCCTCCTGCCCCCAGCCGGTCATCCGGCCGAAGACCAGGCGCGGGTTGCGCGCCCAGCAGTCGTCCGGGCCGAGGCCGAGCCGCTCGACCGCACCCGGCCGCATCCCCTCGACGAGCACGTCGGCCTGCGCGACCAGGTCGATCACCGTCGCCACCGCCTCGGGCCGCTTGAGGTCGAGCGCGACGCTCGGCCGCCCGCGGTTGAGCAGGTCCTTGTCGCCGGCGGACAGCGGGTTGCCGCCCGGCCGGTCGACGCGGATCACGTCGGCCCCCAGGTCGGCCAGGATCATGCACGCGTGCGGCCCCGGGCCGATGCCGGCGATCTCGACCACCCGCACGCCCCGCAGCGGCCCCGTCCCCTGCCCCAGCTCGTACGTCATGCCGCCGATCATGACAGCACCACTGTCACCGTCGGGAGGGGTAGTCCAGTGACAGATGGTCGCTTCTCCGGGGTAGTCCAGTGGCAGATGGTCGTGGGCGGGCCGGTTTCGCGACCATCGCCCACTGGACTACCCCGGCAGGCGGGCCGTGACCCACCCCACCTTGCAACTCGTTGCATAGGTGCGCCAGACTGCCGGGCATGGCCCTCGAGCACGCCCTCCTCGTCGCGCTCAGCGAGCGCCCCGCGAGCGGGCTCGAGCTGACCCGGCGCTTCGAGCGGTCGCTCGGCTTCTTCTGGCAGGCCACCCACCAGCAGATCTACCGCGTGCTCGCCCGGATGGAGGCCGACGGCTGGGTCACGGTCGAGGTCGTCGAGCAGGAGGGTCGCCCCGACAAGCGCGTGCACACGCCGTCCGCCGTCGGGCGCGAGGTGCTGGCCGACTGGCTGGCCACGCCGATGCCCGTCGAGGCGTTCCGCAGCGAGGTGGCCGTGAAGCTGCGCGGGGCGTCGTACGGCGATCGCGCGACGCTGCTGCGCCACCTGGCCGACGCGCGCGCCGACCACGCCCTGCGGCTGGCGGCGTACGAGCAGATGGAGAAGGAGCAGTTCCCGCACCCCGACGACCTCGAGCCCGGGGTGCGCGACCGCTGGCTGGTGCTGCGCGGCGGCATCCGGCTCGAGCAGTTCTGGATCGACTGGCTCACCGAGTACCTCGACGCCCACCTCGATGGAAGAGACTGAGATGACGCACCCCACCTACCCGCACCTGCTCGAGCCGCTCACGCTCGGACCGCTCACCCTGCGTAACCGCGTGGTGATGGGCTCGATGCACACCGGGCTCGAGGACCACCCGTGGGACATCGACAAGCTGGGCGAGTTCTTCGCGGAGCGGGCGCGCGGCGGGGTGGGCCTGATCATCACCGGCGGCTACGCGCCGACCAAGCGCGGCTGGCTCAAGCCGTTCGCGAGCGAGATGACCAACCGCCTGCACGCGATGCGCCACGAGCGGATCACCGGCGCCGTGCACGACGCGGGCGGGGCGATCGCGCTGCAGGTGCTGCACGCCGGCCGCTACGGCTACCACCCGCTCTCGCAGAGCGCCTCGGACAAGAAGTCGCCGATCACGCCGTTCAAGCCGAGCGCGATGTCGAGCAAGGAGGTCGACCACACCGCGACCGCCTTCGCCAAGAGCGTCGCGCTGGCCCGCAAGGCCGGCTACGACGCGGTCGAGATCATGGGCTCCGAGGGCTACCTCATCAACCAGTTCCTCGCCGCGCGCACCAACGACCGCGACGACGCGTGGGGCGGCTCGGCCGCGCGCCGCATGCACTTCGCCGTCGAGGTCGTACGCCGCTCGCGCGAGCTGGTCGGCCCCGACTTCCCGATCGTCTACCGGATCTCCCTGCTCGACCTGGTCGAGGGCGGCCAGACCTGGGAGGAGACCGCCGAGCTGGCGCTGCACCTCCAGGCCGCCGGCGTCACGGTGTTCAACACCGGCATCGGCTGGCACGAGGCGCGGGTGCCGACGATCATCACGCAGGTCCCGCGCGGGGCGTGGCGGTCCCACACCGCGCGACTCAAGCAGGTCGTCGACGTCCCGGTCTGCGCGAGCAACCGGATCAACACCCCCGAGCTGGCCGAGGACATCCTCGCGGCCGGCGAGGCCGACCTGGTCTCGATGGCGCGGCCACTGCTGGCCGACCCGGCCTTCGTCGCCAAGGCGATGGACGAGCGCGCCGACGAGATCAACACCTGCATCGCCTGCAACCAGGCCTGCCTCGACCACGTGTTCAGCAACGAGCGCGCGAGCTGCCTGGTCAACCCGCGCGCCTGCCACGAGACCGAGCTCGTGCTGATGCCGACCCTGCGCAAGCAGACGGTCGCCGTCGTCGGCGCCGGGCCCGCCGGCCTCGCCGCCGCGACGTCCGCCGCCGAGCGCGGCTTCGCGGTGACGCTCTTCGAGAAGTCGCCCGCCATCGGCGGCCAGTTCCGTCTCGCGATGCAGGTCCCCGGCAAGGAGGACTTCGCCGAGACGCTGCGCTACTTCACCCGGCGGCTCGAGGTCCTCGGCGTCGACGTACGCCTCTCGACCCCCGCGTCCGCCGACGACCTCGCCGGCTTCGACCAGGTCGTCGTCGCCACCGGCGTCGAGCCCCGCATCCCGGAGATCCCGGGCATCGACCACCCCAGCGTGGCGTCGTACGCCGACGTGCTGAGCGGCGCCGTCACGCCCGGCAAGCGGGTCGCCGTCATCGGCGCGGGCGGCATCGGCGTCGACGTCAGCGTCTTCCTCACGCACGAGGATGAGGACCTCGAGGACTGGATGGCGCACTGGGGCGTCGGCGACCCGGCCCTGCACGAGGGCGGCCTGACCGAGGCGAAGCCGCGCACGCCCGCGCGCGAGGTGACCCTCGTCCAGCGCAAGACCACGCCGATCGGCATCGGGCTCGGCAAGACCTCGGGCTGGGCGCACCGCGCGGTGCTCAAGCAGTCGCGGGTGACGATGGTCAGCGGTGCGACCTACGACCGCATCGACGACGACGGCCTCCACGTCACCGTCGACGGGGTGGCCCGGGTGGTCGAGGCCGACACGATCGTGGTGTGCGCCGGCCAGGACTCGGTGCGGGACGTCTACGACGCACTCGACCACGCCGCCGCCCACCTGATCGGCGGGGCCGACGTCGCTGCCGAGCTGGACGCGAAGCGCGCCATCAAGCAGGGCACCGAGGTCGTCGCCGCACTCTGAGGCTCACTCCTGGCGTACGACGACCCGGGTGCCGCTCGGGACGACGACCACGTCCTCCTCGTGCGACGCGACGTCGACGAGCACCTCGAAGAGGTCGCGCATCGAGACGAAGCCGGCGATCGTGTCACCCTCGATCACGGGCACGTGCCGGACCTGCGCCTCGAGCATCCGCCGGGCGGTGTCGAGGATCGAGTCGTCCGGGCGGGCGGTGACCAGGTCGGTGGCCATCACGTCGGCGGCCGTCACGTGCTCGGGGTTCGACCCCTGAGCGAGGTGGTGCACGATGTCGCGCTCGGACATGACACCGGCGAGGTGGCCGTTCTCGACGACGCCGACGGCGCCGATGCCGTCGGCCGCCAGCGCCTCGGCGACCTCCAGCAGCGTGGCCTCGCCGGGCACGATGGCCACGGGCCACACCATGACCCGGGCGATCGCATCGGTCGGATGGGTGCTGCGCTTGCTCGCGGTGTACATCGTGGCCTCCACTGGTCGCCGTTCTCCTGCTGACCCCAGCCTCGGCTGTCGCCGGTGCCCGCGTCAGGGGCCTTGGTCCCCCGCGGGCGGTCCGAACTGCTCCCCGACCCCGGACCCGTCAGCCGAGCGGGGGCAGCGTGACGACCTGGCCGGCGTAGCTCAGGCCCGCGCCGAACGCGATGAGCAGGGCGGTGTCGCCCACGGCGGCCTCGTCCTTGCGGAGCATCGCCTCCATCGCGAGCGGCACGGAGGCGGCCGAGGTGTTGCCGGAGTCGACGATGTCGGTGGCGACGGCGACCGTGTCGGGCAGCTGGATGTTGCGGACGAGGGTCTGGGTGATCCGCAGGTTGGCCTGGTGGGGGATGAACGCGTCGAGCTCGTCGGCGCGGACGCCGGCCAGGTCGAGCGCCTCCTGGGCGACCTTGGCCATCTCGAACGGCGCCCACCGGAAGACCGCCGTACCCTCCATCTGCACCACCGGGTGGTCCCGCTCCGAGTGCCCGCCGAGGCAGCTCGGCGTCTGGGTGATGACATGGGCCTGGGAGCCGTCCGAGCCCCACGCCGTCGGGCCGATCCCCGGCTCGTCGGACGGTCCGACGACGACCGCGCCGGCCCCGTCGGCGAAGATGAACGCGGTGCCCCGGTCGGTCGGGTCCATGAAGCGGCTGAGCTGCTCCGCCCCGATGACCAGGACGTGGGTCTCGGCGCCCGAGCGCACCATCGACGCGGCCAGGTTCAGCGCGTGGCAGAAGCCCGCGCACCCGGCCGAGATGTCGAACGCCGCCGCCGTGATGCCGAGCGCCGTCGCGACCTGCGGTGCGGAGGCGGGCGTGTGCTCGGGGTGGGTGGACGTCGCGACGATCACGCACCCGACCTGGTGGGCAGCGACCCCTGCGGCGGCGAGGGCGCGCTCGGCAGCCGACACCGACATCCCGATCAGCGTCTCGTCCTCGCCCGCGAAGCGTCGCGTCCGGATGCCCGACCGGGTCTGGATCCACTCGTCCGAGGAGTCCAGGACCTCGCAGATCTCGTCGTTGGTCACCACCCGCTCAGGACGGTGGACGCCGAGTCCGAGCATCGCAGCGTGGGCCAGGTCGGTGGACTGCCGGATCGTCATGTGCCGAGCATAGGCACGAGGTGGCGGGACGAGGACCGCCGCTGCGGGGCGCTCGACTCAGGGGCCGTCCAGCGCACAGTCGGGGAGTGTGGTCAGCTGGGCCGGCCACCGGGTGGTCTCGTCACACTGCGCATCGACCAGGCTGGCGTGGAGCAGATTGGCGCCGACCAGGTTGGCGCCCACGAGGTTCGCCGTCCACAGCGACGCGCCCTGGAGATTGGCTCCTTCGAGGTCGGCGTCCCGCAGGTCCGCACCGTAGAGGTCCACACCGCTGAGGTCGGCCCCGGTCAGCGTGGCACCCACCAGCGTCGCCCGGTTGAGGCTCGCCCCGGACAGGTTGGTGTCCGCCAGGTCCGTGCCGGTCAGGTCTGTCTCCCTCCAGTTCACGCCGGGAAGGTCCAGCTCGTCCAGCCCGTTCGCACGGGCCATTGAGGCTCCGATGAGCCCGGCGCTGCCGAGGTTCTGGACGGCGAAGAGGTTCGCGTCGGTGAGGTCTGCCCCGTGCAACGAGGCGTCCGTGAGATCGGCCGCCTGGAGGTTGGCGCCGGTCAGGTCGGCGGAGTTGAGCGCCGCGCGCGTCAGGTCCGCGCCGTTGAGCGCGGCGCCGGCCATGGCCGCCCCGATGAGGTTGGCGTCGGTCAGGTCCGCGGCGAACAGATCAGCATCCACGAGGTACACCTCCTCCAGGTAGAACCCGGAGAGGTCCGCCCTCCGCAGCTGCGCCGCGTTGCCGTCGAGGACCTCGAACGCAGCTGCGATGTCGACGGGGGTCGTCGCCGGCATCGGTCGTGGTCGCGAGGTCCTGGCTGACCGCAGACGGATGAAGCTGCTGAGGATCTCGGTGCTTGCCTGTCGGTCGCCGACCGAGTACCTCATCAATCGGTCGAACGAGTAGACGGCGCCGATCCGCACGGTGATCGAGCGCGACCCGAGCTGTTCCACCGACTGGGTGAACCGTTCGGACGCCTCGGAGATCCGCGCGAGCTCGGCCTGCTCGGTCGCCTGACGACTGCTCTGGGCGTTGAAGTACAGCGCCCCGATCGCCGCGAGGAGCGTCGCAACGGCGGCGACGACCGCAGCCCTGGTGGTCCACGCGCTGTGGGTGCTGCCGCGGTCAGCCCGTGTGCGAGCCCGCCAGCCTGTGACTCCCAGGGACCCGGACGTGGCTAGCTCCGTTGGGTCTCGGGAAGCGGCCGCTGGGCGGGCAGGAGGAGGGCGGCGATGCGGGGGGAGGGGACGAGCCCGGCCTCGCGGTCGAGGAGGCGGGCGTACTCCCGTCCGTGCCGGATCGCCTCGGTGTGGTTGCCCTCGGCCATGTGGGCGGCGATGAGGGCGGCGTGGGCGGACTCGTGCAGCGGCTCGACCCGGATGGCGGCGCAGGCGACGTCGATCGCGCGACCGTACTGGCCGCGCGAGGTGAGCAGCTCGCTCAGCTTCTCCAGCGCGTGGATGCGCAGCTGGCGGTGCCGCTCCCGCTCGAGCAGCAGCCACTCCTCGTCCCAGCCGGGGAGCAGGTCGGCCTCGAGCAGGCGTGCGGCGCCGCTGATCACCTGGTCCTCGACGGGGTACTCGGCGATGATCCGCCGCGCCTGCGAGGTGATCAGCTCGTAGTCGATCCGCACCTCCTGGTCCAGACCGATGGCGTCGCGGCGGGCGCGCACGATGCGTGGGTCGGCCTGCCGCACCCGCCACAACGCCGTACGCAGGTTGGACATCGCGCGTTCGGGGGCGGCGGTCGGCCAGAGGTTGCCGGCGACGGTGTCGCGCAGCTGCTCGACCCCGGTCACGGCCAGGAAGCCCAGCACGCGCTGGGCGTTGCGCGGCATCGGCACCACCTGGTGACCGACGTGCACCGAGAACCCACCCAGCAGGTTGATGCTGGGCCCGGCCGCTCGCGACATGGCAGCAGTCGTCATTCGTCCCTCCCCACCCGGAACGACAGCACACGCGCGCCTACGCAGCGTCACGGTCCTGTAGTCGGAGACGTGGACGTTGACGCGGGTGTGACCTCCGGGCAGACGCGGCGACGACGGTGCCGAGGACTTCACACGCGCACGCTGTTCAGTGATGGAACCCCCAGTCTGGCACAACCTGGTCGTACGTCTCTGGCGTGACGGTGACGGCCTGAAGGTCCGATTCCTGGCGAGCCGGAACGGCCGTCGGCCGGCCACGCTGACGCTCGCCACGAGCGCGGAATCGGCGGTCCACCAGTTCGAGGCATGGCTTCGGTCGATCGACGCGGACGACCCGTCACCGGACCAGACCACCCTCCCGCACACCGCGACGCGGAGGCGACGGAACGGCAGACGCGACGACGACGCTGCGGCGACGGACCCGCACACAGCGGGCTCCTAGCGTCGTCGGGTCAAGAAGCGGGACGCAGGACGTTCGGAGGGAGGCGCTCATGACGACGCTCGACACGGAGGCACCCATCTTCTCCGGCGGCGGACTCACCGGCTTCGAGGTGGCCGAGCAGGAGCTGCCGTCGCACGGGGGCGGCGCCCTGGTCTCCCCGTTCGCCTCGGGGCTGACGTCCGAGGCCGAGTCCGCCGAGGCCGTCGACGCCCTCGAGGCGCTCGTCGCCGAGCTCGAGGACGAGGAGTTCGACGAGGCGGTCGAGTCGCTCGTCGACGAGGTCGCGGGGCAGCACCTGCGCGCCCTGTCGCGGCACGGCGAGCAGGAGCAGGCCGCCGGGCAGGACGCCCAGCAGTGGCTCGAAGCCTTCGGCGACTCCGTCGACCGCGGGCTGTCCGAGCTCGAGCAGCGCTTCGCCGACCGTCGGCTCGACTCGTTCGGCGAGACCGAGGTCGCCGACGTGGTGGGTGAGTACGCCCGCGATCCCGAGTCCAGCAGCGAGCAGTTCCTCGGGGGGCTGGTGAAGAAGGCGTTCAGCGCCGCGAAGGCCGTAGCCACGGGTGCGGTCAAGGGGCTCAGCAAGCTGATCCCGATGGGCCCGGTCTTCGCGGCCCTGCGCAAGCTCGTCCGCCCGCTGCTCCAACGCGTGCTGGCCAAGGCGATCAACCGGCTGCCGGCGCCTCTGCGCGGCCCGGCGACCCAGCTGGCCCAGCGACTCGGGCTGTCCGAGGCCGAGGCCGAGGCGTCGATCAGCGAGGTGTTCGACGCCCAGCTGGCCGAGGCGTTGCTCGCACCGAGCGACGCGGCGCAGGAGCAGGTGCTCGACGAGGCGGCGTACGAGGACGACGCGATGCAGGCCGAGGACCCGCTCGCGGACCTCGACCGGGCCCGCGCGACGCTCGCGCGCCAGCTGGCGGAGGCCGAGCCCGGTCGGCCCCCCACCGAGCAGCTGGAGCAGTTCATCCCCGTGGTCATGGCGGCGATGCCGCTCATCCGGACCGGCGTCCGGATCGTCGGCCGCGACCGCATCAAGAACTTCGTCGCCGGCCAGCTCGCCACCCTGATCCAGGGGTACGTCGGCCCCCAGGCCGCCCGCGCGCTCGCGCCTCACGTGGCGGACGCCGGCCTCAGGCTGCTCTCCCTGGAGGCGGCCTCCGAGCAGCTCGGCTCCGAGGCGCTCGTGGACACGCTCCAGGAGGCGATGGTCGACGTGATGAGCCTGCCCGCCGAGGCGCTCGAGGACCCGCTCCGCCTCGAGGCCGAGGTGGGGGACGCCCTCGGCGCGGCCGCCGTGCGCAACCTGCCGCCGTCCGTGCTGCGCGACGACCTGCCCGGTCACGACCCCGACAAGCCCGGCTGGGTGGCCCTGCCGCGCGCCGGCCGGGTCCGGCGCTACCGCCGCAGCGCGCGCCGCTTCGACGTCACCCTGTCCCGAGCGATGGCGGGAGAGGTCGAGCTGCCCGGCGCGGAGACGCTCGAGGAGCGGCTGCTGGACGCCGGGGTGTCGACCTGGCCGGTCAACGCCGAGGTGCAGGTCTTCGAGACCCTGCCGGGCGGTCGGCTCGGCCACCTCGCCGCCGGCGAGGGTGAGGGCGTCCTCACCGCGGAGTTCGAGGAGCTGAGCCCGGCCACGGCCGGCCAGCTGCTCGGCAAGGCGTCGCTCGGCACGCGGCCGGGGGTGCTCGGGCCCGCGGGTCGGCGGTACTTCCGCGTCGTGGTGCCCGGCCGCCGTGTCGTACGCCGGCGCAGCCGGATCGCGCTGCGGTTGCGCCCGCAGCTGGCCCGCCCCGAGCTGCGCGTCCACGTGCGGATCGGCGAGCGCACCGCGCACCGGCTGGCCGGGCTGCTCGAACGACAGGAGCAGACCGAGGTCGTCGCCACGGTCAACCGGCTGCTGGGCCCACGGGTGCAGGAGGCCGCGGCCGCCCGCCTGCCGCGCATGCTCGGGCGGGCGACCCGTTCCACCGTCGCCCCGGCCCGCGGGCACGCGCTCGCCGCCCACCTCATCGAGGCGATGAAGTCCGCGCTGGCCAAGGAGCTGCCCACCCAGGCGGCCGCGATGGCCACCGCGGCCAAGGATCCCGCGCCGGGCCTGACCATGACGTTCGTCTTCGCGTTCGCCGACGCGGCCGCGCTCGCCAGCGGGCTGCCCGGGGCACCCGCCCTCACCATCCGGGCCGGGAGGCACAGTGACTGACGCCGAACGTCGGCAGCTGCAGGCCGAGCTCGCGCACTGGCGCGGGGCCATCGTCCAGCTCACGGAGCTGGACGCGGTGGCCCCCGCCGAGGCGTGGGCGCACCTCGAGGACTACCTCCGGCTGCGGCTCCGCGACCGCCTGACGTCGTCGATCGCGGCGTTGTCGACCGAGGGCGCGGCCGTCGCCTCTGCCCTGGCGTCCGGACGGCCCCTCGGGGAGTGCCGGACCGCGCTGCTCCGGCTGCGGTCCCGCTACCTCGCCGTCGAGTCGACGGTCGAGTTCTACGGCGATGCCGTCCAGCAGCGCACCACACCCCGGCTCGGGGCCGTGCTGCGCGGCCTCGACACGATCGCGGTGGACTCGATGGAGGTCGTCCTGCGTCCGTTGGGCAAGGAGGTGCCACCCGCGCTGGTCTACCCGGAGAAGGGGCTCGGCGCCGCAGTGCTCCGGGCCGGGATCCGGCTGTGGGACCAGGGCGGGCTCTCCCCCGTCGCCGCGATCAAGGTGACGCGGCACAACCTGATCCACCCGACCGCGATCCTCCACGAGACCACCCACCAGTGGAGCCACCTCGTCGGTTGGAACACAGAGCTCGGCGAGGTGCTCGCCGAGGTGGCGACCGCGGCCGGCGACGTGCCGGGCCTCGGCGAGCTCTGGCGCTCCTGGGCGGGCGAGGTGGCCGCGGACGTGGGGGCCTTCGCGATGGCGGGCTGGTCGCCGGTGCCGGCACTGGCCAACGTCGTGGACGGGCCGACGACGTCCGTGCACCGCGTACGCCTCGGCGACCCGCACCCCCCGTCGTGGCTGCGGGTCCTCCTCAACGTCGAGCTGTGCCGGAGCTGGTACGGCGCCGGCCCTTGGGACGACCTCGCCGAGGCGTGGCGGTCGCGGCACGACCCGGCGACGCTGACCACCCGCGACGCAGCGGTCGCGCGCGCCGGCGAGCGGCTGCTCCCGGCCCTCGCGGCCGCGTGCACCCGGCGCCCCTTCCGGGCCTTCGGCGGTCGGCCGCTGCACGCACTCGCCGACCCCGAGCGGGTCTCCCCGGCCCGACTCGCCGAGCTCTCCCGGCAGGCCGGCGACACCCTGCTGACCTCCGCCTTCCTCTCCCGCAGCGACTCGCTGCGCATCCTCGCGCTGCTCACCAGCGACCAGCCCCTCGACCCCGCCGCCACCGCCGAGCGGACCGCCCGCCTCCACGACTGGCTGGCCCGGCTCGCACCCATGCCGCTGCCCCGAGCCGCCTGAGCACAGAAGGAGAACCACCATGGCCACCACTGCACCTCCGAACCCGCCGACGAACACCCAGGTCGCCGCTCTCCTGGCCGAGCTCAAGAGGATCGCGGACGCGCTCAACAACCCCCGTCCGGTCGCGCTCAGCGACGAGGCACCTGCGGCGTCGGCGGCGAGCAACCTCGACTACCTCGTGCTGCGCCAGCTGATGGGCCGGATCCCGCGCGACGGCGAGGACGTGAAGGTCTTCCCCGCAGCGCGCAAGAGGGGCTCGGGCGGTCCGACCGCCACGGCGATCCTCAGCCTCGGGCCGGTGCCCGAGGACGCGGACGAGGTCGCCGTCTTCACGAGGCGCGGGGAGCCGGCCGAGGTCGTCCCCCTGTCGACGTACAGCCCTCGGGTGGCCAAGTCGGGGGTCACCTCCCCGACCGACTTCCCCCTCACCACCGTCACCAACGAGCAGGTCATCACCCGGCTGGAGTTCCGCCGGGGCGGCGACCACTACCCGCTCGCCCTCGGACCACGGCTCCCGGTCGTGTGAGAGACAAGGATCGGAGAAGCCCATGTTCCGCAGCCTCGCCCGCCGGATGAGCCAGCCGGCCCAGGTGTTCGACATCCACCCGCTCCAGCTCAGTCGCTGGCTCGACGAGGCCTGGACCGGCGGCGCCCTCGTCCCCGACGTCGGCAACACGACGACGCCCGCCGGTACGCCGTTCCTCGGCGAGCCGGCGATCATCGGGGCGATCGACCTCCCGCTCCCGTCCGCCTCGGGCGTGCCTTTCCCGGCCCCGTCGGGGATCAACCCGGCGGTGCCGGACTCCTTCACCGGTACGCCGCTGGGTCCGCCGACGCCGCCGCTCATCGACCCGGGACTGGTCGCCGACCACCTGGTCTACGCCTTCCTGGTGGAGAGCACGGGGGCCTTCGAGGTGCTGGCCGAGGTCGTCCGGCGGCTGAGCGTGGGTGAGACGTTGAACCCGATCACCCCTGCGGCCCACCGCTGGGTGCGGACCACCGAGGAGCTCTTCTTCCGTGAGCCGCCGCTCTACAGCATCCAGGGCGTGCTCAGCGAGGTCCGTCCGGACCAGCGGGTCAACCGCCGCAACGCCTACTGGCGGATGTTCGGCCTCGAGCCGCCCCACCCGGTGCCGGCGCGGTGGCTGCGACCAGGCGTCACGGACGGCGCCTGGAAGCAGGACGTCGGAGACGGGGTGAACACCAGCTTCAAGGAGAAGTGGACCGAGCTCCTGCGCCAGGTCTGGCTCGGCATGGAGAACGCGAAGAACGGGATCGGGCCCAACGCCACCGACCGCGAGTACATCGCCTCCCTGTGCGACGCGCTGCGCGACATGATGGCGCTGCGGCGGCGCGGCGGCCTGCTCGCCCGGGAGGAGTTCGCCTACGTCAGCACCCTGTCGTGGTTCCACCTGACGCTCGAGGACAACCACCCGATCGTGGCCGACCTCAACGCCCAGGGCCCTGGTCCGGCCGAGCGCCTCGAGAAGCTCGCGGCCCGGGTCGGCATGACGCCGGCACCGCGCTCGCGCGAGCTGTTCGAGCTCGCCGACCTGATGTCGGGCCTGCTGCGTGCCATCGAGCTGAGCGTCTTCTCCTCGGGCCCGTCCGTCGAGCTGCTCTACCTCAACCTCGGCACCAACACGACGCTGCTCACCGACATGAACAAGATCATCGACCTGTGGCAGTCGGCCACCGGCGAGCGGGTCAAGGACCGGCCCTCCGGCTCGGCCCAGCCGCTGCGGCTCCCGGCGCCGTCGGGTGGCGCAGCGCCGCCGCCCAACGGCGTACGCGCGTCTGCTCCCACGGGATCGCCCGCGCCGATCGGGGTGCTGGCCGGCCAGAACGGCCACGGCTAGGCCGGCGCCATGCGATCGCCGTTCGTGGAGGCACCCGCTGAGCTGCTGGAGCACGAGGTCCTGCTGCCGGACGAGCGCGTCCGGGTGAACCCGACGACGCAGGTGCCCTACCGGTGGGTGTGCTCGCTGGACGTCACGCGGGGCAGCACGTCGTACCGCGGCTCGGGCCTGCTGGTCGGGCCACGCCAGGTGCTCACCGCCGCCCACAACGTCTACGACGCCGAGGGCAACCGGCCCGACTCGCTGGTCGTGGTGCCGACCCGCAACGTGGCCGAGCAGCCCTTCGGGCGGTTCGAGGCGGTGGCCTTCACGACGACGAGCCGCTACATCACCAACCCGGTGCCGGGCACCCGCTTCGACATCGCCCTCGTGACGCTCGGTGCCGACGCCTCCGTCGTCCGCTCCAGGGCGCTCGGCGGAGCACCGCTCGGCCACTGGGGCCACGCGACCCTCGGGCAGGGGACGAACCTGCGCCCGCTCTCGACCACGTTCCTCGCCGGCAAGGACGTGGTCGTCTGCGGCTATCCCGGTGACAAGTGCAACGGCAACCGCTGCGACCCGGCGGTCGGTTGGAGGAAGGGTGACCAGTCGAACTCGATGTGGTCGCACTTCGGCCCGGCCCGCTTCCATGCCGGAGCCCCCGGAGCGGTCGTCTACTCCGCCGACACCGCGAAGGGCCAGAGCGGCTCGCCGGTCTGGATCAGGTTCAGCGACGGCACCCGCTCGCTGGTGGGCGTGCACGTCGACCGCCACCTGGAGTACGACGCGACCGCCCGCCGCATGGTGCTGCGCGGCAACAAGGCCGTCCACCTCGACACGGACGTGATGGCCCTCGTGCGCAGCTGGCTGGGGCAGTGAGCCCCCGGACGCCGATGGAGGAGTGATGACCGAGACGTTCACGATCGGGAGGGACGCGGCGCCGTCGCCGTTCCGGGAGGACCTGGTGGCCGAGGCCGAGGGCTTCACCGCACCTCAGGAACCGGAGTACTCCTCTCCCGGCGAGCCCATGAGCGAGACGCTCCTCGACGAGGCGTACGCCGCTCCGGCCGAGGAGGCCCTGCTCGAGGGTGAGGACGAGACTCCCTCGACCACCGTCCAGGGCCAGTCGGCGATCGCCGTGCAGGCCGCGCGCCAGTGGGACTCCGTGGACCGGCCGGCCGGGTGGATCGGCAAGGTCTACGGGCTGGTGGTGCACACCACCGGAGGGGGTCTGCCCTCGAAGGCCAAGGCGAAGGGGATCTACCACACCGCCTTCGCGGTCAGCTACTACTCGCAGTCGCACGGCTGCCACTACGTCAACGGCTGGCGTGGGGTCGCCGGCGGTGACCTCCTTCAGGTCGCGAACGAGCGCGAGCAGGCCAACGGCGTCGGGGTCGGCGACCAACGCAGGTCGATCGACCAGGGCCGCTTCGAGAAGGACCTCCCCGCTGCCGTCGTCACGCAGTGGCGCGCCAGGTGGCCGGGTGTCGAGCATCCCCTGAAGCTGCTGCCGGGCACCCGCACCGCCAACTCCTGCTACATCCACGTCGAGTGCGTGCCGTGCGTCTTCCACCACGGCAAGCAGCTCGTCACCGACGCCACGCCGTTGCGGCCCGGCCTGCGCTTCACCCAGGCCCAGCACGAGGCGGTCGCCCTGCTGGCGTGCGACATCGCCAGGCGCAACGGCTGGCCCCTCCACGAGACCTGGTGGCGCTCGGCCCGGCTCGTCGGGCACGAGGACCTGACGCCCTTCAACCGCCACGACAAGGCCGGCGGCTGGGACCCCGGCGGCATGCGGGCGGTGCCGTACTTCGACTGGGACTTCGTCCACTCGATGATCGAGCGCGAGTGCCGCCGCACGGCGGCACCGACCGCGTCGCGCCCGTCGTGGTGGCCCTTCTCCGAGGCCGAGGACGACGAGCTCGAGCAGCCGGGTGACGCGCTGGAGGGCGAGGGCGAGTGGGAGGTCGAGCCCGAGTCGGAGCAGGAGCCCGAGTCCGAGTCGGAGCAGGAGGGCGAGTGGGAGACCGAGCAGGAAGGCGAGTGGGAGGGCGGGGACCCGCTCGAGGAGGCGTACGGCGCCGGGCTCGAGGGTGAGCTCGAGGACGAGTCGTCCTTCCTGGAGCCGTTCCGCCTGGCGATGGCGATCGCCCGCGGGCAGCGCGACGAGAAGGCCCTGACCAACGGCGTGTTCTTCGCACGGCACCCCGAGCTCGGCGGTCGACCGATCGCCCCCGGCGAGCGGACCCTGGCGTCCGAGTGGGTCACGATCCGCGACACGCTCGTCCGCCCACTCCTGGCTCGTGCGTCGCAGCCGACCACGACCGGCAGCGGGGCCGGGGGTGCGCTTCCTCCCGGCCCGTTCGGGACGCTCGTCCTCAACGCGCCGGGCCGGACGCCGTTCTCGTACCCCTTCACCGCAGAGGACGCGGCGTGGACCGCGAAGCTCGTCGTCCTCGAGGCCGGCGGTCGCCCCGACGCGGACAGCGCCGCGGTGGTCTGGGCGATGTTCAACCGGTACGCACTCGTCAGGCACACGCTCTACCCGACGTTCCACTCCTTCATCCGGGCGTACTCGACGACGCTCCAGCCGGTGCTGCTCAACTGGCGCGCCGCCCAACGGCACCTGGACAGCCCGGAGTTCGTCCCGTCCGGAGGGACCTACACCACCAAGGGAGCTCCGCCCGGCATCCCCAAGGGCCAGCTCCGCCGGCACCTCGCGTTCCAGGCGCAGGGCTGGGACCGGCTGCCCGCCGGCGCGCGCACCCTGACCCTCCAGGCGGTGCGCGGCAGCCTGCCCAACCCCGGCATCGGCCTGGCCAGCGAGTTCGTCTCGACCCGGATCCTCTGGATGCAGGCGAACTCGACGAAGCGGGAGCCGACCGAGCAGGAGTGGCGGAGCTTCACCGAGAACTTCCCGGCCCGCGTGAAGAAGCCCTACGCCTGGATCGGCGACGTCCCGGCCATCGACCAGCGCAAGAACGCCTTCTTCCGGTACGCCGTCGACGCGAGCCTGCCGCCCGACGCCGTCACCGTGACGCCGTGACGTGTGCGCCATGACGCATTACTTCGTCACCGCCGCCGGCGACAACACCAACAGCGGGACGAGCGAGGACGACGCGTTCCGCGACATCGTCCACGCCGTGGCACGGCTCGAGGCCGGCGACACCCTGTCGATCGGCTCGGGCGTCTACCGCGAGCAGGTGGTCATCGAGGACAAGCGCGACATCCTCATCCAGTCGATTCCCGGGGAGCAGGCCGTCATCGACGGCAGCATCCCCACCTTCGCCGAAGGGCCGGCGGCCGCGTGGGCGCGGGTCGGCGACTCGGAGGAGTTCGTGTCCCGCGCGGCGCACCCCGAGGGCACGCGCTTCGGAGCGATCCTGGGCCCGCGCGGCTACGTCCGCCTGATCACGTACGACCACCTCGACGACCTCCGGGCCGAGAACCAGAAGTTCGGGCCGGTGCCGCTCGACGATGGTCCCGACGGGCCGGAGATCGTCGTCAAGGCCGGTCAGCCCCGGGAGCGTCGCCCGTGGGTCTACCTCGGTCCCGGGTTGCACCAGACCCCTGACGGGATCGTGCACGTCCGGCTCTCGCACACGAACCACCACGTGGACGGCGTCACCGACTACACGGGCGAGATCGACCCGCGAGAGGCCGACCTCGCAGTCTGGACCGCGTCGAACCGGACCTTCCAGGTCAAGGGGTCCAGCACGGTGACCGTGGAGAACCTGACAGTGCGCTGCGGTGGCGGTCGCACCGTCCTCCTCACCGGCTGCTCCGACGTGACGCTCGACCACGTGACCGTCCAGGCAGGTCCGTACGCCCTGGAAGTCGGTCAGAACTGCGTGCGCACCCGGATCACCAACTGCACGTTCGACGGCGGCATGCCACCGTGGTACTTCCGCAGCGACCGCAAGGACGGCTACACGATCCGCGGCAGCGGCGTCGAGAACGGGCTGGGCGAGAAGACGGTCAAGACGCTCGTCTACTGCCACCGCACCAGTGGCGCCACCACCTTCGACTCGTGCGAGTTCACCAACGCGCACGACCTGCAGCTCAACGGCCCCGACGTCGTGTTCTCGCGCAACTGGGTCCGCAACATCAACGACGACGCCCTCTTCGTCGGTGATGTCGCGACCAACCTGCGCATCTCGCGCAACGTCTTCCAGAAGTGCCTGATGGTCGTCAGCGTCGCAGGCGGCTCAGCGATCGGGAGCGTGTTCGTGCACCGCAACCTCGTCGACCTGCGCAGCCCGACGGCGGGTCGCCGACCGGTCCCCGACCCGGCGCTCGTCGACCCGGCCGAGCTGCCGGTCATGCGGTTCGGCAACCTGCTCAAGAGCAACGCCCCCGATCCGGCTCTCTTCATCTTCCACAACACCGTGCTGGTCGTGCAGGCGCAGGGCGCGGTCCACAACCTGTTCAGGTCGCGGGACGGCAGCACGACCAGGCGCGCGTTCAACAACATCTTCGTCGGGATCGACGACGGCGGCTCGGCGGATCGGCCGCTGGCCTGGCTGCCGCGGGTCGGTGACGACGCGGAGCTCGACGGCAACTGCTACTTCGGCCGCGACCGGACCTCGGGCACCCTCCTCCAGATCCGCCCGAACGGTGGAGGGGGCGGGTCGTTCGCCGACCTCGACTCGATGCGCGCCAGCACGTACTTCGACGACAGCCGAGCCGCACATCCCCCCGGGTTCGAGGCGCACGGCCGGGACGACGACCCGCGCCTGCGCCGCTGGTTGCCGGTGCCCAGGCCCGTCGACGACTTCCGCCTCGGGCCCGGCAGCCCCGCGCGGCAGGCCGGCGTCCCGCTGCCGGACGCGACGCTGCGGGAGATCGACGGCGACCCGCCACCCGGTGCCCGACCCGACATCGGTTGCTTCCGGTTCGGCTCACCTCCCATGAGGGTGGGCGTCGACGGTCGCCGACGCTTCCCGGGCAGCCACGTCCACGCGCCCGTCCCACCCGTCGGGACAGTTGCCGGCTAGGCCGCGGCAGGCACCACGACCTTGCGGTGGGCGGGCCTCGGCAGCCAGCGCACGTCGGATGCCGTGGCGGCCGACGAGCCGTAGGCCAGCAGCGCGAGGAAGACGCCGTACACCGGCAGGTGGCCGACCATCTCGGTCTGGCCGAAGAGGAGCAGGGTGGCGTTGAACGGCACCATCGCGACGAGCACGGCGACCTGCGGGAAGGCGCCGGAGATGACCAGCAGCCCGAAGAGCAGCTCGGTCGCGCCGGCGATGGCCACGAAGGTCTCCGGCGAGACGTGGATCCCGACGAGCGCGAAGACGTCGAGCGCCGGGTAGTGCTCGAGGGTGTCGATCGCCATGCCGGGGTTCGTCAGCTTCTCCGAGAAGGCCAGGACGATCAGCGCCACACCGACGCCGAGGCGCAGCCACAGCAGGGCCCAGCGGAGCTGCGCACGCGGCGGGTGGGCGGCGCCGTTGGCGTCCGCCCCCGGAGGTACGACGACGAGGAAGGCCGCGACGGCGGCGAGGTTCGCGCACTCGCCGAGCGCCGTGGGGCCGGCGACCAGGGCGAGCGCCGGGCCGAGGCCGAGCACGAGCGCAGCGGCGGGTCGCAGGTTGATGCCGGTGACCAGCCAGATGCCGAGGGCCGCCTCGACGAGCAGGAGCGCGCCGCCGCCGACCCCCTCGAGGTGGTCGTTGGACGGCGTGATGAAGGCACCGGTCGCCGCGAGCGCGAGCAGGGCGACGCCGAGGTGGATGCCGAGGAGCCGCGGGATCCACGGCACGAGCCGGCCGAGCGGCGCGAGGAACGGCAGCTCGGGCCGGTCGACGCGCAGCGCGACGAGGCGCCACACGACCGTGACCACGACGACCCCGGCAGTGAGCACCAGCGGCAGCGGCGAGAGGAAGAAGGACCAGTCGCCCGCCTGCTGCGACTCGACGAACCAGCGTTCGTGGGTGGGGAGGGCGGGGACGAGCGCGGCGAGCGGAAGGGTCATGCTCACACCATCGGCGACCCGCCCGCCCCGGATGAGCGGCGGAAGGTCCGGACTGCGCAGGACCTAGGTCCCGAATACCCTGCGGAGGTGAAGCCTCCGCGGTGGCCGGCCTTCTGCGTGCTCGCGCTCGCGGGCGGGGCCGCCGGTGTGCTCGCCGTCGCACTCGGCCACGACCTCGTGGACCTGCTCGCCTACCGGCACGGCGGCGACTCCGTCCTCGCGGGCCGCTCGCCCTACGCGAGCGACGACCCGGCCACCGGGCTGCCGTTCACCTACCCACCCTTCGCGGCGGTGCTGATGGTGCCGCTGGCTCCCCTTCCACCCTGGCTCGCTGCGGGGCTGTGGACCGCCGGCTCCGCGGCGGCCCTCGGCGGCTCGGTCGTCGTCGTGCGGCACGCGCTCGGACGTACGACGTCGGCCCGGCTCGTCGTCTCGCTCTCCGTCGCGGCGGTGGCCCTCGAGCCGGTGTGGCAGAACCTCGCGTTCGGTCAGGTCAACCTGCTCCTCATGCTGGTCGTGCTGGCCGACCTGCTCCGGCCGCCCGGGCGGTTGTCGGGGATCGCGGTGGGCGTGGTGGCCGGGATCAAGCTGACGCCGCTCGTGTTCGTCGTGCTGCTCCTGCTCGTCGGCCGCCGCCGGGCCACCGCTCGCGCGGCACTGGCGTTCGCGGCCACCGTCGTGATCGGGCTGGCCGCGGTGCCGGGCGCGGCGACGTACTGGACCGACCGGCTCCTCGACCCGAGCCGCGTCGGCCCACCGGCCCTGGCCCACAACCAGTCGCTGTTCGGCGCGCTCACGCGTGCCCTCGGCCACGAGCCCCCGACCACGCTGTGGCTGGTCGTCGCCGGCGCCCTCGCCGTCGCCGTGCTGGTCGGGGCGGCGGTCGTGTGGCGCGCCGGGGACCCGGCGCTCGCGACGTGCCTGGCGTCGCTGGCGATGCTGCTCGCCTCGCCGGTGTCGTGGTCGCACCACTGGGTGTGGGCGGTGCCGGTCGCGCTCGTACTGCGGGAGCGGAGCCGGTGGCTGGCGGCGGCGTGGGCCGCGGTGTTCGCCGCGCGGCCGATCCTGTGGCCGCCCTGGGGCGAGGGACGCGAACTCGGCTGGAGCGTGCCCGAGCACCTCGTCGGCAACGCCTACCTCCTCGCCGCACTCGCCGTCGCCGCCTGGGCGGGCAGTCGGGTGCGGAGCGAGGGACGCATGGCGACCTACTGAGCGCGCTCCGGGTCGGTCTCGGGGACCGGCGCGCCGGAGTCCTCGCCGGGGGCGCAACGTCCGCCCCACCCCCTGAGGTGGGCCGATCCGTCATGCGGACCCGACGTCATCAGGTCGGTCCGGGATGACGGATCCACCGTCCGCAGGAGCCGCCGCTGTACGTTGACGGCTCGACCACTCGGGACAGGAGCAGACCATGGTGCGCCGTCTCCCGCTCCTCCTGACCTCGCTGACCCTGGTGCTGACTCCCGTCCTCGCGGCCTGCAGCAGCGACTCCCGGCTCGTCTCCGACGCGGGCGACCTCGACGTCGCCGTGCACGTGTGGTCCGACCCGTGGGTCGCCCCGACCGCGGCCACGGTCGCCGGCCCCTCGCTCGGCAGCGACGGGATGCTCGACCGGGGCGTCGCCCGCCGCGAGACGTCGTACGCCACGGGGGTGCGGGCCGCGGCCCGCTCCGAGCTGCGGGTCGCGCGCTCGAGCGGCTGGGCCACCACGTCGAGCACCTGTCAGGACACGGTCCAGATCGCGCTCGTCAGTCCCAACGAGGACGCCCTCGCCCAGCTGGTCGTGACGCCCGACGGCCAGGGCTCGACGGCGTCGCTCCAGGTCGCTGTCCGCCACCACCTCGACTCCTCGTGGCAGGTGCCCGACGTCATCGACGGCACCTGCCTCGACGGCGACTCCCCCGCCTTCGTGCCGCCGCCGCTCTCCGGCGAGAGCCTCGGCAGCGTGACCGACGACCGTGCCGCGGAGTGGCAGCACAGCGACGCCGCGGAGGACTTCGTCGACGCGGTCGACGCCGACCCGGCGATGCAGCAGCTCGGCGTCACCGTCGCGGTGCCGCGGCTGCAGGACGGGATCAACCGGCGCCAGGCGCCGGCCGCGGAGGTCGACACGACCGTGGCCTCCCTCGCGGACCTGGCTGGGCGGCTGTCCGGGTGGCGGCTGACGTACGCCGCGTGCGGTGGCGGCGGCCCGGTGCGCGCGACCTTCGTGCAGGACATCGCCGACGGCCACGCCGTGCTGACCGCCGAGGTGCGACCCGAGGGGTCGCGGGTGCGGGTCACCCTCCCGATGACCGAGGGACCCACGGGCGAGTGGCTCGACGGCATCCAGGTCCTCGACCCGACGGCCTGCACGGGCGCCGAGGCGCCGCGCCGCCTGGAGGCCTACGGGACGCCGGCGGTGCTGCCGACCGTCCTCACGCCGATCGCCGACTGAGGCCGCCTCAGGGGCGCGTGCCGCCGCTGCGACGCTCCTGCACCTTGCGCACGGCGTTCTTGATCCTGGCCTGGTTGTGCGGCTTGCGCGCCTCGTCGTAGACCTTCTTGGCGATCCCTGCAGCTGCGAGCTTCTTGGCGATTCCCATGCCTCCACCCTGCCGGGCGGTGCCAAGCGCGCGCCTCGATGTCGTCGCTCCATCCAGAACGGGGGGTGGCTCCGAAGCACAGGCACGCCGTCGTCCGACGGCCCCGTCCACGAAGGGTCACTCCCATGCGCCTCCCCGCTCTCCGCCGCCCGTCCCCGTCCATGGCCGTCTCGGTCATGGCGCTGGTCGTGGCGTCCACCGGTACGTCGTACGCCGCAGGCCTGATCGGCTCCAGCGACATCAAGGACAACTCGATCCAGTCCCAGGACATCAGGAGCAAGACGATCCAGGGCAAGGACGTGAAGACCGGCACGATCGGTGCCAAGCAGGTCAAGGACGGCTCGCTCCGCGCCCGCGACTTCAAGGCCGGCCAGATCCCCACCGGCAAGACCGGTCCGGCCGGACCCGCAGGAGTGGGTCGGTGGGCACTCGTCGACGCGACCGGCGCGATCGTCGCCCAGTCCGGTGGCTTCACCGTGACCGCGGCCTACCCGACCCTTGCCCCAGCGGGCACGGACACGACCGGCCTGCGGGCCAACGGCAACGTCTACATCAACGCCGGCGAGAACCTCAGCAACAACGGCGTGCTCGCGGTGGTCGCCCTGCAGAACACCGTCGACCAGAACGGTGACGCCATCACCAACGGCCGGGCGCCCGGGCCGGACGCCAATCCGGAGTTCTCCGGCGAGATCACCGCTGCCATGTGCCAGCCCGGCGTCGTCAACTGCGCGCCCCCCGGCACCGGCAACACCAACCACCTGGTGGTGAGCCCCCGCAACAGCGACGGCAGCGTCACCGGCGACGGCACGCGCAAGCGCTTCTACGTCGTCGTGACCGGCGACTCGACCGACCGCGCCTGACTCGCTTCACGGACGTCGTGCGGGGTGGGCCGATGGTTGCCCACGTCGCATGACGCCCTGAGCGGCGGCGTACGGCACAATCACCGCGTGACCACTCGGATCTCTGTGGCGGGCCTCGGCTACGTCGGCCTCTCGATGGCGGTGCTGCTCGCGCGGCACAACACGGTCGTGGGCCTGGACCTCGACGTCGACCGCATCGAGCGGCTCAAGCGTGGCGAGAGCCCGATCCACGACGACGACATCTCCCGCTTCCTGGCCGAGGAGGAGCTCGACCTCGCCTTCACGACGGACGCCGAGGAGGCCCACGCCGGCGCCGACTTCGTGATCATCGCGACGCCGACCAACTACGACCCGGTCACCAACTACTTCGACACCGGCTCGATCGAGGCCGTGATGCGCGACGTGCTGCGGATCAACCCCCACGCGACGATGGTCGTGAAGTCGACCGTCCCGGTGGGCTACATCGAGGACGTACGCGCTCGCCTCGGCACCGCCGACGTCATCTTCTCCCCCGAGTTCCTCCGCGAGGGCCGGGCGCTGCACGACAACCTGTTCCCCGCGCGCATCGTGGTGGGCGAGGACTCCGACCGGGCCCGCGCCTTCGCCGAGCTGCTCGTGAAGGGCGCGGACGCCGACGACGTACCCGTCCTCTTCACCGCGCCCACCGAGGCCGAGGCGATCAAGCTCTTCGCCAACACCTACCTCGCGATGCGGGTGGCGTACTTCAACGAGCTCGACTCCTTCGCCCTCTCCCGCGGGCTCGACTCCCGCTCGATCATCGACGGCGTCGGGCTCGACCCGCGGATCGGCACCCACTACAACAACCCGTCGTTCGGCTACGGCGGCTACTGCCTGCCCAAGGACACCAAGCAGCTGCTCGCCAACTACTCCGACGTCCCGCAGACGCTGATCTCCGCCATCGTCGAGGCCAACACGACCCGCAAGGACTTCATCGCCTTCGACATCATCGACCGCGAGCCCGAGGTCGTGGGCATCCACCGGCTGATCATGAAGGCCGGCTCGGACAACTTCCGCGAGTCCTCCGTGCAGGGGATCATGAAGCGGCTCAAGGGCAAGGGCATCGAGGTCCTGGTCTACGAGCCCGAGCTCGCCGAGGACCACTGGTTCGGCTCCGAGGTCACCCGCGACCTCGGCTCGTTCAAGCAGCGCGCCGACCTCATCGTCGCCAACCGCATGGTCGAGGAGCTCCGCGACGTGGCCGACAAGGTCTACACCCGCGACCTCTTCGGCGGGGACTGAGCTGTTTGGCGCCTCCGCTTCGCTCCGGCGCATGTCGCGGCGCTCGTAACCCGCTCGTTCGTCGTCGCGCCCGCACCCTCCCCCGCTTCGCTCCTCCGGCTTTGCCGCTCCTCCTGCACTCCCGGGCGCACCGCGACGAACCACCGGCCACCGATCAAGGGATTGGCCCGGGCTAGCGGCGGCGGCCGAAGAGGCCGCGCTTCTCCTCGGGCTCCGGGGTCGGAGGTGACGGCGGGCCGTCCTGGTGGAGCGCCTTCATCAGGCGTTCCTCCGACTTCGCCGGGTCGACGGCTGGGCGGGCGCCGAGGACGAAGCGCTCGATCTCCCGCTCGGGGGTGGGCACCCAGCCGACCGTGGTGGCGTCGTACGTCTTGACCCCGAACGCCTCGTCCATCAGCGCCTCGCGGTCGTCGCCGGGCGCGGCGAGGCGGGCGACGCGGGCCAGGGCGGCGGTGCGCTCGAGGCGGGCGGCGCCGCCGGTGGCGTACGTCAGCACGCGGGCGCCGTGGTGGGTGCGCTCGAGGTCGCCGAGCATCGCCGCGAGGGCCGGCGGGAGCGGGGCGAGCGAGACGTCGGGCAGCGTGAGCACGAACTCCGCGTCGGAGGTGGCAGGCGCCGTCTCGAGCAGGCGCACGCGCGGCTCGTGGAGGTAGGAGCGGTGCACCAGCCGGGTCTCCAGCACCGGGTCCTCGACGGGCTGGACGCGGTCCTCGTGCACCGAGCTCCACGGCCCCACGACCGTGACCCGCAGGTCGGGCACGTCGCCGTCGAGCAGCGAGTCGACGACCCGGATGGTGTCGTCAGCGGAGCCGGCCGGGACGACGACCTCGAGATAGGGGACCTGGTAGGCGCGGCCGCGCTTGTTGCGCTTGGGCCGCATCGTCGGCACGAGGTCGGCGAGGTAGGGGTCGTTGAAGCGGTTGACCTGCTCGGCGCGGCGCAGCACCTGCGAGCGGCCGAGGTGCCAGCTGCGCGCCTCGCGGTCGACGACGAAGACGCCGCCGGCCTGGGCGAGCGAGTGGCCGAGGTGCATGTCCTCGCCGAGGCGCAGCGTCCGGTCGAAGCCGTCGGAGTCGAGGTAGAGCGCCCTGGTGACGGAGCCGGTCATGCCGATGTGGAAGCGCTGCGCCCGTGGACCGGCGGTGCGCAGGTCGTCGGTCTTGTCCCAGTAGTCGACGACCCACTGGTGCGGCTCGTGCTCCTCGCCGGGGAAGAGGTCGGCGGCGCCGCCCGCGGCGATCCGGTCGCGCACGTCGGCCGGGTCGAGGTCGAAGAGGGACGTCGGGTCGACGAAGAGCTTGTCGCCACCGGGCACGGCGTAGTCGATGAGGTGGTGCCAGCGCGCGTGCGCCTCGACCTCCTCGCGGTGGGCCAGCATGTCGGCGTCGTACCAGTGCAGCACGTCGCCCTCGGCGGCGAGTGCACCGAGGTGGCAGGCGTTGGCCCGGCCCCAGCCCTCCTCGACGCGGATCAGCCGGGTGTTGTCGGGCCGGACCTCCGGCAGCTCCTGGGTGGGCGAGCTCTGGTCGTCGACGACGAGCACCTCGAGCAGGTGCGCGGGGTAGGACTGCGCGGCGAGGCCGGCGAGGACGTAGGGGAGCTTCTGCTGGTAGTTGAACGTCGGGACCACGACGGTCACCGCGAGCGTCGGCTCCCACGCGCCGAGGGCCGGCGTGGTGAGGACGCCCCAGTCGTTGTGGCGCACCACTGTCTGCCGTGCCATCTAGCGCGCACCCCCGTCCGGTCGGTCGACGTCGTCGACCTCCAGCGCCAGGCTCGGCTGGAAGCCGCTCCACTCGGCTTCCACGATGTCAGGCCGGCGGAACTCCTCGTCGTCCCGCACCCAGGTGTGGCCCTCGCCGGTGCGGCGGAGGACGTAGCCGAGCCCGTGCGTGCGGTAGATCCGGCCGCCGGCGGCCTCGACCCCGGCGAGCAGCTGCGCGTCGACGAACTTCCGCACCCGGCGGAAGTCGCCCAGGGAGCGCAGCAGGCCGCGGTCCATCAGCAGCGTGCCGCCGGCGACGAATCGGGCGAAGATCTCGGAGGGGTGGTTGCGCCGCACGGTGACGTCGTCGCGCTGGAGGTAGACGAACTCCGAGGGCATCCCGACCACGTCGGCGCCGGAGAAGCGGCGGGCCATCAGGAGGTCGTGCACGGCGTCGGGTGAGTACCAGTCGTCGTCGTCGACCTTGAGCAGCACCTCGCTGGACGCCGCGCGCGACGCGGCGGTCAGCACGTCGCCGAAGAAGGTCGACTCGTCGAAGGACAGGACCTGGTGCGGGCGGTCGCCGAGCGCCCGGCGTACGGCGTCCCGGTCGGGCTCCCAGCCATGTGCGGCCAGCACGAGCTCGACGTCGGCGCCCCGCTGGCGGGCGAGCTGGCGCAGCGCGAAGTCGAGCATCTCCGGTCGCTTGGTGGAGAGCAGGGCGCTGACCGGCGGCAGCCCGACATGGCGTACGCCGGCGCGCGAGGCCAGCGCGGACCGCCAGGCCAGCGTGGAGTGGTGGTCGAAGGCGGCCCGGCGGACGGCGAGGCTGTGCTCCTCGCGGCGCACCGGGTCGTCGAGGTCGGCGGGCGTGTCGAGCGCTTCCGCCAGGGGCGGAGCCACGTCGAGCACGCCCTGCGTCACCAGCGGCACGCCGGAGATCGCCAGCGCGAGCAGGTCGGCGGTGCGGGTGTCGGCCAGCAGCCGGACTGCCTGGAAGGCGCGGGCCGCGGCGACGACGTCCTCGGTCACCGGACCGTTGGTGATCCGGGACAGCTCGACGACGCCGTGGTCCCAGTCCTTGCGGAAACCGGTCGGGTTGAAGACCCGCTCGTCGACGGGCTCGGGGCCGGGGTCGGTGACGACGGTGGGGGCGCGGTCGATGACGTGGTGCTCGGCCACGCTCTGCTGGCTCGGGGCTCCACGGCGTGCAACCACGACGTCGGGAGGAACGTCGCGCTCCGGGTCGCCGGCACCGGCCACGTCGGGCAGCAGGACGGACCGGGCGTCGAGGCCGGGAGCCGCCGGCCGGGCGGCGTACGCGACCACGACACCCCCGTGGGTGGTGTCGCCGGGGCCGGCGGCCTGGCGCGCCATCTCCATCACGACGAGCTGGGCGCGGGCGCCGGAGGCGAAGCGGGCGACCGTCAGGACGCCCCGGTCGCCGGCCTCGCGGGCCGCGAGGTGGACCAGCCGCGGCCACTCGGGGCGGGGCACGAGGACCCACGGGGTGGGCGCGTCGGTCAGCCAGCAGGCGATCACCTTGGCCTGCCCGAGGAGCGGCACGGCGCTGGCCATCCGCCGCAGCCGCGCCCGGTCGGCGGCGACGACGAGGACCGAGCCCCAGCCCTTCAGCGGACCGTCGAGCGACGACAGCGTGACGACCTGCGGCTTCAGCCCGGGCACGTCCTCGATGCCGTGCAGCGCCTCGAGCGCCAGGCTGTCGGAGTCGTCGACCAGGACCAGCGTGGGGCCGGGCATGCGGAGGTCGTGGAGAGGATGGGTCACGGGCGGACGCGCTCCTTGAGGGACGCTGGCAGCGAGTGCTTGACCAGCGGACGCGGCTGGCGCCAGAGCCAGTCGCGGCTGACGAAGTCGATGATGTGCACGCCCGCGGGCGCGGTCACCTTCACCAGGCCGCCGAGCGCCTCGGGGTCGCCGTTGCGGATCGCCTCGTCGACCTCGAACTCGCGCAGCTTGCGGTAGAGCCGGGTGTTGGTGAAGTCGACGCCGTCGCGGCGCCAGTGGGCGTACTCGTCGGCGTCGAGCCACTTCACCTCGAGCACCAGCCCCTGCTGGAGCACGATCCGCTCGACGCCGGGCGGGAACTCGCGCAGCTCCCAGTCGAAGGCCTTCACGAAGGTGAACTCCGGGCCCATCGGGTAGATCCACGGCTCGAGGAAGCGCAGCGAGAGGTCGAGCCAGCCGGTCGACTCGTCGACGACGGTCAGCGGGTGGCGCGGCATCGCCACGATCGCCCGGGTCGACTGGAGCTGCCACGACAGGTCGCGCAGGATGCCGGCGCCCTCGGGCGTGAGCACCATGTCGCCGTCCCACTTCATCGAGTACGTCGTGCGCACGTGCGAGAAGCACCAGTTGTAGAAGTGGGTCAGCGAGTGGACGCTCGTCGCCGGGGTGGCGAGGTGCTCGCCGCCGGCGCGGGCCACCTGGTGGGGGTAGTCCAGGACCGTCAGCCGGTCGGCCGCCCCGCACTCCTCGGCGACCTTCCGCGCGACCTCGGCGGTGCCGTCGTCGGAGCCGTTGTCGACCAGCAGGACGTGCTGCACCGCGGAGAAGACCGGCGGCAGGACCCACGGCAGGTTGCGGGCCTCGTTGCGGACCCGGAAGACGCACGTCAGGCCGGGCACGAGGGGCTCGCCCGAGCTCCACGGCCACGTCACGTCGTAGCCGGGCTCGCGCTCCAGCGAGGCGATGTCGGGCATCAGGCTCCTTGGCCCCGCTCGCGGCCCATCGCCTTGCGCAGCTTCTGGCGGGCGGCCGGCGGGACCATCGCCCGCACGGCGTGGGGCACGCGGTCGGCGCCGCTCCGGCCGGAGGCCTGCTCGGACGCCTCGCGCCGCGCCTCGGCGGCCGCCGTACGCCGCTGGGCGACGGTGGTCGAGTGGGCGAACGCCTCGGCCTCGGCGTACTGCTCGGCGTAGGCGGCGCGCAGCTGGTCGCAGGTCTCGTGGTGCGTCGCCGCGTCGTCGGTGGCGAGGGCGTCCAGCGCCTGCCACGTCTCGTCGGCGAGCTCGCGCAGCCTCGCCGGCACGCCGATGTCGTCCCACGTCATGGTGACCCGGCGCAGCGAGGGGTCGATGAAGCGGTGCACCTCGGC
Source organism: Nocardioides sp. (assembly GCF_041913365.1). Taxonomy (GTDB): domain Bacteria; phylum Actinomycetota; class Actinomycetes; order Propionibacteriales; family Nocardioidaceae; genus Nocardioides. The sequence continues at coordinate 158,529 of NZ_JAYSFM010000006.1, forward strand.
GATGTCGACGGCCATCGCGGTCTTCACCCCGGCCAGGTCGAACGCCTCCCCGAGCGCGAAGACCGGCTGCGTCCAGTCGTCGAGGAGGTCGCCGTAGCGGACGAACGCCCGCTGCTGGCCGCGGGTCGCCCGCTCGGTGTGCAGCATCATGTTGACCCATGCCGCGGTGCGGGTGATGGCGCCCTGGTCGGACCCGGCGCCCATCCGGCCGTAGTAGGTCTGCTTGGAGCCGACCACCTCGGTCACCGGCCGGAGCATGGTGACGTACGACGACGACGCGTCGCAGCGGTCGGCCGCGGCGCGCCACAGGCCGAGGAACCAGGCGGCCCGCGGGTCCTTGATGACGAGCTCGTCGGCCACGCCGAGCTGCTCTTCGAGCCAGGTCGCGACCCGCGCACGCGTGGCGTGGTCGCCGCTGGTGGTCCCGGTGTCGAGCCACGCGCGCGGGCGGGCGTCGGAGACCTGCACGTTGCTGCGCTGCAGCAGCTCGGCGTGGAGGTCGACGACCCACCGCGGCTCGCCGAAGCCCTTGGGGTTGGTCGCGTCGGCGACCACCTCGGGCTGCGGCACGTGGAGGCCGAGCGTGCGCAGCGTGCCGGCCATGGTGCTCGTGCCGCTGCGGCCCGAGCCCACGACGAAGACGACGCGGCGGTTGGTCATGTCGCGAGCCTATCGACCCCGGACCGGCGTCCGACTAGAGGTGCTGGGGCTGCGCGGCGATGAGGTCGGCGTACCAGTGGAAGGACTTCTTGCGGGTGCGCTCCAACGTCTCGTAGTCGACGTGCACGAGGCCGAAGCGCTGGGTGTAGCCCTCGGCCCACTCGAAGTTGTCCATCAGGGACCACGTGTAGTAGCCGCGGACGTCGACGCCGCGGGTGATCGCCTCGGAGACCGCGTTGAGGTGGGAGCGCAAGTAGTCGATCCGGGCCTGGTCGTCGACGACGCCGTGCTCGTCCGGGCCGACGTTGTAGGCGCACCCGGACTCGGTGATCATGATCGGCGGCAGCGCGGCGCGGAAGCGGGCGCGGAACATGACCAGCCACTCGCGCAGCGCGTCGGGCACGATCGGCCAGCCGAAGTCCGTGGTCGGGTAGCCGACGACCTCGCGGAGGTCGAAGGGGATCTCGGAGTCCTCGTCGGCGGCCGCGATCTTCATCGGGTTGTAGTAGTTCACGCCGTAGAAGTCGAGCGGCTGACGGATGGTCGCCAGGTCACCCTCGGCCATCACGTCCTCGAAGAGCGGCATCAGGTCGACCGGGTAGCGGCCGAGGAGCATCGGCTCGAGGAACGTGCCGTTCCACAGGGCGTCGAAGATCTTGCTCATCCCGACGTCGGCGTCGTCGTCGCTCGCCGGCCAGATGGGCGCGTGGTTGTTGGCGCAGCCGATGGAGGTCGCGCCGGCGCGGCGCAGCTCGATCGCCGCACGGCCGTGCGCGAGGAGCAGGTGGTGGGCGGCCGGCAGGCAGTCGAAGAGCATCGCCCGCCCGGGCGCGTGGATGCCCATGCCGTAACCCTGGATCGCGGCGACGTTGGGCTCGTTGACGGGGATCCAGTGCTCGACGCGGTCGGCGAACCGCTCGCCCACGATGGCGGCGTACTCGGCGAAGCGGTCGACGGTCGCGCGGTTCAGCCAGCCGCCGTCGTCCTCCAGCGCCTGGGGCAGGTCCCAGTGGTAGAGCGTGACCATCGGCTGCTGGCCGTTGTCGAGCAGCGTGTCGATGAGCCGGTCGTAGAACGCCAGGCCCTTCTCGTTGGCCGGGCCGGCGCCGGTCGGCTGGATCCGCGGCCAGCTGATGGAGAACCGGTAGCCGCCGGTCCCCAGCTCCTTCATCAGCGCGACGTCCTCGGCGTACCGGTGGTAGTGGTCGCAGGCGACGTCGCCGGTGCTGCCGTCGGCGATGCGCCCGGGCTCGGCGGTGAACGTGTCCCAGATGCTCGGGCCCTTGCCGTCCTCGTGCGCCGCACCCTCGATCTGGTAGCTGGCCGTGCTCGTGCCGAACCGGAAACCGGGCGGGAGCATGGGGAACTGATGCGGGGGAGGCACATCCGCGAAGATATCGGCATGTCGAGGGCTCTGTACGCCGGATCCACGAGGTCGCAGGAGGCCGTCAAGGGGCGCTTGACCAGGCACTCCTTCTCCTTCGGACCCCACTACGACCCGGCGAACCTCGGGTTCGGCCCGCTGGTCTGCCACAACGACGACCTGCTGGAGCCCGCCGCGGGCTATGCGGACCACCCGCACTCCGAGCTGGAGATCGTCACCTGGGTGCTCGAGGGCGCCCTGGTCCACACCGACTCGACCGGCGCGTCGCACGTCGTCGAGGCCGGCCGGGCGCAGGTCCTCTCCGCCGGGACCGGCATCCGGCACAGCGAGGTCGCCGACGCCGGCTCCGGCCGCTGCCGCTTCGTCCAGGCGTGGCTGGCGCCCTCCGCGCCCGGCGCGTCACCGTCGTACGTCCTGGGCGAGGCGCCGCCGTCGTCCTCCGGGCTCGTCGAGGTCGCCGGCGGCTCCGGGCTCCCGATCGGCACCTCCGGCGCGCGCCTGCTCCTCGCCCGCCTTGGCGTCGGTGACTCGGTCGACCTGCCGGACGACCCCCGCCAGCACGTCTTCGCCGCCACCGGCGCGGTCACGGTCGGGGACACCGCCCTCGCCGCCGGCGACGCGCTCCGGATCACCGACGAGGGAGGCCAGGCGGTCCGGGCGACCGAGGACACCGACCTCCTCGTCTGGTCCTTCCGCGCCTGACCTCTCGGGGTAGTTAGGGACGAACTGGTAGGTCCGAGGCCGCTCCCTCCTACCAAAACGTCCCTAACTACCCCGACGGCGGCGGGCGGCGGGGTGTCAGGGGATGAGGACGCCCGGGTTGAGGATCCCTGCCGGGTCGAGCTCGGCCTTGACCGCGCGGAGGATGCGCACCCCGACGTCGCCGATCTCCTGGGCGAACCACGGCGTGTGGTCGGTGCCGACGGCGTGGTGGTGGGTGATGGTCGCGCCGGCGGCGATCATCGCGTCGCTGGCGGCGGCCTTGGCGACCTGCCACTGCGCGATCGGGTCCTCGGCCTGGCGGGCGGCGACGGTGAAGTACAGCGAGCAGCCGGTCTCGTAGACGTGCGAGACGTGGCAGAGCACGAGCGTGCCCTCGCCCAGGGTCGACTGGAGCGCGGCCTTCACCTCGGCGTACAACCGCTCCCGGTTCGACCAGAAGGTCGCGGTCTCGAGCGTCTCGACGAGCACCCCGTGGTCGAGGAGGGAGTCGCGGAGATAGGGCGCACCGAACCGGCCGTGCACCCACTTCTCCCCCGGCTCCGTGCCGAGCGCCGTACCGCCGAGGTCGGACAGGACGGCAGTGACCGCGGCCTGCCGGGCGGAGACCTGCGACACGGTGCCCTCGTAGCCGGTGATCATCAGGCAGCCCGGGTCCTCGGCACCGCCTATGGACGACGGGTCGGCGAGGTTGATCGCGGTCTCGGACTCGTCCGAGAGGCGGATCACGGTCGGCAGCACGCCGGCCTGCGCGAGGGTGCGCATCGCGTCGGAGCCGGCGTCGAAGGACGGCCAGCGCCACCCCTCGTACGTCGTCACCTCGGGGAGGCGACGCACCCGCACCGTCACGGACGTGATGACGCCGAAGGCGCCCTCCGAGCCCAGCAGCAGTTGGCGCAGGTCGGGGCCGGCGGCGTTGGCCGGCGAGGAGCCGAGGTCGAGGGAGCCGGTCGGGGTGGCCGCGGTCAGCCCGACCACCATCGCGTCGAAGCGGCCGTAGCCGGCGCTGGACTGACCGCTGGAGCGCGTCGCCGCGAAGCCGCCGATCGAGGCGTGCAGGTACGACTGCGGGTAGTGGCCGAGCACCAGCCCGTGCTCGGCGAGCAGCGCCTCGGCCTCGGGGCCGCGGAGGCCGGGCTCGAGGGTCGCGGTCATCGAGACCTCGTCGACGGCGAGCAGCCGCTTCATCCGCACCAGGTCGAGGCTGACGAGGCCAGCGAAGCCCTCACGACGCGCGGCCAGCCCGCCGGTCACGCACGTCCCGCCGCCGAACGGGACGACCGCCACCCGGTGCTCGCTCGCCCACGCCAGCACGGCAACGACCTCCGCGTGCCCCATCGGCCGGACCACCGCGTCGGGGGCGTCGGCGAGGTCGCCGGCCCGGGCGCGCAACAGGTCGGGCGTCGACTTGCCGCGGGTCCGCAGGGTGCGAGTGGCGTCGTCGGTGAGCACGTGCTCGGCACCGAGCGTCTCGCGCAGCGCGTCGAGCAGCGCCTCGTCCAGCGCCGACGCGGGTGGGACCGCGCCGGTCACGGCGGGGCGGTCCTGCAGGCCGAAGGCCAGCTCGACCAGGCCGCGCGCGGACTCGGGCAGCTCGGCGGCGGCAGCGGGGTCGCCCCAGCGCTGCGGGTGCATCTCGACGGTGGGCTCGGCTGGGCTCATGCGTTACAGTGTGACATATGTCGTCACTTCGTCACATCCCGGATGCGCGGCTCGACGGCTACCTCGACGCCGCGCGGGACTGCATCCTCGACGTCGGCTGGCGACGTACGACGCTCACGGAAGTCGCGAAGCGCGCCTCGGTCTCCCGGATGACGATCTACCGCGCGTGGCCCGACATGGGCTCGCTGCTCGGCGACCTGATGACCCGCGAGTGGGTCGGCATCGCCGCCGCCACCCGCGTCGCCGCCCTCGACACCACGACGCCGGCGGGCATCGCAGCGGCCGCACTCAGCACGGTCCGCGCGCTGCGCGACAACGCGCTGTTCGTCCGCATCGTCGAGCTCGACCCCGACCTGATGCTGCCCTACCTCCTGTCGCGGCGCGGCCGGTCGCAGGAGGCGCTGATCGAGATCCTCGCCTCCGAGATCGAGAGCGGCCAGGCCTCGGGCGCCATCCGCCCCGGCGACCCCACCCTCATGGCCCGAGCCCTGACGCTCGCCGGCCACGGCTTCGTCTTCTCGGCCCTGACGATGGTCGACGCCGACGTCTCCCTCGAGGACCTCGACGCCGAGTACGTCCGGCTCGTCGCCCGGACGCTGGAGCCGTGATGACGGGCAACGAGCAGCGCATCACTCCCGGCCTCGTCGGCATCCCCACCGAGGTCGACGTGGTGGTCGTGGGCCTCGGCATCACCGGCGCCGGCGTCGCCCTCGACGCGGCCACGCGCGGCCTCTCCGTCCTCGCCGTCGACGCGCACGACCTGGCGTTCGGCACCTCGCGCTGGTCCTCCAAGCTCGTGCACGGCGGCCTCCGCTACCTCGCCCAGGGCCAGTTCGCCATCGCCCACGAGAGCGCCGTCGAGCGGGGCATCCTGATGGACGTCACCGCCCCGCACCTGGTCCGCCCACTGCCGATGCTCACCCCCGTCAACGACGCGATGCCCCGCAGCCGCACGGCACTGACCTGGGCCGGGCTGCACGGCGGCGACGTGCTGCGCCGCACCGCCCGCACCTCGGCGCGCACGCTCCCCCGCCCCCGGCGGCTCAACGCCACCGAGGCACTCAACCTCGCCCCCGCCCTGCGCGCGGAGACGCTGCGCGGCGGCTACCTCGCCTGGGACGGGCAGCTGGAGGACGACGCCCGGCTCGTCACGACCGTGGCCCGCACCGCGGCGTCGTACGGCGCCCACGTCCGCACCCGCGCCCGCGCCACCTCGGCGACCGGCACCGCCGTCGAGCTCCGCGACGGGCTCACCGGCGAGGTCCACGCGGTCCGCACCGGGGCGGTGGTCAACGCGACCGGCGTCTGGGCCGGCGACCTCGACGACCAGGTCCGGCTCCGCCCCAGCCGCGGCACGCACCTGGTGCTGCGTGGCTCCGCGCTCCCGGAGACGCGGGTCGCGGTGATGGTGCCGATCCCCGGGTCCCGGGCGCGCTTCGCGATGGTGCTGCCGCAGCCCGACGGCACGATCTACGTCGGCCTCACCGACGAGCCGGTGACCGGCCCGGTCCCTGACGTGCCGACCCCGAGCGACGCCGAGGTCGACTTCCTCCTCGAGGTCGTGGCCACGGCGTTCACCACGCCCCCCACCCGCGACGACGTGGTGGGCGCCTTCGCCGGGCTGCGCCCCCTCCTGGAGGTGGCCGGCACCGACGAGTCCTCCGACCTCTCCCGCCGCCACGCCATCCTCACCTCGCGCACCGGGGTGACCACCGTCGTCGGCGGCAAGCTCACGACCTACCGCCGGATGGCCGAGGACGCCCTCGACGCCGTCGTCGCCACGACCGGCCTCCTGGCGCTGCCCTGCCGGACCGCGACGCTCCCCCTCCTGGGCGCCGCACCGCGGGAGGACCTGCGCCGCAGCACCGCCCCCACCCGGCTCGTACGCCGCTTCGGCACTGACGCCGACCTCGTCCTCACCACCGCCCGCGAGGTCACCGGGCTGCGTGACGACGAGCTGCTCGCCCCCGTCTCCGAGGACGTGCCGGTGACCCTCGCCGAGCTCGTCTTCGCAGTCACCCACGAGGGCGCTTACGACGTCGACGACCTGCTCGACCGGCGTACGAGAGTGGGCCTGGTGCCGGCCGACCGTGAGGTCGCCGAACCCCTCGCGCGGCGCGCGCTCGAGCTCGTCGCCGGGACGGTCTCGGCCCGTCCGACGGACCAGTGACGTAGCCGACAGCAAAATCCGCCGGCACTTCCGGCGAACCCCGGACAGGACGCGGGGCAGGTGGGAAGGTTCTCCACGGCGCGCCCCTTGCTGACCCCATGCAGCAAGGGGCGCCCGGTCCATTTACATGTGCGCCTCCGCTTCGCTTCGGCGCGTGTCGCGGCGCTCGTAACCCGCTCGTTCGTGAGCCGCGCCTTCGCCTGACCTAGTTAGGGACGTACTGGTAGGTCAAGCACACCCACGACCTACCAGTACGTCCCGAACTACCCCGGCGCACGCCGCCCGGATCGCCCCTGCCTCCCCAGCCCACGCGCTCGGCGCCCGACGTCGTCTGGACTGAGGAGCGAGCGAGCGCGACGAGCGCAGCGAGACAGCTCGGGAGCGACGAGGGAAGACGACGTCTCCAAGGGCGCCGAGCACGCGCGAGCGGAGCGAGCGCCAGACAACACAGTCACTCGACCGTGACCGACTTCGCGAGGTTGCGGGGCTTGTCGATGTCGTGGCCGAGGTGGAGAGCAGCGTGGTAGGCGAGCAGCTGGAGCGGGATGGTGAGCAGGATCGGGTCGAGCTCCGGCTCGTTGCGGGGGACGACGATCGTGCGGGCGGCGACCTCGCCGAGGTCGACCTCCTCGTGGGTGACGACCACGAGCGGGCCCTGGCGGGCATCGATCTCGTGGAGCGCGCCGACGTTGCGCTCGGTGAGCTCGTCGTGCGGCACGAGCGCGACGGTCGGCACCTCGGGGTCGATCAGCGCGAGCGGGCCGTGCTTGAGCTCGGAGGTCTGGTAGGCCTCGGCGTGGCGGTAGCTGATCTCCTTGAACTTCTGCGCGCCCTCGCGCGCCACCGGGAAGCCGCGCACCCGGCCGATGAAGAACAGGCTCCGCGCCTCGGCCAGGGACTTCGCGACCTCGACCATCTCCTCCTCGCCGGCGAGGATCTCCTCGATCTGGCCGGGGAGCTTCTCGAGGCCGGCGACCAGGCGCTTGCCGTCGGCGATCGACAGGTCGCGCACCCGGCCCAGCTGCAGCGCGAGCAGCGCGAAGCCGAGGAACATGTTGGTCAGTGCCTTCGTGCTCGCCACGGCGACCTCGGGGCCGGCGTGGAGGTAGATGCCGCCGTCGCACTCGCGCGCGATGGCCGAGCCGACGACGTTGATCAGGCCGACGCAGCGCCCGCCCTTGCGGCGTACCTCCTGCACGGCGAGCAGCGTGTCGATGGTCTCGCCGGACTGGCTGACCGCGACGTAGAGCGTGTCGGGCTCGATGACCGGGTCGCGGTAGCGGAACTCGCTCGCGGCCTCGGCGTCGGCGGGGATGCGGGCCAGCTCCTCGATCAGGCCGGCGCCCATCTGGCCGACGTAGTAGGCCGAGCCGCAGCCCAGGATCTTCACCCGCCGGACGGCGCGCAGGTCGCGGGCGTCCATGTCGAGGCCGCCGAGGTGCGCGGTGCCGAAGCGCTCGTCGAGCCGGCCGCGCAGCACCGCCTGGGCCGTGGTCGGCTGCTCGAGGATCTCCTTGCGCATGTACGACGCGTGGTCGCCCGCCTCGTAGGCCGCGGCGTCGATGTCGACCTCGGTGGCGGTCTTGCCGGTCGCCGCGAGGTCGTGGTGGCGCATGGTGCTGAAACCGGCCGCGGTGATCGTGGCCATCTCCCCGTCGTCGAGCATCGCCACCGTCGTGGTGTGGCGCACGATCGCGGCGAGGTCGGAGGCGACGTACATCTCCTTGTCACCGACCCCCACGACGAGGGGGCTGCCGTTGCGCGCGGCGACGATCCGGTCCGGGAAGTCCGCGTGCACCACGGCCAGGCCGTACGTCCCCACGACGGCGCGCAGCGCGTCGCGCACCTTCTCCTCGAGGGTGTCGGCGTCGCTGCGCGCGACCAGGTGGGCGATCACCTCGGTGTCGGTGTCGCTGGCCAGCGTGATCCCCGCTTCGGTCAGCTCGGCGCGCAGCGCGGCGGAGTTGTCGATGATGCCGTTGTGCACGACCGCCACCCGGCCGAGCTCGTCAGTGTGCGGGTGGGCGTTGACGTCCGTCGCCGGACCGTGGGTCGCCCACCGGGTGTGGCCGATGCCGGTCGACCCGGCGAAGCGCTTGGGCAGCGACTCCTCGAGGTCACGCACCCGGCCGGCCTGCTTGGCGACCCGGATCCCGCGCGTGCCGATCACGGCGACGCCGGCCGAGTCGTAGCCGCGGTGCTCGAGGCGGGTCAGTCCTTCGAGGACGACCGGAGCGGCGTCCTGGCGGCCGATGTAGCCGACGATTCCGCACATGGGTGGATGTCTCCTATCCGTAGATGATCCGGCGCAGCTGTCTCTCAGACAGCTCCGGTGGTGCCACGACGCGCTCGCGCAGCTCCTCGGCGATGCGCGCGAAGATCTCGGGGTTCTTCGCGCCGTACGTCTTGAGGCTGGCGTGCCGCGCCCGGACGTACTCCTCCACCGGTTGTGCGTGGAAGGCGATCACGTCCTCGATCACCCGGGCCGCCTCACCGGGCGTCAGCGACGTGGTGGCGACGACGTGGGAGACGAGCGCGGGGTCGGGCACCGGATGATCCTGCGATCCGCAGAGGTCGATTGACAAGTTCCTGCCCGAAATCGGGCAGATCGTCACGCGAAGCCTGACTCACTCCCTCGACACCGTCATCACACCCGCCACAAGGGGAGGGAGCGAGCGTCGTACGGCGGTGCTCAGGGTGCCGAGTGGGGGATCCGTCACGATCTTCAGCGAAAGATGGTGCGCAGGTGGGGACGTGCTATCTTTGGTGAACAGAAAGTGAACGGGAGGTGTCACATGAGCAAGCAGACGATGACTGGTGCGCCGGTCTGCACCTGGGTGGCCGTCACGGATGCGTCGGGTCGCACCCGCATGGAGGCACGCTGGTCGATCGCCGGAGCTGCCCACACCAAGGCAGCCTGAGCGCAGATCCCAGGTCCCGAGCCGCGTCCCCGCCGGGGGCGCGGCTCGCTGCATGTCGGGCGGTAGGCGAAAACTTCCGTCGCCCGGGAATGAACCGAGGCAGCTCCTCGTTAGGGTGGTTGAAAGTTCTACCAACCACCACCCAGGAGCTCTCCCATGACCACCGGTTTCGACGCCCCCACCACCGCCATCGACGACATCTCCGGCGACTACGCCCTCGACGTCAGCCACAGCCGCCTCGGCTTCGTGGCCCGCCACGCGATGGTCACCAAGGTCCGCGGCCAGTTCGGCGCCTTCAGCGGCACCGCCACCATCGACGAGGCCACCCCGGCCAGCTCCAAGGTGGAGCTCAGCATCGACGTCACCTCCGTCGAGACCGGCAGCGCGGACCGCGACGGCCACCTCAAGTCCGGCGACTTCTTCGACGCAGAGACCTACCCCGCGATCACCTTCACCTCCACCGACGTGAAGCGCGACGGCAACGACTGGACCATCACCGGCGACCTGACCATCAAGGACGTCACCAAGCCCGTCACCATCGAGTTCGAGCAGACCGGCTCCGCCGTCGACCCGTTCGGCAACACCCGCGTCGGCTTCGAGGGCGAGACCACCATCAACCGCAAGGACTGGGGCCTCACCTGGAACGCCGCACTCGAGACCGGCGGCGTCCTCGTCTCCGAGAAGATCAAGCTGGAGTTCGACGTCTCGGCCATCAAGAACGCCTGATCACCGACCGGGCACTTCCTCCCGGTCCTGAGTGTCGACCGGGCACTTCGTCCCGGTCACGCTGACAACGCCCCCTTCCTCCGCCGAGGCAGGGGGCGTTGTCACGCGTCCGGACGGGGAGGAAGTGCCCGCTCACCTGACCGGACGGGGAGGAAGTGCCCGGTCAGTGCCGCGGGTTCTTGCCCTTGTAGCCGCCGCCCTTGTGACCGCCCTTGCGAGGACCGCCGTGGCCGCCGCCGGGACGGCCGCGGAACGGGCCGTTGTCGGGCTTGATGTCGATGAGCTTGCCGGAGATGCGGGTGTCGGCGAGGCGCTCGAGGGTGCCGCGCGGCAGGTCCGCCGGCAGCTCGACGACGGAGAAGTCCGGCTTGATGGAGATGTAGCCGAAGTCGCCGCGCGAGAGCCCGCCCTCGTTGGCGAGCGCACCGACGATCTGGCGCGGCTCGACCTTGTGCCGCTTGCCGACCTCGATGCGGTACGCCGCCATCGGCTGGCCGCTGCGCGACTCGCGGGGACCGCGGTCGGCCTTGCCGCCGTGGCTCGAGCGCTCCTCGAACGACCGCTGTCGCGGCTCAAGCTCCGGCTCGAGCAGCAGCGGCTGCTCGCCGTGCATGACCGCGGCCAGGGCGGCGGCCACGTCGACCTCCGCGACGCCGTACTCGCCGACGTAGTGCGAGACCACGTCGCGGAAGAAGTCGATCCGCTCGGGCTGGGTGAGGGCCTGGGTGATCTGGTCGTCGAAGCGCGTGAGGCGGGTGGCGTTGACGTCGTCGACGGTCGGCAGCTGCATCTGCGTGAGGGGCTGGCGGGTCGCCTTCTCGATCGCGCGGAGCAGGTGGCGCTCGCGCGGGGTCACGAAGGCGATCGAGTCGCCGGTGCGACCGGCGCGACCGGTGCGGCCGATGCGGTGGACGTAGGACTCGGTGTCGGTCGGGATGTCGTAGTTGACGACGTGGCTGATCCGCTCGACGTCGAGGCCGCGCGCGGCGACGTCCGTGGCGACGAGGATGTCGAGCTTGCCGGCCTTGAGCTGGTTGACGGTGCGCTCGCGCTGGACCTGGGCGACGTCGCCGTTGATCGCCATCGCGGAGTAGCCGCGGGCGCGCAGCTTCTCGGCCAGCGTCTCGGTCTCGTTCTTGGTGCGGACGAAGACGATCATCGCCTCGAAGTTCTCGACCTCGAGGATGCGGGTGAGCGCGTCGACCTTCTGCGGGTAGGACACGATCAGGTAGCGCTGGGTGATGTTGGAGGCCGTGGAGGTCTTGCCCTTGACGGAGATCTCGACCGGGTCGGAGAGGTAGTTCTCCGCGATGCGGCGGATCGCCTTGGGCATGGTGGCCGAGAACAGCGCGACGTCCTTGTCGGACGGGGTGTCGGCGAGGATCGTCTCGACGTCCTCGGCGAAGCCCATGTTGAGCATCTCGTCGGCCTCGTCGAGCACGAGGAAGCGCAGCTCGCTGAGGTCGAGCGTGCCCTTCTCGAGGTGGTCCATGACGCGTCCCGGCGTGCCGACGACGACGTGCACGCCGCGGCGCAGCGCGGAGAGCTGGACGCCGTAGCCCTGGCCGCCGTAGATCGGCAGCACGTTGACGCCCTTCAGGTGGGCGGCGTAGCGCTCGAAGGCCTCCGACACCTGGAGCGCGAGCTCGCGGGTCGGGGCCAGCACCAGCGCCTGCGGCGTCTTCTGGCTGCGGTCGAGCCGCGACAGGATCGGCAGCGCGAACGCGGCCGTCTTGCCCGTGCCGGTCTGGGCGAGGCCGACGACGTCGCGGCCCTCGAGCAGCGGCGGGATGGTGCGCGCCTGGATGGGCGAGGGCGTCTCGTAGCCGACGTCGGCGAGCGCCTTCAGCACCTCGGGCGAGAGCCCGAGGTCGGCGAAGGTCTGCTCGGGCGTGTCCACTGCGTCGTCACTCACCCTGCAACGGTAGGGCCTCGCGGGCGGATCGGGCATTCCGCGGGCGGCAGATATCCGCGCGACAGCGCGCCACGTGAGGCAGCACACTCCTGCCCATGCCAGGAAGCGTCCCCGCCCTCCCCGCAGGGCTCACCACCCGACCGCTCGAGAAGACCGACGCGCACGCCGTCTTCGTGCTCATGGCCGCCCAGGAGCAGGAGGACATCGGCGAGGTCGCGATCGAGGAGGCCGACATCGTCAGCGACTGGGCGCGGCCCAGCCACGACCTCGGTGCCCGCTCCGTCGGCGTCTTCGACGGCGACACCCTCGTGGCGTACGCCGAGCTGATGGGCGCGGACCGCGCCGACACGTCCGTGCTGCCCGCCTACCGCGGCCGCGGCATCGGCACCTGGCTCGCCCACTGGCTGCAGGACCTCGGCCGGCGGATGGGCTCGCAGGTCATCGGCATGCCGGTGCCGCAGGGCTCGCCGGGCGACGTGCTCCTCGAGGGACTCGGCTACCGGGTCCGCTGGACCAGCTGGGTGCTCAAGCTCCCCGAGGGGGCGACGATCCCCGACCGCGACCTGCCCGAGGGCTACGTCGTACGCGCTGCCGAGCCCGGCGAGCTGCGCGCCGCGCACGACGTGCTCGAGGACGCCTTCCTCGAGTGGTCGAAGCGCGACCGTGAGCCCTTCGAGGACTTCGAGGCCTCCACCGCGGGGCGGCCGGGCTTCGAGCCGTGGAACCTCCGGGTCGCCCTCGACCCGGCCGGCGAGGTCGTCGGCGTCTCCCTGGTCCTGGTCTCCGACAACGGCACCACCGGGTACGTCGACCGGCTCGCGGTGCGGCGCGACCAGCGCAACCGCGGACTGGCCCAGGCCCTGCTCGTGGACTCGTTCGCCCGGGCGCGTGAGCACGGCACGACCACGTCCGAGCTCAGCACCGACTCCCGCACCGGAGCCCTGACGCTCTACGAACGGGTCGGCATGGTGGCCACCAGCACGTGGGTCAACCGCGGCATCGACCTGGGCGTTACCGAGGAAAGCGCGGCACAGTGAGCCAGATTCGAGGGATTCCGAAGTATCACGCGGTGGTCTAGACCGAGCACCCGACCACTGGATTGAGGCTCCCACAAACGGGGTAGGCCACTTACCATCGATCGACGCCGTTCGGGCGGTGCCACGGCGGGGGCGTGGGGCTCCGGTCTGGAAACTGTGGGGGGTAGGACGTGCAAGATCTTCATGCGCTGGTCGTCGAGGACGATCCGGACATCTCATCGGCGTTGGTGGAGACCCTCGAGGGGGCGGGTTTCCGCGTCACGTCGGCGCGCGACGGCAGGGCAGCGGTGGACGTGGCGGCAGCCGATCCGCCCGACCTCGTCACGCTCGACCTGACGCTGCCGCACATGGACGGCATCGAGGTGTGCCGTCGGATCCGGGAGACCAGCGACTGCTACATCGTGATCGTGTCCGCGCGGTCCGACGAGGTGGACAAGCTGATCGGCCTCGAGGTCGGTGCCGACGACTTCGTGCTCAAGCCGTTCTCGCCGCGCGAGCTGCGCGCCCGGGTGGCGGCACTCTTCCGCCGGCCCCGCTCGGCCACGCTGGTCGACGAGGCGCCCGGGGCGACCGCCCCGCACGTGCCGAGCCCGTCGCAACCGGCCGACGAGCCGAGCATCATCTCGTGCGGCGCGGGACTGGTGATCAACTCGGCCCGCCGCGAGGTCCAGGTCGACGGCACCATCGTCGAGCTCACCCGCATCGAGTACGACGTCCTGGAGTTCCTCGCCACGCACCTCTCACGGGTCTGCACCCGCGAGGAGATGGTCCTCGCCATCTGGAGCAGCGCGCTGACCCACGACCACCACCTCGTCGACGTCCACGTGGCCAACCTCCGCGGCAAGCTGCGGCGCCACTCCGACGCGACCTGGATCCACACCATCCGCGGCATCGGCTACCGGATGGACAAGGAAGGCCAGCAGCACGGACGCCGGGCGGGCGGGGGGCCCTACCTGGTGGCCCGGTTCGACTCCGAGGACTGGGCCCGCGGCCTGGACTTCTGAACGACCGGTACGACCCGCTGAGGACCGGGTCGCCCGCACCGGCGCCACACAGAGTGGCACCGGTCGGTAAAGCCTGTTCCACAGCACCACGCACGTCTGGTGGGCGCGAGCACGCGAACACTAGAATCACCAAGCGGGGGGATAGGCGGGGGCACGACACATGATCAACCAACGCACGGCCGTTGTCGTCGAGGACGACAGCGACGTGGGCGAGCTCATCTCGGGGCTGCTGGACCAGGCAGGGTTCGCGGTCACTGTGGTGACCACCGGCGCCGAGGCGCTGGCCGTCATCCGCGAGCAGCTGCCCGACCTCGTCACGCTCGACATGTCGCTGCCCGACATCGACGGTGTCGAGGTGTGCCGGCAGGTCCGGCTCGTCTCCGACTGCTACGTCATCGTGATCAGCGGCCGGACCTCCGAGATCGACCGGCTCATCGGTCTCGAGGTCGGTGCCGACGACTACCTCGTCAAGCCGTTCTCGATGCGCGAGCTGCAGGCGCGCGTGGCCGCGCTGTTCCGTCGGCCGCGCGCCACGGATGCGGCCCCCGAGCCGCGACGCGCACCGGCCGCGGCGCCCGCCACCAACGGCCACCGGCGGGCGGAGGCCGGACAGCTCGGCTGCGACGACCTGAGCCTCAACACCGGGGCCCGCGAGGTCCGCGTCTCCGGCGAGGAGGTCGACCTGACCCGCACCGAGTTCGACCTGCTCGCCCACCTGGTCAGCCACCCCGGCGTGGTCGTCCCGCGGGAGGACCTGCTCCGCGCGGTGTGGGCGACCGACTTCGTCCCGGAGAGCACCCACGTGGTCGACGTCCACCTGGCCAACCTGCGCCGCAAGCTCCGCACCGATGCGGCCGCGTCCAACGACCACGAGTGGATCCGCACGATCCGCGGCGTCGGCTTCCGGTTCGACCCCTGCTGCACCTGAGCCGACTGCTCAGCGGGCCGACTCGCGCAGCGTCGCGCCCCGGGCACCGCGCACGGTCATCGACGCGCTGATCAGCGCGACCGTGCCGAAGACCGCGGCGGCCAGCAGCGCCAGCACCACCAGCCGGAGCGGCGAGATCGCCGCGACCAGCGCCGGCGTGGTGGGGTCGTCGGCGTAGCCGAGCGTGATGGTGCGCAGCACCACCCACTGTGCGAGGGAGCCGGCCAGGATGCCGGCCAGGGCCGCGCTGCCGAGCACGACCGCGAGCTCGCGCACCACTGCCACCATCACCGACGCGCGCGGCACGCCCACCACGCGCAGCGCGGCAGCGTCGCGGCGCCGGGCCGGGAGCTGCACGGCCGCGCTGACGAACAGACCCGCCAGGGCCATGACAAGGACCAGCGCGGCGACGACGCCGTACAGCCGGAGCGCGAGGGCGTACGCGCTCTGGTCGAGGACGTGCCGCTCCTGCGCGAGGGTGGTCTCGACGCTCAGCCCGGCCTCCGCGAGCGCCTCGGTGACCGACGTCGGGGCACCCGCGCGGGCCAGCACCCGGACGGTCACCAGGTTGTCGTAGACCGGCCGGTCGGTGATGAAGGAGGAGTAGTCGACGAGCAGTCCGGACGGGCCGGTGAAGGGCATGCCCTCGATCTCGCCGACGCGGTCGACCGGGATCAGGCCGTAGCCCTCGTCGAGCTTCGCGATCGCGCGGTCCTGGACCTTCGGGCCGGCGAGCGCCGGGCGGTCGCGGGTGATGCCGCCGGCCGTGAGGCGGGCCATGCCCACCGAGTCGCCGGTGTCGACGGTCAGGTCGAGTGCGCCGCCGGACTCCGCCATCTCCGTGATGGAGGTGCGGACCGCCGGGTCGGGCGTCGGCGTCCAGCCCGCACCCTCGATGCCGCCCTCGACGGGCGCGCCGTCGACCTGGATGTCGAGCAGCCGCAGCGTCCCCGACATGGCCGTGTTGGTGCCGGCGCCGCCACCCAGCGTCATGCCCTCCAGCGGGCACCCGTCCTTGCAGAAGGGGATCCGCGTGGTGCGGGTGTGCTCGCCCTCGGGGAAGGGACCGAGGTACGCCTTCAGGGGCGCGCCACCGCGGCTGCCGAACCGCACCTCGACGGCGAGGTCGCGGTCCATGTCGGCCCGGTTGTCGATGGTGAGCGAGAGCCGCTTGCCCTGCACGGTCGGGACGACGCCGGCGGGGGCGATCGCGTCGACGACCTGGTCGACGTCGAGGTCCGGGCTCCAGGTCGGCGGCCAGGTCGCGACCCGGGCGAGCCGGCTGCTGTCGACGATCGAGAAGTTGGCGCCGGGGTTGGTGGCGCTCGCGGCCGCCATGATCCACTCGCCCTCGGGGTCGATGCTCCGGGTGAGGTCGACGGCCTCGGAGACGGTGAGCGTCGTGGACCACGTGGTGTCGGCCGGTGAGGCGGTCGCCGCGACACTGGTGCGCCAGGTCGCCGCCGAATCGTAGACGCCGGCGCCGAAGACCGCGACCGCGATGGCGGCAGTGATCGGCAGGATCACCAGGGTGCCCTCCTGGCGGCGCGAGATCGCACGCGCGGAGACGAAGCCGCTCAGCGACCGACCGCGCGAGCGGCCGGTCCACCACGTGGCGAGCACCGAGGTGAGCCTGGTCGCGGCGAGACCGGCGACCACGGCGAGGAGCACGGGGAGGACCAGGTCGGTCGCGTCCGGCTCGCCAGGCCCGCCCGCCGACAGCTTGCTCACGAGGGTCGCCGCGGCGAGCGCGACGAGGGTGAGCTGGGCGATGACCGACCAGCGGCGCGCGGCCACCGGGCGGCGTACGCCGGAGAGCTGGGAGGCGAGCGACTCACGCACCACCAGGCCCACGGCCACGCAGGCGACGGCGAACGCGGCGACCAGCACCAGGCCGGCGGCGATCCAGCTCGCGGCGGGGAGCGGCAGCGGCAGTCCGGGCACCAGCCAGCTGCGGACGAGCAGGACCGAGAGGCCGAGGCCGAAGCCGGCACCGACCGGGATGGCGATGAGCAGCAGCGCGAGCGGCTCGGCGAGGCCCAGGCCCCACAGCCGGCGTGCGGTGACGCCGCGCAGCGAGGCGAGGGCGAGCTCGGGCACGCGCAGCTCGCTCGCCGCGTTGAGCAGCCGCATCAGCAGGGCCAGGGCGACCAGGACCAGCGACAGCACCGCGGGTGCGATCGAGCTGCGCGCGGTCGACTGCTGGAAGCGGACCTCGTCGACCACGTCGGCCAGGGAGTTGGTGTCGTCCTTGCGGAGCGTGCCGCCCTCGACCTCGAGCTCGGTGTCGCTCGGCACGGTCAGGGCCGCGGCGGCGGCCTCGTCGAGCTGCTCGGGGGTCAGGTCGGCCGGGACGTCGAGGGGCGTGTCGACCCGCACCGTCCACCCGCCCATCGCGGTGACGGTGTCGTCGGTGGTGATGATCGGGGCGGGCTGGTACGGCGTGTAGCCGCCGTTGATGGTCGTCTGCTCGTTGGTGCGGGTCAGCCGCTGGGGGATCAACCAGCCGTCGCCCGGGCCGGGGGTGTCGTAGGTGCCGACGACCGTGACCTCGGAGAGGCCGGGACGCGGCAGGCCCAGCGCCTTGGTGCCGGGGGTCTCGTAGATCGGCAGCCGGAGCGGCTCGCCGAGCTCGGCGCCGTTGGCCTCGGCGTCGGCGGTGAGCATGAGCACCTCGCCCTGCTTCTCCGGGCAGCGACCCTCGATCTCGAGGTGGTCGCAGGCGTCCGCCCGCGACCAGAAGGTCACGACGCCGCGCAGCGCGCTGAACCTCTCCGACAGGACCGTGACGACGGGCTCCTGCCACGGGCCGCTCGTCAGCGACTCGGACGCGGCGACCGCGTCGCGCTCGGCCTGCTCGAGGGGGATCCCGGTGTCGGGCGTGAAGACCCGGCTGAGGCCGGTGAGTCCCGTCGGGGTCTCCTGCAGCCGGGTGACGACGTAGGAGTTGGTGACCGCCTCGGAGAAGACCGGGCCGAGCACGGCCGACCCGATCGCGAGCGCGGTCAGCAGGACCGAGCCCGCCGACAGCAGGGCCCGGGCACGCAGGCCGCGGAGGATGGCACCGAGGAGCTGCATCATCGCGCCTCCTCCTCGCGCAGCAGGCTGGGCTGGGTGGTGGCGGAGCGGACGGCGCGGGCGCGTCCGCCGACGAGGACGACGGCCACTGCAGCGACGACCGCGGGGACGGCCAGCGGCCACGTGTGCGGGCTGGTGTCGAGGGGCATGCCGGCGGGCGGGTTGGCGAGCAGCGGGATCCCGCCCAGCAGCAGGGTGACCGCGAGCCAGCCGCCAGCGACGACGACACCGAGGACCAGCAGCGTCAAGCTGACCAGCTCGGCGCGCCCGGCCCGGCGTGCCGTCGCCACCGAGATGCCGAGGACGCGGAGCGAGGCGACGTCGCGGCGGTAGTCGCGCAGGTGGCGTGCCACGCCGGCGCCGAGCGCGAGCAGCGCGACGAGGGCGCACGCCAGGGCGGTGAGGGCGTACGCCACCGACTGGGCGCCGCCGTAGCGCTCGCCCAACGACGCGCGGACCGAGCCGAACGTGCGCCAGGACGAGCCGGTCGCCTCGGCGACCTCGTCGAGCATCGCCCGCGGGGTGCCGTCGGCCGCGACGACCTGGACCTCGGCGGACGGGACGGTCGGTCCGGACCCGGCGGCGGAGGTGCGGATGTCGGTCAGCAGGCCGATGCTGCCGAGCAGCGGGAGGGTGCGGGCGACGCCGATCACGTCGGTGGCCCGGTCGTCGCCCCCGAGGTCGAGGGCCTGCGGCTCGGACTCGCCGGCGACCAGGGCCGGGACGGCGGCGCCGGCGTCGAGGTGGAGCTCCATCGTCACGCTGGGCAGGAGCGCGACCTGGAGGCCGTCGGGGCGGTTGACCACGAGGGTGCGGGGCGGCTGGTAGCCGGGGAAGAAGTTGTTGTTGAGCAGCGAGTCGAGGGCCGACCGGTCGGCGACCCAGGTGCGCCCGGCGAGGTCGGTGTCGCCGAGCACGAAGCGCTCGACGAGGAAGGTCATGCCGCGGTTGTCGAACACCACGTCGGCCCCGCGGGCGACGTCGATGCCGGTGATCGTGCAGCCTCGCGCGCAGTCGCGGACCCGGACGCTCCGGGTGACGGGGCGGCCGTCGCGCGGCACCACGAAGGGCACCGCCACCGAGCCGGTGGCGTTGCCCGAGGTGACGTAGCGCAGGGTGAGCTCGCCGTCGCCACCGCCGAAGGTCTCCCGCACGCCGTCCGGGCCGACGAACGAGCGGACCGGCGGCACGTCGATGCCGGAGGCGGTGAGGGTCAACCGGCTGCCCGTCACCTGGAACGGCTCGACGTCCCCGCGGAGCCGGTCGACCGCGTCGGACGCGGCACGTGCCGGGGTGTCGTCGTAGAAGCCGCCGACGACGGAGTCCCACCGGTCGGCGTCGACGTAGGCCCGGCGCTCGGCCAGGCGCTCGTCGTTGCGGACGATCGCCGTGGCGATGAGGTGGGTGGCCTCGGGGTCGACGCGCTCGGTGAGCTCGAGCGCCCCCATGGCGCCGGTGTCGGCGGAGATCACGCGCGCGCCCGGCACCTCGACGCGGGCCTGGTCGTCGGTCCAGCCGCTGACGCTCACCGAGCCGCTGAGGGCGAGCGAGCCGACGACCGCCGCCGCGACGACGAGACGGATCGGGGTGACCAGGTCGTCGGCGCGGGCCAGCCGGCGGGCGGCGAGGAAGGCGCCCATCCCCCGCTTCTCGGTGGCCGGGGTGAGCCCGCGGGCGGCGATCCGGATGACCCAGATCGCCAGCTGGCCCAGCGCCAGGCCGACCAGCGCCGGCCCCACCAGGACCACGAGGTCGGGATCCCCGTCGGCCCCCCGGCTGCGGTACGCCGCCACGCCGGCGCCGACGAAGACGAGGACGCTCAGGAAGATGGCGAGCGTGGTGGCGCGTCGCGGACGCCGTCGCGTGGAGACCTGCACGGCGAGCGGCTCGCGCAGCGCGGCCGCCGCCGAGAGCCCCACGATCACCAGGCCGACGCCGGCGATCGCGGCGGTGGCGAGCAGGGCCGGCCGACCCCAGGGCTCCGCCGCCTCGTCGAGCCAGGTCCGCGTGGTGACGACGGTGCCGACCGCCCCGAGAGCCAGCCCGACCAGGGCGCCGAGCACGATCGCGAGCAGGGGCTCGAGCAGCAGGAAGCGCCACAGGCGCAGGCCGTGGATGCCGCGCAGCCGCGCCAGCCCGATCTCCTCGCGCCGCGCGACCGCGAGCTCGGCGCCGATGCTGGGCACGGCGACCGCGCCGAGGAGCAGCAGCGGAGCGGTCAGCCACGGCGAGATGTCCGCCGCGCGGGCGAACTGGAGGACCGTCACCGCGCCCGCGACGACGACCACCGTCATCAGCACCAGGGTCGTCAGGGCTCCCCGACGGCTCCAGGCGCCACGAAGGACACGACTCAACGACGTGACCTCTTCAGGAAGGGGTCCGCGTGCTGGTGCGCGGCGCTCACCGGACGACCCGGCCCTCGTCGAGGGCGATGTGCAGGTCGCAGGCCTCGACCACGGCGGGGTCGTGCGTCGCGACGACCACGACGGCACCGCGCGCGGCCTCCTCGCGCAGCTCCTGCAGCACCACCCCGCGGTTGCCCTCGTCGAGCTCGGAGGTCGGCTCGTCGGCGAGGAGCACGTCGGCGCCGACGACGAAGCCACGCGCGCACGCGACGCGCTGCATCTGGCCGCCGGACAGCTCCTCGACCTGTCGCTCGCCGAGGTCGGCGATGCCGAAGCGGGCGAGCGCCGCCTCGGCGGCCTCGTCGGCGTCGGCGGGCGGGACACCCCGAGCGCGCAGGGCGATCGAGACGTTCTCGCGGGCGGAGAGGATCGGCACCAGGCCGTAGACCTGCAGGACGAAGGCGACCTCGGGCAGCGGGTCACCGCTGCCGGTCCACATCTCCTGCCCGTCGAGGACGGAGGTGCCCGAGGTCGGCTGGAGCAGCCCGCCGGCGATGGACAGCAGCGTGGTCTTGCCGGATCCGCTCGGGCCGGACAGCGCGGTCACCTTGCCGGCCGGGAAGACGACGCTGACGTCGTCGAGCAGCGTCCGCCCGGCGACGTAGGTGATGGAGTCGAGCCGCAGCTCGCGCGGGTCGGTCACGCGTTGCTTCCTTCGCTGCTGGCGCGGGTCACGATGATGCGGCCCTGCTCGTCGTCCTCGAACCGGACGAGCGTGCCCGGCGGCCACTCGGCGGCGATGTGGCCGGGCAGGTGGAGGACGCCGTCCTCGCCGACCACGGCGTACTCGGAGCCGCCGTGTCCCTCCGCGCCGACGCGACCGCCCTTCATGGTCACCGTGCGCGGGAAGGTCGCGGCCACCTCGGGCTGGTGGGTGACGACCACGATCGTGGTGCCGAAGTCGTCACCGAGGGAGTGGACCAGGTGCAGGACGTGGTCGCGGTCGGCGTGGCTGAGCTGGCTGGTCGGCTCGTCGGCGAGCAGGAGCCGCGGCGAGGTGGAGACGGCGCAGGCGAGGGCCAGGCGCTGGCGCTGGCCGCCGGACATCGTGGAGACCACCTGGTCGGCCTGGTCGAGCAGCCCGACGCGGTCGAGCAGCTCGGTGTCGGCCAGCGCGTCGTCGCGCTCGGACCCGGACAGCGAGAGCCGCGCGAAGGCGATGTTCTGGCGGGCGGTGGCGTAGGGCAGCAGGTTGCGCGTGGAGCCCTGGAGCATGGTGGAGACCTGGCGCGACCGGATGCGGGCGAGGTAGCGCTCGCCCATCCGGGAGATCTCCTCGTCGCCGAGGAAGATCTTGCCGGCGCTGGGGCGCTGGATGCCGCCGAGCAGGGCGAGCAGGGTGGACTTCCCCGAGCCGCTGGGGCCCAGGAACGCGACCCGCTCACCGGGGCGGATCGTCAGGTCGACCCCGCGCAGCGCCACCACGTCGTGGCCGCCGAAGGTCTTGTAGAGGTGGACGACACCTTCGCACCGGATCCCGAGCCCTCCCGTGCGGGTCTCCTCGACCGCAGCCGCGCTCTCCCGCACGTACCCCCCTTTGAGTGAACAACCGGCTCAACATACACAAACTGTCGTACCTTGAGCCCATGGTGATCCGAGTCGCGCTCGTCAACGACGACGAGGTCGTCGTGCGCGGCCTCGACGCGATGATGCGCAGCTACAGCCACCGGGTCGAGGTGGTCGAGCTGGTGGCCGGCAAACCGGTCGCCGCACCGGTCGACGTGGCGCTCTACGACACCTTCGGCATGGGCCAGGGCAACGGCGAGGCGGTCAAGAAGCTCGTCGACAGCCCGCAGGTCCGCAGCGTCGCCGTCTACACCTGGAACTTCCAGCCCTGGCTGACCCGCGACACCCTCAACCAGGGGGTCCGCGGCTACCTCTCCAAGAGCCTGCCCGCCGCCCGCCTCGTCGACGCGCTCGGCGCGATCGCCGCCGGCCAGGTCGTGGTCTCGCCCTCGCGCGGCCGCTCCGCGCTCGTGGGTGGCGACTGGCCCGGCCGGGAGGAGGGACTGACGGCCCGCGAGGCCGAGGTGCTCTCCCTCATCACCATGGGCCTGAGCAACCAGGAGATCGCCGACCGCACGCTGCTGTCGCTGAACTCCATCAAGTCCTACATCCGCTCGGCCTACCGCAAGATCGACGTCGACTCCCGCTCCAAGGCGGTGCTCTGGGGCGTCGAGCACGGGATGCGCGCCGACCGGGTCCGGATCAACGGCTCCCCAGCGCGCGAGTCGTGACCGGCGAGTAACCACCGTCACGCCTGCGTCGTTGTCCTCCTGAACCCCTCAGGAGGTACGCCGTGCGCCAGCACCCCGCCCGCCCGACCGTCGCCGTCGTCGGCGTCGCCCTGGCCGTCCTCGCCGCCCTGCTGGTGGCGGGCACCGCGCCGGGGTCGGCGGCTCCCCAGCGGGCAGGGAAGGTGCGGATCCAGGTGCTGTCCAACCGCGCCGACCTCGTCTCGGGGGGCGACGTGCTGGTCCGGATCACCGCGCCGCGCAAGGCCGGTGCGCTGCGGGTGACGCTGTCCGGCACGGACGTGTCGAAGAAGTTCCGGAAGCGCTCGACCGTCCTGCTCACGGGGCTGCGCAACGGCCGCAACGTGCTCGTCGCCCGCGCCGGACGGGCGAAGGCCGACCGCGTCGTGATCACCAACCACCGCAACGGCGGGCCTGTGTTCAGCGGCCCGGTCGCGGCGGCGTACGACTGCCAGGACACGGCGACGGACGCGCTCTGCAACGAGCCGGCGCGCTACTCGTGGCTCTACAAGCCGACGGGCAAGAAGGCGCTCGAGCCCTACGACCCCGCCCACCCCGCCGGCGACGTCGACACCGCGACCACCGACCAGGGGAAGACGGTGCCGTTCGTGGTGCGGCGCGAGGACGGCTACCAGGACCGTGACCGCTACACGGTCCTCACCCTCTTCACCCCGGGTGAGAGGTGGAAGGCGTGGGCGCCGCAGGAGCAGTGGAACCACAAGGTCCTCGTCACCCACGGCGGCGGGTGCGGCGCGAGCTACGCGCCCGCGGAGCCGCCGCTCGCCGACGCGTCGGGCACCCTCGACGCAATCCCGGTGCCGCTGCTCGACAACACGTACGTCGAGGCGCTCGGCCGCGGCTTCGCGGTGATGTCGACCGCGCTCGCCAACACCGGGCACAACTGCAACGTCGCCCACAACGCCGAGTCGCTGATGATGGCGAAGGAGCGGATCGTCGAGCGCTACGGCACGATCCGCTACACGATCGGCACCGGCTGCAGCGGCGGGTCGGTCGCGCAGCACACGGTCGCCAACGCGTACCCCGGCATCTACCAGGGGCTGGTGACCACCTGTTCCTACCCCGACGTGATGAGCCCCGGCTCGCAGTTCGCGGACTACCACCTCATGCGCGCCTACTTCGAGGACCCGACGCGCTGGGGCGCCGGCGTGGTCTGGTCGCCGACGCAGATGGCCGACGTCGAGGGGCACCTGACCCCGGTCAACGCCGTCACCGCGGACGAGGGTCTCTTCAAGAGCGCGATCAATCCGGAGCACGCCTGCCCCGGGGTGCCCGAGCCGGTCGCCGGTGACACCTCGACCCGCTTCGACTCCGACACCAACCCGGGCGGCGTGCGCTGCGACATCCTCACGCTGATGCGCAACCAGCTCGGGCCCCGGCCGCAGTCGGTGTGGGGCGCGCAGGAGAAGGCGGTGGGCCACGGGTTCGCCGGCCTGCCGTTCGGCAACACCGGCGTGCAGTACGGGCTGGCGGCGCTCGAGGGCGGGCGGATCACGCCCGAGCAGTTCGTCGACCTCAACGAGAAGATCGGCGGGCTCGACGTGAACGCCGACACGATCGCCGCGCGCACCGCGGGCGACCCGGCCTCCATCGCGAACGCCTACCGGACCGGCCTGCTCAACGAGTTCAGCAACACCAGCGAGGTCGCGATGATCAACCACGGCGGCCCCGACCCCGGTCTCGCGCACGACTACGCGCACGCCGTCTGGAGCCACCTGCGGCTGCAGCGCTCGCAGGGCCACACCGACAACCGCGTCGAGTGGTTCGGCCCGACGCCGCTTCTCGGCGACGTGCGCTGGCCCGTCGAGGCCTTCGTCGCGATGGACGCCTGGCTGGCTCGCGTCGAGAAGGACCGTCGCGCGCTGCCCCTGGCCCGCAAGATCGTCGAGGACAAGCCCGCCTCGCTGACCGACCGCTGCCTCGCCGACGGGGTGCCCGACGTCGTGTGCCGCGCCGACATCGCCCGCACCAACCTCTCGACCCCGCGCCAGGAGGCCGGCGGCCCGGCGGCCAACGACGTGCTGGCCTGCCAGGTGAAGCCCCTGGACCGGACGTCGTACCTCCTGCCCGGCGGGCTGCCCGTCCCCTTCACCGACGCCCAGTGGGCGCGGTTGAGGGCCGTCTTCCCGACGGGCGTCTGCGAGTGGGCGCTGCCCGGGATCGGCCAGGGGTCCGCGACCACGTGGCTGGGCTACGGCACGGCGACTTCCCCCGTGTACGGCGGCGAAGAGCTCGGCCGGGTGCCGGCGGGGTCCGGCCTCGGGTGGTTCGGGCGGTCCTTCCGCCCGATCTGGCGGTGATGGAATCACCTCCGGCCCGTACCCTGCTCCGGTGAGTGAGCAGAACCAGCAGGGCATCGACCCCGACAAGCTCGCGGTCGCCCTCGAGGTGCTGCAGCAGGTGGCGGAGCTGCCGCCCGACCACGACGACGTACGCACCATGAAGCGCGCCGCGTCGTACATGTACAAGCTGATCAAGAAGCAGCGTCGCGCCGAGATCCGCCAGGAGCGGCACCAGCACGACCTCGACATCATCGCGAGGACCGCCACCGGGTCGCCGATGCGCATCGACGACGAGACCGCCGGGATCCCGCTGGTCTCGAGCACGGTCGGCGCGTTCGCCGGCGAGCTGATCACGGCGCGCGGCTGCTACATCTGCAAGCAGGACTTCACCCTCGTCGACGCGTTCTACCACTGGCTCTGCCCGACCTGCGCGGCGATGAGCCACGCCAAGCGCGACCAGCGCACCGACCTCACCGGCAAGCGCGCGCTGCTCACCGGTGGCCGCGCGAAGATCGGGATGTACATCGCGCTGCGGCTGCTGCGCGACGGAGCCCACACCACCATCACCACGCGCTTCCCGAAGGACGCCGTCCGCCGCTTCGCCGCGATGGAGGACTCCGCCGACTGGCTGCACCGGCTCAAGGTCGTGGGGATCGACCTGCGCGACCCGACCCAGGTCATCTCGCTGACCGACGACGTCGCTGCCGACGGGCCGCTCGACATCATCATCAACAACGCCTGCCAGACCGTACGCCGGCTGCCGGGCGCGTACTCGCACCTCATCGACGGCGAGAACGCCCCGCTGCCGACCGCCGAGTCCCTGGGCGTGGAGGCACTCCCGGAGATGGTCACCTTCGACCGGATCTCCGAGGCCCACCCGGCGGCCATCGCCGGCGCGCTGACCGACACCGCGGTCGCCCACCACGAGGGCGAGTCGGCCGAGCACGCGCTGGCCGCCCACAACGCCGCGTCCCTGACCGCCCTCGCCCTGAAGGCGGGGGGCGCCTCGCTGGAGGCGCACCTGGCCGGCACCGCGATCGACGCCGGCGGCCTGATCCCCGACATCCAGGACAACAACTCGTGGACGCAGGTCCTCGACGAGGTCGACCCGCTGGAGCTCCTCGAGGTGCAGTTCTGCAACTCGATCGCGCCGTTCCTGATCAACTCCCGGCTGCGGCCCTCGCTGCGGGCGGCCGTGCAGGGCGGCGCGCGCCGGGCGTACATCGTCAACGTCTCGGCGATGGAGGGGCAGTTCGGCGGGCGCCGCTACAAGGGCGCCGGCCACCCGCACACCAACATGGCCAAGGCCGCGCTCAACATGATGACCCGGACCTCGTCCGGCGAGCTCTTCGAGGCCGACCGGATCCTGATGACCGCCGTCGACACCGGCTGGATCACCGACGAGCGGCCGCACCACGAGAAGCTGCGCATCGCCGCCGAGGGCTGGCACGCGC
Source organism: Nocardioides sp. (assembly GCF_041913365.1). GTDB lineage: Bacteria > Actinomycetota > Actinomycetes > Propionibacteriales > Nocardioidaceae > Nocardioides. The sequence continues at coordinate 185,148 of NZ_JAYSFM010000006.1, forward strand.
CGCTCGACCTGGTCGACGGCGCCGCGCGGGTCTACGACCCGATCGTCCTCGGCGAGCGGGGCGAGGACGTCTACGGCTGCTTCCTCAAGGACTACCAGCCCGCCCCCTGGTGAGCCTCTGGTCAGCCCCCTTGTGAGGCTCAGACCTCGAGCCAGGCCAGCACCGCGAGCACCCGGCGGTTGTCGTCGGGCGCCACGGGCAGGTCGAGCTTGGTGAAGATGCTGTTGGCGTGCTTGTCGACGGCCTTGGGCGTGATGAAGAGGCGCGCGGCGATGGCGGCGTTCGAGCGACCCTCGGCCATCAGCGCGAGCACCTCGCGCTCGCGCTCGGAGAGCCGGTCGACGGCGCGGGCCCGGGGCCGCGCCATGATCGCTGAGACGACCTCGGCGTCGAGGACGGTGCCCCCGCCGGCCACGCGGTGCACGGCGTCGACGAACTCCCGGATGTCGCCGACCCGGTCCTTGAGCAGGTAGCCGACCGCTCCCCCGCCGTCGGCGAGGAGCTCGCGGGCATAGAGGTGCTCGACCCACTGGGAGAGCACCACGACGGGGAAGCCCGGGCGGGCGGACCGGCAGGCGATCGCGGCCCGCAGGCCCTCGTCGGTGAGCGTGGGCGGGAGGCGTACGTCGAGGATCGCCGCCTCCGCGTCGGGGTCGGCGAGTGCCGTGTCGAGGGCCGGCGCGTTGTCGACCGAGTGGAGGATCGTGAAGCCGTGGGCCACCAGGATCCGGGTCAGCCCGTCGCGGAGGAGGGCGTTGTCCTCGGCGAGGACGACTCGCACGGCACCTCCAGCGTGACCAGGGTGGGACCACCCGCGGGGCTCGAGACTCTCACGCTGCCGTCGAGGGCCGCCAGCCGCCGCGCCACCCCGCGCAGCCCGGTGCCGCCCGCGGGGTCGGCGCCACCCCGCCCGTCGTCGCCGACCACGACCACCAGCAGGTCGTCGCGACGGTCCAGCTCGACCCAGGCGCGCTCGGCCCCGGCGTGCTTGGTGACGTTGGCCAGGCACTCGAGCACCGCGAAGTAGACCGCCGTCTCGACCGGGGCTGACGGCCGGTCGGGCAGGTCACCGGACACCGTGACCGGCACCGCCAGGTCCAGGGCCAGGGCCTGGACCGCGCCTGCGAGCCCCCGGTCGGCGAGCACCGGCGGGTGGATGCCGCGCACGACGTCGCGGATGTCGCCGAGCGCCGCACCCGTGGTGGTCGAGGCCTCGGCGAGCAGGTCGCGCGCGGCCTCCGGGTCGGAGTCCATCAGGTCGCGGGCGAGCCCGAGGTTCATCTGGAGGGCGACCAGCCGGGCCTGGGCGCCGTCGTGGAGGTCGCGCTCGATGCGCCGCAGCTCCGCGGCCGAGTCCTCGACGGTCTCCGCGCGGGTCTCCGTGAGCACCTGGACCCGCTCCTCGAGCAGCTCGTGGTTGCCGCGGCTCAGCAGGCGGGCGTCGGCCACCGCACGCAGCCGCATCAGCTGCGGAGTGGCGTACCACCAGAGCACCAGCGTCACGAGGCAGACCATCAGCAGGACGACGACCAGCGAGACGGCGAGACCGAGGGTCGCCGACACCAGGGCCCAGGCGAGCTCGCGCCACGTCATCGGGTCGCGGCCCCACGTGGCCATCCGGGCCGGCAGCGACCGGTCGTCGTCGGGGAGCCGGTCGGCCGGCACGGGGTGGCCGAGGGTCGTGGCCGCCATCGCGCGGTGGCGGTCGGCGATCCAGCGCAGCATCGGCAGGCCGAGGAGCAGGATCGGGATGCCGACGACCAGCGGAGCGGTGGCACCGCCCACGGCGACGAGCACGGCCGCGACCAGCGTCGGCACGGCCAGCGCCACCTGGGCGAGGGCGTGGCCGGTCAGCCGGAGAGGGCTCGGTCGTGGCGCCATGGCTCCATCCTCACCGATCGCGGCGCCCCGGTCGGTGGGGTTTCCCCCACCTCGGACCGGGAGGTGCCACCCCTGCCGGACCCGCGGATCGCCGCAACCGTGGAGGTCGACCCACGAACCCACACGGAATGGAGCACGGCGATGGCTGCCGACCTGATCACCCGGATCCCCCAGCGGGCCGCGCGCTGGAGCGCCGAGCACCCCTGGCGCGCGATCCTCACCTGGTTCGTCCTCGTCGCCGCGGCGACCAGCCTCGCCGTGCTGGTCCCGACGCACGAGGCGGAGGACGCCGACTACCGCATCGGCCAGTCCGGCCGCGCGGACGCGATGGCGCAGGAGTCGGGCCTGACCGGCCCGGACACCGAGCTCGTCCTGCTCAGCGGCGACCGCACGCAGGTGCCGGACGCCGCCCGGGAGGTGGCCCGTCGGATGACCGACGCCGAGGGGGTCAGCGAGGTGGCGCCACCGATCTGGAACGACGACCGGACGTCGATGCTGGTCTCGGTGTCGCTGGCCGACGGCGTCGACGACGCGGGCCCGCTCGAGGCCGTCACGGCGAGCGTCGCAGCCGACCACCCCGACCTGTCCGTACGCCAGACCGGCGGGCTGAGCCTCGACGAGGACATCAACGACCAGGTGGCCGACGACCTCGCCTCGGCCGAGGTGATCAGCCTGCCGGTGACGCTCGTGCTGATGCTGCTGGCGTTCGGCGCCCTGATCGCGGCGGGCATCCCGGTGCTGCTGGCGCTGGGCAGCGTCGCCGCGACGATGGGCATCTCGGCGGTGGTCTCGCACATCGTGCCGGCGGAGCCGACGGTCGGCTCCATGATCGTGCTGATCGGCATGGCCGTCGGCGTCGACTACTCGCTGTTCTACCTCAAGCGCGAGCGCGAGGAGCGGGCCCGCGGGCGCAGCACGCTCGACGCGGTCGAGATCGCCGCGCAGACCTCGGGCCACTCGATCCTGGTGTCGGGCTTCGCGGTGGCCGCGGCCATGTCGGGCCTCTTCCTGGTCGACTTCGTCACCTTCACCTCCCTGGCGATGGGCGCGATCATCGTCGTCGCGGTCGCGGTGGTCGGCTCGATCACCGTGCTGCCCGCGCTGCTGGTCAAGCTCGGCCGCTGGGTCGACCGGCCGCGGGTGCCGCTGCTGTGGCGGCTCAACCGCCGCATCGGCGCCGGCGGGATCAGCCGTCGCATCCTGGCCCCCGTCGTACGACGTCCCGCGCTGGCGCTCGCCGGCTCGGTCGCCGCGGCCACCGCACTGGCCGTGCCGGCCCTCGGCATGACCATGCACGCCTCCAACCTGGAGACACTGCCCTCCGGCATCCCGGCGGTGGAGACCATGCGTGACGTCGCCGCGGAGTTCCCCGGCGAGGGGACGACCGTGACGGTGCTGGCGCAGGGCGACGGGTCGGCGCTGGCGCTGGGCGAGCTGGCGTCGCGGGCGACGCGCGACGGCGACTTCACCGAGGTGCCGGGCGGGGTGACCACCTCGGACGACGGCGGCACCTCCTCCCTCACGCTGGCCCTGCCCTGGCCCGACTCCGACGAGCGCACGACCGACGCGATCACCGACCTGCGCGGCTCGCTCGCACCGGCGACGCCGGACGGCCTGGAGTGGGCGGTGGGCGGCGACGCCGCGTCCAACCTGGACTTCGACGAGCACCTCTCGGCCTGGATGCCGGTGGTGATCGGGTTCGTCCTGCTGCTGACGCTGGTGATGATGGGCGTCGCCTTCCGCAGCGTGCCGCTCGCGCTGGTCTCGACCGCGCTCAACCTGGTCTCGGTCGGCGTGGCCTTCGGGGTGCTGACGCTGGTCTTCCAGCACGGCTGGCTCGAGGGGGCGCTCGGCTTCACCAGTCCGGGCTTCGTCATCGACTGGATCCCGCTCTTCGTCCTGGTGGTGCTGGTCGGGCTGTCGATGGACTACCACGTCTTCGTCACCGGGCGGATCCGCGAGCTGGTCGGCCGCGGCATGCCGACGAGGGTGGCCGTCGAGCGGGGCATCCGCGACAGCGCCTCCGTCGTCACCAGCGCGGCGGCGGTCATGGTCTCGGTGTTCGCGATCTTCGCGACCCTGAGCATGCTGGAGATGAAGATGATGGGCGTCGCGCTCTCGGTCGCGATCCTGCTCGACGCGACGATCATCCGGCTGGTCATGCTCCCGGCCGCGCTCGTCCTGCTGGGTGAGCGGGTCTGGTGGCCGCGCCGTCCGGCCCGCCCGACCGGCGAGGTCGTCGACGTACGGCTGGAGGAGCCGGAGCTCACCCCGGTCGCCTGATCCGGGGCCCCTGATGAACTTCCACGCGCTCGGGCGGAAGTTCAGACCGAGGTCCCCTGACCTCAGCGTGACTCCCGATGAACTTCCACGCGCTCGGGTGGAAGTTCATCGGGGCGCGGGTGCAAGACTCCGCGCATGAGCCTGGAGAGCGCAGAAGAGTTCCACGCCCGGGTCGCGGCCGCGACCGACGACGAGGGTCGGCTGGCCGTGGCGGTCGAGGAGATGCCGGGCTGGGACATCTTCCCGTTCGAGCTCGACGGGCTGCGGATCAAGCCGCTCGAGCCGCTGCAGGACGCCGAGCCGCCACGGGAGGGCGAGGACCCGGCGGACTGCTTCTGTCGTACGCCGATGCCGCCCGAGCGCGCGGCGAAGGTGGCCTGGCGCAACGAGCGGTGGCTGCTGGTCGCCCTCGACATGAAGCTGCCCGTCTCGTTCATCCTGCGCCCGGTCGAGCACCACGACATCGCCGACCTGCCCGACGACCTGGCCGCCGAGATGGGGCTGCTGATCGTGCGGGTCGCCGCCGCAGTCGAGGAGCTGCCCAGCGTCGGGCGCTGCCACATCGGCCGCTACGGCGACGGCGGCGCCCACGCGCACCCGTTCTTCTTCGGCCGGCCGGCGCGGATGCCGCAGCTGCGCGGGTCGTGCCTCCTCGACTGGGAGGAGAACCTCCCCGCTGTCCCCGAGGATGTACGCCGTGCCAACGCCGCGCACGTCGGCCGCCGGCTCGTCGAGCGGTTCGGCGGCGACGGCCCGGCCTGGGAGGCCTCGGCCGGCTGACGTCGGAGGGTGGCGGCACATCGCACGCCGACACCCCCACCTCATGCAATCTGCCGCCACCCCGAGGGCGACGAGCTCAGACCGGCTTGGTCGTCTCGTGGGTGGTGACCACGTCGTTGGCGGCTGCCCACTCCCCGATGTCGCGCTTCTCGATGGCGGCCGCCATCAGGTCGGGGAAGAGGTCGGGGGTGCAGGCGAAGGACGGCACGCCGATCTCGGCGAGGGCCGCGGCGTGGTCGGCGTCGAAGGACGGCTGCCCGGAGTCGCTCAGCGCGAGCAGCGCGATCATGGTCGCGCCCGAGCCGACCACCGCGCTGGCCCGGCTGATCATCTCCTCGGCGATGCCGCCCTCGTAGAGGTCGCTGATCAGCACGAGGACGGTGTCGGCCGGCTGGGTGATCCGCCCCTGGCAGTACGCCAGTGCGCGATTGATGTCGGTGCCGCCGCCGAGCTGGACGCCGAAGAGCACGTCGACCGGGTCGTCGATCTCGTCGGTGAGGTCGACGACCTCGGTGTCGAAGACGACCATCCGGGTGCTGACCGACTTGATCGAGGCGAGCACCGCGCCGAAGACCGAGCTGTAGACGATCGACTCCGCCATCGAGCCGGACTGGTCGATGCAGAGGATGATCTCGCGCTCGACCTGGGTGGACCGGCGGGCGTAGCCGACCAGCCGCTCGGGCACGACCGTGCGGTGCTCGGGGAGGTAGTGCTTGAGGTTGGCCGCGACCGTGCGCCGCCAGTCCACGTCACGCATCCGCGGGCGGCGGGTCCGCGCCGACCGGTCGAGCGCGCCGGTCACCGCCTGGACGGTCCGCTGCCGCAGCCGCTCCTCGAGCTCGTCGGTGACCAGCCGAACGACCGCGCGCGCCGTCTCGCGCGAGTGCTCCGGGATCACCCGGCCCAGCCCGATCAGGGTGCTGACCAGGCCGACGTCGGGCTGGACGGCGCGCATCATCTCCGGCTCGAGCAGCATCTGGCGCAGGCCGAGCCGCTCCATCGCGTCGCCCTGCATGACCTGCACGACCGACGACGGGAAGTAGGTGCGGATGTCGCCGAGCCAACGCGCGACCCGCGGCGACGACCCGCCGAGGCCGGCCTTGCGCTCCCCGTCGTACAGCGCGGAGAGAGCGTCGTCGCGGCGCCCGTCGGCCTCGGTCAGGCCGATGCCCTGCCCGTCGGCGCCGGTGAGGCCGTCGGCCTCCTTGCCGCCGAGGATCAGCCGCCAGCGGGTGAGTCGGTCGCGGCTCTCAGGCTGCTCCGTCACGGGCCACCACCTTCCAGCCGACGAGCCTCGCCACGGTGTGCACGGCCGGTCGCGCCTGCTCGAGGTCGATCCCGCTCGCCGCGACCCCGGCATCGGCACCGGGCCGGCCGAGCCGGGAGAGCTGCTCGCCGATCGTGCGGCGCTCGGCGGCGCTGAACTCGGCGAACGTCCGCCGCACGAGCGGCAGCAGGTCCTCGAACTCGACCTCGTCCAGCCCGCTCACCCACGTGTCGACGAGCCCGAGCAGGGTCGCGTCGTGGACCAGCAGCACGGCATCGCCGGCGAGGAAGCCGGCGAGCCACGCGGCGGCCTGCGCCGCGGAGGCGGCCAGGGACAGCCGGCGCCCCATCCGGTGGGCGGTGGTGTCGGAGTCGATCCGGCCGGCGTCGAGCAGGATGCGGGTGGCCCGGCCGGCGACCCCGCCGGCGACGTGGTCGGGCGCGGACACCGCCTCGAGCGCCTCCGTCCACGCGCGGTCGAGCTCGTCGTCGGCGAGCAGCGCGAGGCCGCGTTGCGCTCCGGCGATCGCGGTGACCATCTCCGCGGCCGCCTCCTCGTCGAGGCTGGCACAGGCCATCGGGAGTCCGACGCAGGCGCGGACCACCGTGGCCCCGAGCACGGTCCGCACCCGCGCGGTGTCGACACCGCGTACGTCGCCGTAGCGGCACGTGCGGGCGAGCGGCTCGACCGTGGCGAGCAGGGCGGGTACGTCGTGCTGCACCGCGGCGCGCGCGTCGAGGGCGTCGAGCACCGCGTCGATGCCGTCCGGCAGGTCGGCGGTGAGGCAGGTGCTGACCAGCGCGGCGAGCTCGGCGAGGTCGGCGGAACGGGCTGCGCGGTCGGCCGCGCGGGCCGCCGCGGCGACGGCGACCGTGGTGCCCCAGACGCTCGCCTCGACGAGGTCGACGGCCAGCTCGGGCCGCCACTCCAGCGTCCAGCTCTCCTTGAACGTGCCGGTCGTCCGGCCGGCGTCGGCGACCTCGCCCCACGGGACCCCGAGCAGCTGGAGGCGGTGGAGCAGCACCGACCGGGCCAGCTGGCTCTCGCGCCGCAGGTCGAGGTCGACCTGCTGGGCGGTCGCGGTGGGCTTGAGGCGCAGCGACTTCTGCTGACGGGCGAGGTCGGCAGCGAGGGGCACGACCGGCGCGGACTCGGGCACCGCGCCGAGCTCCTCGCCGACCACCAGGCGCCGGTGGACGAGGTCGAGCGGCAGCCGGGAGCCCTCGCAGAGCACGGTCTCGGCGGCATCGTCGAGCTCGCTCAGGCCGACCGACGGCCGGCCCCGGACGGTGGCCAGCGTCTCGGCCAGGCGGGCCGCCTCCACCACCGATGCCGTGGAGGCGTCCAGCCGCTCCTCCCGCAACGTGCGCGCGACCCGGACCAGCCAGGAGGTGGCGAGGTCGCGGGGGTCGGGGTCCGGGCGGCTCAGGTGGTCGAAGAGGTGCTGGTACCAGCCCGGCGCGCTGACGCCGGCGCCGTAGCCGGAGTGGTAGCTGAGGCGGGCAGCCGTCCAGGGAGTCCAGGCGGCCGCCACCTTGGTCTTGGGCAGCTTCGTGATCAGGGACGAGTCGCGGGTGGCCGGCGGGAAGTCGGCGGGCACCAGGGCCGGGGCGTGCCAGGCTCCGCAGACCACGGCGATCCGCGCCTCGGGGGCCGCCTTGATCTCCCCGCGCAGGACCCGGCGCATCCACTGCTCGCGGCGCAGGTTGCTGCGCACCTCGGGATCGTCGTCGGGCCGGGTGTCGGCGGACCGGACCGCACCCATCGCCTCCCGGATCGCGGCGAAGCGCTCGGCCGGCGAGCCGTGCCGCTGCTCGACCGCGTCCTCCCACCAGCGCTCGGCGTCGTCGTAGCCCGCCGTCGCGGCGAGGGTGCCGATGGGGTCGAGGCGCTCGGCCGGCACCGGTGGCTCCGAGACCGGCTCGGCGTCGTCGTCGGCATCACCGGGCTCGGGGGCCGACGCGTCCTCCTGCACCAGCGCGAAGGCGTGGGTCGCCGGGAGGTCGAGGAACCGCACCGGCACCCCGTGGGCGAGCGCCCAGCGGGCGGCAACCCACTCCGGCGAGAAGTGCGCAAGCGGGTAGAACGTCGCCTGCCGCGGCTCCTCGACGGTGTACACGAGTCCGGCGACCGGGGGCACCATGTCGGCCTCCCCCAGCAGGCCGACGATCGCGTCGAGCTCCGGGCAGCCCTCGATCAGGACGAGGTCGGGCGGCTGCTCCTCGAGCGCGGCCAGCACGGCCCGGGCCGAGCCGGGGCCGTGATGGCGTACGCCGTAGACGTCGACGGGCATGGGCGGCGGCTCAGCCCAGGTCCCGGCACGCGCGGTAGAGGTCGCTCCACTCCTTGCGGTTGCGCATGACCGTCTCGAGGTACTCCTGCCACACGAGCCGGTCCTGCACGGGGTCCTTCACGACGGCGCCGATGAGGCCGCCGGCGACGTCCTCGGCCCGCACGGTGCCGTCGCCGAAGTGCGCGGCGAGCGCGAGGCCGTTGGTCATCACCGAGATCGCCTCGGCCGTGGAGAGCGTGGCGCTCGGCGACTTGATCGTCGTGCGCTGGTCGGTGGTGACGCCGCTGCGGAGCTCGCGCATCACCGTGACCACGCGGTGGATCTCGGACAGCGAGGCCAGGTCGGCCGGCAGCTCGAGCGAGGCGCCGAGAGCGGTGACCCGGGTCCGCACGATCTCCACCTCCTGCTCGAGCGAGTCCGGCAGCGGCAGCACGACGGTGTTGAAGCGGCGGCGCAGCGCCGAGGACAGGTCGTTGACGCCCTTGTCGCGGTTGTTCGCGGTCGCGATGACGTTGAAGCCGGGCCGGGCCTGGACCTCCTCGTCGAGCTCGGGCACGGGCAGCGTCTTCTCCGAAAGGATGCTGATCAACGAGTCCTGCACGTCGGACGGGATGCGGGTGAGCTCCTCGACGCGGGCGATCGCGCCGGTCTCCATCGCGCGCATCACCGGGCCGGCGACCAGCGCCTCGCGCGACGGGCCCTCGGCGAGCAGGCGGGCGTAGTTCCAGCCGTAGCGCAGCGCCTCCTCCTGCGTGCCGGCCGTGCCCTGGACGACGAGGGTCGAGCGGCCGCTGATCGCGGCGGCGAGGTGCTCGCCGAGCCACGACTTCGCGGTGCCGGGCACGCCGAGCAGCAGCAGCGCCCGGTCGGTGGCCAGCGAGGAGATCGCCACCTCGACCAGCCGGCGCTGGCCGAGGTACTTCGGCGTGATCCGGGTGCCGTCCGGCAGCTCGCCACCGAGGACGTACGTCGCCACCGCCCAGGGCGAGAGGTGCCACGAGGGCGGCCGCGGCCGGTCGTCGACGGCAGCCAGCGCGGTGAGCTCATCGGCGTACGCGTCCTCGGCGTGCTGGCGGAGCACGTCGGGCATGGGCTGCGTGGTGGTCATCTGAAGGCCTCCGTCAGGGATGTGCGGAACGCGTGGAGCTGCAGGGTCTCGGTGAGGGCGCGGCGCAGGTGGCTCGCGTCCTCGGGCAGGCGGGAGAGGGCGGCGTTGATCTCGGGCGCCAGCGCCGGGCTCAGCGCGACGGGCAGGAGCGGCGCCGCGGTGTAGCCGAACGACAGGTCGGCCTTCTCCCCCTGGATCCGCCGGAGCACGGCGCGGCCGAGGTCGTCGGGCCACGGGCGGGGCGCCTCGGTGAGCAGGCCGCGGAGGTCGCGGCCGGGCGACGGTCGGGCGACCCAGTCGGCGAGGAGCCGGGCCCGCCGCTCCTCGGGCAGCAGCCACAGCAGCCGCTGGTCGGGGATGCCGTGGTCGACGCACGCGATCGCCCACTCGCTGTCGCGTCGGTCGAGGACGGCCTCGGTGAGCCAGGCCAGCACGTCGGCGTCGCGCACCATCTTGAGCGTCGCGGCCGGACTGCGGCCGGTGATGTCGGTCCAGGTGGAGAGCGGTGCCCCGCGCACGACCTGCGACAGCCAGACGGTCGGCGGGGGACTCACGCCCTTGGCCGGCGCGGTCAGCCCGTCGCGCACCGCCGACTCGTCGGGCGCGTCGGGCACGTCGACCTCGAGGTGGCGCACGATCGCGCCCTTGACGTGGACCAGCCGGCGCAGCCGGTCGGCCATACGGGCGGCGCGGGCGCTCCCGGGCAGCCGGTCGAGCATCGCCGCGGCCGCCTCCCGGACGGACTTGGCCTTGTCGTCGAGCGCCTGCTCGAGCAGCGGCTCGTCGGCCGCCCAGAGGCCGGGCCCCAGTGCCCTGATCGCGTCGGCCCGGACCTTGGCCGACACCGTCGACCACTGCGCCTCGAGCAGCTCGCGGGCCGCACCCGCGTCGGCGCGCCGGCCGAGGGCGAACGCCGTCACCGCCTCCGCGCTCGACATCGTCGGCCACGCCTCGACCCAGTCGACCTCGACGTGGACCCGCGGCTCGTCCGCGTCGTCGAGGAGGCCCGACCAGGCCTCGTTGAGGCCGACCAGCCAGCGACCGCGCTCACCGAGCTGGCCGCCGAGGGCCGTGGCCACCCGGCGCCGTCCGGCCGCGAAGTCCAGCAGCACGGGCAGTAGGTGCCACGGCACGCGCTGACCCGCGGCCTCGGCGAGCCGGAGCCACTCCACGACCAGCTCGTCGCGTGCCTGCTTGGAGACCGGCGACTGCGTCAGCAGGAGGGTGAGCAGCTGGGCGGCCCGGTCGGCCGTCGCAGGACGGTGCTCCTCGGCCGCGGCCAGGACGTCGTCACTCGAAGGCGGCAGTGGAGCACCGGCCCGGGTGAGGGCGTCGACCACTGCGGCGCTGGCCAGCAGCCGGTGCTCGGCGGGCTCCTCCCTCGCGTCGAGGGCGAGGACGTCGGGAGCGGGCGGCGGCTCGCGCCGGGCGCTCCCCACCAGCGCGGACGTGGCCACGTCGGCCAGCCACTGGTCGACGGCGCTCACAGGCCCAGCACCTGGTCGTCCATCCAGACCGCGAGCGGGCGGAACGCACCTGACTCCACCTCGCCGAACACGTCGACGGGCGCCCCGCCGCTGACCGCGAGCAGGGTCCAGACGGGCGACCCGTCGGCGATCGGCAGCGAGCCGGTGGCGTCACTGACCCGCCACTGCTCGCCGTCCTGGACGATGCGTACGTCGGCGAGCGGGGCCGGGTGCCGCTCGCGCCACGGCGTGCGGCCCAGGCCCTCCGCGGCCGCGGCGTGCACCTCGGCAAGGCTGGTGCGGCCCGGGAGGGCGGTGACGGGCGCGGCCCCGGTGGGCGGGTCGCGGAACAGCGCTCGGCGCGGCGCCGCGCCGGGGTAGCGGGAGACGGTGACGTCGAGCCGGGCACCGCTGAGCTGCGGCACCGCGAGGGCCTGGCCGTAGCCGGCGAAGTCGAGCACTGCGACGACCTCGCCGTCGTCGTGGGCGAGCCACGTGCGCTGCTGCTGGATCCGGCCGTCGTCGGTGCGGACCGCGCCGAGGACCGTCCACGGCCCGGGACGGGCGTCACCGTCGCGGACCTCCTCGCTCGGCTGGGCCCACCCCACGGCGATGCGCACCTCGGCCCGCTCGACCTCGTCGAGGCCGTCGCGGGCCTGCCACGCACTGGTGATGGTCCACCAGCGCCCGACCTCCGCGAGCAGGTACGCCGCCCACTCCGCGCGGGCGTGCACCTGCGAGCCCGCCTCGCGGACCCGCTCGGCCAGTGCGGGCACCTGCGCGTCGACGAGGCGGGCGGCCGCGGTGTCCCAGTAGGAGTAGGGCTGCGTGCGGGCGGCGGCGAGGCCGCCGCGGACGAGGTCGGCGAGCCAGAGCCGGAAGTCCTCGACGCCGGCGTCCATCCGCGCGAGCCGCTGCTCGAGGCGCTTGGCCTGGGCGGCCGGGTCGGGGGTGCTCTCGGTGGTGGCGCGCGCCGGCCGGGCCGCGCGCTCGGCGCGCTGGCTGGCCCACTCGTCGGCGAAGGCAGCGATCTGTCCGGACTCGTCGATGACGCCCTCGGACCAGAGCATCAGCAGGGCGAGGGCGTGCTTGCAGGGGAACTTCCGGCTGGGGCACGAGCACCTGTACGCCGGGCCGACGAGGTCGACGCTCACCTGGTAGGGCGTCTTGCCGCTGCCCTGGCACTGGCCCCACACGAGCACGTCGCTGCACCCGGTCTCGCGCCACGGCCCCGGCAGCGCGAGCTTGCGCGCGGCCGCCAGCGAGGACGCGTCAGGCGCGGCCTCGGTCACCTGGCTGGCGGTCCATCGGGTCATGGCGCGGCCATCACACCACGGGCGACCGACACGGGGAGCCGAAATCGGGCGGCTCCGCGGGCACCGGTGACCTGGCCTCCGTCTCGTGCACCTGACGATCGGACCCGCTGGGGTGCGGCAGCGCGAGGCCGTCCGTCATCCCGACCCGACCCCATCCGGTCACCTTCGGATGACGGACCCGGCGGCAGAAGGGAGCGGCGGTCAGCCGCAGTCGCCCCCACCGCCGCAGTCGGCGCCTCCGTGACCCACCATGCCGAAGTCGGCGTGGTGTCCGCCGCCGCGGTGGCGGAGCACGTCGGGGTTGCCCGGCGTGACGATGGCGTCGAGGACCGCGGCGAGGGCACCGATGACGACCACGCCGGTGGAGACCGTCAGGGTGATGCCGACACGCCCGGCCCCCAGCGCGAGCGCGACCACCAGAGCGGCGGCCAACCCGAGCACGGACGCGCCGAGGAAGGTGCGCCAGGTCTGGCGCGGATGGGCCGCGAGGGTGCGGGAGGCACTGGTGCTCATGGCAGGAGTGTGACGCGCCGACGCCTCGGGGGGAAGAGTCGTCAGGAAGCCGCGCCGGCGATGTTGAACAGCCAGCAGATCCCGAAGCGGTCGACGAACATGCCGAACTCGTCACCCCACGGAGCGACCTCGAGCGGCTGGCGCACCTCGCCGCCCTCGGCCAGCGCAGCGAACCAGCCGCGCAGCTGGTCGGCCTCCTCGTGCGAGCCGGAGATGCTCACCGACACGTTGTCGCCGAAGGTCACCTGCACCATCTCCGGCGGGGCGTCTGCGCCCATCAACGTGAAGCCGGACGGGGTCTCGAGCTGGCCGTGCATGACCTGCGCGGCCGTCGGTCCCTCGGTGCCCATGTCACCGAAGGTCATCACGTTGAGCTCACCACCGAGGACGGACTGGTAGAGCTCCATCGCCTCGCGGGCCTTCCCGTCGGCGAAGTTGAGGTAGGGGTTGAGGGTGGCCATCACGCGCTCCTTCGGGATGTCGGACCACCCAACCTAGTGAGCGGCACCGACAGCCGGAAGGCTCAGTCGCGCCCCGCGTAGGGCTCGTAGTACGCGGCGTGCTCGAGCCGCGCGTCGTCGCTCGCCCACCCGGAGTCGTCGTAGTCGGGGGCGGCCTTGACCTGGTCCTTGCTCATGCTGACGACGACCCGCTTCGCCTCGTGGTCCATGCCGACGACGACGCCGGCCGGGATCACCCGCTTCTTGCCGAAGATCCAGAAGCCGGTGTCCACGACGAGCCACTGGGCCGCCGTGTCGGTGCTGGCCTCGTCGACCTTGCCGATGCTGCCGCCGTCGGCCTCGACCTCGTAGCCGACGAGGTCGCGGTCCTCGCTCCACGTGCTGTCGCGATAGCTCCACACGATGTCGTTCACGAGTGACTCCTGGTGCGACGGGACTGACCTCCCGACGCAACCACGCCGCCCCGCGAGGGGGCACACCCGCCCGGGCGGTCCCGGGTCAGTCGGAGCCGGAGTGGCCGCGGAGCAGGTCGCCGAACGGCGTCACGTCGGCCTCGACCTGCGTGCCGGACGTACGCCGCGGGCGGGCGGCGAGGTCGGGCGCGAAGCCGCCGATGGCGTACCCGTCCTGGCTCAGCACGAGCTGGGCCAGCTCGGCCGCGGCGCGGGTGATCCGGTCCGACAGGCCGTGGCTGCCGAAGTCCTCGGTCGCCGCGAAGACCCCGGTGGGTACGACGATGGCGCGGAGGTAGGTGAACAGCGGCCGCATCGCGTGGTCGAGGACCAGCGAGTGCCGGGCGGTGCCGGCGGTTGCGGCGATGAGCACCGGCGTGCCGGTGAGCGAGTCCTTGTCGACGGCGTCGAAGAACATCTTGAACAGCCCGCTGTAGCTGCCGTTGAAGACCGGCGTGACCGCGATGAGCCCGTCGGCGGTCCCGACCTGCTCCCGCAGCTCGGTGAGCCGCGGGGTCGGGACGCCGCCGGTCACCATGAAGGACGCCAGCTCGCCGGCGACCTCGCGGAGCTCGACGAACTCCACGTCGACCGACTCCCCTCGCGCGGTCACCTGCGCGGAGGTCGCCTCGGCGATCTGGTCGGCGAGGAGCCGGGTGGACGACGGGACGGTGAGTCCCGCCGTCACCACGACGATGCGACGGGTCATGCCTCGACCTGCGCAGCCTCGCGCTCGGCGGCCTCGGCCTGCATCTCCTCGACGCGGGCCCGGGCGGGCTCGACGAGGTGGTGCGGGACGTCGGGACCGGCGGCCACGAGCGAGGCGTGGGTGGGCGGGTCGCTGGGCACGTGGGCCGGGCGACGACGCTCGAACTCCGCACGCAGAACCGGCACGACCTCCGTGCCGAGCATCTCCATCTGCTCCATCACCAGCGACGTCGGCAGGCCGGCGTGGTCGATGAGGAACAGCTGGCGCTGGTAGTCCCCGACGTAGTCGGCGAAGCCGAGGGTCCGCTCGATGACCTGCTCGGGCGTGCCGACGGTCAGCGGCGTCATCTTCGTGAAGTCCTCCAGCGACGGGCCGTGGCCGTACACCGGGGCGTTGTCGAAGTAGGGCCGGAAGACGCGCTTGGCCTCGGCCTCGGTCTCCGCCATGAAGACCTGGCCGCCGAGGCCGACGTAGGCCTGGTCGGCGGCACCGTGGCCGTAGAACTCGAAGCGGCGGCGGTAGAGCCGCACCATCTGCTCGGTGTGCTCCTTGTTCCAGAAGATGTGGTTGTGGAAGAAGCCGTCGCCGTAGTACGCCGCCTGCTCGGCGATCTCGGTGCTGCGGATCGAGCCGTGCCAGACGAACGGTGGCGTGCCGTCGAGAGGCGCCGGGGTCGAGGTGTAGCCCTGCAGCGGGGTGCGGAACTGGCCCTGCCAGTTGACGACCGGCTCGCGCCAGAGCTTGCGCAGCAGGTGGTAGTTCTCGACCGCCAGCTTGATGCCGTCGCGGATGTCCTTGCCGAACCAGGGGTAGACCGGGCCGGTGTTGCCGCGCCCCATCATCAGGTCGACACGACCACCGGAGAGGTGCTGGAGGAAGGCGTAGTCCTCGGCGATCTTCACCGGGTCGTTGGTGGTGATCAGCGTGGTGCTGGTCGAGAGGATGAGCTTCTCGGTCTGCGCCGCGATGAAGCCGAGGTGGGTCGTGGGGGACGACACCACGAAGGGCGGGTTGTGGTGCTCGCCGGTCGCGAAGACGTCGAGACCGACCTCCTCCGCCTTGAGGGCGAGCTGCGTGATCGACGCGATGCGCTCGGCCTCGGACGGGGTGCGTCCGGTGGTCGGGTCCGTGGTGACGTCGCCGACGCTGAAGATGCCGAACTGCATGATTTCCTCCACTGGTTGAAGTTTGTACGACCTTCAACGGCGCTGCGAGGTCCAGTATTCCGTGGAATCGCCGGGCGACGTACGGCGTTGGACGGGCATCCGGGCGCACGCTCGGAGTACCCACTTCCGCGGTACGTCTGCGCGAGAGGAGCGACGATGACCGACTTCACCCCCTTCGAGGACCTGCTGCGCGGACACGCGGGCCTGCTCGAGGACTCCACGCACGACCGCTGGCTGCGCGCGCAGGCGCTGTTCGAGGAGCGCGCCTACCGCGAGGCGGCCGTGATGCTCACCGAGCTGCTCGACGACCCGGGCGAGGTGGTGCACGAGCTCACCGACGTACGCCTCCTCCTGGCGCGCTCGCTGTTCCACTCCGCCCAGCTCGACGGCACCATCCGCGTCGCCACCGAACTGCTCGAGCACGACCCCAACGAGCCCTACGCCCACTTGCTGCTCGGCCGCTCCCTGCAGCGAAAGGGCCGGCGCGACGAGGCGCAGCCGCACCTGCGCCTCGCCGAGCTGCTGGGCGGCTACCGGAGCTGACCGCGCCCGTCCGGGGGGCGTCGTACGACGCCCTCCGGACGCGGGCGCGAAGCCTCGGTGAACACTCGCTCCACGGCCCCATCCGGGCGCGACAAGCCCGGCGGGGCCGACCCATGCTGGTGGCGTGACCAGCTACGGCGACCACAGCGGCCCGCTCGCCATCGCCCACCGCGGCGGCATGGCGCTCGCCCCCGAGAACACCCTCGCCGCCTTCGGGCGCGCCACCTCCCTCGGCCTCACCTACCTCGAGACCGACGTGCACACCACCCGGGACGGGCACGTCGTCTGCTTCCACGACGCGACGCTGCGCCGGGTCACCGGCCACCCCGGCCGGATCGCCGACCTCGACCTCGCCGACGTACGCCGCCTGCGCGTGCACGGCACCGACCAGGTCCCGACGCTGGCCGAGGCGATGGCCGCGTTCCCCGAGGCACGGTTCGCCATCGACCTCAAGGACGAGGCGTCCATCGGCGCGATGGCCGCGCTCCTCGCCGCCCACCCGAGCTGGGCCGAGCGGATCTGCGTCGCCGGCGCGTGGAGCCGCTGGCTGCGCCGCCTGCAGGACGAGGCACCCGGCGTGACGACGGCCCTCGGCTGGCGCTCGCTCACCACGCTGATCGCCTGCTCACGAGGTGGCGTACGCCCGCTCGGCGTCGGCACGTCCGGCGGCGCCTTCGCGCACGTGCCGCTGCGGCTCGGGCGGCTGCCGATCCACTCCGAGCGGGTGATCGCCCGCGCGCACGAGCTGGGCATCCGGGTGGTCGTGTGGACGGTGGACGACCCGACCACGATGCGCACGCTGCTCGACGCCGGTGTCGACGGGATCATCACCGACCGGCCCGACCTGCTCCGCGAGGTCCTGATCAGCAGGGGCGAGTGGACCCGCCTCTCCCCGACGCCGGCAGAGGTCAGACGACCCGCTCCAGCACCTCTGCACTGAGACCGTGGGAGACCGCCCACAGGACGGCCTGGCTGCGGCTCTGCACGCCGGTCTTGCGATAGGCGCTGCGGATGTAGGACTTCACGGAGTTGAGCGAGATCTGCATCGCGGCCGCGATCTCGACGTTGCTGCGGCCGGTGGCGATGTGGGCGAGCGTCTCGCGCTCGCGGACGGTCAGCATGTCGAGCTCGCTGGAGGACCCCAGCGAGCTGCTCGGCGCCGCGGACAGCGCCGGTGCCACGACCTGGTCGCCGGCGTGGATCGCGCGCAGGGCCCGCCCGAGCTGGGCCGCGCTCAGGCTCTTGCCGAGGTAGCCGCACACGCCGTTGCGGAGGATCTCGTGCACGAGGCCGGGGTGGTGGTTCCAGGTGAAGACCGCGACCCGGCGGATGAACGGGTCGACGACGGCCCGCGCGAGGGTCGTGTCGTCCGGGGACGTGCCGAAGGTCTCGACCAGGGCGATGTCGATCGGCGCCCGCTCGCGGTCCTTCACCGTCGCGAGCTCGAAGCCCCCCAGCGTGCGGAGCATGCCGTCGAGGCCACGCCTCACGAGCTCATCACCGCCCAGCAGTGCCACCCGGATCATCATGCGCGGTCCTCACGTCATGGGAGAGGAACGTGGGTCCCCACGATCCCCGACGTCCCCCCGGACCGCCGTCCGCCACTGTAGGCGGGGTGGACCAGACCACTAGCCGTCCGAGCGGGGCCACGCCTGAAGTTTCACCACAAATCCACCCCCACGGGTGAGGACCGCCTTGATACATATACCCCCTAGGGGTATGGTCGGAGCATGAGCGAGCAGCACGGCCACCTCGAGGGCAACGACGAAGCCGTCCAGGCGCACCTCAAGCGGCTGCGCCGCATCGAGGGCCAGGTCCGCGGCATCCAGCGGATGGTCGAGGAGGAGAAGTACTGCATCGACATCCTCACGCAGGTGTCGGCGGCCACCAAGGCCCTGCAGGCGCTCGCCCTCTCGCTGCTCGACGACCACATGGCGCACTGCCTCGTCGACGCGGCCCGTGAGGGCGGCGCCGAGCAGGAGCAGAAGCTGAAGGAGGCCTCCGAGGCGATCGCCCGCCTCGTGAGGTCCTGAGAAGGGACGAGACATGAGCGAGACCATCACCTACACCGTGACCGGCATGACCTGCGGCCACTGCGCCGCCTCGGTGACCGAGGAGATCTCCGAGATCACCGGCGTCGAGCAGGTCGACGTCGTCGTCGAGACCGGCGCCGTCACCGTGACCAGCACCGCCCCGCTCGACGAGTCGGCCGTCCGCGCCGCCGTCGAGGAGGCCGGCTACGCGCTGGCATGACCACCCCGCTGCGCGTCGCCGCGTTCGTCACCGCCCTCGTCGCCGCCTTCGCGGTCGCCTGGGGCGGCGGCCGGCTGGTCGGTCCGATCGACACCGAGCCGGCAGCCGGCGAGATGGCCGGCCACGGTGAGGACGAAACGCATGTGGAGACGGCCGGGGGCCACTCGGGCGTCGCCGACGCCACCGGTCTCACCGCCCGCGCGGACGGTTTCACCCTGGCGCTCGCCGACCGCGAGGTGGTCGCCGGCCGCACCCGCCTGGACTTCCAGGTCCTGACGTCCAGCGGCCGGCCGCTGCTCGACTACACCCGTGAGCACGAGAAGGACCTCCACCTCATCGTCGTACGCCGTGACCTCACCGGCTTCCAGCACGTGCACCCGACCCTCGACCGGGCGACCGGCACCTGGTCGGTCGACGTGCGGCTGACGCCCGGCGTGTGGCGTGTCATCGCCGACTTCACGCCCGAGGGCTGGGACGGCATCACCCTGGCCGACGACCTGGCCGTGGCCGGCGACTTCTCCCCTGCCCCGCTGCCCGCCGACGAGCGCACCGCAAAGGTCAGGACCGACGCCGGCACCTACACGGTGACCCTCGAGGGCGACACCGCCCCGGGTGCGAGCACGGTGCTCACCACGCGCATCGAGCTCGACGGCGAGCCGGTGACCGACCTCGAGCCCTACCTCGGCGCCTTCGGCCACCTCGTCGCGATCCGGGCCGGCGACCTCGGCTACCTCCACGTCCACCCCGAGGAGGGCGAGGCGGGGCCGGGCATCGAGTTCGCGACCGCCTTCCCCGAGGCGGCGACGTACCGGCTCTTCCTCGACTTCCAGCACCGCGGCACCGTGCACACGGCGGCCTTCACCGTCAAGTCCGGTGGCGCTCCGTCCGGTGACGGCTCCGCCGACGACCACGCGGACGAGGAGGGCGAGGGTCATGGCCACTGACCAGCTCTCCGACGTGGAGCTCGCGATCACCGGCATGACCTGCGCGTCGTGCGCCAACCGGATCGAGCGCAAGCTCAACAAGCTCGACGGCGTCACCGCGACGGTGAACTACGCGACCGAGAAGGCGAAGGTGTCCTACCCGGTCTCGGTCTCCACCGACGACCTGTTGAGGACCGTCGAGGCGGCGGGGTACGCCGCCGCGCTGCCGGCGGCGCCCGACGAGCCGGCACCGGCCGAGCCCGAGCACGACCCGCTGCTCCAGCGACTCCTGGTCAGCGCCGCGCTGAGCATCCCGGTGGTCGCGCTGGCGATGGTGCCGGCCTGGCAGTTCACCTACTGGCAGTGGGCCTCGCTCGCGCTCGCGGCCCCGGTCGTGGTCTGGGGCGCATGGCCGTTCCACCGCGCCGCGTGGACCAACCTGCGCCACGGTGCGACGACCATGGACACGCTCGTCTCGGTCGGCGTGCTGGCCGCCTTCGGCTGGTCGCTGTGGGCGCTCTTCCTCGGCACGGCCGGCGAGCCCGGGATGACCCACCCGTTCCGGATCGCGATCGACCGCACCGACGGCGCCGGCAACATCTACCTCGAGGCCGCGGCCGGGGTGACCACGTTCATCCTCGCCGGCCGCTGGCTCGAGCACCGCTCGAAGCGGCAGGCGGGCGCTGCGCTGCGGGCGCTGATGGAGCTCGGCGCGCGTGACGTGGCGGTGCTGCGCGACGGCCCTTCTGGTGAGAGGAGCGAGACGCGCATCCCGATCGACCAGCTCGCCGTCGGCGACGAGTTCGTGGTGCGGCCGGGAGAGAAGGTCGCCACCGACGGCTCCGTGGTGGAGGGGACCTCCGCGGTCGACGCCTCGATGCTCACCGGCGAGTCCGTGCCCGTCGAGGTGCGGCCCGGCGACACCGTGGTCGGCGCGACGGTCAACGCGGGCGGCCGGCTCGTCGTCCGGGCGACGCGCGTCGGCGCCGACACCCAGCTCGCCCAGATGGCGCGCCTCGTCGAGGACGCCCAGAACGGCAAGGCCGAGGTGCAGCGCCTGGCCGACCGCATCTCCGGTGTGTTCGTCCCGATCGTGATCGGGCTGGCCGTGGCGACGCTCGGCTTCTGGCTCGGCGCCGGGTCGGGTGCGACCGCGGCCTTCACCGCCGCGGTGGCGGTCCTGATCATCGCCTGCCCGTGCGCCCTGGGCCTCGCCACGCCGACCGCGCTCATGGTCGGCACCGGCCGTGGCGCCCAGCTCGGCATCCTGATCAAGGGTCCTGAGGTCCTGGAGTCGACCCGGCGCGTCGACACGATCGTGCTCGACAAGACCGGCACGGTGACCACCGGCGAGATGACCGTCCACGAGGTCGTGGCTGCCGACGGCGAGTCTCCTGCCGACGTACGACGCCTCGCGGCCGCGCTCGAGGCCGCGTCCGAGCACCCGATCGGCCGGGCGATCGCCGCGGTCGACGGCCCGCTGCCCGCCGTCGAGGAGTTCGCCAGCCGCGAGGGCCTCGGGGTGGAGGGCGTCGTCGACGGACACGCGGTCGTCGTCGGCCGGCCGAGCCTGCTGGCGGACTGGTCGCAGCACCTCCCGGACGCGCTGGCCGAGGCGGTCGAGCGCGCGCAGGGCGAGGGACGTACCGCCGTCGCGGTCGGCTGGGACGGCCGTGCCCGCGGCGCCATCGTCGTCGGCGACACCGTGAAGCCCACGTCCGCCGAGGCCGTACGACGCCTCCGCGACCTCGGCCTCGAGCCCGTGCTGCTGACCGGGGACAACGCGTCCGCCGCCCGCCAGGTCGCGGCCCAGGTCGGCATCGAGACGGTCGTCGCCGACGTGCTGCCCGCCGACAAGGTCGCCGAGGTGCAGCGGCTCCAGGCAGCCGGCAAGGTCGTGGCGATGGTCGGTGACGGCGTGAACGACGCCGCCGCGCTCGCCCAGGCCGACCTCGGCCTCGCGATGGGGACGGGCACCGACGTGGCGATCGAGGCCAGCGACCTGACGCTGGTGCGCGGCGACCTGCTCGTCGCCGTCGACGCGATCCGCCTCGCCCGCCGCACCCTGTCGACGATCAAGGGCAACCTGTTCTGGGCCTTCGCCTACAACGTCGCCGCCCTCCCCCTCGCCGCCGCCGGCCTGCTCAACCCGATGCTCGCCGGCGCCGCGATGGCGTTCTCCAGCGTCTTCGTGGTGACCAACAGCCTCCGGCTGCGCGGCTTCCGCTCGTCGGTCTGAGCGGGGGTTCGTAGGGTGGCGGCATGGGACTCATCGACCTGCTCAAGCCCGGCCGCGACGAGGTGAGGGAGACGCGTGCCGCGCTCGAGGCCGCCGACGACCCGAACCCCGACCCCGGGCCGATCGACCGGCTGGTCGCGATGCTCGTCGACACCGGCCTCGACGGCCGCGGGCCGCTCAGCTCCGCGGCCGAGCTGGCCGAGGAGGCGCTGGCGAAGTCCGACGGTGACGCCGAGCGGGCGATCGGCCGGCTCGCGCGCGGCGCCACCTTCGCCGGCGGCGTCGGCGGCTTCCTCACCGGGATCGGCGGCTTCGTCACCATGCCGGTCTCGCTGCCGGTGAACGTCGCCGAGTTCTACATCCAGGCCGTGCGGATGGTCGGCGGCATCGCCACCCTGCGCGGGTACGACGTCGACGAGCCGCGGGTGCGCACCGCGGTCCTGCTCACCCTCGTCGGCTCGGACTCCGACGAGGTGCTGCGGAAGGCCGGGATGACGAGCATGGGCGGACGCGCGACGTCGTACGCCCTCAAGGGCCTGCCGCCGGGTGCGCTGATGATCGTCAACAAGGCCGTCGGGTTCCGGCTGATGCGTGGTGTCAGCGAGAAGCTGCTCTCCCGCCTCGGCCGCGGCATACCGGTCGCCGGTGGCCTCGTGGGCGGTGGCATCGACGGCTTCATGATGAAGAAGATCGCCGACCAGGCCATGAAGGAGTTCCCGCCGCTGCCTCCGCCCGCTGGTTGAGTGCCCCCGCGGTAGTGGTCGCCGCGGGGCCGCGCACTCAACCGGCGATGGACGAGCGGATGGCGTCGGCCTCCTCCTGGACGGTGTCGGCGTCGACGAGGTCGCCCGCCTGCTCGGTGAGCACGCCTGCCCAGCGGTCGAGCACCTCCTCGGCGTAGCCGCTGTCGTAGAGCTCGGCGGTCAGGTCGGCCTTCGCCTGGTCGACGAGGTCGGCCCACTCCTCGACCGCGGCGAAGCGCTCGACGAGGACGTTGGAGCGGCCACCCATCCCGCCACCGCCGCCGGGGCCGCCTCCGGGCCCGCCCTCCGGCCGCTCGCCCCCGGGCATCCCCGACGGCATGTCGGTTGGCATCCCCGAAGGCATGCCAGAGGGCAGGTCGGTCGGGAGGTCGGTGGGACGCTCGCCGTCCCCGCCGCGCGGGAACCCGCCGCCCCCACCGGGAGCCCCGCCGAAGGCGAGGTTGTGGTCCCACGCGACGACGGTGAAGCCGCCGGTGTCGGCGTCGTAGCGCAGGTAGGAGTTGTTGCCGGGACCGTCGATGTCGTCGAAGTTGTCCACCAGCTCCTCGAAGGCGAGGTAGCGGGCGAAGGACGCGACGTCGAGGTGGTCGGGCAGCTCGGCGGCGAACTCCTCGTCGCTGCTGTTGTTGAGGAAGTCGAGGAAGTCGATCAGCGGGGTCAGGTCGTCGTCGCCGGTCTCCTGGTCGAAGACGTCGGTGTAGGAGTCCGGGTCGTCGCCGCGGTAGGACCAGTCGCCGCCGGCCTCGGCCTTGTAGAGCAGTCCGTCGCCCGCGAAGTTCTCCGCCTCCCAGTCCTCGTCGAGGTTCTGCACGACGAGCCGCAGCCGCGGGTCGGCCCCGTTGACGCTGAACGACGACGCGACGGCGTGCTCGCTCGCGAGGCCGGCCTCGGCGAGGAGGTCGAGCGCCACCGCCTCGTTGAGCGCGGTCTCGGAGCTGTTGGACCGGACGATGAGCTCGGACGAGCCGTCGAGCGACTGGCCGTCGACGTACTCGTCGAGCCGGACGAGCCACGGCAGGTCCGTCGGCTCTGCGTCGTCGGACACCCCGCGGAGCGAGGAGTTGCCCTTGAGCCGGAGGCCGGCCCGCTCGAACGTCTCCCCGTCGATGGTGACCGTTGCCTCGATCCACTGCTTCTCGCCGGTCTCCTGGTAGGTGTCGACCATCGCCGCGACCGCGTCCTCGTCGACCTCGACGGCGATGTCGTGCACCGTGTCGGCGTCCCAGACGCCCTCGCCGTCGGCGACCTGCCTGGTGGCCGGCGCGACGCCGGAGGTGTCCGACGTGTCGGACACCGCGGCGCACCCACCCAGCGCCAGCGTGGCCGCCGTCGCCAGCGCGACCAGGCGCGGTCGGACCGGCCTCATGCCGCGACCTCCGTCCGGATGGTCAGGTGGGCTGCGAGGTGGCGCGAGGTGACGCGGTGCCAGCGGTTGGTCTGCAGGTCGGGGGTGAGCAGGGCCAGCCCGGTGCCGTACTTGGAGATGCGCGTGGGCCGGTGCCCGAGCTCCCAGAGCCGCCGGTCGAGCGGGCCGGGCCCGGCGGAGGCCGACTTCGTCTCCACCACGAGCACGTCGCCGACCTCCGCAGTGCCGTGGGCCGAGGTCCAGCGCAGGTCGCGGTCGATCGTGGCGCGGCCGCTGCCGCCGGGCAGGAGCAGGGTGGTGCGCAGGTAGCTGGTGTGCAGCGTCGCCACCAGACCGGTGGGGTCGACGCCGCGGACGTGGGCCGCACCGAGCCGCTCGCGCACCCAGGCGTCCGCGCCGCCGGAGACCTCGACGCCGTCGTGGGGCAGCCGCTCCTTCACGGTCGCACCCCGCCGGCCGCGGGTCTTCACCTCGAGCCAGCGCTCGCCGGAGTCGGCGTACACCCGGGTGCGGACCTTCCAGCGACGCCGCCGCGCGTGCGCCGAGGTCGTCCAGCTGTCGAGCCCGACGGTGTCGAGGTACGTCGACTCGTAGCGCGAGGCGCGCCGGCCGTCGATCTCCAGCACCCGCAGCCCGGCGATGGCGGTGACCAGGGCGTCGAGGTCCGCGGCCGGGACGACGTACTTCCGGTCGACGCGGGTGAGCAGCTCGGCCTCGGCGTTGAGCTCGGCGAGGGTGACGGCGGGCAGCCGGTCGACGGCGCTCATCGCGTCAGCACCGGGGCGTCGTGGCGCTCGGCACGCGGGAGAGCGGGCGTCGACGAGGCGGCGTAGTGCACCTCGACCATCGTGGTGTCGTTGACCAGGTCGACGCGGATCGGCGTGACGCGGGTGACGCGGGCATCGAGGAGGAGCTCGAGCCGCTCGACGAGGGTCGGCTCGTCGGTGATCGCGGCGTCCAGCACGACGACCTGCCGCAGCCCGGTGCTGTGCAGCAGCCGGCTGTCGGCCACCGCGAGTACGGCCACCAAGCCCACCATCAGGGCGATCGACAGGGCCGGGTCGCCGGTGCCGAGGCCGCCGAGGAGGCCGATGGCGAGCGCGGCGAAGTAGTAGGCGATCTCGTGCTGCCCGAGCTCGTCCGAGCGCAGCCGGATGATCGAGAGCACGCCGAACAGGCCGAGCCCGAGGCCGACCGTCGCGGTGCTGCTCGACAGCACGATCGTCACGGCCAGGACGCCCATGTTGACCGCGACGAACGCGGTGACGAGGTCGGCGCGGCGGTGGCGCGGGTAGTAGACGGCCAGGGCGAGCACCAGCACGGCGACCAGGTCGACGCCGGCGAGCAGGTAGGTGGGGTTCATGCGGGTTCCTTCGGGTCGGTGTGGCCCCGACGGTCCCGTGTTCACCTGTCGTTCACCTGCCGCCGACCTGTGGCCGACCTGTGAGGCGTGCTCTGCGAGAATCGGCGCTCGTGGACGGACCCCTGCCCCTGGCCCTGATCGCGGCCTCGCTGGCCTTCACCCTCGTGGTGCTCGTCTACGTCGCGCTCGACCGCACGCCCGACTGGCGGCTCCTCGGCTTCGCCGGCGTCATCGAGCTGGGCACGCTGGTACTGCTGGTCATGGCCGCGTTCCAGGTGGGCGACGCCGACATCCCGGGTGCCGGCGCGATCACGCTCTTCGGCTACCTCCTCGCCGGGCTGGCGCTGCTGCCGATCGGCTTCCTCTGGTCCCTGGCCGAGCGCAGCCGCGGCGCGACGGCCGTGCTCCTGGTCGCCGGCCTCGCCCAGGCGTTCGTCGTCGTGCGCGCGCTGCAGGTGTGGCCGTCGTGAGCTCGACGCGCTCCGGCGCGGGTCGCGTCCTCGTCGCGGTGTACGGCGTCTTCGCGCTCGCCGCGACTGCCCGCTCGCTGGTCCAGCTCCTGACGAAGGCCTCCGAGGCGCCGCTCGCCTATGCGCTGTCCGCCCTCGCGGGTCTCGTCTACATCGCCGCCACCCTCGGCCTCGCCGAGCTCGGCCCCTCGCCGCGCCGGGTCGCCTGGGCCGCCGTCGGCTTCGAGCTCGTCGGCGTGCTGACGGTCGGCACGCTCACCGTCCTCGACCCCGAGCTGTTCCCCGACCAGACGGTGTGGTCGTTGTACGGCGCCGGCTACGGCTGGCTGCCGCTGGTCCTTCCGTTCGTCGGGCTCTGGTGGCTCTGGCACACCCGCCCCCGCCCCTGACCCGTCCGCCGGTCGAGGTGCGAGCGGAGCCAGCCTCGCAACCACACACCCAGGTGGTCGAGTAGCCGAGCGAGGCACGAGCGACGGCGTATCGAGACCCCCTCCACAGAGGTCGATTCGTCCGGGGTCGAGTGTCGGTGGGTTGCCGTAGTGTCGAACACATGATCGAGACGCTGGAGCGGGACGCCGGGAGGGTCGCAGACGACCTCTCGGCCAGCGGCCTGCTCGCCTCGATCAAGACCTCCCGGCAGGTTGAGCACGCTGAAGCCGCCCGCCAGCTCGACCTGGCCGCCCGCTGGGCCGACCTGCACCCGCCGGAGTCGATCCACTCCGCCGCGACCTTCACCACTCCGGGGTGTGAGCACGAGGAACCCATCGCCGGGCAGGGCACCCCTTTGGTGGCGGAGTTCTGCATCGCCGAGCTCGGCGGCGTGCTCGGCATCTCATCGACGTCGGCGAAGAAGCTCATCGGCCACGCGTTGGAGCTGCGCCACCGCCTCCCCCGCCTCTGGGCCCAGGTCCACGCCGGCGTCGTGCCGGCCTGGAAGGCACGCACGGTCGCGGAGACCACCATCCACACCGTCCCCGCCCTCACCGTCGAGGCGGCGGCGCACGTCGACGCGCAGCTCGCCGCGGTCGCCGGCCGCATCGGTCCCGCCCAGCTCGACCGACTCGTCGCCGACACCATCAAGCGCTACGACCTCGCGCACCCGGATCCGGCCGCAGATCCGGAGGACGGCTACCTGCACGTCGACCCCCGGCATGCGACGCTGCGTGATGAGGACGTGCACTTCGCCGGCACCATGCGGTTCGAGGCCGAGCTCGACATCGCCG
>NZ_JAYSFM010000007.1:0-193247 GCF_041913365.1 Nocardioides sp.
CAAGGGCACGCTCATCACCCACACATACGTCACAAGAGCCGGATATCCGGTGACTTCCGGCGGGCAGCCGTCAGGCGGCCAGCTTGCGGTTCACCTGCCGACGCCGCTTGGAGATCTTGGTCAGCCGCTTCTCCAGCCGCGCCTCCTCCTCGATCAGCGCGATGCGCGCGACCTGGGCGGCGAGCTGCTCGTCGGTGAGGTGGGAGGGCAGCACATGGGTGCGGCCGTCCTTCACCAGCTTCATCCACGCGGCCGGCGGCTCGACGTCGAAGCCGCTGGTCACGACGAGGACGAGCTTGAAGTCCGCGAGGCCGTCGAGGGCGAGGGCGGCCTGCTCGGGGGTCGCGTCGAAGAAGTCGGGCATGCTGACGAAGCAGTCGCCCTTGGTCTTCCAGGCGCGGCGGCACACCGTGGCCCACGCGCCCTCGACCTGCTTGCGCTTGAGCCCCGCCGCCTTGTGGGTCCGGCGGATCTCGATGCCGGCGTGCGCGAACGCCTCGGCGGGCGCGTCGGGCACCGCGATCCGGCCGAGCGCGAGCGCCTCGGTCATCGCGGACATGTCGACGGGGTCGGGGCCGATGTGGAGCAGGAACAGTCGCTTGGCCATGGCGACAGCCTGACTCCGGCACGTATCAGCCACGTGAACGCGCGCCGTCGTCGGTGGGAACTCTTTGCCGACCGGGTGTGACGTCCGGCGTGGTTGAGTGCGTCTCACCGGGTGACGCCGAAGAACGACACCCATCACGGAGGAGGGACATGCCCCGCACGAGCGAGGAGTTCGAGGAGTTCGCCGTCGCGCGGACCCCCCAGCTCTATCGCGCCGCGTGGCTGATGTGCGGCGACGCGCACCGGGCCGAGGACCTGGTCCAGGAGACCCTGGCCAAGGTCTACGTCCGCTGGCACCGCCGCCTGGGCGCACCGATCGAGCACCCGGTCGCGTACGCCCACACGACGCTGGCCCGCACGTACCTCAGTGCGCAGCGTCGACGCAGCACCCACGAGACACCGATCGAGCACCTTCCCGAGCAGGCCGGACCGGGTGGAGACGCCGCCACCGGGCTCGCTCTCAGGGCGGCGCTCGACGAGCTGGCGCCGCTGGACCGGGCCGTCCTGGTCCTGCGCTACCTCGAGGACGTGTCGGTGGCCGACACCGCGGACGCGCTCGGGGTCAGTCCGGGCGCGGTGCGCAACCGCACGCTCCGCGCCCTCGACCGCCTCCGTGCCGTGCTGGGCCCGTCCCTCCTCGACCTGCTGGAAACCTGAGGAGGATTCCATGACTGCACACGACACCGGCGTCACCGAGCTGCTCCGCCGAGCCAGTGACGGCCTCATCCCCGACGTCGACCGCCTCGTCAGCGGCGGCATCGACCGCGGCCGCTCGCGCCAGCGCCGCGCCCGGATCGGTACGACGGTCGCCTCGCTCGCCGTGATCGGCGTCGTCGGCGGGCTGGCGGCCGTCGTACCCCACCTCGGCGGAGCCGACAGCGCCCGCGACCCTGGCATCGCCACGGACGGAGGGGGAGTCGTGGCGACCGAGACGCCGACCACCGCCGCCACCCCGTCGCCGACCGATGAGCCCGTGCCGCTGGCGGACTTCACCGCCGACGAGATCCCCGTCATGGTGGTCGGCATCATCGGGAAGAACCGGAGCGGTCGGGTCGAGCCGACCACCAGGGTGGTGGACGAGGTCCACTTGAAGCGGGTGGAGTTCGCCACCGACGGGATGCTCACCACTGTTGGGATCGAGCAGGTGGACGCCCTCAGTCCGAAGCAGTGCGCGGAGGCCGCCCACGAGGTCGGCGGCGCCTGCGTGCTCGACCCTCCCGCCGAGCCGTGGATCCGCTGGGGCCCCACCCTCGCGGACGGCGTGACCTGCCAGGGCGTGGTGTCGTTCCGGGGCGGCTGGCAGGTCTACGTCGACTCGTGCAACGCGGCCGCAGCCAAGGACGCCGCCACCTTGGCGCCGGAGCCGCCGATCAGCCTGCCGGAGCTCGTGGAGATCGCCAGGAACGACGTGTGGTTCGCGCCCTAAGGCCTGGTCAGACCGGCTCGACCTGGACCGCGGTGAGCCAGGTGACGAGGGGGCGGAGCGCCTTCCAGTCCGCGCGGACCCGGTCGACGAGGCCGGCGTCGATGGCGTCGGCCTCGAAGCCGTAGGAGCGGCCCACGAAGAGCTGCTTGTGGCGCAGGAGGTGGATGCGCGGGTGGTCGGCGTCGTACCCGCGCGGTGAGGTCTTGAGCTGGTCGCCACCGACGTCGAAGCCGTCCTTCTCGAGCTTGCGCAGCACCCGCTCGAGCGCCTTGCCGGTCTTCTCCTCGGCCATCGCCGCACGGATCGCGGCGAGCCGCCGCCCCTCGGCGTCGTAGAACCCGGCCCCCACGCGGGTGCCGCGCGGGGAGATCTCGAAGTACCACCCGGTCGCCGGGCCGGCCGACACGAAGGCGCCCTGGTGGGTCTTGTAGGGCGTCTTGTCCTTGGCGAACCGGACGTCGCGGTAGGGGCGGAACACCTTCGCCGTGCCGAACTCCGGCTCGAGCTCGGCCATCAACGCCTTCATCGGCGCCTCGACCGACTCCTTGTAGACGTGCCTGTGGCTCTCCCAGAACGACTTGGTGTTGTCGACCTCGAGGTCGTCGTAGAAGTCGAGGGCGGCGACGGGGAATCCGGTGAAGCTCACCTCTCGAAGGTTAGGTGACGGGCGCCCAGACCTGCTCGTCGCCCTTCTCGCCCATCGAGGAGATGGCGAGCACGCCGCCGCCACAGACGGGCTCGGTGATGAAGGCGTTGCCGACCGAGTCGCTCTCGTAGGCGATCTCGAGCGTGTGGTCGGGGGTCCACCGCATCAGCCGCGCCGGCTCGTCGGGCGCCTGCGGGTCGCGGACGAAGAACACCGAGCCGCCGCACGGCACGAGGGACCCGGTGGTGCCGGGGCCGAGGTCGAAGAACCCGTCGCTGGCAGAGGCGTGGAACGTCGCCTCCTCCTGGCGTCGCGCCCGGGGGACCTCCGACCAGACCACGCCATCGGCGGTCGCGGCGACGTCCCAGCCGAGGCACTCGGTGGGGCCGGTGACCGGCTGGGGCACCCCGCTGCCGTCGAGGAGGTTGAGGGTCCGGCAGGCGACCGGGCGGGCGTCGTCGAAGGTCATCATCCCGACGCCGTCCTCGCTGGCGGTGAGGCCCGACCACCCGGTGCGCGCCGGCGCGCACCAGCCGTCCTCGCCGTTGCTGTCGGCCAGCGCGTTGGTGGCCAGGCAGTACGCCCGGTCGTCGCCGTACGTCGGGTAGTAGAGGTCGCCGCCGACCAGCGCCCAGGAGCCGCCGCTGGCCGGAGGGGGCCCGGCGAGGGCGGTCTGCTCGCCGGTGGCGAGGTCGACGACCTCCACCTCGCTCGGCTCGGTCTCGGCCTTGTCCTGGCGGACCACGACGGCCCACTCGGCGCTCATCAGCACCTCGGAGATGGTGCGCCCGCCGCCGGCGGCGATGCTCAGCGCATCGCCGTCGCGCGCCAGGTCGACGGTGGTGTTGCCCTGGTCGCCGAGGACCTCCCACTCCGGGCCCCTGACGTAGCGGACCCCGCGCGGGACGCCGGTGTCGTTCCACGTCAGGAGTCGCTCGACCGGCTCGGCCGCCACGGGCTCCTCGCGCGTGCCGCCGGTGCTCGTGGGCTCGGTGCTCGTGGGTTCGCTGCTCGGCTGCTCGCTCGTGCCGGCCGGTGCCGTCGAGGGCCCGTCGGCGTCCGGCTCGTCGGTGCCCGCGCACGCCGTCAGGGCGAGCAGCAGCGCCAGCGCGATCGTCGTACGCCTCACGTCAGACACCGACGTTGTGCTGGAAGTGGTCGAGGTTGGCGCGGTAGGAGCGGTAGGCGTTGCGCCACTGCACCCGGCCGATCGCCGGCTCGCTCGGGTCGAACCTCGACTGGTCCCACGGCTCGAAGTAGCCGATCTGCGGGCTCCCCTTCCGGTTCTGGTCGAACCCACGGCCGACCTGGAAGTGCCCGCTCGCGTCGTCGTCGAGGTAGGGGTAGTACTGCTTGAGCAGGACCGGGTGGAGCACGACCGGCGCGCGGTAGTCGTGGACGTGCCGCATCATCAGGCGGTACCACTGCTTGAAGGTGAAGTCGCTGATGTCGAGGACGATGTAGGGGCCGGCCTTGTCCCGGGCGTCGTAGTCGGTCTTGTTGTTGACCACGCGCACCATGTCGGTGATCGCCGTGCCGTCGGTCGTGGTGCCGAGGCGGCGGGCCCAGTAGGACTGGTTCTTGCGCTCCTTGCTCGAGCCCCAGCCGATGGCCTGCATGGTGGCCGGGCCGCACCAGTAGGTCTGGTTCTGCGCGAGGGCGCGCGACTCCTTGAGGATCGAGAACTTCCTCGGGTACTTCTTCCCGAAGCCGCCGCGCGCGTCCGTCCCCGTGTCGCTCATCGCGATCTCGGGGTGCCGCGCCGCGAAGTCCGCCGGCAGCTCGACGCCCTGGATCTCGTGCCGCAGCATCCAGACCTTGCCCACCGACTGCGCGGCCATGGTGAGCTCGGCGCGCTCCGCCTCGGTGCGGGCGGTCGCGCTGCGCTCGCTGCTGCGGGCCACCATCGCGTCGGCGTCGAGGTCGCCGGTGCGCTCGCGCCCGAACGTCGGGCGCGCCGTCAGCCGGGCGGCGAGGGCCTCGCGGGTCTGGTTGGTCCAGCCGAAGCCGAGGCAGTAGCGCTGGCCGTCGAAGGTGGCGCACCGCACGGACGCCCGCGCGAGTGCCGTACGTCCCTGGGCGCGGTCGACGCCCGAGCCCTCGGCGAGCACGCGGTCGATCTCGGCCTGCATCGCGCGGGTCACCCGCCCGCGGCCGACGGCGGCCGGAGCCTCGGTGGTCTCCGCGGTCGGCGCGATCGAGCCCTGGTCGTCGTCGCCGTCCGGCAGGAACGGCACCACGCCGAGGGTCAGCGCGAGCGCAGCCGCAGCGATCGTGACGGGGTGCCCCCAGAGCGGGCGGGAGCCGTCGCCGCCGGCGATCTGGTGGGCGAGGAAACGGGGAAGGGCAGGCATGGGTGGAACCTCGATCCGAGAAGAACGGACGCACCACTGTCCCCTCTGGCCACAGAAGGCGCAAGTCCCACTTCCGCCCCACCCGTGACCGGGCACTTCCTCCCCGTCCCGAGGCGTGACCGGGCACTTCCTCCCCGTCCCGACGCGTGACCGGGCACTTCGTCCCCGTCCCGAGATGGGCTGACGGGGAGGAACCGCCCGGTCGGCGGGGCTGACGGGGAGGAACTGCCCGGTCGGCGGGGCTGACGGGGAGGAATCGCCCGGTCAGCAAGATTGGATTGGAGGGGTAGTTGCGAAACGCGCTGACCTGCGACATCACATGCTTGCCTTGAACCAGATCCCAAGGCGTCGCCTAGAAAATCCCAACGCTCCGAGCGAGCTATGACGAGGCCGCCTTGGGCGTCCAGCGGAAGGGGGCCTCGTTGCTCAGGGGCGAGTCCTTCGAAGTTGTCGGCTTGGTCGAGGAAGCGCCGCGGCCTTGAGCAAGGAGTCGGCCCGAGTAGTAACTGATGTTGCCAGCCGGCACGTTTGCCTTGTCGGCGACTAACGAGAGAGTCGGCGCGTCGTCCGTGCCGAGCCAGGGATAATGCAGGCGTGGGGACCGTTCAGATCACATCTGACCACCAGATCTTCTTCACCCTCGATCATCGACTCTTCCCGGAGCACTGGGCTTACTCGGTGCCGGACGCGGAAGAAGCGGGTCTGGCGGACGCTCGGGATGCGCTGTCGACTTTCGAGAGTCTTGGGCAACGCATGGCAGGGCATCTGAGCACCTTCGACAGCTTCGAGTTCGAGGAACGGGCCGGCCGCGATCACGCGCGTTGGCAGGAGATCTCGGGACTTTGCAACGGAGCGGCGCAGTCCGGCTTTCTGGCGCTGACCGCAATGTGCGAGTGCGCGGGTCTGTTGGGCACGCTTCCGCAACGATTCGGACGCCACGACGGCTTGGTCGAGGCCCGTTGGAACTCGCTGCGGCTGGGCTTCACGCTGGAGGGCGTCGCGCAGTACTTGGTGTCGATCGGGCACTACCTGACCAACATCGCGCTTCGCGTAGCGATCGACGACCCACTGCTGGCGGCCAGGATTCCGGCGATGAGCCGCAAGAGGGTCGAGGTCCTGGAGGCCGCTGCGACGGTCGGCACTCGCGATCCGAAGGGATGGGTGTTCCACTCTCAGGCACCCGCCCTGGTCGATTGGTTCGGCGGGCGTCCGCGCGCATTGAAGCCCCTTCAGATCTCAGCGACGCTCTACAACTCCCGGTCTTGGAGCCCAATGGCTCGAACCCGCAACGAAGCCTTCCATCGCCTGCGTGAGGAGTTCCCGACGCGGGGGACGCTGGAATCGACCCAGGCCATCCGCAAAACCCACCGGGAAACGCACCAGGCGATCCGCGCTTTGGGACGCGCCCTGCCAATCTTCGTCACGGCCGTCGAGAACGCAGCTCCGCAGATCCGGTTGGAAGGACAGTCGTTTCCCTTGGTGGGAGTCGAGGAGGTCTACGACGTCGTACATGGGGAGGCGATCGTCCGAGAGCGGCCGAACACACCGTTCCGCGGCTGAGCGCTCAGCGCGGTCGTAGCTGATCGCCGCGGAAGCGAGTCGTGGCTCCAGTGCGTCTTGATCGCCACGCGCACCGGGCTTGCGGTCACGCGCAGGTGTCACGGCGTCGACGCCGGTAGTTTGGCGACGTGATGGAAGTGCTGGAACCCTTCCGCTCCGGCGACGAGGTCTACGACATCGTGAACGGGCGGGCAGTCGCTCGCCGCTCCGGTCGCTGGGCTCCTGTGGCTTATGTCCGCGAGACGTGGCCAATCCTGAGGTCGATCCGATGGCGTTCGGGCGATGTCGAAGGAGGCCCTTGGGACGGCTCATACATCCAGGTCGTAATCGACTGCCCGTTGTGCGGCGAACAGCATCGCCACGGCGGCTACGTGTCCGACGAACGCTTGCAGGGACATCGAGGTGCGCATTGCCACAGTCGATCGGTCTCGCACGCTAGAGACGAGTTGAGAATCGGCGGCTACTTCGTTTACGACGCTCGCCGTTACCGCGTTGTGTCGCGCCTACGAACCCAACAGACCGAATACGCGGGGCCGTGGCCGGGTGACCGGGACCCTCGAGTGGATGAGGCAGAGTGGGTGGTGCGGCGCGGCAACCTCGGCCAGGCGCGCCGAATGCTCGGTGACGACTCCCTTCCTCCGGCAGCCGTGAGGCTGCTCTATGAAGGAATGGGGGCCGGGGCACGGGCGAAGGTGTCGATCGCCAAGGCCGCCGCGCTTCATCCCCTCGCACCAGATGACGTGCTGAGCGACATCGCCGATAGCGGTCCGGAGTCTGCGCAGCGCTACCTGGCGTCCAACCCGCGCCTTCCGGTCAGCTTGGCCAACCAGCTCACGGGTAGCCGTACGCACGCGACGCCCGTTCACTACGCCCTGGCGAACAACCCGGCCATCACACCCGACACTCTGGGGTGGCTTACCGAGGTTGCCACGGGATTCCGGGGCTACGGCATCGAGGGTCGCGACCCGAGGTTTGGCAGGCTGCTCCTCGGCCATCCAAACGTCGACCGAGAGGTGCTGGGCTTCTTGGCAGCCATCCCTGAGTTGGCAGCTCAGGTCCTGCAGCACCCGGCATGCGACCACGAGGTGGCCTACTCCGTGTTCGAGGCCGGCATCGAGAGTTTTGATGAGACGGCTCAGATGGCTTACGCACGTTCGAAGTACTTCGACTCGTACACGGCCTCCCGCTTGATGAGCGAGGGCCGCGAAGCCGCTGCAGACCACGCCAAGCGGGCAATAGCCGAGCGCTGGCCGCACGAGATCGACTTCCTGGACCTCGACGACTGGGCCGAAGGGGCGGTCCGCGCTCTCGTTGCTAATCCGGCTGCCCCGCAACCAGCTAGTCCCGGTCGTCCCACCCTCTACCGGCACTTCGACTCGGGTGGTCAGCTGCTCTATGTCGGCCGAACCATTCGTCCAGTGTTCCAGCGGCAGCACGAACACCTGAAGACCAAAACCTGGTGGAACGAGGTCGCCGAGAGCAAGTACGAACGGTTCGACAGCGAACAGGAGCTTGCCGAGGCAGAGGTGGCCGCAATCAAGAACGAGCGCCCGCTCTACAACCTCATCCATAACGGCCCTGGCGGGAGGACCTGATCAGGTAGCTACCGTCGCACCTGCTATCCCTCGAAGGCGCGCAGGAGTTGGTGAACCTAGTGCTGTCAGCGCTCAGACGTTTCCGCGGCATGGTCGGCCGGGAGGCGTCTCCGAAGGACGAGCCGCGGTGACCTTGGTGGTGGACGGTCGACTCGGTGCCTGCGATAGCAGCGGGTGCAAACCACGCGGCACGCGCCAGGGAGGCTGCGCGGCGCCTAAGGGAGACAATGGCGAACTGGTTGAAGCCCGGTCGGCGTTGATAGAACCCGGATCCCGTCTTCACGGCTTCCGTGCGCGCCGCCGTCTGCGGTCAACGTGCCAACTCAGACGCGTCGGTGGAACCACTGAAGAGCGGGGAACTGTCCAACAGTCCTGAAGTCGATCAGGACCCCATGAGCGTATGGATGAACAACGTGCGGCAATGCGGCAGTGTCGATGTCACGCGGCCTGGGGCCTCTTCCAAGCGCGAGCCTGGTGCCACCTCGGACGCCAACCGGATAAACGGCCGCCCAGGCGTCGGGGTCTGTCATCAAGGTGAGCTTGGTTTGATCGGGCCCGAGTCCTGCGTCCGGATCGGTCTTGACCTCGATTGCCAAGAGGTTGGACGTCGCGTCGTTCACTGTTCGTTTGTGAATGAGTAGATCAGGAACAATCTTGCGACGAAACGAAGCTTGTATTCCATCTGCATCTTGTGCTCGACGTCCAGCGAAGCCCTTCACGTTGACGCCCGCGCGTTCGTACTCGAAGTCGACGTCGTAGTCGTGCAGCTGCTCGTGCTGTCGTACCGCTCGATCCAAGTAGACGAGAAGGCGCGCAACTACGACTCGCTCGGTGGTGGCTAGCAACGGGACATCGCGTTCCATGACCAACGCGCAGGCATCGCGCACCAGCGTGTTCACTAAGTGAAACGAGCGCATGTCCTGCTCCGTCCCCAACGACATGCAGCCTCAACCTTCGTCCGGGAACCGCCTTGCTGCGGTCCGCTAACGCAAGTATCAAGGGCAACGCTCCCGACCGCAGCGCGGGAATCACAATCCAGCGCTTCATCCTCATCGGTTATCTCGTATTTCGTGGGTATCCGCCAGACTGCTGGAGACAGAGGGACGGATGCCCGTTGGGCATCCGTCCCTCATCCGTGACAGCCCTCAATCAGCCGCGACCAGCTGTTGTGCGAGCACCTCACGTAGCGGCCGCTCGGTCGAAGGGACCGGATGCGTGCTGCCCTCCACGGGCCTGAGCCGACGCGCGATGATCCCCTCGCATTCACGAACGAGGTCGATTCCGAGCCTCGGTCGGATCGGCAGCACGGTAATCGCGTACCACCGGTCTCTGCGACCGTCTATCGCCATGTGCTCCTGCAGCCGGCCTCGAACAGCTGCTTGGGAAGTTGGCCGCCGGGCACTGCCCACGTACCGACAGGTTCCGCGAACGTCCCAAGTGATGTAGATGGCTGCGGTCGGACCACGGCGGGTGCGGAGAAGTTGGTCGACCGTCACTGTCGCAGCCCGCAACGCCCGGCCATCAACCAGGCCATCACCGTCCAGCATCCCTGGGTCGAGCGCAGGAAGCAGCGCCTTGGCGGCGCTGGCAATGCCTCGAGCCATTTCGCGGTGCGGCCTCACAGGTCGTCCTCGTCCAGATCGTCGTCGTCCAGATCGTCGTCGATGTCGTCCTCGTCGAGGTCGTCGAAGATGACTGACTGCTTCGGCCCGGAGGCGTTCAGCAGGTCGCGGGCGCTCTGCAGTTGAGCCTTGATGTCCTCGACGGCGTCGTAGGATCCGAACACGTCGGCGCCTCGCGTCTTCGCCAGGGCGTCGAGCTTCTCGATCGTCTTGAGGGCCTCCTTGGCGGCACCCACCATCTGTTCGCGCAGACGCACCGCCTCGTCCTTTGACTTGCCGCTGCCGGAACTATGGCCGGCGGCCGAGATGGCGTCTTCGGCACGGGCCGGGTCGGCGACCGTGAGAACGTCCCACTCGAGCTCGATGGTCGCGTGGGCGCCGGCGGCGTCGAGCTTGGCGTCGCCGTCGTGGAACTTCCCGTTGGGGTCGTCGGTGGTGTGGAACTGCTTGGCGGCCTTGCCAGTGACGTGCGCGACCGCTAGCGAGTGGAGGGCGCGGAGGCCGCCGTCGGTGGCGGCGAGCGAGTCGATAAGCCGGTACGGGCGGATCCGGTAGGGCACGCGCCGCGGTGCGCGCTTGCCGTCGTCGGTCAGCTTCGATCCCCGGTCTCGGGTGATCAGGCCGTCAATCATGGCCGCGGTGCCGCCCAGCACGCAAAGCTGCGCTCGAGCGTTGCGGCGCTTGGCTCCTGCCGGCCCCAGAGCGGTCTGGAGCAGTCCGTCGAGCACCTTGACTGGATCAGTTCCCCCCGTGAGGTTGAAGCGGTACTCCCAAATCAGTCCGGCAATGGGTCCGCCGTCGCTGAACGCGTTCAGGGCCAGGCCGAGTGTCGGGGAGGACCGGTATCCCGACAGCGCGGTGGACGCCACGCTGCGCCCGATCATCAACCGGGTCGGGTTCTTGGCGTTGAACTCCTCCCGGAACAGCACGCCCGTGCCGTTGGTCTCATACCACGGGTTGAGGAGGACCTGGAGCGTCAAGGCTGCAGCCCACAGTCGATGTGGCGGGAGCCCGACCAGGCTGTTCATCTCGGCCGGGGTGCACTGACCCTCGACGACCCGGTACTGCTCCTCGGTCAGGAGGTTGCCGGCGAGCGCGCGTCGTAGCAGCCGCGACATGCCTTGCTCTGCTTGCGCAGCTTCGGACCAGGGTGTCGCGTCGGTGTGGATCGTGGCGATCAGGTCGTCGCGGGCGGCGACCATGTCCGTGAGCGCAGCATCGCCTGCGGTGTTGCGGCCGCCGACGACGACCACAGTTGGTGCCGTGAGGGTGTGGCCTGCCCTGATCGTGTTTTCGGTCAACTGCTTCTCGCTGAGGCCCTTGTTGACCAGCTTGACCTGCTCGGTCAGTCGGTCGCGCGTCTGGCGCTGGCTCACGCTCTTCCACGACTTGCCAGCTGGGACACCGATGACTGCCTTGATGCAGGCGGCCGCAGCGTCCGCGGTGCTCCCGCCGGTGCGGCCCTTCCACAACGACACCAGGCGGGAGTTGCCGTCGACGCTGACCAAGTAGAACTCGTCGGGCGACGAGTCACCGAAGACCACCTTCATCACCACCAGAAGCAAGGGCTCCTTCACGCCCGACTGCAGGATCGAGTCCGTGTAGTCGTTGGCGGCAGCTGCCTGGTCGGGGACGGTCTTGGTGAAGGCCTCCTCGACGCGAGCCGCGAGTTCAGCATGGTCGGCAACGTCGAGCTCGAGCATGGCGTAGTGACCGTCCGGCCCCTCGGCGGTGCCCAGGTGAGCCGTGGGAAGCTCGCCCGAGACCACGTCGAGCTGGTTGTGGAGAAGATGAGTCCACCGAGCGCCAGCGACGTCTGGCAGGACCCCCATGTCGATGAGCCGATCGTGCTGTGGGGTGGAGAACAGCACGCCACCGCCCACGCGCTTGCGGTTCAGCAACGAAGTGGACTCGCCAGCCGCGGTGCCATGGGCCTCGGTGAGCATGCGGAACCGGGCCGGGTCGACCAGCCCCGCCGTGACGACGCCGGCCGCACCCTCGGGGAGGTTGACCTCCG
Source organism: Nocardioides sp. (assembly GCF_041913365.1). GTDB lineage: Bacteria > Actinomycetota > Actinomycetes > Propionibacteriales > Nocardioidaceae > Nocardioides. Next base: position 11,827 of record NZ_JAYSFM010000007.1, read on the forward strand.
GGTTCTTGAGCAGCGCCGTGCGCACCGGTGCGAGCACCTTGGCCGCTGGCGGCACCGCCAACGGGGCGGGACGGTGCTTGAGTACCGGGAAGGTGCGATCCAGGTCGGTCTTGTGCGGGTTCTTCTCCTTGCCGACGTTGGTGTTCTGAGTGTCCTGCTGGGTGTTCATGTGGCCGCCTTCCTGCGGTCACACGCTCGCGGAGTGGTCCGCGGGCCGAGACGGGTGTCCCGACCCCGCCGTCACAAACCGACTTCATCGGGTTGTGACATCCAATCCACCATGGGGCTGACTCTTGTTGTCAGTCCCACGCTGGGCCGGCTCGACTTGCTGTCGACCTGGAGGTGATTGCTGGTCTTCCGGCACGAGTGCCGAGGTGGCCGTCAGGAGACGGTGCCAGCCCTCACGCGGCGCCGAGCTCGATGTTGCCTCGACGACCAGGCTTCGAGGGATCGAAGCGGTGTGCGTGGCCGAGGTCCGGAGATCTCGGTGTTGCGAGGTTACCAGCCCGAACTGCCGACGGCCCACGACCACCCACGAGGCGCCCTTGCAGAATGTCGGTCGGGACGTTTCAAGGGGTGGCAGCGCGAGATCAACGTTGCGCGGGACAACACCCGGTCGCGGCCAAAACTCGCCGTTGCGCCGGTTCGCACTCTTGGGGCCTGATGGCCAGATGACCTACCCGGATGCCCAGCAAGTTCGCCGAGCTTTCTTGCTCCCCTACGCCAACAACACCCTGCTGACCTACACCTATCAACTCGACCGATGGCTGCTTTGGTGCAGGGACAACTCGATCGAGCCTCTTCAAGCCAAACGCGCGGATGTCGAGACTTACATCAAGTACCTGCAGGAGGAGCAGAACCAAAAGATCTCGACCATTCACACGGCGCTGGTGCCCGTGAGGGGCTTCTACCGTTACGCCTTCAATGAGGAGATCATCGCTCGGGACCCGGCGGCTCTGGCGCGACGGCCACGACTCTCCAGAGGGGTCACGGACACCATCGGCCTTGACCGCCAACAGATGCGAGCTCTCCTCGAAGCAGGTTCGAAGCGGTCGGCGCGCGACTGCGCGATCGCGTACCTCCTCGCGTGCATGGCGCTGCGATCCAGTGAGGCGTGTTCGATCCAGATTGAGGACTATCAGCAGACGGTGCGCGGACACCGGGTCCTTCATTTCACCGGCAAGGGACATGTCCCCGCTCGCATGCCGCTCCCAGTGCCCGTACTGCGTGCACTCGACGCGGCTGCCGAGGGTCGTACCCACGGTCAACTACTGCGCGGACGCGACGGGCAGCCGCTCTGCCGCCGGGGGACCTACAGGATCGTCGGCTACTTGGCCCGACAGGCAGGCATCCCCGCGCGAGTAACCCCGCACCTGCTGCGGCACAGTTCCATCACCAACGCGCTGGAGTCCGGCGCATCGCTCCGAAAAGTCCAAGACCTCGCAAGGCATTCAGACCCTCGAACGACCATGCACTACGACCGCAACAGGACGAGCTTGGATGACCACGCTGTGCACTCGCTCGTCGCGTTCCTTTCCGGCTCCGGGGCCTCGGAGGTTTCGTCCGCAGACGATCCGGCGTAAGCGCTGCTACACGCATCTCGACACTCGGGCTCACTTAATGTCGGCGGCACCTACCGCCACGCGTCTACTCCGTGGTGGCTCAGCGACTGTCAGGAGCTGCGGGCAGCCGTCGGCTCGAGGCTGCCCGCGACTGCTGCTACGACCGAGCGAGAGTTCTGGAACACGCCAGCCCCGTACAGCTACGGGCTGTGACAGCACTGCGCGAAGTATGCCTACAGGCCCAGGGGTTACGTCCTCTAAGGCTGCGACTTGACTGCCAACTCGGGTCCCGGTGAAAGGCCCCACGCTTGTCCCAGCCCCGACGGGACGGATGCGCCGCGCGCCGCCGACCGTGCTGCAGCTCCACCCGACACGATGGCGTCATGACGACCTGTGCCGACTCCCCATTCTACGAGGACGGCCCAGCCGTGCCCGAGGGCCACCCGCTCAACGTGGATGCGACGACCCGCGACACGGTGCTGGGAATGTCCACCCTCTATGGCGCCCGAGAGGGGGAGGAGCGGAACGATCGCCGGGACACTGACGACGCGAATGCCCTTATGACTGTGACTCCCGGCATCGTCTCAGCGCTGCGGCAGGCCGAAGCACTGCCTGAATCGAAGGGCGCGAAGAAGGCGCGATCGGTCATGCGTCGGGTGGCGCGCGAGACCATCCACCACATCTGGGAAGTGCCTCGGTTGCGAACCGGCGCTGACAAACCGCTGGCGCACAAGTACGGGTTCGACGCGGCTTGGTCGCCAGCCGCGCTCGCACTGGTCGTGGATAAGAACGGTGACCGACTGCCGCACGCCTCGTGGAGCGGCAAGCTGGTGCTGGAGCACGTCGTCCCGGCCTCCACCGTGGCAAAGATCGTGGCTCGCATGCACGAGCTCGGCAAAGGCAACGACGACGTCGCAGAGATGCTCTACGCGTGCACCAACCATGCCGTCGTGAAGAAGACGGGCCAGGAGGACCCGGCCCGAGACCAGCCAACCGCAGGTCTGCTCGACGCTGACACGGCCGAAAAGTGGCTGATCGACCACTTCACAGACGGTCCCGCTATCCCCGACGAGACTTGCTTCTTTGGCATCGCATGGAGCCGCTACCTCGACCCAGCCCAGCGAGGAGCCGACGCCCAGGAGATGCCTTGGCAGCTGGAAGACCTTCGCACCCTGCGCCAGGCACTTCGGGCGACTGCAGGAAGCGATTGAACGATCGCTGCGCCCGCTCGCACGACATACCCAGCTAGCGGCCCGTCAATGATCCAGGGCGCAGAGAGAAGGCAACAGAAGATGGCGCTGCTCCCGCCTGGTGCCGCGGAGTCGCTCAAGGACCGCCAACTCTCATAACTGGTACGCCGGGTTGCCGTTGAGCATGGTAGCGAACAGTCGCTCCATCGGTTCCAGGTCCTGGTCGTTTCGGGCGACGTGGCAGGCAGTGTGCAGGTCGTCCTTCTCGATCAGCTGCCAGTTGATGCCGCGGCCAGATTCGGACAGCAGCTGGTCGAAGAACTCTCGCTGCGTCCGACCGTTTCCCTCGCGGAACGGATGAGCGAAGTTGACGTAGTCGTACAGATACGCCACTTCATGGGGTAGCTCGTCTGCCTCGATCGAGCGCAACTTGTCGGTCTCTGCCACGCGTTGCCACACGTGTTCGAGAGGACGTTCGATCTCGAGTGGGGGCATGAAGGAGTCGCCGCCACCTTTGCGCAGCCCGACGGTTCGCTCCTCGCCAGCCCACTCGTAGACGTCCTGAAAAAGATGAAAGTGGATGGCCTTCAAGTGTTGGGTGTCGTACGAGCGCGACAGACAGACTGCACCGGTGCGAAGCTCGACGAAACGCACTTCGAGGAGATCGTTCTCCGCCGCGTGCAACTCATCGGGCGTAGTCGCGCCGACCTTGTTGGCGAGGACGGCGAGGTCCGGTCCAGCAAAGTAGCCGTCCCACCGCTCGTCGTGGCCGCCAACCTCCCAGGGGCGTGTTGTCACGCGAGGCCGTAACGCGCTCGCACCCTCTGGCTCAGTTGCGACAGGTCGATCTCCCCACGCTGGTATGCGTCCTCATCGGCCCGGGTGGCGGGAGTGCTGCGAGTACCTTCAAGCATGTTGGTCTGCCGTGCGTCTCGGATCGCACGCTCGCGCTGCCACTGCTCGTCGACTGTCATCGTGATCACTCCGTTCTTGGTGGTCCAGTGTACCGACTGGTGGCGACGCTCGACGAGAACTGGACCGCAGTTTGCGTGCGTGTGTTGGCAAGCCATTGACCGGTGAGCGGGGCAGACAACAGGGCTGCGCGCGTCAGCCGGCGGGGCGCGACGCGGAGCGTGTCCGGCGGCGGCCCGGCGTGCTGGAGACTTTTCGCGAGGCTTCGATGTAGCGGGCCAGCGCGTCTCGCAATCGGTTCGAGTTCTCGTCGCTCAAGTCGATCTCGTATGCCGATCCATCGAGGGAGAAAGTGATCGTCTGTTGCGCGGCGCTTCCATCGAGGTCGTCCACCAACGTGACTTCTACACGCTTCGCCATCTTGTCGCCGATCCTCGCGCCGGGAGTTTGCTCGTCGAGGTGAACGGTACTGAAAACGCAACTGCTTCCGGCGAGACCCTCGCGCTCGGGGAGGTGCGACGATCTCGGTCATGAACCACGTGGTGATTCTCGGGGCAGGTTTCTCCTACGCGCTGTCGGAAGGTCGCATGCCGCTGACGGACGCGTTAGGTACTGAGATCGCGCGGCGTCTTCGGCTGGCGGGAGTCGATGTGCCCGCGTCGTTCTCGGGGGGCCGGTTCGAGACGTGGCTTTCTCGACTTGCCGAACCGCAGCCCGATCTGGACGAAGTGGCCAACGCGCGCAATCACGCGTTGTTCTTGCAGATATCGGAGCTCGTGCGTGAGGTTTTGCTCGAGGCCCAGAATGTGACGGTGCGGGACGCGCCACCGTGGGCTTTCCAGCGCTTCATCGGTGCTCTGCATGCCAGGCGTTCCACGGTCGCGACATTCAACTACGACACGCTGGTCGAGCACCTCGTCGGATCGCAGTGGCGAGTGGACTGGACTCTGAACAACGTCGTCAGGGGTCACCACACCATCCAGGATCGCCCACCAGTTCCCGAGGTTCAGACCTTCCGCGAAGGATCTGCGACGACGTTCCAGCTGCTGAAGCTTCACGGATCGGTGGACACGTTCTGGGTCTCAGGAGACACGACCGGAGCGACGATCAACCGCTTGGGCAACTCGCAGCGCTGGACTGAGGAACATGACAGCACCGAGACACGGCGTCTGCGACTGCCCGGTCGCGTGCCCTTCATCGTCCCGCCGGCGGCCGCGAAATCAGCCTTCTACGCCAACCCACTGACTCGGCAGCTATGGCGAGACGCAGCTCAGGCGCTGCACGCAGCCGACACCATCGACGTCGTGGGGTACAGCATGCCGGCCACAGATCTAGTCACGACGGGGATGCTCGCCGACACGCTCGCGAGAGGGGCGAAGTCCATACGAGTGGTGAACCCGGCTCCCGGCAGCGTCGTCGATCACTTGGTGTCCATCGGGTGCGACCGATCCAGTATCGAGGTCGTCGGCGGAGCCGACGCGATCGGTTCGTACGTTGACGCCCTGGAGGCGGCGTTCACGCCACTGGATGATCACCAAGACGATGTTCGGATGCAACTGGAGCAACGAGCGCTGCTCATGGTGGGTGTCAACCTAAACCACGGAGCAGCTGTCAGCGATGTGCGGCGCGACCCCTCGGACAACACCGTGGCCCGTGTACGTATCGAGACGCTTACGCCGCACTCGCACATCAACCGGCTAAGGACCCCGGGCGAGCACGTCAGCTCGCTCGTAGATCTTCTCGGATCGTCTCCGCCGCGCCGCATCATCGTCGAGTTCGACGGTGGCTTGGAGGCAGCGGTCGTGGAGGTCAGTACCTGGGGGGCAAGCGAAGGCCATCACGGCAACTGGTTGCGTCTGGTTCCCTCGGCCATTCCGCTTCACCTCCTTCCGGGTCGATGAGCCCGTGCTTGGCGGTACGTCGAAACGACCGCCCGTCTGCCGCCTTCAATCGGGGAGACGTGGCGGGCCTCAGGGAGCGAGGTCGCGCTTAGCCGGTCCGACGACGGACCGGCCTCGACCGCGTCACCGGCCGGTGGTGCGACAGGCGTGCTGTATTCGAACCGCACTGCCAGGCGTAGCGTGTCTGCGTGGGACACGACCCGCTAGGTGCCGATGAACCGCTGACGCCTGCAGAGCGGCAGTTCCTTCTGGACTCTGGAGCACCACCCGACTCCTTCGACCCGGCGCGCAAGGAGGCCGCTCGCGCCTCCCTACGCAGGCGCGCAGAAGAAACGCGACGCAAAGCCTCTCCAGAACTCACTGCGCATCAGGTAGCGCAGCTGCTGAGCTGCACGACCGACCAGGTGCTCGAGTGGGCGGAACAGCAGGTCTTGTATGCGGTGGGTCCTGGTCACAACGTCCGGTTCCCGGAGTGGCAGTTTCCCGACGGGCAACGGCTGCCCAAGCTGCAGCTCGTGTTGCGAGAGCTCTCCCCGGGCATGCACCCGTACAGCGTTGAAGGACTCCTCGCTGAGGCGCCTCACGAGGAGTTGGACGACATGACAGCTGTCGAGTGGCTCGCCGGTGGAGGCTCCGTAGACCCGATCGTCTCGATCGCCGTCTCGACGGCCTACGACTGACCCGGGGTCGGCCCGGGGGAATCATCGTGACGCTGGGATTAGCGGGCGGCTCCGCCTGCGCCGTCCTCATCATCGGTTTGCTCGTCGCGCACTCTCAGCAGCCAAGCCGTCGACGCACGCTGTGTGAGGGCGAGCTGGCGCAGCTCCTCCGTTGAGGCGGCCGACAGGCTCTCGTCACCGATGAAGCAGTCGAGGACGTGCACGAAGAAATCGTCCAGCTGTTTGGTGCCTAACGGCTTGAACTTCTTCGTTCGAGGAGGTGCGGACCGGTGCGCCTTGACGGCCGTGGCGCTCACCACGGCGATCTGATCCGGGGAGTAGACAAAGACGAACGACGCCGGGGTGAGTCGCAGCATGTTCTCGCACTGCTCGGCCAGCCGCGCCGAGGGCTTCGTGATGTGGATGGTGCCGCTGCGTTCGAGGCGAACCTCGTCGCCCCGCCACAACCAGTGCGAGTAGGCACCGCCCTCGTCTTCGGGAGGAGCGGGATCGAGGTGCAGACCGTCCTGGCCATCACGCTTGGACTGGGCCAAGAAGCCTTTCGACTGCCGGCGGCCCTCGACTTCGATCCTGACGACGCCCAAGACGTCAGCGCCGATGGTGTTCTCCGCGGCTCCGGGACCCAGTCCGTCGATGACGGTGAACTCGATGGTCACGCCCGGCACGCTCGCACTGCGCACTTCGATCTCTTGCACGACCCGCGACGTCATGTCGGGTTCTTGGGTTACGCGTCCTTCGACGATGCGCCGGCGAAGGCCCTCCGACGCTTCGCGGATCACATCGACGACGTCGTCCAGCACAGCCCCCGGCAGCATGTCGTGGATGCTAGCCAGTTCTGTGACCGATCGGGCGAAGTACCAAAAGTATGAAAAAGTACAAAGAAGTATCAACGGGCGTCGATGAGGTTCGGCTGCTAGCCCGGGCGAAGCCGAGTCATCAGATCCCTCAGGTCAGGAGAGGGTGCGGTGTGCCACGACACGTAGATGGGAAGCGAGGCTGCCCCGCGCGCTTCTGCTCAACACCAGGCGTAGCCCCGCTGTGATGGCGCGCAGTTAGGCGGTCATGGGCGAACATGCAGTCATTGAAGTCCTTAGGTAAAATTGTCGACGAGGTGCGTCGCAACGGCTTCGCGACCACCGACGGCGGAATCGACCGTCTCGCCTACTGGGTCCGCAAAGAAGGCTGGAGCACCGCCTTGTCACGGCCCGGGCAACGACCGATCGAGGTGCTGAAGCCGACGAAAGAGGAAGACTCCCACCAACGCTCGATCAGCGCTCGATACGGCACCGGTCGCCAACCCTTCCACAGCGACTGCGCCCACCACCGCATGCCGCCAGATGTCCTTCTGCTCTCCGTCGATGCGCCAAGCGCCGTGCCAACACTGCTCTGGGGTATGCAGTTGGCCCAGTTCTCCTGGCCGCAGCTGTGCGACATGAGAGAAGGCTTGTTCACCGTCAGGAGCGGTAGTACCGCCTTCCTAGCCCCAGCACTCGACGGAAAGCGCCTTCGCTTCGACCCCGTCTGCATGACACCCGCCGATCCTCGAGCCGCCCGAGCAAGCCTGGTCCTTACGCAGGCCGCCCAAGAGCAAGCCACGCCGTTCGAATGGGCCACAGCCGGGCAGGTCCTCGCCATCGACAACCACCAGTTCCTGCACGCCAGAGATGACGCCTCCAGTGAACCCGACCGGCTCATGAAGCGCCTCGCGATCCGGTATGCCAACGAGCCAACGTGAGCACTCCCTACGACCATGACGCACTGTTCACCAAGGCAAAGCTTTTCGTGAACCGCGCCATGGACCCCGATGACGCCCGCCCGTTCGAGGAGCAGGCGCTCTGGGCCTCCCTCGCCTTAGAGCTCCTCGCCAAAGCTGCACTTGCGCGCGTCTCGCCGCTGCTCATCGCCGAGCCGACCGAAGACGGCAGGAACCTCCTCATCGCAAGCGGCCTCGTCGAAGGCGACGCCCGCTTCACCTCGGTGCGCGCGAAGACCCTGTACTCGCGGTGTCAGAAGGCCTTCCGGCCATTCAACGAGACCGAAGCAGGCCATATCACCAACGCCCGCAACGACTACCTGCACGGAAGTACCGCCGGATTCACCAACATCCCCGAGGCGGCCTGGTGGCCCCGGTACTGGGCGCAGGCGGCCATCCTCGTCCACGCCCTCGACCTCGAGATGGCCGACCTCGTCGGGCGAGACCGCGACGACATCGTCAACGCGTACCTGGCGTCGAACGCCCAGAACCTCACCAACCGGGTGCAGATGCTGATGGAGCGTGCCAAACAACGCCTCGCCCAACACACCGCGGGCACCCTTCCCGCGCGAGTTGCCGGACAGTGGCGCCCGGGCCGTCCCGTTGACGCGGGACTAAAGCACAGCGCAGACGCGAGCTGCACCGCGTGCGGATACGTGGGCATGCTCGAGGGAGAGGAAGTGCTGAACACGGAAGTGTCGTGGGATCAGGTCGGTCCGGACGACTTCGAAGCCACCATTGAGCTCACCGTCGCGTCCGACTACTTCGGGTGCAGCAACTGCGGACTCGTCCTCGATGGAGCGGAACTCATCGAGACCGCCGACCTACCGGTCGTCTTCAACGCCCAAGGAAGTGACGAGGACATGGACTACTACGAAGGCGAGTACGGCAACGATTGAGAGGAGTCTCGTTCGCTACAGCAACACAACTCGCGCGGTTGCGGCAGGGCGTCGTCTGACTCTCAGCCGCCAAGCGGCACGTGACGCGTGCTGGCTAACGAGGCGGTACCGAGATGCCCGCGTCAAGTCCGCTGAGCTTGCCGGGGCCCGCGATTCGGTCGTAGTTCACCGCGATACCTCCGACATACTTCGAGCATGACCGATGCAGCATTCGCAGGTGCGGAGCCTGACGCAGTGCCGGTCATTGTGCGACGCCTGCGCCGCGAGTTTGCAATGACTGACTCGGGTCTCGCGGAGTTGGTCGGGGTCAGCGTCTCTCAGATGGCCGAGTTCGAGTCGGGACATGCGTTGCCTACGGCGGCTCAGCGTTTGCGCATGGTGCAGCTCATGGAGACTTCGCCGCTTGTTCCAAAGCCAACATCAGCACCGCGTAACCCGCACTCCGAACGCGGCGCACCGCTCGGACAGGCATCCGACGCAGACTCTCGCCCGACTGACGACGAGGCTGGCAAGCACGATGATCCGGAAGCGGTCCGGCTTCGCGCGAGGGTTGCGGAGCATCTGGAACAGCAGGGCTTTCGACTCCTCTCTACCGGCCTGATCGCGCCGGTCGCAAATGGCAAGGACGACCTGAGGGGGCTACACCTCGAGGCAGTGAAGGCACTGCGCAACCGCGGCAGGGCGGCACTGGCGAAGAAGGAGCCGGCGTTTATCGAGCGTCTGGCTGCCGGCATCGACGTTGCGCCGTCGCGAATCCGTCCGCGCCTGGTTCCCGTCGACACCTACCGCAGCCCCGACGCCCCTCTGTGGCGGTGGTGCAGCTTGCACTGGTCGGTGCCAGTCTCTGGGGGATACGGCCGGCGACTGCGCTTCCTTGTGGTCGACACTGCGCACAACGATGCCGTGATGGGACTCATCGGTCTCGCCGACCCGGTCTATGCCCTGAACAGCCGTGACCAGCGGATCGGTTGGAATGCAGATCAAAGAGGAGAGCGGCTCACTTCGGTGATGGACGCGTTCGTCCTCGGTGCAGTGCCGCCTTACTCGAACTTGCTGGGCGGCAAGCTGATGGCCATGATCGCCGGGTCGCGTGAGGTTCGCGAGACGTTCGCGGAACGCTACGGCCACCGCGAAACTCTCATCGCGGGCCGCGATCCACAGGCCCAGCTCGCGCTCATCACCACGTCCTCCGCCCTCGGACGTTCGTCGGTCTACAACCGTGTCCGCCGACGCGACGGAAGTCTTGTCATGCACCCGGTCGGGTTTACTCGCGGCAGCGGAGACTTCCACTTCTCGGGCGACATTTATGAAGAACTCGCCGCGTTCGCGATGCAACGCTCCGCCGGAGCAAGCCACCGGCACGAACGGTGGGGCGCTCCAGGTTTCCGCAATCGCCGCGAAGTGATCCAGAAGGCGTTGCAGGCGTTGGGGTTGCCGTCCCGAGCGATGCGCTTCCACGGGGTGCAGCGCGAAGTGTTCCTCAATCCACTCGCCCGCAACTCGTATTCGTACCTGCGCGGCGACGAGCACGACCTCGACTTCTTCGACGATGCCGCCGACGACGTAGCGGCCTTCTGGCGCGAGAGGTGGGCGTTGCCACGCAGCCAGCGTGATACGAGCTGGCTTTCCTTCGATCCGAACACCTGGCGCCTCTACACCTGACCCGCCACCGGTGTTTGGGCCGCAATAGTGGCCCGGTGGCGGCCCGCTGCTCTCTGGGCGCGATGGGTCGAGGCCGCGGCCAGCCCGCTAGCTCCCCCCTGGTTCGAAGACGGCGTGGTTGGCGTCGCGGAACTCCGCCTCGTCGGTGAAAACCTGCAAGAAGATCGGCGCTGCAGTGAAGCTCAGCGGGCTGACGGGGCCGGTGATCATGAACGGGTAGACCTTCTCGCTCAGCGAGTTCGGGTCGGGGAACGATTGGTACAGCGACAGGGATGCGTCGCGTCCCACCTCGTCGCGAAGCTTGTTCAGATCCGAACCGCTGGTCATGCCGTATCCGTAGGCACGTACGCGGAGCTGGGTGAAGATGCCGGGGTTGAGCGAGCCGATCTCCTGGGTGATGAAGGTCCAGCCGAGGCCGGTCTTTCTGGTCTCGCGGACGTAGTCCACGAGACGCGCGCTAAGGCGTTCGACCTCCTCGCCTTCGGCCTTCGCCGGGGCGAAACGGTGCGCCTCGTCAAAGACCACTGAGCAGTTGATGAGGTTGCCTCCACTTTCGCGCCATGTCCGCTCGGCCATCTGGCGGAGCTCATGGGCGATCTTGCGCATGAGGCGCGCCTTCGTCTCGGCGCTGTCCAGCCACGGCGTGCCCGATCGGCTACTCAAGTCCACAATGACGTACGGCTTGGGACTGACGTCTTGGTCGAGCACGCGATGAAGCAGCCACCGAAGACTGAGCCGCTGTCCCCGCGTCGCTTCACGCGTGAACAGGGAATGGATCGGACCGAAGTCCGCCAGGAGATGGCCGAACTCCCTCTCGTCGCTGAGCGCCAAAAGCAGGGACGTGGTGAGCCGTTCCCGCTGCGGCTTGCCCGAGAAGATGCGCTGGAGGGCCTGGTCGTCATCAGCCAACGCCTGGAGGATGGCGCGCAATACCTCATCCGCTGGCGAGTCCTCCCAGTCCTCGACGGCTTGCAGCTTGCGCTCGAGCTCGGACACGGCGGCCTCACGGTTGAGGGCCATTTTAATCGTCAGGTGCCGGAAGAACGAGGTGCCCTCTAGAAGCTCAAGCGCCAAGGGGGCGTCCTTCGGCATCTGGATGTCCTCGGCGATCGACAGGGTGTGCACGTCCCGGCCGAACTGGCGTGCGTACCCCTGCAAGTCAAGGACAAAGCCGTCGGGCTGGCGAGCGAACTGCCCCTGGGGATCGAACACCAGGACCGAGAGCTCGGGGTGCCGAAGCTGCATCGCGAGCCAGTAGGTGGCGAAGGCGGTCTTGCCGCTGCCGGAGCGTCCAAAGATGCCGACGTGGTAGGCACCGTCCGTAGCTGGCCCGGTGTAGTCACGCACGAACATCGGCAGGCGCACGTCGCTGCGGTACACGCGGCCGAGGTACACCACGTCGTCCTGGTGGCGCTGAACCAGCGCCTGGACGAGTCCCTCATCGACGCGCCGCACCGGCTGTCCGGTGGTGGGGCTCATCCCCAGGGCGCCTCCAGACTCCCGGGGGTTCTCGGCGAACGGGGGACACGCCGCGTCGGTCTCATAGACGGCCTGCACCTGCACCGTCGCGGTTCGTACGTCCCCGTCTCCGGACAGGTGCGGGAGGGCGCCGTGGACCCGCAACACGCCACGCATGTTCGGGTCCTCGTGCCACCGGTTGTGAGTGGAGATCTCCCCAACCGACCCCAGTGCAAGCATGTGTCGTCCGCCGTCGAGGGGGTGGCAGGTGTAGATCAGATCACCGAGAAGCGAGGCACCGGACGCTGACTCGACCACATCCATCGTGATCTCACCGGTCGAGGATGGAGAGCCGACGATCCCGACGACCTCGCCCTGGGAGGTGGGCGGAGCGATGCTGCGATCCGAGGCAACAGGCACGCCGAGAAGGTCCTCGACGTCCGGGTCGAAGTCGGGCTCGAGGTCGGGGTCGAGGTCGTCGCGGTAGACCGTGTCGTCGTGGTTCATCAGATTCCCTCCGTGCGGTACGAGTGCACCAAGAACTCGCTCAGTTCAGGATGCTGACGATTCAGCTGCAGCAGCGATGCGGTCTGCAGGGCCGACAGGCCGAGACCGACGCTCTTGGCCATGACGTCGGCGAGGTACTGCGGGTAGGGCTCGCGCACGAAGGGGCCGGTGATCTGACGTGCGAGCGTGGCGAAGACCAGCTGAAGCGCGGTCTCGTCGTCGGCGAGGGCCGGCTTGAGCTCGATGCGGTAGGTGGGGCTGTCGTTGGTGGGTCGCCAGTAGGTGTAGCAGAGCTCCTGGTGACGAAGAGGGTCGAGCAGCTCATCGAGGCGTCGGACCGCGCCCCACCGCTCGGCGGGCGATCCGGCACGAGCGATCAGGTGCAGTTGGCGCCATGGGTCGCCGCTGACTCGTCGCGGCCGTATGTACTCGCCGCCTTCGAGGATGAGCGAGGTGATGTATTTGTCGTCGCCGGGGATGGTCGTGCCCACGACGTCGGAGAGAGCCTTGGCGATGTCTCTGCTCGAGTCGTACTTCGGCATGGCGATGATCTTGGGGTCGTTTACGAACCATTCGAACGTGTCGAGCAGGTCGCTCTCTTCGGCGACTTCGACGGCACCTCCGCTCACGTCGGTGCTCTGCGACGAGAAGCCGCTGTTGAGTTGGATGATCGGGGTGACGTGGCTGCCGTCGTAGATGCGCACGTCATGCGTGGCGTCGGCGATCACGGACAGTTCGTGGGCGATCATCGCCGAACGAGCAAGCCGCTCGTTGTCGATGTCGTGGACGAGCACGCGGTGGAAGGAGCGGTACTGGTTGGTGTCCCACGCGGGGGTGCCGTCGGCAAACCCTTCGACGCCCACCGCTACTGCCATGGCTATGTCCACGGCCACTGTCCGCTCGACGGCGAACCCTCCGTCGACAGCGCAGACCGTCCCCGTGGCGCTGGGTCGCGTCTTGGCTATCCATCCAGCACGCTCTGCGGTTTCGCGGAGCTCGCCGCGCCGTTCCAAGGCTGGGACGAGGAGGCTGGTGACCTGTTGAGTGATGCTCGGGGTGCTTGCGAGCAGTTCCGCCAGCAGGTCCTCGGGCAGCCTGGCGTAGTTCATCTCCGGAGAGCCGGCGCTGATGCTCATGAGCTGGCCCCGGGCAGTGTCCACGTGCGGGTCGGTCGAGTGTCTTCGGCGACCAGGTGCTCTACGTCCAGACGGGTCTTGAGATGGGCGCCGGTGGTGTAGCTCCACAGGCCGTCGCGCTCGAGACGTCCGACCACGACGGCGACGCCGACGCCGATGCTCTCCGCGAAGTCCAGTGCGTCCTCTGGGCTCTTGAGTTCGGAGAGCTCCCTTGCGTGATGGGGCGGGATGAGGAGATCTTCGGCGAACTGCCTCGCTTCAGCTTCCTGCTGCTCAACCGAGGTCCCGGACGGGTCACCGGCGTCGGTTTCGATGAACACCGAGCGTCGATCGTGCAGGAGCACGTGGCCCAGTTCGTGGAAGCAGGCGTCCCAGAGCGCCGCGTCGGTCTTGCCTCGCATGCTCAGCTGCATCAAGGGACGCTGCCGGCCCGCGACCCACCGGGTGGCGCCGTACGCGCGGGCTCCCGAGATCTCCGGAACCAAGGCGACGGCCAGGCCGGCCTCTCGGCAATGGGTGAGGAAGTGCTGAATCCCGCGTCGGGTAGGAAGCGCAGTTGCGGCGCGTAGCTCGGGAAGCTTGCTTCGCAAGGCGTCGGGATCGAAAAGCGCTACGGGTGCATCCTTTTGCACTTCTACTTCGCCCAGGCGCAGCCACGCAGTGACTGCGGCGGTGTCGATCTCGTATGCGCGGGACTGGAGGAACGCTGCTGAAGGCTCGGCCCAGATACGTCGAAACGCATCGACGTTGGCCACTCCGAAGAATCGGAGCAGCTGGTCCAGCCGGTCGGTCGGGGTTTTGGGTTCGGCCGGGATTGCTCCAACTTTGACCAGATGCCGCACGGGCATGGACTTGACCCAAGCGATGTCGGACTCCACGAGGTTCCGTTCGGCCAGCTTCTGCTGAGCAGCTCGGTAGTCGGCCTCGAGCCGGAGCCACCAGCGCGCCGGGGTGGCAGTGGCGTACTCGAGGCGCTGGGCGACGTCGGAACTCAGTGACGCTTGTCCGTGCAGCACTTGGTTCACGTGCTTGGGAGTCAGCCCTGTGCGGCGCGCTAGTTCGGCTTGGCTCATCCCGAGCTCGTCGAGCCGATCACGCAACGTCTCGCCCGGCGCTACGGCGTAGTCGGGTTCAGGCGCTGCGTACAGCGTCCTGTTCTGCTTCGTCATCCGGATGGCCTCCTCTCGGCCTCTTCTTCTTCTTCTTGGCACCGCGGGCGGTGGTGGCGGTCAGTGGTAGTTCCGTACCTCGAGGACCACCACTTCGGTGACCTTGTCCCACTCAACCGGCCCGTCGCCGTCCACCAGGGGCTCCACGAGCAGGCGGTACGGCCCGTCGAGGTCGAGGGCGATCAGCCCGGCTAGGTCACCGGTCAGCGCGTGCACCCTCCCGGTGACTTGCCGGAGATCCGCCACGTTGTCGGCTACGCGAAGTTGCTGCAGGCGCAGCGCGATCCGCTTGGCCTGCTTCTCGCCGTATCTGCGCTTGAGTTGTCGGTCGTTGGCGCACGTCTCCCCGAACTTCCGGTCATCGAAGAAGACGTCCACCGGTGCAGGTTAGCATAAACCGATTCGGTGCATAACCAAATCGGTTAACGCGAGTGTGGGTCAGGTGGTGCGCGCTGAACGGTCCGGCCGACGGCAGTGGTGAGGCCATCGACGTCTGCACCTCGCCCCACTCCTGAGGGCGGCCTCTAGATAGCGTTGAGCGATGCATTCCTTGGTCTGTCGCTGAACGAGGTGGCCGAGCGCAACATCGCCAAGCTGGCTGATCGGCAGCGGCAAGGGCTGCTCGGCGGTTCCGGCGACAACCGGTGAGCTGCGCCTGATCCCGACCCGGTCGGTGCTTGCGTCTCATGGGTCGCAGAGCGAGGTCAACCCGTCAGGTGGTCGACGAGCAGGCTGACGAGACGGGCGGGGTCGGGCGACCAGGCGACAGTCCACCCAGACACTCATTGGCGGGTCAGCACCGAGAGCGGTAAGTCCATGCGCGTCGACCGTCTTGAACGACGCTTCAGCGACGAGCGCAACGCCGCCATGTTCGCGCAGGTGGACCGCGCGCGCCTCGTGACCGCTGGCCAAGACGTCGGCGTGGGATGGATTCGCAAGAACCTCTGACTTCGTCGATACGGCTCAGGGACGCCACAGGCGCTCCGAGGATGTTAAGACGTATGCGTCCTAGACGAATAGGCGCTGGATGAAGGCGTCTGAGATGGATGAAGTGTGCGCATGCCCGCCACTTCAAACAAGCAACCCATCTCCGAAGCAGCGGGCGAGTTCGGGCGTCGCGTCCGCGAACGCCGCCTGGACCTCGAACTGAGCTTGGAGTCGTTGGCTGAGCGCTCTGAGTTGCACTGGTCGTATCTCGGGCAAGTCGAGCGCGGCCAGAACAACTTGACCTTGCACAGCATCCTGCGGGTTGCCGCTTCGCTGGAGATGGATCCGGGCGCGCTCCTCAAGGGGCTATCGCCTCCCCCGCCCGAGCCCGCAACCTCTCGACGCTCGTCAAGACGGTCGAACTAGCCAGTCCCACCGTTCGGCGCGTCGATCGGCGCGGGCAGCCACTGCGGCCCCATCATGTTAGGACGTATACATCCTAACACTAGAGGTGCGGTGCCCACACCGCCTACATCGCTTGACGCGCTACACGTGCAGCTGACGCTCGACGAACCAAGTGGACTCCAAGTCGCTGCGTGGCGTGACCACTTCGCCGAATGGGGCGACCCGGGAGCGCCCTTCATCGACAGCTGCGTTGACTATCTGCACGAGCGTCGCCTCTGCTATTCGTGCGGCAGGCAGGCGGATCACCTCGTCTTGGGCGAGTTCCCTTGGGCTTGTCGAGTCTGCGATCCCGACACGGGCGCCGGCGGTGGCGCGGCCAGGCCCTCCCTGTGATTGGCTTCGAGGATTCCTCGATTGTGCGTTGCCCTCACGCACTGGTTTACGGCCCAGACCCCTCACGCTCACCTCCGCGGGTCGCGGATGCGTCGGTCCGCGTCGCGGAAGTGACCGCTGACGACCAGATCGGCGATGGCGCGACACTCGGACTGTGAGGCGTACCCGACGCTAGGACTTTGGGCCACCGTGACGCCGTCCACGATCAACTCCCAGCGCCACCGCCCCTCCTGCATGAAGATGACGCGCTTGGACCCGCCAGTCATCGGGACACCTCTATCTCGCCGCTGCCGCCCCGTCGTCGCGAGCCTAGCCTCAGCCGCCGACAGCGGCCGTTGTGCGTAGCCATCACCCCGCAAGGTGGGTAGCGTTCAGACAAGTGCGAAGGGGGATGTATGAGCGTCGACGAAGGTTCGGATCTGGTCGGCAACGAAAACGTGGCTGGGCAACCACCGCCGGGCCCTGTGCCGACACCCAACCCGGCACCCAACCCGGCACCCAACCCGGCACCCAACCCGGCACCCAACCCGGCACCGCCCGTGGACGTCGATTACGACGAAGTCAGCGTCGATCCGTGGACCGATTGTGTCCGGTGGGAGAGCCAGGGGTCCGTGTGGGTCGAGGGAACCTGTTCGCGGTGTAAGCACCGCACGTCAAGGCGGTTCGGCCCGATCATCGTGTCCCAGTCCGCTGCTGCGATCACGGCAGACGCATCCCAACAGGCCGTGATGTGTGACTGCAACAAGTCCCACAAGAACCGCGAGATAGGAACCGTTCCGGCCGGATGCGGCGCAATGTGGGAAGGATCGGAGGACGACGGCCGATGACCGCGACTCCTCCGCCCCCGGAGTCCTCGACACCTGCGCCAGTCCCGGCACCTGGTCCGGCACCTGCGGCGCAGGGCGCCCCCGCTCCTGCTCCTCCAGCCCCAGAGCCACGAAGGCGGCTGACCTCAGAAGACCGGTACTGGGCCCGCCGCGCCCTGGTTCTCAGTGAAACCAGCCTGACTGATCTCCGGGCGACAGCGGACAAGTGGCGCACTGGGCTTACCGGACTCACCGGTGTACTCACCACTGCGCTGGCTCTCGCTGCACCCTTCGTCAGCGGGGCCGTCCAAGGTGGTTTCGCGCGCTTCTTCGTCCTTGTCTTCATCGCGTGCGCCGTGGGCGCGCTTGGGTTCGGGTCGTGGCAGGCCATGACCGCAGCCTTCGGGGTTCCGAAGACAATCAAGAACAATGGCGAAGACCTGCGGATCTGGAGCGAGAACGAAGCGCGTTCGGCCTCCGAAAAGTTGGCGTCGGCCCGACTCATGACTGTGGTCGGTTTCGGCGCGCTGGTGATCGCAGCTGGAATCGGCTACGCGAATAGCGGACCAACCTCACCTCTCTACCGTGTCACGGTTGGAAGCTCCGACGAGTACTGCGGCAGTATGTCGTTCCGCGACGACGGCAAGACCGTGGTCGTGACCGGGGCCGATGGGACAACCCACACGGCCGAACTCACCGAAGTCGGGTCTGTGGAGTCGGCTGAGAAGTGTTAGCCGAGCCGCTCAGGTCTTGATCCAAGGGTCGACCTGCACATCAGGAAACTCCGGAGCCGTGGGACAGACGAATGAGCCGCCGAAGAGTTCGTCAGGCGTGAGGCCTCGGTCTGGGTCGTGAGCCTGCACGTTGAAGAAGACGAGCTGCGCCACTCGCTCGCCCGGGTAGAGAGTCAACGGCACGGTGCCGAGATTGACGAGCTCCAGGGTTAGGCAGCCCCGGTAGAGCGGGTGAACCTGTACCGCGGTCGCGGTGATGAGCCCTAGCCGGCCATATGCCGAGCGGGTGATCACCTGTGCGCCCACATCCCGCGGCAGCGCGATGTACTCCAGCGCGGCTGCCAGCACCACCTCACCTGGGTGCAGGACGAAAGGTGCTGTCAGCGGCCTCTCGACCAGACGCTGGACCGCTCGTGGGCTGCTGCCCTGTGCGGCGTTGAAACTCGAGATGCCGGTGCGCTGGAACACGATGAACCGATTGCCGAGCCGCAGATCCATGCTGGCGGCCGTCCCACCGTCCTCGATGCGTGGCGTGACGATGATCCGTCGCCAGTGGTCGGGGGCAGACATCCGCCGGCGGATCTCCTCTAGACCCAGAATCGCTCCAGATGTTGGGTCCGAAGGCCTCGGCTCTGCAAGCGAGTGATGCGTCTCGGCCGCGATGCCAGGGTGGGTTTCGAGCATCCGCAGGGTCTCGATGGACTTGAGCGCTAGGCGGTCAATCGGCACCTTCTCGTGCACCAAGCTCTCTGGCCGCGATCGCTCGATTGCTGCGAGCCAGGCAGCGTTGATGACGTCGGCGGATTCAAGCTGCACCTGCTCGTACTTGACATGCTCGACGAGGTCGGCGCCTCGCATCGAGTCCGACCGGTCCGGGCTGCCCACCGCCGGGGCGTCCGACCGGGCATCGACAGCGGCGACATCTGCCGTGCGCTCGTTGTTGTTGTTGCCGTCGTTGCCGCCACCCCCATCGGGAGCGGGCTGATTATTGGGGGTGTCTGAGAAGGAGTCCTTGGCAGCGCTGAACGGGGGGATGCCGAACCTGAGTTGCCGCAAAGCAAGAGTGACAGCAGCGCGACGGGTTTCGTCGGTGACGTCGTATCGCTCACCGGGCCAGGAGTCGACGAACCCACGGATCTGGTTCATGTTGGTCACCACGAACCGCATGAGCTGGGCGGCCCATGCCGAAGATGTCGGCTGGGGAGTGGGGGCGAGAACCTTGCGCCACGGGGCAATGACGTCCTCCATCTCAGGCGGGACGCCACCGAGGTAGTCGACCATCAGCTTGATGCGGAAGAAGCCCGGTGGGTGAGTTCCCCGCCATGCAACATAGGCGCCCACGGCGGTGAGGTAGCTGGCCATCGCCGCGACCGCGGCCGGTCCGAAACGGCGAACCATGAACAGGTCGCACACAACTTCCTCGACCCAGTCATTGGCCGTTCGAAGACACTCTTGGATCGGCAGACTGGGGTCTTCGTCTGGCGCTTCGCCGGAGTGTCTTCCGGGACCTTCGTCGTGGCCCAAATGGGGCGTTGGCGGCCGGCGCTGGACTCGAGCCTCCCGCTCTTCAATCAGGATTCGCTGGAGTTCATCGAAGTCGAAGTCCTTGATGAGGTCGAGGCGCTTCAGTAGGTAGACCGGGTCCGGAGGCGCTTCGCGACCATTCTCCGTCCCAAGGACGTCGTTGGCTTCGGTCGCCCAGGACGCGGCGAGGGTGTCGAGCTTGAGGTGGGCGACCTCGTGACCCAAGATGATGGGCCAGTGTCTGGGCGCGGTCGCCTCGTGGTGAGGACTGCGGAACACTGCTACAGGCGTGGTGTCGCGCCGCTCTGCGTCGCCAACTTCTGGATCCGGAGTGTCCTGGAAGACTTTCCTGCGCGCATCCTCGACCATCGTCTCGAGCTGGTCGGCGTTGCCGGCGGCGATGAACCCAAGCTGGTTCTCGATCTTGAGCTCGCTCATGGCGACGCTAAGGGATTCCTCGAGTGCCGAGGGAATGTCGCTGGAGTGCATGGCGGCGAACCATTGCTGGACGCTGCTTGCAGCCTCGACGACCTGCTCGGAGATGTCGCGAAGGCTCCTGGCCTGATTGCGCGGACGATCGGGCGTGCGCGCGAGGCTGGTGTCGATCCTGTGCCGAACGGCCTTGGGGTAGTCAAGAAGCTCTTGCAGCAGGTTCCATGCCACTGCGGCGGGCCGGGTTGGGTCGGTGGCCGATTCGCTCGCTTCGCCCCCGGCTCCTTCGTACTTTCCCACGAGGGACTTGAGGTCGTCTTCGAGCGTGTTGAGTCGGTCCAGGATCGCACGGCGGATCTCCAACACGCGGGCATCGAGACTCGCCAGATCCAGGTCCCCCGTCTGCGCCACTTGCCCTCCCGAAATCGGCGTGCCTGCCAGTTTGTCTGCTCACATCGCGCAGCGCGGATCACCGGCCGGCCGCCATAGCGGTGACGGTCGGCGTGCGGTGCTCGAACAGCTACTGGATCAGTGTGTTGCCGCTGGAGCTTTCGGCGAGCAGCGCCACGCGCGCAAACAGGTGGTCATACGCGCGAGCAACTTCGCGGTTCCCGTCGCAGATACGCGCGAGATCCGAGATGAGTTGTTCGATCCCGTCGTCACGCGAACCAGCCAGGAGAGAGTTCACCTCCGGGGTGACTTCTTCGTCCTCACCTTCGTCAAGCCCGAAGGACGACCAATCGCCGCCGGAGGCTGGCCCCAACGACACCAGAACGGAGTTGCTGTGAGAGGCAGAGCTGTGCGCGAGGTACTCAGCTGACAGCCAGATGAGGTCGATGAAGGTGTCGGACCCGCGGAAAGAGCGCGGGAGCGGCGCCGCCTCTCGGGGATCGCGAACATACCTACGCAGCTCGAGCTCGCCTCGTAGGGCAGCTTGAGCGGTGGCGATCACTCGCTTGTCGGCGTCGTCGGGGTCGAATCCGTCCGCGACACGTGTGACCGTCTCCCAAAGCGGACCGACTAGTCCCTGCAAAGCGCGCTCGTCACGGGTGCGTGCGACGTTTTCCCCGGCAAAGGCTCTCCAGCTCACTTCGCATCCCCCCTCGTGACAACTCCAGCGACTCTGTTCGTCTCTTCTGTTCGTGTCAGACACGCGACACGGTGTGCTACCCACAGTGATCGAGCTGGCGGGCGGCAGGCACTGCGCAAAAGAGAAGTACCCAGTTTCGGTGCCAATCGGCTCTCGAGTCCATAGGTATTCGCCTGGTCCGTTAGGACTAGTTGCAGTGCTTTGCGAGCTCGGCGGTTGCCCGCGAGTGCGCATCGAGGCAGAACGCGTGAGCACTCAGCTTGCGTTGCCACTGCTTCTCCTCTCGAGTAGTAGATAGTGACAGCGTCCTACAACCCACCGACTTTCGTGGGACCTTTGTGGCGCGCCGCGCAGCGCATCGTGCAGGTCAGAGCGCTGGAACTGACGCTCGCGAACGCCGCCGAGCCGCGTAGACTGGGTGAGTTTCATCCGACATATGTGGAGGACGTCTTGGCTGACAGCGTGCGACGCCTCCGTTCTGCGCATCGCGGAGAACCGACTCCTCGGTTGATCTGCAAGCGACCGGCATGCGCTGAGCCCGTTGAACGGACGGGTGGACGTCCGGCCCTGTTCTGCAGCGCAAGCTGTCAGTCCACCTATCAGCGTGAGCGCGACGAGGTGAGGCGCCAACTGCGCGAGCTGCACCGACTTGCTGCTCAGTACGAGGTCCGACTCGACGGATCCAGCGCCGTGCCGCAAAGCGACGTCGGACCGCGAGACTCCGGTAGACGGGCGATCCGCAACCCCGGTGCGTCAGTTGGCGGCGCCGACCAGGCTCAGCAGATCCTGGTCGAGCTGCTTCATTCGATTCAGCTCGCACTCATCGAGCCGCCTACCGGAACAGCGACGCCTATTTGGGACGAGTTGGTGGCAGCGCGAGACCTGGCCTATGCCCGCCTGGCCGCTCTGAGTCGGCATGGCGAGAGCTCGCCGCAGTCCGACGTGTGAAGCACGCCTGTTCGTGGACCCGCCAGATCACGTCAAACCGCGCAGCCGGCGGTTCGAGTCATGGGCTGGTAGAGCAGGCGGTCTGGCGGAGCAACTTCGTCGCATCATCGTTGAGTCTCTCGTCGGGACGCAGACGCACCACTCGGCCGTCGCGATAGGTGGCCGCAAATACGGCTGCGTCGCGGAAAGGAACCTCGGCTGCCAGGCAGATCGCCGCCCCCAGGTAGATGGTTCCTTCTTGCTTGCGTAGGTCGGAAACGGCCGTGGAACTGTCCCACGTCCCATCGAAGGTCGGCTCTGTGTCGACGATCCCTACTCGCGAGTACCCGTAGGTGCCGCTACGAGGATCGGGGTTATAGACGGCGTAGCCCACGAGCGATGCCCCTTCAGCCCGGGCGGATAGCTTCACGAGCGGGCCGCTGTCGCGCGAAGGTGTGAACTCCAGTTCGTCCGGCGCGGGTAGGCCGCCGTACTTGCTCTCACAGTCAGCGTCGGGTTTCGGGGCGAGACGCGCGACGGGGGATTGGTCGCGGATTTTTGAAGACGACACCACGTGGTCTCGGCCATGGACGATGTACCAACGCGTGTCTTCCAGACCGCTGAGCTTCTCCACAACGGGCTCGCCGATGCAGAAGCCGTCGAAGCCGAGCGTGCATGAACCGCCGTAACGATCGACGTTCGGGAACCCAGTTCCGGCACCATCCCGTGCGTTCACCCCGGGGGCGACAGTCTGACCCAGAAAGCGGGCTTTGAGGACCGGTGCGCCCGCACAGGCTGGCGCTGCAGCGTCGTACGGCGTGGCGGGAAACATGACCTGAATGGCTGCAACGGCTGCAGTCGGCAGTGCGACGGCCGCGGCGGCGAAGGCCAGTGCCGGCGAGGAGCCCGACGTCGATGACGTAGAGTCGCTCGACGAGCTCGAGTTTGAGACCCAAATCCATGCCGCGAGCAGGAGCACAGAACTCACTACAGACGCTGTGGCCAGGTTTGCGTAGAACTCCGCTCGGGGCCCGAACAACACCTCGCGGGAGAAGAGCTGGTACCGAGCAAGCAGCGCGGTCGTAACAAGCACGATCGCGATGACAACAGCGCCGGCTCGCCGGCGGCGTGCTGCCTTCTTGCGCTTCCAGTCTTGTTGAGCCATCACGCCCCTCGTTGCGTTAGAAGAGTCGAACTCGGCCGGGCGTCCGGCGAGGTCGTGGCCTCAACCGGTCGGCAGGGTTGCTGACAGCTCACGCGCCAGCCAGCAACGTTTGCAACTCGTCGGGGGGTAGGAATGTCAGCCGTTGTGCGTCCTCGATCGAGATCGTGTCGCGATGCTCTTGCAGTAGTGCGCGAGCGCGTGCGTGCTCTCGATCCCACTCGGCCATCTCGAGGCGCTGGGCTGCCGTGACCACTCGCTCGACCAGAACGTTATCCACCCACTGTCCCTTCACAGATCTAGCCGGGAGCGCCCAGACCGCGATTGCCGCCATCTTGTCATGAACTTCTTGACGCAATGGGTGGCCTTCTCAGGTCACGTGCTACGTCCTAGCCACCTCCCGAAGGCGCGGCCGTGTCGCCGCCTCCACAGGCTGGCCGAGAGGGCTACCAGTCATTGCGCACGCTCACTAGCCTGCTTGTCATGTCCGAGTGGGTGACACAAGTCGAGGCCGCAGCGATCCTCGGGGTCCACCCCAGTCTGACTCCGAAGATGCTCCGTCGGGGCGACCTTGCATCGCGTCCTCGCCATCCGTCGCTGCTTCGAGCGCAGGTAGTGGCCCTTGCTGCGGAACGGCGATCCAGGGCTGCTGCGAGGATGGATAAGAAGGCGGAAGGCCGTCGGGCCCCAAGGCCTCCAGATGATGAGCACGTCTGGCTGCCTCTTCAACCGGCAGCCGTGATCATGGGTTGCTCCGCGATAGCGCTCGGCGCCCGCGCAAGACGGCATCGGGTTCCCTCGGTTGTGTCCGACGGCCGCCACTGGTTCCGACTCGACCACTTAGAGCTGCAGTTGCGGGCGAAGGCGGCGACACGCCGGCGGGGTTGAGACGAATACGTCCCATCACGAACTACGTTTGTCGCGTGCTCCAGTGATGGGCGCGTCCCTTACTTGGCGGTGAGGGGACTTCGCGAACGAGGGGTCGCCGCGGGGCGGCCCCTCGTTCGCGCTCTGCCCGCGAAGACGAGCACGGCGCTCGTCCGGCGTGGCTGTGCCTACGGTGCGCCCGGAAGCCAGTCCGCACCGGACGGGGCGCGCGCGTCGGACTCACGTCGCCCCGTCCTTGGGACGATCCGGTCACCTCAATCTCTGGGGTGGGCAAGACGATGGCAAAGGCTGCCTGCGCGCGAAGTGAGTGGTAGTCAGTCACGTGGGACGAGCCGAGCTCATTCGTAACTCTTGCGGTTGGCTTCCAACAAAAATATCAAAGTCGCATCTAACTTCTACGGGCCGCATCACGGGACCCGTCGGTGGGCTTACGCCTCGGCCGCGAACCCGGCATTGCTCACGCTCGCGTATGGGCCATAAGAGGGGCGAAGGTGAGCACCTGGTCGCCGCCGGAAGTTCACGGCGGCGAGATGGTGCATGAACTCTGGCCTCCCGCACACAGCGTGCGTATGTCCCAGTCCTTGCTGTTTCGTCGTTGCCGGTTACCGCGGCGAGTTTGCGCATGGTGCCGGTCGTGAACTCAGCCAGCGACGCCGAACGGACCCTCCTGCGGGCCGCGAGCAGCCGCGCCCGAAAGAGCTACACCCGAGGGCCACAGGTCGACGCCCAGGCCGGCTTCGAGACGGGCAATCGTCCTGAGGTCAGGCCAGGTAGTTCCGTTCAGGATCGCGGAGACGGTGGAGTAGTCGACGCGGCTGATGCGACCGGTCTCTCGGGCGGAGCGACCATCCATTGCTTCCCTCAGTCGGATGGCCAGGATACGCGCGACTTCGACGGTCGCGTCGGAGGCAGCTTCGTCGGGCCAGCCGTCGACCAGGTGGGAGGGCGACCTCCGTCGGGTACGCGCCATGACCCCAGCGTAGGTCGGCACCTGACGCTCGTCGGATGCTCGAAGGACTTAAACGTCCAAGACGTATACCTCGCAAAATCGCTCACCGCGGGCCATGATGGTCGAAATCAACACGCGACTCCTGAGGGTGAGCCCGTCGTCGCGTCGCCTGCCGAGGTCGCTGTGAACGATGCCATCGCCGATTACCGGCCACGCGACATGTCGGCCGATGCGTGGGCGGTTATCGGACCGTACGTCCGAGCGGCCGTGACTCGGTGCGAAGGCAAGACGCCGCACAAGGCGCAGATCATGTTGGGGACTACTGCCGGGTTGGCGTACTGGTGCTGGAAGATCGCCGGCATCCCCTTGGAGGATCGCTACGCCTTTAGGCACGACATCATCACCTCCTACACCAACCACCTCTTTGCGCGCGGCGAGTTCACCAACGCGACGGTGGCCACCTACCGCTCCACGTTGATGCGGATGGCCGACGTGCTCATGGGAGCGGAGTCCACGACCTACCGGCTGCCACCGCTCCGTACGAACAAGCCGGTCGCTCCCTTCGACTGGGACCAGCAGATCGCACTGCGTAGTTGGGCTGCCGGGCAGGCGACCAATGCTCGGCGCATCGGGTGCACCACGCTACTTGCCGGCTGCACGGGTGCCGGGTTGTCCGCCACCGAGCTCCTCGAGCTGACCGCGGCTGACGTCCATCCAGACCGGTTGGGCGTGGTGTTGGACATCAAGGGCCGGCGCCCGCGAAAGGTGCCGGTCCTCGCTGAATGGGAGACCGTGCTTGCGGAAATCGCTCGGGCGTCGTGGAAGCCTGAGCAGTGGATTTTCCTGCCCGGCCGTACGACGTGCGACGTCAATCAGGTGCATCGCCTGATCCGGCGCAGCAACGACAAGCCCTTCCCGATCAACGCCCAGCGGCTGCGCAGCACGTGGATAGTGACCCAGTTGATCGCCGGCGTGCCGGTTCAGGCGATTCTCGACGCCTCCGGCATCGAGACCCTCAGCGGTCTGGGCCGGTTCCTCGAGTTCGCACCCGGCGTCGACCCCGGGGAAGCGCGCGCGGCGTTGACGCAGCGTGCCCGGGCCGAGGGTTGCATGGCGCCCAGTGCCTCGAGGGCCGCGCCGTACAAGGGGCGACGTTGATGAACATCAGCGAGAACAAGCGCCGCCACCTGGCAATGCTCCTCGACGTCCAACGGCGCGACGACGGCACCACCCACAAGGGCCTTCTCGACCACCAGCTCGTCGAGGGCATGAACGAGCTCGTCGAACTGACCGGCATCCCGGAGCAGGTGGCGAAGTGGCGCGAGCCCGCCAGAGGCTTGGGTGGTCGGCCGTCGGTGTACGGGGAAGACCGTGACCGGTTCCTGTTCGTCATCATGCTGTGCCTGCTTCGCATCGGCGACAGCCCGCAGCTCATCGAGATCGCTGATGTCATATGCAACCGCCTCGCTGCGCGCACACGCGCCCTGCTCGGGCTGCCGGTGGACAACGGGCGTGCCAGCAAGACCGCGGTCTACCACCGCGTCCTGCGCGCGTGGCACCGGTTCACCGACGTCTGCGACCCGTTCCCTGGGGCCACCCACATGCGCAAGACCCGCGCCGAGGTCGAACAAATCGTCGCCAGGTACGACCCGGAACTGGTGAAGCTGAAGAAGGCCAGGCTGAACTGGATCCAGAACGCCCTCCTGGAGGCCACCTGGAACCTCCTTGATGAGGAGACACGTGCCGACTGGAGCGGCAACATCGTCATGGACTCCACGCCCATCTTCGTATGGGGCAAGAACGGCCACAACTCGCAGAAGAAGAAGCCCACCGACCGGATGAGTCCCGAGTTCATGGTCGACTGGCACTTCATGCACAACGACCCCATGGCGTGGGCGTACAGCCTCCACATCGCCGCCACCGGGCCCGACCCTTACCGCGAGTGCCGGCACCCTGTTCTGGCCATCGCCGCGTCCATGAACACGCACGCCAAAGAGGTCGGCAAGGAGTTCGCCGGTCTGCTCCACTCGATCGTGGACCGCGGACACCAGCCCAACTACGCCATCGCGGACCGCGGCATCCTCGGGCACGCCCTCGCCAAGGACCTCAACCGGCCCCTCATCGAGTTGGGCTACAAACCCGTCATGGACTACAAGAAGTCCACGAAGAAGCACGAAGGCAGCATCCAGGGCACCCAGCGCGGCGCCATCTACGTCGACGGCACCCCGTTCTGCCCCTCCACCCCGACCGAACTCGTCGAGGCGCGCGCCGACTACGAGCGCACCGGTGACTGGCAGACCCTGCGCGACCGCATCGCCCGACGCTCGCTCTACCGCTTCCGGAAGAAGGGCGGCGACGCATGGTTCTGCCCGGCCATGGGCGGCAGCGCCACCGCCGTGTGCCCGGCACGTCCCGAGGGTCCGCTGTCACTCGGGATGCCCACCATCCGCGAGCACGCGGTTGTCCTCGGCCCGCCGCCCGCGGACGAGCGTCCCGACTGCTGCACCGGCGGTCAGGTCAGCCTGCCCGCCGCTGGCACCGCCGCCGAGAAGTACCTGCAGCCGCTGCTCTACAAGTCTCAAAAGTGGGAAGACCACTACGACACCCGCACGCTCATCGAGGGCTACAACGGCTACATCAAGACGCCGAAGAAGGAACGGACCGCCGACGCCTCCCAGCGCCGCGTGCGCGGATTCGCCGCCAACGCCCTCGTCGCCGTCCTGTGCCTGACGGCCGCTAACATCCGCAAGATCGAGCGGTTTTACAAGGACGGCGAGTCGCCCGTCGGCGAGCCCAGGCCGAAGCCGACCAAGAACGGCTACACCCGTCCACCGGCTTGGGTGCGAGCTGGCAAGCGCCATCCGCACAACAAGCAGGCGCCGCCAGGTGTCGGGCTACCGGATCAACCCGTTCCCGACGCTGCCTGAAGAAGCTTCGCCCGCGCCGCGTTCAGCATCGAGCTGGACGCGGCGCAAGCGTGCCCGGACACACTCGAAACTGCTCCGCTGAATGGGTCGGCGTGCGCCAGGACGCATCCTCAGCCGGGGGCAAGGCGCCGACGCAGCAGATCGCGTGGCAAGAAGCCACCCCAGGCCTGCTTGGAGAGGGTTTCGCAACTATGCGATGGGTAGTTCCACTACTACCCCATTGGAGCGGATGACGAGACTCGAACTCGCGACATCGACCTTGGGAAGGTCGCGCTCTACCAACTGAGCTACATCCGCATGCCGTCCGGGGACGGCGGGCCGAACGATACCGGACCGGGGCTACCGGACGCTCGACAGGCTCGGGTGCTTCGGGGTGACCGTGTCGCCCGAGGAGCGGCCGGTGATCCGGCGGTGGACCCAGGGGACGAGGAACTCGCGGGTCCACTGGGCGTTCGCGCGCCACTGCTGGCGGCGGTCGAGCACGGGCAGGGGGCCGACCTCGACGGGCTCGAGGCCGTGCTCGACGCCGATGGCCTCGAGGACCGCGTGCGCCATGTGGGTGTGGCCGAAGGAGTTGAGGTGCATCCGGTCGGTGTCCATGACGCCGGCGATCTCGATGTCGCGCATCCGCCACATGTCGACGATGGTGGCGCCGTGGCGGTCGGCGATCTCGCGCACCCACTCGTTGAAGATCGCCATCCGGCCGCGGACGGGGCCGTAGATCCCGCCGCCGCCCGGGTCGAAGATCGTGAACATGACCACGCGTGCACCGGTCGCCGCGAGCCGCGCGATCGCGGCGTCGTACGTCACGGCGAGGGCGTCGAGGTCCACCCGCGGGCGGAGCACGTCGTTGCCGCCGCCGTGGATCGTGACGAGGTCGGGCTCCAGTGCGATCGCGGCGTCGACCTGCTCGGCCACGATGGGGCCGAGCTTGCGGCCCCGGATCGCGAGGTTGGCGTAGCCGAAGTCGTCGGTCTGCTGCGCCAGGACCTCGGCGACGCGGTCGGCCCAGCCGCGCAGCCCGTTGGGGCGGGAGGGGTCGGGGTCGCCGACGCCCTCGGTGAACGAGTCGCCCAGGGCGACGTAGCGGTGGAAGGTCACCGGATCATTGTGCGACCCCCTCCACAGCGCCCGACGGGTGGCCTAGGTTGGCCGCGTGCTGCTCTCTGACCGCGACATCACCGCTGAGATCGACGCCGGCCGGATCGCCCTCGATCCATGGGACCCCGCGATGATGCAGCCCTCCAGCATCGACGTACGCCTCGACCGGTTCTTCCGGGTCTTCGAGAACCACCGCTACCCCGACATCGACCCGATGGCCGACCAGTCCGACCTGACGCGCGAGGTCGAGCCGGAGGGCGACGAGCCGTTCATCCTGCACCCGGGGGAGTTCGTGCTGGGGTCGACGTACGAGGTCGTGAGCCTGCCCGACGACATCGCCGCGCGGGTGGAGGGGAAGTCGTCGCTGGGCCGCCTCGGGCTGCTCACCCACGCGACGGCCGGCTTCGTCGACCCGGGCTTCTCCGGCCATGTCACGCTCGAGCTGGCCAACGTCGCGACCCTGCCGATCAAGCTCTACCCGGGCATGAAGATCGGCCAGTTCTGCTTCTTCCGGCTCTCGTCGCCGAGCGAGCACCCCTACGGCTCGGAGAAGTACGGCTCGCGCTACCAAGGACAGCGCGGCCCCACGCCCAGCCGTTCGTTCCAGAACTTCCACCGCACGCAGATCTGACGTCGCGCCCGGTCCGCATCGTGGATCAGGGCACACCCGTGTTCCCATCTCCGGGACAAGTGTGGTTAGGCTGGCCTAAGTTAGGTCAGCCTCACCCACCCCTGCACCGGAGACATGATGAAGCGAACGCTCGCCGCGCCCACGGCATTCAAGATGGCCGCGGCCACCCTGCTGGTCGCCGCCCTCACGGGCTGCAGCACCGGTTCCACCGACTCGTCGGCCAGCGAGAGCGAGCCCACGGCCACCACCAGTGCGGACGCCGACGCGTTCCCGGTCACCATCGAGCACGCGCTCGGTGAGACCACGATCGAGTCCGAGCCGACCCGCGTCGTCGCGGTCGGCTACGCCGAGGCCGACTACCCGCTGTCCCTGGGCGTCGTGCCCGTCGGGGCCGACAAGATCGAGTACGCCGGCAACGCGAACTCCTCGTCCGACTGGTTCGACGAGGCCCTGGGCGAGATCGAGGGTGCCGAGCAGCCCACGCGCTTCAGCACCGCCGACGGCGTGCCGGTCGACAAGATCGTCAAGCTGCAGCCCGACCTGGTGACCGCGACCCAGTCCGGCATCACCCAGGAGGAGTACGACCAGCTGACCGAGGCCGGCATCCCGGTCGTCGCCTACCCCGAGGCGCCGTACAACACCACCTGGCAGGAGTCGCTGGAGATGGTCGGCCAGGCGCTCGGCCGCTCCGAGCTCGCCGAGGAGGTCAAGGCCGAGACCGAGCAGGTCATCGCCGACACCGCGGCCGAGTTCCCGCAGCTCGAGGGCAAGACCTTCACCTACGCCGGCCCGAACGCCGACCCGTCGTCGTTCTACGTCTACACCGTGATGGACAACCGCCCCCGCCTGCTGGTCGAGCTCGGCATGAAGAACTCGCCTCTGGTCGAGGAGCGCAGCGAGCCGGGCCAGTTCCTGTTCAACATCTCCTCCGAGCGCACCGCCCAGCTCGACGCCGACGTCTTCCTCACCTACGCCACCTCGGAGGCCAACGTGAAGGAGCTCGCGGAGAACCCGCTGGTCCAGCAGATCCCGGCCGTCGCCGACAACCGCTGGTACGCCCAGGTCGACCCCATCGAGTCCATCGGCCTCTCGGCCCCCTCGCCGCTGTCGATCCCGGTCGCCATGGACATGTTCATCCCGAAGGTCGCCGCGGCGGTCGACGGCGACGGCTCCACGCCCTGATCGCGCGCCGGACGACGGACGAGACCTGAGATGACGGCCACCACCGGGCTGGAGCTGCTGGACCGGCCGCGGAGCACCTCCGCGGCCGGTCCGGGGACGGCGTACGCCGTGCTGCTCGGGCTGCTGGTGGTGGCCGTCCTCGCGTCCGTCTTCCTGGGGTCGCGGATGATCTCGCCGACCGCGGTCCTCGAGGCCGGCCCGGACCGGACGGTCATCGAGGTGCGGGCCGTGCGGACCGTCCTCGGCCTGCTCGTCGGTGTGGCGCTCGGGCTCGCCGGGGCCTGCATGCAGGGACTCACCCGCAACCCGCTCGCAGATCCCGGCATCCTCGGCGTCAACTCCGGTGCGGCGCTCGCGATCGTGCTCGGCATCTCGGTCCTCGGGGTAGGTGGCATCTGGGCGTTCGTCGCCCTCGGGCTCGTCGGTGCGGCCGTCGCCTCCGTCGCGGTCCACGCCATCGCGGCCATCGGGCGCGACGGCGCGACGCCGGCCAAGCTGACCGTGGCGGGAGCGGCGTTCGCCGCAGCGGCCAGCAGCTGGACCGTCGCCGTCCAGCTCGTCGACCAGACCGCGCTCGACGTGATGCGGCGCTGGCAGGTCGGCTCGATCGGCGGTCGTCCGTGGGACCTCGTGGTCTCGCTTGCCCCTGTCTTCCTGGTGGGCACGCTGCTCGCGCTGGCGCTCAGTCGCACCCTCAACGCGCTCGCGCTGGGTGAGGAGATGGCCACCGGCCTCGGCCGCCACACCACGCGCGACCGGATCCTGGTCGGCCTGGCGATCGTGCTGCTCGCCGGCACCGCCACCGCCGCCGCGGGTCCGATCGCCTTCGTCGGCCTGATCGTCCCCCACCTCGTCCGCACCCGCACCGGCTCGGACCACCGGCACCTGCTCCCGCTCAGCGCGGGCTTCGGGGCCGTGCTCGTCCTGCTCGCCGACACGGCCGGCCGCATCGTCCTGCCGCCCTCGGAGGTGCAGGTCGGGATCATGACCGCGGTGGTGGGCGTGCCCTTCTTCCTCCTCCTCGTACGCCGCGGACGGATGGGACTGTGACTGCTCCCGTGATCACGCCGACGGCCCCCGCCGCTCCCGCCGAGGAGCTGGCCGACCTGCGCACCCTCACCCGGCGGCCGCGGCGTCGCCGCCGGCTGGCCCTGGGTGGCCTGGGTGTCGCCCTCGTCGCGGCCTTCGCGGTCCGGGTGCTGCTCGGCGACTACACCTTTACGGTCCCGGACTTCTTCCGCATCCTCTTCGGCGAGCAGATGCCCGTCTCCACGTTCATCCTGATGGAGTCCAAGCTGCCCCGCGCGGTCCTCGCCGTGCTGGTCGGCGTCGCGCTGGGCGCGGCGGGTTCGCTCTTCCAGATGGTGCTCCGCAACCCGCTGGCCAGCCCCGACATCGTCGGCGTGAGCCTCGGGGCGAGCGCGGCCGGCATCTTCGCCCTGCTGACCCTGGGCCTGCGCGACGGGGCGGTCTCGCTCTTCGCGGTCGCCGGCGCCGTCGCGATCTCCGCCGTGGTGCGGTGGGTCGCCGGCACGACCGGCGGCTACCGGCTGGTGCTCGTCGGGGTCGGCGTGGCCGCGGCCATGGTCTCGGTCGTCCAGTACCTCCTGGCCCGCTCCAACACCTGGGACGTCCAGCTCGCGCTGCGCTGGCTCGTCGGCAGCGTCACCAACGTCCCTTGGTCGACCATCGGTGTGCTCGCGGTCGCCCTCGCCGTGCTGCTGCCCACGCTCGTGGTGCTGGCCCGTGCGCTCCCGGCGCTCGAGCTCGGTGACGACGCCGCGGCCGGGCTGGGCGTCGGCCGCCACCGCACCGACGCGCTGCTGCTGGTCGGCGTGCTGCTCACGGCCGTCGCCGTGGCGGCGGCCGGGCCGGTCGCCTTCGTGGCGTTCATGTCCGGCCCCATCGCCCGCGCCCTGATGGGGGGCCGGCACAGCCTGCTGGGCGGTGCCCTGGTCGGCGCGATCCTCATGCTGCTCGCGGACTACGTGGCGGCGTACCTCATCCCCGACGTGGTGCTGCCCGTCGGGATCGTGACCGGGGCGGTCGGCGGACCGTTCCTGCTCTGGCTGCTGGCGCGCGGCGCCGCGACGGGAAGGACCGGATGATGACCACCTCCACCCCCAGGCTGCTGACCGACCGCGTGACCCTCGGCTACGGCGACCGCACGGTCGTCCGCGAGGTCAGCGTCGCGATCCCGGACGGCAAGGTGACCGTCGTCGTCGGACCCAACGCGTGCGGCAAGTCCACGCTCCTCAAGGGCCTGGCCCGGCTGGTCCGGCCGCAGGGCGGCACCGTGCTGCTCGACGGCCAGGAGATCCACCGCCGCCCGACCAAGGAGGTCGCGCAGGTGCTGGGGCTGCTGCCGCAGAACCCGATCGCGCCCGACGGCGTCGCGGTCGCCGACCTCGTCGGTCGTGGCCGCCACCCGCACCAGGGCGTCTTCACGCGCTGGACCGCCGAGGACCGCCAGGCCGTGCAGGAGGCGATGGTGCTCACCGACACCTACGCCCTTGCGGACCGCGCCGTCGACGAGCTGTCCGGCGGCCAGCGCCAGCGGGTGTGGATCGCGATGGCCCTCGCCCAGGGCACCGACCTGCTGCTGCTCGACGAGCCGACGACGTACCTCGACGTCGCCCACCAGGTCGAGATGCTCGACCTGCTCGCCGAGCTCAACGCGCGTCGCGGCACCACGATCGTGATGGTGCTGCACGACCTGAACCTGTCCGCGCGGTACGCCGACCACCTGGTCGCCCTGCACGAGGGGGCCGTCGCGGCCGAGGGCACGCCCCGCGAGGTGGTCACCGAGGAGGTCGTCCGGACCGTGTTCGGCCTCGACAACCGGGTCATCGAGGACCCGGTGTCGCACACCCCGCTGGTGGTGCCCATGGGCCGCCATCGTCCGCACCACATCCCGAGCCAGATCCCGACCGACCCCCAGCGCCAGGAGAACCGATGACCGTGACTTCCTCGACCCTGCCCATGCTGTTCGCCGACCTGGAGGTCGTCTCCGTCGAGCGGATCAGCCCGACCTTCGTCCGCATCGAGCTCGGCGGCCCGGAGCTGGCCGACTTCGGCGTCGACGGTCCGCGCTACGACCAGCGCATCAAGCTGATCTTCCCCGACCCGGTGACGGGCGGCCGGACCTCGACTGAGGGTGCGGACGAGTCGTGGTTCGGGACGTGGCTCGAGCGGCCGGCGAGCGAGCGCGGCCACATGCGGACGTACACGATCCGCGACGTCCGCGGCTCGGGCGAGCAGACCACCTTCGTCGTCGACATGGTGCTCCACCTCGAGGGCGACCTCGTCGGCCCGGGCTCGACCTGGGCCTCGACGGCGGCCGCGGGGGACCGCCTCGTGGTCCTCGCGCCCCGGCGGGGCTTCCCCTACGGCGGGATCGAGTTCACCCCGCCCCCGGCAGCCGACCTGCTGCTCGTCGGTGACGAGACGGCCGTGCCCGCGATCTGCACGGTCCTCGAGCAGCTGCCTGACGACGCGCGGGGCATCGCGTTCCTCGAGGTGCCGCACGCGGCCGACGTGCAGGACGTACGCCGTCCGGCGGGCGTCGAGGTCGTGTGGCTGGCCCGGGAGGGCGAGGAGCTGGGTGCCGGCCTGCACGACGCGGTCGTCGCCCACCTGGGGATCCCCGGGGCCATTGTCGAGGTGGCTGCCGAGGAGGTCGACCCGGACCTGTGGGAGACGCCGTTCTACTCCTCCTCCGGCGAGGAGGTGTCCGGCGACCTGAACGGCGTGGGGGGCACCTACGCCTGGATCGCCGGCGAGTCGAAGGTCGTGACCGGCCTCCGGCGGCACCTGGTCAACGAGCTCGGCTTCGACCGGAGCCAGGTGGCCTTCATGGGCTACTGGCGCCGCGGCGTGGCGATGAAGTCCTGACCGGACTCCTGTCGCCGGCGCGACGCCAGTGCGTGGTGGTGCGTCAGCGGCGCTTGGGTGCGCGGGGGGAGTAGCGCACGCGCTCGGCGATGCGGTGCCGGGCGATGAGCTCGATGTCGGTGAGTGAGTCGAACATGGCCGTGCTCCTTTCGGTGGTCTCGCTGCGGAGTGGTGTGGGTGCTGTCGGTCAGGCCTGGTGGAGGGTGACGTCGCCGGAGGCGGTGGTCGCCCGCACCTCGAGGTAGGGCTGGTCGGGGGCGGGCTCGCCCGTGCTCGGGAGGTCCGAGGCGAGGCGGCCGCTCGCGGTGCGGACGTCGGTCCACACCGGAGTGCCGGGCACGACGCCGATGCGCACGTCGCCGCTGGCGGTCTTCGCGGTCACCCGGCCGGCCTCGACGCGGTGGACGACCAGGTCGCCCGAGCCGGTGGTGAAGATGGCCTCGCCCGCGAGGTGGCCGACCAGGGCGTCGCCCGAGCCGGTCTTCACGGCGAGCTCGTCGCCGGTGGCCTCGATGCGGACGTCGCCGCTGCCGGTGGTCACCAGCAGACGGGAGTCGGCGCGGCGGACCAGGACGTCGCCAGAGCCGGACTTGATCCGGGCGTCGCCGGCGAGGTGCTCGGCGACCACGTCGCCCGACCCGGACTGGACGACGGTCTCGCCGTCGACGACGTCGAGGGAGACGTCGCCGGAGCCGCTGTCGACGCGGGTGTCGTCGAACCGGCCGTGGGCGGCGAGGTCGCTGCTGCCGACCTTGGCGTTGAGGCCGCTGGCCACGGGGACCTCGACGACGATCTCGGCGCGGGCGTCCTTGCCCAGGAAGCCGCCGCTCCGCTTGGGGGCGATGATCGCGATCCTGTCGCCCAGGTCGCGGACGTCGTACTCCTCGGCTCGCTCGCCGGTGATGCGGACGGTGGTCTCGGTGGTGTCGGTCGCGGTGACGTCGACGCTGCCGCGGCCGTTCTCCACGTAGAGGGCGATCGGCTCGGGGGTGTCGAAGGTGAGGTCCAGCTGGTTGCTCATCGGTCTCTCCGGTCGTTGGGGTGTGTTCGTCCGACGGGCCGGCCGGTGCCGGTCCGCTGTAGCGGGTGGTGGGGTGGCCCTCAGCGGGGCCGGGGCGTCAGAGCCAGCCGGTCATCCGGCGGTTGCCGCCCTGCTTGCGGTTGGCAGCGAACGGGTCGTAGCCCACGAAGGGCACGCTGCTCAGGTCGATGTCGACGTTGATGGAGTGCTCGTTGGTGGCGCTGCGGACCAGGCCGACCATCCAGGTGTTGAGGCTCTGCCCCGCGGCGGCCGCCTTCTCCTCGGCGCGGGCCTTGACCGCCTCGGGAATGCGGAGGGTGATCCGGGCGAGGTCGCCGTCGTCCTCCTCCGGTGCGGCCGGCGGTGCCGGCGGCGGGGGCGGCGCGGGGATCTCGCTCGGCGGCGCGACCTCGACCACGAAGTCGAGCTCGCGGCCGACCAGCCGGACGTCGACGCTGCCCTCGGGCAGCTCGGCGGTGATCTCGGCCGCGGCGTGGGAGATGGCCTCCATCAGCGCCAGGCGGGCGCTGGGGTCCAGGGCGTACGCCAGGCGCTCGGCCGCCTGCTTGAGGTCGTCGCTGCCGGCCTCGGCCGCGGCGACGAGGTCGCGGCGGAGGGTGTCGACGTACGGGGTGATGTCCATGTGCATCATCGTGACATCACGGTGATGTCATGTCAACACCTTAGTGACATCACGTGGCATCAAACGTGACATCAGGTTCGGTCAGAGGTCG
This sequence comes from Nocardioides sp., assembly GCF_041913365.1. Classification (GTDB taxonomy): domain Bacteria; phylum Actinomycetota; class Actinomycetes; order Propionibacteriales; family Nocardioidaceae; genus Nocardioides. Next base: position 48,383 of record NZ_JAYSFM010000007.1, read on the forward strand.
AACAGGGAGCTCGCTCCGTCGATGTCGGCGTCCGTGCGCGGCGTGTGGCCGGCCGGCTGCGCCGACGGCTTCTTCTCGGGCTCCTCCACCTGCTGGGCCGGTACGTCGTCCTCGTCCGTCGCCTCCGCCGCGGGCTCCTCGCTGGGCGCGTCGTCCGCGTCGAGAACGGTGTCGGGGTCCGCGGCGGGAGCGGCCTCGGCCGGCGCCGGGGTGTCCTCCGGGTCGCGGAAGGTCGCCGCCTGGCTCAGGTCGGCGCCGCTCGGCGGTGCACCGGGCGCTTCCACCTCCTCCGGCTCGGCCGCTGCCTCCGGCTCCGGGTCGGACACCGGGTCCGCGGCCGCCTCGGGCACGGCTGCCGGCTCCGGATCAGCGGCCGGCTCGGGCTCCGGTGCGGCCTCTGCCGCGGGCTCGGGGGGCGCAGCCGGAGTCGGCGCGGCGACGGTTGCCGGAGCCTCGATGTCGAAGAGCGAGCCGACGCCGCTGATGTCGACGTCAGTGGCCGGCGAGGACGTCGTACCGCTCGCCACGGGCGCCGCTGCCGCCTCACTGGGGGCTGAGTCGCTGGGAGACTCAGCGTCCACTGCGGGCTCCGGGGTGGCCTCGCTGGGAGCTGAGTCGCTGGGAGACTCAACGTCCACTGCGGGCTCGGCGGCTGCTGCGGGTTCGGGGGCGGGCTGGGTCGCGGGCGCCTCGAGGTCGAAGAGGGAGCCGAGACTCGACAGGTCGGCGTCGGTGGTCGGCGTCGACGTCGTCCCGCTCGCGGCAGTCGGCGCGGCCGTCGTGGGTGCGTCGACCGGCTCGCTCGGCGTCGAGTCGCTGGGAGACTCGACGTCCGCCGCCGGCTCTGCCTCCGCCTCCGGCTCCGCGGGTGCGGCGGGCTCCGATGCGGCGGGCTCGGGGGCGGCGATGTCGAAGAGGGATCCGCCGCTGCCCAGGTCGGCCGCCGGCTCCGCAGCGGGCTTCGCCTCGGCGGCCGGTTCCTCGGGGGTCTCCTCGGCGGCCTCGGGTGCGGAGGGCTCGGGAGCGGAGGCCGGGGCCTCCGGCTCGGCCGGCGTACCGAGGGCGAACAGCGACCCTCCGGCGCCGAGGTCCGTGTCCGCCGACTTCTCGATCGTCTTCTCGGCGGGGTTCTCGGCGGGCTTCTCGGCAGCGGCGGGCTCCGGCGCGGGCGTGTCGAAGAGCGAGCCCGACTCGGCGGGCTTCGCCGGAGCGGCGGGTTCCTCGGGCGCAGGGGTGTCGAAGAGCGACGAGCCGCCCGACGCCTTCGCGGCCGGACCCGCGTCCGCGGTCTCGGTGACGGTGTCCTCGGTGACGGTCACGTCGCCGGCCTCGGGCTCGTCCTTGGTGGCCACGTCCGCGGCGGCGGAAGCAGCGGGAGCGGCGGCGGGGGCCGCGGCGGGGGAGGAGCCGGGGGCGGCCTTGGTCGCCTGCTCACCCTTCACCGAGGCGAGCAGCATCTGCGCGACGTCGAGGACCTCGACCTCCTCGCGGGCCTCGCCCTTGGCCTGCTGGGCGGTCAGCCCGTCGGAGAGCATGACGCGGCAGAAGGGGCAGCCGACCGCGATCTGGTCGGCGCCGGTCCCGACGGCCTCCTTGGTGCGGTTGACGTTGATCCGCTCGCCGAGGTTCTCCTCCATCCACATGCGCGCGCCGCCGGCGCCGCAGCAGAAGGAGCGCTCGGAGTTGCGCTCCATCTCGACGTACTCCGCGCCGGGCAGCACCTGGAGCAGCTCGCGCGGCGGCGAGTAGACCTGGTTGTGGCGGCCGAGGTAGCACGGGTCGTGGTAGGTGATCGAGCGCTTCGCGGCGCCCGCACCGTCCTTGACCGGGGTCAGCTTGCCCTCACGCACGAGGCGGTTGAGCAGCTGGGTGTGGTGGACGACCTCGAGCTCGATGCCGAAGTCCTTGTACTCGTTCTTCAGGGTGTTGAAGCAGTGGGCGCAGGTCGAGACGACCTTCTTGACCTTGTACTCCTTGAAGGTCTCCACGTTCTGCTGGGCGAGGCCCTGGAAGACGAACTCGTTGCCGGCGCGGCGGGCCGGGTCACCGGTGCAGGTCTCGCCGTTGCCGAGGACGCCGAAGGAGATCCCGGCGAGGTCGAGCAGCTCGGCGACGGCGCGGGTGGTCTTCTTCGCGCGGTCCTCGTACGCGCCGGCGCAGCCGACCCAGAACAGCCAGTCGACCGACTCGAGGGACTCCAGGTCCTCACCGACGACCGGGACGTCGAACTCCAGGCCCTTGGCCCAGTCCATCCGGCTCGAGGGCGACATGTTCCACGGGTTGCCCTTGTTCTCCAGGCCCTTGAACAGCTGGTTGAGCTCGGCCGGGAAGTTCGACTCCACCAGGAGCTGGTAGCGCCGCATGTCCATGATGTGGTCGACGTGCTCGATGTCGACGGGGCACTGCTGGACGCAGGCGCCGCAGGACGTGCAGCTCCAGAGCACGTCCTCGTCGATGACGAAGTCGCCGTCGCCGGGGTTGTAGAAGTAGTCGAGGACGTCGGTGCCCGAGCCGGCGGACTCGCCCTTCGAGCCGACGCCCACCAGCGCCCGCTCGGCGTGCGCCTCGTCGCCGGTGGCCTTGGCGTACGCGTGGTCGCGCAGCGCGGTGACCAGCAGCTTCGGCGAGAGCGGCTTCTCGGTGTTCCAGGCGGGGCACTGCGACTGGCAGCGGCCGCACTCGGTGCAGGTCGTGAAGTCGAGGATGCCCTTCCACGAGAAGTCCTCGACCTTGCCGGCGCCGAGGACCGAGTCCTCGTCGATGTCGTCGATGTCGTCGAGAGTGATCGCCTTGCCGTCGGACGTCAGCGGCTTCATCGCGCCGAGCGCGGTGCTGCCGTCGGCCTCGCGCTTGAAGAAGATGTTGAACCACGCGGTGAAGCGGTGCCAGGCCACACCCATGGTGAGGTTGGAGGCGATCACGATCAGCCAGATCATCGCGGAGGTGATCTTGACCATCGCCACGAAGAACACGATGTTCTTCAGGGCGTCGACGGAGTCGGGGTAGAACCACTCGCCGACGAGGTGGCTGAGCGGGAAGTGCAGCTTGGTGCCGTGGTGGAGCTTGTACTCGGCGCCGCGGATGAAGAGGATCGCCGCGCTCTCGAGCAGCACCATCCCCTCGACGAAGTAGGCCTGCCAGAAGTTCGAGCCGAAGAAGCGGCTGCGGCGCCCGAGCGAGCGCGGGTGCTTGACCTGGCGGTAGACCGCCAGCGCGATGATGCCGAGGGTGCCGAGCAGGCCGAGGATCTCGGCCGCCCAGCCGTAGATGTACCACTTGCCGACGACCGGGATCTCGAACATCGGGTCGAAGAGCTGGACGTAGCCGGCCATGACCGCCGAGGACAGGAAGATGAAGGCGGCGTAGACGAACCAGTGGAGGATGCCGATCCAGTGCCACTGGAGCATCCGGGTGTGGAGCACCGACTCCTTGAGCATGTTGAGCAGGCGGGCGGCGGGTGCGTCGCTGCGCGAGGCCGGCTGGCCGGTGCGGATCACGCCGACCATGTGGCGTACGGCGCGCACGGTCAGGACCACGGCCACGGCCGTTGCGGCCAGCGAGACGACGATCGCGAACATCTGCATGAAGGACTGCTCCTCGGTCGGGGCGTACGAGCCGGAGCATATGGCCGCCCACGGTGCCGACGGCAGGCACGTACGAGTGAGAAGAATCCTACCCGCAGGTAACTTGGGGCACCGACCGGCGTGCGGTCAGTTCACGATCGCGACGTTCTCGACCTCGATCTCGCGGGCGTCCTCGCGGTAGGTCGCGACCTTCTGCCGGACCTGGTCGAGGGCGTCGGTGAGCTGCTTCACGCCGTCGCGGAGCTTCTGCTGGTAGTCGAGGTGCGCGGCGTGCGACTCGCTGCTCTCGTCCCAGCCGGGGGTGAGGCGCTCGGCCTCCTCGAGCAGGTCGTCGATCTGCTGGGTGATCGCCGTGGTGGCGTCGGCCAGCGCCGTCTCCATCGAGGACAGCGCCCCCTGGTGCACGACCAGTCCGCGCTCGCTCATCGGGGACCACCGCCGAGGCGGTCGGCGAGCTGGCCCGCGCGCTCGGCCTGCGCGACGTCGTTGGTGGCGTGCTCCTGCGCGACGTAGGTGAGGTTCTGGGAGTAGCCCTCGAGGATCGGGCCGAGGGTGACCGCCACGTCGAACCACGCGTTCACCGCCTCGCCGAAGCCCACGGCGGCCTGCCCCTTGAAGCCGGCGCCGGCCTCGGTCTCGATGGTGGCGGCGAGGTCGCGCAGCGTCTGCTGCAGCGGCTCCACCGCGTCGGCCGCCGCCTGGGCGGCTGCCTGCATCTCGGCGTAGACGAGTCCGACGGCCACGACCGCCCCCTTCCTGTTCGGGTGTCGTCCGGATCCATACCCCGCGCGGACAGGTCTACACGCACCACGATGCCCGAGTTCGGCCGGTTTGAGGGCGGTCGTCAGGGGGAACTCCTCAGCCATGCCGTCCTACGACTACGAAGTCGACCTCGAGAGCATGGGCAAGGCCGCCCAGGGGCTCAACGACACCGTCAAGCTCTTCAAGGACAAGGACGTCGAGGACCTCGTGCCCGGCAAGGGCGACGTCGGCAGCGACGTGGTGTGGGACGCTCTCGACGAGTTCAAGAACCGCTGGGAGGAAGGCGTCAACAACCTCTGCCAGGACGTCGAGGAGATGGCCGGCCGGCTGGGCAAGATCGCGATGAACTACTTCGAGACCGACAAGGCCGGCTACGACGCGCTCTCCGGCCTCAAGGGCACGATCGCGGCGATCAAGGTGATGTGAGATGCCGGACTTCGAGATCGAGGGCAACCCCGGCAACGTCCGCTCCAGGGCGCTGACCATGGAGCAGAAGGGCCAGCTCTTCTACGACACGGGCGACGCACTGGCCAAGATCGACGTCTCCGGGTGGACCGGCCGTGCGGCCGACGAGTTCCGCGAGGCCCACGACCTCGAGCCCGACCGCTGGGTCAAGGCCGGCAACGGCTTCAAGAAGGCCGCCGCCGGCCTGAGGACGTACGCCGGTGCGCTCGAGGACGCTCAGTCGCGGGCCGAGTGGGCCCGCAAGGAGTACGAACGCGGGCAGCGCGAGTCGGAGAGCGCCCGCACCCAGTACGACTCCTACATGGGCAGGATGCAGGCCTACTGGAGCAGCGGCGGCACCGACCCGGCCGAGCCGTTCAACGACTGGGGCGACCCGATCCAGAAGGGGGCGCTCGCCGAGCTCGCCGCGGCGCGGGCCGACCTCGACAACGCCGCCCACGTGTGCGCCGGCGAGGTGCGGGCCGGGTGCGCCGACGCGCCGGAGGAGCCGAGCTGGTGGGAGTCCGGGCTGAAGTTCGTCGGCGGCATCCTCGAGGGCGCCGGCGAGGCGGTGTGGGACCTGCTGACGATGGTGCCGTTCAGCCCCGTCAACATGGTGATGGACTCCTACAAGCTCGCGACGGGTGACATCACCCCCGAGGAGCTGATGAAGAAGTACGAGCTCTCCGCGGAGAACGCGTGGGAGATGGCCAAGGGCATCTACACCGGCCTGACCACCGACCCCATCGGCTTCGGCAAGGAGCTCGGCAAGGCGCTGCTCGACTGGGACACCTGGGCCGACGACCCCGCCCGCGCGATCGGCCACCTCGTGCCCGACGCGATCATCGCGGTCGCGACGGCCGGCACCGGCGCCCTCGCGACCCGCGGCGCCAGGGGCGGGCTCGACGCGATCGACGCGCTGGGCGACCTCAACCGCCTCGACAACCTGGCCGACCTCGGCAAGCTCGACCGCTTCGACGAGCTCACCGGCCTCCGCCGGCTCGACGACCTGCCCGAGGACCTCCGCGGCCTGGTCAACAAGCCGATCGACGAGCTCAGCCCGGGCGAGCTGCAGCGGCTCGTCGAGGCGCGCGACGCGATCCGGGTCGAGCCCGGCACCCCGATGCAGCGCGTCATCCCGCAGAGCACCGTCGACGACTACCTCCGCGGCAGCTCGGACACCAACCCCTACTTCAAGTCCGACCAGACCTTCGGCTTCACCTCGCGCGCCGAGGACGTCGACCAGCTCCACACGCCGCGCGAGATGCACGACAAGCTCGGCCTCGACTACAAGGACTCACCCTTCTCGCCCGACGACTCCGACATCCACGTCCTGCGCTACGACCAGACGGATCCCAGCGGTCTCGACGTGCCGCGCCACTCCGACCTCGGTGGCAACGGCAACTACGACAAGGACGCCCTCGACCCGGACAACCCGTTCACCGGCAACGGCTACACCTCGGGCGGCATCCCCGAGTTCCGCACCGACACCCCGACGACCATGCCGGAGGGCTCGCAGATCTGGCGGATGGACAGCTCGGGCGGCCAGGAGCTGGTCGCGGTCCTCACGGACTACATGGGCACCAAGATGTGGATGCCGGTCCAGTGATCCGACCCTCCGGCCTCTACGCCGTCGTCGACGGGAAGCAGATCCAGGTGGAGTCGCACGGGCGCGACTTCGTACGCCTCCCCGGGACCGGATCGGCGCGCACCGACCTCGACGACCTCGAGGACTTCCTCTCGGTGAAGACGTCGGCCGTCTGGCGCGGCGGGACGATCTCGGTGAGCGCGGTGTCGGGCGACGAGTGCGGCTTCTTCACCAACGACAGCGGCCTCGCGGAGCGCGAGGGGCTCGCCGGCGACAGCTACAACGGCTGGCACGGCTCCGCGCCGCTGTCGGAGCTGACCGAGGTGGATGAGAGGGTGACGTCCATCCACCCGAGGAGGCGCGAGTCATGACCGTCCTGGAGAAGCTCCTGGTGCCCGAGGTCTCCCGGCGCATCGTCGACCAGGGCTACGACGAGCTGACCGGGCCGGTCTACCGGCCCGACGACCTCATCGGCCTCACGCCGGTCGAGCGGGTGCGGGCGCTGGGCCTCGACGGTGCGGACGGACCGTTCGGCGAGGCTCCCGACCACGTCGACGTGGTCCGCTTCGGCACCAACCCGCTGATGGACCTGCGCGTGCCGACCAACGCGCCGGGCCACGCCGACGTGCCGTGGCCGACGTACCCGACGGGCTTCCTGCGCAACGCCGCGCCGGTCTGGGTCCTGACCATGACCCGCGTGCCGGTCGGCGCCCGCTACATCCGCATCGGCCTCGACGGCCGCGAGCGGGAGTTCTCCCGCTACCAGGGCGCCGCGCGCGGCTGGCAGGGCGCGAAGGGCTACTTCCCCCCGCTCCACGTGGTCGGCCCGCGCGCGAAGCACGCCGGTCTCGACCTGTCCTGCTCCTACACCGCCGACCAGCAGTCGGTCGAGCTGGTGTGGGTCGGCGACGAGCGGGTCCCCGAGGGGTTCACCCAGGTACGTCCGATGGTGCACGCCCGCGTGGTGCCGGTCGCCGAGTGCGAGGTCTTCGACATCGCCCTCGTCGGCCGCTGGCGCGACCACCGCGTGCGGGTGCTCCAGCAGGCGGGTGACGAGGTGCTGGTGGTCGTCACGCCGGACTCGGCCGCCGACGCCGAGGAGCTCGGCGCCGCCGAGGTCGAGCCGGGGATCTACCAGGCGGTCATCCCGGCCTCCGAGCTCACCGACACCGAGGGCGTCCGCTCCGACCCGATGCCCACGCAGCCGCGCGCCACCCACGGCTGAGCCCGTCAGCCGCGTCGCACCCCGACCACGGTCCCGCCGCGGGACAGCTCGACGGTCATCAGGACCCGCTCCCTCCCCGGCTTGGTCGCGCAGTAGGTGAACTCGCGGCCGAGCCGCTGCCACGGCTGCCCGACGCGGCGCATGAGCGCCCGCGCGCGCAGGCCCGGGTCCGCAGCGCGGATGAAGGTGCGCACCGACGTCCGCAGCCCCGGGTTGCGGCACGAGTCGGGGGCCAGGCCCCAGGCCCGCTCCCAGGTCTGGAGGTAGGCCTCCGCGCCGCGGGAGAGGTCGGCCGCGAGCGCGCCGCCCTCGGCGCCGGCCACGTGCTCGGCGTCCTCCACCCAGTCGGCGTACAGGCCGTAGTGGGCGACGCCGTCGGTGTTGACGTCGAAGACGCGCTCGCCGCTGCGCTGCCGGTCGACCGTGACGCCGCCGAGGCCGGTGAAGGGGTACGTCACGGGGTTGCTCGCGCCGGCGCCGCGCGGGTCGCCCTGTGCCCCGAAGCCGTTCATGTCGGAGCCGAAGCCGAAGCCGAAGTAGTAGCGGGAGTCGGTCCAGCCCAGGTGCTGGCGCCACTTCTCCACGAAGCCGGTCGAGTCGCCGGCGTAGGGGGCGACGAAGCCGCCGAGGCGGTAGATCCGCGGGTAGGCGTCGGGCGTCGACCAGGAGTGCGAGGACACCACGCCCGGTGAGCGGCCGGCGGCCTGCTGCTGCTCCAGGTAGTCGAGGGCGGCGTTGCGGCCGGCGACGCTCATGTGGTCGGGGTCGAAGAGGATCTTCTGGTCGATCATCGCCGAGAGCAGCTTCTGCCCGAGCGGGCTGAGGCCGAGCTGGTTGCAGTGCGGCCCGGCGGGGTAGACCGGCGCCGGCTGGACGCCGACGTCGCCGAAGAGCTTCCAGATCGCGCCGAAGATCGCGTCCTGCTGTGCTCCTCCGATGGGCGTCTGCTGCTGGCCACCTCCGAGGTCACCGAGGTTCGGCGACTGGAGCCGGTCCTCCGTGCCGGGCGGGTTGCTCGCCGGGCACTGCTGCATCCGCAGGAACGACCCGGTGCTCAGGAAGTTGGCGCTGTTGGTCAGCGGCCCGATGGTGCCCGCGTCGCCCGCGACGCCGGTGAAGGCGTTGTCGAACTTGTTGGTCAGCTCCATCTGGCTGACGCCGAGCTGCTTCATCTCGGTGAGCTCGGTGAGCATCTGCTCCTCGGTGCAGGTGGGGCGGCCGAGCTGGACGTTGCAGCCCAGCGGGACGGACGTCTCCATGCCCATGACGACGGCGAGCTTGCCCTGGTTGATGACCTTCCGTGCCTGGAACGGGTCGGTGACAATCCGGTACCAGCCGCGGCCGGGACCGCCGTACTGCGCGTCGATGTAGTCCTGCATCGCCCGCATGTCCTTCGCCTGCAGCCGCACCGCGTCCCGGTCGTCGCAGGAGTTCTTCTTCAGCGGGTAGACCGTGCAGAGGATGTGGTTCTCGGTGAGCAGGCTGGTGTGGATGCGCAGTCCTGCACGCCACGAGCGCTCGAGCCACTTGTAGTAGACCTGCTGGTGCGTCAGCGAGTGCGGGTTGGGCCAGTAGGAGAACGTCGGCCAGCCGACGGGGTCGTGCCCGGTGCCCGGCGCGTGGCCGGCGAGCACGTCCTCCAGCAGCGCACCGCGGCCGTCGGCGAGCTGGTGGTCGGGGCAGTCGACGAGCGCGGCCGCGGCGCCGTACTTGTGGAACGGCGGGCTGCAGATCACCCGGCCGCCGAGGAACTCGTGGGTCTGGCCGTGCACGTGGGGGTCGACGTAGCCCCGGACCTCCTGGAACGACGTGGCGCCGCCGAAGGGGCGGCCGTCGACGTTGGTCTCCACCTCGGGGAAGGCGGCACACCCCTCGGTGCGGCGCAGCGCGAACGGTTCGGCGGTGCCCATGCCGACCCCCGACGCCGTACGCCGCAGCGCGCGCCCGTCGGCCAGGGTGAAGGTGAAGCGTCCCCGGCCGGCGCCGCGGACCGTCCAGTCGGCGTCCGGCGAGGGGGCGGCGGCCCACGTGGTGGTGTCCCCGGACGAGGCGGCGAGGAAGGTGCGGTCGGCGGCGTAGAGGAGGTAGGTGCCCAGGCCGGTCGCCTGGAAGGTGAGCGGCCGACCGCCGAGGGTGTAGCAGCCACCGGCCATGGCGTAGCGGCTCTCCGGGACGACGCGGCGCTTGCTGCGCAGGGGGACCTCGGTCAGCCGCGGCTCGGCGAGCGTCCGTTGCGCCTCGGCGCGGGCCCGGCTCGCGGCGCGCTGGCGCGGGGTCGTCGGGTCAGGAGCGGTCGCCGCCTCGCCGCTGCGGCTGATCGCGTTCTTCGTGGCCGGGTCGTGCACGTGGCCGTGGCCGTCGTCGAGGGCCGCGGTGATGCCGCCGACCCCCGGGTGGCTGTGCGGCCTGCGCTCGGCCACGACCTCGGCGCGCTGGCGGGCCTGGGAGTCGTAGGTGGACGACAGGTTGGCCGACGGGGTCGGGTCGTGCGCGACCGTCAGGGCGCCGGCGCCGACCAACCCTGCGGCGGCCAGCAGGGAGATCAGGACACGGCGAGCGGGGTGGGGCGTCGTGGTCACGAGGGCCCAACGACCCGGTGCCCGCCGGGGCTACGTCGCGAGCCCGCCGCTGACCCTCCTGGTCAGCTGGGTCGCGGTGGCCGTGACGGCCCGGGCGATGGCGCCGGCGTCGGCGGCGGAGTCGCTCGCGAACGTCACCGCGACCCCGGCGACCGGGTGCCCGTTGTGGTCGAGCACCGCGGCGGCGACGCTCTGCAGGCCGGGTGTCACCTCGCCGTCCTCGGAGGCATGGCCGCGCTGCCGGGTCTCGGTGAGGATCGTGCGCAGTGCGCTCAGTGACGCAGGACCCTTGCCGTGCCGCTCGACGAACGCGCTGCGGTCCGGGTACAGCGCCCGGACCTGGCTGGCGGGCAGCGCAGCCAGGATCGCCCGGCCCGAGGCGGTCAGCTGCGCGGGGAGGCGTACGCCGACGTCGGTGACCAGCGGCGGGCGTCCCGGCGCGCGCTCCTCGATGACGTACAGGACGTCGCGCCCGTGCAGGACCGCGAGGTGGGCGCCGTGGCCGGTGCGGTCGACCAGCTCGGCGAGGGGGCGGCGCGCGAGCCGGGCCAGGGGCTCCTGCCGCGTGAAGCCGCTGCCGACCTCGAACGCGGCGACGCCGAGCCCGTAGCGGTGCTCGTCGGGCAGGTGCACGACGAAGCCCTCGTCGATCATCGTGTTGAGCAGGTGGTACGCCGTGCTGCGCGGCAGGTCGCAGGCCCGCATGATCCGGTCGAGGGGGACGGGGTCGGCCTGCGTGGCCAGGAAGCGCAGCACGCGCAGGGCGCGGGTGGCTGCGGGGACCTGGCTCACGGGGCCGATCGTGGCACGTCGGCGGCCGGCGCGCGGCCGCCCGGTCGGGTCAGGACCCGGAGCCGTCCTTCTTGGTGAACCAGCCGCCGCCGCCACCCTCGCTCTCCATCGGCTTGCCGGGCATGTCGTTGGCGCCCGGGGTGCGGCGCGGCAGCAGCGGCGTTCCGGCCTGCGGCTGCTCGGCCTGGGTCTCCTCGGCGGGGGTCTCCTCGGCGGGGGTCTCCTCGGCGGGGGTCTCCTCGGCGGGGGTCTCCTCGGCCTGCGGAGCGGGCTCAGGCTCGGCCGCGGGTGCGGCAGCGGGCTCGGCCGCGGCGCTCGGCGCCGGCTCGGGCTCGGCGTTCACCTCGGCCGGCGGGGTGGGTCGCGGGGCCTCGGTGCCGGGGACCTGCGGGGCGTAGTCGTCGGCCTGGTGGTCGACGCGCGGGTCGAGCCGGTCGGCCGCGCGGATCCGGTCCTCGTGGGCCGCCTCGGCCTGGCTGGCGGCGATCCGCGCCTGCTCGGCCTCGGCCTCGGCCCGCTCGGCGATCGCGCGTGCCTCCTCGGCGTTGGCCCGCGTCTCCTCGGCCCTGGCCTGCGCGGGCGGCAGCACGGTCTGCGCGCTCGTGGCCGCCTCGGACCGCAGCTGCTCGGCGCGGGCGACGTTGGCCTCGCGGTTCTTCCGCCGGACCATCGGGACCACCAGGGCCAGGGCGATCACGAGGATGACGATGAGCGTGATGCTGATGAGCGTGGTCACGGGACTTCCTCATTTCACGAGTCAGGGATGCCGCCAGTCTGGCAGCACCCCTGCTCGCGTGCAGCGCACTCGCCCACCTTCAGGGGTGAGTGCCCGTGTCGTTCAGTCGAGTCGCTGCATCACCACCCGTGCGGTGCGGTGGCCGATGGCGTACCCGTCCGACATGGCGTCACGGAAGTGGAGCCCGCCCCAGATGCGCGAGTTGAGGGCGTCGAACTCCAGCTCGCTGAGGCTGGGGTAGGTGCGCGGCGCGGTGGGGAAGTTGGACGAGCGCAGCTCCAGCTGGGTGGTCTCGCCGAGCCGGGTGCGGATGACCTCCACGGCCGGGCTGGTGAGGCAGCCGTGACCGGTGACGTAGTCGGAGTACGGGGGCGTCGGCGCCAGGAGCGGCGTCCACCCGGCCTGCGGCTGCGTGTCGGGGTTGCCGTCGTCCGCCGCCCCGGCGACGGCCTCGATCGGCCGCCAGAACCCGACGTCGCGCTTGAGCTGCCAGCACTTGATCAGCGAGTCCGTCATGGAGCTGTGGATCGCGGCGAACAGCCACGCGGTGTCCTCGAGGCTCTCGGGGTGGGCCTCGAGGTAGCGCACGAGGGCGTCACCGACCATGGTCGCCGAGTTGCTGTTGAAGAAGCGGGACGTGTCGGTCTGCGCCGCGCTGCGCACGGTGGACGTCGCGGAGCCGAGCAGCTTCACCTCGTTGTAGTCGGTGGTGTAGTCGTCGCTGGTGAGTGCGTCCGGTCCGTTGACCTTGGCCAGCCGCTTCACCACGAGCGGGTCCATGGAGCCGATCCAGGCGCCGAGCATGTCGGTTGCCGGCGGGACGGGCTGCCACGTGCCGACGCCCGGCGGGAGCGTGTAGTGGATGGTGGTGTCGAGGTAGCCGTCGTCAGCGCGCTCACCGATCAGCCGCGCCGCGACCTTCCTGCCGATCCACACGCCCCGGTCCTCGGCACTGCCGTCCGGCACGCCGGCCAGCGACGTCGCCAGGCTGGTGTCGAGCGAGCTCGCGGCGGTGGGCACGTAGTGGACGAGCACGTCGTGCGCCGCCTGCGCGACGGCCGCGGTCTCGGAGCTGTCGTGGCGGGACGACGCCGAGGCCCGCATGGCGTCGTACATCCCCGTGGAGGTGTAGCCCAGCAGCGGTACGCCAACGGGGATGGGGGTCGCCGGGTAGATGGTCGCGAAGGCGACGCGCTCCCAGTCGAGCACGACCTGGGCGCTGTCGGGTGAGCTCGGCGGGTCCGGGTGGTGGTGGTGCGAGCCACCGCGCGTGGAGGACGTGGCCGACGGGGCGTAGAGGGCCGACCCGGCCAAGAGGACCGCGGCGCCGATCGCGACGCGAGTTCGGTTCAGTGTCATGGCAGCTGCCTTTCGCGAGAGGGATGTCCCTGCTCGTGAGTGTCAGGCGGCCCTTGGCGCCCCTGCCATACGCGTTTGCGCGAACATCAGTTGCTCGCGTGCAGCCGCTCGAGCCGCTCGCGGAGGTCCAGGTCGGGCAGGTCCCTGCCCTGCAGCCTCGCCACGGCCGCGACCCGGCTGGTGACGCCCAGCTTGCGATAGCTGTGCTCGAGGTGCTTGCGGACCGTCGAGGGGGCGACGAACAGCGCCTGGGCGATCTCGGCGTTGGACCGGCCCGCCGCTACGTGGCTCAGCACCCGCCGTTCCTGCGTCGTCAGCGACACGGGGAGGCTGGGCGTGAGGCGCTCGCGCGAGAGACGAGCGAGCAGCGGCGACAGCATCCGCAGCATCGCAATGTCACGCTCGGAGAACGGTCCGTGCCACCGCCCGAGGGCGATCTGGACCAAGCCGTCGGCGCCGTTGCGGAAGCCGATGCACAGCCCGTCCGACTGCCCCTTGAGCCCACCCAGGCACGCCTCGGCGGCAAGGGGGTTCGCGCGCCAGTGCATGATCCCGAGGTAGTGCGGTCCGTCGCCGGGCTCCGGCAGGTCGACCTCCTCGTCGCCGTGGTCGCCGAGGCAGATCGCATGGGTGATGGCGTAGCTGCCGTCCTGGTAGACGGCCTCGACCGCGTCCGCGGGGATCAGCTGGGTGAGGCGCTCGAGGACGTCACGGGCCGGCAGGGGTGACCCCGGGCGCGGCTCGGCCGCCAGCAGGTGGCGCAGCGCCCGCTGTTGCGTCTCGGTGAGCACCAGGTCCGGCATCGTGATCCCTCACCTCGAGGCTAGAGATCGACGCCGGTGCCGTCATCCCCAATACGTGACTGGGGCCTGCGGGCTCAGGTGCGGCGGGTCCCCTCCGTGCCGTCCGTCCGGCGGGCGTCGTCGGCGTCGAGCACCGTGTCGGGGGTGTAGTCCTCCGACGTGGTGTCGACCCGCGGGTCCACCTGGTCGGCGGTGCGCAGCCGGTCCTCGTGGACAGCCTGCTGCTGGGTGGCGGCGACCTGCGCCTCCTGCGCCCGCTGCTGGGCGCGCTCGGCCTCGAGGCGGGCGCGCTCGGCCTCGACCTCGGCCTCCCTGGCGCGCACCTGGTTCTCCGGGATCTCACTGGCGTGCTCCCGGGCCTCGTGGCGCAGGTGCTCGGCGTGCTCGACGTGCTTCCTCTTGCGCTGCTGCGCCATCGCCCAGGCGGCGAGCGCCGCGACGACCAGCACGACGACGATGACGAGGATGACCCATGCGGTGGTGCTCATGACGACCTGCTCCCCGCGGCCCGGTTGGGCCGCATCCACCTCGACCGTGCCACACCCGCGCCGGAATGTTCTCCCCCTCCGGGGTGGGTGCCGCGTGTCTCGCATCCCAGACTGCGGTGCTGCTCCGGCCTCTGGTCGCGGGCCCGCGCCGAGGCTTCAATGTGGGCATGCAGACGATCCAGGTCGGGGTGGGCCCCGTCTCCTTCGAGGACCTCATCCACGTCGCCCGGGAGGGCGCCGCCGTCGAGCTCACGGCGGACGCGCTCGCCGAGATCGACCGCGCCCGCGGCGTGATCGACGCGCTGGCTGCCGCGGAGACGCCGTCGTACGGCGTGAGCACCGGCTTCGGCGCGCTCGCCACCCGGCACATCCCCACCGAGATGCGCGCCCAGCTCCAGCGCTCGCTGGTCCGCTCGCACGCCGCCGGCTCCGGTCCCGAGGTCGAGCGGGAGGTCGTGCGCGGGCTGATGCTGCTGCGCCTCTCCACGCTCGCGACCGGGCACACCGGCGTACGTCGTGAGACGGCGCAGCTGCTCGCCGACCTGCTGTCCCACGGCATCACGCCGGTCGTGCGGGAGTACGGCTCGCTCGGGTGCTCGGGCGACCTGGCGCCGCTGTCGCACTGCGCGCTCGCGCTGATGGGCGAGGGCGACGTGCGCGACGCCGCGGGCACCCTCGTGCCGGCCGCCGAGGCGCTCGCCGCCGCCGGCCTCGAGCCGGTCGAGCTGGCCGCCAAGGAGGGCCTGGCGTTGATCAACGGCACCGATGGCATGCTCGGCATGCTGGTCATGGCGATCACCGACCTCCGGATGCTGCTGCGCACCGCCGACGTCGCCGCGGCGATGAGCGTCGAGGGCCAGCTCGGCACCGACCGTGTCTTCGCGCCCGAGCTCCAGGCGATCCGGCCGCACCCCGGTCAGGCCCTGTCCGCGGCCAACCTCACCGCCCTGATGGCCGACTCGGCGATCGTCGCCTCGCACCGCGAGGGGCCCGACAACACGATCGAGTGCAACAAGGTCCAGGACGCCTACTCGCTGCGCTGCTCACCGCAGGTGCACGGCGCGGCCCGCGACACCGTCGAGCACGCGGCCGCCGTCGCGGGTCGCGAGCTCGCCAGCGCGATCGACAACCCGGTCGTGCTGGGCGATGCGGTGGAGTCCAACGGCAACTTCCACGGCGCTCCGGTCGCCTACGTCCTCGACTTCCTCGCGATCGTCGCGGCGGACGTGGCCTCGATCAGCGAGCGACGCACGGACCGCTTCCTCGACAAGGCACGCAGCCACGGCCTGCCGCCCTTCCTCGCCGACGACCCCGGCGTCGACAGCGGCCACATGATCGCCCAGTACACCCAGGCCGCGATCGTCTCCGAGCTCAAGCGGCTGGCCGTGCCGGCCTCGGTGGACTCGATCCCCTCCAGCGCCATGCAGGAGGACCACGTCTCGATGGGCTGGAACGCCGCACGCAAGCTGCGCCGCTCCGTCGACGGGCTCGCCCGCGTCGTCGCCGTCGAGGTGCTCACCGCCGCTCGCGCGCTCGACCTGCGCGCGTCCCTCAGCCCGTCCCCGGCCACTGGCGCCGTCGTCGAGCTGCTCCGCAGCAACGGCATCGCCGGCCCCGGCCCCGACCGCCACCTCTCGCCCGAGATCGAGGCCGCCGTCGACCTCGTCCAGTCCGGCGCCGTCCTCGCCGCCGCGGAGTCGGTGGTCGGGCAGCTGGCCTGAGGCCAGCTGGCCTGAGGCCAGGGAGCGGCACGGCCGCCGCCTGCGCAATTGTGTCGTTCCGGGGACGCAGCTCCCGGGCGGTACTACGTTGCGTCTCGTGAGAACGAGCTTCAGCGGTGCCCTCCTGCTGGGCGCCCTCCTGGTGACCGGTGTCGGCCCGGCGGCCCAGGCGTCGCCGAGGACCGATGACGCGCGTGCCGTCGTGGCGTCGTCCGCGGCGTCCCAGTGGACGTGCCGGTGGGCTCCCACGATGGACCACAACTGGCACAACGACGCGCTGTGCTCCAACGGGGTCAAGCAGGTGCGCCCGTACCTGCGACCCGGTGACACCTACATCACTCAGGACGAGCTGATGAGGTCGGCACGTGCCTGGGCCGCGGCCCGCAACCGAGGTCGCTGAAGCCGACCGAGCAGTCTCGGATCACAGACTGCGATCCGGGCCGCCCTCTTCCGGTGGCGGGCGCTGCGCGGCTTTCATGAGGGCATGACCACGGACGCTCCTCTCGGCAACCCCCGCCTCCCCATCCACGCCGCGCGTGGCACCGAGCTGACCGCGAAGTCGTGGCAGACCGAGGCGCCGCTGCGGATGCTGATGAACAACCTCGACCCCGACAACGCCGAGCGCCCCGAGGACCTGGTCGTCTACGGCGGCACCGGCAAGGCGGCGCGCAGCTGGGAGGCGTACGACGCCCTCGTCCGCACCCTGCGCGACCTCGAGGACGACGAGACGCTGCTCGTGCAGTCGGGCAAGCCGGTCGGCGTGATGCGCACCCACGCGTGGGCGCCGCGGGTGCTGATCGCCAACTCCAACCTGGTCGGCGACTGGGCCAACTGGGAGGAGTTCCGCCGGCTGGAGGACCTCGGGCTCACGATGTACGGCCAGATGACCGCCGGCTCGTGGATCTACATCGGCACCCAAGGCATCCTGCAGGGCACCTTCGAGACGTTCGCCGCCATCGCGGACAAGAAGTTCGAGGGCACGCTGGCCGGCACCATCACCGTCACCGCGGGCCTCGGCGGGATGGGCGGCGCGCAGCCGCTCGCCGTCACGATGAACGACGGCGTCGCGATCTGCATCGAGTGCGACCAGCACCGCATCGACCGCCGTCTCGAGACCCGCTACCTCGACGTCCAGGCGCGCGACCTCGACCACGCGATCGAGCTCGCCCTCGAGGCCCGCGACGAGCGCCGGGGCCTGTCCATCGGCCTGCTCGGCAACGCCGCCGACCTGCTGCCCGAGCTCCTCGAGCGCCACAACGACCGCGTCGGGACGGGCGACGGGCCGCTCGTCGACATCGTCACCGACCAGACCTCGGCGCACGACCCGCTCTTCTACCTCCCCTCCGGGACGGCGTACGACGACTGGGAGCGCGAGCGCACCGAGGACCCTCGCGGCTTCACGAAGCGAGCGCAGGAGTCGATGGCCACGCACGTGCGGGCGATGGTGGAGTTCCAGGACGCCGGCGCCGAAGTGTTCGACTACGGCAACTCGATCCGCGACGAGGCCCGCAAGGGCGGCTACGACCGGGCGTTCGAGTTCCCCGGCTTCGTGCCGGCGTACATCCGCCCGCTCTTCTGCGAGGGCAAGGGCCCGTTCCGCTGGGCCGCGCTGTCCGGCGACCCGGCCGACATCGCCGCGACCGACCGCGCGATCAAGGAGCTCTTCCCCGCCGACGAGAAGCCGGAGTACGCCCGTCTCCACACGTGGCTCGACATGGCCGCCGAGCGCGTGCAGTTCCAGGGCCTGCCAGCCCGGATCTGCTGGCTGGGCTACGGCGACCGGGCGAAGGCCGGCGCGAGGTTCAACGAGATGGTGGCGAGCGGCGAGCTCACGGCGCCGATCGTGATCGGCCGCGACCACCTCGACTGCGGCTCGGTCGCCTCGCCCTACCGCGAGACCGAGGCGATGCTCGACGGCTCCGACGCCATCGCCGACTGGGCGATCCTCAACGCGCTGGTCAACACGGCGTCGGGGGCGACCTGGGTGTCCTTCCACCACGGCGGAGGGGTCGGCATCGGCCGCTCGCTCCACGCCGGGCAGGTCACGGTCGCCGACGGCACCGAGCTCGCGGCGGAGAAGATCCAGCGCGTGCTCACCAACGACCCGGGCATGGGCGTCATCCGCCACGTCGACGCCGGCTACGACCGCGCGGTCGAGGTCGCCGAGGAGCGCGGCGTCCGGATCCCGGTCCGCGAAGGCTGAGGGTGGTGGTGCTCCGCCGTCACGCTCGCGCGTCCGTCCCCTCGACGGTGTCCGGGACGCGTCCGACCCGACCCCGCCCGGTGCGCTTGGCGTCGTAGAGGGAGAGGTCTGCCGTCGTGTAGAGGCCCTGCAGGGTGTCGGCGTGCACCGGCGCGTGCGCGACCCCCACGCTGATCGAGAGCGTCACCTGCTCGCCGTGGGCCAGGGTCAGCGGGGACGTCCGGACGGCCTCGACGAGCTCCCACGCGCGACGGAGTGCTGTGTCGTAGGGACAGCCGGGGAGCAGCATCGCCATCTCGTCGCCGCCGAGCCGGCTGAGGACCGTCTCGGGGCGGCTGTGGGCCCGCAGGACCTCGGCGAGATGGGTGAGGGCGGCGTCTCCGGCGGGGTGTCCCCACGTGTCGTTGATCTGCTTGAACCGGTCGACGTCGAGCAGGATGAGCGACGTGCCACCGTCGCCGTCGCTGCTGGTCAGCACGGATCGGGCGGCGTCGTCGAGGACCCGGCGGGTGACCAGGCCGGTCAACGGGTCGATGGCCGCCTGCTCGCGCAGCTTGTCCGTGAGCCGCGTCGTGCGCTCCCCGGCGCGCACCAGCAGCCAGGTGGTGATGACGAGGAGCACGCCGACGGAGGCCAGGTCGGGGAGGGCACGCTCCGGCGGGCTCAGGGCGAGGACGATCGCGGCGTCGGCGGCGACCGCGCAGCAGGTCACCAGCCAGGCTGCCGGAGCCCGGAGCTGCGAGGCGGCGAAGAGCACCGGGGCACAGAGGATGACCTGCCCCGCGGCCGAGGCGTCGTTCGTGGCGAGGTCGGCGAGCACGATCGAGACGATGCCGAGCAGCGGCACGGGAAGCCACAGCCACACCCGGAGCTGCTCCTTGACGACGACGAGCAGCAGGCCGGCCAGCATCACCGCAAACGAGATCATGAGGACGGGAGCCTTCATCCCCGGGTCGACGTCCTGGGGCGCGAACGCGGTGACAGCGGCACTGAGCCCACCCCCGACGACGCACAGCGTCACGGCGAAGGTGGTGGCGGTCTTCGGGTCTCGCGGCTCGAGGACCGCACGGTCGATCATGCTTTCACGGTAAGACGGCACGGTCCGAGCTCGGGCTCTTTCCGGGGGATTGCTCGACGTCCGGGAAGGCGGGGCGGGTCCCCGATGCGCAAGTGGGCCCCACGCGCGGTCGGTTTGCGGCAGGATGCGCGCCATGGCCAACACGGGGGACAAGAAGCCGGCGCGCGCCCGCGTCACACTGACCGACATCAGCTCGCGGACCTGGGAACACCCGGCCGACCGCGGCGCGCTCGTGGCGCTGCGCAAGCTCAAGGGCTTCGACGTGCTTCTGAAGACGATGTCCGGGGTCTTCCGCGAGCGGGCCTGGCGGCTGACGCTGCTCGGCTCCGCGGTGCGGGTGGACGAGCGCCAGTTCGCGCGGCTGCACCGGATCCTCGCCGAGGTCGGCCAGACGCTCGACGCGTCCGACCTCCCGGAGATGTACGTCCAGTCCGACCCGACGCTCAGCGCCATCACGGTCGGCATGGACAAGCCGATCATCGTGCTGTCGTCCGGGCTCGTGCACCACCTCGACGACGACGAGCTGCGCTTCCTCATCGGCCACGAGCTCGGTCACGCGATCAGCGGCCACGCGGTCTACCGCACCCTGCTGCTGCGCCTCCTGGGCCTCACCGGCCTGCTCAGCGCCATCCCGGGCGGCGCACTGGGCATCCGGATGGTGACCGTCGGACTGCTCGAATGGTCGCGCAAGTCCGAGCTCTCCGCGGACCGCGCCGGCGTGCTGGCCTGCCAGGACCCCACCGCGGCGCTGCGCACGCACATGAAGATCGCCAGCGGCGGCACCCTCGACGAGCTCGACGTCACCTCGTTCCTCGCCCAGGGCGCGGAGTACGACGAGGGCGGCGACGTGCGCGAGTCGCTCATCAAGCTCACCCTGCTCCAGCAGCAGTCCCACCCGTTCGCCGTCGTGCGCGCCACCGAGCTGCGCCGCTGGATCGACTCGGGCGCCTACACCGCGGTCCTGGGTGGCACCTACCCGCGCCGCCAGGACGACGACAGCGCCTCGGTGTCCGCGGCCGCCCAGGAGGCCGCGGCCAGCTACGGCGAGGCCTTCGAGCGGACCCAGGACACCCTCGGCAAGGTGGTGCACGACCTCGCCGGCTGGATGGGCACGGCGAGCACCTGGCTCAACGACCGCTTCCGTCGCGGCCCCGAGAGCGCCTGAGCTGCTCCACATGGGTTTCGTTCCGGCTGTCCCGGCGATCGGGCGGCGGCGGACGTGGCCGAGCCGGGTGCCGCTGGTGGTGCTGGCGCTGGTGGCCTCGACTCTCGGGATCGTGGAGTCGGTGCCGTTCCTGGCCACCGTCCCGCTGGTGGTGTGTCTGCTCCTCGCGCTCGCCGGCACCCGTCGCGGCGGCACCGAGTCCCGCCTGGTGGTGCCGCTCGCGGTCGCCGCGGCGGTCGTCGGGACCGTGACCGGGCAGCTGGTCATGGTCCTCGGCTTCTCGGACCGCCCCGCGCTCGCCGCCGTGCTGGGCGGGCTCGCCGCCCTGACGGCAGTGGCCGCGGTGGTCGTGCCGCGACTCTTCTGGCTCCACCTCACCGCAGCCGGGGCGCTGCACGTCCTCTACGTGTGGGACGTGCACCCCGACATCGACGTCGGCTACTTCGTCCGGGACTCGACCGCGGCGCTGCTCGACGGCCGCAACCCGTGGGCCCTCACCTTCCACAACCCCTACACGGCGGCCGAGACGGCGCGGCTGTGGGCGGAGGAGTTCGTCGACGGTGACCGCATCCTGCTGGGCTACCCCTACCTGCCGGGGAGCCTGGTGGCGTACCTCCCCGGGCACGTCGTGGGCGAGGTCCGGCTGGCGAGCGTGGCCGCGCTGCTGGTCGCCACCGCGCTCGTCTGGCGGATGACGACGGACCTCGTCGGCCGCATCCTGGTGACCACGCTGCCGCTGACCGCCCTCGCGCTGCTCACGAGCGTGAACTACTGGATCGAGCCGGCGCTGGTGCTCGGCGTCGCCCTGCTCGCCTGGTCCGCGCGTCGCGGCTCACGGGTGGGAGGTGCCGCCGCCGTCGCGCTGCTGCTGTCGACCAAGCAGTACGCCGTCGTGTGGCTGCCGCTGGAGAGGCTGGTGCGCCGGACGATCGGTGTGCGCGCCCTGCTCGCGGGCGTGGGGGCGGCCGCGCTGCTGGTGGTCGCCGGCTTCCTCTGGGCGCCCGCCGAGTTCTGGCAGGCCGTGGTGCGGGCCCAGCTCGTGCAGCCCTACCGCGCCGACTCCATCTCGCTGGCGGTCGACCTGGTCGACGTGGGCGTGCCGATCCCGGCCGTCGTGCTCTCCGTCAGCTCACTCCTCGCCGGCCTGGCGATCGCCGCCTGGGTGCGCGCCACTGCGCCGGCGGGCGCTACGTGGCTGGTGCTCGGCATCGGGCTGTCGCTGCTCGGGACGGTGCTGCTGAGCAAGCAGGCCTTCACCAACTACTACTTCCTCATCCACGCGTGCGCGGTCTTCGGTGCGGCGCTGTGGCCGGCCGACCTGGCGCGCGACGAGCCCGACGCCCGGAGCGACTAGCCCGTCTTCGCGCGGAGCCGGGCGATCACCTCGTCCTTGCGGGCGACCTTGGCGTCGAGCCGCTCGATCGTCGCGAGTGCGGCCGCGTGCTGGCCCTTGAGCCACTCGAGGTGCCCCTGGCTCTCGTCGAACTTGCTGCGCAGCCAGTCCTTCTGCTCGGTCGTCTGCTCGTGCTCCGCGCGCAACCAGGCGAGGTCGCGCTGGAGCAGCGCGATCGTGGCGCGCTCCTCGACCAGCTGCTCCCGCCGGCCGGACTCACAGCGCCGGTCGATCTCGTCCTGTGCGCCCGGTGCGACCACCAGCGCGTGCCAGGGACGCAGCTCCTCGACCCGGGCCTCGGCGCTCCAGGTGTCGCGGCCGTCGCTGCTCGTGGGGAACTGCAGCGCGGTCATCCGCGACGAGGTGGCCCCGGAGTACGACGGGTGCCGCATCAGCTTGCGGAACTGCCAGTGGTCCGGCCACCACCCGGTCGGCGTGGTGTCCCAGCGGTCGTCCGCAGCGTCGTAGAGCGCCCGGGTGTGCGCGGTGCCGGTGATGCTCACCGAGCAGAAGCGGATGTCGTCGCGCAGGTGCATCGCGACCACCTCGGGGTCGCCGAGGTCAGCGGCGTAGAACCGCACGCTGCCGTCGGGCCTGACCTCGCCGTTCAGGCTCTGCACGAAGGAGTGCTCCTCGAGCAGGCTCAGCAGGTCGGCGACGTGGTCGGGGAGCAGGAGGTCGTCGTCGCAGAGGTAGAAGATCGCGTCGCTGCGTGCCTCCTGCACCGCGTCGTGGCGGTAGCGCTCGCCGTGGTGCGGGCCCTTGGGGAAGTCGAGGAACCGCACGCGCTCGTCACCGTCGGTGAGCTCCGCGACGACCGCGCGGACGTCGTCGGTCACCCCGTCTCCGATGAGCAGGACCTCGAGGTCGGCGACGGTCTGGCGCAGCACCGTGTCCACGGTCAGCGGGAGCGTGGTGGGCTTGTCGTGGATCGGGATGAGGACCGAGGCGCGGGTCATGCGGGACTCCGGTAGGGCTCGTCGCAGAGCACGACCACGACCGAGTGCGGACCGTCGAGCTGGTAGTCGACGTGGTCACCGCGGGCGATGGTGACGGAGTCACCCGGCTTCTCGAGCACGTGGACCTCCGCCGCGGGCCCGCTCCGCTCGAGCGTGACCGTGGCGGCACCGCTGACCAGGACGAGCAGCTCGGTGCAGGTCGCGCGGTGCCCGCCGCGCGGGCCACCGCCCGCGCGGCCCACCACGGTGAAGACCCGGCGGACCGGGAAGTCCAGCTCGTCGCCCTCGACCACGAGCAGCTCGCCGCGGTCGTCGCGGTGGACGGGGAAGGTGCGGTCAGCCACGGGGTCTCCAGTCGTTCAGGGCGGTCCCGACCTGGTCGGCCTCCGCCTCGGACAGCTCGGGGAAGCAGGGCAGGCTCAGGATCCGGCGCGCGACGGAGGCGGCCACCGGCGCGGGGCCTCCCTCGGCGCGGAGGCCGGGCATCTCGCCGACGAGGTGGGGGTAGTGCACGGCCGTGTCGATGTCGTGCGCGGCCAGGTGGTCCGCGAGCCCGTCGCGGTCGTCGGTGACGACGACCGCGTGGTGCGCGACGGTGGTCGCGGGGTCGCCCCACAGCACAGCCGAGCCCGCGAGGGCCTCCCGCCACCGGTTCGCCAGCTCGCGCCGGCGTCGGTTGCGCTCGTCCAGGTGGGGCAGCCGGGCCGACAGCACCGCCGCCTGGAGCGGGTCGAGCCGGGTGTTGCGGCCGCCGGCGAGGTCCGGGCGGAAGCGCTCGTCCACCCAGCCGTACTGCCGCAGCGCCCGCGCCCGCTCCGCGACCGCCGGGTCGCTGAAGCCGACCAGGCCGCCGTCGCCGACGGCACCGAGGTTCTTCGTCGGGTAGAAGCTGAAGGTGGCCGCGTCACCCGTGCTGCCGACGTGGCGGTCGCCGACCCGGAGGCCGTGCGCCTGCGCGCAGTCCTCGACCAGCGCCAGGCCCTGGGCGCGGCGCCAGGCGTCGAGCTCCGCCAGGGGTACGGCGTCGCCGTGCAGGTGCGTCACGACGATCGCCTCGACCCCCGGTCGGTGGGCCGCAGCGGCGGTGGAGGCGTCGACCACGGTCGACGAGGGAGCGAGGTCCATGACCACCGGCACCAGCCCGGCGAGGCGGGCGGCCGTCGCGGCGTACCCGCCCTCGTCGGCGGCCACGAGCACCCCGGCTCCGGGGGCGAGACCGAGCGCGGTCATGGCCACGACCAGGGCGTCGGTGCCGTTGCCGACGCCCACCGTGTGGGCGAGCCCGGTGTAGGCGGCGAAGTCGGCCTCGAAGGACTCGACCTCGGGCCCGAGGATCCACGGCCCGTCGGTGATCACCCGGTCGACGGCCGCACGCACCGCGGCCGCCTCGTCCCCGGAGAGCCGGGTCGGGGCCGCGGAGGGGATCCTCACGGCGCGACCAGCCTGTCGCGGAGCTCCTGCGGCGGCATCATCGTGCGGGCGTGCAGCGCGAGAAGCTCGTGGACCCGCTCGACGAGCATCGGGTTGGTGGCCGGCGTGGTGCGGTGGCGGTCGAACCAGATGCCGTCCTCCAGCCCGACCCGGACGCCGCCACCCGACGCGATGGAGTGGGACTGGACGGGGAGGCCGAAGTCGCCGAGCCCGGCGCCCGACCAGATCGTGCCCTCCGGCAGCCGGTCGACCGCGAGGCCGATCTCGCCGAGCGTGGCCTGCATGCCGGCGACGTTGCCGAAGAACAGGTTGGCCACGACGGGGCCGGGGAGCAGGCCCTTGCGCCGCAGCACGTGGACGTAGTTGACCATCCCGAAGTCGAACAGCTCGAGCTCGGGGACGATCCCCCGGTCGAGCATGATCTGCGCGAGCGCGTGGATGGTGTCGGGGCTGTTGACCGAGGCCTGGGTGAGGAAGTTGAGGGACGAGAGCGTCAGCGACGCGAGGTCGGGCTTGAGGTCGTCGTCGAGGGCGAGGCAGTCGGCGCGGCGCTCGACCTCCGACCAGGTGCGGCCGCTGGTGCTGACGTTGATCACCACGTCGGGCGCCTTCTCCCGCACCGCCCCGACGATCCGGGCGTAGACCTCGCGCTCCCACGTGGGGTCGCCGGCCTCGTCGCGGGCGTGGAGGTGCACGGAGGTGATGCCGATCGCCGCCGCGGCCGCCACGTCCGCGGCGATCTCGGCCGGCGTGAGGGGCACGTGCGGGGTCATGGCGCGCGTCGGCACCATGCCGGTCGGAGCGAGGACGATGGGAGCCGGCCGGTCGAGGTCGCTCAGCAGTGCGGACATGCCAGCTCCTCGACCTCCTGGGTGCGCAGCACCCGCGCGGGGTTGCCGACGACCACGTCGCCGGCCGCCACGTCGCGGGTCACCACGGCACCGGCGCCAACCGTCGCGCCGTGCCCGACCGTGACCTCCGGCAGCACCGTGGCTCCGGCGCCCACGAAGGCACCGGCCTCGACGACGACACCGCCCGCCAGGACGACCCCCGGCCCGGTCGAGGCCCCGAACCCCAGGCGCGCGTCGTGGCCGATGGAGCTGGACCGGTTGACGTTGGCGTGGCAGCCGATGCTCGCGTGGGAGCCGAGGACCGCACCCGCGTTGACGTACGCGCCGTGGCCGATCGTGGCCGTCGAGGGCACCACGGCGGTGGGGTCGACCAGCGCCTCGGGCTCCGACCAGCCGGCGTCGGCGGCGGCGTGGGCGGCCAGGCCCCGGTGGGCGGCGGAGGAGAGGCCCAGCGTGAACGGCGTGCGCGGTGTGTCGTCGGACAGCCCGCTCAGGCCGGGCAGCCGGGTGTCGGCGCCGCCGTGGTTGTCGACGCAGACGACGTCCCGGTCCAGGCGGCGGGCGGACTCGACCACGTCGAAGGCGTAGGGCGAGGCCACGCCGAAGAGGGTGAGGGGGCGAGGCATGGACAGACCCTAGTGGCGCCACGAGCGCCGGCGAGTGAAATGTCGCGCGAGGCGTCGTCGTTCAGGCCGGTGCAGAACCCTGCGGCGCCCGGTCGCCGGTGGCCGGGTCGGCGGTGAGGACGGGCTCGTCGGGCACCCCGTTGACGGCGGGAGGGATCAGGCGCTCGACCACGAGGGCCAGGACCGCGATCAGGCCGCAGCCGGCGGCGAGGACCACGATGTAGGCGGTCGACCAGCCGCGGTCGAGGACGAAGCCGGCGAACAGCGGACCGAGGATCGCCCCGCCCTGGAAGGCGCCGGCGTTGACGGCGTTGTAGCGACCGCGGAGGTGGTCGGGCGCCAGGTCGTTGGTGATCGCCGGGATCGTCGGCTGCATCATCGTCTCGCCGAGGGCGAACAGGCCCATGTAGGCGAGGACCGCGGTGGCCGCCAGCGGCCCCGGAAGCGCTCCCGTGGCGCCGAGCACGGCGTACGAGAGCACCCAGAGCGCGCACATCACCAGCATCACGCGGGTGCGCCGGTGCCCGCTGATCCGACGCAGCACGAAGAACTGGAGCAGCACGATCACCGCGGTGTTGACGGCGAAGGAGAACCCGACGACGCGGGTCGAGACGTCACCCACCTGCCGGGCGAACGCCGGGAAGCCCGCCTCGAGCTGGCCGTAGCCGACGAACACCGCGATGAACGTCAGCGCCGTCATGCCGACCACGGCGGGGTTGCGCAGGATCGCGAGGTAGGAGCCGCTGGCGGCGTCGGCGTCGTCGGGCGCCTCGTGGTGGCCGCTCACCCGCCGCAGCGGACCGAGGAGCAGCGCGATGGGCACCAGCATGCTGGCGCCGTCGGCGAGGAAGATCACCGTGAACGTGTGCGGCTGGGAGACGTCGGCGTACATCCCGCCGACGACTCCGCCGACCCCGATCCCGAGGTTGACGAGGGCGAAGTTGATGCCGAAGTACTGCTGGCGCATCTCGCCTGTGGTGACCGCGGCGATGAGCGCGTTGAAGGCGGGCCAGGACATCCCGAAGTTGATGCCGAGGAAGATCATCGCGGCGGCAGCCACGACCGGCGTGGTCGCGAAGGCGAGCACCACGCAGCCGACGAGCTGGCTGGTCGTGGAGAAGAGCAGGACCCGACGGGCACCGACGCGGTCGGTGAGTGCGCCACCCGGGCCGGTCACCGCGAGGGCGACGATCGCGATGAACGCCATCAGGGCGCCCGCGAGGTCGAGGGAGAAGCCGCGCACCTCGTGGAGGTAGATCACGGTGAAGGGAAGGGTGAGGCCGCGGCCGAGGGTCTGGACGGCGACGGTCGAGAGCAGCCAGCGCCCCTCGGGGGACAGCAGTGTCCAGAACTGGCGCAGGGTCACCGAGGAGCTCACCGGAGGATTGTGTCTCCCGCCACCGACGGTGGGCACGCGGGTTTCGGACGGGACCGACGGTGACGAGCGCGGGCCCCGGACACCGCGAGGTGTCCGGGGCCCGAGATCGCGCCTGGAGCCAGGTGAGGTGCGCCGCTACCAGACCCGACGGCTGTTGCCGCCGATCGGGACGAAGTTGAGCACCAGGCCGACCACGATCAGGATGATGCCGAGGGTGGTCAGGATGCTCTGGGGCAGGAGCAGTCCGAGGATGAGCAGGATCAGTCCGAGGACAATCATGGTGGTTCCTCCTTGTACGGCAGCCCACGGTGGGCGGCGCCGCACCACTGTGCCGGGGCCCGGAACGTTTGTGAAGTTCGGTTCATCCCTGCGGGTGATGTCCGCTCAGCGGACCATCGAGCTCCTCAGACGGTGCCGAGCGCCTCGATCGCCTCGTGGATCGACAGCGTGCGGCGGGCCGACTCGACGTGAAGGTTCTCCACCATCCGGCCGTTGTACGTCACCACGCCGGCGCCCTGCCCGTCCTCCCACGCGGCGATCAGCCCACGCGCGTCGGCCACCGCCTGCTCGCTCGGGGCGAAGGCGGCGTTGGCGCCCTCGACCTGGCCGGGGTGGATGAGGGTCTTGCCGTCGAAGCCCATCTGGCGTCCCTGCTCGCACTCGGCGAGGAAGCCGTCCGTGTCCTTCACGTCGTTGTAGACGCCGTCGATCACCGCGATGCCGGCGGCGCGGCCGGCGAGCAGGGCGGTGTGGAGGCTCGGCAGGATCGGCGCGCGACCCGGCACGTGCTCGGCGTACAGCTCCTTGACGAGGTCGTTGGTGCCGAGCACGAAGGCGCCGAGGCGCTCGGAGGCGCGGGCGATGGCGAGCGCGTCGAGGATCGCTACGGGCGTCTCGACCATGGCCCAGAGCTTCGTGTGGTCGGGTGCGCCGGCCTTCTCCATCGCCGAGACGAGCTGCTGCACCTCCTCGGCACTGTTGACCTTGGGCACCACGATCGCCGCGGGCCCGGCCTGGCTGGCGGCGACGATGTCGTCGTCGTGCCACTCGGTGCCGATGCCGTTGACGCGGATCGTGACCGTGCGCCGGCCGTAGTCGCCGCCGGCAGCCGCGGCAGCGGCAGCGTCGCGGGCGGCGGGCTTGGCGTCGGGGGCGACGGCGTCCTCGAGGTCGAGGATCAGGCCGTCGCAGGCGATCGACTTCGCCTTCTCCAGCGCCCGCTCGTTGGAGCTGGGCATGTAGAGGACGGAGCGGAGCGGGGTGAGCTCAGGCATCGGAGACCTCGATCGCGTCGTAGGCGGCCTTCAGGTCGGGGTCGATCGCGGCCAGCTCCTCGGCGAGGCGCACCATCACCTGGCACTGCTTGACCGAGGCGTCGTCCTCCATCTTCCCGTCGATCATCACCGCGCCGGTGCCGTCGCCCATCGCGGCGATGACCCGGCGGGCGTGCGCGACGTCCTCGACGCTGGGGGAGAAGACCTTGTTGGCGATCTTGATCTGCGCCGGGTGCAGGCTCCACGCGCCGACGCAGCCGAGCAGGAAGGCGTTGCGGAACTGGTCCTCGCACGCGACCGTGTCGGCGATGTCGCCGAACGGCCCGTAGTAGGGATAGATCCCGTGCATCGCGCACGCGTCGACCATGCGGGCGATCGTGTAGTGCCACAGGTCCTGCTGGTACGTCGTCCGCTGGGCGTCGTACTGCGCCACGCCGAGGTCGTCGCGCGGCGGGTCCTGGCGGACGAGGTAGCCGGGGTGGCCGCCGCCGACGCGGGTGGTCTTCATCCGGCGGTCCGCGGCGAGGTCGGCCGGGCCGAGGGAGAGGCCCTGCATGCGCGGGCTGGCCGCGCAGATCTCCTCGATGTTCGCCACGCCGCGCGCCGTCTCGAGGATCGCGTGGACGAGGATCGGGCGGTCGAGCCCGGCCTTGGCCTCGAGCTGGGCGAGCAGCCGGTCGACGTAGTGGATGTCCTCGGCGCCCTGCACCTTCGGCACCATGATCACGTCGAGCTTGTCGCCGATCTCGGGCACCAGCGTGGTCAGGTCGTCGAGCACCCACGGGCTGTCGAGGGAGTTGATCCGGGTCCAGAACTGGGTCGGCCCGAAGTCAGTGGCCTTCCCGATGTCGACCAGGCCCTGCCGGGACTTCTCCTTGTTCTCCGCCTTGACCGCGTCCTCGAGGTTGCCGAGCAGCACGTCGACCGTGCCGACCATGCCGGGCACCTTGGCCGCCATCTTCTCGTTGCCGGGGTCGAAGAAGTGGATCGCCCGGCTCGGCCGGGCGGGGATGTCGCGCAGCGGCGCGGGCGCCCCGACGGCGAGCGGGGCGAAGAAGTCCTTGGCAGAACGTGTCATGGCCGCAAACTACCGCCGCGCGCGCGTGCGTCGATATGACGGATGTCTCCCCGGATCGGTGTGCCGCGAAGACCTCAGGGACGCGCCACGAAGTAGGCGTTGAACGGGTCCGCGTCGAGCTCGTGCACGACGACGTCGGCGAAGCCGGCCTCGCGGAGCATCCGTTCGGCCGTCTGGGTGCCCCAGACCGTGCCCAGGCCGTCGCCGCCCTGGCCGAGCGAGACCGACATGCAGTGGACGGTGGACGCCGCGTAGAGGAAGGACGCCCACGGCAGCCCGAGGTTGTCCTCGAGGTTGCTCGACGCGTTGATGTCGACCATGAGGTACCGCCCGTCGGGACGGAGCGCGCGGCGGACGTTGGACAGCACGGTCGCCGGGTGCGCCTGGTCGTGGATCGCGTCGAAGGTCGTGACCAGGTCGTAGGCCGACTCCTCCGCCAGTGTCGCCACGTCGAGGACCTCGAAGCGTGCGTTGGCCAGCCCCCAGGCGGCGGCCTCGCGCCGCGCGGTCTCGATGGCCTCCTCGCTGAAGTCGTAGCCCACGCACCTGCTCCTCGGGAAGGCTCGTGCCAGCAGGTTGATCGCGTGACCCTCTCCGCAGCCGATGTCGGCGACGTCGATGCCGGCCGCCAACCGCTCGGTCACGCCGGCCAGCGGGATGATGGTGTCGAGCAGCGAGGCGTCGTTGACCGCGGCACTGTCAGCCGCCTGCAGGTGGTGGAAGCCCGGGTAGTCGTCGTACGACAACCCGCCGCCGCGGCGGAAGGCCTCGACGACCTTGGGCTGCACCTGCCCCATCAGGGAGATGAAGCGCATCGTCCGGGCCAGGTTGTCGGCTCCGGTCCCGGTCAGGAACGGTGCATGGTCGGGGCAGAGGTAGTAGGTGCCGTCGTCCGGGACGTACTGCACGAAGCAGGCCGTCACCATCCCGCCGAGCCACTCGCGCACGTAGCGCTCGTCCAGGCCGGCCGCGTCGGCGACCTGGACGCTGGTGGCGGGGGGCAGCGACGCCAGCGCGTCGAAGAGCCCGAGCTCGTGGCCGATGCTGGCCAGGACGCAGATGGCTCCGTCGTTGAGGATGCCGACGACCCGGCCGGCGACCTCCTCGGGATCGGCGGCATCGGGGGTGGCGGTCGGAGCAGGCTCGAGCGTGGTCATGACGTCCTCCTGGGCGGGTGGTGGATGGTGCTGCCTCGGGACGCTAGGCGCCGCCGGGGCGCCGCCGCGTCGGGCAGATGCGCCATCCGTGCCGGCGCGCATGGGGCGTACGCCTCAGACGAGGCCGTTGTCCCGTGCCCAGGCGGCGGCCGCGGTCCTGGTGCCGACGCCGACCTTGGTGAAGATGTTGGCGAGGTGGCGACCCACCGTCTTCTCGCTGATCACCAGCGACGACGCGACCTCGCGGTTGGTCGCGCCGGCGGCGACGGCGGCGAGCACCTCGACCTCACGCTCGGTCAGCCCGCACGGGCGCGGTCCGACGTCGGTCAGTCGCGCCACGTCGGGGCTGGCCCCCAGCTGGCGGTAGATCGCGAGCGCGGTCGCCGTCTCGGCCTTCGCCTGCGCATCGGCACCCACTGCGCGCCGCGCGCCCGCCAGTGCCTCGTGGACCTGGGCCGTCGCGTACCGGTTGCGCTGCTCGCGGTACGTCACCGCCGCGCGCTCGAGCAGGGTGATCGCTTCGGCGGGCGCCCCGTCGTGCACGAGGAGCGCGGCCCGGGCCTGCGCGGCCCGGGCGGCCAGGCCCGGGGTCGCGAACCACGTCGCCGTGGCCTCGAGCTCGGACACCAGCACACCCGCGTACGCCGGTTCGCCCTCCTCGAGCGCGAGCTCGGCGGCCACCCCGAGCATGCGTGCGCGCCCCAGGCGGGTCGCGTCCGCCAGGCCGACCCGGAGCGCCTCGAGCGCATCCGCAGACCTCCCCTCGGCCCGCATCAGCAGGGCCGTCCCCGGCAGGGAGTCGTGGTCGAGGTCGCGCGCGAGGGCGTAGGCCTCGGCGGCTCCGGCGCAATCGCCCCGCAGCCGTCGTACCTCTCCCAGCGTGTAGTACCCCTCGCCGGCGAGCCACCCGTGCGCGCCGACGAGGTCGGCGCTCCGGGCGCCGAGCTCGGCCTCCACGGTGGCCCACGCCCCCTCGGCGACCAGCAGCTGGAGCTCGTGCACCCGAGTCACGTGCGCGTAGAGGAACGTGCCGCCCTGTGGACGGGACCAGCGCGCCATCGACTCCGTCCAGGACCGCATCCGGGCGAGGTCGCCGAGCTCGTCGCACAGGTGGATGACGGTGCAGTAGAGGTCACCGGACCACAGCGGGTCCACGCGCCCGGCGAGCACCGGCAGCATCGCCTCGTCGAGCTCGGCGAAGCCTTCGCTCGTCCTCCCGCGGCGCACGGCGGCCATGCCGCGAGTCGCCAGCGCGAAGCTGGCCAGGGTGGCGTCGTCCAGCTCGGCGGCCAGGTCCGCGATCTCCTCGGCGGCGGCTTCGGCATGCTCGGCGTCACCGGTCACGTCCATGCCCGCCGCGGTCTCGAAGTAGAGCAGGTGGCCGTGCAGGGCGCCCCGGGGGAGTCCGGCGATGACCCGTCGGGCCCGGGCCAGCCACGCCATCCCGACGGTCAGGTCGCCGCGGGTGCTCCACGCGAGGGCCAGCCGCAGCGCCCTGTCGGCCGCCTCGTGCTGGTGTCCTTCGAGGAGCAGCCGGTGGTAGACCTCCTCGGAGACCTCCATCGACTCCGGCGAGTCACCGATCCACCACGCGGCATCGGCCAGCAGGCCGAGGTCGGTGGTGGTCAGCCCCTCGCGGACGCCCGCGAGCCCGGCGTGGACCGCGCGCCAGTCGCGCCGCCCTCGCGTCGCTCCCGCCGGTGCGACCGGGTCGGAGGTCATCCCCCGAGTGTCGTCCCGGCACCCCGGACAGGCAACGCCGGTCAGGACCGGGAGGTCAGCGCGAGCGCCAGCGGTACCACCAGGTCCGCTTCCGCGGAGCCGGCTCGCCGGCGGCCCGCGTCGCGCGCTGTGCCTCGATCCGGGCCGTACGCCGCTCGCGCCAGGCGGCGAGCTCGGCGTCGACGTCCCGGGTGGCCGTCACCACCGGCGGACCGCCCTGCAGCTGGCGGCGGGTCTCGACAACCCGCCTGTTGAAGTCCTCGAGCTCGCGACGGACCTCGCGCTCGACCGTGATCGCGTCGAGCCGGGCCTCCAGCTCGGCGTCCTCCTTGCGGAGCGCGAGCGCCGGTGGCAGGAGGGCGATGTGCTCGCGCTCGACGAGCTTCTTCACCCACCAGTCCGGGTCGTGCTCGACGCCGAGGTCCTCGATCGGCTTCCCCTGCCCGGGCAGGTTGTCGAACTCGCCGCGCTCCATCGCCTGCCGCACCTGGAGGTCGACCCAGCTCGCCTGCTGGGCGATGCGCGCGGCCGCGGCGGACCGCCCGGTCCGCTCGTCGCGCTCGACCCCGCGACGTACGGACTCGGTGTCCGCGGTCTCGAACTCGTCGTCTGCCGACATGCTCCGACCCTACGTCGCGCTGCCGTCGGTGGCCGCGCGATGGATTTCCACGCCCTCGGGTGGAAGTTCATCTGGGGCTGAGCGTGAGGTGGGTCGGAGCGGCCTGAAGATCCGCGCGCTCGGGTGGAATTCCATCTGGGTCTGAGCGTGGGGGCTGCGCGGCCTGTGGATGACGTACGACGTCCGCGATCCGATCCGGGCACCCTGCTCTGGTGCACCGCCTTCGCCCCTTCGACCCCAGCCAGCCGTTCCCCCGCTTCCGCGCGCTGCAGGCCGGCATCCCCCGAGCGACGGTCGACTCGCCTGCCTTCAGGCGGCTCCTGCACGGGGTCGTCGTGGCGGCCGACGTGCCGGACTCGGCCGTCCTCCGGGTGAAGGCCGCGCTGGCGTGCCACTTCGACTCTGCCTTCGCCAGCCACGCCTCGGCGGCACGGGTGTGGCGCGTCCCGGTGCAGACCCGCCCGGGCGAGCACGTCACCGTCCCCGACCAGGGGCACCGCCTCCGCCGAGCCGGGGTCACGACCCATCACCGGCCGGGGGCCGCGACCGTCGTCCGCGACGGTGTGCGCGTGTCGACTCTCGTGGACCTCTTCGTCGAGCTGGCGGACGAGCTGTCGCTCGTCGAGCTGGTGGTCGCCGGCGACTGGATGGTGCGGCGTCACCACGTCCGGGTCAAGGCCCTGCGCCGCGCGGCCAAGACAGCCACCGGCACTCACGCCCGACTGGCGCGCCAAGCCGCGCGTTACGTCCGCGCGAAGGTGGATTCGCCGATGGAGACGCGGCTGCGGATGCTCATCGTCCTCGCCGGGTTGCCCGAGCCCGAGGTCAACATGTCCGTGCGCACCGTGGACGGCGAGGTGGTCCGCCGCTTCGACCTCTGCTGGCCCGAGGTGCGCGTGATCGTCGAGTACGACGGTCGCCACCACGTCGAGCGCATCGAGCAGTGGGAGGCCGACCTCGACCGGCGCGAGGAGATCGACGACGACGAGTGGCGGATCCTCGTCGTCGTCGCGTCCGGCATCTACGGCGATCCCGGGCGCACGGTGCGGCGCGTGTTCCGGCTCCTGTCGCAACGGGGCCTCGAGGACCTGCCGGAGCGTCCCAGCGAGGACTGGCGGCCTCACTTCCCCGGACGCCTGGCCGCCTGAAGATCCACGCACACGGGTGGAAGTTCATCTGGGGCTGAGCGTGGAGCGGGTCGGAGCGACCTGAAGTTCCACGCGCTCGGGTGGAAGTTCATCATCGGGGACGGGCTCGGGGTGGAGCCGGGGGCGATCCCGATGGTGCGGAGGGCCCGGTCGGCGCATGCTGGAGGCATGGAAAAGATCCGCACGTCCTTCGCCCGGCAGGGCCTCGTCCGCTCCACGGAGCGAGCCATCATCGGCGGCGTCTGCGCCGGCGTCGGACGACGCCTCGGCCTCACGCCGTGGATGACGCGGCTGCTGTTCGTCGTCTCGCTCATCGTCATCCCGGGCAGCCAGTTCCTG
Source organism: Nocardioides sp. (assembly GCF_041913365.1). Lineage (GTDB taxonomy): Bacteria > Actinomycetota > Actinomycetes > Propionibacteriales > Nocardioidaceae > Nocardioides. The sequence continues at coordinate 82,885 of NZ_JAYSFM010000007.1, forward strand.
GTCTACCCGCTGCTCTGGTTCCTGATGCCGTCCGAGGACAGCATCGAGGCCGCCGCCGGGTACGGCGCGACCCGCTGAGGCACCGCTAGCGTCGGGGCATGGCCCTCGACTGGCTGCCCCTGCTGCGCCACCACACCGACCGGTTCGCCGAGGTCCTCGACGGCGCCGACCTCGCCGCACCCGTGGCGCACTGCCCCGGCTGGTCCGTGCGCGACCTCGCCGTCCATCTCGGCGGTGTCCACCAGTGGGCCGCGCACGCGGTGACGCACCAGAGCCCCTCTCTCGTCCCGTCGGAGCCTGGTGCCGCGGCGGGGCTCGATGAGCTCGTGGCGTGGTACCGCCGCTCCGCCGCCGGTCTCGTCGAGGTGCTGGAGTCGGCGCCGGCCGACGCGCCCGCGTGGACGCTCGACCCCGACGACCGGGCTGCGGGCTTCTGGCGGCGGCGCCAGGTGCACGAGACAGCGATGCACGCGTGGGACCTCGAGGGAGCGCTCGGCACGCCCCGGCCGTACGACCCGGCGCTGGCCTGGGACGGCGTGCTCGAGGTCGCCGGGGTGATGTACCCGCGACAGGTGCGGCTCGGCCGGGTGGACGCCGTGACCTCAGCGCTACGCCTGGTCCCGACCGACGTGGCCGGCGAGGTCACCCTGGGTGCCGGCGCCCCGGTCGAGGTGCGCGACACCGCAGAGGTGCTGCTCCGGCTGATCTGGCACCGGGCCGACACCTCGGCCCTGGATCCGCGCGCGGCGTCGCTCCTCGCGGGAGCGCTGGCGCCCTGACCGCGGCGGGTGTCCGACCCGGCTGACAGGCTGACGACATGGCGGATGTCTGGGACCTGGTGCATGCGGAGCGCGACGCGCTCGTCGACGACCTCGCGGGGCTGGCCGACGAGCAGTGGGAGACACCGTCGTTGTGCGCGGGGTGGACGGTGCACGACGTCGCCGCCCACCTGGTCGACAACGCGCGGACCACGCGCTGGGGGATCGTCGTCGCGATGACGCGGGCGCGCTTCGACTTCGACCGCCAGAACGACGCGGGCGTCGCCCGCCACAAGGGTGCCACCCCCGCGGAGACCCTGCAGCGGCTGCGCGAGGTCGCCGGGCGCCGCACCACCCCGCCGGCACCGCTCGACAGCCGCCTGGTCGAGGAGGTCGTGCACGGCGAGGACGTCCGGCGGCCGCTCGGCCTCGTCCGGGCCTACCCGCAGGAGGCGGTCCTTCGCGCCCTCACGCACCAGCTCAGGACATCCGTCGGGCTGGGCGGGGGCAAGCAGCATGCGGCCGGCCTCCGGCTGGTCGCCACCGACGCCCAGCTGGCGTACGGCGACGGGGCCGAGGTGCGCGGCCCGCTGGTGTCGATCCTCCTGGCGGTCTCCGGCCGCCACCAGGCCCTCGCCGACCTCGACGGTCCCGGCGCCACCCGGCTCACGCAGGTCCTGAAGGCGGCCGAGTAGCCGGCCCTTCTCCGGGTGGTCGAGTGCCGAGCGAGGAACGAGCGAGGTGTATCGAGACCCGACCCGGGTGAGTGGGTCTCGATACGCCCGCTCGCTGGCGCTCGCGGGCTACTCGACCACCTGTGGGGTGCGTACGTCGCTGAACGCGTGCCGCGGTGCCGCGAGCAGGGCGAGGGCGGCGAGGAACGACGCCCCGGCGCAGACGGCCCAGACGGTGAGGTAGCCGCCGAGCGGGGCGACCTTCTCCGAGGCCTCGTCGAGCGAGCCGGTGGCGGTCAGCGCGATCGCGAAGATGGCCGAGGCGATGGCGCCGCCGACGGTCTTGGTGCCGTTGGTCATGCCGGTCGCGATGCCCGTGCGCTCGGGAGGTGCCGCAGCGGCGGCTGCCGCCGGCAGCGCGGCCACGAGCGCACCCGACCCGACACCGGCGACAGCCATGTTGATGAGTGCCTGCCAGGTGTGCTCGTGGAAGGGCAGCCACAGCAGGTAGCCGACGCCGACCAGCGCGCACGCGACGACCAGCGCACGGCGCACGCCGCCGAGCAGGCGCGTGGTCAGCGGGAGGGTGAACGCGCCGATCGCGAGGGTGATGACGTAGACGCCGATGAGCGTGGAGATGAAGCCCGAGTCGGCGCCGAGGCCGTAGCCGCGCTCGGCCGGGTCGGCCTGGGCGAAGGTCGAGAGCGGGATCTGGCCGCCGAGCACCGGGATGCCGAAGAGGAAGGCGGTCAGCTGCACCGGCCACTGCGCCGGGCTGGACAGCAGTTGGACGTCGACGATGGGCTCCGGGTGCCGCTGCTCGAAGCGCCAGAACGCCGCGAACACCGCGACGGCCGCCACGATCGTGGCCCAGCCGCGCAGCGACCCCGGCCCGTCCAGTCGCAGCCACACCAGGCCGCCCATCAGCACGCCGAGCGCGACGGTGATCAACGCGAGGCCGGTCCAGTCGATGCCGCCGGTGTCGTCGCCGGGCGCCTGCTCGATGCCGAAGAGGATGACGAAGAAGACGGCTGTCACGACGAGCGCGGGGAGGGTGAGCAGGACGTTCATGTCCAGGGAGTCCACGAGCGCGCCACTCGCGACGGCGCCGACGATGACGGCCAGCTCGAGCGACCCCACGAGGATCGCGGCCCCGCGCCGGGTCAGCAGCTCCTGCCGGCCGGACGTGCGTGTGCGGCGGTGGATGATCGCGATCTCGAGCGGGAGCCAGACGACGTACGCACCCTGGATGGCCCAGCCGATCAGGAAGGTCGTGAAGGTCGGCGAGAAGGCGAGCCACCACGAGCCGAGGGCGGTGACGGCCGTCGAGATGAGCAGCACCCGCTTGTGCCCGACCAGGTCGCCGAGGCGCGCCAGCAGCGGGATGCACAGCGCGCTGACGATCAGCTGCGCGGCCTCGAACCAGTTGACGTCGCCCTCGTGGATCCGGAGGTGGTCGGCGATCTGCGGGTAGATCGGGGTGTAGAAGCCCTGGAGGATGCCGCTGGCGAACTCCACCATCACCAGGAAGCCGACGATCGCGGCGAGGCCCTTGACGGCGGTGGGGGCGGCCGGGGAGGTGGTCGTCATCGGGGGAGCCTCTCGATCAGCAGCTGGTACCAGCGCGCTCCGTCGACGAGGTCGGCGACGCCGATGTGCTCGTCGTAGGAGTGGATCGCCTGGCGTTGGGCCTTGGTCATCCGGAAGGGGGCGAAGCGGTAGACGTGCTCGCTGATCGCGGTGAAGTGCCGTGAGTCGGTGGCCGCCATCATCACGTAGGGCGTCGCGACCGCCTCGGGGAACACCTCGCCGATGCACGCCTCGATGAGCTCGAACGGCTCGTCCATCGGCGAGACCGGCGACGGCTCGCCCGACTCGACGACGTCGATCCGGATCGAGTCGTCGCCGACGGCCTTGCGGACGTGCTCGACCACCCCGGCGACGGTGTCGCCCACCATGACCCGGATGTTGAGCCCGGCCTTCGCCGTCGAGGCGATCACGTTGAGCGCCGGTGATCCGCTCAGGGTGGTGGCGGCGACCGTCGTACGCGTCATGGCGGCGGCCTCGGGGCCAGCCGCGAGCAGCACCCGGGTGATCACCGGCGCCAGCTGGTCGGCCCGGCCGAGCAGGGGGCGCACGGGCAGCGGCAGGTGCGGAGCGAGGCGGCGCATCAGCTCGAGCGTCGGGGCAGGCGCGGAGGCGGGGAAGGGTGACTTCTCGATGCGCAGGATCGCCCGGGCGATGCGGGCGGTCGGGCCGTTCTTCGCCGGGGTCGAGGCGTGACCGCCGCGCCCCTCGGCGACGAGCTCGAGGGAGGTGGTGCCCTTCTCGGTCACGCCGATGACGCCGAGCGGCGCCTTCACGCCGGGGAACGCGCCGCCGGCGATCGCACCGCCCTCGTCGAGCACCAGCCACGGGGTCACCCCACGCTCGCGCAGCACCGAGACGGCCTCCGGCGCCGCCGTGCCGCTGACCTCCTCGTCACAGCCGAAGGACAGCCAGACGTCCTGGGCCGGGACGTGCCCGGCCTCGAGCAGCGTCTCCACCGCGTCGCAGATCGCGGCCACGCAACCCTTGTCGTCGAGGGTGCCGCGACCCCAGATCGCCAGTCCCGCATCGGAGTCGTGGATCTCGCCGCCGAACGCGTCGTGCTGCCACGGCGCCTCGCCGTCGACGGGCACGACGTCGAGGTGCGCCATCAGCACGATCGGCTTCTCGGCACTCGCGCCCGTCCAGTGGAGCAGCAGCCCGTGGGTCCCGACCCGGGTGAGCTCGAGGTGCTCGTGCAGCAACGGGAACTGCGCCTCCAGCTCGACCAGCAGCCGGTCGAAGGCGTCGGTGTCCACGCGCGCGGGATCGCGGTCGGAGACGGTCGGGATGCGGACGAGGGCCTGCAATGCGGTGACCACGCGGTCGGTCATGCGCAGACGGTAGCGCCGCACGGCCGTCCATGAGGGCGCTCTCATCATCAGCTCATGGAGGTGTCACGTCCGGCCCGGAGAGTCCTCCGTGTCAGCCGGGAAGACCCGGGTACCGAAACCGAAGGAGGCCGTCGTGGCCCGATCCGGAATCCTCACCGCCCTCGCGCCGGCCGTCCAGGCTCGCCGGGGGGACTCCTCCAGTGACGACGGGCGCCGCCGGCGCCGCCGTCGTCGGCGTCGCAACCGCAGCCGGTCGCGCTCGCGCTCCAGCTGAACCGCGCCCCACCACGACGGGTGGGCGGCCTCCGGGGCCGCCCACCCGTCCTCCGTCGTCCGCCGCCAGATCCCGAGGAGTGCCGATGTCCGTACGCCGTCGTCTCGCCGATCGGTTGCAGCGCGCGCTCAGCGCGGCGCCCGAGCAGTCGGCCCTCGTCGACGTCGCGGCCTCGATGCGGCTCCTCGACATCGCGCGACGCTTCTGGCCCCGCCTGCGGCCCCTGCGCGGCTGGCTCCTGCTCGGACTGCTCGTCCTGGCCGCGGCGCCCGCCATCTCCGTGGCCGAGGCGATGCTCTACCAGCGCCTGGTCGACGACGTCCTGGTGCCGGCGGCCTTCGAGCCGCTGGTGTGGCTGGCCCTGCTCTACGTCGGCCTCAACGTGGCCAGCGGGATCGTCTCCGGTGCCGACGACTACCTGGCGACGTACGTCTCGCAGCGCTTCCTCGTCGACCTCCGCCGCGACGTCTTCTCCCACGTCCTGTCGCTCCCGGCGGCCGTCCAGGACCGACGCCGCCTCGGAGACACCCTCACGCGGCTGACCTCCGACGTCGCCGCCGTCGAGCGGTTCATGGTCTCCCAGGCCAGCGAGGGCGTCGGTGCCCTCGTGCGGCTGCTGGTCCTCGTCGGTGCGCTGGCGTGGATGCAGTGGCAGCTCGCTCTCGCCTCCCTCGTGGTCGGCCCGCTCTTCTGGTGGGTCTCGACGCGCTTCGCCCGCCTGACCCGCGACGTCTCGCGCGAGCGGCGACGGCGCGGTGGCTCGCTGGGCAGCGTCACCGAGGAGGCGCTCGGCAACGCGGCGCTGGTCCAGGCCTACGGCCGCGAGGACCGGGCCGTGGCGGCGTACGACGGCCACAACCGCGCGATCGCCGGTGCCGAGCTCGCCGCCAGCCGGATCCGCGCGGTCTTCCTGCCGCTGGTCGACCTCGCCGAGCTCGTCGGCGTCCTCGTCGTCGTCGGACTCGGCGTGTGGACGCTGGCCACGGACCGGCTCACGCTCGGCGGGCTGCTCGCCTTCCTCACCCTGCTCATGCAGTGCTTCGGGCCGGTGCGCACGCTGGCCGACCTGGTGCCGGCGCTGTACTCCGCGAGCGCCGGCGTCGAGCGGGTGGTGGAGCTGCTCGACGAGCCCGCGGGCGGCGACCGCCCCGGCGCCACCGACCTCCCGCACGGCCCCGGCGCCCTGTCGCTGCGGGAGGTGTCGTACTCCTATCCGGGCGCGACTGCGCCCGCCCTGGCTGGGCTGAGCGTGGACGTCGCCCCCGGCGAGGTCGTCGGTCTCGTCGGCCCGAGCGGATCCGGCAAGTCGACCGTCGGCCGGCTGCTGACGAGGCAGTTGTCGGCCGACGCGGGCGTGGTGCTGGTCGACGGGCACGACGTCGCGGAGCACACCGCCTCGTCGGTGCGCGACGCCGTGACGGTCGTCCTCCAGGAGCAGCTCATGCTGGACGCGTCGGTGCACGACAACCTCGTCCTCGGCAGGCCCGGCGCCACTGGCGCGGAGGTGCGAGCAGCCGCCCGGGCGGCGGACGCGCTCGACTTCGTCGAACGGCTCCCGCAGGGCTTCGGGACCCGCGTCGGCCAGCGCGGGCGGTCGCTCTCCGGCGGCCAGCGACAGCGGCTCGCGATCGCCCGGGCGCTCCTGCGGCCGGGCCGCGTCCTCGTCCTCGACGAGCCCACCACCGGGCTCGACGCGGCGTCGTCCCGCCGGCTGATGCAGGCCCTGACCGCCGGCCCGCGCGACCGGACGATCCTGGTGCTGACCCACGACCCGGTCGTGCTCGAGCACGTCGACCGCGTGGTCAGCCTCGACCCGGCAGCGGTGGGGGCCACCCGGTGACGCGCCGTCGTACGCCGACGGGCGACCTGCCACCGGGCTATCGTCCGCTCACCCTGCTGGCCCTCGGACGACGGCTCGAGACCTGGGACGCGTGGGACGAGGCGCGCGGCACCCGCTGCGTGGTGAAGCTGCTGCGAGCCGACCGCCGCGCGGACCCACGCGTCCGGCAGGCCGTGCTCCTCGAGGGCCACCTCGTCACGACGTACGCGCATCCCCACCTCGTGCGCGGCTACGACGTGCACCTCGATCCGCCGGCGGTGGTGCTGGAGACGCTGCGCGGCGCGACGCTGTCGGCGGTCCTCGAGCACGAGCCGCTCGGGCTGCCGGACGTGGCCGAGCTCGGGTGCCAGCTGGCTGCGGTCCTCGGCTACCTCCACCGCCACGACTGGCTGCACCTCGACCTCAAGCCGGACAACGTCGTCGTCGACCACGGCAAGGCCGTGCTCATCGACCTCAGCCTGGCGGGGCGACCCGGCGTCGGCCGGCCGGGGGCCGGCACCCGCGGCTACCTCGCGCCGGAGCAGGCGAGCGGCCGGGGGCTCTCGGCGGCTACCGACGTCTGGGGGCTCGGCATGACCCTCGTCGAGGCGCTCGGCGGGGCGGCGCCGTACGGCGACGAGGCGACGTGGGACAGCCGCAGGCGCTGGCCGCTGGTCCACCGGCGCGCGCCCGTCGCGCCCGAGGGGCTCGACGAGCTGCCGGTCGAGGTGCGCGAGCTGCTGGCGGCCTGCCTCAGCCTCGACGTGGCGTCGCGGCCGCGGCTCGCGCAGGTGCGCGACGCGCTCGAGCCGCTCCGCTCACCAGCGCCCGCGGTGGACCACGTCGTCGCGCCGCTCCCGCCGCGCCGGTGAGCCCGCCGCGCCGGGGTCGGTCACCCGGTGCCCGACGGTGATCGCGCCGACCGGCGTGTGGTCGTCCGGGACGCCGAAGGCCGCGCGAAACGTCCCGGTGTGCTCGCCGGGGATGCCGAAGAAGCAGGCGCCCAGCCCCTCGTCGACGGCCGTCTGGAGGATGAGGAGCGCGGCCATGCCGGCGTCGACGTACCAGTAGGGGACCGGCCACCGGTCGTCGCGGCGGTCGGTCCAGCCCTTGTCGGGCTCGGCGTAGCGCTCGAGGTAGGCGTCCTTGCAGGCGAGCGGCACGATCACGACCGGCGCGGTGCGCATGCCGTCGAGCCACCGGTTGTGGGTCGTGGGATCGGCGCCGGTGGACTCCCAGAAGCGCCCGACGTCCTCGGGGGTGTCGAGGACCAGGAACGCCCACCCCTGCGTGAAGCCGGCATTGGGCGCGCGTTGCGCGTGCTCGAGCATCCGGTCCACCACCGCCGGGTCTACCGGCTCCTCGGAGTAGCGCCGCACCATCCGGCGCCGGCGGACGACCTCACGGAACTCCATGGCTCCATCATCGTGGTTTCGAGGCTCGTCGCTGGCGCTCCTCGCACCTCAACCATCAAGAGGACCGGCATGCTTGCGCGATGGCGATCGACGCGCGGTTGCGGGTGGCTGTGGACGCGGGCCTCGACTGGTACGTCGGGATGTGCGCCGCGCACGGCGTCCGGAGCAGGCTCGCCGACGGGGTCTGGCGGGCACTCGACCCCGTGCCGGCCCTCCACTCGGCCGCCCTCGTGATCGAGCCCGGGGCGGGGGTGGGGGACGTCGAGGCGGCGCTGGCCGAGGCTCCGCATCGTGGCGTCGCCGACTGCTTCGGGACCCTCGACCTGACCGTGCTGGGGCTGCGAGCGCTCTTCGAGGCCTCGTGGCTGCACCTCCCGGCCCCGTCGTCCGCGTCCGTGCCAGCCGGCTGGTCCCGGGTCGCGCCCGACGGCCTGGAGCGCTGGAACGCGGCCGGCGACACGACCGGGGTGATCGTCCCCTCGCTCCTCGAGCGGCCGACGTTCGCGGTGCTCGCGTCGGAGCGCGCCCCGCTGGGGTGCGTCGCCACCCTCGGGACCGGTGCGGTCTACCTCACCAACGTGCGAGGAGCGGAGCGCGCGTGGGACCAGGTGGTCACCGCCGTGGGCGCGACCTTCCCGGGGCGGTCGCTGGTCACCTACGACCGCGGCGAGGACCTGGCCGCCGCGCTGGAGGTGGGGTTCACTCCCGTGGGCACCACGCGGATCTGGGTCGAGGGGTAGGCGTCTCAGATCCGAGACGCCGTGCCGGGGCGGTTCGTTGACCCGGGTGGGCCGGCACGGTGGACTTGGCGCATGGCGTTCGAGGAGATGTGGCGGGACCTGTCGCCGGTGGGTCGTTCCGCTGCGTCGGGTGGCTACTTCCGCCAGCCGTGGACCTCGGCCGAGTCGGAGCTGCGGGCGTGGTTCGCCGAGCAGTGCGCCGCGCGCGGGCTGGCCGTGGAGACCGACGGCATCGGCAACCAGGTCGCTTGGTGGGGCGGGTCCGACCAGCCCGGCGTGCTCACCGGGTCGCACCTCGACTCCGTCCTCGACGGCGGGGCGTACGACGGTCCGCTCGGCGTCGTGTCCGCCCTCGCGGCCGTCGACACCCTCCGGGCCCGCGGCTTCGAGCCGAGCCGCCCGCTCGGCGTCGGCGTCTTCGTCGAGGAGGAGGGCTCGCGCTTCGGCCGGGCCTGCCTCGGCTCGCGGCTGGTGACCGGCGCGACCACCTGGGAGCAGGCGAGGGAGCTGCGCGACCGCGACGGCACCTTCCTCGCCGACGCCGTCGCCGACGCCGGGCTGGACCCCGAGCGCGGGCTGATGGACCTCGGCCGGGTCGGCACGTTCGTCGAGCTGCACGTCGAGCAGGGACGCGACCTCGTCGACCGGGAGGTCGCCGTCGGCCTCGCGAGCGAGATCTGGCCGCACGGCCGCTGGCGCTTCGACTTCGCAGGCCAGGCCAACCACGCCGGCACCACCCGGATGGAGGACCGGCACGACCCGATGCTGACCTACGCGATGACCGCGCTGGCCGCCAACAAGCAGGCCCGCCTCGCGGAGCAGCGCGCCACCTTCGGCCGCATCGCGGTCGAGCCCAACGGCACCAACGCCGTCCCCTCCCTCGTGACGGCCTGGCTCGACGCGCGCGCCTCCTCCGACGACGCCCTCGCCGCGCTGGTCGAGGCGATCGGGCGCCAGGCCGAGGACCGGGCCGGCCGCGACGGCACCTCGCTCACCGTCACCGCCGAGTCGGTCTCCGGCTCCGTCGCCTTCGACGCCGACCTCGCGGCCCGGCTGGCCGGTCTCGGCGGCTGGCCCGTCATCCCGACCCAGGCCGGCCACGACGCCGGCATCCTGTCCGACGCCGGCATCCCGACCGCCATGGTGTTCGTGCGCAACCCCACCGGCGTCTCGCACTCGCCCGACGAGCACGCCGAGACCGCCGACTGCCTGGCCGGGGTCGAGGCGCTCGCCGACGTGCTGGCCGAGCTGGCACGCCCCATGGGCCCCGCATGACGGCGTACCTCCTCGAGCGTGCCTGGCTCGGCGACGCCTTCCGCGACGACGTCCTCGTCGAGGTCGAGGACGGTCGCTTCACCTCGGTCACCCCCGACGCCGACCCGCCGCGCGCGATCCCGGTGCGTGGGTTGGTCCTGCCCGGGCTCGCCAACACCCACAGTCACGCCTTCCACCGCGCCCTGCGCGGTCGCACCCAGCGCGGGCGCGGGACGTTCTGGACCTGGCGCGACCAGATGTACGACGTCGCCGCGCGGCTCGACCCCGACACCTACCTCGCCCTCGCGCGGGCGACGTACCGCGAGATGGCGGCGGCCGGGATCACCTGCGTCGGGGAGTTCCACTACCTCCACCACCAGCCCGACGGGACGCGCTACGCCGACCCGAACGAGATGGGGCAGGTGCTCGTGCACGCGGCGCGCGAGGCGGGGATCCGGGTCACGCTGCTCGACACGCTCTACCTCTCCTCGGGCTTCGGGGCCGCCCCCGAGGGCGCGCAGGTGCGCTACTCCGACGGGTCGGTGGAGGCGTGGATCGACCGGGTGAGCGGTCTGGGTGCCCGATCCTCGTCCACCGAGAAGGTCGGTGCCGCCGTCCACTCCGTGCGCGCGGTGCCGGCGGAGGACCTCGACGCCGTCGCTTCCTGGGTCGGCGAGCGGCCCTTCCACGTCCACCTCTCCGAGCAGGTGGCCGAGAACCATGCCTGCCTCGAGGAGTACGGCATGACCCCCGCGCGCCTGCTCGCCGAGCGGGACCTCCTCCGGCCGACGACCTCCCTGGTCCACGCGACCCACCTCACCGACGACGACGTCGCCCTGATCGGCGGCGCCGGCGCCTACGCATCCTTCTGCCCAACCACCGAGCGCGACCTCGGCGACGGGATCGGGCCGTCGCGAGCCCTGCACGACGCCGGCGCCCGCCTCACCCTCGGCAGCGACAGCCACGCGATGGTCGACCTCTTCGAGGAGATGCGGGCCGTGGAGCTCGACGAGCGGCTGGCCACCCAGCAGCGCGGGCACTGGGCGGCGGCCGAGCTGCTGACCGCGGCGACGACCGACGGCCACGCCTCGCTCGGGTGGGCCGACGCGGGGTCCATCGCGGTCGGCCAGCGCGCCGACCTCGTCGTCCTCGACCCGGCCTCCCCGCGCACGGCGGGCACCGGCCGCGACGAGAACACCGTCGTCTTCGCGGCCGTCGCCGAGGACGTACGACGGGTCATGGCCGACGGGCGGTGGATCGTCGAGGACGGCGACCGCGCGGAGATCGGCCGCGACCTCGGCGAGGCGATCGAGAGGGTCTTCCCATGAGCACCGTGATCACCAACATCGGCGAGCTCGCCACCAACGACCCCGACCGCGACGGCCTCCTCGGGCTGGTCACCGACGCCGCGGTCGTGGTCGAGGGCAGCCGGATCGCCTGGGTCGGCCCGGCCGCCGAGGCCCCGGACGCCGACGTCCGGGTGGACGCCGGCGGACGCGCGGTCGTCCCCGGCTTCGTCGACTCACACAGCCACCTGGTCTTCGCCGGCGACCGGTCGGCGGAGTTCGAGGCGCGCATGACCGGCCAGCCCTACACGGCCGGCGGCATCCGGACCACGGTCGCGAAGACCCGTGCCGCCACCGACGAGCAGCTCACCTCCCACGTCGCCCGGCTCGTCGCCGAGATGCGGGCCCAGGGCACCACCTCCCTCGAGATCAAGAGTGGATACGGGTTGTCCGTGCACGACGAGGCCCGCAGTCTTGCGGTGGCCCGCCAGTTCACCGACGAGACCACGTTCCTCGGAGCCCACGTCGTCCCCGCCGACACCACCCCCGAGGACTACGTCGACCTCGTCACCGGCCCCATGCTCGCGGCGGCGGCACCGCACGCCCGGTGGATCGACGTGTTCTGCGAGGACGGCGCCTTCGACGTCGACCAGGCGCGCACCATCCTGGCGGCGGGGTCCGACATCGGCCTGCGCGGGCGGCTCCACGCCAACCAGCTGACGTACGGCGGCGGCGTGCGGCTGGCCTGCGAGCTCGGCCTGGTCGCGGTCGACCACTGCACCTTCCTCAGCGCCCTGGACGTTGAGTCGCTGAGGGACTCAGGGACCATCGCGACGCTGCTGCCGGGCGTGGAGTTCTCCACCCGGCAGCCCTACCCCGACGCCCGGGGCCTGCTCGACGCCGGCGTCCGCGTCGCGCTCGCCAGCGACTGCAACCCCGGGTCGTGCTTCACCTCCTCGATGGCGCTGTGCATCGCGCTCGCGGTCCGCGAGATGCGGATGAGCCCGGCCGAGGCGCTCCACGCCGCGACCGCGATGGGGGCCGCCGCGCTCGACCGCGACGACGTCGGCGTCCTCGCCCCCGGCAAGGCCGCCGACCTCGTCCTCCTCGACGCACCGTCGTACGTCCACCTCGCCTACCGCCCCGGCGTCCCGCTCGTGGCGGGGGTGTGGCAGCACGGCCGCCCCGTCGTCCCGGGGTAGTCCAGTGGCAGCTACCTCAGACGGCCGTCGTACGCCACCCGGACCCCGTCTGAGGTAGCTGTCCCCGCGTGAATAGGGCACCCGCCCGATGTCCGCCCCTACCTCAGCGACGGACTCTCTTCCCACGGTCCAGCCGGGACCGCCGAGAAGAGGAGAAGCACATGTTCGCCACCGACAGCTTCCTGGGTGCCGAGATCGCCTACCGACAGGACAAGGTCCGCAAGGACTACGGCGTCCGCCGCTGGACCCGCGTCCGCGCCGACGACACCCAGAAGTGAGCCACACCGCGGTCGACCCGCGAGTGTCGGTCCGGCACGACACAATGTCGTCCGTGCCGGCCCTGCGGACCACCGACCTCATCGGACGCGATGCCGAGCTGGAGCAGCTGACTGCCCAGCTCGGCATTCGCACGTCCGGGGACGAGCCGTCCGCGCGAGCGATGCTCGTCGCCGGCGACGCGGGCGTGGGCAAGACGCGCGTGCTGATGGCGCTGCGCGACGCCGCCCTCGAGGCCGGCTGGCAGGTCGTCGCCGGCCACTGCCTCGACCTCGCCGACAGCTCCCTGCCCTACCTCCCCTTCTCCGAGGTCCTCGGACGGGTGATGGCCGACCGGTCCGACGTCGCGACCCGCGTCCTCGACCTGCACCCCACCCTCGCCCGCCTGCAGCCCGGCCGGCGGATCCGCAGCAGCGAGACCGCGTCGGGCGACCAGGCCCTCGACCGCGGCAACGTCTACGACGCGTTCGGCGACCTCCTCTCCGCCGTCGCCGAGGAGGCGCCGCTGCTCGTGATGGTCGAGGACGCCCACTGGGCCGACGAGTCCACCCGCGACATGCTGAGCTTCCTCTTCTCCCGTCCCGTCCCCGGCGTCTCCCTCGTCGTCTCCTACCGCGCCGACGACCTCCACCGGCGCCACCCGCTGCGCCGCCAGGTCGCGGAGTGGATGCGGCTGCGCGGGGTGGACCGGCTGCAGCTCGAGCCGCTCGCCGACGACGACGTACGACGTCTCGTGCGGGCGCTGCACCCCTCGACCATGTCGGAGGCCGAGTACACCTCGATCGTCGACCGGGCCGAGGGCAACCCGTTCTTCATCGAGGAGCTCGTCGGCGCCGCGTGGTCCGGCCAGGTGCCCGGCGAGCTCGCCGACGTGCTGCTCGTCCACCTCGACCGGCTCGACGACACGACCCGCCAGGTCGTGCGCATCGTCTCGGTCGCGGGGCGCCAGGTGAGCCACGAGCTGCTGGCCGCGGTGTCCGACCTCGGCGCGGCCGAGCTCGAGGCGGCCCTGCGCAACGCCGTCGAGTCCCACGTCCTCGTGGCCTCGCGCGGCGGCACCTACGCCTTCCGTCACGCGCTCCTCGGCGAGGCGGTCTACGACGACCTGCTGCCCGGCGAGCGGGTCCGCCTGCACGCCGACTTCGTCGCCGCCCTGGGTGAGGGCCGCGCCGTGGGCACGGCCGCCGAGCTGGCGCAGCACGCCCGCCGGGCCGACGACCGTCCGGTGGCGGTCCGGGCCTCGATCGAGGCCGGGGAGGAGGCGCTCGCCGTGGGTGGTCCCTCCGAGGCGGCCACCCACTTCCTTGACGCGCTCGAGCTGATCGACACGTCCCGCGCGCCGGTCGCCGACATCGACGCCTTCGCCCTCGCCCGGCGCTGCGCGGAGGCGCTGATCGCCTCGGGGCGGGTGCCCAAGGCGGTCAAGGTCCTGCGGGCCCGCCTCGCCGCCCTCCCGCCCGAGGGTGCCGACGTCGACCGCGGCCAGCTGCTGACGTCCTTGGCCGCGGCGCTCATGCTGACCGACACCCCCGAGTCGCCGCGTGACATCGCGGCCGAGGCGGTCGGGCTGCTGCGCGGCGCCCCACCGAAGCTGCTCACCCGCGCCCTCCTGGTGCACGCCCAGAGCCTGAGCGGCTGGCACGCCGACGAGGCGCGCGCGGTCGCGCTGAGAGCGCTCGAGATCGCCGAGCGCAACGACCTCACCAGCCTGGCCGTCGAGCTCCACACCACGGTCGCCGGCCTCGATCCGGCCGGCAGCGCCAGCCCGAGCGCCGGCTGGCGGGCAGCCGCCGACCGGGCCCGGCAGGCCGGTCTCGTCGAGCCCGAGCTCCGTGCCCTCTACCTGCTCGGCCGGCTGCACCACGACGAGGGCGACCTCGACCGGGCCGTGGAGGTCTACCGCGAGGTGATCGCCCGCAGCGAGGTCGGTGGGCTCACGTGGTCCCCCTACCCCGCCGAGGCGCGACTCCTGCTGGCCGTCGCGCTCACCCACCAGGGCAGGCTCGACGAGGCCTGGGACCTCCTCGACGTCAGCGGGCAGAACCCGCCGATGGTCTTCGAGTGGCTCTACTTCGCCCACCAGATGCTCATCACCATCGGCATCCGCGGCGAGCAGAAGGCGAAGGCGCTCGACCGCCTGCGCGACTACTGGGGCACCGACGGCCTCACGGCCATCTCCTCGGCGAGCGCCGAGCTGATGCGGGCCGCCGCAGCCGCGGACGCCGCGCGGGCCGCCCGGGTCTACGACGACGTGGTCGCCACGGTCGTGCCGCTGTGGCACGACTGGTTCCAGGCCCGGCTCCGCCTCGCGACGATCGTCGTCGGTGCCTTCGCCAACGCCGCTCCGCACCAGTCCGCCGACGAGCGCGCGTCGGCCGGTCTCGAGGTCGAGCGGATGATGGGCGACGGCGGCCGGGTCATCGACTTCTACGCCCCCTACGACGGCAGCCACGGCCCGGAGTACCGGATGTGGGTCGCGCGCCGCACCGCCGAGCACCTCCGCTGGCGGTGGCTGGCGCAGGTCGACCCGCCGTCGAGCGACGAGCTGGTCGGCGCCTGGCGCGCCGCGGAGGACGCGGCAGTGGCCTACGGGTCCGTCCCCGAGATCGCGCAGACCCGCGTGCGCCTGGCCGGCGTCCTGCGTGCCGCGGGCGACGCGGCAGGCGCCCGCGAGGTGGGCGACCTGGCGCGCGAGGCGGCCCATGCGCTGCGCGCCCAGCCCCTTGTGGCCGAGCTGACCAGCCAGGGCTCCGCACCGGCCCCGGCGACCGGATCCGACACCGCGACGCTGACCCCGCGCGAGGGGGAGATCCTCGCCCTCGTCGCCGAGGGCCGATCCAACGGCGAGATCGGCAAGCAGCTGTTCATCAGCACCAAGACCGTCTCGGTCCACGTCTCCAACATCCTCGCCAAGCTCGACGCCGCCTCCCGCACCGAGGCCGCCGCGGTGGCGCGGCGCCGCGGCCTCCTGTGAGCAGCCGCTGAGGCATCGGCAAGACTGCGCCCATGCCTGACTTCCGGTGCTCGCTCGCCAGCCTCACCGACGACGAGCCGATCATCGGCACCGCACCGACGGACCCCGAGATCCTGCTGGTGGAGTCGCCCGGCCCGTGGGGACGTGACGCCGTCGCCGACAACCGGCTGCCCGAGGCCGTCCGCGACCACCTCGGCGGGCTCGACCTCAAGGTCCTCCTCCTGCGCCGGTACGACGGTGGGGCCGGGCCCGGCACCCACGTCTTCCACGCCCGCGCCACCGCCGACGGGTTCGACGTCCGCGGCACGGTGCTCGAGCGGCCCGAGGACCTCCTCGGGCTCGACCTCGCCGCGCTGCCGGCGTACGACGGGCCGTTGTGGCTGGTCTGCACCAACGGCAAGCGCGACCGGTGCTGCGCCGAGGTCGGCCGCCCGATCGCCGGGCTGCTCGCGCAGGAGTGGCCCGAGGGGACGTGGGAGACCACGCACCTCGGCGGCCACCGGTTCTCCGGCACCCTGCTCTCGCTGCCGAGCGGGCTCACCCTCGGCCGCCTCGACACGGCGACGGCCCTGGCGGCGTGCGAGGCGGTGGATCGCGGCGAGGTGCCGACGGCATGGGTCCGCGGCCGCGCCGGGCGTCCGGGGGTCGACCAGGTCCGCGAGCTGCACGTGCTGGCGGGCGGCGACCCGGCCGACGAGGTCGTGGCGGTGCCCGGCCCCGCGCGCCGCCAGTCCTGCGGCGACGACAAGGTGAAGGGCACGACGTCGTTCGAGGTGCGTCCGGCCCGGTGACCACGTCCCCAGGGGTGTGGGACGGTGTGGGGGCGAGCACGAGACTCGATGACGTATCCGGGGCGGACCGTCCGTCGCGGCACGACGAGGAGGATCCATGACGACGACTCCTGACAGCCCCCTGGGCGACGACGAGATCACCACGGAGGGCACCGACCCGACCGGCGTGCCCGCCGCCCCGGGCGACGCCGACGGCACCGATGGTGCTGACGCCGACGGCACCGACGGCGACTCCACGGACGGCACGGACGGTGACTCGACCGACGCGGACGGCACCGACGGCGACTCCACCGACAGCACGGACGGCGACTCCACCGACGCCGACGGCACCGACGGGACCGCGCTTTGAGCCTGGATCCACCGACCTCTCGCCTGCTGCGCCCCACCATGCGGGCACGCTGGCTGCGTTGTCGCGCGCTCGACGGGCCTAGCGGCCCGCCTTCGGCGCTCCGCCTTGCCATCGCACCCGCCTGATGGCGCTCGCGACGGCGTCGGCCGGTGGATCCAGGCCGAGCGCACTCGACCGCCTGACGGGTGACGCCCAGACCTTCGTCGACAAGGTCTGGGCGTCGCACGTCCACGTCCACCGCACCGCCCCCGGCCTCGGCGCGGAGGTCCTCTCCCTCGCCGACGTCGATTACCTGCTGACGGAGACGGCCATCCGCACGCCGGCGGTCCGGGTGGCCCGCAACGGCTCGGTGCTTCCGGAGTCCTCCTTCACCCGCGGCGGCAGCCTCGCCGGCAAGCCGCTGACCGGCCTCGTCGACCCGGTGAAGCTGATGCGCCTCCACGACGAGGGCGCCACCATCGTGCTGCAGGGCCTGCAGCGCTACTGGACCCCCGTCGGCGACCTCATCGCCGACCTCGAGCTCGAGCTCGGCCACCCCTGCCAGGCCAACGCCTACCTCACCCCGCCCGGAGCCCAGGGCTTCGCGGTGCACTCGGACTCCCACGACGTCTTCGTGGTGCAGACCCACGGCACCAAGCTGTGGGAGATCCACGGCGAGGGAGGTCCGGGCGAGCTGCTCCTCGAGCCCGGCGTCGTGGCCTACCTCCCGACCGGCACGCCGCACGCAGCCCGCGCGCAGGAGGCGGTCTCGCTCCACCTCACGATCGGCATCAACCAGCTCACCTGGCGCAGCCTGCTGCAGCGCGAGGTCGGCCGGCTGCTCGACGAGGTCCCCGACTCCCACCTGCCTGCCGGCTACCTCGACGACCCCGCCCGTCTCGCCGAGGGCCTCGGCGACCACCTCGCCGCGCTCGCCGATGCCGTACGCCGTCTCGACCCGTCGGCCGTCGCGGACGAGCAGGCCGACCGGTTCCTCAGCGGCCGTCCCGCCCGGCTCCCGGGCGCGCTCCTGGACCGTGCCGCGCTCGCGGCCCTCGACGCCACCACGCCATTGCGTCGGCGTTCCGGTCGGCCGTGCGTCCTCGCCGACGACGGCGATGTCGTCCGGGTGCTGATCGGCGACCGGGTGCTGCGGGTGCCGATCCGGGTCCGCCCGGCCCTCGAGCACGTCGCGGCCCACCGCGAGCTGACCCCCGCCGACCTGCCGCTCGATCCCGGGAGTGCGCTGGTGCTGTGTCGGCGCCTGGTGCGTGAAGGGTTGCTCGAGGTCGTCCGGTGACGGACTTCCGCTGCGCAGCGGCCAGTCGCGAGCGGGGTGACGCCCTCGCCGGCACGGCCTCCACCGTGCGCAGCTACCTGCTCGTCGAGCACGCCGGCCCCTGGGGCGTCGACGTGCTCCGCGACGCGCGGCTGCCCTACGGCCTCGGCGTGCACCTGCGCGAGGTCGCCGGCCGCCACCGGGTCCGGGTGCTGCTGATCCGGCGCCCCGGTCGCCGCGCCGGTGACGCGGGCGTCCACGTCTTCGCCTGCCGGGCCGCCGGTCCGGAGTCGTGGACCGAGACGGTGGTGCTCGACGAGCTCAACGACCTGCGCGACCTCGACCTCGCCCCGCTCGGTGCCGGCCGCTCGCTCGGCCTCGAGCCCCACACCCCGCCCCTGCTCGCGGTCTGCACCCACGGGCGGCACGACGCCTGCTGCGCCGAGCTCGGCCGACCCGCCGCGCTCGCCCTGGCCGACGGCCCGCACGCGGACGAGGTGTGGGAGACCTCGCACGTCGGCGGTGACCGCTTCGCCGGCAACCTCGTGGTGCTGCCGCGCGGCCTCTACTACGGCGGCCTCGACGCCGCGGCCGCCCTGGCGGTCGCCGACGCGACCGCCGCAGGCGAGGTCCTCCTCGATCACTTCCGCGGCCGCTCCGACCTGCCGATGGGCGCCCAGGCCGCCGACTCGGCGCTGCGCCGCGAGCTCGGCCTGACCGGGCTCGACGACGTCCTCGCCCGGTCGGTGCGGGTCGACGGCGAGGTGACCACCGCCCGGTTCGACGTCGCGGGGCACGGCGCCCGGGAGGTCGTCGTACGACGGGTGCCGGGCGAGACGGCGCACCGGCTCACCTGCTCGGCGCGCCGTGACAACCCCGTGCCCCGCCACGAGGTCGTCGAGGTCCGGCCGGCCTGAGACCGGCGCCGTGCTCAGCCGAGGCGGTCCTTGAGGTTGGTCGCGGGCTGCCAGTCGGCGCGCTCGACCACGAGGCGCGGCTTGCCCTCCTCGGCGGCCTCGAGGTTGCGGGCGGCGCGGTTGGCCTGCGCCTGCTCGCGCTCGGCGACCTGCTCGGCGTCGTGGGCCTCGACCCTCGCCTCGGCGAGCTCGCGGTGCAGGGTCTGCACCTTGGCCGCCTGGGCCTGGATCTCCTCCGGCGGGCGCTCCTCGAGGACCAGCTTCTCCAGCTGGTCGAGGGCGTGCTGCTCGCGCCGCTTGAGCTGGTCGACGGTGCGCTGCGCGGCGTCGGCGCGGTCGTTGGCCTGGACCGCCTCCATGGCCTCCTCGGCCGCCTCGCGGCGCAGCTCACCGAACTTCACCTGGTTGGCGTCGGCGGCGACGAGCTTCACCTTGTCCTTGTCGGGGTGCACGTCGGCGTAGTCGGCCAGCGCCCTGACCAGCTCGCGCGTGCTGGCGCGCCGGGCGTCGCGCAGCTCGATCTTCATCTCGAAGCACTCCTGGTAGGCCTTCCAGTCGGCCTCCCACGCGTCGGCCTGCTTCTGGGTCGCGTCGCCGGGCAGCGTCTCGACCGGTGGCCAGATGCGCTGGCCGCGGACCTCGAGGCCCCGGCTCGCGGCGTGGGCACGCAGCTGCTCGAGGCCCTCGCGGTGGCGGCGCAGCACGTCTGAGTAGGCGTTGATCGCGCGGCCGAGGCCGCGGAGGTTGTCGCGCACGGTCACCGACTCCTCGTGGCGACGGCCGGCCCGGTCGCGGAGCGTGTCGGCGGCCTCGCCGGCGAACACCTCCTCCGACAGGGTGGCGGTGCGCTCGAAGCCGTCGACGGCGAGCTCGACCTTGGACGCGAGGCGGCGCACGGAGTCGCCGTAGGAGTCGATCTTGTCGGGCTCGAGCCAGTGGTAGCCGCAGCCGATCGGGTCGCCGAACTGGAGCCCGTCCTGCTGCGTCTCGATCCTGTCGGCGACGACCTTGGTCACGGGGTCACCTGGTCCAGCTTCGCGGCGACCCGGGCGGCCTCGCCGACCATGAGGTCGAGCTCGTCGAAGTCGATGATCGAGTCGTCGATCGCCCCGGCGAGCGTGCGGCACTTCTTGCTGATCTGCTCGGCGTCCTCGACCAGGCTGCGCACGCCCTCGACCATCAGGTCGCGCCACGGGAAGTCGTCGGCCGGGTGGTCCACGTCGCCGAGCGCGTCCTTGAGCGCCTCACGCGCGGAGTCCAGCTCTGCCTTGGCGGTCCGCAGCGCCCGCTGGTTGATCGCGATCGGCCTCATGGCGACCTTCTGCCCCGATGAAGGGAGTCGAAACGCGATGTGGTGAAACTGTGAACTACGGCCTCGCCGTGGTCTGGACCGCCTCGCCCATCGGGGTGGGGCGGAGCGTCAGACGTGCCCGCTCAGCTGGGCCATCCGCAGCTCGAGCCGGCCGAGGAGGTCGGTGCACGCCTTCTCCGGCATGGACGACTTCTTCCCACTGCCCTGCGCGCAGACGGGGAGTACGTCGATCGACAGCCTGGCGCCGCCGGCGAGCGCCCGGAGCTCGTCGAGCTTGTCGCCGAAGGGCGAGCCGCTGCCGGGGGAGTAGTAGTCAACGGCCGCCTCGACGTCGTCGGCGAAGAGGTCTGCCTTGGTGACCGCGACGATCAGCCAGGTGGGACGGTCGCGGCGTACGGCCATGCTCGCGATCCGGTGCGCGGTGATCGACCAGTCCTCGAGCTCGGCGGCCAGCTGCTCCTCACGGGTCGCGGTGGCCGTGCCGGTGGTGCCGCCCGCGCGGCGCGGGGTGGCGTAGCCGTTGGCGACGACGTGCAGCACGCCGTCGACGGGCTCGTCGTGGAAGACCTCGTCGAGCGCACCCAGCCGGGTCGCGGCGTTCTCGCCCGGCACGACCCGGAAGCGGTAGCCGCGCATCCGCGCGTCCCGGCGCGTACGCCGCTCCATGACCGCGGAGCCGACGTCCTGGCCGCTCTCGGCGCTCGCGCGGCGGGACAGGCGGTCGGCCAGGCGGGTCTTGCCGACACCCGTCATCCCGGTGACGGCCACGGTCGGGTAGCGGTGCCGGAGGAGGCGCGAGGCCCGCTCGGGCGCCTGGGACAGCGCGGCGAGCGCGCCCCCGGCGATCGTCGTACCGAGGGCTGCCCTGCCGTGTCGCAACGGTGACTGCATGCGCCCATCCTTCCCGACGCCCGGGTAGTCCAGTGGCAGATGGCTGTCCGACAGCCTCCTGGAGGACCATCTGCCACTGGACTACCCCGAGGGGTGCGGCGGCCGCCGGTTGGCCATGCAACCAGCGATCACGGAGAATGGCCGCGCCCGTGCCCGCCGGTTGAAAGGTCTCCATGGACACCGAGAACCGTCCCGTCCTGACGGGGCTGCTCGCCCTCGTCGGAGTCGCCGTGGCCATCGGTCTGCTCGGAGGGCTCGCCGTCCTCGTGGGGGTCAAGGCCGCCGGGATCGGCGAGGAGACGAGCGCGTCCGACGACAGCACCGCCTCGGCGACCTTCAGCCTGCCGCGGCCCACCGACACCGAGAGCTCGATCCCGGCGCCGGAGGAGACGTCCGAGCCGAGCGCGGGGGAGTCGACGTCCGAGACGCCGGCCGAGGCCATCTCGCTGTCGGCCACGCAGCAGTCGGTGAGCCCCATGCAGCAGATCGACCTGACTGGCACCTACCAGTCCGGTGAGGGCGCGATCCTGCAGGTGCAGCGGATGGAGAACGGCGAGTGGTCCGACTTCCCGGTGACCATGTCGGTCAGCGGCGGCACCTTCGCGACGTACGTCCAGACCAGCCGCACCGGGCCCAACAAGTTCCGCGTGATCGACACCGACACCCAGGCGACCTCCAACGAGATCACCGTGACGGTCGGCTGACCTCGACGTTCGCCTCGGTGGCGCGAACCCGGTCCACGCGACCCGTCCAGTAGCCCACCCAGCCCGCCCCGGCCAGTCCGAGGGCGCCCACGACCAGGCAGGCGGTCGCCAGCGGGGCGACGACGGCGACGGCGCTGACCAGCAGCGGGCCGCCGGTGTTGCCGATGTCGCCGCAGAGCCGCCACGCGCCCAGGAACTGCGACCGGCCGTCGACCGGCGCCGCGTCCGCGCCGAGGGTCATCACGATCCCGGCGCCCAGCCCGTTGCCGGCCGCGATGAGCGCCATCACCAGCGCGACCGTGACGGCTGACGTCGCCAGCGGCAGGAGCAGGCAGGCCACGGCCATCGACAGCACGACGGGTACGGCGACGACCCGGCGGCCGCGCGTGTCCATCAACCAGCCGCCGGGCCACATCAGGGCCACGTCGAGCGCGGCGGCGCCGGCGAAGATCAGCGACGTGGTCGAGGCGGACAGCCCGACGTGGTCCGCCCACAGCGGCAGCAGGCTCATCCGGAGCGAGCGGCTCATGCCGAGGACGACCATCGCGCTGCCCAGGGTGGCGAGCAGTCGGCGGTGCTCCCGGATCACCGTCCACACCGGGAGGTGCCCGGCCTCCCGCGCAGCGGCCCGCTTGTCCTCGCCGAGGTCGGGCATCGCGCCGGCGAGCAGGCCCGCACCGATCGACGTCACCGCGCCGAGCCAGAAGACCGCCGAGATGTTCGAGACGCGGATCAGCGCCGCGCCGAGGAGCGGGCCGACGAGGATGCCCACCCGGTAGGTGCCGCCGAGGAACGACATCGCGCGCGCCCGGTGGGTGGCAGGGACGACGTCGATCATGAAGCCCTGGCGTGCGATCAGGAAGAGCGTCCAGCACATCCCGCTCAGCAGCACGGCCGCGGCGAGCGCGGCCACTGACCCGGTCGTCGCCGCGAGCGTCATGGCCGCGGCGTCGAGGAACCCCGCGCCCACCAGGGCCCGGCGCTCGCCGATCCGGGCGATCAGCGCCCCCGACGGCAGGCTCGCGAGGAGCATGCCCACGCTGAGCATCGCCACGATGGCGGCCGCGGTGCTGACGTCGGCGCCGAGGTCGCGGGCCCGCAGTGCGAGCACCGGCATCATCGCGCCGTGCCCGATCGCGGAGACGATCGAGGGGCCGTACGCGACGAGCCAGATGTCGCGGAACCTGAAGTCCTCCGCCCCCGAGCTCACCCGCCCATCCTCTCAACTGCCTGTCGGCGGTGGTCCACCTACATTCGCAGGGCGAGGAATGTGGGTGGGCCACCGCCGGTCGAGGCGACACGCCCAAGAGGACCTCGGAGCGGTGGTCCACCTACATTCGCAGGGCGAGGAATGTGGGTGGGCCACCGCTGGTGGGCGTGTCTGCGTACGACGCTCCGGTGGGCGGTGACGGAGGGGGATTCAACGGTGCAGGAATCCCCCTCGGCCACCGCTCAGCGACGGATCAGGGGATCCAGTCGAAGGTGTCGGGGTTGGGGCCGGTGCGGCCCTTCTCGCCGCGGTCGAGGCCGGAGATGGCGTCGACCTGGTCGGAGGTGAGCTCGAAGTCGAAGAGCTCGAAGTTCTCCTTCATCCGCTCGGCGCTCATCGACTTCGGGAAGACGATGTCGCCGCGCTGGAGGTGCCAGCGGAGCGTGACCTGCGCTGGCGTACGCCCGGTGGCGGCGGCGACCTCGCCGATGGTCGGGTCGTCCAGCACGCCGCCCTGCGCGATCGGGGACCACGCCTCGGTCAGCACGCCGTGCTTCTGGTTGGCCGCCCGGACGTCCTCGTTGGTGAGGAACGGGTGCACCTCGACCTGGTTGACGACCGGCACCACGCCGGTCTCCTCGACGATGCGGTCGAGGTGGGCGGGCTGGAAGTTCGAGACGCCGATGCTGCGGGTCTTCCCGGCCTCCTGCGCCTCGATCAGCGCGCGCCAGGTCTGCACGTAGTCGCCGTCGTAGCGGGTGGGCAGCGGCCAGTGGATGAGGAACAGGTCGACCTTCTCGATGCCGAGCCGCTCCAGCGACGCGTCGATCTCACGGCGCGCGTCGTCGGGGCGGTGGAAGGAGTTGTTGAGCTTGGTCGTGACGTAGAGGTCGTCGCGGTCGAGGCCCGAGTCGCGGATCGCCTCGCCGACGCCGGCCTCGTTGCCGTACATCTGGGCCGTGTCGATGTGGCGGTAGCCCACCTCGAAGGCCTGCGCGACCGTGGCCGCGGTCTGGGGCGGCGGCACCTGGAAGACGCCGAAGCCGAGCTGGGGGATGGACGTGCCGTCGTGGAGCGTGATGGTCGGAACAGTCATACAGGTCCCTACACACCCGCTCCGCGAGGTATTCCGCTGGACTCCGGGTCCTAGGCTCGCTGCGTGACCCACGACACCGACCGTGCATCCGTTCCGCTCCAGCTCCCCGGCGACGGCGACTGGCTCGCCTGGGTCGGTGAGCGCTGCGAGGGCCAGCTCGCCGAGGCGCGGCGCCTCGTCGAGCAGGTGAAGACGGGATCGGGTGACGCCCCGGGCGTGCTGGCGGACTGGAACCGCGCGGAGACCGCGATCGCCAACGCCGGCGAGGTGTCGCTGTGGGCCGAGGTGCACCCGGACGCCGCTGTCCGCGACCGGGCCGACGAGCTGAGCCAGGAGGTCCAGAAGTACGTCACCGAGCTCGGCCTCGACCGCGACCTCTTCGCCGTCTTCGACGCCCTCTCTGCCGACGGCCTCGACGACGACGCGCGCCGGGTGCTCGACCACACGCTGCGCGACTTCCGCCGCGCCGGTGTCGACCGGGACGACGCCACGCGCGAGCGGCTGCGTGAGCTGAGCGAGCGCGGCGTGAGGCTGTCGCAGGACTTCGGCCGCAACATCCGCGACGACGTGCGGTCCGTGCGCCTCGCGCCCGAGCGCCTCGCCGGGCTCCCCGACGACTACCGCGCGGCCCACCCGGCCGACGACGACGGCCTGGTCACCATCACCACCGACTACCCCGACCTGGTGCCGTTCATGACGTTCGGCTCCGACGGCGAGGCACGCCGCGAGCTGAGCCTGGCCGCCAACAACGTGGCCTGGCCGGTCAACGACCAGGTCCTCCAGGACATCTTCGCGGTGCGCCGCGAGACCGCCGACCTCCTCGGCTACGACTCGTGGCCGGACTACGACACCGAGGTCAAGATGATCGGCACCGGCGCGGCCGTCGCCGCGTTCATCGACCGGATCAGCGACGCGGCCAACGAGCGGGCCGGCGAGGAGCTCGCGGTGCTCCTCGAGCGCAAGCGGCAGGACGACCCCGCGGCCGACACCGTGGCGACGTACGACTCGCGCTACTACGAGGAGCTCGTGCGCCGCGAGCAGTACGACGTCGACGGCCAGGTCGTGCGCACGTACTTCCCCTTCGAGCAGGTCCGGCAGGGCCTCCTCGACGTCACCGGGCGACTCTTCGGCCTCGAGTGGACCCCGGTCGACCGGGCCGAGGCCGGCACGTGGCACGAGGACGTCGCGACGTACGACGTCGGGCTCGACGGGCGGCGGATCGGGCGCATCCACCTCGACCTGCACCCGCGCGAGGGCAAGTTCAAGCACGCCGCCCAGTTCGACGTGGTCCGCGGCATCGCCGGCGTCCAGCTGCCCGAGGGCGGCCTGGTCTGCAACTTCAGCCGCGGCCTGATGGAGCACGGCGAGGTCGTCACCCTCTTCCACGAGTTCGGCCACCTCGTCCACCACGTGCTCGGCGGCCAGGGCGACTGGGTCCGCTTCTCCGGCGTCGCCACCGAGTGGGACTTCGTCGAGGCGCCGAGCCAGATGCTCGAGGAGTGGGCGTGGGACGCCGACGTGCTGGCGACCTTCGCCCGCGATGCCGACGGCGAGACCATCCCGCCCGAGCTGGTCGCGGCGATGCGCCGGGCCGACCACTTCGGCAAGGGCACGCACGCCGCCCAGCAGATGTCGTACGCCGCGCGGTCCTACTGGTTCCACGCGCAGCAGCACGACGACCTGACGGCCTACGGCGACGAGCTCCAGCGCCGCTACTCGGTGTACCCACCGCTGGAGGGCGCGCACATGCACTGCGCCTTCGGCCACCTCGACGGCTACTCGTCGGGCTACTACACCTACATGTGGTCCCTGGTCATCGCGAAGGACCTCTTCTCCGCCTTCGACGTCGACGACCTCTTCGCCCCCGACGTCGCCGGCCGCTACCGCGACCGCGTCCTCGCGCAGGGCGGCCGCAAGGACGCCGCCGACCTCGTCGCCGACTTCCTCGGCCGCCCCTACTCCTTCGCCGCCTGGGAGGCCTGGCTCGCGGAGTAGGTCTCGATACGCCTCGCTCGTTCCTCGCTCGGCTACTCGACCACCTGAGGGCAGGTGGTCGAGTAGCTCGCGAGCGCCAGCGAGCGGTGTATCGAGACCCTCGGGCCTAGGAGGTCGTGACGGCCGTGTCGTCGACCACGAAGCTGGTCTGGAGCGAGGAGTCCTCGCTCATCAGGAACTTCACCGTGACCGTCTTGCCCTTGTAGGCGAGCAGGCTGTGGCTGAACTGCGTGTAGGTCGCGTTCGTCCCCACGTTGCTGAAGGTCTTCAGCGTCGTGGTGGTGCCGCTGCTGACCACCTGCACCTTCAGGGTGTCGTACACCGTCGAGCCGGACTCGGCGGTGTCGGTGCGGATCCAGTACGACAGCGACGCCGCGGTCGCCGAGGCCGGGATCGTCACGTTCTGGGCGATGTTCTCCGACGAGGTCGAGCCGTTGCCGCCGAGCCAGGCCTTCCACGACCCGGTGCGGGCCGGGCGCCCACTGTTGCTGGTGATCGGCCCGGACGTGCCGGTCCACGAGGTCGCGCCGGACTCGAAGCCGGGGTTGGCCAGCAGGTTGCTGCCCGTCGGCGGCGTGGTCGGCGGGATCGAGGTGCCGAAGTCCTTGTCGGCGTAGAGCCAGACCATGTGGCCGATCATGTCGAGGTTGCGGTCGAGGGCGGTGGTGTTGATGTTGGAGATCGTGTCGCAGGAGCGGTGGTAGCAGGGGTCGAACGCCTGGCCCGCCGTCCCGCCCCACTTCTGGGCCTGCGCGCTGGTCTTGGTCACCTCGCCGCCGGAGTACATGCCGGTCGTCGGGATGCCGTAGCTGCGGAACGACGCGTGGTCGGAGCGGCCCTGCACGTCGATGTACTCCCAGGGGATGCCCTTCGACGTGTAGTAGGCGGTCATCGTGTCGCGGGCGAAGTTGCCGGCCGCGTTGTCGTCGTAGACGAAGTAGCCGGGGTTGGGGGAGCCGACCATGTCGAAGTTCATGTAGAGGTCGATGCGGTCCTTGTCGGCCGTCGGCAGCGTCGCCATGTAGCGGTTGGAGCCGAGCAGTCCCTGCTCCTCCGCGCCCCACCACGCGAACCGCAGGTGGTTGCGCGAGGTGTTGCCGCTCGAGGCCCACGCGAGCGCCGCCTCGAGGACCGCGGCGGAGCCGGTGCCGTTGTCGTTGATGCCCGGACCGGACGAGACGCTGTCGAGGTGGGCGCCGGTCATCACGACGTGCTCCGGGTCGCCGCCCGGCCAGTCGGCGACGAGGTTGTACGACGTGCCCGACGAGGTGGAGAACGAGGTGACCTGGGTCGTGTAGCCGACGGCGTCGAGCTTGGCCTTCACCCAGTCGAGCGAGGCCTTGTAGCCCGGTCGGCCGGTGGCGCGGTTGCCGCCGTTGGCGGTGGCGATGTTCTGCAACTGCTGGAGGTGCGCGGTCACGTTGGTGATGCTGAGGTCGGGCGAGGGCGCCGCGACGGCGGGCGAGCCGGTGCCGGCGAGCAGCGAGGCGGCGACGGCCGAGGCCGCGACGGCGGACAGGGCCGTCGTACGGAGGGAACGCATGGGATCTCCTGAGGAGTCGGTGGAAAGGAGACGGGGCGGGGCAGCAGTGCTGCCCCGCCCCGTCAGGACGCGGTGTTCGTCAGGAGACGTTCAGCGCGGTGTCGTCGACCACGAAGCTGGTCTGCAGCGACGAGTCCTCGGTCATCGTGAAGCGGATGGTGACCGTCTTGCCCTTGTAGGCGGTGAGGTTGTGCGAGTACTGCGTGTACGTCGCGTTGGTGCCCACGTTGGTGAAGGTGCGCAGCGTCGTGGCGGTCGAGCCGTCGACGACCTGGACCCGCATGTTGTCGTAGGCCGTCGAGCCGCTCTCCGAGGTGTCGGTGCGGATCCAGTACGACAGCGTGGCCGCCGTGGCGGAGGCCGGGATGGTCACCGACTGGTTGATCGTCTCGGTGCTGCTGGAGCCGTTGCCGCCGAGCCAGAGCTTCCACGAGCCGGTGCGGGCCGGACGACCGGTGTTGCTGGTGATCGGGCCGGAGGTGCCGGTCCAGGTGGTCGCGCCGGACTCGAAGCCCGGGTTGCCCAGGATGTTGCCGCCGGTCGGCGGGGTGGTGGGCGGCGTGGTGGTGCCACCGCAGGTCGGGTCACCGGTCTGGGCGGGCACGTTGACCGCGTCCCACGCGTTCTTGACCGCGTTGAACTGCGCGCAGGTGCTGTCCAGGTTCTTCGCCGCGGTGAGCGTCCAGGTGCGGTACTTGAGGTAGTTCGACGACGAGGTCTTCATCAGCATGCCGTTGTAGAGGACCTTGATGGCCGCCTGCTCGCCGATGCCGGTCACCGAGGTGCCGTCACACTTGGAGACGCCGCCGCGGGAGAGCAGGTAGAACCAGTGGTCGCCGGGGCCGGCGGCCGCGTGGACCTCCTGGCTCGGGATCGAGCTGGTGTAGCAGGACGGGTCGCCGACGTTGGCCGGGTTCGAGCCGTCGCGGATCGGGCCCTGGCCGACGAGGTTGACCTCCTCGCCGACGGTGTGGTCCGGGCTGTCGTACGGCGCGGACTGGCCGTCGTAGTACTCGGTCGCCGCGGCCAGCGCGTCGCCGATGAACTCCTGCGTGCCGCCGCCCGAGATGCCGCCGGGGGTCTTGTCGTCGACGCCGTGGCCGAACTCGTGCGCCACCACGTCCATCGAGGAGATCCAGGCCCCGGCCTGGTTCTTGCCGATCTGGACCTGCGTGCCGTCGTAATAGGCGTTGATGTCGTTGAGGCCGACGCGGATCGGCACCCAGCCGCCCGAGCCGTTCATGCCGTTGCGGCCGAGCCACGACGACATCATCGCCTTCATCTGCTGGGCGGCGTAGAGCGCGTCGACGCAGCCGGTCTCGCGGTTGGTCGCGTTGCCGTTGCCCCACACGTCGTCGGTGCCGGAGAAGGTGGTGTTGTTGGCCGCGTCCTGGCACCTCAGCGTGGTCGCGGTCGGGTCGGTCATGGTGTAGCTGCTGCCCGAGCCGCTGGTCGCGATCGAGAGCGGGTTCGGGCCGGAGTACGCCGCAGTGCCGGTGCCGTGCGCGATCTGCTCGCGGGACTCGAGGACGGAGCCGGTGAGGGCGTCGACCCAGACCTTCTGCCAGGAGACCTCGCCCTGGTCGGTGCCGCGCACCTCGACCTCGTAGGCGAGCTTGGTGCCGGCGTCGCGGTGCCAGATGACCAGCTCGGGTGCCGAGGCCTGCGAGCCCTGGTCGGCCAGGGCCTGCGCGGCCTTGGCGGCGCGGTCGGCGCTGACCTTCGGGGTGGTGCCGGTGATCTCGACCGGGGCCTCCTGGGCGACCGAGGAGCCGACGACCTGGCCCTCGCCGTTGGCCAGGACGACGAAGTCGCCGCCGACCACCCGCAGGCCCTCGTGGGTCCGCTCGTAGGCCATCGAGTAGATGTCGGCGTCACCCGTGAAGGTGCCGGTGCGGGTGAACGCGTCCTGCGACGCGCGCTCCAGCGCGTTGCCGTGGCCCTTCACCCAGGCGCTGGCGGCCTGCTGGGCCTCGAGACGGGGGTTGCCCGCCGAGGGTGCGGCGTCGGCCGGGGTGGCGGTCGGCGCCAGGAACGACGCCGCGACGGCCGTCGCAGCGATACCGGCCAGTGCGGCCAGTCGAGTTGTCTTCACTTGGGGTTTTCCAATCGTGAGTTCGGGCCCGAGAGCCCGAGGACGGATTGGGTGATGCAGACCAGTGCACAAGTTCGCAATCGGCCGGACGCGCGTCAATCACCCCCGATCTGCAGGTTCGTGCAACGCGAGAAGATGCACGTCCCGAACGGGAACCCGGGTAGTTGTCCGATAATCGGTGCGTCGCGGGAATCCGTTGCGTGAGAGCGGTCTCAGCGAGGGAGTACGACGGGGCGCCCGGGCGAAACCGCGGCGATCCGCTCGGCCACGACGCGGCCGAACTCCTCGTGGCCGCCCTCGGTGAGGTGCAGCCGGTCGTCCAGGTAGTCGAGGTCGAGGTCGCTGGTCTGGACATAGGGCACGCCGTACTGGTCGCTCAGCGAGGCGAGCAGCTCGTCCACGCGCGGCACGGCACCGGCGCGGGAGGGGGCGGCGGCCGGGCCGACGACCACGACGGGCTGGCCGGCGAGGTCGGCCATCAGGTCGCGGAAGCCGCGGTCGATCGCGGTCGCGGGCTGGTCGTAGTCGTTGAGGCCGCCCTCGACGACCACCAGCGCGGGACGTACGTCGAGCGCGGTGGGCGCGCGGTCGTGGAAGGACACCCGCCCGCAGCTGCTCGCGCGGGCGCTGAAGCCCGAGCCCGAGAAGCCGGCGACGTGCACCTCGCCCGGCAGCTCGGCGGCCCACGAGCGGCTCAGGTCGTCCTGGCCCAGGCCCACGGACCACGAGTCGCCGATGACCAGGACGCGCTCGCCCTCGCCGGTGACGATGGCGGAGCGGTCCTTGGAGTCGACCCGGTGCTGCTGGCAGCGGGCCGGACCCGCACCCGCGCGCCCGGCGACGTAGAACGCCATCAGGGCAGCGAGCAGCACCACGACGACTGCGGCGCCGACGACCCGGCGCAGGCTCCCCCGATGGACCACGGGAAAAGTGTGCGGCCTGGCCTGCGATTTCCGCAGGGGAACAACCCTGAGATTTGCCCTGATTTCCGGTGATTCCGGACACCCCCGGCCGCGCGATATCCGGAGGCGGGCGGCCGAGGTTCGCCCCTACGCTGCGCGCATGACGCCTGACGCCCTCCTCGCCGCCTACGACGACCAGCTCCGCCGGGAGGGTGAGGTCGGCACCGCCGACGACGTGTTGACCCGCGGCCCGCTGATGTGGGCGGTCTTCGACCACGGCGGCTTCGTCACCTATCGCGACCTCGGCGGCATCGAGGGCGACGCGCTCGACGCGCTGATCGAGGAGACGGTCGCGCACTTCCGCGACGGCACCACGGTCGAGTCCTTCGAGTGGAAGTCCCGCGGCCACGACCTGCCGGAGGACCTCGGCGACCGGCTCGTCGCGCACGGCTTCGAGGCCGAGCCCCGCGAGACCGTGATGATCGGCGAGGCCGCGCTGCTCGCCGTCGACGTGCCGCTGGCGGACGGTGTCGTCGTACGCCGGGTCGGCGAGGGCGGCGACCTCCGTGACGACGTCACCCGGATGCTCGCCGCGCAGGAGTCGGTCTTCGGCGGCGGTCGCGGGCCGTCGGTGGACAGCGCGCTGGCCGAGCTCGCGCGCGGCGACTCGGAGTCCTGGATCGCCGAGGTCGACGGACAGGTCGTCTGCGGCGGGCGCCTCACGGTCGTGCCGGGCACGGAGTTCGCCGGCATCTGGGGCGGCTCGACCCTGCCGGAGTTCCGCGGCCGCGGCATCTACCGCGCGCTCGTCGCCGCCCGGGCCCGCTCGGCGGTCGCCCGCGGGGTGACGTACATCCACTCCGACTGCACCGACATGTCCCGCCCCATCCTCGAGCGCTCCGGCCTCCAGGCGGTCACCACCACCACGCCGTACGTCTGGCACCGCTGACCAGGTCGGCGAAAATTCCTGCGCGGATCGGGAACACATCGCCGCGCCGTGCGTTGAACCCAGTGATGCAAGTTGAGTCCGATCGACTCAACTGTTTTGCCTCTCCGGACGTGACGCGTCAGGATGGCCGGCATCGGCGGGTGGCACAGCGACCCGCGCCCCAGACATCGATCCCGGACCCACCGGGGCGCAGCAGGAGGTAGACACACATGGCACGAGCGGTCGGCATCGACCTCGGCACGACGAACTCCGTCGTCGCCGTCCTCGAAGGTGGCGAACCCACCGTCATCGCCAACGCCGAAGGTGCGCGGACCACGCCGTCCGTCGTGGCCTTCACCAAGTCCGGCGAGGTCCTCGTCGGCGAGGTCGCCAAGCGACAGGCGGTCACCAACGTCGACCGCACCATCCGGTCCGTCAAGCGCCACATGGGCGAGGACTGGAAGGTCGAGATCGACGACAAGTCCTTCACCCCCCAGCAGATCAGCGCGTTCGTGCTGCAGAAGCTCAAGCGCGACGCGGAGGCCTACCTCGGCGAGCCCGTCACCGACGCGGTCATCACCGTGCCGGCGTACTTCTCCGACGCGCAGCGCCAGGCCACCAAGGAGGCCGGCGAGATCGCGGGCCTCAACGTGAGCCGCATCGTCAACGAGCCCACCGCGGCCGCCCTGGCCTACGGCCTCGACAAGGGCGAGGACCAGACCATCCTCGTCTTCGACCTCGGTGGCGGCACGTTCGACGTGTCCCTGCTCGAGATCGGCGAGGGCGTCGTCGAGGTCAAGGCGACCTCCGGTGACAACCACCTCGGTGGCGACGACTGGGACAACCGCGTCGTGGAGTGGATGGTCAAGAAGTTCAAGGACAACAACGGTGTCGACCTCGGCGCCGACAAGATCGCCAAGCAGCGCCTCCAGGAGGCCGCGGAGAAGGCGAAGATCGAGCTGTCCTCGAGCTCCGAGACCACGATCCACCTCCCCTACATCACCCACGGCGAGGGCGGCCCGCTCCACTTCGAGGAGAAGCTGACCCGCAGCGAGTTCCAGAAGCTGACGGCCGACCTGCTCGAGCGCACCAAGGCGCCGTTCCAGTCCGTCCTCAAGGACGGCGGCGTCGCGGTCGCCAACATCGACCACGTGGTCCTCGTCGGCGGCTCGACCCGCATGCCGGCCGTGACCGAGGTCGTCAAGGAGCTGCTCGGCGGCAAGGAGCCCAACAAGGGCGTCAACCCCGACGAGGTCGTCGCCGTCGGCGCCGCGCTGCAGGCCGGTGTCCTCAAGGGCGAGGTCAAGGACGTGCTGCTCCTCGACGTCACCCCGCTCTCCCTCGGCATCGAGACCAAGGGCGGCGTGATGACCACGCTCATCGAGCGCAACACCACCATCCCGACCAAGCGGTCCGAGATCTTCACGACCGCCGACGACAACCAGCCGTCGGTCGAGATCAAGGTCGCCCAGGGCGAGCGCCAGATGTGGAGCCAGAACCAGCCCCTCGGCAACTTCGAGCTGACCGGCCTCCCGCCGGCCCCGCGCGGCGTGCCGAAGATCGAGGTCACCTTCGACATCGACGCCAACGGCATCGTGCACGTCTCGGCCAAGGACCAGGCGTCCGGCCGCGAGCAGTCGATGACCATCTCCGGTGGCTCGGCGCTCAGCAAGGACGAGATCGACCGCATGGTCAAGGAGGCGGAGCAGTACGCCGAGGAGGACGCCAAGCGTCGCGAGGCCGTCGAGGCCCGCAACCAGGGCGACCAGCTCGTCTACACGACCGAGAAGTTCCTGACCGACAACGCCGACAAGCTCCCCGACGACGTGAAGACCGAGGTCCAGGCCGACGTCGACGCGCTCAAGGAGACCCTCGCCAATGAGGACGCCTCCTCGGAGGAGATCACCGCGGCGGTCACCAAGCTCGGTGAGTCCAGCCAGAAGATGGGCGCCGCGATGTACGCCGCCGCCGAGGCCGACCAGGCCGCCGCGGGCGGTGCCACCGGGGCGACCGGCGAGGCCGACGACGACGTCGTCGACGCCGAGATCGTCGACGAGCCCACCGACGAGCAGGCCGCGGGCGACTCCGAGGCCTCGGAGGGTGAGTCCAAGTGACCGATCGCCCGGCCGAGCCCATGCCGGGCGCCGAGCCGAGCGACCTGCCGGAGGGGGAGCCCACCGTGGCTCCCTCTCCGCAGGGCACGGAGGGCACCCGTCCCTCCGGCTTCGGTGACGCTGCCGGCGAGATGGCCAACGAGACCGAGGTGGAGGCCCAGGTCGGCGGCGACCGCGTCGCCGGCAACGACCCCGGCACCGCCGAGGAGCAGGCCGACGCTGCAGTCGAGGACACCGAGGTCGACGAGCTCGGCGCGATGAAGAGCTCGCTCGCCGACCTGACCAACGACCTCCAGCGCCTCTCGGCCGAGTACGCCAACTACCGCAAGCGGGTCGACCGCGAGCGGCAGCTGGTGGCCGAGAACGCCGCCTACAAGGCGCTCACCCCGGTGATCGACGTCCTCGACACCATCGACCGCGCCAAGGAGCACGGCGAGCTCGAGGGCGGCTTCAAGGCCGTGGCCGACCAGCTCGAGCGCGTCGTCGCGGGCGCGGGCCTGGTCCGCTTCGGCGAGCCCGGTGAGGCCTTCGACCCGACGCTCCACGAGGCGCTGAGCCACCTCGGCGCCGACCCCGAGGTCCAGGTCACCACGGTCAAGCACCTCGCCAAGGCCGGCTACCGCCTCGGCGACCGCGTCGTACGCGCGGCGCAGGTGCTGGTGGTCGACCCGGTCGAGGGCTGACACCATCCACGCGACACAGCCGGTGACGGAGAGGAGGTTCACCCATGGCTGACAACGAAGGTTTCCGCAACGACTGGGCGACCAAGGACTTCTACCAGGTCCTCGGCGTCGCCAAGGACGCCAGCGCGGCCGACGTCAAGAAGGCCTACCGCAAGCTGGCCCGGGAGAACCACCCCGACTCCAACCCCGGCGACGACGCCAAGCACGAGAAGTTCAAGGCCGTCGCCGAGGCCTACGACGTCGTCGGTGACGAGGCCAAGCGCGCCAAGTACGACGAGTTCCGCGCGCTGCAGTCCCGCGGCGGCTTCGGCCCGGGCATGGGCGGTGGCGGCTTCGGTGGCGCCGGCGGGGGATTCAACCTCGACGACCTGCTCCGCGACCGCGGCGGCTCGGGCGGCGGGCTCGGCGACATGTTCGGCGACCTCTTCGGCGGCGGCGCGCGCGGCCGGTCCCAGCAGGCCGCGCGCCCGCGCCGGGGTGCCGACGTCGAGAGCACGGCCACGATCGGCTTCACCGACGCGCTCGACGGGGTCACCGTCTCCCTGCGGCTGACCACCGACGCGGCCTGCCCGACGTGCCAGGGCACCGGCGGCAAGCCGGGCACCCGCCCGCACATCTGCCCCGAGTGCGAGGGCGCGGGCTTCGTGGTCGCCGGCACCGGCGGCGCCTTCTCCATCAACGAGACCTGCCCGGCCTGCGGCGGTCGCCAGCTCGTCTACGACGAGGCCTGCCCGACCTGCCACGGCAGCGGCCGCGGCACCTCCGCGCGCACGATCCAGGCGCGGATCCCGGCCGGGGTCAAGGACGGCGCGAAGATCCGGATCAAGGGCAAGGGTGGCGCCGGCGAGAACGGCGGCCCGCCCGGCGACCTCTTCGTCACCGTCAAGGTCACCCCGCACCGCATCTTCGGGCGCAAGGGCGACAACCTCACCCTCGACGTGCCGGTCTCCTTCGACGAGGCGG
Source organism: Nocardioides sp. (assembly GCF_041913365.1). Lineage (GTDB taxonomy): Bacteria > Actinomycetota > Actinomycetes > Propionibacteriales > Nocardioidaceae > Nocardioides. Next base: position 118,229 of record NZ_JAYSFM010000007.1, read on the forward strand.
CCCTCGGCGGCGAGGTGAAGATCCCGACGCTCGGCGGCGCGCCCGTCACCCTCAAGCTGCCCGCCGGGACGCCCAACGGGCGCACCTTCCGGGTGCGCGGCAAGGGCGCGATGCGGCGCGACGGCACCATGGGCGACCTGCTCGCCACCATCGAGGTGCAGGTGCCCGCCGCGCTCGACCCGACCGCCAAGGAGGCCCTCGAGGCCTATCGTGCGGCCATGGCCGGCAAGCCCCTCCGCAGCGGGCTCTTCGAATGAGCACCCCGTTCGGCTCGCCCGCGCCCGACGCCGCCGTCTACGTCATCAGCGTGGCGGCGGAGCTGACCGGGCTGCACCCGCAGACCCTGCGCGCCTACGAACGCATGGGGCTGATCGCACCCGGTCGCACGGGCGGCGGCGGCCGCCGCTACTCCCACCGCGACCTCGAGCGGCTGCGCGAGATCGCCGACCTCACCAGCGCCGGCATCGGCATCGAGGGCGTGCGCCGGATCATGGAGCTCGAGCACCAGATCGACGCGCTCCGCGCCCGCAACGAGGAGCTCGTCGCCGAGCTCGATGCCGTACGCCGTGGGCTCGCGGCGCGCGCGGCCGCAGCCCAGCCGGCCAACAAGCTCCCGGTCCTCCACCAGGCCGCCGGCCAGTCCGTGGTCGTCTGGCGCAGGCCTCGCTGACATGCCCCGCCTCGACCGCGCCACCACCGACGTACCCGCCTCGCCGGACGAGGTCTACGCCGCCTTCGTCGACGCGGACGCCCTCGCCGAGTGGCTGCCGCCCGAGGGCATGCGGGGCGAGCTGTCCGACGCGCGGCTCGAGGCGGGCGGCGGCTTCACCATGACGCTGCACTACCCCGACGGGTCCGGCGGGCAGGGCAAGACGACCGACGACAGCGACGTCTCCCGCGTCGCCATCGACGAGCTGGTCGCGGGAGAGCGCGTGGTGTGGGGCGTGGAGTTCGACTCCGACGACCCCGACAACGCCGGCCGGATGACGATGACCTGGACCTTCACCGCCAACGACGGCGGCGGCACCCGCGTCGCGATCGACGCCACCGACGTGCCTCCCGGCATCGACGCCGACGCCCACCAGCAGGGGCTCGAGGCCTCGCTGGCCAACCTCGCGGCGCGCTTCGAGACTTCGTAGGCCCACCGGCTGTCGTCGCGCCCGGCTACTCTGCCCGCGTGCGGCAGCGTGATCTCGAGACGGCGGACCGGTGCGCGTCACCGGTTTGCTTCTCCGGGGCTACCCCGGGGACCACCGGTACGTCCGGGCACGGCACCGCGCGCGACGCGCTGCGCTTCGCTGCAGGTGATCGCGCGCACGACGGGACAGGTCGGGCCGCGCTGCCGCACCCGAGCCACCGGTCCTGATGCGCGACGACCTCGCGCGGGCTCTCGCGGCCGGCTTCCTCGGCGGCGAGTGGAGCCGGCAGGGCCTCGTCGAAAGCGGCACGGTCGTCCTCGGTCGCCGACCCCGGTGGCTGGGCCCGCTGGCTCGACAGGTGCTCGCGCTCTACCCACGCCCGCCGCTCGACCGGCCCCGGGAGCTCGCCACCAACCTCGCCTCGCGCCCGGCTGCCGCCAAGGCCCTCGCCACCAGTCCCGTGGTCCACCCCGTCGCCCCGACGCAGATGCTCGCCAACCGCTGGCGGCTCCCGGTGCTCGACGACGTCGGCGCGCTCGCCGACTTCCTCCGCCTCGACCAGGGCGACCTGGACTGGTTCGCCGACCCGCGCCACCTGGCCCGCACCGCCGCCGACTCGCGGCTCCAGCACTACCGCGTCAGCCACCGCGTCGCGCCCAGCGGCGCCATCCGCGTCCTCGAGGCGCCCAAGCCGCGCCTCAAGGCGATCCAGCGCCGCCTCCTCCACGAGGTCGCCGCGCTGGTGCCGCCGCACGACGCCGCCCGCGGGTTCCGCCCCGGCGGCTCCGTCCGGTCGTACGCCGCCCCGCATGCCGGCCGGCCCGTCGTGCTGCGGATGGACCTGGAGGCGTTCTTCGCCAGCGTCACCGTGTCGCGGGTCCACGGCATCTGGCGCACCGCCGGCTACCCCGAGCCGGTCGCGCACGCCCTGGCCGGGCTGGTGACCAGCGTGCTGCCGCTCGCGCAGTGGCGGACCGTCCCGCAGCCCGCGGACGACGGGCTGCTCGACGCGCACTGGCGGCTCGGCCGCCGGCTGGCGATCCCGCACCTGCCGCAGGGGGCGCCGACCTCACCCGCGATGGCCAACCTCGCGGCGTACCGGCTCGACGTGCGGCTCACCGCGCTGGCCCGGTCGTGGGGCGGGCGCTACACGAGGTACGCCGACGACCTCGCGTTCTCCGGCGACCGGGGCTGGGGTCGCGGCACCTCACGGCTCGTCGACGCGGTCGAGGAGATCGTGCGCGACGAGGGCTTCCGGCTCAACGCCCGCAAGACCGGGGTGATGCCGCGCGCCGGCCGGCAGCGCCTCGCCGGGCTCGTCGTCAACGAGCGTCCGAAGGTCTCGCGCCGCGAGGTCGACGTGCTGAGGGCGATCCTGCACAACTGCCGGCACCACGGGCCGAGCAGCCAGAACCACGACGATGTGCCTGCCTGGGAGGAGCACCTCCGCGGGCGGATCGCCTGGGTCGCCCAGCACGACCCGGTGCGCGGGGCCCGGCTCCAGGCCGTGCACGACGCGGTCGACTGGAGCCGGTGACCGGTGGTGTCGGTGTCGCCGCGTAGGTTCATCGCGTGAGTGAGCGATGAGCAAGATGGACAACCTGCGGGCGATGCGTGAGGCGCGCTACGCCGAGGCGCAGAAGCGCGCGGCCGCTGCACCGGTCAAGCCGGCCGTGAAGGTTCCGGTCGCGCCCCCGGCGGCGGCGAAGAAGGCCAAGGTCGAGCCCAAGGTCGAGCCGGCGGCCGACGAGCTCTGCGGCCACCGCAACATGAGCGGCCGCACGTGCACGCGCGAGCAGGGCCACGCGGCCAAGAGCCACCGCTACTCCTGAGCCGCGGCCAGCGCCTCCTCGGGCACGCCGAGCGGCCACGGCGCGACCTCGCCACGCAGGTCGGCGACCCGCCTGACCAGCTCGGCCATCACCTCGTCGGCCACGCGGCGCACGGTCGCGTCGTCGACCTCGGCGTCACCGCTGACGCCCGCGAGACGGCGTACGTCAAGGGGCTCGCCGACCTCGATGCGCACGATCGGGCGGGTCAGCACGTTGCCGAGCAGTCGGCCGAAGATGTTGCGCCTGCCCACGACGCGGTGGGCGCCGACCATCGCGACGGGCACCACGGGAGCGCCGGTGCGCAGCGCGAGGCGGACGGCACCGGTCTTGCTGCGCTCGGGCCACTGGTCGGCGTCGCGGGTGATCCGGCCCTCGGGGAAGAGGCCGACGGCCTCGCCGGCGGCCAGCGCCTCGGCGGCCGCGTCGAGCGAGCCCGCCGCGCTGCTGGTGCCGCGCAGGACCGGGATGAAGCCGAGCCGCCGCACGAGCGGCCCGACCAGGCCGGAGCGGAAGACGCCGCCGGTGGCCATCAGCCGCAGGGAGCGGCCGAGGCGCCGGCCGACGAGGGCCAGCAGGATGCCGTCGGCGAAGCTCGTGTGGTTGGAGACGACGATGACCGGGCCGTCGGGCAGCTCGCGGGTCGGGACGGTGCGCCGGGTGAGCTCGACCCGGCTGACGAGCGAGACGACGGAGCCGAGCAGGCCCGCGGCGACGGCGTAGAGGAGGGCGGCGCGCAGCCCGGGTCGTTGCCAGGAGGAGTCCATGCGCAGAGTGTCGGGCACGACGCGGCCCGGCGCCCTCGGTATGCGCACTCAGATTCGGGTACACAGGGGAGTCATGCGCCTGCTCCTGCGGATCGTCGTCGGCCTCCTCGCGCTCGCCGTCGTGGCCTACCTCGCCGTCAACGGCGCGGTGCTCCTCGAGGCGCGCGGGCAGCGCGACGACCTCGCGGACCGGCTGACGACCGAGCTCGAGGAGGCGGTCCCCGCGGCCGCGGACCGGCAGCAGGACCTCGTCGGCGCCGCCGGTCGCGAGCCGGACGCGCACTGGATCGAGCAGGCCTGCCGCTTCGACACCGACGACGCCGGCTGGATGGTGCAGAGCTATCGCGAGGTCTGCGGCGTCCGTAGCGTCACCGCCTGGCGCGTCGCCTCGCCGGGTGAGGGTCAGTCCCTGCTCGCGGTCGAGGGCCAGCGCGGCACGGCGTACGACGGGTGCCAGCCGCTGGGGACCGTCGACGAGGCGGAGGTGACGTACGTCGATCCCGCCACCGCGGACGGTGAGCCGTGGTGCACCGCTGCGCTGGACGCGGCGCGTCCGGTGCTGGGCGAGCCCGCCGAGCTCGCCGCCGACCGGTGGGTGCTGGCGGTCGACGAGGTGCCGCTGGTCGACGAGGCGATCGGGTGCGCGCACTGGTCGGTCATCTTCTGCGACAACCCGTTCGGCGACCGGCACGCCTTCGGCGAGGCGCCGTCCTTCCAAGTTTCGTCCTAGGCCCAGTGGCCGGGGCGCCGCAGCCCGTCGGGCAGGCCCGTGGCGGCGTCGCCGGTGGCGGCGTTGACCTGTGGCTGGGTGAGGAAGAGCGTCGTCGACAGGTCGCAGCCGCGCACGTCGGCGTCGCGCAGGTCAGCGCCCAGCAGGTCGGCGTCGGTGAGGTCGGCGTCGCGCAGGTCGGCGCGGATCAGGCTCGCACCGCGGAACGTCCACCCGCGGTGGTCGCCCCGCAGCGTCCGGCCCGCGAGGTCGGCGCGCGAGCGGTCGGCCGCGGCAGGGTGCGAGCGGCGTAGGCGCGTGCTGGCGTCGGCGAGCAGGCCGCCGACGCGCTCGTGGACCTCGTCGAGGTCGACGGCCAGCACCGACTCGGGGTCACCGCCGGTCAGGGCCTCGATGTCGGTGCGCGCGGTCGTCGCCGCCGGGTCGGGGGAGCGCCGCTCGACCTCGGTGAGATGGACGAGCATCTCGTGGAGCGGCCGCATCACGGAGAGGACCGCGGCCATCTCGGGGAGGTTGTCGTGCTCGCGCCAGGAGACGCCGCGGTAGGTCACCTGGGAGACGTGCTGCCCGGCGCCGAAGCACTCGAAGACCGTGCAGCCCGGCCATCCGTCCTCACGCAGGGTGGCGTGGATGCGGCAGGCGTCGTCGTCGGCGAGGTTGAGGCACGGCGTGCCGCCGGGCTTGTCGATCCCGAATCCCGCGGCGGCGGAGAAGGGGAGGAGGACGCAGCAGAGGCCGAAGCAGCGCGAGCAGTCAGAGGAGAGCTCGGGGGTCGCCACCGCGTGATCGTGTCATGCGGGTGGTGGGGGGCGGGCAGCGCCTCAGGCGTACCAGCCGCTCTGCATCGCGAAGGCGTTGAGGAACGCGAGGGCAAGGAACACCGCCACGACCACTCGGTTGTCGAAGATCAGCTTGCCCATACAGCAACTGTGCCCGACTGTCCCCGGAATGGAACATTTGACTGGTAAAGATTTCATCTGGACTGCTCGCAGGCGCTCTCCCGGTGGTCGGGTCCCGAGCGCAGCGAGGGAGATCGAGACCCTAGGCTGGGCGCCGTGAGTGCGCTGCTGGTCGCCGGGACGACGTCGGATGCCGGCAAGACCATCGTCACCACCGCGCTGTGCCGGGCCCTCGCCCGCCGCGGGATCAAGGTCGCGCCGTTCAAGGCGCAGAACATGTCCAACAACTCGATGGTCTGCGCCACGCCTGATGATCGGGGCGCAGAGATCGGCCGCGCGCAGTGGATCCAGGCGGTCGCGGCGGGCGCCGAGCCGGAGGCCGCGATGAACCCGGTGCTCCTCAAGCCGGGCGGCGACCGGCGCAGCCATGTCGTGGTGATGGGGCAGCCCGGCGGGTCGATCGACTCCACCGACTTCGTCGGTGGGCGGACGCACCTGCGCGACGCGGCGTACGCCGCCTTCGACGACCTGTCCTCGCGCTACGACCTCGTCGTGGTCGAGGGGGCGGGCAGCCCGGCGGAGATCAACCTGCGGGCCGGCGACTACGTCAACATGGGGCTCGCGCAGCACGGCTCGGTGCCGACGGTCGTGGTCGGCGACATCGACCGGGGCGGGGTGTTCGCCGCCTTCTTCGGGACCATCGCGCTGCTGTCGGCGGCCGACCAGGCGCTGGTCGCCGGCTTCGTGGTCAACAAGTTCCGCGGCGACCTCGACCTGCTGCGGCCGGGGCTCTCCGAGCTGCGCGCACTGACCGGACGCGAGGTGTACGGCGTGCTGCCGTGGCACCCCGACCTCTGGCTCGACTCCGAGGACGCCCTCGACCTCGCCGGGCGCCGGGCCCCCGATGCGGAGGCCCGCCTCCGGGTGGCCGTGGTGCGGCTGCCGCGGATCTCCAACTTCACCGACGTCGACGCGCTGGGCATCGAGCCGGGCGTCGATGTCGTCTTCGCCTCCGACCCGCGGGCGCTGGCCGGTGCCGACCTCGTCGTGCTGCCGGGCACCCGGGCGACGATCTCCGACCTCGCGTGGCTGCGGTCGCGCGGGCTCGACCGGGCGCTGCTCGCGCACGCCTCCCTGGGGAAGCCGGTGCTCGGGATCTGCGGCGGCTTCCAGATGCTCGGCCGTCGGATCACCGACCCGGCCGGGGTCGAGGGGGACGCCGGTGCGGACGTGGAGGGGCTGGGGCTGCTCGACGTGACGACGACCTTCGGCGAGGACAAGGTGCTGCGGCTGCCCCACGGGTCCGCGCTCGGTGCGGACGCGCACGGCTACGAGATCCACCACGGCCGGATCACCCGGCACTCAGGCGCGGACTTCTTGGGCGGGGCGCGCGAGGGCGCCGTCTTCGGGACCATGTGGCACGGCAGCCTGGAGGGCGACGACCTCCGGCGGGCGCTGCTGGCCGAGGTGGCCGCGGCGGCAGGAACGGCGTACGACCCGTCGGTGGTGAGCTTCGCCGAGATGCGGGAGAGGCGGCTCGACCTGCTCGGCGACCTGGCCGAGGAGCACCTCGACCTCGACGCGCTGCTGTCCCTGGCCTTGTCCGGTGCGCCCTCCGGGCTGCCGGCGCTCGAGCCGGGAGCCTCGCGATGAGGGTGCTGCTGCTGGGCGGGACGAGCGAGGCGCGTGAGCTCGCGGTGCTGCTCGTCGAGGCGGGCGTGGACGTCGTGTCGTCCCTCGCCGGCCGCGTGGAGCGGCCGCGGCTGCCGGTCGGCGCGGTGCGGATCGGCGGGTTCGGCGGGGTCTCCGGGTTGTCGGACTGGCTGGTCTCGCACCGGATCGACGTCGTGGTCGACGCGACCCACCCGTTCGCCGAGGGCATGTCGGCCAACGCCGTCGCCGCCTGTTCGGGGTTGGAGCTGCCGCTCCTCCGGCTGGCCCGTCCCGGCTGGGCGGACGCGCCGGGTGCCGAGGGCTGGCACTGGGTGGACGACCACGCGGCTGCCGCATCGGTCGCCGCCTCGCTGGGTCAGCGACCCTTCCTCACCGTCGGACGGCAGCCGCTCGGGCACTTCGTCTCGCCGCTGGTTGCCGTCCGCGCGGTCGTGCGGGTGGTCGACCCGCCCGAGATCGACCTGCCCGCGCAGTGGGAGGTCTACCTCGACCGTGGCCCGTACGACCTGGCGGGCGAGCTGTCACTGATCGCCGAGCACGGCATCGACGTCCTGGTCACCAAGGACTCCGGCGGCCGCTACACCTGGCCCAAGATGGCGGCCGCCGACCAGCTCGGCGTGCCGGTCGTGGTGGTCCGTCGGGCCGGCGCGACCGACGGCGTCGAGACCGTGGCCGACGCGGGTGAGGCGCTGGACTGGGTCCGGCGCCGCGGCTGACCGCACCACGCAGGCAGTTCGCGCGCACTCCGGCTGGGTCCACGCTCAGGCGTCGCCGCTCAGGTGCGAACTGCCTTCCTGGTGCAGGCGGCTAGCGCGACGACGACGGCGCCGGTGCCGACGTGCTGCGCCAGGCGCACGGCGCGGTCGATGTCGTCGCGCGTCGGTGGCGGGCCGTCGCCGAGGAGCACGCGGTCCTCGACCCCGTGGCCGTAGTGGTTGCGCCCCCCGAGGCGTACGCCGAGCGCGCCGGCGAAGGCGGCCTCGACGACGCCCGCGTTGGGGCTGGGGTGGCGACGGGCGTCGCGCGCCCACGCCCGCAGCGCGGCGACCGGTGAGCCGCCGACCGCCGGGGCGAGGACGGCGGCGAGCAGCCCGCTGAGCCGGGCGCCGGGCAGGTTGAGCAGGTCGTCGAAGCGCGCCGAGGCCCAGCCGAAGCGGCCGTAGCGCTCACCGCGGTGGCCGACCATCGCGTCGAGGGTGTTGGCCGCGCGGTAGCCGAGGAGCCCGGGGACGCCGAGCAGCGCGCCCCAGACGAGCGGGGCGACGACGGCGTCGGAGGTGTTCTCGGCGACCGACTCGACGGTCGCCCGGCTGACCTCGCCCTCGTCGAGGACCGAGGTGTCGCGGCCGACCAGGTGGGTCAGGCGCTGCCGGGCGCCGGGGAGGTCGTCGCTCTCGAGGAAGGCGTGGACGGCCGCGGCCTCGCGGGCGAGCGAGGTGCCGCCGAGGACGGTCCAGGTCGTGGCCGCGGTGACGAGGGTGTGGGCGACCGGGTGGTCGCGCGTGCGCAGCTCCAGGCCGAGACCGCCCCCCGTGGCGGCCCCGGCCAGGAGGGCCAGGTGGATGACGCCGCGCGTGCGCGAGTCGGCGTACGTCCGGTGCTCGAGTGCAGCGGCGGCGCGGCCGAAGCCGGCGACGGGGTGCCACCGCTGCGGGTCTGCGAAGCGACGGTCGGCGAGGTGCCCGAGCACGATGCCGAGGGCTCGGCTCACAGTGATGCGGCCAGCTCCTTCCTCGCCTGCACCGCGCTGTGCTGGCGCCAGGTGCGGTCGACGAGCGCGGTCAGGGCCGCACCGATCACCGCCCACATCGCGAGCAGGGTCAGCAGCGAGGCGATGCGGAAGTCCCACAGGATGCTCGCCGGGAAGTCTCCGAGCTCGTCGATCTTCGGGAAGGCCAGCGCGGCGACGGCGACCACGACGACGTACGTCGCGGCGCCGGCGAGCACACCCGGCACCCCGGTCCACTGGCGTGCCGCCCGGCGGGCGACCGCGACAGCGGCGAGGACGCCGAGCACCGAGACCGCGAGGAAGCCGAAGTAGACGGCTGTGCGGCTGTCGATCGTCTCGCCGGAGCCGACGGCGGGCGGGGTGGCGGGGTACTTCAGGAACGGCACCACGCTGAACGACAGCGCAGCCAGGAGCGCCACGAGCGCGGTGCTCGCGGCAGGCCGGAGACCGCCGAGCCGGCCGAGGCCGGCCGCGGCGAGCAGCCCGGTGAAGCCGCCGAGCACGACGCCGAGGGCGAGCGTGCCGGTGGCCAGGCCGAGGGTGGACTGGGTGGTGCGGGAGACGACGGCCTCGTCGCCGTGGGAGTGGCCTGCCTCTTCACCAGAGGCATGCGTGTGGTCGTGCCCGTCGGAGGCCGGGGCGCCGGCGGCCTCCTCGAGGGCGATGGCCTTGTCGATCTGGGGCTCGCCGACGGTGTACGCCACGACGAACGCAGCGATGCCGGCGAGCAGACCAGCGACGAGGCCGTGGACCAGGAAGGTCCTCGTGCTCATCAGTGGCAGGGGAAGCCGAGCAGGTGCCGGCCGTCGTGGACCCACTCGTGGATCGCGGTGCCCTCGGGGATGGTGATCGCGCCCTGCACCGAGCTGATCAGCACGAGGACGGTCATGGCGAACAGCGCGCCGAGGACGAGCCAGGGAGCGAGCTCCCGGACGGGGATGGCCAGCTCGGAGGGAGCGGCGACAGGGGTGGCGATGGCGTGGGCCATGGTTCCTCCTTCGGGATGAAAGCGTCCCGGGTTGATGGGGAGTGACTTCCAGTCCGTCGGGTCTGACTTCACCGCTCAGAGCGGTGTCACAGTAGCGCCACTGTGCCGGATTCCCACCGGCTTCCTCAGGACTGGGTGGAGCGAGCGTAGCGCACCCAGGAGGTCGTCGGTCACCGACTTTCGTCGGGCTGAGATCCGGACCCACTCGTCGCTCAGCCCGGGGAACGTGTCGGCCCTCCGGACCGCGAAACCCAAGCCCCGCAAGGCTTCCCGGCTTCCCGCTCCCGTCTTCGCGAGGACGTACGGCGCGGTGCTGGGGACGGTCTCGATGCCGAGCTCGTGCAGGCCGGCCTCGAGGTGACGTCGCCGGTCTGTCAGCTCGCGCGCCCTCATCCCGGCCTCGTCCTGCGCCTGCTCGCTGCTGGTCGCGATCAAGGCGGCGATGGCGGGAGCGGAGACGGACCAGGGGGTCTGCCGTCGCCTCAGCTCGTCGACGACCTGGGGATCGGCGAGGAGGTAGCCCGCGCGGATGCCGGGGATCGACCAGATCTTGGTGAGGCTCCTCAGGACGACGATCCCGCTCGTGCGTTCGTCGGCCAGGGTCTCGACGTCGTCGTCGAGGAAGGCCTCGTCGACGACGACCAACCGGTCCTGCCTCGTGAGCTGCTTCAAGGTCGCTGCGCGGTGGCGTACGCCGGTGGGGTTGGTCGGGTTGCCGATGATGACGAGGTCGGCGTCGTCGGGGACGTCGTCGGCCTTCAGCCGGAAGCCGTCGTCCTCGCTCAGGAGGACCTGACCCGGAGTGTGGCCCGCCGTGCGGAGGGCGACCTCGGGCTCGGTGAACTGCGGATGTACGACGACCGGGTGCCGCCACTCCCTCATCCTCGCGATGAGGGTGAAGGCCTCGGCGGCGCCGGCGGTGGCGAGGACGTCGACGTCGTCTCGTCCGTGCTTCTTCGCTACTGCTCGCTCGGCCTCGCTGGCGTCGGGGTAGGCGTCGGCCTCCGTCACTGACTCGACCAAGGCCTTGTCGAGCCAGGTCGGGCGCGGGCCGTCGAAGACGTTGACGGCGAGGTCGACCAGGCCCGCGGTCGCCTCCTTGTCGCCGTGGTGGCGGAGGTCCGGGCCCCGGTGCTTCCTCGCGGCCTGCACGAAGCGGAGCGCGAGCTGCGGGTGGCCGGCCCAGTGGGTGTGGAGGTACGACGCGTGGAGCGTCCCGGTCGCGATGCCCTCGGCGTGGGGGAGGTGCCAGGCCGCGTGGCCGGTCGCCGCTCTCGTCAGGTGGGTGCGGTGGAACTCATGGCCCGTGACCACCTCGCCTGCTCGGGCGAGGAGGTTGTCGGTGGGGACCGTCGCGGTGCGGTAGGACAGCGTCAGCCGCGGCGCCATCTCGGCGACCGCGTCGACGGCGCCCACCATCGGCACCGCCGGCCCATCCGGCCCACGCACGGACTCGCAGAGGTAGAGCAGGCCCGCACACTCGGCCACGGTGGGGAGCCCCCGCGCGATCGACGTACGGATGTCGCGGCGGAGCCGCTCGTTGGCCCCGAGCTCGGCCGCGTGCATCTCCGGGAACCCGCCGCCGAGGTAGAGCCCGGTCGTGCCCTCGGGGAGCCGGGTGTCGGTCAGCGGGTCGAGGTCGACGACCTCCGCCCCCGCCGCCCGCAGCAGCTCGACGGTCTCGGCGTAGCGGAACGTGAACGCCCGCCCACCCGCGACCGCGATCCGCGGCCCCTCGCCTGGTTTCGACACGGGCGCCAGGGCGCCCTGCTCAACCGACGGCGGGACATCGCTCGCCGGTTGAGCAGCGAGCGAAGCGAGCGTGTCGAAACCAAGAGCCTCCGCCGGATCCCAGGGCACCTCGTGCAGCTCCGGCGCCGCCGACGCCAGCCGCACGACGGCCGCCAGATCCACCTTTTCCGCGATCTGGGCCGCGAGCCGATCAAGAGCCGCAGCAGCGTCCCCGCGCTCGGCCGCCGGCACGAGGCCGAGGTGCCGCGAGGGCGCCTCGATCCCGTCGTCCCGCTGCAGGATCCCGAGCACCGGCAGCCGGTTGCCGATCGACCGGACGACCTCGTCGGCATGCCGCGCCGACCCGGCCTTGTTGAGGATCACCCCGACCACGTCGACCGGCGGCTGCGACCAGGTGCACAGCCCGTGGATCGTCGCGGCGATGGTCCGCGACGCCGACGAGATGTCGACGACGAGGACGACGGGGGTGCGCGTCACGGCGGCCACGTGGGCGGTGGATGCGAAGCCGTCGCCACCGATCTGGCCGTCGTACAGGCCCATCACGCCCTCGATCACCGCGAGATCAGCGCCGCGAGCGCCGTGCAGCAGCAGCGGCACGAGGCGTTCCTCGCCGACGAGGTGCGGGTCGAGGTTGCGGCCGGGGCGGCCGGTGGCGAGGGCGTGGTAGCCGGGGTCGATGTAGTCGGGGCCGACCTTGTGGCCGCTGACGGTGTGGCCGGCGCGGGCGAGCGCGGCCATCAGGCCGGTGGCGACGGTGGTCTTGCCGTGGCCGCTCGCGGGGGCGGCGACCATGAGGCGGGGGAGGGCTACCACTCGATGCCCCGCTGGCCCTTCTGCCCGACGTCCATCGGGTGCTTGACCTTGGCCATCTCGGTGACGAGGTCGGCAGCCTCGACGAGGCGCGGGTCGGCGTACCGCCCGGTGATCACGACGTGCTGGCGCCCGGTGCGCGCGGTGAGCGCGGCGACGACGTCGTCGACGTCGACCCAGCCCCACTTCATCGGGTAGGTGAACTCGTCGAGGACGTAGAGGTCGTGCCGTTCCTCGGCGAGCGCGCGCTTGATCTCGGCCCAGCCCTCGGCGGCGTCGGCGGCGTGGTCCTCGTCTGTGCCGCCCTTGCGCGACCACGACCAGCCCGAGCCCATCTTGTGCCACGTGACCGGCCCGCCCTCGCCGGTCTGCGTGTGCAGCTCGCCGAGCCGCTCGAGCACGGTCTGCTCGCCGATGCGCCACTTGGCGGACTTCACGAACTGGAAGACCCCGATGTCGAAGCCCTGGTTCCAGCCGCGCAGCGCGAGCCCGAAGGCGGCGGTCGACTTGCCCTTGCCGTCGCCGGTGTGGACGGCGAGCAGCGGGCGGTTGCGGCGCTGGCGCGTCGTCAGGCCGTCGTCGGGGACGGTGGTCGGCACTCCCTGCGGCACGTCAGCCCCTCCAGCTCTCGAGGTGGATGGCCTCGTCGAGACTGCGGCTCGTGCGCCAGCCGTGGCGTACGAGGTCGGGCACGGCCTGCAGGTGCCGCACCGGCCCGAGGCAGAGCCACGCGACGGGACGTACGCCGTCGGGCAGGCCGACGAGGTCAGCGAGGAACTCCTCGCGGTAGAACGACACCCATCCGACGCCGAGGCCTTCGGCGGTGGCGGCGAGCCAGAGGTTCTGGATGGCCAGGCAGGTGGAGTAGAGGCCGGTGTCGGCGATCGCGTGGCGGCCGAGGACGTGCTGCCCGCCGCGGCTCGGGTCGTACGTCACCACGACGCCGAGGCCGGACTCGCGGATCCCCTCGACCTTGATCTTCTCGAAGGTCTCGCGCCTTTCCGGGGGCAGCTCGCTCGCGAAGGTCTGCCGCTCGGACTCGACGTGGTCGGCGAAGTCGGCCCGCGTGTCCTCGTCGAAGACGAGCACGAAGTCCCATGGCTGGCTGTGCCCGACGCTCGGCGCCTCGTGCGCCGCCTGGAGGACGCGTCGCAGCTGCCCGAGGTCGACGGGCGCGCCGCTGAACTCGGCACGTACGTCACGCCGGCGGGCGATGACGTCGTACAGGTCCGTGCTCATGCCACTCTCGCGACCCCGGCGAGCGCCTGGGCGCTGACCTCCGCGATCGGCAGGTGCGACGCCTGCAGGTGCTGGGCGAGCTGCGCCGCGAGCCCGAGCCGGAACGGGCCGTTCTCGCAGTCGACGACGACCGAGCTGGTGCCCTGCTCGGCGATCCACTGCGCGGCCTGTCGGCTGCGGACGACGGGGTCGTTGCCGTGGGTGGCGCGGCCGTCGGTGACCACGATGAGCAGCGGTCGCCGTCTCGGGTCGCGCACCTTCTCGACGCGCAGCACCTCGGCGGCGGTGAGCAGGCCCTCCGCGAGCGGCGTACGCCCTCCTGCCGGCAGGTCCGCCAGCCGCTTCGCTGCGATGTCGACCGAGTGGGTGGGCGGCAGCGCGACCTCGGCGGTGTCGGCGCGGAAGGTGACCAGCCCGACCTTGTCGCGGCGCTGGTAGGCGTCGAGCAGCAGGCTGAGGATCGCCGTCTTCACCTGCTCCATCCGCTTGCGCGCGGCCATGCTCCCGCTCGCGTCGACGCAGAAGAGCACGAGGTTGGCCTCCCGCCCCTCACGACGTGCGGTCCTCAGATCTGTCGTCTCGAACTTGATCCTGCCGCCGGTCCGTCCGCGCGTCTGCTGGTGCGGCGCGGCCGCCCGGATCGTCTCGACCAGGTGAAGGCCGCCGTTGCCAGTCGGGTCGGCTCCGACCCTCCGCCCGTTGGACGTCAGCGCCCGCGACCGCTTCCCCGATTCACCCGCTCCAGTCCCAGTGACCTCGAACCGCTTGACCCGGTAGGGATCCGCAGCGCCGGCAACCATCGCCGGTTGAGGAGGGCCCCCCGGGCCCGTCTCGAAACCCTGATCCTCGGCCGCTGACGCATCGGACGTGTTGCGACCCGGCTGCTCGGACGACCGCTCCGTCTCACGTCCTCGCCCGTAGGCGTGATCCGTCGGTTGAGCAGGGCGCTCAGCGCCCGTGTCGAAACCAGGATCATCCTCGTCCGAAGGCCCATCCCCCTCCGGCTCCGGCGGCATCGGAGGCTCAGGCTCCGGCTCCTCATCACCGAGCACCTGGTCGAGCAGTTCCTCGTCCAAGCCCGGCGCATCGAACGGGTTCCGCCGCCGCCGGTGCGGAAGGGCGAGCAGCGCAGCCTGGCGGATGTCGGCCCTCGTGACGGAGGTACGTCCGTGCCACGCAGCATGAGCGATCGCCGTACGCGTGGTGACGATGTCGGCGCGCATCCCGTCGACCTCGAAGGCGGCGCAGACCTCGGCCACCTTGGTGAGCACCGCGTCGGTGAGCTCGACCTCGGGCAGCAGCTTGCGGGCGGCGGCGATCCGGTCGGTCAGCGCGCGCTCGGCGTCGGCGTACGACTCCACGAAGGCGTGCGGGTCGGCGTCGAAGGCGAGGCGACGGCGTACGACCTCGGCGCGCAGCTGCGGATCGCGCGGTGCGGCGATCTCGACGGTGAGGCCGAAGCGGTCGAGGAGCTGGGGGCGGAGCTCGCCCTCCTCGGGGTTCATGGTGCCGACGAGCACGAAGCGCGCGGCGTGAGCGACCGAGACGCCGTCGCGCTCGACGGTGGAGCGGCCCATCGCGGCGGCGTCGAGCAGCAGGTCGACGAGGTGGTCGTGGAGGAGGTTGACCTCGTCGACGTAGAGGATGCCGCGGTGCGCGCGGGCAAGGAGGCCGGGCTCGTACTCGGCGACGCCGTCGGCCAGCACCTTGGACAGGTGCAGAGAGCCGAGCACGCGGTCCTCCGTGGCGCCGACGGGCAGCTCGACGAGGCGTACGGGCCGGGTCTCGGTCTCGGCGTCGCGCGGCCATGCTTGATCAGGTGCTGGCCCGTCGGGACTCGTCTCACCGGGAGCGCTGCTGAACCGGTCGCCGGCGACCACCTCGATCGGCGGCAGCACGGAGGCGAGCGCGCGGACGGTCGTGGACTTGGCCGTGCCCTTCTCACCGCGGACGAGGACGCCGCCGACCTCGGGGGAAATCGTGGTGAGGATCAGGGCGAGCGTCATGTCGTCGCCTGTGTCCTTTGAGGGGACAACAGCGGACAAGGGGTACTGCAGTGGCATGGGGGCTCCCGCTCTCGTTGCCATCTTCATGGGCGGCGGGAGGCCGGTCTTCGGACTTCCGAGGTCGTGCCTCGGTCACCGCAGCGGGCCCTGTGTCGGAATCTCACCGACTTCCCAGATTCTCCCCAGACTTCGGGGCACCTCTCGCCAAGTGCGGGCCACGATAGCGTCTGCGGCCATGTCGTCCACTGGTGTGCCCACGGAGATCGTGGTCGTCGGGATCGGGGCGGACGGCTTCTCCGGCCTCGCGCCCTCATCGCAGTCGCTGGTGCTGGAGACGTCGGTGCTGTGGGGTGGCTCGCGACACCTCTCGCTCGTGCCCTCCGTCGACGGCCAGGTGCGGGTGCCGTGGCCGTCGCCGCTTTCGTCTGGCCTGCCGTCCTTGCTCGCGGAGTACGCCGGTCGCCCGGTCGTCGCCCTGGCGTCCGGCGACCCGCTGGTCTCCGGGGTCGCGACGACGCTGCTGGAGTACGGCGCTCCGGTGCGGGTGGTGCCGGCGGTCTCGTCGGTCTCGCTGGCTCGGGCGCGGATGGGCTGGTCCTTTGAGTCGTGCGCGGTGATCACCGTCGTGGGGCGCTCGGTGGCCCGAGTGCTGCGCGAGTGCGCTCCGGGACGCCGGATCCTGGTGCTGTCGTCGGATGCCTCGACGCCTGCTTCGGTCGCTGCACTGTTGACGTCCGCTGGCTGGGGTTCGTCTTCGATGACCGTTCTCGGAGATCTGGGCTCCTCGACCGAGTCCTCGGTCGCGGGTGTCGCCTCGTCGTGGTCCGCGTCCTCGCCGGCGCTGAACGTCATCGCCATCGAGGTTTCCGGAAACGGCCTCGCCTCCTGGGCGCCCGGCCTCCCCGACTCAGCGTTCGAGAACGACGGCCAGCTCACCAAGCGCGACCTCCGCGCCTCCGCCCTCGCCCGCCTCAAGCCCGCCCCCGACCAGCTCCTCTGGGACGTCGGCGCCGGCGCCGGCTCGGTCGGCATCGAGTGGATGCGCGCCCACCCCACCTGCCGCGCGATCGCTATCGAGTCCGACCCCGAACGAGCCGCCCGGATCGCGCGCAACGCACACGCCCTGGGCGTCCCCGACCTCCAGGTCGTCGAAGGCCGCGCCCCCTCAGCTTTGGCCGGCCTCGAACCCCCGGACGCCATCTTCATCGGCGGCGGCGCCACCCGCGAAGGCGTCCTCGACATTTGCTTGAGCTCAATCAAGCCCGGCGGCCGCCTCATCGTCCACGGCGTCACCCTCGAGACCGAGACACTCCTCGCCAAGGCGTACGCCGACCACGGCGGCGAGCTCACCCGCTTCAGTGTCGAGATTGTCGAAGCGATCGGTTCCCTTGACGGCTGGGCACCAAAGCGCACAGTGACCTCGTGGCGATATAACAGTGCTCAGTCTGGTTGACCAGCTAGATGGATCCGCCTCTCCTAGAAAAAAGCAACTGGAGCGGACCAGACAGCCTGTCATGTTGAGTAGGGCATACTTCTACTTGCCACGACCTCGCAACTAGCCGAAGGCCAATACTGTGGAAGACCGAGAAGTTCAGGCCGCGATTTCTGTCTATCAAACGCGATTGCCATCTATCGCGGCATTCGCGAGCGCGCTCGAGGTGTTGCTTGCGCAGTTGGTAAATGATGCCGAGATAGCTGTTGACTATATAACAGGGCGGCCAAAAGATGCCGCGAGTCTTTCGAAAAAGCTTTCTAATCCAAAGTACTCGTCGCTAGACGAGATTACGGATCTGTGTGGTCTTCGCATCGTTACGCGTCATGCAGAAGACGTCAAGGCTGTCGTGGAGCTAATCAAGCATGAATTTGAAATTCTCGAGCATGTGGTCCACGGTGCTGAGTCCCCTCAGTCATTCGGGTATGCGAGCGAACATCTAATCGTCAAACTGGACACCCGGCGCGCGGCATTGCGAGAGTGGAAAGCAAACGAAGGCGTGGTCGCCGAGGTTCAAGTCCGCTCGATTCTTCAGCACGCGTGGGCAAGCATTAGTCACGGCCTCGACTACAAGGACGAAGGTGACGCGCCTAAGGCTCTCCGTCGCCAACTGTTTCGTATCGCGGCACTGCTTGAGACTAGTGACGAGCTGTTCGACGACTTTCGGAGAGACATGCGAGACCTGAGAGGTGAGTATCGAGCTGTTGTTGACCGCGAGGAGTGGCGCGACCTCCCCCTGGACTTCGACTCGCTCCAAGCGGCCAAGGATAGGCTGCCATGGCGCGGAATAGCAGAAGCTGCAATTGCTGCTGATTTTGATACCCGCGACGTGGGTAGTGACGCTGACGAATGGGTCGATCGGGGTCACGATGGTGCTGATCGACGGCTGGTGCGCGCCGCCAAGATAGCCGGGCTACAGAGCGTCGGAGATCTAGCCGAATTTATGGATGAAGTGGTGTCAAATGTCGAGCTACTTCGCGCCTTCGCGAATTCTGCGGACGCTCACGAGTTTCGCCCGCGACCGCTCCCGCAGGACGTGGTGATCTTTGCGCTGGTTGCAATTAAGCGAAGTGAAGCCACCTACAATTTCCTCGTGGACGACGGAGAGATTCATTTTGCGCAAGGGATCATGACGGCACTGCGCGAAATCGTCTCTCCCGACGAAGGCGGTGACGATTGATCCGGCCGTTTCCCCCAGGTGGGAGTATCGGTGCGACTGTATTCACGAATTGCCGGGGATCAGTCGCGATCTAATCTCTGCATAGGCAACAGAGTTGCACTCGACATTCGATGGGGCGATCACGCGCGGGGGCTCATTCGCCCGTCCGGCCATCCGAGGATGAAAAGGGGGCAGAATCGCCCAACGTGACGGACACGTGGTCGCCGAGCGCTGCCTGTCGGCCAGACTTAGGGAGGGGCCCGCTCGGAGCCGAGGCGCCGCTGGCCACTGCGCAAGCACCATATTGCGGTGGCACCGGGGTCGCGGTCGGGCTCCGGAGAGCACGACTGAATCGGTCGCGAGCCTGTGTCAATTTTCCCAAAGCGGTGAGAAGGGCGAGGCAAACCGGGCTCGGACATAAGGCCCGGATAACGTCGGGAGGTGGCCAGCTCTCGACGATCAAGCGCTCGTCGCCGGAGCGCGCCTCCGCGCGGAAGGGGCACAAAGCAGCCGAGGCCGCTGCCTACCGCCGGACCGGGTGAGCGGGTGTGGGTGCTCGACGTGCCGTACGGCACCCAGGTCGAGGGCGCGAGCTGGCATCCGGCGGTCAAGACCCACCTGCACGTCGGACGAAACCTGCCCGAACACCTGAAGGCGTACGCCCCAGGGCCGCACACCCTCGGGCGGTTCATCGAGAACACCCTCAACCCCGACGACCCGACCCCCAACCCCGAGGCCACCGACACCCTCGAGCCGCGGCGGATCCAGTTCGAAGCGGCCGACGCGATCGCGGCGCGCGCGGAAGCCGGCGGGCGGCTGTTCCTGCTCGCCGACGAGCCCGGCGTGGGCAAGACGATCTCCGCGGTCCTGGGTGCGATCGCGGTCGGCGACCTCAGAGGTGCCAAGAGAGTGCTGGTCGTGGCCGACCGGCCGGCAGCGATCACCATCGGCCACTGGTGCCGCACGATCACGGCGCTGGGGGACGGCGGCCTGGAGTGGGTCGTGATCACGTGGGACCGGCTGGAGAAGGTCAAGGACCACGCCTGGGACGTGATCATCGCTGACGAGGCGCACGCGCTGCGGCGTACGACGACGAAGCGGTGGAAGCTGTGGGCCCGGATCTCCGGGCACGGGAGGCCGCACGACACGGCACCGTTCGTCATCGCGACCACCGCCACGCCCGGGCACACGCCGCTCGAGCTGCCGTACCTCGCCCCTGCCTACGCGCAGGTCCTGAGAGAGCCCATGAAGGAGTGGACCAACGCGACCAAGCCCGGCGAGCTGTTCGCCGACGCGCTCGAGCGGCACGGCGTCGGGGTGGAGCGGGGACGGTACGGCGCGACGTGGACCACCGACCCGGCCCGCCGGGCTGCGGACCTCAAGCTCGTGCGCGGCTGGCTCGACGAGGAGCGGCCGCCGGCGATGCTGCACCGCGCGGCGCCTTGGGGGCCGGTGCCGATCTCCGGGATGCCGGTGGCGCTGTCGCCGGCGGAGCGGGCGGCATACGTTGCCGAGTGGGGCGAGTTCTGCCGGGAGATGGACCTCGCCAGGCGCGGACGCAACGTCGCCAAGGGGCGGGCCGCGCTCCTGCGCTTCCGGCAGAAGGCAGGGCTGATCCGTGTCGACTCGACGGTCGCCTGGATCGCACAGCAGGTCGAGGCCGAGCGGCAGGTGGCGTGCTCGGTCGAATTCGTCGCGACGGCCGCGGACCCGATCGCCGACCGGCTGCGTGACTCCGGCATCGAGGTCGCCACGATCTACGGCCGCGACCGGTTCGACCCGGAGGCCGAGCGGCTCCGGTTCCAGACCGGGGAGGCGAAGGTGTGCGTCTTCACCACGGTCGCCTCGATCAGCCTGCACGCCGGCGAGACCCTCGCCGACGGGCGTACGGCAAGCACCGAGCCGCGGGTCGGCGTCTTCCACCAGGCCCGCTTCTCCGGCATCGCCGGACGCCAGATCACCGGCCGCACCCACCGTGACCACCAGGTCTCGCCGTGGCACATCGCCTACGCCGAGGGCACGGTCGAGGAGCAGGTCGGCAAAGTGATGGTGGAGCGGATCGCCGCGGCCTCCGACACCGTGGGCAGCGACACCACCGGACTCGTCAACGTCGCCGAGCTGCTCGGCGCCGACTGGCTGCCCGCCACGGCGCTGACCGAGGACGGCGCGTGAGCGGAGGAGTCCGCGTCGAGAAATGTTGGTCAAGTGGCGACAGCGCAGGCCCTGAGCCCCCACACTGAGCGCAGGCACGCACGCACCCGTGGGGGGAAACATGTCGAGCTCCGAGTACTTCCCGACCGAGGACACCTTGCCCGCGCCCGGCCACGAGTCAGACGCGGCCACCGAGCCCGCCAGGCCCGCCACTCCGGGAGCGACGTCCGCGGCCCGGACCCTCGAGATGGCGGCCATGACGGCCGACCAGCTCGTCGCCGACGCGAGGGCGGAGGCCGAGTCGCTGGTGAGCGACGCACGAGCCAAGGCTGACCAGGCCGCGGCGGAGCTGGCGCACGCCCAGGAGGAGCAGGCCGCCGACCTCGACCGCGAGCGTACGACGGCCATGGCCGGGCTCGCCGACGAGAAGGCGGCGCTCGAGGCGGAGATCGCCTCGCTGCGCCAGGCGGAGGCCGACCAGCGCAGCCAGATGCGACGACTCCTCACCGAGACGCTCGCCCAGCTCGACGAGACGCACCTCGAGCCGCCGGCCCAGGACCCGGGACAGCACTGAGGCCGACGCCCGGTTTGTGTGGCTCGGTCGTTCGCGACATGGTGGGAGGGACACATTCGCCATACGGGAGGAGAGCCCATGCTTGCTCTCACCGAGAACGTGACCGAGATCGTCAACAAGCTCGCGGAGGAAGTGCCGGAGATGACCGGCGTCCGCATCGCGACCGAGCCCGACGGGCAGTCGCTGTCCGTCAGCCCTGCCGACCACGCCGCTGCCGGTGACGAGGTGATCGAGCAGGACGGTGCGACCGTCTGGGTCGACGCCAACGCTGCCGAGGTGCTGGACGGCATGGTGCTGGACGGAGGCGTGGACGAGGACGGCAACATCCAGTTCGCGCTGGGCCAGCAGGCCTGACGTACCCCTTCGAGGAGCCCCGGACCCGTCATGGGTCCGGGGCTCCTCGTGCGGCTGGACGTTTGACGACGCCGGTTCGGTGGCATCCTTCCTGCGTGCCGGGCAGCCGGCCACGGACAGGGGGAGATCGCATGGGGGTGGGGATCGGCCCGGAGCCGTTGTACGCCGAGATGACGTCGGGCAGCTCGGGCACCATCCGCTCGGTCGCCGCTGACACGACCGACGCGATGGCGAAGGTGCGGGAAAGCATCGAGCTCATCCGCTACGCCCAGGACCGGCCGTCGTGGGACAGCGACGCCGGCCGCAGGTCGTACAACATGCGTGCCTGGGCGACGCGGGCGTCGTCGGAGATCTGCTTCAACCGCCTCAACCGGGTCACGCTGGCGCTCGAGGTGGCCGCCGACGGCTACGACCACATGGAGAAGCAGGCCGGCGAGGTCATCGGCTGGTTCCGCCGCGAGAAGCCGAAGGCCGCGGACGCGCTCGGGATGTTCCTGCTCATGTTCACCGCGGTCAACAACCTCGGCCAGGTCCGCGGGTTCTACGCCGACGACCTCGCGACGGCGCGCGACTTCCTCGCCACCGACCCCTACAGCACCGACGAGTCCGACTGGGCCGAGCTCGGGCTGGTGAAGTCGATGCTGCGCGACCTCGAGCACGGCACGATGCCGGGCCCGGTCATCCCCGAGACCTTCGGCACCGGCCAGGACGACCGGGGCTGGACGCCGCAGGGGCTCGGCCTCGACCCGGAGACCGGCAACCTGATCCAGACCGGCTACGAGAAGGCCGTCGATCCCGAGACCGGCGAGACCGTCTACCTCGCCAACCTGACGATCATCGACCCCGACACCGGCCAGGTGCTCAACACCGTCGAGCTCGGCGGCGGCTCCGGGCTGCCGCCCAACCACGCCGGCGGTGTCGTGGTCCACGACGGCACGGTGTGGGTGGCGTCGAGCGACGACCGCGACCCGACGATGGTGCCGTACTCCCTCTCCCAGCTCAGCGGCGCCTCGCCCACCTCGGAGGTGCATCCCAGCGGCCCGCCCATCCACGTCGGCGCCGGCGCGAGCAGCACCGTCAGCGGCAACACGATGTACGTCGGCAGCTTCGACGAGGACGGCCCCGGGAAGATGTACACCTACACGTGGGACCCGCAGACCAAGAGCTGGGGCGGCGAGCAGGGCCCGTACGAGATCCCGGCGCAGACGCAGGGCATCGCGGTGCGCGGCAACGAGATCGTCTTCAGCACGTCGTGGGGTCGCGACAGGACCAGCGAGCTGCAGAGCTACAACCTCGGCGACGTCACCGGCGGCGGCAGCCTGCCGGACCCGATCCGCACCGTCGAGCTGCCCAACATGTCGGAGGGGCTGGCGATGCTCCCCGGCGGGATCGCCACGACCCACGAGTCCGGCGCCTCGCCGTACGTCTCGCCCGACGGCAAGGACCCCGCCGACCTCTGGGGCGGGACCTTCATGACGCTCACGCCCTACGACGAGCTCGGGCTCTCAGGTTCTGTGGACGTGGTGCCGGCGACCCTGCAGGCGGCGAGCTCGTGGTTCGTCGAGGCCGAGCGCGGTCTCGACCGCGCCCAGCAGAGGGTGTCGCGGCTCAACCTGCCGCCCTCCAGCCTCGGCGTCGCGCCGGGTGCCGGCGCGCTGGTCTCGACCGTCGACTCGTACGTCGACACGACGGCCACGTGGATCGAGGAGTCGCGCCTGTCCTCGGACACCACCGCGTCCGGCCTGATCGCCGCGGCCAACGACTACGAGGACGCCGACTCGCGCAGCGACGGGCTCTTCGGCTTCCTGCAACGATTCGTCTCGTGATGTCTCGGACCCCGCTGCTCGGTGCCGCCCTCGTCGGGGTGCTCGTCCTGACGAGCGCCTGTGGGGAGGACGAGGAGCCCAGCGCGGGCGGCGAGCGCTGGCCCTCTTCGTCGACACCCGTCGACAGCGACAACCTGGTCTGGGCGATCGGCAGCACGGTCCACCTCGCCGCCGGGGCGAGCATCGACCTCGGGGAACCCGCCGGGTCGTACGTCGTCGCGGGGCCGGGAGTGTGGTTCGCGTCCGCGGAGCCCGGTGACCTGGAGGGCAACCGGCTGCCGTCGCTCAGCGTCGCAACCGCCGACGGCGTCGAGGAGCTCGACGCGCACCCCGCCATCGGGGGCCTGACCACGTCCGCGGACGGCCGCTGGCTGGCGTTCATCGACCGGCTCGAGGAGGGCGCCGGCGCGGCCGAGGCGGTCGTGGTCGACGTGACGAGCGGCGAGGTGGTCGTCCGCAGCGACGAGGGCCTGGTCCCGTCCGGGTCGGACGACGTCGACTGGACGGACCTCTACGAGGACGCGCCCGTCAGCATGCTCGGGGTCGTGGACGGCACGGCGTACGTCGGTGGGCTCGACGAGCTCATCACCTACGACCTGTCGACCGGCGACTCGACCACCGACCAGCTCGACTGGGACGCGATCCGCCAGACCGAGTGGTACCAGTCCCTGCACCGGACGCCGCCCCTGTGGAACTCCGACCGCTCGTGGCAGATCCCGGCCCAGGAATTCGGCGCGACGCCCGTGCTGGAGTCCGCCAGCGGCGAACGGGTCACCACCTCGGTCCCCGACGCGACCGGCCCGCTCGGCTCACCGGACGTGTCCGGTCCGCCGCTCGAGGAGTGGCGACTCGGCGGGTGGATCGACGACCTCACGGTGGTCGCGACAACCCCGTCGAGGGACGGGTCGGAGGTCGACTGGACCTCGCCGGTCCTCCTCAGGTGCACCGTCCCGAGCGGCGAGTGCACGGTCGTCGAGGGCACCGAGGAGGGCGTCAACCTGCCGGCCGACCGCCCCTTCGGGTTGCCGCGCGAGCGCAGCCTCGACCCCGACGCCTGACCTGCCCCGTCCGGGTCCGTCGCCGGCGGTGCCGTTGCGGGCATGACGTCGGACAGTGGAGGCCCGAGCCGGACCTACGGGCTCAGGGCTCCACTGACGTGCGTGGGCGGTCGGCCGTGTAGAGCCAGGACTCGGCGCCGCCGCGGGCGAGGGCTCGGCCGACGAGGATCACCGCTGCCTGCGTGAGGCCGGCTTCCTCGACCTGGTCGGCGATGTTGGACAACGTGCCGCGGAGGACGAGCTCGTCGGGCTGGGTGGCTCGGTGGACCACGACCGCCGGGCAGTCGGCGCCGTACTCGTCGACCAGGGACTCCGCCAGCGCTCGGGTCCTGGTGATCGCGAGGTGCAGGACGAGGGTGGCGCGGGTGGCGGCGAAGGCGGCCAGCGACTCGGTCTCGGGCATCGCGGTCGAGCGCGCCTGGGTGCGCGTCAGGACCACCGACTGGGCGACCAGCGGGACGGTGAGCTCGCGGCCGACGGCGGCGGCAGCGGCGGCGTACGCCGGAACGCCCGGGCACACGTCCCACGCGACGCCGGCGGCATCGAGGCGGGCGGTCTGCTCGGCGAGGGCGGAGTAGAGGGAGGGGTCGCCGGAGGTGAGGCGGACGACCTCGAGGCCGTCGGCGGCCGCGTCGACCATGACCGCGGTGATCCGGTCGAGGTCGAGGCGTTGCGTGTCGACCTGGCGTGCTCCGGCGCAGTGCGAGAGGACCTCGGCGTCGAGGTAGGTGCCCGGATAGAGCACGACGTCGGCCGCCGCGAGCAGCGACGCGGCCCGCAGGGTGATGAGGTCGGCCGCGCCCGGGCCGGCGCCGACGAAGTGGACGGTCACTCCGACTCCACGAAGCGAGGCGTCCAGACCTGGCCGGCCGCGGTCACGCGCGTCGACGAGGCGCCGAGGATGAGCAGGCACTTCATGTCGATCGTGTCGGCCTCGAGCTCGGCGAGGGTGGTCACCGTCAGCGACTCCTCGGCGCGACCGACGTCGCGGCCGACCACGACGACCGTGTCGGGGCTGCGGTGCTCGAGGAAGAGCTTCTGCAGGTCGGCGACCTGCGTGGTGCGGCTGCGCGACGCGGGGTTGTAGACCGCGAGCACGAGGTCGGCCTCGGCGATCGCGTGCAGCCGCCGCTCGATCACCGGCCACGGCTTGAGCCGGTCGCTCAGCGACACGACCGCGAAGTCCGCGCCGATGGGGGCGCCCGCTCTCGCCGCGACCGCCTGGACGGCGCTGACGCCCGGCAGGACCTCGATGGGTACGTCAGGGAAGTCCGCGGCGGCCTCGAGCACCGCACTCGCCATCCCGAAGACGCCCGCGTCGCCGCCGGACACCACGGCCACCTTCTCGCCGCCTTGCGCGAGGGTCAGCGCGTGGCGGGCGCGGTCGACCTCGACGGTGTTGCCCGATGCGTGGCGGGTGAGGCCCTCGCGCTGCGGGACGCGGTTGACGTACGGGGCGTAGCCGATGACGTGGTCGACGTCTGCCAGGGCTGCCGTGGCCTCCGGTGTGAGCCAGCGGTCGGGTCCGGGGCCGAGGCCGATGACCCGGAGGGGGTGTGGTTTCGAGGCTCGCTGCGCTCGCACCTCAACCACCGGGTGGCTTGGTTTCGACACGCTCGCTGGCGCTCGCTGCTCAACCGGCGCGGAGCCCCTTCGTCCCGTCGGGTCGTCGGCGAGGGTGTCGCCGGGGACGACGATGAGGGAGAAGTACGGCACCGAGGCCGGGTCGACGTCGACCACGGGCATCCAGCGCTCGGCGGGCATGGAGGCGCGCTCGACGTACAGCGCGTGCTCGAGGCGGCCGGCCTGGCGGAGGGCATCGACGACGCCGGGGAAGCGGCGGCCGAGCTTCATGATGATCGCGCCGTCGGTGTCGGCGAGGCGGCGGGCGAGCTCGGGGACCGGGAGGGTGCCGGGCAGCACGGTGAGCACGTCCGTCTGGCGCACGAGCGGCGAGGCGAGGACGGCGGTGGCGGCGGCGAAGGCGGGTACGCCGGGGACGACCTCGGTCTCGAAGCGGTCGGCCAGCCGGTCGTGGAGGTACATGAACGAGCCGTAGAACAGCGGGTCACCCTCGGCGAGCACCACGACCGTGCGACCAGCCGACAGGTGCGCGGCCAGGCGCGAGGCGCAGGACTCGTAGAACTCCGCCATGGCGCCGGCGTACCCACCCGGGTGCGAGGTCGTGCCGGTGGTGACGGGGTAGCGGAGCTCCTCCTCCATCGCCGTCGTCGGGATGAGGTCGGCGGCGATGGTGCGGGCGTTGGAGGTCTTGCCGACGCCGGCGTGGAAGGCGATCACGTCCGCCGACTCGATGAGGCGCGCGGCCTTGCGGGTGATCAGCTCCGGGTCGCCGGGGCCGAGGCCCACGCCGTACAGCCGCCCGGTCACTCCTGCTCCTGGGCCAGCGCGTTGAGGGCCGAGGCGGTCATCGCCGAGCCGCCGCGGCGGCCGCGGACGGTGAGGTAGGGGATGTCGAGATCGACGTCCTCCAGCGCCTGCTTGGACTCGGCGGCGCCGATGAAGCCGACCGGGCAGCCGACGATCGCGGCCGGCCGCGGAGCGCCGTCCAGCAGCATCTCGAGCAGGTGGAAGAGCGCGGTCGGGGCGTTGCCGATCGCGACGACCGACCCCTCCAGTTGGTCCTCGAGCAGCGAGAACGCCGCGGCCGACCGGGTGGTGCCCATCAGCATCGCGAGGTCGGGGGTGCGCGGGTCGTGCAGCGCGCAGAGCACCTCGTTGTCCTTCGGCAGCCGCGCGCGGGTGACGCCGCTGGCGACCATGTGGGCGTCGGTGATGACCGGCGCGCCGGCCTCGAGCGCCGCGCGCGCGGCGCTGACCAGGCGCGGGTGGATGACGAGGTCGTCGGTGAGGTCGGTCTGCCCGGTGCCGTGGACCATGCGGACGGCGACGCGCTCGGCATCGGCCGGTAGGTGGTCGAAGCGGGCCTCGCGGCGGATCGTCGCGAAGGACTCGTCGTAGATCGTGGCGCCGTCGGCGACGTAGTCGAAGCGTCGGGTCGGGCGGGACAGCAGGCTCATCACGGCTCCTCGGGGTTCGCGCCCCTGGTCGGCAGGTACGCCGCGCGGACAGTGTCTGGCTCGATCCCCTCTCGGGGACCTGACAGTGGCGGAACCGCCCCGGACTCGCACCGGGTTCCTGCGTCGCGTGACGGAGGCAGCCTAGGGCACGCCTCAGTCCGGGATCGTCGCCGCGAGGCGGAAGCCGGACCACAGCCGACCGCCGACCTGCTCGAGCACCTCGTCGGCGAGCTCGACGAGGGCGCCCGGATCGCCGGCCAGTGCGGCGTGCAGCCCGTCGTGGAGGTGGGTCGCGTACGTCGTACCGCGGGCGGCGTCGAACGCCTCCACCTCGCGGACGAGCCACTTGCCGGTGCCGGACCACCATCCTCCCGAGGCGAGCAGGAGCTCGGCCGTGCCACGCCACACGTCGATCGCGACGGCGTCGACGACGCCCGGGGAACCGCCGCCGACGAGGTCGTCGAGCTGGTCGGTCAGCGAGTAGCGCTGGAAGGTCAGCTCCTCGGCGCTGAGCGGGTCGGGGCCGGCGGCCACCGCCGCTGCGCACTCGGCCCGGAGTGCTTCGCCGGCGTCGCCGGGGACGAGCGGGAGTCCGGTCGCGACCAGGCGCGCCATCGTCGGGCGTCGGCGTGCCCGGTCCTTGGCGACGAAGTGGCGGATCGACGACTCGGTGTGCACGAACAGCTCGACCGGCCACCCCTCGTGCACGAGCGACTCGCGATGGACCTCGGCCTCGTCCAGCACCACGGTGATGTCGAGGTCGGACGTCGCGGTCGCGTGCCCGAGCACCACGGACCCGGACAGCCACGCCTGCCACGCGTCGGGGAAGCGCTCTGCGATCAGCGAGCGGGCGGCCGTCTCGGCGTCGGGTCGGGTCACGGGTCCAGTCTGGACTGGCTCCAGCGGGAGATGCGTTCCGGGGACGGAGCGACGTGTCGACCGCTAGCCTCGGCGCTCGATCACAGGGGGACACATGGACGACCGGCTCAAGCGGACTGTCGCACTGCTGCTCGCGGGTGGGTTGGTGCTGGTCGTCGTCGGCCTCGCGCTGGTGCTCCAGCACACGCCGGAGCCGGTGAGCTACCGCGTGGAAGGCCTGTACAACGGGCCGCCCCTTCCGGAGCTCGACGCCCCGCACGAAGGTGCGGACCTGAGGCTTCTCGCCGGCGGCGTCGTGGCGGTGGGTGGAGCGCTGATGGCGTTGACCGGTGCTGTTGCTACGGGGGTGTGGCTCGGGAGTGCGCGCCGGGGCGACGACGTCTGAGGGGTCTCGATACGCCGCCTCGTTCCTCGGCGGCTACTCGACCACCTGTGGTGCGATCGAGATCAGTGACTTCCACGGGGTGACGACGAGGTGCTCGCCCAGCGCCTCGAGGGTTGTGCGGTCCAGTACGCCGTCGGGGACCTCGACGTGCGTGATGCCGTCCACGACCTCGCCGTACGCCGGGGGGTCGCTCGCCGCGGGCTGGTGCGGGTCGGCGTCGTGCGAGGCGGGCGGGACCGGGAGCTCGTCGACATGCCAGGCGTTGTCGCGGACCTGCTGGAAGGCACGGGCGAGGCCGGTCAGGCGGGCGGCCGCCTCGTGCAGCGGGACGACGGGACCCCAGTGGGTGCTGCCGATCCGCAGCTGGACCGTCTCCGCGTCGAGCGCGACGAGGCCGAGGTCGCACAAGCGGTCGACGAGGTCGCCGCGGCCGTCGTCGAGGACGAGCAGGAAGCGGCCGGGGAGCTTCGCCAGTGACGGCGTCGCGCAGATGCGCTCGTCGAGCTCTGTGGTCACCGGCCGGAGGTCGGCACGACCACCGTGGAGGCCGGTCAGCGGCGAGACCAGGAGGTTGCGGACCAGCTCGTGGTCGGGGTGGGGGAGCAGGCCGGTCGTGCGGATCGCGTCGACGGCCTCCGCCGGGACGGAGTCGTCGTCCATCGGCAGGGCGCGCAGCTGGAGGTTGGCCCGCTTGGTGAGGTGGACCCGGCCGTCGCCGTAGGTCTCGGCGACGTCGAGGAGCGCGCTCAGCGTCGTACGCGCGAGGTGGCCGCCGGGGATGCGCAGGCGGACCAGGGCACCGTCGTCGGCCGGCCAGGGGCGGAAGACGCCCGGGCACAGGTCGCCTCGGGTCCGCTCCATGGGGCGGATGATTGCA
The DNA here is from genome assembly GCF_041913365.1 of Nocardioides sp. GTDB lineage: Bacteria > Actinomycetota > Actinomycetes > Propionibacteriales > Nocardioidaceae > Nocardioides. The sequence goes on from NZ_JAYSFM010000007.1 coordinate 147,587, forward strand.
CGGCCTTGGTTTCGACACGCTCGCTTCGCTCGCTGCTCAACCGGCGGGGTGGGCGCTCGCACCTCAACCACCGGGGCGGGGCGCTAGGCTCGCGGCACCACTCCGCGTGGGACCCAGGAACCCGGTGCAAGCCCGGGGCGGTTCCGCCACTGTGAGGGCCAGATCGATCGGCCCGTAGCCAGATACTGGCCCACGCGGATCCAGTCACCAGGGGCGAGAACCCCGAGGAGGAACCGTGCGGATCGCACTCCTGTCCACGTCCGACACCGACCTGCTGAGCGCGCGGGCGTCCGGCGCCGACTACGTCCTCGCCAACCCGGCGCGGCCCGGCCACCAGTCGATGGCCGAGGCCATCGAGGGCTGCGACCTCGTCGTGGGCCGGCTGCTCGGCTCGCCGCAGGACCTGTGCTCCGGCTTCACGCGCGTCGCCGCGACCGGGATGCCCGTCGTCGTACTGGGTGGTGAGCAGTCACCCAGCGCCGAGCTGATGGAGCTGTCGTCGGTGCCGATGGGCGTCGCGGCCGAGGCCCACCGCTACCTCGCCGAGGGCGGCCCGGAGAACCTCCGCCAGCTCCACGCCTTCCTCTCCGACACGGTCCTGCTGACCGGCGAGGGGTTCGAGCCGCCGGCGGTGCTGCCGCAGTGGGGGTTTGCGGCGCGGTCGGGTCTCGATACGCCGCCTCGTTCCTCGGCGGCTACTCGACCACCTGTGGCGGGGGCGGCTGCTCAACCGACGGCTGGGGTGCCGAAGGTCGGGGTGCTGTACTACCGCGCCCACGAGGCGAGCGGGAACACCGCCTTCGCGCACGCGCTGGCCGACGCCATCGATGCCACGGGTGAGGCGGTCGGCGTGCCGATCTTCGCGGGGTCGCTGCGGGCTGCGCCCGACGAGCTGTACGACGCCTTCGGCGAGCTCGACGCGCTGGTCGTGACCGTCCTCGCGGCGGGCGGCAGCGTGCCGGCGGGCGCCAGCGCGGGCGGGGACGACGAGTCGTGGGACGTCGCGCGGATGTCGGCGCTCGACATCCCGATCATCCAGGGCCTCTGCCTGACCAGCAGCCGCGCGGAGTGGGAGGCGTCCGACGACGGCGTGAGCCCGCTCGACTCGGCGACGCAGATCGCGATCCCGGAGTTCGACGGCCGCATCATCACCGCCCCGTTCTCCTTCAAGGAGGTCGACGCCGACGGCCTGCCCCACTACGTCGCCGACCCCGAGCGCTGCGCGCGGGTCGCGGGCATCGCCGTCCGGCACGCACGCCTGCGCCGGATCCCGAACGCCGACAAGCGGCTCGCCCTCGTGCTGTCGGCGTACCCCACCAAGCACGCCCGCATCGGCAACGCCGTCGGGCTCGACACCCCCGTCTCCGCGATCCGGATGCTGCAGCGGCTGCGGGCGGAGGGGTACGACCTGGGCGCCGGCGAGGTCGTCGAGATCCTCGACCGCGACGCGACCGAGACGGAGAAGGGCGATGCGCTGATCCATGCGCTCATCGCCGCGGGTGGGCAGGACGAGGAGTGGTTGACGCATGCCCAGCTCACCGACGCGCACGTGCGGATCACGCAGGAGCAGTACGCCGAGTGGACCCGCGACCTGCCCGACGACCTGCGGGCCGGCATGGTCGAGGCGTGGGGCGAGGCGCCGGGCTCGCTGTTCGTCAACGACGCGGGCGAGCTCGTGCTCGCCACGGTGCGGGCGGGCAACGTCGTACTCCTCATCCAGCCGCCGCGCGGCTTCGGCGAGAACCCGATCGCGATCTACCACGACCCCGACCTCGCGCCGACCCACCACTACCTGGGGGCCTATCGCTGGCTGGAGCACGGCTTCAGGGCCGACGCGGTCGTGCACCTCGGCAAGCACGGGTCGCTCGAGTGGCTGCCCGGCAAGAACGCCGCGCTGTCCGCGAGCTGCGGCACGGACGCGGCGCTGGGCAACCTGCCGATGGTCTACCCGTTCCTCGTCAACGACCCCGGTGAGGGCGCACAGGCCAAGCGGCGCGCGCACGCGACGATCGTCGACCACCTCGTGCCGCCGATGGCGCGCGCGGAGTCGTACGGCGACATCGCCCGCCTCGAGCAGCTCCTCGACGAGCACGCCAACATCGCCGCGATGGACCCCGCCAAGCTCCCGGCCATCCGCGGCGAGATCTGGCAGCTGATGCACGCCGCCGAGATGCACCGCGACCTCGGGCTCGACGAGCAGCCGGACGCCGAGGACTTCGACGACTTCATCATGCACGTCGACGGCTGGCTCTGTGAGATCAAGGACGCGCAGATCCGCGACGGGCTGCACGTGCTCGGCGAGGCGCCGTCGGGTGAGGCGCGGGTCAACCTGGTGCTGGCGATCCTCCGCGCTGCGCAGGTCTTCGGCGGGCAGGCGCAGGCGGTACCGGGGCTGCGGACGGCGCTGGGACTGGGTCTCGATACGACCCCTCGTTCCTCGGGGTCTACTCGACCACCTGCACAAGGTGGTCGAGTAGCCGCGAGGGACGAGCGGCGTATCGAGACCACGGCCGACGTCGACGCGGTCGAGGCGATCGCTCGCGACCTCGTCGAGCAGATGGACAAGGCCGACTGGGACGTCGCCCGGGCTGCCGAGCTCCACGACGACCCGGAGGTCCAGCGGGTGCTGGAGTTCGCCGCCACCCAGGTCGTGCCCCGCCTCGCCCGCACGACGGACGAGATGGACGCGGTCATCCACGCCCTCGACGGCGGGTTCATCGCGGCCGGTCCGTCCGGATCGCCGTTGCGCGGGCTGGTCAACGTGCTGCCCACCGGCCGCAACTTCTACACCGTCGACCCGCGAGCGGTCCCGTCCCGGCTGGCGTGGCAGACGGGCCACGCGATGGCCGAGTCCCTCGTCGCGAAGTACGTCGACGAGACGGGCTCCTACCCGCAGTCCGTCGGGCTGTCGGTGTGGGGCACGAGCGCGATGCGCACGAGCGGCGACGACATCGCCGAGGTGCTCGCGCTGCTCGGCGTACGTCCGGTGTGGGACGAGGCATCCCGCCGGGTCAACGACCTCCAGGTGATCCCGCTCGACGAGCTCGGCCGCCCGCGCATCGACGTCACGGTGCGGATCTCCGGCTTCTTCCGCGACGCCTTCCCACACGTGGTCGCGATGCTCGACGACGCCGTCCGCCTGGTGGCCGGCCTCGACGAGCCCGACGAGCACAACCACGTCCGCGCCCACGCCCGCGCCGACCTCGCCGAGCACGGCGACGAGCGCCGCTCGACCACCCGCATCTTCGGGTCCAAGCCCGGGTCGTACGGCGCCGGGATCCTGCAGGTCGTCGAGTCGGGCAACTGGCGCAACGACGACGACCTCGCCGAGGTCTACACGTCGTGGGGCGGCTTCGCCTACGGCCGCGACCTCGACGGTGCTCCAGCGGCCGACGACATGCGCACCAACTACAGCCGGATCAAGGTCGCTGCGAAGAACGTCGACACCCGCGAGCACGACATCGCCGACAGCGACGACTACTTCCAGTACCACGGCGGCATGGTCGCCACCGTGCGCGCGCTGACCGGCAGCGACCCCAAGGCGTACGTCGGTGACTCGACGTCGCCCGACGCGGTGCGGACCCGGACGCTGCAGGAGGAGACGAACCGCGTCTTCCGTGCCCGCGTGGTCAACCCGCGGTGGATCGGCGCGATGCAGCGACACGGCTACAAGGGTGCCTTCGAGCTCGCCGCGACCGTCGACTACCTCTTCGGCTTCGACGCGACGGCCGGCGTGGTGCACGACTGGATGTACGAGTCGCTGGCCAGGGAGTACGTCCTCGACGAGACCAACCAGCAGTTCCTCCGGACCTCCAACCCGTGGGCGCTGCGCGGCATCGTCGAGCGGCTCCACGAGGCCGCCGAGCGCGGGCTCTGGGAGTCGCCGGACGCCGACGTGATGGCCGCGCTCCAGCAGGTCTACCTCGACGTCGAGGGCGAGCTGGAGGACCGATGATCGAGGCCGGCACGGCCACGCGGGTGCGGGTCGTCGGGATCGGCTGCCACCCCGGGCAGCTCACCGCCGAGGCCCGTGAGGCGATCGCGGGCTGCGACTACGTCATCGCCGCCGACAAGGGGCCGGCCGATCCCCTCCTGGCGCTGCGCCGGGCGATCTGCGCGGAGCTCGGCGTCGAGCTGGTCGCCGTCGCCGACCCGCCACGCGACCGCGACGACCCTGCGGACTACGACGGCGCGGTCCTCGACTGGCACGACGCGCGGGCGGCGGCGTACGGCACCGTGATCGCCTCACGTCCCGGCACGGTCGGCTTCCTCGTCTGGGGTGACCCGGCGTTCTACGACTCGACGATCCGGGTGGTCGACCGCCTGCGCGTCGAGTACGACGTCCTGCCCGGCGTCTCCGCGCTCTCGCTCCTGGCCGCCCGCCACCGCGTCGTGCTCCACGAGGTCGGCCGGCCGGTGCTGGTGACGACCGGGCGCAGGCTGGCCGACGAGGTCGCCGCCGGGCACGACAACCTCGTGGTGATGCTCGACGGTCGTCTCCAGTGCGCGGAGCTCGACGGCGAGTGGGAGATCTGGTGGGGCGCCAACCTCGGCAGCCCCCACGAGGAGCTCGTCGCCGGGCCGCTGGCTTCCGTGGTCGGTGACATCCGGGCCGCTCGAGCCCGGGCCAAGGAGCTCGACGGCTGGGTGATGGACACCTACCTCCTCCGGCGTCGCGAGGTGTAGGGGCCGCTTCTGGCGTACTTGGATCGCGACACGCGGCAGCTCTCGTGCGACACGCCGGTCCTGCGATGCGTGAGGCGAACAACCGGCCCCTCGCTCGACGGCATGGTCCGGCTGGGCGAAATTCTCAAAGTTGAGGGGAATCGACTCAACTTCTGGCGCGTTGGATCAGGTGGGACCAGAGTTGGTCCCGCGCAGACAATCGTGACCCAGGAGGACCTGAGTTGAGCCAGTTCGGTGCCGAGAAGTTCACCACGCGCAGCCGTGAGGTGATCGAGGCTGCCCAGCTCGCCGCCACCACTGGCGGCAACAGCAACACCGAGCCCATCCACCTGCTCGTCGCCCTGCTGAAGCAGGAGGACGGCACCAGCCGGAGCCTCGTGCAGAAGGCGGGCGTCGACCCGGCCACGCTGCTCGCCAAGGCCGAGGGCGTCCAGCAGCAGCTGCCGCGCGCCACCGGGTCGACCGTCCAGCAGCCCAGCGCCTCCGGCGCGCTGACCCGTGTCCTGGCGCAGTCGCTCGACCTCGCCGCGTCGATGAAGGACGACTTCGTCGCCACCGACCACCTGCTCGTCGCCATCGCGACCGTCGAGTCGCCGGCACAGAAGGTGCTGACCGACGCCGGCCTCACCGCCGACGGTCTCCGGGAGGCCATCACGGCCGTCCGCGGCAACCGCCGCGTGACCAGCGAGGCCGCCGAGGCGTCGTACGAGTCGCTGGAGAAGTACTCCGTCGACCTCACCCAGGCCGCCGAGGACGGGCGACTCGACCCGGTCATCGGGCGTGACGCCGAGATCCGCCGCGTGATCCAGGTGCTGTCGCGGCGCACCAAGAACAACCCCGTGCTGATCGGTGAGCCCGGCGTCGGCAAGACCGCCGTCGTCGAGGGACTCGCGCAGCGCGTCGTCGCCGGTGACGTGCCCGACTCCCTCAAGGGCCGGCGCGTGCTGAGCCTCGACCTCGCGGCGATGGTCGCGGGGGCGAAGTACCGCGGCGAGTTCGAGGAGCGGCTCAAGGCCGTCCTCGAGGAGATCAAGGACGCCGGCGGGCAGGTCATCACGTTCATCGACGAGCTCCACACGGTCGTCGGCGCGGGCGCTGGCGGCGACTCCGCGATGGACGCCGGCAACATGCTCAAGCCGATGCTCGCCCGCGGCGAGCTCCACATGATCGGCGCGACCACGCTCGACGAGTACCGCGAGCGCATCGAGAAGGACCCCGCGCTCGAGCGCCGCTTCCAGCAGGTCTTCGTCGGCGAGCCGTCCGTCGAGGACACCATCCAGATCCTGCGCGGCATCCAGGAGAAGTACGAGGCGCACCACGGCGTCCGCATCACCGACGCCGCGCTCGTCGCCGCCGCCACGCTGTCCGACCGCTACATCACCGGTCGCCAGCTCCCCGACAAGGCCATCGACCTCATCGACGAGGCCGCCTCGCGCCTCCGCATGGAGCACGAGTCGAGCCCCGAGGAGATCGACGTGCTGCGTCGCCAGGTCGAGCGCCTCAAGATGGAGGAGTTCGCCCTCGACAAGGAGACCGACGACGCGTCCCGCGAGCGCCTCGAGGTGCTGCGCAAGGACCTCGCCGACCGCGAGGAGGAGCTGCGTGGGCTCGAGACGCGGTGGGAGCGCGAGAAGGACCAGCTCCAGGGCGAGGGTGAGCTGCGCCGCCAGCTCGACGCGCTGAAGATCGAGGCCGAGAAGAAGCTGCGCGAGGGCGACCTCGCGGGTGCCTCGGAGATCCAGTACGGCAAGGTCCCCGAGCTCGAGAAGCAGATCGCCGAGGTCGAGAAGGCCGAGGCCGTCGACCTCGAGCCGCTGGTCGGCGAGGAGGTCGGCGCCGAGCAGATCGCCGACGTCGTCGAGGCCTGGACCGGCATCCCCACCGGCAAGATGCTGCAGGGGGAGACCGCCAAGCTCCTCGAGATGGAGTCGGTCATCGGCGAGCGGCTGATCGGGCAGCGCGAGGCCGTCACCGCGGTCAGCGACGCCGTACGCCGCTCGCGCGCCGGCATCGCCGACCCCAACCGGCCGACCGGCTCGTTCCTCTTCCTCGGCCCCACCGGCACCGGCAAGACCGAGCTCGCCAAGGCGCTGGCGGACTTCCTCTTCGACGACGAGCGGGCGATCGTCCGCATCGACATGAGCGAGTACAGCGAGAAGCACTCGGTGTCGCGGCTCGTCGGCGCCCCTCCCGGCTACGTCGGCTACGACGAGGGCGGCCAGCTCACCGAGGCCGTGCGGCGACGCCCCTACAGCGTCGTGCTGCTCGACGAGGTCGAGAAGGCGCACCCCGAGGTCTTCGACATCCTGCTGCAGGTCCTCGACGACGGCCGGCTCACCGACGGCCAGGGCCGCACGGTCGACTTCCGCAACACGCTGCTGATCCTCACCTCCAACCTCGGCTCGAACTTCCTGGTCGACCCGACCATGGAGCCGGAGGCCAAGAAGCAGTCGGTGATGGGCGTGGTGCGGGCGCACTTCAAGCCGGAGTTCCTCAACCGGCTCGACGAGGTCGTCATGTTCGACGCGCTGTCGAAGGACGACCTGGCCCACATCGTCGACCTGCAGCTGGCGCTGCTGGAGAAGCGGCTCGCGGTCCGGCGGATCACCATCGCGGTGACCGACGCGGCACGCGCCTGGCTGGCCGAGACCGGCTACGACCCGGCGTACGGCGCCCGGCCGCTGCGCCGGCTGATCCAGTCCGCGATCGGCGACCCGCTCGCCCGGAAGCTGATCGCCGGCGACGTCACCGACGGCGGCTCCGTCACCGTCGACGTCGGCGAGGACGGCCTGAGCCTGCTAGCTGGTTGAGGCGCGAGGAGCGCCAGCGACGAGCCTCGGAGCCACGATCGGCGTGGTTTCGAGGCTCGCTGCGCTCGCACCTCAAGCACCGAGGGGGACGGGGCCGTCCCAGTCCCAGTGGGGCATCGCGAGGTCGTCGGGGACGTCGTCCTTGGAGCGGCCCCAGGCCTGGAAGGGGCCGGTGGCCGCCCAGGTGACGTAGTCGGTGATGGCCTGCCGCACCGCCGGGTCGTCGGGCACGCCGGCCTCGTCGAAGGAGTCGACCACGCACTGGACGAAGCGCGGGCTGGCCTCGACGGTGTACTCCGCCTCGCCGGCGTGGAGCCGCTGCACGTGCGACTCGCTGCCGCCCCACTCGGTGGTGTACGTCGGCGGGCCGCCCAGCGCCTCGGCCCAGTACGCCGCCAGCCGCTCGGTGTGGTCGGGCTGGTTGTCGGCGTGGGAGAACGGGTGGTTGAGCAGCGGGTCGGCGAGGCAGCGCTGGTGGGTCGCCTCGGCCAGCCGGACGAAGACCTCCAGCCCGCCGGCCGCGTCGTAGATCGTGGTCATCCTTCGATCGTCGTACGCCGTCCTACTTTGGTCGAGGTCTGTGCTCCTGCCTTGACCCCTCGTGCGGGCACTTGGCAGGGTCGAGCGCACGCGCCCCGTGCTGGACCGGTTGCCGGGGCACTTCTCTCGGGAGCTCCTCCATGCACCGTTCGACCCTGCTACGCCCATGCCTGAAAGTCCTCGGCGCCGTGCTCGCCGTAGTGCTCGCCACGGCCGCCGTGATGACCGCGGCGCCCGCCCAGGCGGCCAGCGCCTGGCCGATCACCAAGGCCGGCCAGTCCCGCAACAACAACGCGATGGCGCTGCAGCACCTGCTCACCTCGCGCGGCTACCCGACCACCGCGGACGGTGCCTTCGGCAGCGGCACCACCGCCAACCTGAAGTCGTTCCAGTCGGCGCAGGGCATCTCGCCCGTCGACGGCATCGCCGGCAGCGGCACCTGGCCCCGGCTCGTCGTCACCGTCAGCCAGGGCTCGGCCGACTCCAGCGCGGTGAAGGCGGCACAGACCCAGCTCAACAAGTACGGCGCGAACCTCGTCGTGGACGGCGTCTTCGGCTCCGGCACCCGGGCCTCGGTCGTGTCGTTCCAGGCCAGTCGGGGGCTTCCGCAGACCGGCACGGTCGACACGGCGACGTGGCAGGAGCTGCTCGGCTGGAGCCAGACCTACGACCAGACGCTGTGCTACTCCACCGGCGGCTCGACCGCCTCGTCGCTGAGCACGGCGCAGGTGGCCAACGTGCAGTCGATCCTCGGCACCACCCGCTCCGCCGGCGGCAACCGCAACGCGCAGATCATCGCGCTGATGACCGCGATGCAGGAGTCCAAGCTCTGCAACATCCAGTTCGGCGACCGCGACTCGCTCGGCCTGTTCCAGCAGCGGCCGAGCCAGGGCTGGTGCTCCGGCGGCACGGCGTGCGTCAACCCGACGTACGCCACCCAGGGCTTCCTCGGCGTCTCGGCGTACACCACCAACCGTGGGCTGTTCGACATCTCCGGCTGGGAGTCGATGAGCAAGACGTTGGCTGCCGACGCGGTGCAGCGCTCGTGCTGCCCCAACGCCTATGCGCAGTGGGAGTCGATGGCCACGACGCTGGCCGACACGTACTGACACGCCCCGGCCGTCGGGGTGGATGCGTCGGGGGTCACTCGCCGGAGTCGACCTCCTCGGTCGCCAGACGCTCGGCCTCGCGCTCCTCGGCCCGCCGGCTGAGCCAGCCGCCACCCCAGAGCGCGGCGAGCACGAGCACGGGCTGGAAGAACAGCCGGATGAAGCGGGCGCGGTCGGTGTCGAGGCCGAACGCGTCGGTGCCCTCGACGTACTGCGCGATGTTGCCCGGGAAGATCGCGACGAAGAAGGCGGCCAGCAGCGCCCCGACGGTGCGGCGGTGCTTCGGCAGCGCGACGAACGCCGCGCCCAGGCCGATCTCGACGACCCCGGACCCGACGACGGTGAGGTCCTCGTCGACCGGGAACCAGTCGGGCACCTGGGCCTGGAACTCCTGGCGCTGCGTGGTCAGGTGCAGCACCCCCGCGCCGACCATGAAGGAGCCGAGCAGGACGCGTCCGAGGGTCTGTGCCTTCACCCCGCCACCCTAGTCAGGCGGCAGGAGGACGCCCGGGTTCATCAGGCCCTCGGGGTCGAGGGCCTCCTTCACCGCGCGCATCAGGTCGACCTCCACCTCCGACTTGTACGACGCTGCTGCCGCCGCCTTCGTCCGGCCGAGGCCGTGCTCGGCGCTGATGGAGCCGTGGGCCGAGGCCACCGCGTCGTAGATCGCCGTCGAGAGGTCCGCGGCCGCGGCGCGGAGGGCGTCGTCGTCCCCCACCGGCGCGTTGAGGTTGTAGTGGAGGTTGCCGTCGCCGACGTGGCCGTAGGTCACCGGCCGCACGCCCGGCAGGATCTCCTGGAGCCGCGGTCCCATCGCATCGGTCCACTCCGCGAGGTCCGCGATCGGCAGGGTGACGTCCTGCTTCAGCGTCGCGCCCTCGACCTTCTGGACCTCGGAGATGCCCTCGCGCAGCGCCCACAGCGCGGAGCGCTGGGCCGGGCTGCCGGCGATCGCGGCGTCCGAGGCGTGCCCCTCCTCGACCGCCGCCCCGAGCACCGTCTCGAGCGCCTCGTCGAGGCCGTCGTCCGACTCCGAGCCGGCGAGCTCGACCAGGACGTACCAGTCGCTCGGCTCGCTGAGCGGGTCGACGGCACCCGGCAGGTGGGCGAGGACGAGCTCGATGGCTTGTCGGTTGGCGATCTCGAAGGTTGAGAGGTGCACGCCGGCGTGCTGCTGGGCCAGGGCTAGCAGCGACACCGCGGCCGCGACCGAGGGCACGGCGACCCACGCGGTGGCGTGCCGCGGGGTCGGCGGGAAGAGCCGGAGGATCGCGCCGGTGATGACGCCGAGGGTGCCCTCGGACCCGACGAACACCTGGGTCAGGTCGTAGCCCGTGTTGTCCTTGCGGAGCCCGCGCAGCCCGTCCCACACGCGGCCGTCGGGCAGCACCACCTCGAGGCCGAGGGCCAGCTCGCGGGTCATGCCGTAGCGCAGCACCGCGGTGCCGCCGGCGTTCGTGGCGAGGTTGCCGCCGATCGTGCAGCTGCCCTCCGAGCCCAGCGACATCGGGAACAGCCGGCCCGCCTCGGCCGCTGCGGCCTGCACGTCGGCGAGCACGACGCCGGCGTCGACGGTGATCGTGCCGGCGACCGGGTCGACCTCGCGGATCGTGCGCATCCGGGCGAGCGAGAGCACGACCTGGCTGCCGCTGGCGTCCGGGACGCCACCGCCGACCAGGCCGGTGTTGCCGCCCTGCGGGACGATCGCGACCCCGGCACCGTGGCAGGCCGCCACCACGGCGGCCACCTCCTCGGTGGACGCCGGCCGGACCACCGCGAGCGCCTGCCCGGCGTGCACGCCCGTCCAGTCCACGACGTACGCCGCCAGGTCCTCGTCGGACGTCAGCACGTGGGCGTCGCCGACGGCGTCGCGCAGCCGGTCGAGCAGGTCGGTCACGGGTGTCTCCTCGGTGGTGGGTGCTCAGCCGAGCACGACGGCGACCAGCAGGGCAACCGGCAGCGAGGCCAGCGTGGTGATCAGGATGGTCTCGCGCGCGACGTCCTCGCCGACGCGGTAGCGGGTGGCGTGCAGGAAGATGTTCTGCGCGGTGGGCAGGGCCGCAGTGATCACGACGCCGAGCAGGGCGCGTCCCTCGATGCCGAGCGCCACCGCGACGGCCCATGCGACCACCGGCATCACGGCCAGCTTGAGGACGCTGGCCAGCAGCACCTCGCCGTTGTGGCCCGCCTTGCCGAGCGGCGGGCTCAGCCTCAGCGCGGCGCCGTACGACATCAGCATCAGCGGGATCGCCGCCCCGGCCGTCAGCTGGAGTGGGTCCTCGACGACGCGCGGCAGCCGCCACCCGGTGACCGCCAGCACGACGCCGACGATCGCCGCGAGGGTGAGCGGGTTGGTGAGGAGGCGCCTGAGCGCGAAGGCGATGCCCTCGCCGCGGCCGGTGATCCGGTCGAGCACGATCAGCGCGATCGGCTGCACGACCATCATCTGCACGAGCAGCGCGGGCACCACGACGGTGATGTCGCCGACGACGTAGGCCGCCATGGCGATGCCGAGGTTGCCGGCGTTGACGTAGGACGAGGAGAGCCCGCCGATCAGCAGCGGGCCGGTCGAGAGCTGCCAGCGCAGCCGCGCCAGCACGACGTACGCCGCGAAGGAGACGGCCAGCGACACCGACGAGGCGACGAGGTTCGCGGCGGCGGACTCGAGGTGGACCTGGCTGATCGTGACGACCATGAGGGCGGGGGAGGCGACGAAGAAGGCGATCTCGCCCAGGGTGCGCTGCGAGCGCCGGTCGAGCACTCCGGCGTGGGCCAGCCCGGCTCCTGCCGCGATGACCACGAGGATCGTGGTGAAGCCGATCAGCAGGTCCATGAGGACTCACATGCTCCCAGCCGCCGGGCCCGCGACGGGCGCCGGCGTCCATGCCGGATCGGCAATGGACGATGCCCGGCCGCCGTCCCTAGCGTCTCGGCGTGGATGATTCGACGGTCGTCATGGTGGGCACGCTGCGCCCGGAGCTGGTCGCGCGGCTGGAGCGGGAGTACGCCGCTCGCGAGCTGGGACAGCTCGCCGCGGAGGAGGCCGCCCGCGCGCGGGTCGCGGTGACGAGCGGCGTGTGGGGGGTGCGCGCCGAGCACCTCGACCGGCTGCCGGCCCTCGAGGCGATCGTGAACTTCGGCGTGGGCTACGACGCCACCGACGTCGCCGAGGCCGCCCGCCGGGGCGTCGTCGTCTCCAACACCCCCGACGTGCTCACCGACTGCGTCGCGGACGCTGCCGTCGGGCTGGTGATCGACGTGATGCGCGGCCTGTCCGCCGCCGACCGCTTCGTGCGCCGCGGCGAGTGGGCCTCCGGTCGGACGCCCGCCCTCGCGCGGCGGGTCTCCGGGAGCCGGGTCGGCATCGTCGGCCTGGGCCGGATCGGCCTGGCGATCGCGCGCCGGCTGGAGGGCTTCGGCACCACGATCAGCTACCACAACCGCCGCGCCCGCACGGACGTGTCGTACGCCCATGTCCGCGACGTCGAGACGCTCGCCCGGGACTCCGACGTGCTGGTCCTGGCAGCCGCCGGCGGTGACGGCTCGCGCCACCTCGTCGACGCCGCGGTGCTCGACGCCCTCGGCCCGCGCGGCTTCCTGGTCAACGTCGCCCGCGGCTCGGTGGTCGACGAGGACGCGCTGGTCGCCGCCCTCGAGGCGGGCCGGATCGCCGGTGCCGGGCTCGACGTGTTCGCCGCGGAACCCCACGTGCCGTCGGCCCTGCTCGGCCGCGACGACGTCGTCCTGCTGCCGCACCTGGGCAGCGCGACGGTCGAGACCCGGCAGGCGATGGCCGACCTCACCCTGGCCAACGTGGCGGCGTACCTCGACGAGGGGCGACTGCTGACGCCGGTGGGCTGACACGCCTGCTCCTCGGGGGTTGACGAACTTGTGTAATGAGTTGCACACTCATCATATAAGTTCGTGACGACCCGAGGAACCCCCATGACGCAGACCCTGACCCCGCCCGTCGCCGCTCCCGCCACCAGCACCGGTGACCGCATCCGCAGCGTGAAGCTGTCGCACGTGGTGCTGCCGCTGCCCAACCCGGTGAGCGACGCCAAGGTGCTCACCGGCCGGCAGAAGCCGCTGACCGAGACGGTGATGCTCTTCGTCGAGCTGACCACCGAGCAGGGCTTCGAGGGCATGGGCTTCAGCTACTCCAAGCGCGCGGGCGGCAAGGCGCAGTACGCCCACCTCAAGGAGGTCGTCGACGTCGCGATCGGGCAGGACCCGAGCGACATCGCGAAGATCTACGAGTCGCTGATGTGGGCCGGTGCCTCGGTCGGCCGCTCGGGCGTCGCCACCCAGGCCGTCGCCGCGCTCGACGTCGCGCTCTACGACCTCAAGGCCCGCCGCGCCGGCCTGCCGCTGGCCAAGCTGCTCGGCGCGCACCGCGACTCGTGCCGCGTCTACAACACCTCCGGCGGCTTCCTCCAGGCCTCGGTCGAGGAGATCAAGGAGAAGGCCACCGCCTCGATCGAGTCCGGCATCGGCGGCATCAAGATCAAGGTCGGCCAGCCCGACTGGCGCGAGGACCTCCGCCGCGTCGCCGCGCTGCGCGAGCACCTCGGCGACGGCCCGTTCATGGTCGACGCCAACCAGCAGTGGGACCGCGCCCGCGCCCGCCGGATGTGCCGCGAGCTCGAGCAGTTCGACCTGGTCTGGATCGAGGAGCCCCTCGACGCGTGGGACCACGTCGGCCACGCCGACCTGTCGCAGACCTTCGACACCCCGATCGCCACCGGCGAGATGCTGACCTCGGTCGACGAGCACATGGGCCTGGTCAACGCCGGCTACCGCGGCATCGTGCAGCCCGACGCCCCGCGCATCGGCGGCATCACGCCGTTCCTGCGGTTCGCGACGCTGGCGGCCCACCACCGCCTCGACCTCGCGCCGCACTACGCGATGGAGATCCACCTGCACCTCGCAGCGACGTACCCCACCGAGCCGTGGGTCGAGCACTTCGAGTGGCTCAACCCGCTCTTCGAGGAGCGCATCGAGATCCGCGACGGCCACATCTTCGTGCCGGACCGCCCCGGGCTGGGCTTCACGCTGACCGAGCGCATGCGCGAGCTCACCGTGGAGACCGCTACCTTCGGCGCGTGACCTCGACTCTCTCCGCGGCGGTGGTCGCCGGCCTCAAGGACAAGATCCTGGCCGGCGACCTCGCCCCGGGCGCCAAGCTGCCCTCGGAGGCCGAGCTCATCGAGGAGTACGCCGTCTCGCGCACCGTCGTGCGGGAGGCGGTCACCCGGCTCCGGGCCGAGGGCCTCGTCGAGACCCAGCAGGGTCGCGGGTCCTTCGTGCTCGCGGTGCCCGAGGCGTCGTCGTTCAGCGTCGAGTCGTCCGCGATCCGCACCCACGCCGACGTGATGGCGATGCTCGACTTCCGGATCGGCGTCGAGAGCGAGGCGGCCGCGCTGGCGGCGCGCCACCACGGTCCGTCCGACGTCGAGGCGATCGAGTCGGCGATGGAGGGCTTCGTGCGGGCGGGTCACGAGGGCGCCGTCGAGGCCGACTTCGCCTTCCACCTCGCCATCGCCCGGGCGACCGGCAACCGGTTCTACATCGACCTGCTCGGCTCCCTCGGCCCGATGATGATCATGCTGCCGCGGACCCGCCTCAACGAGGCCTACTCCATGACCGACGCGACCCACGTCGAGCGGGTCCAGCGCGAGCACGACAACGTCGCCGCCGCCGTCCTCGCCGGCGACGTGGAGACCGCCCGGGCCGCCATGCGCCTCCACCTCGGCAACACCCGCCGCCGCGTCACGTGAGCGCTGACCGGGCACTTCCTCCCCGTCCTGACTGCTGACCGGGCACTTCCTCCCCGTGCCCGAGGCGGGACGGGGACGAAGTGCCCGGTGGATGGTGCTGACGGGAACGAAGTGCCCGGTCAGCGGCGGGCCTTCTTGCCGCGGGCGATCTCGGTGCCGAGGGCGTCGAGCTTGCGGTCCCAGAAGACGCGGAACTGCTCGACCCAGGCGTCGACCTCCTGCAGGCCGGTCGGGTCGACGGCGTAGAGGCGGCGGGTGCCCTCAGCGCGCACGGTGGCGAAGCCGTTGTCGCGCAGGACCCGCAGGTGCTGGCTGACGGCGGGCTGGCTGATCCCGAACTCGCCACCCATGACCGCTGCCACGTCGCCAGCGCTCGTCTCGCCGTCGGCGAGCAGCTCGAGGATGCGACGGCGTACGGGGTCGCCGAGGACGTCGAAGGCGTGCATCACGCAGGCGGCTCGGCGCCGGTGTAGAACGCGGCCGTCCGGGCGGCCGCGGCGCGCGAGGCCTCCGGGGCGCCCGAGGTCGCGGCGTCGGCCTCGCCCCACCGCGACGCGGAGCCGCTCATGAAGGACTGGCCCTCCGCCGACGCGCCCCAGCCCTCGACCTCCTCGTGCGGGATCGTCGTACCGCTCGCGAGGTGCTCGGCGAGGCCCATCAGCCCGAGCTCCCAGCCGACGCCGACCGCGCCGGGCCCGTACGTCGCCATGTGCGGGTTGTCCCGCACGTCGGCCGCGTGGCGCAGGGTCAGCGTGGCACCGTCGGACGCCTCCTCGAGGTGGACGTCGACCCACGACGTGTCGCCGCCGAACTCCCAGGTGATGGCGAAGTGCTTCGGCTCGTCGCAGGCGGTGACCTCGCCGCCGGCGTTGCCCTCGACCTGGAAGCGGCCGCCGAGCCGGAGGTCGCCGGACACCGGGGCGAACCAGCGCGGGATGCGCTCGGGGTCGGTGACGGCCTGCCAGAGGTCGTCGACGTCGGTGGGGTAGGTGCGGGAGGCGACCACGACCTTGACGGGCGTGCCCTCGTGGGTGCTGTCCTCGACGGCGCGGGTGACCGCGCCCAGGTGCTTGGCTACGTCGAACATGCGCCGAGAGTTTCACGAAAGACTAATATAAGTCAAGAACGAATGATGCTGACCGGGCACTTCATCCCCGTCCGGACTGCTGACCGGGCACTTCCTCCCGATGCCCGAAACGGGACGGGGAGGAACTGCCCGGTCGGTGCGCGGGACGGGGAGGAAGTGCCCGGTCACCAGCGGGAGGTGTTGACCTCGAAGTCGGGCTGGATCGAGCGCATGTAGACGGTGTCCTCGCGACGGCGTACGCCGCAGGAGAGGTAGAGCTCGTGCAGCTCGCCGAGCCGGTCGCGGTCGAGCGTGACGCCGAGCCCGGGCGTCGTCGGCACGGCGACGGAGCCGTCGACGAACGACAGCGCGCCGTCGGCGATGACGTCCTGGGTCTTCCACGGGTAGTGGGTGTCGCAGGCGTACGTCAGGTTGGTCGTGGCGGCGGCGAGGTGGACCATCGCGGCGAGCGAGACGCCGAGGTGGGAGTTGCTGTGCATCGACAGCCCCAGGCCCCAGACCTCGGTGATCTGGCCGAGCAGCGCCGACTTCCTCAGCCCGCCCCAGAGGTGGTGGTCGGACAGCACGACCTGGACGGCGTCCTGGGCGATCGCGGGCGGCAGGTGCTCCATCGCGATGACGCACATGTTCGTCGCGAGCGGCACGTCGGTGCCGGCGGACACCTCGGCCATGCCGGGGATGCCGGGGGTCGGGTCCTCGAGGTACTCGACCACGCCGGCCAGTCGCGCTGCCACCTTCAGCGACGTCCCCGGAGTCCACGCGCCATTGGGGTCGAGCCGCAGCGGCAGGTCGGGGAAGGCGTCGCGCAGCGCCTCGATCGCCTCGCACTCCTCGTCGGGGTGGAAGACCCCGCCCTTGAGCTTGAGCGAGCCGAAGCCCCACCCGTCGACCATGCGGTGCGCCTGCGTGACGAGCTGGTCGGGCGTGAGCGCCTCACCCCACGGGTCGTCGGCGAAGCCGGGGTGGCCGGCCCACTTGTAGAAGAGGTAGCCGCTGAACGGCACCTGGTCGCGGACGGCGCCACCGAGCAGCGAGCTCACCGGCACGCCGGCCTCGTGCCCCTGCAGGTCGAGGCAGGCGACCTCGAAGGGGGAGTAGACGGTGTCGACGGCGGAGTCCACGTCGAGCATCCCGCCGAAGGACGCACCGCCCCCGCCGGTCTCGCGACCGAGCACGTCGGTGACCACGCGGCGCAGGCCGTTCAGGTCGTACGGGTCGTGGCCGGGCAGGACGGCTGCGACCGCGTCCAGTCGCGCGAGGTGCGCCTCGTCGGCGTACGTCTCACCCAGTCCGAGCAGGCCGGAGTCGGCGTGCAGCTCGACGATCGCACGCAGGGCGTAGGGCTGGTGCACGCCGACCACGTTGAGCAGCGGCGGGTCCTCGAACGCGACGGGCGTGACGACGACCCGCGAGATCCGCGAACCACTCACTTCGCGGGCTTCACGGCGAGGATCGGCACGTCGAGGTCGAGCAGCAGCCGCTGGGCGTCGCTGCCCGTGACGAGCTTGCCGACCGGCGAGCGACGTCGCAGGCCGATCACCACCAGGCGGGCGCCGACAGAGGCCGCGACCTTGGTGAAGGTCTCGACGATGTCGTCGCCGTGGTCGGACTGGTCGACGCGGGCGGTGACGCCGGCCGAGGCCGCGCGCGCGACCAGCTCGTCGGCAGCGGTCTCGCTGATGAGCTCGCCGTCCACGGTGCTGCGGCGCCGCGGGCTGTTGAGGATCACGACCTCGTCGCCGTGGGCCTTCGCCTCCTCCAGCCCGGCCTCGAGCGCGGCCTCGCCGACGGGGGTGGGGACGTAGCCGATCAGGACGGTCATCGCAGGGAGTCCTCTCGCTGGACGGTCTCGGAGGCGTTCGCCTCGGTGGGGTGGGTGCCTCGACGGAAGGCCTTCCTGAGCAGCGGGAACACGATGACCAGGACGACGAAGGCGAGGATGGTGCCGGAGATCGGGCGGGTCACGAAGCCGGTCGCGTCGCCGTCGAAGATCAGCATCGAGCGGCGGAAGCTCGACTCGATCAGCGACCCGAGCACGAAGGCGAGGACCAGCGGGCCGGGCTCGAAGCCGGTCTTCTTCATCAGGTAGCCGATGATGCCGAAGACGATCATCACGAAGATGTCGAAGACCGAGTTGTTGATCGTGTAGACGCCCAGGATCGTGATGAGCGCGGTGATCGGCGCGAGGATCGCGGGCCGCACGCGCAGGATGCGGACGAAGACGCCGACCAGCGGGATGCTCAGCAGCAGCAGGATCAGGTTGCCGATGTACATCGAGTTGATGACGCCCCAGAAGAGGTCGGGGCGCTCGTCGATGAGCTGCGGGCCGGGCGTCACGCCGACGACCAGGAGCGCGGCGTAGAGCATCGCCATGGACGCGTTGGCCGGGATGCCGATGGTCAGCAGCGGGATGAACGACGACGTGGCGGCGGCGTTGTTGGCCGACTCCGGCGCGGCGACGCCCTCGATGGCGCCACGGCCGAAGCGCTCGGGCTTCTTGGCGACCTTCTTCTCCGCGGCGTACGCCGCCAGGCTGGCCATGACCGCGCCGCCGCCCGGCAGCACGCCGAGCACGAAGCCGATGACCGAGCCGCGGCCGATCGCGGGGCCGGCCTCCGTGAGGTCCTTGCGGGAGGGCCAGATGTTGGCGATCGCGGCGGGCACGTGCGGCTTCCCGTGCCGCTCCTCGAGGTTGTAGAGGATCTCGCCGACGCCGAAGAGGCCCATCGCGACGACGACGAAGTCGATGCCGCCCTCGAGGTTGAGGCTGCCGAAGGTGAAGCGGTCGGCGCTGGTGAAGGTGTCGCTGCCGACGGTGGCGAGGAGCAGGCCGACCGCGGCGGCTGCGAGGGCCTTGAGGGTGTTGCCGTTGCCGATCGTCGCGACCAGCAGCACGCCGAGCAGGGCGAGCGCGAAGTACTCCGGGGACCCGAAGTCGAGGGCGAAGCCAGCGACGACCGGGCCGAGCAGGGTCAGGCCGATGATCGAGATGGTGGCTCCGACGAAGGAGCCGATGGCCGCGATGCCGAGGGCGGTGCCGGCCTTGCCCTGCTTGGCCAGGGCGAACCCGTCGAACACCGTGACGACGGAGCTCGCCTCACCGGGGATCCGCAGCAGGACCGACGTGATCGTGCCGCCGTACTGGGCTCCGTAGTAGATGCCGGCGAGCATGATGATCGCCGCGACCGGGTCGTGGGCGTTGTAGACGATCGGCAGCAGGATGGCCATCGTCGCGGCCGGGCCGAGGCCCGGGAGCACGCCGATGAGCATGCCGACGACGACGCCGATCAGGCAGTAGAGCAGGTTGCCGGGCTGGGTGACGACACTGAAGCCGTCGAGGAAGGCGCTGAGGTCCATGGGGGTTCTCCTCTGCCGCTCAGAAGGCGATCAGGTGGGGCAGCGGGATCGAGAGGGCGTAGAGGAACAGCAGGTAGAACGCCACGGTCGTGAGGACCGAGATGACGATCGTGCTGCGCCAGGACTCGCCTCCGAGGAAGCGGAGCCAGACGATGCCGAGCAGGACGGCGGGGATCTCGAAGCCGACGACGGGCAGCAGCACGCCGAGGGCGAGGAAGGTCGCGCCGCCGATCACGACCAGCAGGCTTGACCGGGTGAACTTCTCCGCGTCGTCCAGGCCGCGGCCGCGGAGGAGCAGCACGAGCCCGAGCGCGACGATGAGGACCGAGACGACGAAGGGCCACAGCCCGGGCCCGGGCCGCCGGAGCGACCCGAGCCCGTAGCCGTACGCGAGGACGGCCGCCGCGGCACCGAGCACCAGCACGACGAGCGAGGAGACCAGCTGGTACGCCGGTCCGCCGGCGGGGGGCCGCTCGTCGGCCAGGTCCTGGGCGACCTCGGCCTGGAGCTCGGCCAGGATGTCGTGGTCCTGGGCGGAGTCCTGGCGGGGTGCGGTCTCGCTCATGGTGGTCTCGTCTCAGTGCGGTGAGGGGTGGGGGAGCCCCGGGGTCAGCTGGCGTCGCCGAGGTCGATGCCGTACTGCTCGACGAGGTCGGCGTAGCGCTGCTTGTCCTCCTCGAGCTGGGCGACGACCTCGTCGCCCGTGATCTCCATCGGGGTGAGGTTGTTCTGCTCGTTGAAGTCCTGGTACTCCGAGGTCTCGAACGTCGCCTGCATGGCGTCGGCGATCGTGTCCTGGACGTCCTGCGGGGTGCCCTTCGGGACGGTCATGAAGCGGTACTGCGCGACCTCGACGTCGAGGCCCGACTCCTGCGCCGTGGGCACGTCCGGGAGGAACTCCACGCGCTCGGGGCCGAAGACCACGATCGGGACGATCTTGCCGGAGCGGATGTTCTCGATGGCCTCGCCGACCTGCAGGCAGGCGGTGTCGACCTGGTCGCCGAGGAGGGCGGTGAGGGCGGGGGCGCCGCCGTCGAACGGGATGGCCTCCGACGGCGTCTTGTCGATGTTGAAGGTGAGCGCGCAGGCGAGCTGGGCGCCGGTGCCGACACCGGTGGTGCCGTAGGTGATCTTGCCGTCGGCGTCCTTGAAGTCGTCGATGGACGTGTAGCCGGAGCCCTTGCTGGCGACGAGGACGTAGTCGTCGCGGGAGACGCCCTGGACCACGTCGAAGTCGTCGATGCTGGTGACCTGGTCCTCGGGCACGGCGAGCGGGGTGATCGCGAAGAGCGAGGCGTTCTGCACCGAGATCGTCGAGCCGTCGGCCGGGGCCTTGGCGACCTCGGCGGCGGCGAGCGCGCCGTTGGCGCCCTCGCGGTTGATCACCGGGAAGGAGCCGCCGAGCTCCTCGGAGAGCCCGCGCGAGATCTGGCGGCTGATCAGGTCGGAGGAGCCGCCGGCGGACGCGCCGACCGGCATGTCGACCGCGCCGGTGGGGTAGTCGCCGCTGTCGCTGCCGCCGCCCGCAGTGGTCTGCACGCCGCCGCAGGCGGAGAGGGCGAGGGCCGCGCCGGTGGCGAGGGCCGCGAGGCTGAGGGTCTGCTTGCGCATCTGGTGGCTCCTGGTCTCGGGGTGTGACCACCGACACTAGGTTTGCACGACGATGCCGGTCCAAGCCCGATCGTGCATGGACTGATCCATCTCGTGCATCGTACCCTCGGCCGGTGATCACCCTCGACCAGGTCCGCTCCTTCGTCGCGGTGGCCGAGGAGCTGCACTTCGGGCGCGCCGCCGAGCGGCTCCAGATGACCCAGCCGCCGCTGTCGCGCCAGATCCAGAAGCTGGAGAAGTCCGTTGGCGCGCGCCTGCTCGAGCGCGACAACCGTCGCGTGGAGCTGACCGGCGCGGGCCGGGCGTTCCTCGACGAGGCCTACCGGCTGCTCAACCTGGTGGAGGGCGCCGGCGACCTCGCCCGCCGCGTCGACGCGGGCGCGGCCGGCGTCGTACGCCTGGGGTTCACGGCCGTCTCGGCGATCTCGATCCTCGGTCCGCTGCTGCGCCGGCTCACCGCGGAGCTGCCCGACGTCGAGGTGGTGCTCTCCGAGCGGGTCACCAACGACCAGGTCGAGGGGATCCGCCGCGGCGAGCTCGACATCGGCCTCGCCCGGCCGCCGTTCGACACCTCGCTGCTGCGCTCCCGGGTGGTGCTGCGCGAGCCGCTGATGGCCGTGGTGCCCGAGCGCCACCCCCTCGCCGCCGCCGGCCACCCGCTCTCGGCCGAGGACTTCGACGGCGAGACGGTGATCGGCTACAACCCCGACCAGTCGCGCTACTTCCACGAGCTGTCCGTGCGCTTCTTCGCCAACGCGCACCCCAAGATCGACCAGCGCGTGCACCAGGTCCTCACTGCGATGCTGCTCGTCTCCGCCGAGCGCGGCCTCACTCTGGCGCCCGCCTCCGCTGCGTCGCTCCACGTCGACGGCGTCGTCTTCAAGGAGCTCGCTCATCACGGCGGCGACACCCGCGTCGACGCCGACCCGGAGCGGCCGGTCGAGCTGCACGCGATCTGGTCGCGCCAGGCCGTCACCCCGGTCGTACGCCGGGTGCTGGACGTGGTGACCCGGGTGGACCGGTCCGGGCGCTGACGCGGTAGCCGCGGGAGCGCGGCGGTGCCATCGTTGACCTGTGACCGCCATCCTCGACGCCGACCACCTCGTCGTCGGCGCGGGCGCGACCGGCCTGGCGTTCGCCGATGCGCTGGTCGACCACTCCGACGCGCGGGTCGTGATCGTCGACCGCCGGGACGGGCCGGGCGGGCACTGGCGCGAGGCCTACCCGTTCGTCCGGCTCCACCAGTCGTCCGCGTTCTACGGCGTTCCGTCGACGCTGCTCGGCGGCGGGCACCTGCAGGAGAGCGGCCCGGAGAAGGGGTTGCAGGAGCGGGCGTCGCAGCCCGAGATCATCGACTACTACGAGCACGCGCTGGCCCGTCTCGAGGCCACCGGCCGCGTGCGCTTCCTCCCCGGCAGCGAGTACGCCGACGGTGAGGTGGTCTCGCTGGCGACCGGCGAGCGGCAGGCCGTGCCGGACCGGTGCCGGGTCGTCGACGCCCACTACCTCGCGCCGACGATCCCGGCCGAGGTGCCGCCGCCCTTCGCGGTCGACGGCGCGCGCGTGGTGCCGGTCAACGACCTGGCCCGGCTCGAGGACTCCCCGAGCCAGTACGTCGTCGTGGGCTCCGGCAAGACCGCCACCGACGCGATCGTCTGGCTGCTCCAGCGCGACGTCGACCCCGGTGCGATCCGGTGGGTGCGCCCGCGTGAGCCGTGGATGTTCAACCGCGCCGTGGTCCAGCCCGACCCGGCGATCTTCCTTGGCATGGCCGCCGACGTGTGGGAGTCCGCGGCCCGTGCCTCGTCCCTCGACGACATGTTCCTCCGGATGGAGGACGCCGGGGTGATGCTCCGCATCGACCGGACCCTCACCCCGACGATGGCCCGCGCGCCGACGATCGCGCAGTGGGAGGTCGACCTGCTGCGGACGGTCGAGGACGTCGTACGCCTCGGGCACGTGCGGTCGGCCGAGCGCGGCAGGCTCGTCATGGACGGCGGCACGGCCACGATCGCCGACGACGCGCTGGTCGTGCACTGCGCGGCCAGCGGCCTGCAGATGCCGCCGCTGGTGCCGGTCTGGGGCCCCGACGTCATCACGCTGCAGCCGATCCGGGCGGGCTTCCCGTGCTTCGGCGCGGCCCTCATCGGCTACGTCGAGGCGACCCGCGACGACGACGCGGAGAAGAACCGGCTGTGCCTGCCGAGCCACTACGGCAACACGCTCGCCGACTGGGTCGAGATGAACCTCCTCGGCAGCCGTGCCACGGCGGCGTTCACGAGCGCGCCCGACGTCAAGGCGTGGGCCGACTCGATCGCGCTCTACCCCGCCCGCGTGCCGGCCGGCTACCCGCCGTCGCCGGCGCTGGACGCGGCCCGCGCGCGGCTGGCGGAGTACTCGGGCCCGGGGATGGCGCGGGCGCACGAGTTCGTGGCGGCAGCGCGCCTGTGAAGGACCTGTGAACTCCGCGACTTCGCGAAGACCGTCCCCACGATCGTCCTTTACCTGAGAAGGTGGCCCCGACAAAGACGCCGATGCACGGGGGTGCAGGTGCAGGACGCAGGTGAGGCTCGGACCACGGACCAACCGTGGTCCGACGACCAGACGCGCCAACACCTCCAGGCGCTGGTCGAGGGCGTCGCGGTGCTCGCCGGTTTCGAGCAGGCCGCGATCAGCCTGCGCCGCGACGACGAGTTCGAGGTGGTCGCGTGCGCGGGTGAGGGCCTGGCCGAGACGATCATGGGCCGGCGCCTGCCGGCGCACATGGTCGAGGGCGAGCTGGCCAACGCCGACGAGTGGGGGGCGTGGCTCTTCGTCCCGCACGAGCGGGCGATGGAGGAGCTGATCGAGCACAGCTTCATCCCCGAGGTCAGCGAGGTCGAGGGTCCCGACGCCTGGCACCCGCTCGACGCCCTCACCTCACCGGTCCGCGACGAGGACGGAGTCATCCGCGGCCTGCTCTCCGTCGACGAGCCGCGCGACGGTCGCCGGCCCGGTCCCGACCAGCTGGAGCTGCTGCAGAAGTACGCCGGTGTGGCGCGCACCCTGGTCTCCCTGGCGCTCGAGCGCGAGGAGCTCGCCGAGCGCGTGCGCATCACCACCCAGGCGCGCGAGATCGTCCGCCAGGCCCTGGGTGAGCCGTCGCTGAGCCAGGTCATCGAGGCCTGCCGCTCGACGCTCGTGCACTGCTTCGACGCGCTCGGCATGTGGCTGACCGCCTTCGACGACGAGGGCGGCTACTCGACCGTCTGGTACGCCGAGGGCAGCGGCGGGGTCGACCCGCTGTTCTCCGAGGTCGACGACGTCGTGATCCGGCTCGCCCACCGCTACTGGGCCGACCAGTACGTCGCCCCCTTCTCGCCGCGCGGCGCGCAGCAGCCCGGCCTGCCGGCCGAGGACGCCGAGCGCCTGCTCGCCTTCCTCGACGGCCTCGGCATCGGCTCGGTGCTGTTCGTGCCGCTGGGTGCGGGGCCGGAGTGCATGGGCTTCCTGTGCCTCACCCGCGCGCCGGGCGAGCGCGAGTGGAGCCAGGTCGAGTGCGACGCGGCCCTCGACATCGGCCGCGACCTCGGTCGCGCCGTGGCCAACGCCCGCCAGCTCGAGCGCGAGCGCGCCATCGCCGACCGTCTCCGGCTGATGGACGGCTACCGGCTCGAGCTGGTCAACACGCTCGGCCACGAGCTGCGCACCCCGCTCTTCTCGATGACCGCCAACCTCGAGATGCTCGACGTCCAGAGCCTCGGCGAGGACGACCAGCACTCGGTGGCCGCTGCCAACCGCGCCGCCTCCCGGATGCAGGCCGTCATCGAGGACCTCCTCAACGTCGCCCAGGTGGCCGACCCGCTCCACGAGTTCATCCCCGAGCGCGTCGACGTGCGGCAGACCCTGCTCGACGTCGCCGAGGAGTGCCACCACGCCGCGGTCGCCAAGGGCCAGACGTGCGACATCGTCGTGCCCGACGAGCCGGTGGTCGTCTCCGGCCGCCCCGAGGAGCTGCACCGGATGCTGGCCAACCTCGCCAGCAACGCGATCAAGTACTCCCACGACGGTGGCGTGATCACCGCCGAGCTCGCCCAGGAGGGCGACGACGTGCGCATCGCCTTCCAGGACTCCGGCATCGGCATCACCGAGGCCGACCAGCGCCAGCTGTTCCGCGAGTTCTTCCGGTCCACCAACCCCGACGCGCTCGCCCGACCGGGCACCGGCCTCGGGCTGGCGATCGTCGACCGCATCGTGAAGCGG
Source organism: Nocardioides sp. (assembly GCF_041913365.1). GTDB lineage: Bacteria > Actinomycetota > Actinomycetes > Propionibacteriales > Nocardioidaceae > Nocardioides. Next base: position 172,809 of record NZ_JAYSFM010000007.1, read on the forward strand.
CACTCCGGCAACGTGGTGCTCGCCTCCGAGTTCGGCAAGGGCACGACCGTGACGGTCACCCTGCCGTCGTACGACGACGACGAGTTCAGCCGGGCAGCAGCGCCAACGTCATGAACGTGCTGTTCGGATCCTCGACGTAGGACCCGAACGGCCCGCACGGCACGAAGCCCGCGGCGGCGTAGAGCCGGCGCGCCGGCTCGAAGAACGCCATGCTGCCCGTCTCGAGCGACACCCGCGTGACCCCGCGGGCCCGGGCGTCGGCCAGGGCGTGCGCCAGCAGCCCCGACGCCACCCCGCGACCACGCGCCCGCGGCTCGGTGCGCATGCTCTTGAGCTCCTCGTGCCCTCCGCCCAGGTTGGCGAGGGCCGCCGTGCCGGCGATCCCGTCCGCGTCGGTGACCACCCACATCCGCACGTGCGGCTGGTCGAGACCGGACAGGTCGAGCGCGTGCCGGCTCTCCGCCGGCGCCGTCGGCTCCATGTCGTCGAGGTGCGCCTGCAGGAACGCCGCCAGCCGCGGGTCGCCGAAGTCGGCGCGGGTGATCGTCACGGGGCCAATGTTCTCAGGGGTCTCGATACGCCGCTCGCTGGCGCTCGCGTGCTACTCGACCACCTGTCTGCCCCAGGTGGTCGAGTAGCCGAGCGAGGAACGAGCGAGGCGTATCGAGACCTGGTCAGAGGCCGGCGTACCCCTCGCGGTAGCTCGGCCTCGTCGGCACCCAGCCGGTCGAGCGGAGCCGGGCGTTGGAGAGCCGCTTCCCGTGACCCTGCGACGGGTCGGCGGGTGGGGGAGCGGGTGCTCCGAGCTGCTCGGCGATGAAGGCGGCGACGTCGCCCATCTGGGCCGGTAGGTCGTCGGTGCCGAGGTAGAGCCGCTCGGGCTCCTCGGCCATGGTCAGGAGATGGACGACCGCGGCGGAGGCGTCCTTGCGGTGGATCCGGTTGGTCCAGCGGTGGGGGTCGGTGACCCGGCCCTCGCGGACCTGGTCGAGCAGCCGCGTGCTGGCGCCGCCGTACAGCCCGGAGAGGCGGAGCACCGTGCCGTGCGGCAGCCGCTGGTGGAACGCTTCCTCGGCCGCGACCAGCTGACGCCCGGGTCCGTCCGAGGGCGCGACCGGCGTCGTCTCGTCCTGAAGCCCGGGCAGGTCGCTGCCGCCGTGGACGGCCGTCGAGGAGACCAGCACCGCGCGCTCCGGCGGCACCTGCAGCGCGTCGAGCGCCCGCGCCATCCCCTCGACGTACGTCGCCCGGTAGGCCTCCTCCGTCCTCGGCCGCGCGGTGAGCGCGACGACCACGAGGCGTGGGCGCACGTCGGACAGGTCGGGCGTCCCCGCGGTCAGGTCGACCGAGCGGCCGTGAAGCGGCGGTGGCACCAGCGCGGCGTTGCGGCGCAGCGCGAGCACGTCGTGGCCGAGGTCGGCGAGCCGGAGGCCGACCGCCGCGCCGAGGTCGCCGGCACCGACGAGGAGGACATCCGGGCTCACGGGGGAAGGGTATGTGCCAGCGCTGCCATCCAGCGCGGCCACCCGGCGGAGCCGATCCCGGACGTAGAATTCGCAGGGAGTTCATGGGGAGGGGGTGGCCATGCCGCGATCAGTCCTGTCGTACCCACTCCAGGTGCGGGACCGCCGGGTGCTGGTGCCCATCGGGGTGCCGTGCCCCTATCGATGTGGCTACTGCTACGCGCCCGAGATCGAGCCATCGGCACCCATCGACCCGGCCTCCATCGTCGACGCGGTGCACACGCTCGACCCCAGCAGCTTCGACGTCATCCAGCTGGGGTACGACGGCGATCCGGTCGCCTCCCTGGGGGCCATGCGTGCGCTGCTGCCGGGCCTCGCGGCCACCGGGCGACACATCAACGTCTCCACCAAGGCACGCATCTCCGAGAGGGCTGCCGCGGTGCTGGCCTCCGCGCACCAGGCCACCGGGGCAGGCGTGTCCCTCAACGTCTCCATGTCGTGCTGGGACTCTGCTGCCGTGCTGGAGGCGGGGACACCGCACCCGCAGTCGCGGCTCGATGGCGCGCGAGACCTCTTGGCGTCGGCCGGCGTCCCGTTCGTCGTCGCCCTGCGGCCGATCCTCCCGAAAGTGGGCGACGACGAGGTGGCGCAGATCATCTCGGGGGCGAGGGATGCGGGGGCGACAGGGCTCGTGACAGGGCCGTTGTACGCCACGGAGGACGAGGCGGAGCTCATGGAGCCAGGGTTGGTCATCAGCGAGCACAGACATGCGACCGCGGTGGGGTGGTCGCCGCTCCCGCTCGAGCGCGTACGCATTCTCGACGACGATCGTGTCGCCAGGATCCGCGCAATGGCGGAAGGGCTCGGCGTACGGCATTTTACGAACAACGCCCAGGCTCTGTCGGAGATGATGCGCCATGAGTAGCCGGTCGCAGCCGCCCACCGCCACTGATGATGCCAAGCAGCGTCTGAGGCGGTACGAGTGGCTCGTCGCTCTGCTGGCCCTCGTGCTGCTGACGTTGCTCTACCTGTTCTTGCCCGACCGGTCGGCCTCCGACCTCTGGGAAGCGAGCCTTCCGAATGCCATCGCCGCCCTGGCCATCTTCTTCGTGATCCTGGCGTACAACCAGTACCTGCGCCGGGGTCCTCTCGAGGACGTCCAGGAGCTCCTGGACCGCCAGACGCAGGACATCCGGGAGGCAATAAGTCCCTTGGGGGGCGTCACGGCCTTCTACCCGGACTGGTCCACGATCTCCGAGGCGGACTGGAGGTCCTTGCTGGAGTCGGCCCACCGGATCGACATCGTCATGAACTTCTCGAGCAGCTTTCTGGACAGGAACAACGCGAGCATCGGGGCGGCGGCGAAGGCAGGCGCGACGATCAATCTCTACCTCCCGGATCCTGGGGACCCCGGCGACCCCGTCGTCAGCGACTCGGAGCGGGAGCGGCTCTCGGACCTCGCGCGCGCGTATGACATCAATGTCCCGACACTTCAAGAGCGGATTGCCGGGAGTGTGAAGATGGCCAGGAGCCTGGCGACGGACCCGGCCCGGGTGTCGGTCCGGTTCTACCCGCGCCTGATGTATGCCGCCGTCCGACTGGACCAGCAGACTCTCGTGTTGTCGCACTACGACCAGTTTCCGACGCTCAACGCCAAGGCGTGCGCAATTGTCCTGGACGTGGGCGCCTCTGATGTCCTGAAGGCCTACTGGGCCAACCAGTTCGCCACCTTCGACGCTCAGGGCGAGCAAACGACGCACGACCTCGACCGGCTGGTGGCCCACTTCTACCACTCCTAGCGCGCGCGTGTGCATGCATCAGGCGCATCACTCGATCCAGAAACGGGCTTGGACAGGCATCGTCGCGGCTTCCTAGGTTGGTGAGCACCGCCACACCGACCGCCACGAACCCGAAGGACGCCAGCGTGACGAACTACAGCCCGACCGAGCTTGTCGAGACCCTGGGTAGCGGCCTGCTGTCGTTCCCGGTGACCCACTTCGACGCGGACCTGCAGTTCGACGAGCCGGCCTACCGCGCGCACCTCGAGTGGCTCAGCGGCTACCCCGTCGCAGGCCTCTTCGCCGCCGGCGGCACGGGCGAGGGCTTCTCCCTCAACCCCGAGGAGACCGACCGTGTGGTGCGCGCCGCCATCGCCGGCGCCGGCGGCAAGGTGCCGGTGCTGGCGCCCGCGACGGGGTCGACGGTCAACGCTGTCGCGCAGGTCCGGGCGGCCGAGGAGGCCGGTGCCGACGGCATCCTGCTGATGCCGCCGTACCTCACCGAGGCCGGCCAGCGCGGTCTCGTCGAGCACGTCAGCGCGGTCTGCGCCGCGACCGACCTCGGCGTCATCTACTACTCGCGCGCCAACGCAGTCCTCGGCGCCGACGCGCTCGAGCAGGCGTGCCAGCGCAACGACAACCTCGTCGGCTTCAAGGACGGTGTCGGCTCGATCGAGCAGATGACCCGGACCTACGCCCAGCTCGGTGACCGGCTGGTCTACGTCGGCGGGCTGCCGACCGCGGAGATGTTCGCGCTGCCGCTGCTCCAGCTCGGCGTGACGACCTACAGCTCGGCGATCTTCAACTTCGTGCCGCAGTTCGCCCTCGACTTCTACAGCGCCGTGCGCCGCCAGGACCAGGCAGCCGTCTACGCGATGCTCAACGACTTCGTGATCCCCTACACCAAGATCCGCGACCGTGAGTCCGGCTACGCCGTCTCGATCGTCAAGGCCGGCCTCGCCGCCGTCGGTCGCCCGGCCGGCCCGGTCCGCCCGCCGCTCTCCGACCTCACCCAGGCCGAGCGCGACGAGCTGCAGACGCTCGTGGACAAGGTGGCAGGCTCGAAGGCCTGACCCGGACGGACGGACGAGAGGAACCCATGACTGACGCAGCCACCTCGATCATCGCCGGCGCCGACTCCGAGCAGCCCGACGTCGCCGCAGCCACCGCCGCGGCCGCCGAGGCGTTCGGCGCCTACCGGGCGACCACGCCCGAGGAGCGCGCCGCGTTCCTGGACGCCGTCGCCGCCGAGATCGAGGCCGACAAGGACGCGATCATCCCCGAGGCGGTCCGCGAGAGCGGCCTGCCCGAGGGCCGGATCACCGGCGAGGTGGGCCGCACGACCGGCCAGCTGCGGATGTTCGCCAATGTCGTACGCCAGGGCGACCACCTCGGCGTACGCATCGACCCGGCGCAGCCGGACCGCGCGCCCCTCCCGCGCGCCGACATCCGTCAGCGGATGGTGCCGCTGGGCCCGGTCGCCGTGTTCGGGGCGAGCAACTTCCCGCTCGCCTTCTCGACCGCCGGCGGCGACACCGCCTCCGCGCTCGCCGCCGGCTGCCCGGTCGTCGTGAAGGGCCACCCCGCGCACCCGGTCACCGGCACCCTCGTGGCCCGCGCGATCACCCGCGCCGTCGAGAAGTCCGGCCTCCCCGCCGGGGTGTTCTCGTTCGTCCTCGGTGGCATCGAGACCGGCCAGGAGCTCGTCGCCGACCCCCGCATCACGGCCGTCGGCTTCACCGGATCGCGCGGCGGCGGCCTCGCCCTCGTCCAGGCCGCGGCCGCCCGCCCGGTGCCGATCCCGGTCTACGCCGAGATGTCCTCGATCAACCCCGTCGTGGTCCTGCCCGGCGCGCTCGAGGGCGACGTCGCGGCGCTCGCCACGGCGTACGTCGGCAGCCTGACGCTGGGCTCCGGCCAGTTCTGCACCAACCCCGGCCTGCTGTTCCTGCCGTCCGGCGAGCAGGGCGACGCCTTCCTCCGTGCCGCCGGCGAGGCGGTCGCCGGGGCGACCGGGCAGACGATGCTCACCCCCGGCATCGCCGAGGCCTACCGCTCCGGCACCGCCACGCTGCGCGACGTCACCGGCGTACGTGTCGTCGCGCAGGGCTCCGCCGCCGGCGACCTCGCCCCGGCGCCCCAGGTCGTGGAGACCTCCGCCCTCGAGCACCCGGTCACCGACGAGGTGTTCGGCGCCTCGGGCGTGGTCGTCCGCTTCGACGACGTCGCCGACCTGCTGCCGCGGCTCGAGGGCCTCGAGGGCCAGCTCACCGCGACGGTCCACGCGACCGATGCCGACACCGAGGCCGCCGGCGCGCTGCTCCCGGTGCTCGAGAACAAGGCCGGCCGGATCCTGTTCAACGGCTGGCCGACCGGCGTCGAGGTCGGGCACGCAATGGTCCACGGCGGCCCCTTCCCGGCCACCTCCGACTCCCGCAGCACCAGCGTCGGCAGCCTCGCCATCGAGCGGTTCCAGCGCCCGGTCGCCTACCAGGACGTGCCGGCAGGGCTCCTCCCGGAAGCCGTCCGCGACGACAACCCGTGGGGCCTGCGGCGCCGCGTCGACGGGGAGCTGGAATGACCACGACCACCATCGCCGCCGTCGAGGTCGTGCCCGTCGCCGGCCACGACTCGATGCTGCTCAACCTGTCCGGCGCGCACGGGCCGTTCTTCACCCGCAACATCGCGATCGTCACCGACTCCGAGGGCCGCACCGGCCTCGGCGAGGTGCCGGGCGGCGAGGCGATCAGGGCGACCATCGAGGACGCGGGAGCCGTCCTCGTCGGCCACCCGGTCGCGAAGTTCCGGTCGCTGCTGCGCGCGGTGTCGACCCGTTTCGCCGACCGCGACGCCGGCGGTCGTGGGCTCCAGACCTTCGACCTCCGCACCACCATCCACGCGGTGACCGCGCTGGAGTCCGCCCTGCTCGACCTGTCGGGCCAGGCGCTCGGCGTACCCGTCGCGGAGCTGCTCGGCGAGGGCCAGCAGCGCGACAGCGTGCCGATGCTGGGCTACCTGTTCTACGTCGGCGACCCCGACCGCACCGACCTGCCCTACCTCCGCGAGCACGACGGTGCCGACGACTGGGAGAAGGTCCGACGCGAGGAGGCGATGACCCCTGAGGCCGTCGTCCGCCTCGCCGAGGCCGCGCAGGCCCGCTACGGCTTCGCCGACTTCAAGCTCAAGGGCGGCGTGCTGCCCGGCGAGGAGGAGGTCGCGGCCGTCACCGCGCTGCACGAGCGCTTCCCAGACGCACGCATCACCCTCGACCCCAACGGCGGCTGGCTGCTCGAGGACGCCGTCCGCCTGCTCCAGGGCACGGACGACGTGCTGGCGTACGCCGAGGACCCCTGCGGCGCCGAGGGCGGCTACTCCGGCCGCGAGGTGATGGCGCAGTTCAAGCGCCGCACCGGCCTGCGCACGGCCACCAACATGGTCGCCACCGACTGGCGCCAGATGGCCGACGCGGTGCGCACCAACGCCGTCGACATCCCGCTCGCCGACCCGCACTTCTGGACGATGGCCGGCTCGGTCCGCGTCGCCCAGCTCTGCCACGACTTCGGCCTGACGTGGGGCTCGCACTCCAACAACCACTTCGACGTCTCGCTGGCGATGTTCACCCAGGTCGGCGCCGCGGCGCCTGGCGAGATCACCGCGCTCGACACGCACTGGATCTGGCAGGACGGCCAGGGCCTGACGACCCAGCCGCTCGAGATCCGCGACGGGGCGATCGAGGTGCCGACGACCCCCGGGCTCGGCGTCACGCTCGACCGGGAACGGCTGGCCGAGGCGCACGAGCTCTACCTCGAGCATGGCCTCGGCGCCCGCGACGACGCCGTCGCCATGCAGTACCTCGTGCCCGAGTGGACCTTCGACCCGAAGCGGCCCTGCCTCGTCCGCTGAGCCCATGACGTATCCGATCAGCGGGAGGCGAGGAAGTCGTCGACCTCGGCCCTCGTCGGCGCCGACTCCGGCCCGCGCCTGGTCACCTTGATCGCGGCCGCGGCGTTGGCGCGCCGGCAGCCCTCCACCCACGGCGTCCCTGCTGCCACCTCGGCGAGCAGCGCACCGGTGTGGGTGTCGCCCGCGCCGTTGGTGTCGACCGGCTTCTGCGGGAACCCCGGGACGTACGTCGTCTCGCTCCCGACGCGGACCGCACACCCCTCCGGGCCGTCGCGGACGATCGCGACCGCGTCGCCGCGGAGCAGGGGAGCGACGGCGGTGGTCAGGTCCGCGAGGTCGGTCGGCGGCTCGTGGCCGACGGCGCGCAGGACGTCCTCCGCCTCCTCGGCGTTGCTTGACCACACGTCGGTGACCTCGAGCATGGCGGCCCGCACGTCCTCGGGGAGCCCGGCGAACGCAGCCCCCGGGTCGAGCACGACGACCACATCGGGGCCGAGCGTCGGCAGCCACGCGAGCAGCGGGTCGCGGGTGCTCGGCAGGGCCAGCGAGAAGCCGGTGACGCACACCAGGTCGCCGGCCCGCGGCCGGGACGTGGCCAGCGAGTCGACGCTGACCTGCCGCTCGGCGCCCAGGGTGGTGACGAACGTGCGCTCCGCGCTGGGCTCCACCATCACCACGCAGATGCCGGTGTCCAGGCCCTCGACCGGGGGTGCGGACACCCCGATCCCCTCGGCGGCGAGGGCCGCACGGATCAGGTCGCCGTGCGGTCCCGTGCCGATCGTCCCGGCCTGCACGCACTCGGCGCCGAACCGCGCCGCCGCGGCCAGCACGGTGACCGTGCCGCCCGCGTAGTCGGTGGCCGAGGCGGCCATCACGTTCTGGCCGCGGGCCGGGAGGTCGGGCACCTCGACGACCACGTCGACCAGCGCCTGGCCGGTGTGGATCACCCGGCTCACGTCGCGAGGACCTCGTCGGTGGTGGCGAGCGTGATCTGCGGTGGGTAGAGCGCCATCACGTCCATCGCGGCCCGGTGGTTCTCCGGCGTCGAGCCGGCGCAGGCGTCGGTCACCACGGTGATCGTCGCGCCGGCGTCGGCCGCGGCGAGCGCCGTGGAGATGACGCAGCAGTCGGTGGAGACACCGGCCAGGACGAGGTGGGGCGTGGGCCCGGTGACCGCCTGGAGCGCGTAGCCCCACTTGCCGAAGGTCGGCAGCGAGACGACCTCGCTGCCGAGGTCGGCGAGCTCGGGGACCACCTCGAGCAGCGGGTCGTCCTCGGGCACGGCGGCGAACGGCCACGCCTCGAGGTACGCCGCCCAGCTGCCCTGCGGGTCCTCGGCGGGCACCCAGCGCGTGACGACGGTGCGCTCACCGGCCGCGGCAGCGAGGCGGCGTACGGGCTCGACGATGTCGGGGAACATCGGCGAGCCCCACTGGCTCGCGCCGTCGGCGAAGATCCGCTGCGGGTCGACCACGACCAACCAGGCGTCGGGATGCATGCCGCCAGCCTGTCAGAAGTCGAGTGCGGAGGCCCGCGGCGACGACGACCGGTTCAGCACTCGACTCGCGGACGCACAGACGTCGGCGGCCACCGGTCCCCCGACCGGTAGCCGCCGACTCGCCGAGCGAAGCAGGGGGACTACTTCACCTCGGCACGCAGGACCGCGCGCAGGCCGATGGCCAGCGGGATCCAGAGCCACACGAGGGTGGTGACGCCGAGCTGCTGCCAGTACTCCGCCGTCATGGTCTCGTCGAAGAGGCGGGTGGTGGCGTAGTTGACGTCGACCCACGGCTGCAGGTCGGCGAACCACTCCTGGAAGGCGGCCAGCGCGCCGAGGGCGGCGGGCAGCACCAGGGAGTAGACGAAGTAGCCCACGATCGCGGCGGCCGAGCTGCGCATCAGCACGCCGAGCGTGAAGCCGATGAGCATGCCGAGGACGTTGGCCAGCACGATCTGCCCGAACTCCTGGACGGAGACGTTCCAGACGGGGTCGAGTCCGGTGATCGCCGAGCCGAGCAGGTTGCCGACGGCGCCGACGGCGAGCGCCAGGAACATCGAGGCGACGCCGATGGCCAGGGTGACGATCATCTTCGCCGTGATCACCCGGCCGCGCCACGGGACGAGCGTGTACGTCGTGAGGCCGGTGCGCTGGCTGTACTCGCTGGTGACCGAGAGCAGGCCGATGATCGGGAGGATCACCGACAGCGGGAAGCCGATGGCGCTGGAGAAGGTCTCCTGGTCGATCGCGGCGTCGGGGGCCCAGAGGATGACCGCGGCGGTGGCGAGGACGGCCACGATGCCCACGCTCGCCATCAGCCAGAAGCCGGCGCGGGTGTCGAACATCTTGCGGAGCTCGACGCTCACCAGCCGGGTCATCGGGATCGGGGTGACCGACCGCGCGGGGCGGGCGGGGGCGTCGACGGCGGTCGTCGGCGTCAGGGTCGTCGTGGTCATGCTGCTGCTCCTTCGCGAGCGGTCTCGGCGGTGAGCTCGAGGAACATCTCCTCCAGGCCGGCGCCATCGGCGGCGCGCAGCTCGCGCAGGACGACGCCGGCACGGTGTGCCGCCTCTCCCACGAGCTCGGGGTCGGCATCGACGCGCAGGCCGCCGTCGATCGGGGTGGTGACGACGGACGCCTCGTGCAGGGCACGGGCGAGGCGGTCGACGTCGGTGGTGCGGACGAGGGTGCCGGCGGCGGCCAGCAGCTCGGACTTGCTGCCCTGGGCCACGATCCGGCCCTGGCCGATGACGACGATGTCGTCGGCGATGACCTCGATCTCGTGGAGCAGGTGCGAGGACAGCAGCACGGTGCCGCCGTCGTCGGCGAAGCCGCGGAGCAGGTCGCGCATCCAGCGGATGCCCGCCGGGTCGAGGCCGTTGGCCGGCTCGTCGAGGATGAGCACCTCGGGGTCGCCGATGAGGGCGGTCGCGATGCCGAGGCGCTGGCGCATGCCGAGCGAGTAGTCGCGGACCCGGCGCGAGGCCTCGTCCTCGGTGAGGCCGACCCGGGCGAGGGTCTCGGCGACGCGCGACCTGGGCAGGCCCATGGTGTGCGCGGCGATGCCGAGGATCTCGCGGCCGGTGCGACCGGCGTGCTGGGCGGAGGCGTCCAGCAGGACGCCGACCTCCAGGCCGGGGTTGACGAGGTCGCGGTAGTCGCGGCCGGTGATGGTGACGCGGCCGGAGGACGGACGGGTGAGGCCGACCATGACGCGCATGGTGGTGGACTTGCCGGCACCGTTGGGGCCGAGGAAGCCGGTGACACGGCCCGTCGCGGCCGTGAAGGACACGTGGTCGACGGCCGTGAAGGGGCCGTACTGCTTGGTGAGGGACTCGACGCTGATCATGGGCCCAACCCTCGCCTCGACCTGTGCCCGCGCGCATCGGGGACAGCGCGGAGACGGCCCCTGAGAGCGACCCTGAGAAACCCCCCAGCGGACCCCTCGCCGCCCCACCGTCCCCCTTGTCGGGACGGATTGGGGTGGGCTTGGGACAATGGACCGGTGAGCAAGCCCACCGAGCAGCGTCCGCCCCAGGTCAGCCTGGCGTCGGGCATCGTCATGTTCGCCTCGGTGCTGGTGCTGATCACCGCCTGGGAGCAGGTCGCCTCGCTCGGGTCGCTGGAGACCCAGGAGGCCATCGACACCTTCCTCGCCGAGCCGCCGTTCTCCTCCCTGGGCCTCGACGCCGCCGGCACCCGCGAGCTGCTGCGCCTCTCGGCGCTGGTCGCGGCCGTCGGTGCGTGCGCCACCGCGATCCTCGGCTGGTACGTCCGCAAGCCCGACCGGTCCGCCCGGCTCGGGCTCACGATCTTCGCCGTCCCGGTGTTCGTCGCGGGCATCCCGTCGGGCGGCCTCGCCGGGGCGTTCGTCGCCGCCGGTGCCGCGATGCTCTGGATGATGCCGTCGCGGGAGTGGTTCGCCACGGGGAAGTGGACACCGCCCGCGCCCGTGACGAAGCCCGACCCCGCCACCCGTACGTCGTCGGGCGAGGCCGGCCCGGCTCCGTCCGTCCATCCCGGCCCCGCGCAGCCGCCACCGGCCCCGCGCCCGTTCGGCACGCCCCAGCCCTCGACCGCCGCACGACCGGTCCCCGTCCCGCCGGGCCCGCCGCCGTCCTGGCAGGAGCGCCAGGTCCTGCTGCGCACCCGGCCGGGCGCGATGGTCGCCGCCTTCGTGCTCACCGTGGTGATGGCCGGTGGCCTGCTCGCCCTGTCGCTGTTCTGGATCGCCCTCGCCGGGCTCTCCCCGGACTTCCTGATGGGTGTGCTCGAGCAGCAGCAGCCCGAGCTGCTCGACGACGGGGTGACCCTCCAGCAGGTGCAGGGCACGGTGTACGCCTACGCCGGCGCGTTCGTGGTCTGGTGCGCCGCCGCGCTGGTCTTCGCGGGCTTCGCCATGGCCCGGCGCGACTGGGCGCGCCGCGCGCTGATGATCACCGCCGCGTTCAGCGCCGGCGGCTGCCTGGTCTTCGTGCTCAACACCGTCCTCGTGCTGATCCCCGCGGCCGCCGCCGTCGCCACCGTCGTCTGCCTGCGCCGCATCGAGGTCCGGCGCTGGTTCGCCCTCGAGCCGCGCTGACCCGCAACCGGCGGCATGGTGAGATGGGCACATGAGCGAGCAGCAGCCCGGCCCGTCGCAGAACCCCTACGGCCAGCCCGTCCCGTCCGGACAGGACAACTCCTACGGCCAGTCGTACGGCTACGGCCAGCAGCCCTACGGCGGTGCGCCCACCCGGAGCGGTGACCAGCGGCCCGGCACCGTGACGGCGGCCGCCTGGATCGCGATCGTCTTCTCAGGCCTCACCGCGGCGCTCTTCGCGGTGGGCGGCCTCGGGCTGCTCGTCGCGCGCGACGACTTCATCGCCGAGCTGGAGAAGGTGCCGGAGTTCCAGGAGGCCAACGTCGACGCCGACGCGGCCGTCGGCGTGCTGGTGGTCGTCCTGCTCGGCGTGATGGTCTGGTGCCTCATCGCAGCCGTCCTGGCGGTCTTCGTGCTGCGCCGCTCCAACGTGGCGCGCATCCTGCTCGTCATCTCGTCCTCGGTCGCCGCGGTCCTCTCGCTCATCGGGCTCGCCGGCGGCGGCGTCTCGATCGTCTCCCTCGTCGCGTGCCTGGCGACGATCGTGCTGCTGTTCGTCGGCGGCGCGGGCGCCTGGTTCAACCGCGTCCCCGCCTACCCGGGCGACCCGTCCGGCCACCAGGCCGGCTACCAGGCCGGCGCGTACGGCGGCTACGGCACCACGCCGGACCCCTACCAGCAGCCGCAGCAGCCGCAGCAGCAGCCGGGCAGCACCGACTACCCGAACCCCTACGGCAACCCCTACGGCGCGCCGTCCCAGGACCAGCCGGGCGGCTCGCCCAACCCCTACGGCCAGGTCCCGCCGACCCACCAGGACCCCGACCACCCGACCGGCCAGGACGGGCAGGACGGCCAGGAGCACCCGCCGCGGGACTACCCCGGTCGCTGATCGGGCAGCCGCTCAGCGGGCGAGGTCGGCGGCAGCGAGCCGGCGTACGCCCTCGTGGATGACGTCGGGCACCTTGCAGAACGCCCAGCGCACCAGCTGGCGGCCCGCCTCGGGATCGTCGTAGAAGCCCTGCGTCGGGATCGCCACCACGCCCGCCCGCTCGGGCAGCGCGAGGCAGAACTCGCGACCGTCGGCCCAGCCGAGGTGGCTGATGTCGGTGGTGGCGAAGTACGTCCCCTCCGGTACGCGGGGTGCGAGGCCGGCGGCGGTGAGGCCGTCGCAGAGGACGTCGCGTCGTGCCTGCAGGTCGCGGGCCAGGGTCCGCGGCCAGTCGGGCTCGTGGTCGAGGGCGTGCGCGACCGCCGGCTGGAGCGGTGAGCCGGAGGTGAAGGTGAGCCACTGCTTGGCCGCGAGCACGGCCCGGACGAGCGGTGCCGGACCGGTCGCCCAGCCGACCTTCCAGCCGGTGAACGACCAGCTCTTGCCCGCGCTGGAGAGGGTCAGCGTCCGCTCCCACATCCCCGGCAGGGTGGCGATCGGCACGTGCCCCTCGGTGGAGAGGGCGTCGTCGAAGACCAGGTGCTCGTAGACCTCGTCGGTCACCACGACCACGTCGTGCTCGATCGCCAGGTCGGCGACGACCTGCAGCTCCTCGCGGGTGAGGACGGTGCCGGTCGGGTTGTGCGGGGTGTTGAGCAGGATCAGCTTCGTGTCGTGGGTGACGACGGCGCGCAGCTCGTCGAGGTCGGGGCGGAAGCTCGGCGCCCGGAGCTGGACGGGCCGGCGGCGGGCGCCGCACATCTCGAGCATCGCGACGTAGGAGTCGTAGTAGGGCTCCAGCACCACGACCTCGTCGCCGGGGTCGACGAGCCCGAGCAGGGCCGCGGCGACCGCCTCCGTGCAGCCGGTGGTGACCACGACCTCGGTGGCCGGGTCGGGGGACAGCCCGTAGTGGCGCTGCTGGTGGCGGGCGATCGCCTCACGCAGCGCAGGCACGCCGATGCCGGGGGCGTACTGGTTGGCCCCGTGCTCCAGCGCCGCCTCGGCGGCCGCGATGACCGACGCCGGTCCGTCGACGTCGGGGAAGCCCTGCCCGAGGTTGAGCGCACCGGTGCGCACCGCCAGCGCGGACATCTCGCTGAAGACGGTCGGCGGGATGTGGGCCAGGCGCCTCGCAGGCCGTACGTCGGTCATCCCACGAACATAGCGAGGCGCGGCGCCCGGCCGGGTGAGGTCTCAGGAAGGGCTTGCCAACCAGGGCTCACGCAGGTCGAGGTACGTCGTCTCGCCGACGGCGAGCGAGGCGAGCTCCGCCATCGCCTCCCGGATCGACTCGGGTGGCTCCTTCTGCTCACCCTCCCGCGCATCGGCCTCGCTGGTGAAGTAGATGGCCATGGTCCACGCGTCCTCCCCGTGGACGGCCATCAGGCTGCCGAGCACGTCGGGCCGGTAGTCCCGCCACGCCGGGTCGTCGTTGTCGGTCAGCTCGCGCGCCCGGGCGCCGTCGCTGGTCCGCCCCTGCATCACCTGGACGAACCCGGCCGCGTCGAGGTCGCCGTGCTCGTCGACGACGACCTCCGTGGTCTCGTGGAAGGCCGGCTCGCTGGTGAAGAGCTTCTCCAGCTGCGCCCACCACTCGCCCTGCTCCGGTCGCTCGCTGTTGTGGCGGGCGGCGCTCTCGGAGTCGAAGCGGGCGACGGCGATGAACCAGTTGTCGTCGGTGACCCCGGCCGTGCTGCCCAGCCATCCGTCGGCACTGGGCCCGAGCTCGGCCACCCAGCGGTCGAGCAGCTCCTTCACCTGCGCGGGATCGGCGACCGGTCCCTGGAACACCTGCACGAACATCGTTCCCTCCTCGCCTGGTCGGTCCCCGAGAAGCCTCTCGACGCTACGCCTCGGCCCGGGGGCTCGCACCCCGGTCCGGACCGGGGTGCGCCACGGAATCGCTAGGGTGTGCGGCGTGGTTGACGAGACGCTCGCACGCGACATCGACGCCGCCTGCCGCCTGACCGGGGAGTTCGTCCTGCGGTCCGGCCAGGTCGCCGACACCTACTTCGACAAGTACCTCTTCGAGGCGCAGCCGGCGCTGCTGGACCGGGTCGCGACCCGGATGCTCGACCTGCTCCCGGAGGGCACCGAGCTGCTCGGCGGCCTCGAGCTCGGCGGCATCCCGATCGCGACGATGGTCTCGGCGAAGACCGGGCTGCCGGCGCTCTTCGTGCGCAAGAAGGCCAAGGAGTACGGCACCTGCAAGCTCGCCGAGGGCCCCGACGTCGCCGGGCGCCGGATCACCATCATCGAGGACGTGATCACCACCGGCGGTGCCGTGCGCGACGCGACCCGGGAGCTCCGCGCGGCGGGCGCCACGGTCGAGGTCGTGGTCTGCGCCATCGACCGCTCGCCAGCGGACGAGAACCCGCTGGCCGACGTCGACCTCGAGGTCCGGTCCGTCCTCACCCGCGCGGACCTGGACGCCGTGCACCGCTGACCGGGCCCGACAGGCCCAGCGAGGTCAGTCGACGTCGCGGCCGGTGATGTCGCGGTCCGGGCCGCCGTCCTGCGGGCCGATCTCGGCGCCGGGGGCGTTGGTGCGGCGGTGCCGCCACCACTCGTAGGCGATCGGGATGACCGAGAAGGCCAGGATGACGATGATGAGCTGGTCGATGCTCTCGCCGAGGTGGGGGAACGCGTCGCCGAGGAAGAAGCCGAGCAGGCAGATCGACACGACCCACAGCACCGCGCCGACGAGGCTCCACAGGAAGAAGCGGTGCCGGTCCATCCGGGTCACCCCGGCCACCACGGTGATGTAGGTCCGCACGAACGGCACGAAGCGGCCGATCACCAGCGCCTTGTTGCCGTGACGGTCGAAGAACGCGGTGGTCTGGTCGAAGTACTTGCGCTTGATGATCCGCCCGTCGCGCTCGTAGAGCGGTGGACCGATGCGCCGGCCGATCTCGTAGCCGACGACGTTGCCCACGAAACCCGCCGCGGTGAGCGCGGCGACCGCCATCAGCAGCTCCACCAGCGGGGGGCCGGGGACGAGGTCCAGCTGGCCCGTCGCGATGAACAGGCCGAGGGCGAACAGCAGGGTGTCGCCGGGCAGGATCGGGAAGAACAGGCCGCACTCGACGAAGACGATCGCCAGGCTGATCCAGAACAGCTCCGCGCCGAAGCGGTCCAGGAGCCAGTTCGGGTCCATCCAGTCGATGCCCAGCAGCAGCGGTGTCACGAGCCCGGCCGGGTCGAGGAGAGCGGTCACGCGCGCCACCCTAACCAGCGATCCCTAGCATGCAGGCATGCACGACGAGGATGCGCGCGACGGGGAGCGGGCGCCGTACGACCCGATGCCGCACGGACCGCCGGAGGTGGGCGTCGGACCGTGGCCGGGGGAGTGGCCCGTCGGGGACCACTGGGATCCGGACCTGCTGCGCGACGGTGACCGCCGCAACGTGGTCGACCGGTACCGCTACTGGAGCCTCGAGGCGATCGTGGCGGACCTCGACACCCGTCGTCACGGCTTCCACGTCGCGATCGAGAACTGGCAGCACGACTTCAACATCGGCACCATCGTGCGGACGGCCAACGCGTTCCTCGCGGCCGAGGTGCACATCGTCGGCAACCGCCGCTGGAACCGTCGCGGTGCGATGGTGACCGACCGCTACCAGCACGTACGCCACCACGCCGACGCGCCCGCGCTGGCGGCGTACCTCCACGCCCTGGAGCAGCCGGTGCGGCTGCTGGGGATCGACAACCTGCCGGGCTCGCTCCACCTCGAGACCATGGACCTGCCCGAGCGGGTGTGCTTCCTCTTCGGGCAGGAGGGTCCCGGGCTGTCGGAGGGCGCGCGCGAGGTGTGCGACGGGACCTTCTCGATCGCGCAGTTCGGCTCGACGCGGTCGATCAACGCCAGCTCGGCCGCGGCGATCGCGATGCACAGCTGGGTGCGCGCCCACGCCGACCTCACCGGTGAGGACGCGTGGCGCGGGTAGCTGCTTCCCCTACTTCTTGGTCTGCGTGTAGCAGACCAGTGCGCGTTCGCCGACCTTCCAGTCGACCTTCGACGGCCAGCTGAAGCGGTAGGTCCGCGACGTCGTCGCGCTGCGGCAGCGGTCGGTGCCGATGCGCTTCCAGGCCTTCTCCTTGGGGTAGCGCTTCTCCTTGATCTTGATGGCCGCCGTGGCACGGTAGGTGTGCTTCGCGGCGCACGTCGTCACGAGGAAGTCGCGACCGGCGAGGCAGCGGGAGACCGACTTCTTGAAGGGGAACTTCCCGACCGCCAGTGTGCCGGGCAGCGGCGTCAGCTCGGTCCCGCCGAGCAGGACGAGGTCGCAGCGCAGCCAGCGGGCGCCGGCGGCCTGCTGCTCGGGGGTGGGGATGAAGTAGCCGATGGCGTATGCCGTCAGCCGGATGCCGAGCTTGCTGGCACCGGTCGCCTCGCGCTGGGCGGCGTAGCAGGTCTCCACGGCGAGCTCGGTGAGGTCGGGGCTGTCGTAGGCGAGGCCGTCGGGCAGCGTGGCGACGGCCGTGACCTGTGCGGTGTGCGGGCCGGCGCAGTCCACGGCGGGCTCGGCGTAGCTCGGAAGGTCGAGCTCGGCGCGGCTCATGTCGGAGCACTGGCCCACGACCGGGGCCTGGTAGAGCGGGTCGGCCGCGCCGGCAGCGGGTGCGATGGAGATGGTGAGGGCTGCGGCGAGCAGCCCGAGGATGGCGGCACTCGTCCCGAGTCGTCGTGTCATGGGCGTCAACCTAGGTGGCGCCGGTCGGCTCCGCCATCCACCTTCGGTACGACACTCAGGGCCGCTTGCCGAGCTCGGAGTACTGCGCGATGAAATCCTCGGCCGTGGTGGCGGTCGTCCCGGACCGGGCAGCTGCGATCGTGGTGGTCCGCGACCGGCCGTCGTACCGCTCCGACATGACGAACCAGCGATGGCCCTCCCACCGGACCACGGCCACCGCGAAGACCGAGTCGCGCTCCTCGCGGAAGGCGCCCATCCGGTGGTCGCGGTCGAGGGCCTGGTCGACCACCTCTGCGCCGTCCGGGACCGGCGTCATGGTGCCGTCGTCCCCCATGCTCGCGAGCACGAGGCCGGGGGCGCCCTCCTCCTGCAGCGACAGGTCCTCGAGCCACTGGTCGAAGGTCAGCCAGCCGGAGTCGGCGGGCACCGCGCTGTAGGTGATGAGCTCCCCGTCGCGCACGAAGGCGAGGACCCAGCGCGCCGAGCGACCCTTCCCGAGCGACCACCCGACCGAGTCGGCCCCGTCGACCGGGTCGTCGACGCGGTCGAGCACGGTGGCGCCGGAACCCGGGCCGGGCAGCGGCGAGCCGGGAGCGAGCCAGTCCCGCAGGTGCCGCGGCACCCGTGCCGGCTCGGGTGTGGCGCTGGGGGTCGGTGCCGCCACCGTGGTCCCCGATGGTGGCTCGTCGTGCGTCGCCGCCGACCACCCCAGGGCCCCGACGACCAGGACGGCCGCCAGCCCGAGCCCTGCGAGGACGCGGCGGTGGCGCGTGGGGAGCCCGACGCCCATCGCACCGCTCCTCCCGTCCGGGGACACCTGTCACGGGGTAGGACGCTGCGGGCCCGACATCAGTTGCTCACCGCTGCGGTGCCAGCACCACCTCGAGCGCGGCGAGCCCGCGGCTGCTGTGGCTCTTGACCGTGCCCTCGCTGATCTTCAGCTCGGCCGCGGTCTCCCGCACCGAGAGCCCCAGCCAGTGGCGGAGCACGACCACCTTCCGCTGCTGCTCGGGCAGCGCCTGGAGCGCCTCGAACAGCGCCGAGCGCTCCTCGACCTGGGCCCCGCCCTCCGCGGGCGCGTCGGGGAGGACGTCGCTGGGGCGTTCGCGGCGCCAGGGCCGCCGCGACTCGTCGATGTTGGCCCGCACCATGATCTGGCGGACGTAGGCCTCCTCGCCGCCCTCGTGGCGGATCCGCGGCCAGGCGACGTACAGCTTGGTCAGGGCCGTCTGCAGGAGGTCGTCCGCGCGGTGCCAGTCGCCGCACAGCGCGTACGCGATGCGGCGCAGGTGGGCCTGCCGGGCCGCGACGAAGTCCGAGAAAGCTGCGTCGTGCTTCATCGCATGCCGCCCTCGTCGGCCTTGTCGGCCATGAACGCGACGAACTCGTCGAGGGTCTCGGCGCCGCCGGCCTTGGCCGCGGCGACCGTGGTGACGGCGTCGTTCTCGGGGAAGCGCACGGCGAGGACGAACCAGCGCTCGCCCTGCCACTCCAGCAGGGCCACGGCCGACGGGCCGCCGTCGCCGGTGCCGTACCTCTCGAGGTCGGGGTCGGCGCGTTGCTCGAGCACCTCGACGCTGGGAGCCGTCGCCGTGACCGTGCCGTCCGCCGCGAGCTTCACCAGGTGGAGTCCCGGGCTGCCGGTCTGCAGCGCCACCTGGTCGGCGAGCCACTGGTCGAACGTGAGCCACCCGGAGTCGGTGTCGAGCGACCACGTGGCCGCGGCGCCACCCTGGGTGAGGAGCATCCACGTGGTGCTGCCCTCGGAGCGCACCACGAGCCCGATCGACTCGTCACCGACCACGGGATCGTCCACCCGCCTCACCACGGTGACCCCGGGGGCCGGGACGACCTCGCCGCCATGCCAGGTCACGAGGTCGCCGGCCATGGCCGGGTCGTCGCCCGCGGGCCCGTGGGTCATGCCGCCCGTCGCGACGGTCGCGGCCACGAACTCCGCGAAGGTGTCGTGGGTGTCGTCCTCGGCCGGGCTGGACGTCATCGCGGCGCCGCCCGCGTCCCACTCCAGCGTCACCCACCAGCGGACGTCGTCGTAGGTGACGTCGAAGGCGGCGGACTCGGACTCCTTGCCGGGGTAGAGGTCGTTGCGGACCTCGTGGACCACCGCGCCCTCGCGGACCTCCGGGCCCTTGCCGTCGGGGAGGACCCGGACCGGCGGCTCGCCCTTCCCCCACGCCGTCCGCGAGCGTGCGCGGTCGACGGCGGTCGTGTCCGGCTCCGCCGACCGGGTGCTGCTCGGGTCGGTGGCGAGGGGAGCCTCGGTGCTGCGGGGCGCCTGCCCCGGAGCGAGGGTCCAGGTGAGGCCCACGACGAGGGTCGCGGCGACGGCGGCGGCGGAGAAGGCGGCGCGGCGACGGCGTACGGCGGTGTGCCCGACGGCGACGTAGTGCCCGACAGGCACGTCCTCGCCGCTGCCGAACGAGGCGTCCAGCTCGCGCTGCCAGTCGATCTGCGTGGTCATCTCGTGGTCCTTCCCCCGGGTGAGCCTTCCACCCCTGACACGGACCGGGGCGGACTTCGGTTGTCACGTCGTGAGACGGGTCCTCGGCCTCTGGCGGACTCACGGGTAGCCACTAGGGTTGGCAGCGCCTGCCTGACCGCTTCAGAGGAGAACCCGATGCCCATCGCCACCCCCGAGGTCTACGCGCAGATGCTGGACGCCGCGAAGGAGAGGTCCTTCGCCTACCCGGCCATCAACGTGTCGTCCTCCCAGACCCTCAACGCCGCGCTCAAGGGCTTCGCCGACGCCGGCTCCGACGGCATCATCCAGGTCTCGACCGGTGGCGCGGAGTACCTCTCCGGCCCGTCAGTGAAGGACATGGTCACCGGCTCGGTCGCCTTCGCGGCCTACGCCGCCGAGGTCGCGAAGAACTACCCCGTCAACATCGCGCTCCACACCGACCACTGCCCCAAGGACAAGCTCGACGGCTTCGTCCGCCCGCTGCTCGACATCTCCGCCGAGCGCGTGGCCCGCGGCGAGGCGCCGCTGTTCCAGTCGCACATGTGGGACGGCTCGGCCGTGCCGCTGGAGGAGAACCTCCAGATCGCCGAGGAGCTGCTCGCCAAGTGCGC
>NZ_JAYSFM010000008.1:0-3520 GCF_041913365.1 Nocardioides sp.
CGCAAGATCGAGATCGGCAGCTACCAGGGTCGCCGCCACCGCATGGGCCTCCCGGTCCGCGGCCAGCGCACCAAGACCAACGCGCGCACCCGCAAGGGCCCCAAGCGCACCGTCGCCGGCAAGAAGAAGGCGAAGTGATCGGCGCCCTGCGCTGATCCTCGTCATCGAAGCTTCCAGACCAGACCTCAGGAGTTACTGAATGCCTCCCAAGAGCCGCGCAACCAAGGTGCGCCGCAAGGAGAAGAAGAACGTCGCCCAGGGCGAAGCCCACATCAAGAGCACGTTCAACAACACCATCGTCACGATCACCGACCCGACCGGCGCGGTGATCTCGTGGGCCTCTGCCGGCACCGTCGGCTTCAAGGGCTCGCGCAAGTCCACCCCCTTCGCCGCCCAGATGGCTGCCGAGGCCGCCGGCCGTCGCGCCATGGACCACGGCATGAAGAAGATCGACGTCTTCGTCAAGGGTCCGGGCTCGGGTCGTGAGACCGCCATTCGTTCGCTGGGTGCCATCGGCCTCGAGGTCGGCACCATCCAGGACGTCACGCCCACCCCGCACAACGGATGCCGGCCGCCCAAGCGCCGCCGCGTCTGACCCGAGACTGAGAAAGAGAGACTGAAACATGGCCCGCTACACCGGTCCCATGACCCGCAAGTCGCGCCGTCTCGGTGTCGACCTCGTCGGCGGCGACGCCGCCTTCGAGAAGCGTCCCTACGCTCCCGGCCAGCACGGCCGCGGCCGCATCAAGGAGTCCGAGTACCTCCTGCAGCTGCGTGAGAAGCAGAAGGCTCGCTTCACCTACGGCGTGATGGAGAAGCAGTTCGTCCGCTACTACAAGGAGGCCAGCCGTCGCCAGGGCAAGACCGGCGACAACCTCCTGCAGCTCCTCGAGTGCCGCCTCGACAACGTGGTCTACCGCGCCGGCTTCGCCCGGACGCGCCGCCAGGCCCGCCAGCTCGTCGTGCACGGCCACTTCCTGGTCAACGGCAAGAAGGTCAACATCCCGTCCTTCCAGGTCACCGACCACGACATCATCGACGTGCGCGAGAAGTCGCTGGAGATGACCCCGCTGATCGTGGCTCGCGAGACCCACGGCGAGCGCGTCACCCCCGCGTGGATGGAGGTCATCCCGTCGCGGATGCGCATCCTCGTGCACCAGGTCCCGGTCCGCGCGCAGATCGACGTGCCGGTCCAGGAGCAGCTCATCGTGGAGTACTACTCCAAGAAGTGACCTTGTCGGTGGCCGTCCGTCCTGCGGGCGGTCGCCGATGCCCCTCTTCCACACCACTCCTCACCATGTTCGGATCCGTCAAATAGCGGGTGGATCCGGAAAGGAAAAACTCCGTGCTCATCGCTCAGCGCCCCACCCTCACGGAAGAGACCGTCGACGAGTTCCGCTCGCGGTTCGTCATCGAGCCCCTGGAGCCGGGCTTCGGCTACACGCTCGGCAACTCGCTGCGGCGTACGCTCCTCAGCTCCATCCCGGGTGCCTCGGTCACCAGCATCAAGGTCGACTCCGTCCTGCACGAGTTCTCGACCATCGAGGGCGTCACCGAGGACATGACCGAGATCATCCTCAACCTCAAGGGCATCGTCGTCTCCTCGGAGCACGACGAGCCGGTCGTGATGTACCTGCGCAAGTCGGGTGCCGGTGACGTCACCGCCGCCGACATCACCCCGCCCGCCGGTGTCGAGGTGCACAACCCCGAGCTCAAGATCGCCACGCTGTCCGACAAGGGCAAGCTGGAGATGGAGCTCGTCGTCGAGCGTGGCCGCGGCTACGTCTCCTCGGTCCAGAACAAGGGTGCCGACAACGAGATCGGCCGCATGCCGGTCGACTCGATCTACAGCCCCGTGCTGAAGGTGACCTACAAGGTCGAGGCCACCCGTGTCGAGCAGCGCACCGACTTCGACAAGCTCGTCATCGACGTCGAGACCAAGCCGTCGATCCGTCCCCGCGACGCGATCGCCTCCGCCGGCAAGACGCTCGTCGAGCTGTTCGGCCTGGCCCGTGAGCTCAACGTCGAGGCCGAGGGCATCGACATCGGCCCGTCGCCCGTCGACGAGCAGCTGGCCGCCGACCTGGCCCTGCCGGTCGAGGACCTGCAGCTCACGGTCCGCAGCTACAACTGCCTCAAGCGCGAGGGCATCCACACCGTGGGTGAGCTCATCTCCCGCTCGGAGCAGGACCTGCTCGACATCCGCAACTTCGGCGCGAAGTCCATCGACGAGGTGAAGGCCAAGCTCGTCGAGATGGGCCTCTCGCTCAAGGACAGCGCGCCCGGCTTCGACCCGCACGCCGCCCTCGCCGCCTACGGCGACGACGACGACGACGCGTTCATCGAGGACGAGCAGCTCTGACCTCCCGGCCCTGGCCACCCAGGGCCGTACCACCCAAACCGACCGGCAGCACGCCGGTCGTCTACCCGGGTACCTGACACGGCCCGAGAGGAAGAAGGCACCACATGCCCAAGCCCAAGAAGGGTCCCCGCCTCGGCGGCAGCCCTGCCCACCAGCGCCTGATGCTGTCGAACCTGGCCACCGCCCTGTTCGAGCACGGCCGGATCACCACCACCGAGACCCGTGCGCGCCTGCTACGCCCGGTCGCGGAGAAGCTGATCACCAAGGCCAAGCGTGGCGACCTGCACAACCGTCGTGAGGTCCTCAAGACCGTCCGCGACAAGTCGGTCGTGCACACCCTGTTCACCGAGATCGCGCCGACCTTCGCCGAGCGTCCCGGTGGCTACACCCGCATCACCAAGATCGGCCCCCGCAAGGGCGACAACGCCCCCATGGCGGTCATCGAGCTGGTGACCGAGGCCTACAGCCCGAAGGCCCCCTCGACCAAGAAGACCGAGAAGGCCGCCGCCCCGGCGCCGGCTGCCGAGGAGACCGAGGTCGTCGAGACCGAGGCTGTCGAGACCGAGGCCCCCGAGGCGACCGAGACCGACGCCCCCGAGGCCGAGGCCACGGAGACCGAGGCTGCCACCGAGGAGACCACCGAGGAGCCGGCCGCCGAGGCCGACGCCGACGAGTCGACCGAGGACGAGCCCAAGGCCTGATCCACGCTCCATCGCGAGGCCCGCCACCCCACCGGGGTGGCGGGCCTTCGTGCATCCGGGGAGCGGTGGCCCAGGCGGAATCCGGGGCCGCTGAATCCCCCTCGACCACCGCTCACGGGCGTGTCGTACGTCGGCGCGCCGGGGGAGCGGTGGCCCACCTGCATTCGGCGGGCGGGAAACGTAGGTGGACCACCGCCGGCGGGCGTGTCGTACGTGGGCGCGCGGGGGGAGCGGTGGCCCAGGCGGAATCCGGGGCCGCTGAATCCCCCTCGACCACCGCTCACGGGCGTGTCGTACGTCGGCGCGCCGGGGGAGCGGTGGCCCACCTGCATTCGGCGGGCGGGAAACGTAGGTGGACCACCGCCGGCGGGCGTGTCGTACGTGGGCGCGCGGGGGGAGCGGTGGCCCAGGCGGATTCCGGGGCCGCTGAATCCCCCTCGACCACCGCTCACGGGCG